>PZPK01000003.1 GCA_006212045.1 Oleiphilus sp. | reverse complement strand
CTGATATTGCCGCAACGCTTTTCCGACGAGGAAATGGTTCGCGACTGGACCCTGAATCGCCGCGACTGCCAGATGGTTAACAAATACCGGAAACAATACCGTCTGGGCGTTGCCATCCAGCTCTGTGCCATGCGCCTCTACGGCCGCTTTCTGAATCAGCTCAGTGATCTCTCGTCCCGCGTGGTCAGCTACCTCAGCAGCCAGCTCGATTTACCGCCAGCCCTCACTGTGGAAGTGCCCGAACGGGAAGCCACCTTATTGGAACACCGCAATAACATCCTCAAATACCTGGGATTCAAGCGTTTTGATGACAAGGTGGAGGCCGATCTGGATCGCTGGGTCGAAGCCCAGGCACGCCAGGGGTTACTGCCGGATGAACTCTTTCATCGGGCAGAGCGCTACCTGTTGTTGAATCGGATTGTTTTACCGGGGCCCACCACCATCGAACGACAAATCGTTCGCATCTGCAACCAGGTCCATGCTCAGCTCTTTGAGCACGTGTTTGAACAGATGTCGCCTGAATTGCGAGAGGCTATCGATAATCTGCTGCAAACCTCTGGCGGCAATCAACGAACCCATTTCAATCAGCTCAAGGAATATCCACCCGCCGCCAAAATTTCATCGCTGAAGCGCTACCTGGAGCGCTACGACAATCTGGTGGCTACCGGTATTAATGCATTCGAAGAAAAGCTCATTGATACCGCCTTTCTTCACTACCTGTATCGCTTGACCAAGCGTTACAGCGCCAAGGACATGAAGCGCTTCAAGGATCATAAGCGCTATGCTCTGATGGTGTGTTTTCTGCTGGAATCCCGAAAGATATTGCTTGATCACCTGGTTAAAATGCACGATCAGTACATGACGGAGCTGTGTCGGCAAACCAAAAACAGTCACGACAAAAAGCACAAGGAATTTCGTAAACGGCAAAAGAAAGCGATTGATGCCGTGCTCGATACCACCGATGTGTTGCTGGAATGGCCCGATGAACAGCCTATACAAGCAGGATTTATGGCAGCGTATCGACCAGAAACACCTACTGGTTTCCATTGACGATTTGCGCATCTTCAAGCGCCTGGAAGAGCGTGGCTACTGCGATTTGCTATTGACCCGTTATCCCAGTCTACGAAAGTATTTTGCCGACTTTATCCGCTTACCATTTGAGGTCGCGAAAGGCTCCGGACATCTGATCAAAGCAATCCAGATTGTCCAGCAACTGGATAATGGTGATCTCAAGAAGCTACCGGAAACGACACCGATAGCCTTCATTCCCCGCGAATTACGTCGCAGCCTCAAAGATCAAGGTGGCAGCATCAATCGTAATGTGTGGGAAATGGGACTAGCGTTGGCGATGAAAGACGCATTGCGTTCCGGCGATCTCTATTTGCCGCAAAGCAAGCAACATGTTTCGTTCTGGGATCTAACCTTGAACGAGCCTAACTGGGATGAAACAAGGCAAACCGTCTATACCGAACTGCAACAACCACCTCCGCACGAAGTTCGTGCCGTCATTTCAGCACAGTTCCACGAATCTGTATCTGAAGCGAAAAAACGGTTTGGTCTGGATAATTTCGCCGAGATCAACAATGGTCGGTTGAAACTCAAGCGCGATGACAAGCTGGATGTGCCGGATAAAGTCAGCCGACTGCAAAAAGTGATCGATGCGCACATGCCAACCATCCGCATCGAACAGCTCCTCATGGAGGTGGATCAAATGACGCACTACAGTCGTCACTTTGTTCCCATTCAGCACCATCAATCACGCCCGAAAGCTTTTTATAAAAGCCTGATGGCCGCCATTATTTCACAGGCCACCAACCTGGGTGTGGTGTCGATGAGCGCCAGTGTAAAGGGAGTGACCGTCGATATGCTCAGGCACATCCTGCAATACTATATACGTGAGGAAACCCTCATTGACGCCAGCGCCGAAATCGTGAATCAGCACCATGAACTGCCGCTCAGTGCCGTCCATGGTAGCGGTACGTTGTCCTCATCGGATGCGCAACGATTTAAGATTCGGGCTGACAGCCTGCTGGCATCCTATTATCCCCGATACTATGGCTATTATGAGAAGGCGATAGGGATCTATACCCACGTGTCCGATCAATATTCCGTATTCAGCACCAAGATCATTTCCTGTAGTCCGCGTGAAGCGCTGTATGTACTGGATGGATTATTAGAAAACAACACCATCCTGAAAATACGGGAACATACCACCGATACCCACGGATATACGGAAATCGTTTTCGCGCTTTGCCATCTGCTCGGCTTCTACTTTATGCCGCGTATTCGGGATTTGAAGGATCAACAACTCTACCGTATCGACAAATCCGTCGATTACGGTGACCTCAACAATCTGCTCACCAAAACTGCTGATCTGGCCATCATTGAGGAACAATGGGAGTACATGATGCGCGTGGCCATTTCCCTGAAGCAGAAAACGGCGCCAGCCCATGTAATCGTTCAGCGATTGACCAATAGCTCACCCTCGGATCGCCTCACTAAAGCCTTCACCAATCTCGGGCGGATCATCAAGACTGAATACATTCTGCGCTACCTGACGGATCAGGAATTGCGTCGAACCGTCCAGCGGCAATTGAATAAAGGAGAATACAGACACAAGCTGCCGCGCTGGATCTTTTTTGCCGACCAGGGTGAGTTCACTACCGGTGATTATGAGGAAATCATGAATAAGGCCAGCAGTCTTAGTTTTGTGTCGAACGCCATTCTTTACTGGAACACGATCAAGATAAATGACATTGTGGAACAGCTCCGACAGCAGGGGGAGGACATTGACGATGAAACCCTGTCCCATATCTCGCTATTGCCCTATAAACATGTGCTACCCAATGGCACCTACTTTATTGAGGATGAAGAGGAGAAGGGGTAAATCAGCAGAAACCTACGGTTACGACGTGGTCGCGGGATTCAAAACCGTAGGTTTTCGTTCAAATGCCCCCGCTGGTCCACTTTAGAAAAACCGAAATATGCGCATAATGTATATTATGTTAAATCGGATGTTTAATTAACGGTGGGTTTTTAGGTGTATGGTTGCCCAAGCTAAGTTGACAACAATTCCAAGCAAAGATGACAAATTCCAAGCAAAGTTGTCAACAAGGTAACCAGCCGGTTTAAAGCGTCATCCCTGCCTCTATTGCTTAGCCAGGTCTTTTGCTCTTCTTAAGAGGTGTCTAGGAAATTAGTGGCGGTTCACTTAGCTTACCTAAGTCTGTTCCCAAGGGTTTAATATTTTGAGGTTATCTAGACTGAAATCTGAAACATTGCGCGTTACGATAGTCATATTGTGAACAGAAGCTGTCGCTGCAATTAAAGTATCTCTATATGGCTTTGGGTCTGGCACGTGATACTTTGCACTCACCAATACAACTTCTTTATCGACGGGCAGAATGCGACCATCAAAAGTTGGTAAAACGTGCTCGTTCATCCATTGTCGAAGAATCTTACCTTTTGCTTTGTCTGAGCGCTCAGCCAGCAGTATGCCCAGCTCTATCTCATGAATGACGATTGATGAGACGTATAGCAACTGAGCGTCAATTCGGGACGACCATTGCTCTACATTTCTATTAGCTTTACCGCTTTTTACTTTTCTAAGCTCAGAGACCACGTTAGTATCTAATAAATACATACTAAAACTCTGCGGCTACGGCTGTATCGGTTACCTTACTAGGGGAAAACTCAATGTCCTCTACCCCATCCATCGAAAGCATTTCTCCAATCGTCGCCCTCTTCTCTGTTACAGCCTTGTACTCTTCATAAGATAAAAGCACGTGAGACGGCTTTCCCCGGTCGGTAATAAACACAGGTCCACTTAAAGCCTCTTTTTTTGCGCGGCCTGTCTCTTGGTTAAATTCTCGACTAGTTATAGTAGACATAGTTCACCTCCAAATTATACGCATGTATAAATATTACTACATATATTAGGTGGCCGCCTAGAAATGTTGCTACATTACTACTTATTGTTCTAATTTTCGAGGGGAGGTCGTCAATCTTTTAAAGACCAATAAGGGTCAATAGAATCTCCCTTTGACTTCTCACAATGGTTTTCATACTCATCTTTAAATTCTCCCTCATATTTTGACAAGCATTCTCTATAAAACGCGAAAGAACGGCCATTAGCGGAAGTTAAAAATCTATGCTCGGGGTGAGGTCACATTAAATTTGAAGTCATAGCCATCACCCATAAAGCTTTTGGGTTTGAGCGAGAGGAGTTCAGAAGTACGTGCGCCGGTCGACCACATTATGTCCATGACCAAGCGGAATTGCGGATCAAGTCGGCTCCAGGCAATCCATAGCCGCAGTCCAAGGGGCCTGCGGACTAAGGCTGTTCTTTAATTCAATGGCACTAGAGATAATAAAACAGCAAATACCCTGCGAGTAGCACCCCGACCCAGATCACCATGGTTTCGATGGGCCATAGTTTGGCGATATAGCCTTTGGGCTTGTCTTGCTCGTGGTCATAAGACCGTTTGACGAGCATGGAAAGTTGCGCGCCTACCCATTGTTCTGCTGCACTATTGGTGCGACTTGCAACTCCCGCAATCGCGCGGCCGCATTTAGGCAGGAGTATTCGATAGAACCAGTCCAGATCCAGGCTGATGGTTTCTGTTCGCTTCATCATTGGAAGCAAAAGGAAAAATGCCAACCCGGCAAACAGAAGCAACTGAAACTGTGTGACCAAGTGGTCCGCGGTGTAAGGAACATAGTCGACCGGATAAGGCAGTATCGCATACAAAGGCTCAGGATATACGCCTAGCGCGATACAAAGGAACGCAAAAACCATCATCGCAAACTGCATGTTCTTAGGCGGATCCGGTGGTCTTAGCCCCGAATCTTTCTGAAAGAAAACAAACCAGGGGTATTTAATCCCGGCATGCAAAAAGACGCCCGCTGAGGCTGCAGCCAGCAGGAACCATACCCAGGTAATGTGCTCATAGGCCGCTGATTGTGAAATCATCGATTTAGAAACAAAACCCGAGGTAAAGGGGAAGGATGATATTGCCAAGGCCCCTATCGTTCCGCAAATCGTTGTTAAAGGCATGCTTTGGTAGAGACCGCCGAGATCAGTACATTTGCGCTTGCCTGTTTCATAGAGCACAGCGCCAGCGGACATGAGCAACAAGGCCTTATAGATAATGTGCGCGAACGCATGGGAAGCGGCGCCATTGAGTGCCATTTCAGTGCCAAGTCCAATTCCTGTCACCATGAAGCCGACCTGGTTGACAATACTGTAGGAAAGTATGCGGCGGGCATCGTTTTCCAACAGGGCGAAAATAATGCCGTAGAAAATCATGAAACAGCCAATGGGGATAAGAATGCCTGTACCGGGGAAAGCGATAAGCAGCGTGAACACCGCGGTTTTAGTCGTGAACGCCGAGAGGAAGACTGCACCACTGGGGCTGGCTTCGGGGTACGCATCCGCAATCCAGGCTGAAAAAGGAGGCGCGCCAACATTGACCAAAAAGCCAATCAGTATAAGCCATTGCGCGGGACCCTGAAGGTCAATCCGGGTAAACTCAATAGAGCCGGTGGTGTACACATGCCATACAATGCCTACCAACAAAACCGAGCCGCCAAATGCATGCATCAATAAGTAGCGTATGCTTGCGCGATAGGAACGTGCCGTATTAGCCGCCAGAATGACCGTGGTAGAACCCAGGGCCATCAATTCCCAATAAATGAAAAGGCTGATCAAATCACCACTGGAGGTGATGCCGATGGCGCAACCGGCATACAGAAAAGCGGCACTCAGCTCCAGGGTTGAGGCCGTGCGCATGGCGAATATTCCGCCCACAAGCGTCATTATGGCAAACACCGTCGCAAACACTTTCCCGACGGCTGTAAAATCCAGAAGTGACAACTGATAATGTAAAATCTGCGCTTGCCATCCGGCGTCCGCAGGTGCCGTCCAAATCGCAATGAGTGCGAGGGTTGGCAGTCCGAGCATTGCTATTTGCCGAAGCATTCCTCGCAAAACGGGGATAATGAAGGCGCCGGCAATGACAAACCAGCCTGGCGGTATATCAATCATCATAATAGTTATCGTTCCGTTTTAAGAAAGTACCCAGTAGCTTGGCTGCAACTACCATCGCGACACAGGTGATAAAACCGTACCAGCCATGAAACCCGAAGCTTCCGTCGAGGCCAAAATACTCATGCTTGTGAATCAATATCTCGGACAGGATTGTTAAAGCGAGAATGCCAATAAATATAATCCAAAGTAGCTTGATCGTTTTGGCTCTAACCAGCCAATGTTTATCTGAATCATCCATTAATTGACCTCTAATGCTTTTTTGATAACCAAGGTTGTAGTGCATAAAAAACTACAATCGAACCGTCGGGAGCGCGGTAGTTAACGTATTTATTTGATTCGCTTTAATTCAGTTCAGTCTAGAGTGCGACAACGTAAATGCAAGCCTTAAACGCCCTGCTTTTGCGCAAAACGCTCGATAAAAGTGTGCGCGCAACAGATCGTTTCCGGTGACGCTCAGCGCTACCCCCTTTTTATATGCTGTCAGGCCTCCAACATGGCATGGATGGATTGGCACTTTACACGTTATATCCCTCCCCCGAGCGCTAATTAGCTTCGGTTGGAAACACAAAAAAAGTTTGGCATCAACAAGACCTGCCATCCAATGACTCGATTCTTTTACACGGCTCTGTCAGGAACAGTGCTGTGGCTCATTTTAAAGTCGAGATATCGTTAATTTGCGTCTAGACTTAAAAGTCTTCGGGTAGTCACTTTAACTAGCACAGGTAAGAGAATGATATTGCGCTCGATTGCGGTTTTGACTGCGCTTTACCTTTTTAACGGGGCATCTTGGGCGGATGTTTTCAAAGTTGTCGATGAGAATGGTAAGCCCTTGGAGAACGCTGTTGTTTCGGTATCAACGGAGGTTCCAGCACCTGAATTACCTACCGAGAATAATATTGCGATAATGGACCAAGTGGGTCGCGCGTTCGTTCCCCATGTGCTTGTAGTGCGGAAAAACCAAAAAGTTAAGTTCCCGAATAGCGACAACATTCGCCACCATGTCTATAGCTTTTCACAGCCTAACGACTTCGAGATTAAGCTCTACAGCGGTGAACCGAACAATCCGGTGACGTTCGAGCATCCCGGCATTGTTGTTCTGGGTTGCAATATTCATGACCGTATGAAGGGTTATATTTATGTCCTGGATCAGCAGCGAGCCAGCATTTCAAACCATGAAGGTATCGCAATGCTGGAAACCGGCCCGGCTGAGCAAGTGTCAGTTTGGCATAGCCGCCTTAAAAGCGGAAGCTCAAACCGCGAGACAGTACAGCTAGATAAACGCGACGAACAAGGTAATTGGCTACTCCAAATTTCTGTCACGTCTACTAAGGTACGCCCGAAAAGCAAGTTCCGGGAGAGGTATCGCTAGATGTTTGTTTTACCCCTAAATCTACGTATTTTCAAGTTATTGGTGGGCTTGATCGGCCTGACCACCCTCGCAATTCTGTTTGCCCAGTGGTTTAGCACCTCCCATTTCGCAGAAAGACAGGTCAAGCGAGATCTAGACATAGGTCAGCGAGTCGTCCAGCAGATTTTTGAGAGTCGCGAAAGGCTATTGTTTAACTCCGCGGATGTGCTGACTCAGGATTTCGGGTTTAAGTCTGCCCTGGCCTCCGGGGACCATGCCACAATTCAGAGCGCGCTGAGCAATCATGGTGAACGCATCGCCTCGGATTTAATGGTTGCCATGTCATTGGATGGAAATGTGTTGGCCTCGTCCGGAAAGCCGGGCGTCCCTGTGGGAGGACAACTGGAAGGACATCCGATCATTCAGCGGGTTATTGAGAATGGGGGGGCTGCATCCATGGTAGTTCTGGGTCAACAGATCTATCAGGCCATTTTTCTGATCGTCGAGGCACCAGACCCGGTTGCAATAAGTATGGTGGCCTTCGAAGTCAACAAGGAACTCTTGGCGCAGATCGAAAAAATCACCAAGTTAAAGGTTATCCTGACTGCTCAGAGTCCGGATGGCCCCATTTTGATCAGTTCGCTTGAAAGGAGCGACGCAAAAGATGCGCTCGCCTCGGTTGGGAAAACACTCGGCCAGACCGGTGTGCTATTTAATGATTCAAATTTGTTCGTTGCAAGTCAGTTTGACTATCGTAATGACACAATACAGGCAGCGGTCAAAATCACGCTTGCTGACCGTTTGGGTATTTGGTATTCCGACTTTAACCTGCTGCTGAAAGAAACCTTTTTAATAGCAACACTCTCGATCATTATTGCCTTGGCGATTGGTCTTCTCTTTGCCAACAACTTGACTCGCCCACTAGCCAAGTTGGTGCAACGGGCTCGTGCAATTGCTGCTGGAGACTATAGTGCTAAAATGCCCCTTGAGGCCAAGTCGATCGAGATCAATCGTCTCGGTGAAGCCTTTGATGTTATGCAACACGATATTCAGGAGCGTGAAGCACAAATCAAGTTTCAGGCTCAGCATGATGCATTGACCCAGTTATACAACCGTAGCGAAATTGGCAATATTCTGGGGCAACGCTTAAAGCAAGGCAGTGATTTTCAAGTCGTTGCATTCAAAGCACTCGGTTTTCGCCAGGTAAATACGGCATTTGGGCTACAAAGTGGCGATGCCTGCATGGTTTCATTGGCCAACCGAATCAGGCAGTTAGGTGGCGAAGCCGCTCGCTTGAACGGTAGTGAAATCCTATGGTTACCCAGTTCCGTCATCGAGGAAACTGCGCTGAAAGGCATCGTTAGCGCGCTAGAACAAACGCATGAGCTTGATGGGATTGCGATTAAACTCCCGCTTGCGGCTGGTTATATGCACTTGCCTGACGACGCCTCATCTGTCGATCAACTGTTCAGTAAGTTAAGTGCCGTGGTGGATCATGCGGTACAGCATTCGGAATCGCTTGTGGCATATACGACCGGTCTCGAAGAGGCGCGTATCAAGCGGTTGAGCATGCTTGTAGCGCTGGAACAGGAGCTTGAGAGCGACGGTGAAGAGCTAAGCCTCTTTTATCAACCCAAATTGAGCCTGAAAAATGGTCGTATTGAGGCGGTAGAAGCGCTGATTCGATGGAACAGTAAAACCCTCGGTTTCGTGCCACCGGATGACTTTATTCCGGTCGCAGAAAAAGCCGGATTAATCGATCAGGTGACACGCTGGGTAGTCAGGCGTGCAATTCGGGATGTCGGGTTTTGGCAAGAACAGGGAGTCGAACTAAAAGTCGCAATCAATCTGTCCGTGCATGACATTTCCAATGTCGATTTAATGGATACGATAGATCAATCCCTAAAAGATGCAGGGCTGTCCTCCGAAATATTCGAATTTGAGATCACTGAAAGTGATTTGATGAGCGACCCTGAAACGGCCATTCGTCTTCTGAGTGAATTTCGGGATCGGGGCTTTGATCTTGCGATTGACGATTTTGGTACTGGGTATTCTTCACTGGCCTACCTTAAGAATATGCCGGTTTCGGAGTTAAAGATTGATAAAAGTTTTATCCTTGAGCTGGTTGAAAATGATGAAGATCAGTTAATCGTGAAGTCCATTATCGATCTGGCCAAACGCTTTGATCTCAAAATCGTTGCGGAGGGCATTGAGGACGAGGGGGCCTTAAAGCTGTTGAGAGAGTGGGGCTGTGATTGGGCTCAAGGTTATTTTATCAGTCGGCCGATAGACCCGTCTGCCCTCCTCGTTTGGTTAAAGAACAATCAGGACACCCAATGGTTAAAGTACGCTTAAAAAATCGGATAACTAGCTTCGTTGCATGCTTGATGCTGATCCTTGCTGCAGGTGATTTGTGTGCAGGTAGCGGAAAATTACTGGCAACTGCGGGCCTGACACAAGTTGAAGGAAGTGGCGGTGGCGGCATTGTGCCCTGGGCGACCCTCGCCGGTTACGACACTGCACAACAGACGTCCGGATCTGTTTTTTCCACACAC
Organism: Oleiphilus sp.; assembly: GCA_006212045.1. Classification (GTDB taxonomy): domain Bacteria; phylum Pseudomonadota; class Gammaproteobacteria; order Pseudomonadales; family Oleiphilaceae; genus PZPK01. The sequence continues at coordinate 209,950 of PZPK01000003.1, read as the reverse complement.
GTAGGTGTCGATGACTACAATCTGCAAGTCTGGGGTGCTGCCGTGGGGCTCTATGATAGGCTTGAATTAAGCGTTGCACGTCAAACATTCGATCTCAGCAATACCACTCTTGAGATCAGGCAGAATATCATTGGCGCAAAAGTTCGTTTGTATGGCGATGTTGTGTATAGCCAGTGGCCACAGATTAGTTTTGGAGCCCAGCGCAAGGAATTGAAAGACGAAGCGGTCGCGGACCTGCTAGGCGCAAAAACAACCAGCGGTGGCGCCGACCTTTACCTGGCGGCCACAAAGGTTCATCTTGGATTGGCCGCGGGCTATAACCTGATTTGGAATTTTGCCATACGGGCAACCAAAGCCAACCAACTTGGCTTGCTGGGTTATGGAGGCCCCAATGGGAACAGTCGCAAATATGTTATGGAAGCCAGCTTGGGAGTTCTGCTTAGCAGACAATGGGCCTTTGGCATGGAGTACCGGCAAAAGCCGGACAATCTCAGCGTCAGAGAGGAAGACTGGAAAGATGTATTTGTAAGCTATATGCCAAACAAACAGTTCAATTTAACCGCTGCCTGGGCAGATTTGGGATCGATCGCAAATGCCGGAACGCAGCAAGGCTTGTATATTTCGTTAACCGGTTATTTATGGTGAGTCGATGAACCACGATTTCCGCAGTATGCTGTTAATCACTCTACTCTCGCTAAATCTTGGCGCCTGTGCCAGTCAGCCAAAGAGCCTGTATGAGGAGTTTGGTGGGCAGGACAAAGTAGAAGCTGTGACGGAGTATCTGATCGATGAGATCGGCTACGATAAGACGATATATGCGTTTTTCGCAGACACCGATATTGATAGATTTCGGAAAAAGTTCAGCGAACACATCTGCGAACAACTCGGTGGCCCTTGTAAATATACAGGAGACAATATGAAACTGTCGCACCGAGGTATGGGTATTTCTGAAGCGGACTTTAACCGCCTGGTAGACTTGTTGATCCATGCGATGGATCGCGCGTCTATTTCATATACACTTCAGAATCGTCTATTGGCAAAACTTGCGCCAATGCGGCGAGATGTTCTGGAACAAGAGTGATCGCTATGTCTCAGCATCGAATTAAAAATTGTCAATGGATGCTTAGCGTCCCACCTCGATGATGTTAGGTCGTGAAATTATGGACGAGCGCGACACGGTTGAAGACATGCAACTGCTCGCGCGCAGCAAGTATCGTCACAGGCTGCGCAAGAACAAAGCGAGTGATACCGATAGTAAGGCTTAAATAGTCTACATTCGGTCAGGAAGGATTGCGCATAAACAAATAGCCAATCATGGCTGCCAGCTTGCGTGGGACAAAACGAACAGAAAATGTGAGTAATGCATTAAACCCGCCTGTCACGACACTGCCTCCACGGTGCATGCGTTTCAGAGCAATATCGACAACTTCACTTGCATCCTTGATGGTCAGACGATGAAACAGCGTGAACTTTTGACCGGACACCTCAAAAAACTCAGTGCGTGTAATCCCTGGCGATACGACGGTACAGTTGACCTGGCTGTCGCGAAGCTCAAAGTTCAGCGCTTCTCCGTAAGATAGCACGAAGGATTTGGTGGCCCCATAGGTTGCATACAGTGGCGTTGGCTGATATGCCGTCGTGGAAGCCACTTGGATAATATGCCCGTAATTACGCGCTTTCATGCCTGCCACATAGCGCTTGGTCAGATCGACCAGCGTGACAATGTTTAGCTGAATCATTTCCTGCTCGCGCACGAAATCCAGGCGATCAAAGTCGCCGAAAAGTCCAAACCCTGCATTATTAACCAGAATATCAATCTGAATGCCAGCACGCTCTGTTTGCTCAAAAAGCGTCATTGGAGCTTCCGGCAGGGCCAGATCCATCACAACAATGGTCACTGCTATTCCATGCCGTGCGACCAGTTCATCCCGCAAAGCTTCCAAACGATCCGCACGTCGCGCGACCAGCACCAGATTGCACTGCTTCCCCGCCAACTGTTTGGCGAACTCAGCGCCAATACCACTGGATGCGCCTGTAACCAATGCTGTCGAACCATTCAGATGTTTCATGACTGTGTGACCTTTCAATAATTAAAGGAAGACAGGATCGCAGGATGCAGGCAACGCCGGAATCAGAACCATAACGCAAACCATTCTATCTCTGGGCAAATGGCCCCTTGCCATGCTTCTGCGAGTAGACCAGGAATCAGGCAATCAGGTTTTATTTGGATTGAAAGTGCGACGTGTAAACCGCAACAGAAATTCAGGACTCTTTCGCGAAAGCAGGCGGTTTTTTAGATCCAGCCGAACAGAATGTCCCATAGACTGCGCTTCTCAGCTTCGAGTTGCTTTTTCTCCATTTCCAAAGCCACACGCTGCTGTTCGAGTAGCCTCTTTTCTTCTTCCAGACGCTTCTGCTCCAATACAATTCTTTCCTGTTCCTGCTTGGCTTCCTGTGCCTGACGCTCCTGCTCAATGCGTTCCCGCTCCAGCCTTTCTTTTTCTGCGGCAATGCGTGCTTGTTCCTGCTTTTGTTGTTCTAGCGCCAGACGCTGCCGTTCTTGACGGGCTTTCTCCTGTTCCAGCTTGAGCTTGGCCTGTCGCGCCTGCTCCTGGCGTTGCTTAGCCAGACGTTGATTGGCCTGTTGTTGCTGCTCCTGTTTTTTCTTTTCCTGCTCTGCTTTACGCTGTTCTTCCTGTTTCTTTGCGAGGAGCTTCTGATGATTATTGAGCAATCCCGGAGACTCCTTGCATTCACCTCTGGAGGGGTCGAGTCGACAGCGTATCTTCCAGAATAATTTCAGCGCAGTAGAATTGTTGACGTTATCCGCCTGAAGAGCCATGCGCACGCGCTTGCTGAAGTGATCAATGTCATCCTTAACGAACTGGGAGGTTTCGATCCAATAGTGACTTGGGATTTCCTCTTCGGCATCGACGACCATTTTGTTCATGGCCGCCATCCGGGTCAGCATGTAACTGCGCATTTTATCGCCAAAACCCTCCGGAAACTCCTTATGCTTGGCGATAGCCTGCAACATACCGTAGTAAAGCCTGTAATCGATGATGCCGCCTTTTTTGCCCAGTCCGTTGTAAAGTTCAAATGTGTTGTAAGCCAATGCGGGCATAATCAGAATATCAACTTCACCATTGTTGAACATGTCCGAAAACGTAGACAAAGTGACGTTCACTTTGGAAGCACTGGCAAGGTCCGCAAATTTTTTCATTTGTGGATCATCGTTTAGAATCGCCAGCTTTTTGCCCTCGAATTCTTCGATGGTATCCACCGTGCGGTCACGCACAAAGGCATACATGGAGCCGACCGGAAACGTGGTGATGACCTCGTAGTCGCCTTCAACCATCAGATTGCCGGCACGGGATCTTGCGAGCGTGGCGATTGCCAATTCCAGCCCTTTCTGGGAATTTATGGCGCCGATGGCATCCATGGTGCCTGCGAACTTCACAAACTGACGGGACAGGATGCTGGTCAGCACGGCCGCTTCGCACTTACCGGTACGAAACGCCTTTACGACATCCGTTTCTTCTGTATAGGCTTCAAAGCGAATTTTGACTCCCCAAGCCAAAGCCTTGGGAATAACATCTGAATAAAATGTCATGACAGGGCCATTACGACCAACCGGGTCCCAAATACAAAACTTTCTCTGCTCGAGCGCGTATGCAGGCAGAGAAATTAAAGCCAGGGCAGTAACAACAAGCAGCGGAAGGCCAGCCTTCAGGGGAACAAATCGTTTAGTTGAGGAGTATAATATTTGAATCACGCTGCTTTCGGGTCGCTGCGCCGGTTGGAGGCGTGCTTTGTCACTGCGTCGTGCGCGTCGCGCGCTACCGAATAATGAAGAGTGGGATATCCATAACATGTTTAGCAACTTCATAGCGTCCATGTGGTTTTGCTAAGGGCGTGCCTCTCGAAAGACCGCCATCATAATTGAGAGTTATGCAACATAGAGTGACCCACCTAACAAAAAATTACAATCGGTTAATGCCCAGGGTTGATGGGCTCTAAAATAAAAAACAGTTCGGCTGTGTGATCTCGAATCTCATCGGGTTCTTAGCGAACCTGATCCTATCCCACAAAAAAAGGCGCCGAAGCCTTGCTCTTGCATTGAGCGGGCTGCGACGCCTTTGGACGCGATCGTGAAGATGCCTAATCAGCAATAGCTAGCATGCTGATTGAAAGCTCGGCTGGCCATAACTCCAACTCAGGTACTCGCTTAGTGCAGCAACTGCTCGACCTCTTTTTTGATGTTACCCAACTGCTCCATTTTAGCCTCTTTGACTTCGCTTATCGTTTTCTTGGCTTTGTTGATATCTTCCCTTAATGCCTCGGCTTTTTCTGCTGCCTCCTGCTGCAACTTGGCATTCGCGCGGTCTCGTTCCGCTTTAGCCTTTTGTTCTTTCGCGTCAGATTTCAAAGACTCCAGCTGCGATTCCCAATGGGAGATCTGTGTTTCCAGTTTTTCAACAATCGTTTCTCGTAAACTCATCATGTTTCTCCTTGGTTACTGACGTAAGTTCCAATACATGGCATCAGCCTAATGTTTTTGCTGATCCGATGCATACAGCATTGACTATTCAGTTATCGGGCCAACTTTATAAATATTCTTCATATCTACTGATAACGGGGCGTTTGCGGTGAATTGCCGAACTGTGTGTGATCGCACGGGACAGATCCGGGGAAATTGTTACCTGCGCACAGGTAAAGTTTACGTGTCGATCATCAAACGCCATTGACCCGGAATACGGATTCTTCGGATTCCCTCAAGGTATCTGCATGCATAACCGCGGATGCACAAATACCAGCCAGTAAAAAGCGCAACTCCTCAGATTGGCAGAACGGCAACAAAGACTCCACGGCTTTCGCCAATCGTCGCTCAGTTTTGGCCATGGTGCTTGTAGGAACATTTCGGTGAGGACTATCCTGCTGCGAGTAGCTTCGCCTGAGGTTTTCAAGCGTCTTCTGACAATGGCGCAGTTCCCTGAAGTCACAGCTGCCAGCTGAATCCGAAGTCCGGACAGACATCGTATGTTTTGCAGAACACCGATTGGAATATTCGCTGAATCGCGCCAACTGTTCCGAGCTGTCCATCGCCAACTTCTTAAACAGCAAGGGATCAGAAACCCGCAGATTCTGCCCTTGGGACTGATAATAACGGCTACGTGACTGCAGTATCTGAAAGATGGACTGGCAAGCCCAACTCAGCAATTTTTCGGCACTTTGTTCACGTATACCTTCAGATATGTTTCGACGCATACTATCCCTCTTTTCAGCCTGTTTGAGGCCTCTGTCAATGAGTGATCCATCGTCATGCGTTCAATAATCGTTCCAGATACCATGATCTGCAGTCTTTCGCACACGTCAGTTGATCTGGTAGTGTCCGGGCTGCGTATTGAATTATAGAGTTTCGCTACCATAAAAAGGCAAATCAGTAAGTTTTTCAGGTGAGTATTACTTTTCTACCGGAGAAACCTCGGTGGGCGCTGTCTCAGCCAGTACCTTTCAGCCTCTAAACATTGTCCGGGAGTTGTAATGGAAGACCAGAAGTTGTTGATTCAATGTCATTCGGAGTCATTGCTGCAGCACGTGACATCTCTCAAATCGGTCAAACGATTTATGAGTACGATGAATCCCGATCCCGAAGCGATAAGCCAGGTGTTGGAACTCGAAAAGCCCGTTGCTATGATCTGTTATGTCGACGACGACCTGGATAAACGCTTACCTGACCTCCAGCCTTTGTTGGAAGACGTGACCGTGGTGTTCCTTAGTAATGGGAACCCCTACCCCAACCTCGATCAAATGATGCGATCGGGTGCCATGTACCATTTCAGGGCGCCCTTCGACTGGGAAGCCATTGATCAGGCGATGCTTGAACTTTACGAGCTACTCTGCAGCGGTGGCATAAGCGCGCGCAAGATTCTCTCCAGTTATCTGGACCAGTTTGGTTTGCTGATTGGATCATCGGCGCCAATGCGTGAATTGTACCGCTCTATTCAGAGGGTCGCTGACTCCGATGCCAATGTCCTGATTCTGGGAGAGAGTGGGACCGGTAAAGAGCTGGTTGCCAAAACCATCCATCTGATGAGCAGTCGCAAAGAAGCGCCCTATATTGCGATTAATTGTGGGGCACTTAGCCCTGAACTGGTCGATGCGGAATTGTTCGGGCATACCAAGGGTGCGTTCACCGGGGCCGGCGAAGCGCGCAAAGGTCTGTTTGATAAGGCGCATGGTGGCACCCTGTTTTTGGATGAAATCACTGAAATGCCTCTTGAACAGCAGGTCAAGCTGTTGCGCGTGCTTGAGACTGGCGAGTATCGCCCGGTAGGGAGCGCACAAACCTTCCACACTGATGTCCGGATAGTCGCAGCATCAAACCGGGATCCCGCCGAGGCGGTACAGGCGCAATTGCTGAGAGAAGATTTGTATTACCGCTTGTCGCAATTCCCTATCGATGTCCCCGCATTGCGCGAAAGAGAGGGCGATATCAAAGGGTTGGCGGTACACTTCCTGAGTTATCGTAACAAGGAAGAAGGCAGCGCAGTTGGCATATCGCAGGAAGCGCTGGAGACACTCACTAATCATACCTGGCCTGGCAACGTGCGCGAGCTCAAGCACACGATTGAGCGCGCTTACATTCTGGCGCAAGGCATGATCCAGTCGGCGGATATCAGGTTTGATGCCCCTCTGCTTGATTCAGAGCCGGAAAACCAGATCCGGGCAGGGGTGCCCTTGGAAGAAATTGAGCGGCAGGCGATTGAGCAAACACTGGAAGAGAATCAGGGCAACAAAACGGAATCAGCGGAGCAACTCGGTATCAGCGTCAAGACCCTGTACAACAAGCTCGAGAAGTATAAAGAAGCGGATTAACCCGGAAACAATTACCTGTCGGGTAGAAATTATTTCTCTGAGTCATTGTTTTCGCCATCGTGTTCAGCGAAACAACCACAAGCGGCTGAGCCCGTTGCGCTAGGCACATCGAAGCTGTCAGCCCACTTGGCACAGACTTCGCTAGTTCGCGATACATAATAGGGAAACGTGGCTACCTGGAGGTGTCTGGCAAGTAAGATACGCAGGGGCTGTTATGGGTCGGACCCATCCTGACTTTACCCTGCCCTGTAGTCAATGGAAGGTACTTATGAAACAGATTTTTGATGACCTGAACACATCCATTCCGGTAACCAATGCCGATGGAAAAGAACGCAGGATCGGTGTTGAGATTGAACTGGCCGGACTCACTGCCGAACAGATGGCTAATCTGGTCAAAGCCGAATTTGGTGGAGATATTGTCTGCAACACAATTTTTGATTACACGGTCAGCGATACCTGCTTTGGAGACTTCACCATTGAGTTGGATGCCGACTATCTCAAGGAAATAGCGGAAGTGCTTGGTCTTCATGCGGAAAGCTCTTCCGAGGGAGACATGATGGAGCTTTTGGAAAAAACATCTAAGGATGCCCTGACCAAGGCGGCAGAAGCGCTTGTCCCTTGGGAAATTGTCTCACCCCCCATCGCGCTATCGGAATTGCCCAGATTTGACACACTCACACCAATGCTTCGCAAATCCGGAGCAATCGGCACACGAGGTTCGATACGATATGCCTTTGGTATGCATCTGAACCCGGAGCTACCTAGCCTTGACGCCGGTGTCATCACCGCGCACCTGAAAGCATACTTTTGCCTTTTTGATTGGATCAAGGAACAGGAACAAGTAGATTTTGCTCGTCGAGTCACGCCTTATATTGACCACTTTGGTTCCGACTATATTGATCTGGTGCTAGACCCACATTATCGCCCGGATCTTGATCAACTTGTTTCGGATTACCTGTCGCACAACCCGACACGCAATCGAAGCCTCGACATGCTGCCACTCTTCTGTCATCTCAGACCAGAGATGGTGAAAGATGCGATTGAGGACGATCGCGTGAAATCGCGCCCTACTTTCCACTATCGTCTACCAAATTGTGACATTGACAACCCGGAATGGCGAGTTGCTACCAGTTGGGATCGCTGGTGTCTGGTCGAAAGGCTTGCCGGCAGTGCTGACCTGCAGAAAGTCTGTGATGCCTATCTTGAAGAACGCAGTCGACTTCTCTCAGACCTGACCGGCCAATGGGCCAAGCGTATTGGAAGCATGATTGGTCAGGCGGCGTAAGACATGAGCGGCCAAGATACCCCGGCTTCGCCTAAGATTATCGTGACAGGACCTGACAAGCGACTGCGATTTGCCTGGGGGGCAACACGCTGGATTACCCGGGCTGTTGGGCTGAACCCCAGTTATGTCAGCACGAAGCGAGACAGCCGACGCGAAAATATACAGGGCATTGTGGTTGGCGGGGGCAGTGATATCGGTCCGGAGCTGTATGGTATGAAACCAATCAACGCTCGCAGGTATGACCTTGAGCGTGATCGACTGGAACTCAAACTGATAGAACGGGCTTTGCTGTCGGACATTCCTATTCTGGGCATCTGTCGCGGTGCGCAATTGCTCAATGTCGTGCTAGGCGGCACGCTGTTTGCCGATATTCGCAAGTATCGTCACCACACCCCGAACAAATGGAGTATCTTTCCTGTTAAATCGGTAAAAGTAGAAACAGAAAGTCGTCTGGCAAAAGCGCTCGGACAACAGGAATTCCCTGTTAACAGTCTGCATAATCAGGCCGTTGATAAACTGGGCAGCGACCTTAAGCTGGTCGCTCAGGACGAAGACGGCATCGTACAAGCGATTGAAATACCGGAGCGACGTTATGTGGTCGGCGTACAATGGCACCCGGAGTACTTGCCTTATCATGCTGTACAGCGACGCTTATTTCAGTCATTTTCTGACGCGGTTCACCAAGGCGGCTCAACCCTGGCGGTGTAAGCCGCAGCTGGGGATCATTACATCTGATATCAGTTTAGCTGCGAAGCCGAGTGCAGATCAGTCGACAAGCGGGTTGAGTTCGAGGAGAAATTGATCAAGCGATTCTGCCAATACCTGGTGAGAGCGATAGCCCGGCCTTTCCAGGATGACCTTTCCGCTTTCATGGTCGAGGCAGACCACTTCGTTACCATCGGTACAGGCGATGAAATAGTTGATCGGCAAACGGTTTTTTCGTTTCGCAAACACATGGCCAAGAATATTCTCTTTTAGACGCTCTTCATCTTCCGGGTTCCATAGCTGGATCAACTGAAACACGAGGCCGGAACAATGTTCAACATAAATAGATTCACTCCAGAAGCTGCCAAAGAATGTCTTGAGCGCGTCTGGAAACCTGAGTTCAAGTGCTTGTTCCAGCCCCTCGAATATTTTGGAATCGGCCCGTTCAACCGGTCGCCAGTGCTGCCCGGATTCGCTCGCGTCAATGCCTCTGATGCACTCTGAGTCCCCCAAACCTGAATCAGTCAAGACGGGCAACAGGCCAGTCTCCAGCTTTATACTGCTGACAAAGCGTTTTAACAAGGCATCAAGAGCCAGGAATTCAGGAGACATGAACTAGATTACCTTTTCTTGGTTGGCTTAAATCATTCGTTTCGCGGGCCGTATTGGCGCCATGTATGTTAGGTAGTTATCAGAAACCACACAAGTGCCAAGCTTTCAAACTGGATGATTTGATTACAGTCACTTTGGCAAGCTTGAAAAAGCCCGTGACAAGCCGCATGCTTCAATCAGTGCGGCCCTTGCAGCAGCAATCTCTTCCCAGCGAGCGGCTTTATCAAATGCTCTGGTCATTCAGTTAACAGGAGTCCGACATGTCAGTGTTCTATGTGCATGACATCACTAAACGTTTGGTGACGCCGCTGGACCGTCGATACTACGTTCGTGAGATTCCCCAAACAACGGAGACCGAAGAAATTACACCGATTTCTTCGAATCAGGACAGGAGCCCTTCAGATGAGCGAAACCGAAACAAGGCGTTGCAGAGCTATCGAGAGGCCTCTGGCCACGCATCCCCCCAAGAAGGCACGTCGGCCGAAGCGAAGATTCAGCTGGGCAAGGTTAGGAATATAATGACGCGGAAAGCAATCAGCGCGAAGCAGTCAGAAAGTATTGCAGATGCATGGCAGATGATGGCGCGTCATACCATTCATCATCTTGCCATCCTGGATGAGCAGAATTTCCTGTGTGGATTCGTCTCAGAGTCCGATTTGCTGGATCAATTGGTGGAACACGCTGATGAGCCGGCGCACAATATTCTCTTGGAGAACTTTTGCCGCGAGGATGTTGTCTCAGCGGGCCCCGAAACAGATGTAAAAACACTGGCCGATTTCATGCTTCTACGCGGCATAGATGGCCTGCCAGTGACAGAGAACGGCGATCTGGCAGGTGTAGTGACCAGTGCGGATATTCTCAAGCAATTACTTGCAAAACGCGCTTTTGATTCAAAAGTATGACTGTATTGCATCAAAGCCATCGCCGAACTTTACGGCAATAGTCAGCATAAGCTTCACCAAACTTTTCTGTTAGAAATCTTTCCTCGGGGCGTATCTGCCAGACATTCATTACGCCTCCGAAGGCAAGCACAGAAATCGTGCCGAGCGGATTCCCCAGCAGCAAGGCCCAAGACATCAGCAACAACAGCATCCCAAGGTACATCGGATTGCGGCTGAACTTAAACACGCCGCTCATCACCAGAGTGCGGGCTTTGGCGGGATCAAGTGGATTGACAGTCGTTTTGTTTTTTATAAAGTCCTTTAGCGAGGCGAGCAAAAAAATTGCAGCGACAGCAAATAATGTGGCAGCCACGAATCTGCGGGCTAATTCATCACCGATTTGTAAGGGGTAAGCCAAATGGAGCAGGTAGTTCAAAATTGCAAAGATCAGCATGTAAATTGGGGGTGGTACTCGGTTTTCCATGTGGGATTACGCCTTTTATTACAAATATTTTTGCTAATTAAGCCCTATGGACGATTATTCTACGCCCTCTAAGCCTCTATTATTACCCTAACGAAAACGAATAAGTAAAACATTCAGGCCGTTTTCCTTAGTTGTTTTCGAAGATTTCGTTCTTTCCGGGTATCAAGTTTTTTTTCGGCAGCTTGGTACCTTTTTTTTGCCTGAAATTTGGCCAGGAACACATGGCGCTCGCCATTCTCCCGCTTTCAATCCCTGTCCTTATTCAGCCTGCGCTTCCCTCGCTTTCAATTTCACTGTTTTAATCACTGTTTGTTGGAGTAGACAGTTTTTGCTAAGGCCGTTATTGTCACGATTCGAAAGCGAACATACCGGTACAAGCGTTTCAAGGAGCCCGGTAAACAGCGAACAGAGCCAACAGATTCATTTTACTGCGAGGACTGAATGTCAAGACTGTTAACGACTGAGCAGCAACAAGAGTATCGGGACAACGGATATGTGATCCTTAAAAACTTTTTTAGCGAAGCGCAAATGGAGCTGTGGGAAAAAGGCGTGATCGCGAAGTTTGCGTTTCAGGCATTGCGTGTTGGCGAGGTTAGAAAACAACTGGCAAAGGGTGATCATCCGTCTAACTATACAGAAACAGAAGACCTGGACCGGATCGTTAATCTGTTTGAGGATATCGACCCGCATGCGGCTTTTATCGCCAACAAAAGTCTGGCCGACTCCTACTTCAAAAACAAATTTGTTGCGGACTCTGCGCTCTCCGAACTCGCTTCTCAGGTACTTTCTTGCCCGATAGAGCACTTGGTGATACCTGGCCATTACCCGGCGATGTTTATCAGTATTCCCGGGAATCCCCGGCTTCGTTATTCCTGGCATTCGGAAAAGAATTGTTGCTTCCCCAAGCGCAGAAACCTGCTGACATTCTGGTTTCCCAATTTCAGAGACAAAAACGAAATCAATGGCACCATGTTTCTGAAAAAAGGTTCGTATGTCAAAGAGTACACCTATATCAATGCCAAGGCCGAAAACTCCCCGCTAAAACAGTTTTACCTGCCTGACTTCGAGCATGAGGAGTTTGAAGAAGTTCCAATGGTCTGTAGCAGAGGCGACTTGGTCGTATTTGAGGGCAATATGGTGCATCGCAGCTCTGCTAATATGTCACAGGAAACAAGCTACGCCAGTGTTCTCAGGTTTTTCGATTACTCGAAGGACATGACCCTGAGTGCGCACGAAAACGCGGGGCTGCAAAATCACGAGGATTACGGCAGGTTCGATCTGAACTATGTCGATTATTCTTCCTGATACAGAATGTCTTCCAGCGTAACAACGTCTGACTCCGGGCTGGCCTGCTCGAAGAAATGCCGGATTTCATTCATATAGCCGCCTATTGTAAGCACCAGTATCAGCTCAGGCTGATACTCGTCTACCCTCTTTGACGCGACAATCTGTTTTCCCATAAACGACTCGCCCTCTTTCTTTTTATCGTTATCGAACAGACAAAGGACTTGTTGATCTTTCAAATCACTGTTAAGAAACAGCTCAAAAGTATAATGGCTGGCGGGACTAATCCCTATCGACTTTCCATGATGACGCTGCAAAAAAGTGTTGAGCTTATTGGCCACCTGCTTTTGCAGCCGGTTATGCGCTGCAATGTTTTCCAGCAGTCGATGATCCCCCAGCGCTGCAACACCGGATTTACGGGCCAGCAATCTGAGGACACGATTAGGTGTTGAGCGAGATCCATCCACAATATCCATCTCTATTTGCTCGACAACAAAACCACATCGTTTGAACAGAAGCCCAAGATTATAGGAATTAAACTGATTCAAATGCTCAAACATGTAGGGATCGTTTTTATCATCCAGAAAACTCCAATCCGGAACTTCTACAAATACCCTGCCCTGATCTGACAATATCGAAAACAAATACCGGATAAATCCGTTTACATCGAAGATATGTTCAAGCACATGTCGGGCAACAACCACATCCAGCTTCGGCTTGTCCTTGAGTAAAGCGTAATCAACAAAGCCCTCTCTGGAGTTCATGATTTCTTTTGCGCTGACGCTCATTTCATCAAAATAGACGTCGCAGTTAAAACTGTGCTTCAAGTGCATCAGAAACTGGCCGGTATCGGCACCTATTTCGAGTACTTTCTTGCCGAATAATTGTTGATCGCGGTTAATGAAGTCCGATTGTTTATTAAATACCACCGCCTCGATATCGGTAATCTCCTTTCGCCGAAGACATGGGCTGTTCTCATAATAATCAGCCAGCTCTGCATCACCGATATACTCGCTCTGAAAGATAAACTGACAGTCCAGACAAGTACTGTAGGCTACCTCAACACATTCTTTGCGATTCAGGAGAAAGAAGCTTCTATGGACATCTGTAGCAACAATGTTAGCGGAATCGCACAGGGGGCAGTGCTCAATTGTTTTCATCGTTTTCTCGCTTTTGGTGTGCGCACATCGGCAAAAATAAAAATCTGGCGGATAATAAGCAATATGGTGGCCATAATCATTGCGCTATTCGCGCGCTGAAAACGATGGGCGATGCAAGGCTGCCTTCCTTCGGAATACGGGGCAATCAAGTTCGGCAGAATTAAAGCTTTGCAATGGCACTTGAAATCCTTCCGATTGCCTGTTTTATTAGGCTTACTTTGAACCAGTATCCGGGTTCCCTGAGTTGAGTCGCACCTGCGCCGCGTTTCTCTGTCGAATTGGCGCAGGCTCAGCGTTCCCAAAACACAAACAGACCTACACTATGCCGAACCAAACCAGAATTGCAGGCGTGCTGGATTACCCAAATCTTCTCAATCTATTGAAAACAGGGTATCCGGAATTATGGTCAGAATCCTCTCTGACCTGGCAAACCTATAAGAATCCTGCAGGAAAGGCAATTAACCGCATTGCCGAAGGATCTGCGAGCATTATTGCCAATGCAGCGGCAATTGCTGTCCCTCTGCAGTATCGAGGTGCTTTATACACCGGCTACCGGGTGCAGGATGTTATTACTGCAGCTGAAGCCAGAGGCAAGGGCCTTTTCTCCAAACTTTTGGGGCTGATTGATGATGATATCCGGGGCGCACAAGCGTGTCCCAACATCACATTTCCGAACGAGAACTCCCATCGTTTCTTTATTCGCAACGGCTGGAAAATCCTTTGCCGTGTTCCGCTGTGGGAAAAGGAAATCCTTGATACTGCAAGTTTTCCTTTGGACAAGGCATTTAACTATCGGCCATTGATGCGCTTTGGTGACGAGGATAAAGCCATCCTGGATGCCTACCAGAAGGGTTTTGAGTTCAGTCTGAATCTTGATACTGAATATCTTAACTGGCGCTTCTTTCTTCATCCCAATGCTAACTATGACGCCTTCCGCATATCCTCAGGCGACGCCTCAGCCATTCTCGTATTGAAAAGGTATCAGGACATCGCGAACAATCTGAACAGAGGCCATATTTGTCTGGTGGCGTTTGATAACAGCAGCCCAGAATTTCTGCATCAGATTCTACAATTTGCAGACTATCATTTTGCTGCGAGAGCCTGCCGGCTTGTCAGCCTGTGGTGTCCTTTAGTATCACCATTTGCAGGCGCGTTGGAGCAATCTGCTTACCGAAACGTGAAAGATCTTGAGCGCTATGCACTGGTCGACCAGGACATTCCAACATCCGGCTATGACCTGCAGATGTGCTATTCGGATGTTTATTAAAGAGACCTCTACAATGCATTGTGATTTTTCTTACAAACACTATCGGGAAATTCTCCAAAGCGCGCTGGATGCGGGATACCAATTCATCAGCTATGAGGAAGCGGAGTCAAAGAATGCTCCCGATAAATACTGCATTCTGCGTCATGACATCGATTACCGACCAGACCTGGCCGGCATGATGGGGGATATTGAACATGCGCTGGGCATTCGCAGCACCTATTTCTATCAGATAGTGTCACGCATCTACAATGTCAGAGAAACCGAAAATCTCGGCATTATCAGAAAGCTGAGTGAGCAGGGACATGATCTCGGCATACACCTGGATTTGACCTGGGACGAGGACGTGGAACTTTCAGAAATTGGCTCCCAGGTAAGTACCGAGCAATCATTATTCAAGGCGCTCACTGGCGTTTCGCCAGTGGAGATGATTTCTTTTCACAACCCTCACCGTTTCCAGGAACAGATCCTCAACTCCCCCATTCCGGGCATCAGGCACAGCTATGAAAAACCCCTGTTTTCCGATATCAAGTATTTATCGGATAGTCAGGGTTGGTATGAGGGCTGTATGTGCAAAGTATTTTCCGAAGCAAGATATCCAAAGATTCAATTTCTGACGCACCCCTATATCTGGAGTATTACCCCGGAGCAGGATTTTATTGCGGATATGGGCAAAATGATCCGTGATTCCAGCAATCATTTGTTTGAGTATCTGGTGAAATATCACCCGAAATGCGCCGAACAGAAAGAACGGCTGCGTGAGCACATTAAGCAGAATATCAGTCGCTGGTAATGCCCTGTAAGTAAACTCTCGGTACCGTTTGGTATTGGGACAGCCAAAAAAAGGGGCCTGATGAAGCCCCTTCTATAAACGCGTGGTTAGCTGTTACCAACCCGTTGTTTCTTTCAAGGCTTTACCGATATCAGCAAGACTTTTTACAGTCGTGACACCGGCCGCTTCAAGCGCCGCAAATTTGTCCTCTGCGGTTCCCTTACCGCCAGCGATAATCGCGCCTGCGTGACCCATACGTTTACCGGCAGGTGCAGTCACACCCGCGATATAAGAAACGACGGGCTTCGTGACATTGTCTTTGATGTACGCCGCAGCCTCTTCCTCCGCAGTCCCGCCAATCTCGCCAATCATCACGATCGCTTCGGTTTGCGGGTCATTCTGGAACATTTCCAGCACATCAATAAAGTTTGTACCAGGGATCGGGTCACCGCCAATACCGACACACGTCGACTGCCCAAAACCGGCATCCGTGGTTTGCTTGACCGCTTCATAGGTCAGCGTACCGGAGCGCGATACGATGCCAACCTTACCCGGTTTGTGAATGTGCCCCGGCATGATGCCTATTTTAGATTCACCTGGCGTAATAACCCCCGGGCAATTCGGACCGATCATGCGAACACCGCTTTGATCCAGTTTGACTTTAACATCGACCATATCTAAGGTAGGAATCCCTTCGGTAATGGTGACGATTAACTTGATGCCCGCATCAATCGCTTCCAGGATGGCATCTTTGCAGAATGGCGCCGGTACATAGATCACCGTAGCCGTCGCGCCGGTTTCCTCAACTGCTTCTCTGACAGTATTAAACACCGGCAAGCCAAGATGGGTCTGACCGCCCTTGCCAGGGCTAACGCCACCGACCATTTGTGTTCCGTACTCGATCGCCTGTTCGGAATGAAAAGTGCCCTGACCGCCGGTAAACCCCTGGCAGATAACCTTAGTATCTTTGTTGATTAAAACAGACATTATTTGCCCTCCGCTGCAGCTACAACTTTTTGTGCAGCATCTGTTAGTGATTCCGCTGCAATCACATCGACATCCGAATTTGCAAGCACTTCGCGTCCGGCTTCGGCATTGGTACCTTCGAGCCGAACAACCACAGGAACTTTTACACCGACTTCTTTAACGGCACCGATAATACCCTCAGCAATCATGTCACAACGCACAATGCCTCCAAATATGTTGACCAGTACGGCTTTCACGTTGTCGTCAGACAGGATGATCTTAAATGCTTCCGAAACACGTTCCTTGGTGGCACCGCCACCCACATCCAGGAAATTTGCCGGCTTACCGCCATGCAGATTGACAATATCCATGGTACCCATGGCGAGACCCGCACCGTTGACCATACAGCCCACATTGCCGTCCAGTGCAACATAATTCAGTTCCCACTGGGCAGCATGCGCTTCACGCTCGTCTTCCTGAGATGGGTCATGCATGTCACGTATTTTTGGCTGACGATAGACCGCATTGCTATCCACGCCGATCTTGCCATCCAGACAATGCAAGTGACCTTCGTTTGTGATCACCAGAGGGTTAATTTCCAACAAGGCAAAATCATAGTCCATAAACATGGAGGCCAGGCCCATGAAAATTTTCTGGAATTCCTTCATTTGCGGACCGGTAAGCCCAAGCTTGAAGCCAAGCTCTCTAGCCTGATAAGGCATCGGACCAACCAGCGGATCGATTTCGGCCTTATGAATCAACTCTGGCGTTTCTTCCGCGACCTTTTCGATTTCGACGCCACCCTCGGTAGACGCCATAAAGACAACCTTACGAGAACCACGGTCAACCACAGCTCCCAAATAAAGTTCCTGAGCGATATCCGTACAGGACTCAACCAGAATTTTACTGACCGGCTGCCCTTTTTCATCTGTCTGGTAGGTCACCAGATTTTTACCAAGCCATTGCTCGGCGAATGAGCGAATTTCACTTTTTGAACTGACCAGCTTCACTCCGCCAGCCTTGCCGCGCCCACCTGCGTGCACTTGGGCCTTAACGACCCATTTATCGCCGCCGATCATATCTGCTGCATCGGCAGCATCTTTTGCAGTATCACATGCATGTCCTGCGGATACGGGAAGACCGTATTCGGCAAACAGTTGTTTGGCCTGATACTCATGTAGATTCATAGTACTATCCGTTAATTAAGTGAGATGAATGTTTAGCACATCATCCTGCAGACGTTTCTCTGCATGACTCGTTCAGTCGGGAAACCTGTCCCGACACCCGCTAAATCATTGTTTAGCTAATTCATAACCGGGTTCAGGCGCGATGCGCTCATGACCCGACTTTCCCTTGCGATTCTTGTTATACGACCTTCTCTTGTGGGGTTTTCAGATACAGTGATATTCACTGTAGTGCCCCACCTCGCTATATCCTGCCACAGCCCGTTTATTCATCAAACGAGCGGCTTTCGGAAAAAGCGGCTACTTCTTACGGCGCTTCCGGTTTGCGACATGAATGGCGTTGCCGTTCACGGCCAACGCGGCCTCATGCATTGATTCCGACAGCGTTGGGTGCGCAAACATTGTCAAGCCGAGGTCTTCAGCGCTGGAGCCGAATTCCATTGCAATCACTGCCTGTGCAATCAGCTCCGAGGCATGCTGACCAACGATATGCACGCCTAGCACGCGATCCGTTTTCGCATCTGCCAGAATTTTCACCATACCGGCAGTGCTGTTTGCCGCCATGGCACGACCACTGGCTGAAAATGGCGCAATCCCGATATTGTAATCGATGCCATCGGCTTTCAGTTGTTCTTCGTTCTGACCAACCCATGCGAGCTCCGGATGGGTATAAATCACGCCCGGAATGCAATCATAGTTAACCTGAGGTTTGTGGCCAGCGATGCGTTCAGCGACCATGATACCCTCTTCCGACGCTTTATGTGCCAGCATAGGACCTCGCACGACGTCACCGATGGCATAAATACCCGGCACATCTGTTTGGCAGGCATCATCCACAAAAATAAAGCCGCGTTCATCGAGATTGATACCACTGTCCGCAGACAGCAGGCCTTCGGTGACAGGAACTCGACCAACACCGACGATCAATTTATCGACCTTAAGCTCCTGATTGCCCTTGGCATCCTTGTAGGAAACATTGACCAGTCCTCTTTTGATCTCGGTACCGGTCACCATCGCTTTCAATTTGATATCCAGGCCTTGCTTTTTGAACTGCTTGAGCGACTCTTTGGCGATCTGCTGGTCAACCAGACTCAAGAATGTATCCTGCGCTTCAATCACGGTAACTTCCGAACCAAGACGCGCCCAGACGCTGCCCAATTCCAGACCAATCACACCGGCACCAATCACACCGACACGCTTAGGTACTTCGTCAAATTCGAGTGCGCCGGTGGAGTCAACGATATAACCCTCGGTAATCGGTGCAGGCGGAATTTCGACCGGCTTGGAGCCTGTTGCGATAATGATATTGTCGGCTTCGTAGGTGCTCACCTTGTCTTTGGTGTCGGTCACTTCGACTTGCTTTCCGGCGACGATTTTCGCCGTACCATGAATCGAAGTAACGCCATTTGCCTTAAACAGCATGCCGACGCCTCCGGTGAGGTTGCCGACAATCGCGTCTTTTCGCTCCATCATTTTCTTGACATTAATTTCAAGGTCGTCCACTTCAATACCGTGTTCCTTGAAATCATGCCTGGCTTCTTCAAATTTGTGCGAAGACTCAAGCAGCGCTTTGGATGGGATACACCCGACATTCAGGCAGGTCCCGCCGAGAACCTGCTTTCCTGATGCATTACTCCATTTTTCAACACAGGCGGTTTTCAAACCCAATTGCGCGGCTCTGATCGCCGCAACATAACCACCGGGGCCAGCACCAATAACGATGACATCAAACTTGTTAGACATGTAACTCATTTCTCCTGTTGTGCTGGTTTAAATTTCTAGCAGAATACGCGCTGGATCTTCGATCAATTCCTTGATCGTCACCAGGAACTGTACTGCCTCTTTGCCATCAATCATACGGTGGTCATAAGAGAGCGCCAGATACATCATTGGCAGGATAACAACCTGCCCGTTTACAGCCATCGGGCGCTCCTGAATCTTATGCATACCCAGGATACCTGTTTGCGGCGGGTTAAGAATGGGTGTCGACATCAAGGACCCGAACACACCACCATTTGAAATGGTAAAGGTGCCACCGGTCATTTCTTCGATCGTTAATTTCCCATCGCGGGCCTTCATGCCATATTCCTTGATCGAGCTTTCGATCTTGGCCAGGCTCATGGTGTCGGCATCACGTAACACAGGAACAACCAGCCCCCGGTCGGACGACACAGCAACGCCGATGTCCTGGTATCCGTGATACACAATATCATCGCCATCAATCGAGGCATTCACGGCAGGGAAACGCTTGAGCGCTTCGGCAGAAGCTTTCACAAACAGCGACATAAAGCCAAGCTTGGTTCCGTTGTGGGTCTTCTCGAACTGTTCTTTATATTGCTTGCGCAGGTCCATTAGAGGTTTCATGTTGACTTCGTTGAATGTGGTCAACATGGCCGTGTTCTGGCTGGCATCCAGCAAACGTCTCGCGATACTTGCACGCAGACGGGTCATCGGCACACGCTTTTCGGCTCGCGCTCCTTTGGGAGATTCATCTAGCGGCGTACTGGTACTGGCGGCAGGCGCAGCCGCTTTGGCGGGCTGTGGCGCTGATTTCTGCGACTCAAGATAGCTCACAACATCTTCTTTCATCAGCCGGCCATCCTTACCTGACCCTTTGATTGAAGAAGCATCGAGACTGTTTTCCTCGACCAGTTTTTTGGCAGCCGGACTCATCACTACGTCTTCCGCACTGCTGGCCTCATCAGACGCTGGCGCGGGCGCTTCGCTTGTCTCCTGCGAGGCTGCACTTCCGCTGGCACCGGCGGTAAAGGTACCTATCACCTCACCGCTCAGCACGACATCCCCTTCATTCTTGATAATTTCACCAATCACTCCATGGTCCGGCGCAACGACTTCCAAAACGACCTTATCCGTTTCGATATCGACAATCAGCTCATCTCGTTCGACTTGTTCGCCGGGCTGTTTATGCCATGTCGCGATCGTGCCATCCGCTACGGACTCGGGAAAAGTTGGTGCTTTAATTTCTGTAGACATTTCGAATCCTTCTAAATCTTATTCAATTTCAAAAGCAATATTGATTAAACGATTCTGCTCTTCAACATGCACAGAAACGTATCCCGCAGCAGGAGCAGCAGAGCTTGGACGGCCGGCGTACCGAAGATAAATCTTCTCATTGATTTCCCGCAGCACCCTTCTCATCCTGTGCTGTGTGGGATACCAGGCACCCTGGTTCTGAGGTTCTTCCTGACACCATACAACGTCTGCCAGCTTGGGGTAGGCACTCAGCACTTCCGTTAAGTCATCAGCAGGGAACGGATACAACTGTTCGATACGGATGATTGCCGTGTCATTCAACTCGTTGCTACGGCGAAACTCCAGCAACTCATAGTAGACTTTGCCGCTACACATGATGACGCGCTTAACCTTGCGACTATCGAGATCATCCGCTTCAGGAATCACGGTCTGAAAACTGCCGCTGCTCAAATCATCCAAAGTGGAAACCGCTTCCTTGTGACGCAGCAGACTTTTTGGCGTGATTGCTATCAGGGGCTTGCGTAAAGGACGCTTCACTTGTCGACGCAGCATATGGAAAATCTGGGCCGGAGTTGTAGGAACGCATACCTGAATGTTATGTTCCGCGCACATCTGCAGATAGCGTTCTAGGCGCGCAGAGGAGTGTTCTGGACCCTGACCCTCGTAACCGTGCGGCAACAACATGGTCAGACCACACAAACGGCCCCACTTATGTTCGCCACTGGTGATGAACTGGTCAATCACCACCTGAGCGCCGTTCGCAAAATCGCCAAACTGGGCCTCCCAAACGACCAACACTCCGGGGTTCGTTGTGGCATAGCCATATTCAAAGGCGAGTACCGCTTCCTCAGACAACAGGGAGTCATAAATTTCAAAGCGCGGCTGATCTTCGTTGATGTGCTGCAAAGGTATGTAGGTAGAACCGTCGGCCTGATTATGCAGAACCACGTGGCGGTGAGAAAACGTACCACGCCCCACATCCTGACCGGTGATGCGAATTTCGTGCCCCTCATTCAACAAGGTGGCATAAGCCATGACTTCACCGTATCCCCAGTTGATCGGCATCGCGCCCTGGTTCATCTTGCTGCGATCCTGAATAATCTTCTGAACCTGTCGTTGTATCGGAAACCCTTCCGGTATTTGATCCAGCTTTTTACCCACGCGCTGCAGGGTTTTCAGTGCAATCCCGGTTTTTGCCCGCGCTGTCCACTCGTGCCCCAGATAGGGTGTCCAGTCGACATACATGGACTTGTTGGGTTCCAGCACCAGACTCTTGGTGACATGATCACCTTTATCCAATGCGTTCCGGTAATCGTCTTCCATCTTTTTCGATTGTGCTTCGGAGATTACCTGCTCTGCAATCAGTTTTTCGGCATACTGGGTGCGCGTTGTTTTCTGCTTCTTGATCACCTCGTACATCAGCGGCTGGGTGCCCGAAGGCTCATCCGCCTCGTTATGACCTCTTCGGCGGTAACAGATCAGATCAATGACCACGTCGCCCTTGAACTGATTCCGGTAATCCACGGCGACCTGTGTTGCAAACAGCACAGCTTCCGGATCATCACCATTCACATGCAGGATAGGTGCCTCGATCATCTTGGCCACATCCGTACAGTACTCGGTTGAACGCGCGTCTTCGCGTTTATTGGTCGTAAAACCGACCTGATTATTGATGATGATATGAACAGAGCCACCGGTTTTGAATCCGCGGGTTTGCGACATCTGGAAAGTTTCCATAACGACGCCCTGCCCGGCAAAGGCCGCATCACCATGCATGATGATTGGGAGCACGGCATCACCGGCCACATCATCACGGCGTGTTTGCCTTGCTCTGACTGAGCCTTCCACCACTGGAGAAACAATTTCGAGGTGCGAAGGGTTGAATGACAGTGCCAAATGCACTTCCCCGCCCGGCGTCATCACATTGGATGAAAACCCCTGGTGGTATTTCACATCGCCAGACCCCATATCATGGAGCTTCTTGCCGTCGAACTCATCAAACAGGTCCTTTGGGTTTTTACCCAGGGTGTTGACCAGAACATTCAGGCGACCCCGGTGGGCCATCCCAATAACGATCTCTTTGGCGCCATAACCACCGGCACGCTGAATCAGCTCATCCACCAACGGAATCAGGCTTTCACCGCCTTCCAGTCCGAAACGTTTGGTACCCGGGTAACGCGAGCCAAGATACTTTTCCAGACCTTCTGCCGCACTCAAGCGCTCGAGCAAATGAAATCGGGTGTCAGTTTCGTATTGGGGCTTGCCTTTGACCGACTCGAGACGTGATTGAAACCAGCTTCGGACACTGGTATCAACAATATGCATGTACTCAGCACCGATCGAGGAACAATAAGTCTGCTTCAACCCGTCGATGATCGCTTTCAAGGAAAGCTTTTCTTCGCCAAAGGCCAGGTTACCGGTCTGGAATTCGGTATCGAGATCGGCTGCACTCAGTCCATGATAAGACAGATCCAGATCCGGCACCTCTGAGCGCTCCATCAGCCCCAGAGGATCCAGGCTGGCCACCTGGTGGCCACGAATACGATAGGCGGCTATCAGCTGTGTTACCTTGACCTGTTTCTTATCATGCTCACTGGTGGCAGAGGCCGGTGTTGACAGGTCTTGCGACAGAAACTTGTTTTTGGATAGGTGCAGGAATTGTTCGCGAATGGTCGAATGGGGAATGTCTTTGGATGTGTAGCCGTTGACCCCCGGTAGCTGGTCAAAATAGCTGCGCCATTCTTCTGATACGCTGTTGGGATCTGCAAGGTACGCGTCGTACAATTGTTCAACGTATACCAGATTGCCCCCTGACAGATGCGAGGTCTGCCAGAGCTTCTCCATGATGCTTTCTTGCATTAATAGCTCGCCTTAATTAGCAGTAAATGCGAATACCAGGCTCTATCTTTAAAGCTGCTTCCAAGCTGCCGCTATCGTCTTATGAACAGTTTCAAGCGACGGATTGTTCACCCCAAAATCATGATGACTGCTGCCTTGAGATAGTACGGGTGTTACCCGCTTCCCCAGTGGTTAAACTCAGCAAACTCCTGGCACGGCTTTTTGAGCCAGCTTCAGAGCCCCCGAACTACTGTTATCCGCTGGTATTCGGCGGCACAGTAGGATTCATCAATAGATTATAGACAGTAATTTCAATTCAGCCTTCAAATTACTGCCCTTATAGTTTTATTTCTTTCTGGCCGCTTCCATGCAGCTCTCGGCGCCAATCAATAATTCTGCTTTTGCCAGACCCGGCGCCGATCTTTATCCATGCAAATCAGGTTGAACGCTGCATCAGCATGCTGCGAATATGGCCGATCGCCTTCGTGGGATTCAAGCCTTTCGGACAAACACTGACACAATTCATAATGCCACGACAACGGAACACGCTGAACGGATCATCCAGCTCTGCCAGACGCTCATTGGTAGCCGTATCTCTTGAGTCCGCGAGAAAACGATAGGCCTGCAACAAGCCTGAAGGGCCAACGAATTTATCCGGATTCCACCAGAAAGACGGACATGCTGTAGAACAACAGGCACACAGAATACATTCGTACAAGCCATCAAGCTTTTCCCGGTCTTCGGGAGACTGCAAACGCTCGATTGCGGGCGGTGGCGTATCGTTGATCAGGAATGGCTTGATCTTTTCATACTGCTTGTAAAACATGCTCATGTCTACAACCAGATCACGTATGACGGGCAAACCGGGCAAGGGACGGATCACCAACTTGTTACGTTTGACAACTTCGGATAGCGGTGTAATACATGCCAGGCCGTTTTTACCATTCATATTCAGACCGTCGGAGCCACAAACACCTTCACGACAGGACCGACGATAAGTAACGGATGGATCCTGCTCTTTCAACAAATGCAGCACATCCAGGACCATCAGATCTTTGCCTTCAGGGATATCAATATTGATATCCTGCATATAAGGCGTTTGGTCCTTTTCAGGGTTATAGCGATAGATACTGACTAACATACTTGCATCTCTCCTAGTAAGACCGAACTTTTGGCGGGAAGGCTTCGACGGTTTTGGGTGAAAAGTTCACATCGCGCTTGCCGACTCGTTTTTCGGTCGGGAAGTACATGGAGTGCTTCAGCCAGTTATCATCATCCCTTTCGGTAAAGTCGTTTCGAGCATGCGCACCCCGACTTTCTTTACGCTCTTCTGCCGAAACAGCAGTCGCATACGCCACTTCGAACAGGTTATCCAGCTCAAGTGCTTCAATACGAGCTGTATTGAAGGCCTGACTTTTATCTTCCAGATGAACATTTTTAATACGCTCACCGAGCTCATCCAGCAACTTAAGACCTTTTTGCATGCTTTCGCCTTCACGGAACACACCGAAGTAAAGCTGCATGGTTTTCTGAAGCTCTGCTTTCACTTCGGCCATACTTTCACCCGAAGTACTGCTGTTCAGCCTGTCCAGACGGCTCAGCGCCACCTCAATATCGGATTCACTGGCGTCATCATGACTGACGCCTTCCTGCAAGGCTTTCTCAATCTGCAGTCCAGCTGCGCGACCGAACACCACCAGGTCCAGCAAAGAATTACCACCCAGACGATTGGCACCATGAACCGAGACGCAGGCTGCTTCACCGCAGGCGTAGAGGCCATCGACGACCTGATCCTGCCCATTGGCATCCTGAGTAATCGCTTCACCACCAATCGTTGTGGGAATACCGCCCATCATGTAATGACAGGTCGGCACGACCGGAATCGGCGCTTTAACAGGGTCCACGTGCGCGAAGGTTTTAGACAGCTCACAAATACCCGGCAGGCGCAGATTGAGGGTCTCTTCACCAAGATGATCCAGCTTCAGGAGTACGTGGTCCTTATTAGGGCCACAACCTCGCCCTTCAAGTATCTCGAGCACCATCGAGCGGGCAACCACATCACGGCCAGCCAGGTCTTTCGCATTCGGAGCATAACGCTCCATAAAGCGCTCGCCCTCGCTATTAATCAGATAGCCACCCTCACCACGACAACCTTCTGTTACCAGTGTGCCTGCGCCATAAATTCCTGTTGGGTGGAACTGCCACATCTCCATATCCTGACCCGGGAATCCGGCCCGCAATGCCATGCCCATACCATCACCGGTATTGATCAGCGCATTGGTCGTAGACTGATAGATTCGTCCGGCTCCGCCAGTCGCCATGACAGTCGCCTTGGCTTTTACGTATACCGTTTCGCCTGTCTCGATGCAGATCGCAATCACGCCTACAACAGCGCCCTTCTGGTTTTTGACCAGATCAACGGCATACCATTCATTGAGAAAAGTTGTGCCACCTTTCAGATTACCCTGGTAGAGCGCATGCAAAAGTGCATGCCCGGTTCTGTCTGCTGCCGCACAGGTGCGTGCAGCCTGCGTCGGGTTGTCGGGACCTTTCGACTGCCCCCCAAAAGGACGCTGGTAAATTCGGCCTTCTTCGGTCCGGGAAAATGGCAGGCCCATATGATCCAGCTCAAAAACAGCTTGAGGCCCAACCGAGCACATATATTCAATTGCGTCCTGATCCCCGATATAGTCCGAACCTTTGACGGTATCGTACATGTGCCAGCGCCAATCATCGTTTGGATCTGCACTGGCGATTGCACAGGTAATACCGCCCTGTGCAGATACAGTGTGAGAGCGTGTCGGAAACACCTTGGTGATACAGGCGGTTTTTACTCCGGACTCAGTGAGCTGCAATGCGGCCCGCATGCCCGCACCTCCGCCACCAATGACAATCGCGTCGTAGTTAAGTGTTCTTAGTGTAGACATTCTGTTACAGCCCCCAAATGACCTGAATACCCCAGGCAACGTAAGCAAACATCACAATGCCGCAAGCCGCCTGGAACAAAAATCGTAACCCTGTAGGTTTGATGTAATCGGTTGAGATAGTCCACAAACCAACCCAGGCATGCGCCGCAAGAGAAATCAGGGCCAGCAGACTAAAGATACGCATCAGGGTGTTTTCGAACAGTGCGCTCCATTGCTCATAGGTTGTTTCCGGGCTGCAAACAAGATAGCCCAGCAAAAACAGGGAGTAAGCCGCAAGTACAACGGCACTAACGCGCTGGATTAACCAATCATAGAGGCCGTTTCGACCCAAACTTGTGACGCTAGCTACCATATCCACACTCCTGCCAGAACGATTAATATTACAGAAAAAACGATTGTCAGCTTGGCACCAAGCACACCGCCCTCAAGGGTTTCACCGATACCCATATCCATCAGCAGGTGCTTAATACCTGCAACCAGATGATAGAGCAGCGCTGAAACGATTCCCCATACAAGCAACTTGGCTACAACCGACTCCATACATTCTTTTATCGATGCAAAACCTTCCGGCCCGCTGAGTGACAGATCCAGCGCATAAAGCAGAAACACCATACCGAAAAACAGGGCAAAACCTGTAATTCGATGCACGATGGAGGTCAAGGCCGGCAGGGGGAAGCTGAACTTCGTGAGATCAAGATTTACGGGACGTTTATTATTCACAGCACTGTTTCTCTCTCAAATTAGATGAATCATCTGACTGTAATGTACAAGGCAAGAGTATAGACAGGTATTTCAAAGCTTACCCCTCTTTCTTTGACAGGGGGCTTCGGGTTCCGGCCTTCAGCTCAATCAAGCCTGGTAATTGCTTTCGTTACGTTGGTACTTTTGCACTTATCAGTATTGTCAGGCACCTGAGGTGTTATCGTTTCCGAATTCAGCAAAACATGCCTTTGGAACCTCAAACACGCCTACAAGTTTATTCTGCAAAATAATGTGAATGGGCGCATAATTTTCGCGCCGCATTATAGGGACTAAATTCTGGAAACACAAACCGCTCAAATTGCGACCAACCCTTTCAAAACCCGGGCGTTGACAAAAAGATTTCAGCGCATATAGTGGTGCGCGTTTTTTCTGCCTAATCGCGAAAAAATACTGTGATTTAGCGGATTTACATCTATTCTGGACATATCTTTGCACCAATATGGTGATTTGAAAACGCGCGCGCTGCATTTTGTTTCATCCTGCCCCGGTTCGATGCACATTGTGTTGCCTGGGGGGATCTAATTTTATCCTCGCGCCCCGGTTTAGATGACTATAATTTTGCTATTTGGCATAATGCGCGAACTTTTCCTTCGTCACTGTGCCATTATGCTGACGAATATAAATCAAAGTAACAGGAGAGCACCATGACTGATAAAAAAGCTCAGTTATCGGTTGACGGTAAAACAATTGAATTTCCCGTTTATTCTGGTTCCGTTGGGCCCGATGTAATTGATGTAAGAAGCCTGGTATCAGAAGGTCTGTTTACCTATGACCCCGGTTTTGTATCAACTGCAGCTTGTGAATCAAAAATCACCTATATCGATGGTGCCAAGGGCGTGCTGCTGCATCGCGGCTACCCGATTGAACAACTTGCCGAACATTCCGACTATCTGGAACTGTGTCACCTGCTTCTGCATGGGGAACTTCCAACCGAAGAAGAAAGCAAATCTTTCCGCGCAACGGTCAGAAACCACACCATGGTGCATGATCAGGTAAACCATTTTTTCCGGGGATTCCGACGTGACGCCCACCCGATGGCCATTATGTGCGGCGTAGTAGGTGCACTGTCTGCCTTCTACCATGACTCCATGGATATTTCGGACAAGCAGCACAGGGAAATTGCCGGTTTCAGATTGATCGCCAAGATGCCTACGATCGCAGCCATGTGCTACAAGTATTCTATCGGCCAGCCATTTATGTATCCGCGCAACGATTTGGGCTATGCGGAAAACTTCCTGCACATGATGTTCAGCACGCCCGCGGGCGATGCCGAATTTGACCCTGTGATCGCCAAAGCCATGGATCGCATCTTCATGCTGCATGCAGATCATGAGCAGAATGCTTCTACCTCGACCGTACGCCTGGCCGGCTCAACAGGCGCCAATCCTTTTGCCTGCATTGCTTCCGGCATCGCAGCTCTCTGGGGGCCAGCACACGGTGGCGCCAACGAGGCTGTCCTGTCCATGCTGAGCGAGATCGGAGATGCCTCCCGCATCGAAGAGTATGTCGCGAAGGCCAAGGATAAAAATGATCCTTTCCGATTGATGGGCTTTGGGCACCGCGTGTACAAGAATTTCGACCCGCGCGCCAAAGTGATGCGTCAAACCTGTGAAGAGGTACTTGGCGTGCTCGGACTTGAAGATGACCCTCTGCTGAAGATGGCCAAGAAACTGGAAAAAATCGCATTGGAAGACGAATACTTCGTTGAGCGAAAGCTGTACCCCAACGTTGATTTTTATTCTGGCATCATCCTGAAAGCGATTGGTATTCCGGAGTCCATGTTTACAGTGATCTTCGCGATGTCTCGCACCATCGGATGGTTTTCTCACTGGAATGAAATGGTCAGCGAAAGCTACCGCATTGGTCGCCCTCGCCAGCTCTACACTGGCTACGACAAGCGAGACTATCCGGCTAAGTAAGCCGTTTGGTTCAAACAAAAAACCGGCCAGGCGCCGGTTTTTTTTATTGCCTTGCGTTATCTGATTTTCTGATCAGGAAGCTTCATTCCCGCATGAAGCCTTCCACACATTCGACAATCCGCTCACGCGATAACCTGCACAAAGCCTTCCGGTCATGGATGCGAGAGTCCAAAGGCTCTAAAAAAGTAAGCTCGGCATACACCTTGTCCATCAGGAAGATTCTCTCCAATGTCTCAACAAAGCTGTCTTCACCGATAAAAGCCGGGTCGATGCTTGGCTTACCTGATGCGTCGAAATAACGGATTGCGACGGGCTGAACCGGCAATCCGCAACGTACAGCCGCTTCATAGAACATCGGATAAAACGGCAATACACTGCGGCCGTCGGATGTTGTCGACTCCGGGAAAACAGACACCGAGCGCCCTTCATTCAATCGCTCTTCAATGCGCGGAAGGGAGCGGTAGGCGTGAAACTTATTGCTTCGGTTAATATAAACAGAAGCCATGCGCTGAGTGAACGTCCCGATGAAAGGCCACTCCACCAGATCATGCCTGGCTATGAAGCTCAGGGGCTTGGCATGGTTCAGGATAATCGTATCCAGCCATGAAATATGATTGGAAACAAACAGGCCATGCTCCATAATCGGCGCACCCTTGATCGATAAACGCGTGTTCATCGAGGTAACCAGATCTTTGACCCAGTAGTTAAAGGTCGCATAATCGTTCAAATGGCGTGATTCGATACCGGACAAGGAAGGAAAGCGGTGACAGGCCTCAATAAACAGACCGCCAGCCACCAAATTCAGCCCCAGGCGCGCCCCATGCAGTGTAAGCCTTGGAATTTTACCTGGCGCTTTCAATCGCACGACGCCACCCGCTGCGCTTGCTTTTTCAGAACAGACTCTCTCGGAATCATTGCGCCCTACTCTGGCACCTTATCTCGTGTAAAACACCAGTTATCGCCTTCGGACAGCTTCTCGTTGTAACGATAGCCCGCGACATTGAAGCCTTTCAGGTCATTTACGTCCTGAACATTATTATCGGCAGCGTAGCGCAACATCATGCCTCGAGCCTTTTTCGCGTAAAAACTGACGATCTTGTATTTGTCACCTTTCAGATCTTTGAAAACGGGCGTTACGACTCTCGCTTGCAGATGCTTTTTCTGTACCGATTTGAAATATTCATTGGACGCCAGATTCACCAATACCGCTTCGGACTGTCCCACCAGTTCGGCATTTAATGCCTCTGTAATCCTGCTCCCCCAAAACTGGTAAAGATTATCTCCGCGGGCATTCTTCAATTTGATACCCATTTCCAGGCGATAGGGCTGCATCAGATCAAGCGGCTTCAATAACCCGTAAAGCCCAGACAAAATGCGCGCGTGCGCTTGAAGGTAATCCACCTGTGACTGGCCGGCAGTTGTGATCGACAACCCGGTGTAAACATCCCCGGTGAACGCGTAAACCGCCTGCTTGGCGTTCTGGCGGTTAAACGGCGTTGTAAAATCCTGATATCGCTGGACGTTAAGCTCAGCAATCGCATCGCTTACACCCATCAATGCTTTGATATCCTCAGCCTGCAGTTGCCGCATCTGTTTTACCAGCTGGCCGGATTGTTCAAGAAATTGCGGCTCACTGAAGCTGTCCGTGAGTGCTGCATTTTCAAAATCCAGACTTTTTGCAGGAGAAATGACGAACAACATTGGGTATCTCTCTATTGATGATTAAAAATTATTAGATAAAAGGAGCGGATGATCATCCGCTCCTTCACATTTCAGTAAGTCCGTAACTTAACGCTCTGGGCCCAGCTCGTTTTCCAGAAAGGCCCGCAAATCGAGTAGCGAGAACGGCCAGTCCAGACATGTTTTCCGACCATCAATCGAGACTAGCGGAATACGGCTTCCATACCGTTCAACATCAGCGGGGTCATCCGCAACATCAATCCTGATGATCTCTATACCATGTCGTTTCAGCATGCCAAGAATCGTCGGATTATACACCAGCGCTTCCGCATCCGCGCACAAATGGCAGGCGCTGGTACCATAAATATTTAGCTGCATACTTATTTATATAACAATATCTTAGGGCATTTAGTTAAAGTGCTTTATTGATAACAAAATAAAGCTTGGCATTACAATTGGCATGTGGATAATGTCGACCTTTCCTGAACATCGCTTCAGGCCCCTACGTCATTAGAAACCAGTGGTATCTTCATATATGTGGTTCAAGAACCTAACGCTTTATCGATTTACGAAACCTTTTGATGTCCAGCCAGAGCAACTGGAAGAACAGCTGTCCGAAGCCCTTTTCAAACCCTGTAGCGCCAATGATATCTATCAGATCGGATGGGTAGCTCCGCTGGGCAACAAAAGTGAAAACCTGATTCACGTCAGCGACAAGTTCTGGATGCTCTGCCTGTGCAAACAGGAACGGATTCTACCTAGTTCCGTCGTAAATGAGCAAGTGCAGGAACGCTGCGAAGAAATTGAAAACTCGCAATCTCGCAAGGTATCCCGTAAGGAGAAAAGTGAGCTTAAAGAGCAGGTCACCATTGAGCTGATGCCAAAAGCGTTTACCCGAACGATCCACTATTTTGCTTACATATGTCCGCGCGATGGCTACATGGTTGTCAACACCGCTTCAGCCAAGGTGGCGGATGAACTCACTTCATTTTTGCGTAAAACAATCGGATCATTACCGATTAGACCAATCGAAGTGAATACCAGCCCTTCAGCCGTCATGACGCACTGGTTAGCGGGCAAAGAAAAGCTTTCGGAGCATTTTGAGCTCGGCGTCGAGTGCGAGCTCGTGTCAGGTGGCGAAGAAAAGGCTGCGGTCAAATATAAGGGCATGGATCTGGATATCGAACAGATCGAGCAACATATCGAATCCGGCATGCTGGTCGACAAGCTGACACTTGCATGGCGGGAAAATATCAACTTCCTGCTTTCCAGCGATCTTACCATTCGACGCCTCAAATTCAGTGATCTGGTGCAGGAGAAGTTTGACGATATTGATACGGATGACAAAGCCTCTAGATTTGACGCCAGCTTCTCCATTATGGCCATGGAAATTGACCAGCTAATCCCGGATATTCTTGATATGTTTGGCGGAGAAGATCGCAGCGCCATTCTCGATAAATAAAATCTTTCCATACTTGAAACGAAAAACAACATCCCTATATCCGTAGTAGTGCAGAGAAGTCGCCCGAAACGGGGGCTTCCCTGCCATCATTTGAAGGTATCGCCTTTCGGGTTACCTTAACCAATATTGCTTAACCAAGGATATGATTATGAGAACTGTTGATTTTTCACCGCTTTACCGCTCATCTGTTGGCTTCGACCACCTGTTCAACCTGCTGGAAAACGCTTCCCGCGGAGACCAGAAAAACAATGGCTATCCGCCCTACAACATCGAAGCACTGGGCAAAGACAAGTATCAAATCACGCTGGCAGTGGCCGGGTTTTCAGAGTCCGAACTGGATATTCAGTCCAACCACAATCGCCTGACCATCAAAGGCAATCAGACTGAAAACAGAAAAGAAAGAACATTTCTGCATCAGGGCATTGCCAATAGAAACTTTGAAAGAACATTTGAGCTGGCAGAACACGTCAAGGTCATTGGTGCGGAGTTGAAAAACGGTCTTTTGATCATTGATCTGGAAAAAGAAATACCCGAAGCCATGAAACCGCGTAAAATTGAGATTGGCGTACCCAAGCTCAACTAGATCGCAAGCCAGTGAGAGGCTTCGGCCTCTTTTTTTTGGCAAGACTCTTCTTCAGGAGAAAGAATAGTGAAACGCATTGCTTTGTTTTTGGCGACCAACCTGGCAATTATCATCGTCCTGAGCATCTCGCTCAGACTGCTTGGTTTTGAGCGCATCCTCGACGATCAGGGCGTTGACCTGAACCTCAATTCCCTGCTGCTTTTCGCAGCCGTATTTGGTTTCGGTGGTTCCTTTATCTCGCTGGCGCTTTCCAAATGGATGGCTAAGAAAACGACGGGAGCTCAAATTATTAGCCAAGCCGCCAACCCGACCGAGCATTGGCTCCTTGAAACCGTTCGCGCGCAAGCCACCCAGGCTGGTATCGGCATGCCTGAAGTGGCTATTTTCCCGTCCAGTGAAGTCAACGCTTTTGCAACAGGCGCAAACCGCAACAAGGCCCTGGTAGCCGTTAGTTCGGGCTTGCTGAACAATATGAGTAAGGATGAGGCCGAGGCGGTTCTCGCTCACGAGGTAAGCCACGTCGCCAATGGCGATATGATCACCCTGTCACTGATTCAGGGCGTCGTGAACACCTTCGTGATTTTTCTGAGTCGAGTGATCGGGCATCTGGTTGACCGTATGGTGTTCAAAGTTGAACGTGGTCATGGTCCTGCATTCTGGATTACTACGATTATCGCAGAGATTGTGCTGGGCATTCTGGCCAGCATTATCGTGATGTGGTTTTCGCGAAAAAGAGAGTTCAGGGCCGACGCCGGTGGCGCTCAGCTGGCAGGCAGCCACAAGATGATTGCCGCTCTGAAGCGCTTGCAGGCCAATCAGGCGGGGCGCTCGGAGCTCCCGGATCAGTTAACGGCTTTTGGGATATCAGGAATCAGAAGATCCAGATTCGGTAAACTGTTTCTTACCCACCCACCGCTCGAAGAGCGCATCGCAGCCCTCGAGCAATCCATGCTCCGGAGGTAATGTCGGCTCAGTCCCGGATCTGCACTGTTTCCGTCAGAAAGTGCAGCTTCAGGCAACAAGGCCCCTGAATCCTGAAATGTGGATTCGTCCGGCGCTCACAGCGCTAGATTAATCCACTTTCCTTTGCTTCTGAGCGAATACCGCGCCACGCTTCCTGAATCTTGCGGATATGGCCGGCAACTTCTTCCAGCGCGTCAATATCGTTTCTGATATTGGCATCCAGCAATCGGCGCTCGCAGTATTCATACAAGTCAAACAGATTTTGAGACAGCTCCTGACCTTTCTCCATATCCAGAAAGCTACGCAAGCCAGCAACAATCTCGATAGATTTGGTAATCAGCTTGTTTTTGCCCTCGAAGTCCTTTGCCTTGATACGTGCAGAGGCCATATTGATGCGTTCCATCACGCCATCCAGCAAGAGCTGAATAAGTTGATGCCGGTCCACATCAACTACGCTGGTTTGCGTGTTGACTGACTGGTATTGGTGTAATGCGTTCATGGTTAAACTCCTGAATGTGACTGATTCAGTTTCATCAGTATTAATCTTTCTTGTTGGAAGCAACGATCGCTTCAAGTTGTTGTGCGATAAAATCCTGCGTACTGTTCAGCTGCGCAATAATAATGTCCGCAGCGGTGAATTGTCTGACAAGGCGCTCATTCAATGAGGTAATACGCTGTTCAAGACTGACTCTTTCTTGTGAGATCTCGGCGAGGGCTGCATTCAAGCGTTCGTTCTTGGCTGTGATTACACCATTGGCACCAAGGAAGCTGTTGATCAGATCAACCATCTGCTCCCCAACACCTTCGATATAGCTCACCGTTCCGCGGTCACCCGTGCTCCCGCCACTGATAAGCAGTCGAATCGATTCGCTATCATCATCGTCCGCGGCGGTAAGGTATTGCCCCTGCCCCGTGGCTGCGGCTCCGTTAATCGTACCGGCAACATCCAGCCCGGCGTTTCCGGTCCCAAGACCGATGCCCAGTTCCGCCAGCATATTGGTATCTACTGCATCAAAGCTGACATACCCATTCACCGAGGCATCATCAGAGCGTATGATTAAACGGTCTGATGCATCCAATGACACGGTGACCGAAAGCCCTGCTCCGCTAATCGCCGTATCCGCATTGATCTGATTCTGTATTTCCGTTGCCAGATCAGCAGCCGTATACGCGCCCGCAGTGAGCGTAATTTCATTACTTGCCACGCCATCAACGGTCAGTGACAGCGTGTTGTTATCTGAATCGATGGTGGTGGATGCACCAAGCTCAACGTTACCCAGATAATCTCGACGAAAGCCAAAGGTTGCCTGTGTCGTTGTATCCAGACTTTCAATTGAAACGCTTGAGGCACTACCAAATTCAGACGAGCTGATCACCAATTGGTCTGAGCCGTCCACACTGACGGTCACAGACTTGCCCGCAGCAATCAGATTACTGTCGGCATTAATTTTTTCCTGAAGTTCTGTGGCGAGTTGAGCTGGTGTATAGCTCCCGGCATCGAGTGTAATCGTACCGGTACTGGTGCCATCGATTTTCAGGCTGATCTCGTCATTGTTGGTATCAATTGTTGTGCTGGCACCAAGACTGACGGTTCCCTGGTAGGCACCTTTGGCTGCGATCTGGCTGATATTGATATCGTAGGTGCCGACCTTCGTTCCAAGGCCTGCGCGCACAAACTCAACCTGGTTGTCGGTCGTTCGGCCCTGGTCAGCAAAGATACCAGCGACCGATTCCGCGTCACTGGCCAGCTTACTCAGGAGCACAGCGCTATCAAACTCCAGCTGACCCGTGTCTTTGTTGGTGCTGATTCCAATTTCGGAAACGCTTCTGACCGAAGCACTACCCAAACCCTCAATACTCTGACCAATAATGCCCTGAATCTGGTTGATGATGGTGCGCGTCGATGAGTCCCCCAACAGCAAACCACTGGCTGCAGGGTTGTCCGCATTGAATTCCGTGTTCTCTGAAATAATTTCCTGCAGCACGTTAAAGGCATCAACAAACTCTTCTACCTTTTCGACGACCGAATCCGTGTTGCGGCTAATATCAAGGACTGCCGGACTGCCAGCGTTGGTTCCCGACAACGTCAGGGTTACACCACTGATCACATCGCTAAAGGTGTTGGTTGAACGCGAAATTGCCAGTCCATTCAGCTCAAAGGCGGCATCATCCGCAGCCTGGTTTTCATTCAGATTGAAAGCGCCGCTTGTATATGAGAGCTGTGATAAGCCGTTTGTATCAATGTTGCTGGCATCACCTGTATCGGTAACGGCAATCTCGATGGTATTGTCCAGGCCTGTTTCATCTGCGGTAATTACCAGTCGGTATCCACTCCCAACATTAATGACCGAAGCAGATGCACCAAGATCTTCCTCCGCATTTATGGCGGCTGCCAGACCATCCAGCGTATTATTTGAAGCATCTATGTCAATCGAGGTCGTCGTGGCGCCAATCGTAATATCAAGCGTCCCTGTGCCCACCGCAGTGGTATCGCTGTCAGCAAAGATGGCAGAAGAAAGTGATTGCGCTTTTGCTAGCGCGGTAACTTCAAGCGTATAACTGCCGGCCTGGGCACCGTCTGATACAGAACCTGAGACCGCGGAGTTTGAAGAGCTTATTGACAGGGAATTAAACAGCGAGGGGTCGGCCAACGGACGGGAGGCCAGGCGAAAATCCGTAACAGCCGATTGAATCTGACCAAATACAGATAACTCTGTTGTAATAGACTCTTCTTTGGCATCGAGCCTTAACTCTGTCGGTTCTCTTTCGGCTGCCACCAGCTTGTCAATCAGATCGCTGGTCAGGACTCCCGAACCAATACCTACAGAAGATACATTTGCCATACCGCACGCCTCTTTGCATGAGCCCTAGGCTTACTTCTGATTGTCAGACAATCCAGCCACGAACCCTTTGCAAGTTTCACCATCTATGCCTACAGCTTACGCTGGCAGCATAGCACTTTTGTCTATTCCTTAACGGCAAAAAAGGGCAAAAGTTTACCTTTTGCCCTGTAACAAATTGTTATTACTTGCCGCTAGCCGCCTTACAACCGCTAGACTTTGGCGTTGAATAAACTTAATGGTTCATCTTGCTGCAAGTCTTGCGCCAATTTTAGCGCAACCTCATCCGGTATCTGTCGAACGACTTCAGAAGTCTGCCGATCCAATACAGTTACGACAGTTTTTCCTGAGTCTTCATCCAAACGAAATTGCAGATCCCTCTGCACCGACTGGACATAATCATTCAGTCTGGTTACCGCTTCCCTTACCTGCTCTTGCCCTTCCTGGACCCGTTCAGCCCTCTCTTGAGGCTGTTTCACCTGCTCCTGCGCCTGGATATTTACATCCTGGTTAACACTGGAGCTTTGGACTCGTTCAGCAGGATCTGGCTGAGAGGAAGACGTCGCAGTATTCTGCCGACTGGCAAAATCCACATTGCTTATCTTTACGTCATTCATATCTCACCTCGATTCGCATCTTAAACCTGGACCCCAACCCTGTGAAGGGTCGAGGTTGCTCGGCTAGCCTATTGGCTACTACTGAAGAAGCGAAAGCACCTGCTGTGGTCGGGCATTAGCCTGAGCGAGGACCGAGATACCTGCCTGCTGCAGCACCTGAGACTTGGACAGCGCGGCTGTTTCAGCAGCAAAGTCGGCATCCCTGATACGAGAGTTCGCAGCGTTCAGGTTCTCTCCCGTGACTTCAAGGTTCGAGATCGTGTTCTGGAAGCGATTCTGAACCGCACCCAGTTCAGCCCGGACACTTGCAACCGTATTGACTGCGTTATCGATCGCCAGTACCGCGGCCTCTGCACCAGCCACCGAGGTAACGTCCAGATCTTTCAGGGCAGTACCGGTTTCACCATTACCGTAGGTGCCAATGCGCAAGCCTGCGACATCAGGGTTACCGGTATTGGTACCGATTTCGATATCACCACCTGAAACAAGTGTGACCGAGCCGCCGTAGATATCTGCAGTAATGCCCATTTCAGTTGCGGCCGCTGCACCTGCGAACTCAATATTACGTCCGTCAGCAGTCACCAGCGAGAAGCTGTTTTCATCAAGCGCTTCTGCCGTAATGCCTGTTTGACCGGACTTGGCATTGATCGCGTCAATCGTCTGGTTCAACTGCGTAGCGACCGTATCAGTACTACTTAGCGAGATAGCGATCGCAATATCATTCAGGGTTACAGAGTAAGAACTTGCGACCGCAAGGTTTCCACTGTTAATGCGGTTTTCATTCACAATCGCTGTGACATTTGTTTGATCCGAAACCGCGTTGATGGCTGCTGCTTTTGCAATGGCGCTTCCGCTGTTCTCACCCGTGGAGGATGTATCGCTTGACGCGAGGCTTGGCCCAACTGACACACCATTGATTACCAGGTCGCCGGATGAAAGCGCCGTACCGGAAGTCACGTTGTCACTTACCAATCCTGATTGCGAACCACTAAAGGTACCCACCTGGAAACCTGCGTTATCATCGATGTTGCCGGTGTCGGAAGTCAGCGCGATATCAGTGCCTCCCTCACTCACAAGGGTGTAATTACCAACGTAAACACTACCAACACTGGTCATGGCCGCCAAACCGAGATTTGCAGCTCTTGCTACATCGGCAGCTGCCGTTGCTGTCAGTGTAATATTGCGTCCGTCTTCGGCTGTTAATGTAATACCATTTGACGAATTACCATCAAAAGAGGCAGTAACACCGGTCAGACCAGACTTCTCGTTAATCACGTTAACCGCAGATTCCATCGTTTGTTCGATAGTTTGAGTGGTACTGTTCGAAATCAGAATGGTTACACCATTAATTTCAATGCTCGCATCTCCGGCACTGGCCGCTGCGCCTGCACCACCTTGCAAAACGTTCTCGTTGACTACCGCTCGAACACCCGAATCATCGCTGACCGCGTTGATCGCCGCAGCTTTGGCTATCGCAGAAGATGCCGCCTGATTAACCGAGGCAGTATCGTCAGAACCCACGGAAGCACCTACGGCCACACCGTTTATAACGATATCACCTGATACAAGTGCATCGCCATTCGAGCCAGCTACCAAAGCGGTCGTATCAACTTGTGAAGAGATACCTGCCGAGAGCGCCGAGCCCAGTGATTCAGCATCTACTTTTGAAACACTGACCGAGATCGTGTCGCCTACATTGGCGCCCGTCTGGAAAATTGCATTCTGGAATGAACCGTCCAGCAATTTCTTGCCGTTGAAGTTAGCTGAATCGGCAACAGTCTGTATTTCGTCAATCAACTGACTCACTTCTTCCTGGAGCGCTGCGCGGTCCAGATTGGTGTTGGTGTCGTTTGCTGACTGCAGTGCCAGTTCACGAATACGCTGCAAACTGGAGTTAATAGAACCCAGTGCACCTTCAGCAGTCTGGGCCAGGGAAATTGCATCGCCCGCGTTTCGTGCAGCAACGCTGGTACCACGAATCTGTGCGTCGAACCGAGTGGAAATTGCCAAACCGGCGGCGTCGTCTTTCGCGCTGTTGATACGTAAACCAGAAGACAGACGTTGCAGTGCTGTGTCCTGATCACGCTGCGAAGCGTTCAAATTACGCTGGGCATTTAATGAGGCAATGTTTGTATTAATTATTTGAGGCATGTCGCGTCTCCTAAGTAACCTTCTAAAACAAGTTAGAAAAGATCAACGTCCACGAACAGCCCAGAATTGGCAATGCTGACCGATACACGTTTAACCTGTTGAAGCACGTAACGGCCAGAAAATTTAAAGCTTTACTTTTTTATCCGTTTTTATTGTTACTAATTGTTAATGCTGAATAAGCTATCAGGTGACCCAAAATCAAATCTGCAACTGAAGGTCCTCGATCGGTGTATTAAAGAAGGGATTGATCCCGTCTTCGCGCTCGAAAATACTTTGTTTAACCCAGGGATCCTGATCGACATCAAACTCCTTGAAAACAACACTACTGAAATGCGCTGGCAAACGCTGATAGAAGTCCCTAAAACTTTTTTTCCATTCCTGTATGTAGTTTGCACAGGCTTGAGGGTCTTCTAACGCAAATGCATGAGCAAATCCGGCGCAGAGAAAATGCCGAATTGTGCCCCGAACCAAAAAGTAAAAATCAGGCGTCCTCGGTTTCAGAATATCCTCCAGATACCAGTTAATACGAGAACACAGGATAGAAAGATCCTCCAGTGTCTCAAGGTCCGCATCAAACAGCTTGCTGACGTCGCTATTGAGCGCTTTGAGGTTAGCCTCGATATACTTCAATTTTTCATCCGCTTTCGACAGATCGCATGACACCGCTTTGGGGTCAAACATATACCCCATATCCGCATCCTTACTGGAATCCAGACTTTCAACCAATTCGATAAAGGTATCTTCCTTCAGCCATTGCGCGCCCTCTATGTTCGCAACATCGGAGCAGTTATAGACCTTTAATAATTCATCCGCCTCGTTCTGCTGCAACATGTTTTCCACTTTTCGCTTACTGGTGAAGTAGTTTGGTGTCGACCAGGCTTTACTTCCATCCACGGTTTCCACTTCGATGAGTTCGTTTTCCTCATGCTCCAGTTTCAGCAGTTTTTCATAATAAATAGAACCTTTCGCGTGGTGATGCTCTATATCCCGGAAACCAAAATCCAGACCAAACAAAAACAGATTCTTGAAACCCATGCTCACTGCTAACGCAACACCCAGATTCGTACAGGTCGGAGTGCCGTTCTTGATGATGTGACCGGATTGCTGTCCAAACAATAATGCTGTCGCACTTTCATTTTTGTAGTACATGCGCCCGTCACCAAACAGCTTAAATATCAGCGGGCTGATATGGGACGGACCAACAAGTTTAATATCCCTGTAATAGGACTCGTCCGCGGCTCTGGACACCGCTATATAGGCCAGCAAATCAGACTCAAGCTCAACATGTATATCCGGCTTAACGCCATAGGCTGCCAAGGTCTTGAGCGCCGTACCACAGGAAATCATAATGACGCGATCACGGACTTCCCTGATATAGTCGACCCGGTCATCCAGTGAAGGGCCCGCCCCGACGATAAATACGGGCGTTTGGGAAGGCTCCGGCATCGCCAAGGGAAGTTCTTTGACCCCCATGTGATAGTTATGGAGCGCATTATTCAATTGTCGGATTTCGTCATCATAGTGTCCCCAGGACATCAGAAAGACCAGTAAATCCTTGTTTACCTTTTCTGATACCTTGTCAAAAAGGTCCCTGCCCTGATGATTGTAGAACAGGGTCATGACAGGAAAGTGTGGACTCAGCTCCACCAAGCGGTTCCAGGTAACAGCCCACAACAAATAATCCGACTCTTCAGCACCCAGTATAAAATGCAGCATTCTGCCATTTTTCGATTTGTAATCCTGGCATATTTCCGCCCAGTCGACGGAATACAGACTTGCTGCAAAGCGATCCAGATTGGGCTCCAGAATAATCATGTTCTGGACCTTGTGCTCCCGAACCATTTTCTCTATGTGATAACCCAGACCGCAGCCAAGAAATACGATCAATGGGTAAAAATTCTGCAATCGATAGTAACGGAAATTACTTTTATTGACGGGCGACTTGTTCAGCAGCTCGTTCACCGCAATCTGTCCAAACCTCGGAAACTCATAGTCTCCGCCAAATGGCGGCACAAACGAATAAATCGTTTTACCTTCCTGATAGACCTCGCGAAAACTCTCTACTTCTTTTTCGGCATAATTTTTTGCGCCTTCCGGATATACGTGCCGACCATCCTGAAGCAGATTAACTTCGTCTGTTTCTGTGAGAATGTTCAGCTGCGCGTCTTTCATTTGATAATCTTTGAAGAGCGCATAGATATCCTGAAAATGCTCTCTGAAGTACATGAGGTTTCTTTCGCGCCGTTTGATAAAAGGTTCCAGCGTATTGGCTGTATCTGTCATTATTTTTGCCTTAAGCGAGTCTGCATAGA
The DNA here is from genome assembly GCA_006212045.1 of Oleiphilus sp. Lineage (GTDB taxonomy): Bacteria > Pseudomonadota > Gammaproteobacteria > Pseudomonadales > Oleiphilaceae > PZPK01. The sequence continues at coordinate 168,426 of PZPK01000003.1, read as the reverse complement.
TATCTGATAACGGCGTCAGAATGAGGCTAACGCGCAAAAAACGCAAGTGTTTGAATGCGAGAATCAGAAGCCTTAAAAGCGGCAAGCATTTACCCCTCCCGCCCATTGCCACGACAGAAACAGCCACTCTTACCACTACACGAAAATTCTATAACTATCTGTATTTAAACACATATATCACACACTCAAAACTTTGGCATCGCTTTTGCTTTTACCTCAGCAAAGTTTGTCATGCTTGCCGGAACCGTTGTGCTGTCCGTCCATGCAATGCATGTCATGTGCCGTAAAGTGTAAAACTGTGGGGGAAGACAATGCCTCAAATAATCAATACCAATATAGCGTCTATCAATGCGCAGCGAAATCTGGACAAATCACAGGGTGAGAACCAGACCGCTCTGCAACGACTGTCTTCTGGCTTGCGCATTAACAGTGCAAAGGATGATGCGGCGGGCCTGGCGATATCCACTCGCTTTACCGCGCAGATCCAGGGCCTTGCAGTTGCAATCAGAAACGCCAGTGATGGCGTATCTCTCGCGCAAACCGCCGAAGGTGCTTTGGGGTCGATGACCGCTAACCTTTTGCGGATACGGGATCTAGCCCTGCAGGCGTCCAATGCGACAAATAGCCAGATTGACCGGGAAGCTCTGAATGAAGAGGTTCAGCAGCTGATTGCCGAAATCGATCGGGTCTCGTTGCAAACCACCTTCAACGGCACCAAGCTGCTGGACGGTACCTTTGCTGACGTCACTTTCCAGATTGGCGCAAATGAAGGTGAAAATGTCAGCTTTGGCATTGAGGGAACCAAGATAGACCAACTGGGAACGTCACCCACCGATGGCATTTCTTCGGAACCGGAAGCGGCGGCTCTGGCCGCAGGCGATCTGGTTATTAACGGTGTTGCGGTTGGCGCTTCGTCCGGTGTTGATGACGCTTTCTCGAGCGGGAGCCAGTCTCAATCAGCCATTGCTAAAGCTGCAGCCATCAACAAAGTGGCAGATCAAACAGGCGTTCGTGCGGCGATCAATGGCACATTTGTTGGCGGCACCACCTCTTTCGATCCGACGTCTGCCGATGAAACCATCACTATCAACGATGTGAGTATCAATATTTCGACCTCGTCCAACCTGTCCAATTCTGTCAACCTTGAAAACGTTGTCGCTGCGATCAACGAGGTTTCAGGACAAACAGGCGTCACCGCTAGCTTTGCCGGTAATCCGTCACAGGGCGTACAACTGGAAGCAACCGATGGACGAAATATTATTGTGCGCAGCACCAGCATCAATACCAATGCCTATGGCCTGCCACCTTCAGATACAACGGCTGCAGCGGGCATTACCTATAGCGGCACATATACACTGATTTCTTCGGATGGAAGTACCATCGCGCTCGATACAACGACCGGCAACATCGGTAATGCAGGCCTGGCCATTGGCGAATTCAGCGGAAGAAACTCTGGAGCCATCAGCGATGAGGTTCCCGGTGCCGACATGCTGGCAGGCGATATCGTTATCAATGGCGTTCCGGTGGGCCCCTCTCTGGACAATTTCGATACTGCATCAAACGTCCAGCGTTCGGAAAGTGCCATTGCTAAAGCAGCCGCCATCAACGAGGTGGCCGACAGAACCGGTGTTACCGCCAAAGTCAACGCTGCAGTGCTGACCGCTGCCGCAATCGTAACCTCCTCGGGCGACAGCGGAAGCATTGATGTAAATGGCGTACAGATCAACATCTCCTACGGCAGTAACGATTCGGTCGCCGACAGACAAAACGCATTGGTCACCGCGATCAACAACAAATCCGGCCAGTCAGGTGTGCGTGCAGAAGCCTTTGGCAGCACCTTCCGACTCATTTCGGATGATGGTCGTAACATCTCTGTTGACAACTATCAGAACGTCACAGGCGTTCAAATCGGCTTGTCTTCAACGGCTGTGACCAACAATGTGGTTCAGGGCACGATCGCACTGAGCTCAGCCGGTAAGATTGACCTTGGTACCATTACGGGGAATATCAGCAATTCAGGATTTGAAGTGGGCACATACGGCTCAGGCGAGGATGGAACCTTGATTCAGGATGTCGACATTACCAGTGTTGAAGGCGCGATACTTGCCCTCGCCGCGGTAGACAATGCGCTGAACGTAATCAACCTTCAACGCGCTAATCTGGGTGCAATCCAGAATCGCTTTGAATCCACGATCGAAAATCAGCAAATCACCTCGGAAAACCTGTCGGCCTCAAACTCCCGAATCAGGGACGCGGATTTCGCTTCAGAAACCGCCGAGCTCTCACGCACCCAGGTTCTGCAACAGGCCGGCTTATCCATTCTGAGTCAGGCCAATGCGCAACCACAGAACGTTCTCCAGCTGCTGCAGTAGTTAAAAACGCGCACGCGTCCGGATAACAATAGCGATAATTGCTCTCCTGCTACAACAGGTCTTATAGCCAGCTTTATGCTGGCTTTTTTCGTTATTCGTCAGATAGTTAATCAATTATATTCATGTGCTTTCTAGATAGATTCTGGCACGCAAATCGCTTTAATCCATCTAAGTGTAATAAGACATGCATTAACAGCGGCAAATCGTTAAAAAAGCGGAAGAGGTTAACCGATCATGGCAAGTTCTACGTCTCAACTATTCGAAGCAACACCTGCACTCTCTCTCGAAGAGCAGGCCAATTTTGCGCGTGAGCTTATTCGCGCCAATGAGTTATACAGTATCTCCAACTCGCATCAGTATTCCGAGTCCGAACGTGAGAAAGCGCTCGAAGAATCCAATCACATTGCCAAAAGCGTGTTGATGCAATTGCCAAATGACTGTTCGGCCCTAAACCTTGCTGCACGCACGGAAATGGATAAGGGGCGCCTGTCGCACGCCCAGGCACTGCTGAACAAGGCCCTCGAACTTAATGACCATGATCAGAATACGCTGCTAAACCATGGTTACCTGATGATCAGCCTCAAAGAATTTGAGGAAGCGGAAAACAGTTTCCGAAATGTGTTGGCGATCGATGGCCATAGTGTACGTGCCTTTGCCGGTATCGCCCTGACCAAGCTAAGACAACAGGACTACCTCGCCGCATTCAATTTTTACCGACGTTTGATCGAACTTGGCGAACAAAGCGCGTTAACGCGGGCCTACTTTCTGGAAAGTATCGAGTTTCTGAGTGCTGACTTCTATCAGGACGATATGGAGCGACTCGTTGTCTCTGCATTTGAATGGCCCAACCAGGACACCGGAAAGCTGGCCCGAATGGCAGCGAGCTTGCTGACACACAAATACCAACTCGATGATCCAGACACTGTGCTTGATCTTGAGCAACTGCAGACCGACCCTTTATTGCTGAACAGCTGCACGCAGTGCCTGTTGCCGTCGATCGCCGCGGAGACTCTGCTCTCAGAGTTGCGAAAAGCGATACTTACGGAAGTGGCACTAACGCGCACCCTCAGGGACGAACTGCTGCCCCTGGCCATCGCGATTGCCCGCTATTCAGCGCGCAATGACTACGTCATGATCAGAACACAGGAGGAAGACCTCGAACTGGCCAATCTGGTGCGTGAAGTGGAGTCTGCCTGCCACGGTGGCTCGTTACCGGAGGAGCTGTCAGGCGCTCTCATTGTCATCGCCATGTACGAGCCATTGTACTCCCAAAGTTTCAGCTATCGCCTATTGGCCTTTGATCAGGTCGATTGGCCGTTGGCAATCCAGGACATGATGCATGATGCCCTGTACCAGCTAAGCGAAGAACATCAAATTCAGTACGAACTGTTCGGCACCAGCGCACAATCGATCCTGAACAATGAAATCAAGCGCGTTGAGAACCGCTGGCAGAACCTGCCACGATTTAGCCGCAGCAATCTTTATCAGGCACTTGCCAATGAGATCAACCCGGCCTGCGTGCCAAAGCGTTTCCAGCACGAAAATCTGAATATACTGATTGTAGGTAGTGGTTCCGGACAACGGGCCTGTTACCTCGCGTCCTGTTTTAAAAACCTGAATGTATATGCGGTAGATAACGCCGCACACAATGTCGCCTACGGTACGCTGAAAGCCCGCCAGTTTGGTATCGACAACGTACGCTTTATTCTTGCCGAACTGGATATTCCGCTGATAAGTGAAGAAGCCTTCGACATCATTGAATTCGGCGAAGAAATCAACCATCTTAAGAGTCCTCGACTGGCGATCGAAGCCTGGCGCCCCCTACTCGCTCGGGATGGTCTGATGCGCATGCATTTCAAACCCATGCGCGCACAGGAAACGATTGGTGTCGTCTCGCAACTGGTGAGTGCGCGAAACCTTTCTGCAACAAGCGATAATATTCGTCACCTGCGCGACGCCATATCCAAAGAGTCAGGCTCAGGACTCTGGAGCAAACTGTTCGAAGACGAACGGTTTTATTCCGGGGCCGGCTGCAAAGGCCTGTTCTTCAACAAACACCTGCACTATTTCAACCTTCAGGACATTCATTCCCTGTTTAGCGAGTGCGGATTGGAATTTGCCGGTTTTGCAGGAATGACTGCCGATAAGGCACAGCAATGCAACCCGCTGGCGCCCTACAGTCTGCTGGCCTGGCATGCAATGGATCAGGATGACCAGCTATTTGCAGACGCCTATCATATCTACTGTCTACCTGCGCGGCACTGAAACGAACGCCCTGTTTGCCGGCTAAAAACCGGCAACCAGGGCGTTTTATTTTTCGTTAATACCAAGCAGCTTAAGATCAGACTCTTTGACCGGCTCTCCCCTGACATAATCCCTTGGTGCTTTTTGGCCAAGCAAGGCTTCCAGATACTTTGGTGCAACGCCGAAGCCCGGACGGATTCTCCTCAAATTAGCATTACTGAAGATCTCTCCCTTTTTAACATCATCGACGGCATAAACGGATCGGCGAAAAGTCATGGAGGCCTTTTCACCCAATGTCCGACCTTCTTTGACCTGTCCGATGGCCTCCCAGGCGGTCAGGCAATCCAGGCACAAACGCCTGAGTTCTTCAGGCTCAATGGAAAATGCAGAATCGGGCCCTTCGCTCGATCTCGAGTCGATAAAATGCTTTTCAACAACACTTGCGCCCAGTGCTATCCCGGCCACCGCCGTTGCATTGCTGAGAGTATGATCCGAAAGTCCGACAACGGCCCCATAGCGTTCGCGTAGTGCTGAGATAGTCTTCAGGTTGGCTTCTTTTGGCTGCGCCGGATAACTACTGACACAATGCAAAAGCACCAAATCCCGATTCCCTGTAGCGCAAAAGGTCGCAACGGATTCATCTATTTCGTCAAAAGTCGCCATCCCTGTAGACATAATAACCGGCTTCCCGGTCTCGGCCACCTTTTTGACCAGAGGAAGGTCAGTCATTTCAAATGACGCGATCTTGTATGCAGGGGCATCCAGACTTTCAAGAAAATCAACCGCGGTCTCATCAAAAGGAGTACTGAAAATAGTGATTCCCAGTGACCGGGCTTTATCAAACATGGCTTTATGCCAGTCCCAGGGCGTATGTGCCCATTGATACAGCTGATAGAGTGTTTGCCCGTCCCATAAGCCACCCTTTACCTTGAAATCTTCGCGATCGGAACGGATCGTCAGGGTATCTGCGGTATACGTCTGCATTTTAATCGCAGAGGCACCTTGCTGACTCGCCAACTCAATCAGACGCAGCGCGCGGTCAAGATCTCCATTGTGATTTCCTGAAAGTTCGGCAATCACATAGGGTGGATGCTCCGGACCGATTTTGTGTCCGGCAATTTCTATGGATTGTTGCATAGTAGCGAGGTCTCTTTTGGCGAATTCCGGGGACTGTAAACTTCTTGTCCGTTAGTTAAATGTGATTCGGTCTAACAATGCTTCAGCGACTCTCTTCGCCCCATTGCCATCACATATGCTCGAAGCGCAACCGCTCATTGCATTGTACGCATCCAAATGGAAAAGCTGTCTGAATCCTTCAACAAAAGGGCGTTCCTGCGCTTCAGATGGCGCTTCGTCATGGCTGTAGTGCTTGCCTGCCAGAAGAACGGCACCAGCCTGCGCCAGATTCTCACCGATCAATCGCTGATTTTCAGCAAGCACAAACATGAGTGTCGGAAGTCCCGTTGCGCAACGTTCCCAGGACGCCGATCCGGCTGCGCCAATCGCAAGATCCGCCCAAAGCAACATCTCGGGCATATCCGCTGCCTTACCAACACACTCTATACGATGCGCCTCGGTGTGATGATTCTGCGCCAGGCTTCCCGGTTCCAGCCCCAACAGCCTGATGTGCAATGTCCTGTCAGCAAAATGCTTATCGAGACAGGCTAGAGTCCACTCAATCAGCGGCAGCTGGGTAGTACCACCAAAGTAGATCAGTACATTGTGCGGAGCGTCATACCTTTGCCTTTTGGCAAGGGCTCTGGGCCGTGCCTCGGCAAACTCCTTTCTAAGCAGTGCATACTGGCTTCCGCATAACAGCATCGCTCCGGAAGGCACAAGCGTCGAATAATTGCGTTCGTCCCGCAGATAGGTCTGGTCCACAAGCACGTCACAGTGATGCTTCCGATTCGCCAGATCATCTATCACCAGGACAATAGAAGGATGATGTTCCAGCGCCTGATACCAGGATTCATCAATACCATAATGATCAACGACGAGAACAAATTCCGGGTAGTTACGAAAAACTTTTGTGCATCTGAGCGCATCGTCCCGCTGGTCAAGCTGGTACCGCTGCTCACTTTTCGTGCAGGGAGCCGCCGTCCCTCCCAAAATCACACACTGATGGTCTGATTCGAGAATTCGTTCCTGTATCCGAGGTGCAGCCTCCTTCATGACAAAGACCGACTTGCAGCCATGCAGAACAAGAACATCCGCCAAAGCCAGGCAACGAACAAGGTGGCCAATCCCGATATTATCGGAAGCGTCTACACGGAACAGTATGTCCGTACATCCCGGTTTTCGCGATTCTTTCATGGCAAGTTCATCTACAGCCAACTAATGGTGTCGTTGCTTTAAAAATTCGGCATACAGCAGGTCATCCTGGGTATCGATGTCAACCGATCTCTCTCTTGGCATTTCAAATTTCAACAAGGGGGCGCAAGTATAACTCTTGTGCTCCCTGAAAAAATCGACATCCAGAATATGAATCGCGCCATTGCAGCGCCATGCGGGTGCCAGTTCCTGGGATTTGATACGGTTATACTCGGGAAATACAGGCTCCAAAAGCCCCGCTTCTTCGCTGTCACGATACGCCGAATATGGAGAGTGATCATATGCGGTGACACTCATAAGTGACAACGCGCGCTGCTTCCTGAACAGAATGGATGCTGCCCGGATATCTTCAGCCGACCTTAACGGGCTGGTTGGCAACAATATGACGATCCTTTGATAGGATCGCCCCAATGCTTCGAGCCTGTCCAGAGCATCCAGCGCAACGGTTTCGACGCCGGCGGGATCCACCGCTAATTTTTCGGGGCGCACAAAAGGCACCTCTGCGCCCCATTGCTGGGCGACCTCCGCGATTTCCGGGTCTTCAGTGGATACGACAAGATCATCGATTTCTCCTGATTCCAGTGCGGCCTCAATCGTCCACGAAAGCATCGGTTTGCCACAAAAATCCAGCACGTTCTTCCTTTTCAGGCGCGTGGATTTTCCCTTGGCAGGAATCAGGCCGAGCGTCCTATTCGTCATTCAACTTTTCCTGGTTACCAATGCGCCGAACCTAAACCCACTTCGGCTCCAGACTGGGTTCGTCAAAAGCGGGAATGCCGGATTTTTCTGGTGGGTTCTCCGGGTTGTAATACATATGTCTGTTTTCTGGCCCAAGCGTTCTGGGCTCAACCTGCTTAACACGTGCGGCTTCTTCGCGAGGGCCTATGTCATGACGATCAACAGCGTCTTTGACCTGCCACTTGCCATTGACTTTTTCCCAGATCAGAGGATCTCGCATTGGCTCGACCATCTCGTAGAAAGCGGCCTTGGAAATGCCAAGGAAATCACAGTAGTACGAAAGTGAGCGCGGTTCGTTAGCGTCATAGCGCTGCACCATTGCAATGCCCTCTTCTCGCGTCATGCGCCCATGGCGGATTTCCATACTGGCATCGTCAGTGGCCCGGCCATAACCAAATTTCAGGTACTTCAGGTAGTCATGCACATCATTGGCATGATCTTCTATCTTGCCATATAGATTGAAGGTTCTATCCCGCTCAAAGGTAATGCCCCTGAACCCCCAGGTTTCCATCATGAATTCTGCATGGGCTTTGGCATCCCAGTTGACAAAATTACTCAGGTAAACGCCTCGCACTTCCGTCTTTTCGATATCATCTTCACTGGGGTAGATGAACGGTTCAATGTGCGCACGCGTGATGCCGTTATGGCCAACCATATCTTCCGCCGAGTGACCACGCATGTCATGTTCTTTGGTTGCCCAGCGTGTGTGCTCAACGAAATCCTCTAGCGATACAATGCCGGTCAGTTCGGCAAACCCGTGTTCACCCCATACAATCAAGGGTATGTTGTATTTGACGGCAACCTGAAACGGGAAAGTCCGTATACCGGCATGATAATGCCAGGTCACGTCGCCAACGGTTTCCAGCATATGTCTGGCAATTTTTCTGACACTGTTGGGGCCAGTGCTGTAGCGCACCAGATCAAAGCCGGATTTTTTCACCATATTTTCAAGATTGGCAACGCCGGCAGGTGTATTAAGACCATGATTGAAAGTTACCAACAGGGGGTTCAGGCCGAGTTTTTCGCACAGAAGCCAGGCCTGATAATGCGAATCTTTGCCCCCACTGACCGGAATAATACAGTCATGGGCATTGTTACGTTCCTTCGCCATTCGCTTGGCATCTTCCGCCAGCCCTTCGAGCATTTCCCAGCGCTCATCCCAATCAATTTCCAGTTTTGAACGGCTCTCGTGGTAACGACAGCCCGAGCAGACACCCTGGTCATCGAAGATGATGGTTGGTTTGGCGTTTTCGGGATACAAACACCTGGCACAATATCTCATATCAAACCCTCTTTTCTGACGCGAACGCCTTCGCCCGCCAAATATCTTTTTGCATGCTTGGTAGAATGCTCTGTGTAGTGGAAGATGTTGGCCGCGGCCACCGCATCCGCCCCTGCTTCTACGCCTTTGAACAGATGCTTCCAGCGAAACACACCGCCGAAGGCAATGACCGGTATTTCGACAGCTTCACATACCGCCTTGAGTGTTTCTGTTTCATAGCCCTGACGTTTTCCGTCATGCTCGATACAGTTCAGAAAAATCTCTCCGGCCCCTAAAGCCTGCGCTTTAATCGCCCAATCCACGGGCGTGGATGGCAGTACTTGTCGCCCTCGGTCTACCGCTACTCTGGCCTGCCCTGACGCGCGCGTAAAATCGATTGAAGCGACAATACACTGTTTGCCAAACCGGTCGGCCAGACTGGTGACCAACTTCGGATTCGAGTGCAGTATGGTGTTAACCACCAACTTGTCGGCACCGCTATTCAATAGCGCGCGTGCGTAGTCCTCGTCACAAATCCAGCCGCCCACTGACAAGGGCACGAAGCAGGTTTCCGACACCCGCTCTACAATCGACCGGAACTGCGCTCGACCCTGGTCATTGCGGGAGACATCGAGAAATACAATTTCATCGACCGACCAGCGGTTAAAGGTCTCTATCGCATGGATAGCATCGTAATGTATCACGTTGGTGTGCTGAAACTGGACACTCTGGACAACCTGCCCGTCTCGCAGAATGATCACTGCAATCAATCTGGTTTTGATCATGTCGCCATCCTGAGAAAATTATCGATAATCCTGAGCCCTACTTTATGGCTTTTTTCCGGGTGAAACTGCATGCCAAAGATGTTGTCACGCGCAAAACTTGAAACAAATTCAGCGCCATAGACACTGCTTGTCAGAATGTCTTCTTCGTGCGCACAGTGCACGGCATGGCTATGCACAAAATAGACATCAGCTGCGTTTTCGACGCCTTCAAACAGCGCGCTATTCTTCTTGAACCGTAGTTCATTCCATCCCATATGGGGCACCTTAACCGGCGTTGAAAGATTCTTCCCGATATGGCGCACCTCCGCCTCAATCCAGTTCAAACCATCCAGACTGTCAACACGGCTGTCTGAGGGCACCTCATCCGACCGGGTACACATAAGTTGCATACCGAGGCAAATGCCAAGCACCGGTTTTCCGGTTTTTTTAAAATCGTTCAAGGATTCCATAAATCCGGTTTTCAGAAGCATTTCCATCGCTGCACCGAAAGCACCCACCCCCGGTAACACGATTTTCTGATACTGCATCAAGTGTTCAGGGTCGGTCACCAGAGCGGCTTCTCCGTCATTGACTCTGAAGGCATTTAGCAAGGAGCGAATATTGCCGCAGCCGTAATCGACGATAGCGGTTGCCGCTTTCATCCTGCCTTTGAACCCTGTTTTGCCCGGTAGTGCATGTCCAGCGCACTCATGTCAAACTGGTCCAAGAGATGAGATCTCCCTCAGCAATGTACTGGCGCGCCACGGCCCCCAACAACTGCTCATGAAAATTGGGGGCGATACCGAAACCGGGACGTCGGTAAACAATATCCTTCTCGGTAATTGCTGAACCCGCGTTTATATTCTGTGCCGCATATGCGCTGCGGCGAATCGCTTTGCGCTTTTCGATCTGCTCTGGTGGCAAGGCCCTTCGACTGACACCAAGCGCTGTTTCAACATCTCGAATCGCCTGTATAAACGGCCCGAACTGCGCCTCCTCTATCGACATAATATGTTCAACACTGCGTGTCGTTCGGTCTTTTGTGATCGTCTTCTCAACCAGGTTACAACCTAAAGCCACGGCTGCAATGTCCATATCCCAGCCCGGAGTATGATCTGAAAATGCAGTAGGAAACGGGAACATCGACTGCAAGGTACCCAACATTCGCAGATTGATGCTTTCAAGGTGGGCCGGGTAACCTGAGGGACACTGATGGATGACAATCTTTTCGTTGCCGGCGGCGACGATCGTGTCGACCGCTTGTTCAATTTCGCCCAATGTAGCATTGCCAGTATCCAGCTGGATACTCATATCCGTTTGCGCCGCCAGCTTTAGCAGCGGTAGATGATTTACGTCGGCCGAGGCAATCTTGATGGAATCGCAACCCAGCTCTGACAGAAACGCGATATCTTCTTCAAATCCGACCGTTGCGAAGAAAGCGATATCACATGCATCAGCAACTGCTTTTACTTCCCTCCACTCGGACGTTGACAGAGATCGGCGCGCGAGGATATCAAACAACGGTTCAGAGACCGTTTCGGTCGCTCCCGAGTCACGATCAAGCAGCACATCGTAGCTGAACAATTGCGATTTATCTGAAACCAGCTTTTCCGGATCAAAAATCTGGAACTTGATGGCATCGGCCCCGGCCCTGGCCGCCAGACGCACCAGCTCAATGGCACTCGCGACGCCTGAGTGTGTAGGGCCAGCCTCGAAGGTGATAAAACACGGATGCCCCTCACCGATACATTTATTGCGGATTTTAAAGGCCATGATCAGCAATCCTCTTTGGAACGTTGTACTGCAGCCGGATCATACGACAATGCCTGTACTACCTTATCGATCACCATATCGATTTCTTTAGCGTGCATTGAAGGAAACAGCGGCAGCGTCAGCAAACGTCGATAGAAATGTTCCGCATTTGGACAGTAAGCCGCATCGAAACCGAGGGCCCGATAATATGGCTGTTTATAGACCGGAATGTAGTGGACATGAACACCAACCCCCTCGGCCCTCAGCACCCGGAAACACTCCTGCCTGTCGACTGACTCAGGCAACAGGACTGTATACAGGTGATAACTGGAGCGACTGTCTGATGCAACCTGAAGCGGTCGAACTCCCGTGCCATCAAAAGCACGGTCGTAACGTTGCGCCAGTTCGTTGCGACGCGCTACGAAATTGTCAAGCTTGCGCATCTGACTAAGTCCCAGCGCGGCATGTACGTCAGAAATGCGGTAATTAAATCCCAGGGTGATCTGATGATAAGCCCATTCGCCTTCCGGCTCGCCCTGCATCAATGCCGGATCTCGCGTCACGCCATGACTCGCCAGCAAGCGCATACGGGCGGCAAGCTTGTCGGAATTAGTGAGCGCCATCCCGCCCTCGGCGGAGGTAATGACCTTGACCGGATGAAAACTGAACACCGTAATATCGGAGTACTGACAACTACCGGTCGGACGCCCCTGATAATATGCACCAACCGCATGTGCCGCATCTTCGACGATATGAAAGCCGTAACGCAGCGAAAAGGCATGAATCTTTTCCATCGCACAAGGCTGACCCGCAAAATGCACGACCACCAGCACTTTGGGCAACTTGCCCGCCTGTTCAGCCGCGAGGAGCTTTGCTTCAAGTGCGCGCAAGCAAATATTACCGCTGCCCATTTCTATATCTACAAAATCGACCCGGGCGCCACAGTAGCGAGCACAATTGGCAGAGGCCACAAAGGAAACCGGGGACGTCCAAACCACATCGCCCTGTCCGACCTCCAGGCTTAAACACGCAATGTGCAAGGCGCTCGTGGCACTATTGACGGCAATGGCGTGCGTTGCACCACAATAGCCGCTGACAGCATTTTCGAAAGCCTCAGTCTTGGGCCCTTGCGTTAGAAAATCTGAACGCAGCGTGTCAACGACCGCTTCGATATCTTCATCGTCCAGACTTTGCCTTCCGTAGGGAATCACAGCGCCGCCTTCTGATGCAATGCCGCGATCTCCTTAACCGAAAGAAAATGCGGATTATTGCCAGAGTTGTAGCTGAAGCCTTGCGGCACCGGCTGGCCAGTTTCACCCAAGCAGTTTTGCGTGTAGTCCATCTGCACATTGAAAAAATTGATCGTGGGCTTAATGACAAAATGGTCCGAGAATTCCAGCGTAATATGACTATCATCGCGAGGGCACATGGTTTCGTGGAGCTTCTCGCCCGGCCGAATCCCGACATGTTGCAAAGGCAGATCCGGTGCAATGGCCTTGGCGACATCGACAATGCGTACCGAAGGGATTTTGGGAACAAAGATTTCGCCGCCGTGCATGCGTTCGAAATTCCGGAATACAAAATCGACTCCCTGCTGGAGCGTGATCCAGAACCGTGTCATGCCCTCGTCCGTGATCGGAAGTTCTTTTGCGCCTTCCGCAATCAACTTCTGAAAATGTGGCACAACGGACCCTCTGGATCCGACCACGTTGCCATAACGAACCACGGAAAACCTGGTCTGATGCCCACCCGAGACATTATTGGCGGCGACAAATAACTTGTCCGAAGCGAGCTTGGTCGCGCCATAAAGATTGACCGGATTGGCGGCCTTGTCCGTCGACAATGCGATGACTTTTTTTACATTGCCGGCCAGACTCGCCTTGATCACATTTTCTGCACCATGAATATTGGTTTTGATACACTCCATCGGATTGTATTCTGCCGCCGGAACCTGCTTGAGTGCAGCGGCATGAATGACGTAATCGACACCATTCATCGCCTGCTTTAAACGATCGGCATCCCTGACATCTCCAATAAAATAGCGCATGCAAGGGTCGTTGAAAGTCTGTTGCATTTCATACTGCTTAAGTTCATCCCGTGAATAAATAATCACGCGCCTGGGTTTGCCGTTTTTGAGAATGGTCTCAGTATATTTCTTACCGAAGGAGCCGGTGCCACCCGTAATGAGTATCGATGCGTTATCAAACATGCTGTGTTTCTCCAGTCGCCATTTTATTGAAGGCTTTGCCCGGAAAAGGCGCGTAAAACGACGACAAACCCAGTATCAATTCGGGAAAAATAGTGCAGCTCAAAACGTTCCATCAATTGTGGCAACCACCACTCCACTGACTGGAATTCGCGTCCCTCAGCGAGTTCTCCTTGCTGTCCCGCTTCCTTGGTATTGATCGCAAAAAATGCCATCTTCTGCGTAAGCCGTTGCAGATCATCGAGTACTGATGGAACGGAAGCGGCTTCAACCACATCCAGCACATCAAGGCATATCACCATTTCCGCGGGTGCAGGTGCACTTTCGTATTCCGGAATTGCGGGGTCGTATAATTGCACATTCACTTGATGGTTGAGTTCAAGGTGTTTAGGCACTTCTCCCAGACCAGCGCCATAATCGAGTAGCCCTGTCACCTCGTTGGCATTGACCAGCTCAGAAACCATCGGTGCAAAAAGCAAGGAGGCTTTCCCATAGGCAGGGCAGTCCAAATGAATCTTTTTCTGCCCTTCAATATGAGCCTTGGTGAAAAGTGTCATAATCTATCTCACTTAAAGCGTTTAGTCGGACTTCGTGCAGTGCATGGCGAATATGAGGCGACACAAGCAGTGCATTGCCAGTTTTTTGACGAATCCAGTGTAAATTGCATTCATACAAAAATCATTCCATCCATCGAATTCGGGCCATTGCCGGGTCGCTCAACCTGGCTGCGCCCTTAACCAGGATTGCCAGCGCAGATAGTCCTCATACACATCCACATCCCATTGAGGGCTAAGACAGGCACAGGTTATTTCAAGATGGCTGGCGCGCGCCAAGGTCTGCTCCAAAACCGAAGATTCCCCCCAAGGCATGCCCAAAAACAATTCCGGCTGATGCTGACGCAAGCCAATCAGGACATAACCTCCGTCTTCTGCGGGGCCAAGAACCAATTCGTGCGTGCTAAGCTTTTCGAGAGCAGATGCGAGATAGTCCCGATCCATACCAGGACAATCACTTCCGACAATTAATACCCGATCATAGACTGACAGAGAGACCATGAAGGCGTGGGACATTTTCGCGCCGAGATCGCCTTCAGCCTGTATATATACTGGAATCAATTCTTCTGACACTGACTGAAAGATCCCGCCCGATACCGAACTCCTGTATGGAACGCCCACCTGGTCCAGCCACAACTGATAATCTACGCCCGACAGACCTGAGACCCGATGGGCGATAAAGCTGGCCAACTCGATATGCACATCCAGCGCTTTATCGTCGCCAATCGCCGCAGCAAGTCGGGTCTTCACCCTGCCCTGTTGCGGCCATTTGGAAAATTGTATAATCAGAGATCTGCCATTTTTCATCGCGCGAAATCATATAATCCGATGTCGATTGGGTTAAACTCGAAGGCGCCAGTGTTAACGCAGTTTAAACTTTTTAGTTACAAACTTATCTATACTGATTATTAAGAAACCCGATTTATTCCATTTTGACAGCTGACACTGCACGCCTGATGGACCGAACAGAACATCACAACGGATCACTTTAACCATGGGTATTGAAACGCATCCTGCGAGTGATTGGCTTCAGACATTCGATGCCATTCGCAGTTACTCTGATCATGAAGTGTCCAAAGCCTTATCCAGTCTGGCTTCAGATCCTCATATCATCGAATCGCTATTTGCCCACCTCCCGAGTGCGCCGGCCTCTGACGTCATCGTCAGCGAGCTCAAAAAAATAGGCAGCATCGATGCTTTCCAGGGTTGGCTCAGGCAAACCCTGAACCCCTTACTTGAAAGCTCAGTCACAGAATTCAGCTCCAGTGGACTGGAACAACTTACCAGAGACAACAGTCATATTTTTATCTCGAATCACCACGATATTATTATGGATCCACTGGTCATTAATCTGGCATTGCTGGAATCAGGCTTTGATAGCGCCCATTGCGCAATCGGCGACAATTTACTGTTCAGCAATTCCGCCACAACACTCGCGAAACTCAACAAATGCTTTCGGGTGATTCGCTCACTAAGCTCTCCCAAGGCCATGTTGAGGGCCATGCGTGTACAATCCGCCTATATTCAACACCTGCACTTCCAGCAGCATTCGAATATCTGGATTGCCCAGAAAGAAGGCCGGTCAAAGGATAATATTGATCTCACCAACCCGGCACTGATTAAAATGCTTTGTCTGGCAAAGCCGAAAGAGGTCAACCCTAATGATTATCTGGCGACGCTGAACATCGTGCCGGTGTCCATCTCTTATGAATGGGACCCCTGCGATATCGAGAAGGCACAGCAATTGGAAAACGAGGCCAGTCCGGGCGGCTATACCAAGAAAAGTCACGAAGATCTTGAGGCAATCAAAACAGGGCTACTCGGATTCAAAGGGAAAGTGCATGTCGCTTTCGGGTCAATCATTCGTGCCCTTGATCACACGCCTCTGAACCGTTACGAAACGGCGAACCAGATAGATGCCTTTATTCACCAGAACTATCGCTGTTACCCAAGTAATCTGGCGGCGACTCGCTTACTTGGCCAGACATTGCCTGAACAGGAGGAAGCGGGTTCAGAGGTATCCATTCTGGATGCGGAGAAAGAGCTTGAAACCCGGCTGGAGCAAAGCCCCGAAGCGGTAAAGATTCGGGTTCTGAAAGCTTATGCGCAGCCCGTGCAGGCAAAATACAAACAGTAAGCGATCACCGGATCAACATCAAACCAGGGAACAACCATGGGACATCAGGCCGTTGTCGCCACCAACTCCGACATCGCCATCGGCTTGCGAATGCCATATCCCTGAGAATGATCAACACCGATCGACTTCAGGACTTCGAGAATTTCATGATTTTCTACGAACTCCGCGACCGTCTCTATGCCCATGAAATGGGCCAGTTCATTGATCGAACGGACGAGAGCCTGATCATTCTGGCTGTTAACAAGGTTACGGATAAACAGCCCGTCAATTTTGATGTAATCCACGGGCAATTTTTGAATATACGCGTAGGATGAAAGGCCTGACCCGAAGTCATCCAGTGAAAAGTTGCATCCCTTTTTCTTCAACACCCGAATAAATTCTGTTGCGTAGTTGAGATTTACAATGGCGCTGGTTTCAGTGATCTCAAAGCAGATTTTCTCGGCTGGAACAGTGGCCTCGTTGACCAGCTGCTCAACAATATCCAGAAACGCATGATCACTAAGCGAATTTCCGGACAAATTGATGGAAAAGCCTCCGGACCGTTCAACAAAGCTACGATTAGCTTCCATCCAGGCCAGCGAAGAGCGAACCACCCATTCGTCAATCAACGGCATTTTGCCAAAATGCTCTGCCGCCTCAATCAGCGGCGACGGCGGGATAACCTCGCCATCATGCTCAACACCGAGAAGAATCTCCCAGTGCGATTGATGTGCTGCACTCCCAAGGATTGGCCGTATTTCCTGCACTCTCAGTGATAACAGGTTGTCCAGAGAGCCATTGAGCTTTTTGACCCAAAACAGAAAGTCATTGCGTCTTTTAATATCGTGACTCTGCGGTTCATAAACCACCACTGCACCGGAAGCACCGGATTTAGCCTCCCCGCAGGCCAACTCGGACTTGCGGAGTACCGAATCATAGTCATCCACTTCGTGGTTGATCTCGGCAATACCAATACTGAGATCGACTTTGATCTGTCCGCCTTTGTAGACCGGAGGGTTTTCGGACAATTCTGTGTGGATACTGTCAGCAACACGTTTCGCCTGTTCAATGGTGCAGGTCTGCAAAACGATACCAAACTCATTGCCACCGAGACGGCCGCAGAAACTGTTCTCTCCGGAAAAATCTCTGAGCACATTGGCGAGGTGCTTTAATATTGCATCTCCCGCCGAGTGACCATAGGTGCTATTTGCCACATTGAAGTCATTAATATCGGCATACAGAAACACCGAATTGGCTTGCAAGCTCATCGACAGGGCGGCCGTTTGATCCAGAGCCCGTTCAAGCGCCTGTCGCGTAAGAAGACCAGTAAGCGCATCACAATTCGCCTGGCCACTCAACTCTTCATAGGTTGCCTGCACCATGCGATGCAAGCCCTGATCGACCAGCGGTACATCGGAGTGTTCTATCAGTCGTGCATTGCCCTGGCGCAACATCTCTGCCAACTGATCCAGAGACATATCTTCATCTTTCATGCCCTGGGTATCGACAAACACAAAACGAAAGGACTCGGTTCCGGCCCAGGCCAGACGCAGCACACGGGTGGATCCGTCTTCACCCAATAATTGCAGCCAATCCCCTGTTTTCATTGCCAGTAACTGCCGATGCCAGCGCGAGAATTTACTCGAATCATGTGCTTTAGGCAGCAAGGCTTCCAATTCCTGCTCACCCTCGCCGAACGGCCAATCATAATGTTCGATATGAACCAACGAGGGTCGTAGCTCTCCTGCCAGACAGCCTTCCAACGTATCCAAAGTGGATTCGTAACCTGTTTTACCCAACCCGGTAAGTTCGCGATCGATCATTGCCAGCAAGGATGAAGCCTCCATGCCGACCTCGACACTTACTTCCCTGGCCAGCTTTTCGTCTTCCCCATACAAAGCGTCAATCCACTGCAGCAACTGCTGAATACAGTCAAGCCCTTCCATGTAGGCCTTGCCCTGCTCACCATCCCGAATGGCGGTCAACGCCAGGTATTCTCTCCAGCCATTTTTATCAATAAGCTGAAGTACCTGCTCCGGCACTTGCTTTCCCGCCAGCATGTTGTTGATATCAAGGATGACCTTGTGGCGAATCTTGGCAACCTTCTGCTTGCCTTCGTAACTATGCGCCAATCTCTCGGAATTGCGTCTGTAAGCTGCGACATGTCGTTCGAAAAGCCCGGAAAGCTCTGCAACCACATCTTCGATGGAACTGGTATCCTGATCATATTCATTCACAACTTTGTCAATGGATCGGTCCAGAATGGATTGCAGGCGAGTGTGGCCGGATTCCACGATTTCTGCCAGGCTTCCCAAGCGGTTGAGCATGGTTCTGGCGGGGTGCTCGCTATTGGTAAAGAAGCTTTGATCGGAAAGTACGCTCTTAAGAATGACCAGCTTGAGTTTGGCCAGCCAACCCTCAAGTGTCTTGTTACCCTTGATCTGCAGAGAAATCGCATCAAACAGGGCGTCTGTGACATCGATCAGTTCTGTCTCATTTTCTGACAGATCGGCATCCGTACGACTGCTGGAGGCCAGCTCTTGGCGCACCCAGTCTTTCAGACTACCTGAGGTCAGCCCCTGGTCATCTATCTGTTTGGTTTTGGACTGTTTGAGTTTCAGCAACAAGGGGCTGACTTCAAAAGCAGCGCTATCCAAGGCATTCACCTCGGTCACACTAGCGGATTCTTGTCCACTGGCGGATTGCCGGTCCCCCAAACGGTTGCCGTTTTGAAGAACAGCTCCTAGTCGGGCAAGCGTATTGAGAGAGGAATAACGCTGTCGTGCCAGCTCTTCCTGGCTTTCATTTTCGGACTCACTGGTCCCAGCCGTCGCAGCCTGAGCTGCCTGCTCCGTCGCCTCGCCTCCACCATGCTGTCCAGTACGGATCGAAGGACCACCAGCACGGGAACCAACCTTAGGCGGCTCTCGTGTCACTTTTACACCATGCTGTGCGGCACGAGTGACCAGCTCCCCGTACATACGATTTAGATCACCGCACAACGAGGCGGTCGCTGACCGATAAATTGTTATTTGTGCAACTGAAGGAATCTTCAGAGCATCAATCGCGTATTTCAAATGCGTGAGCAATTGTTCCGGCCCAATCGCGAGATTCCCTTCGTTAATATGACAGGCCTTGATTTTCGAGAACACCTGGCAGACATCACTCAGCCGCCCACCCAACTCGCGTTCCAGCTTTTTCTTGCTGACATCAACCAGCAGCCAGTCTTCAAACTCATCTTTGGAGACCAGACTCAAACCGGTTTCGGTCTCTTCTGGCATCACATCCGGGGAGCCGGTTACCAGTGCCTGCGGGGTGCTAAGCGACTTCAGGGTAATCACGGAGATTTTGTTGACGATCCATTCCAGATTGGACTCAAGGAGGTTTACCGCATACGAATAGTCACTTTGTTCGTTGTCAGACAGATGCTGCAACCTTTCGTAGAGCTGCTTATTAGCGACTCGGATGGATCGCTCCAGGCATTCATCGAGATACCTGGAGGTGACTTCCACCAGGTCATCCAATATTTTTTTTGAGCCGGAATCAATCACGCAATTATGTGTCTTTTAAAATTTCGTTGTTTTTCAAGCCGCCATCCTGTTTTGGCATCGGCGTCTGTAGTTACGTCCCATGTCCATATTGAAAGCGAATTTATTGCTTCACATATAAACTTTAGCCTAATGCAATAAGGCTGTATAGCAAGTTTGGGCCCGACAAAGGTTACAAAAACAAACACCCTGATTACAGAGCAAAAAATTGCATCAAAAGTCCTGCGATTCTGTTAGAATCCGCGCCCTCGCAGTACCTCACACAGCGCACGCAGACAAAGAGTATGAACAAGTTATTTGTAAATGATCTGACGGTGATTGATTTCTCGTATTTTGACATGCAACGGGGCATCGTTGGAGAAAGCTGGATTGTCGACATCGAACTAAGCGGCGCATTGGACGAACAGGGCATGGTTTTCGACTTTGGCCTTGTCAAAAAAGAGGTCAAACACCTGATCGATCACGAACTTGATCATCGCTTCGTGATTTCAACCCAGGTCAAGGACCTCGCTGTCAAAAAAGGCAAGAAAGAGCAAACCCTATCATGGTCAAATATTTCGGGGAGCTATCATCTGAAGTCCCCAGCGGATGCGATCGTCCTGCTCGAAGCGAAAACTGTGAATGTGGCGTCTGTTTCAGCCTATCTGAAGGCTCGTATCCTTGAAGTGCTGCCCGAGAATGTTCAGGACATTAAACTGGTGCTCAGAGAAGAACAGATCGATCGCGCCTATTATCATTACAGTCACGGCCTCAAAAAACACGAAGGTAATTGCCAGCGTATTGTGCATGGACACCGTTCCCGCATCGAAATATTCCGCAACCACCAACGAGACCATGATCTGGAAGATCTCTGGGCTGCGCGCTTCCGAAATATCTACATTGCTACGGAATCGGATCTGAAAGAAACCAGGGATATCGATGGCAAGAAGCACGCCTTCTTTTCCTATGCTGCAAGCCAAGGCAAGTTTGAACTTGGTCTGCCATGCAAGAAGGTCTATTTTATCGCTACCGATTCCACCGTCGAACTCATTGCTGATCACATTGCCGAGACCTGCCGTCAACAATACCCGGACGATCACTTTCTGGTAAGAGCATATGAAGGCGTCGGTAAGGGTGCCATCGCCGAAAGGCAATGACAGAGGTTTACGAGCAAGCGCCTGAAGTAAGCACAAAAAGCCCCACTGTCAGCTAATGGCCATTCCCGTGGACAGGCTTTGCACGCAGCGAACGCAGCAAAGACTGAAACTGCCGCGATTCGTTGAGCTGTCTGGATGCAGACGCCATCACCGCGTCAATCTGGGCTTCGCTCAATGTCGAACCGGTCGGAAGCTGTGCGACAAACGAGCCTTCATGCTCCGAAGCAATTGCCTGATAGCTGACTTCCAGAATGTAAAACTCCAGGTTTGGCTCCTCATCAGAAAGAAGCAATTTAAAGTCCGCAGCCAGATCATAGAAATCGCCTTTGCTCTTCTCCCCGACCTCTCGATACAGCAAGTTGCTTAGGCCCTTGATAGCCTGGCGAGGGTCCAGCTCGGCGGAATGGCCAACCCACTCACTCATTGGCGTTTCCATGCTGTTGACCAATATCAGCACAACACGTTTGAGCGGCTGCTCCAATGTATAACGGGAGATCTTCCCGGCAGCGGCACGACCCACCTCTGCCATTTCCGAAGAAAGCGCATACAGGGCAAGCGGGTCAGAGAATGCCCCGTCTGTTAGATGCAGAAAGTGAAAATGGGAGTCTTTTTGTTCAACGCCCCCACTGACCAGGCTTTTTTCGTAATTCTCCGCTCCCATCTGAGTGCTTTTGCAGTCGCCCGCTGTCCGCTCCAGCACCAGATTGGGAAACCCCATCGGCCACGCCGAAGAAGCGACGACCGCATGCGCCAGACTCACCGGTGCTCCACCCAAACACAGTTGCTGCATTCGGTCCGCATTGAACCGGAAGGGCACACCTTCTGCTAGGTCCGTCGCAGCGATCGTTACCCGCGGCCATCCATGCGAAGCGATATCCGCAAAGGTTCTGCCCTCGAATAAAAGTGTGTCGTAATACCACACTGCCAGAGCTGTTACATTAAACCCGGTCCTGAGCGCTTGCCACCAGTAATCCGGGCTGAACCAGGTGTTAGCCCGAACCTCATCTGGCGTTTGCCTGATCAGCGCAGACTCAAACTCATCAAAGAGTCGTTCTTTGAACGCTGCATAGTAAGCGGCGGGATAGCTACCACCCGAAACGGCCGAAATATGGTCGAGGTCTTGCAGCAGGGATACCTCTGCGCCACTTTCGTTCAGGAAGCGCGTGCCCTCCAATACGCGCATCACAGAGTAACCCAGGGCTGCCGCGCGTGTGCCGGAACCGGACAGCGCTAAAAATACAAGATTCTCGCCGGGATTGTACTTGCCTGGCTCGGCACTGGTGGCGGACACATCTGAAGGCACAGGATTACGGGCACCGATCGTATTTACATCAATTTGCGCGCATCCGGTAAGCAGAAAGCTGAGCAGCAAAAGACGCTGACAGACTAAAGCAGCAAAACCCCGGCGTTTGAAATAACACATGCGGGAATCAAAGGGCTGTTTCCATGCACTAAAGAAAAAGCGGACCATCAAGCAAACCGATCCAGGTTAATTGAGCGTGCCTAGCGCCGGACTTTCCCCAGTGGTCTCTTTCTCGCCTGAGTCCTGGGCTTCTGGCTCCTGGGTATCTTCCAGCTCTAGCTGCTGGGCAATTTCACGGCTGATCGTATCGATATCCCGCACATCAGCCAGTGCCGGCAACTGATCCAGAGAGTGCAAATTGAAATAATCGAGAAACACTTTTGTGGTGGCGTAGATCGCTGGGCGCCCGGGCACATCTCGATGCCCGATCACGCGAATCCACTCCCGCTCAACCAACGTCTTGATAATATTGGAACTCACCGAAACACCCCGTATTTCTTCGATATCACCGCGCGTGATCGGTTGTCGGTAGGCGACCAGAGCCAAGGTCTCCAATAAAGCCCTGGAATATTTCTGTGGCTTTTCATCCCATAGACGATTCACCACATCACTGACGCCCGTACAGGTCTGAAATCGATAACCACTTCCCACCTTGACCAGCTCGACGCCGCGCCCCTGATAATGGCACTGAAGCTCTGCGATCGCGGCCTTCAACGCCGGCAAATCTACAGCACTGTCATCACCCGCAGCGGCTTCATCAACAAGAGCACGCATGCGCTCAAGACTTAGCGGTTTATCAGCAGCAAATATCAGCGCCTCGCAAATCCGGACCAGTTCAGATGGCGTGTTTTGGCTCTGATCTTTCATGGCTTCACTCATACTTTATGCGTCTTTTCGCTCACTTTGATTACAGGCCTCGTCCCCTAATGGGCTTTGGCTTTCAGATGTATCGGCCCTAAAGGCTGGGCCTGTACCAGCTCAATCAACTGCTCTTTAACCAACTCCATCATCGCGAGAAAAGTGACAACGACACCTTGTCGCCCCTCGGCACCTGTAAAAAGCTGATAGAAACTGACAAAATTTTCTTCGGAAACGCGCGCGAGAATACGTGACATCCGCTCCCTGGTGGAGAGTTTTTCCCGCGCCACGTGATGACTCTCAAACATTGATGATCTCGATAACACACTATTCAACGCCGCGATGAGCTCGTCCAGCGACACCTCGACCTGAGGTTTTGAAACGCCGGATTTGTCGACCTCTACCTGGGCTAAGGCAATATCCCGATGCACACGCGGCAAGCGATCCAGATCCTCGGCGGCAAGTTTAAAACGTTCATACTGCTGCAAGCGGCGAATAAGCTCGGCACGAGGATCTTCCTCATGCTCCTCCTCATTGGCAGGTTTCGGTAGCAGCATCCGGGATTTGATCTCGGCCAGCATGGCAGCCATCAGCAGATATTCCGCTGCAAGCTCAAACTTCATAGCTTCAGCCGTTTCAATGTAGTGCATGTACTGCCGGGTGATTTCATGCACATCAATCATCAGAATGTCCATGTTCTGACGTCGAATCAGGTAGAGCAGCAAGTCGAGCGGCCCCTCAAACGCCTCCAGAATAACCGACAGCGCATCCGGCGGTATATAAAGGTCTTCCGGCATATCCTTGATCGGCTGCCCCGCGACCATTGCCAGCGGAAGCTCTTCCTGCACCGGATTATGCGTTGGCTGACTGTTTGTCATTGCTGCGTTTCACCCAATGTGATTGCCATTACCCTTCCCAGCCGACCGCCTCAAGAGCCGAAAGAAAGCCCCATCACCTGACGCACTTCTTCCAGGGTCGCTTTGGCTGCGTCGCGCGCCCGCTCACTGCCCTCGGAAATAATACTGCGCACCAACTCAGGATTATCTTCATACTGTTTGGCCCGATCAATAATTGGGCGCTGTTCTTCAACCACGGCTTCGATCACGGGTTTTTTACATTCCAGGCAGCCTATACCGGCACTCTTACAGCCTTCCTGCACCCATTTTTTTCGCGTTTCATCCGAATACACTTCATGCAGTTTCCAAACCGGGCATTTCTCGGGATCACCGGGATCAGACAATCTGACGCGCTGAGGATCTGTCTGCATGGTTTTAATTTTTTGCGCAACCTCATCCGCCTCCTCTCGCAAACCGATCGTATTATTGTAGGATTTGGACATTTTCTGGCCATCCAGCCCGGGCATCTTGGATGACTTGGTCAACAAAGGCTGAGGCTCTGGCAGGATTACCTTGCCACCGCCTTCGATATAGCCAAACAGTCGTTCCCGGTCACCCAGAGAGATATTTTGCTGCTCCTGAATCAGCGCACGTGCAGTTTCAAGCGCCTCCTCTTCTCCCTGCTCCTGGAACTTTTTCAACAGATTGCGATAAAGCCGGGCATTCTTTTTACCCATCTTGGCGATCGCCGCCTCGGCCTGCTCCTCAAACCCGGGGTCCTTGCCATAGAGGTGATTGAACCTTCTGGCGACTTCCCGCGTCATTTCAACATGAGCGACCTGATCCGCCCCTACAGGAACCTGCCCTGCCCGATAAACAAGAATATCGGCACTCTGCAACAGCGGATAACCCAGAAAGCCGTAGGTCGCCAGATCTTTTTCTTTCAGTTTTTCCTGCTGATCCTTGTAGGTGGGCACGCGCTCAAGCCAACCCAGCGGTGTGATCATCGATAACAGAAGATGCAATTCAGCATGCTCAGGGACATGGGATTGCACAAACATCGTCGCTGAACCCGGATTAATACCGGCGGCCAGCCAATCGATCACCATATCCCATACGCTTTGCTCAATATTATAGGGATCATCGTAATGTGTGGTCAGCGCATGCCAGTCCGCTACAAAGAAGAAACATTCGTAGTCGTGCTGCAGCTCGACCCAGTTTTTCAATACGCCATGGTAATGGCCCATGTGAAGTTTGCCAGTGGGACGCATGCCGGATAGCACACGCTTCTGTAACTCTACAGAACTCAAATTGATCTCCTGATAGAAACGGGATAGGGGAAAAGAAGAATTTTCGCTGAAGTATAATCGTTTATTCGAAAGCAAGCACTAGCGTGAACCAAGAATAGCTCCCGGCCAGCGACAAGCTGCGCAGTCAGATTCTATAGCCAAGATTTCAGTCCTTGCGCGCAGAGCGCATGGTAACAAACTCTTCCGCCGATGTCGGGTGAATGCCGATAGTGGCGTCAAACTGCGCTTTGCTTGCTCCGCATTTCAGGGCGATTGCAAGCCCCTGAATGATTTCGCCGGCCTCATGCCCTACCATATGAGCTCCGACCACACGATCCGATCCACGATCAACAATCAGCTTCATCAAACAGCGTTCATCACTGCCCGAGAGGGTATGCTTCAGGGGACGAAATTCAGACACAAACACATCCACTTCCATCCCCCGTTCACGTGCCTGCTCTTCGCTCAGGCCAACCGTACCGATATTCGGCTGGCAGAACACTGCCGTCGCGATATTCTCGTAATCCACCTGCGGTGTGGCCTCGCCAGCTCCGTACAGATACTCGCTCAGGAACATGCCCTCAGCCAAAGCGACCGGCGTCAATTGAATACGACCGGTGACATCGCCAAGTGCGAATATGTTGGCGACCGAGGTTCGGTAACAGTCATCAACCGAAACACTGCCATCCCGGTTTCGTTCAAGCGCAAGATTCTCCAGGCCAAGATCATCCAGATGCGCTTTTCGACCGGTTGCTGCCAGGACAAGCCCTGCATTCAGGGCCTTTCCGGACTCCAGTATCACTTGATAAGACTGCTGTTTGGCATCAAGTATCTGTGCGGAGCCGGAAACCTGTCGAATCTCTGCGATATTATCCGAGAACAATAGCCTGATTCCCTTTTTCTCAAGCTCTTCGCGAACAAACTCACGGATCTCCTGATCGAACCCTCTTAAAAACAGATCGCCACGATAGATCAGCGTAGTTTCCACACCGAGACCATTCAATATCCCGGCCATTTCAACTGCAATGTAACCACCCCCGAGCACAACGGCCTGTCTGGGGAGGCTTTCCAGATAAAACAGCTCATTTGAGGTGATCGCATAGTTATTTCCCGGAAAGTCCGGCACAAAAGGCCAGCCGCCGGTTGCAATCACAATATGTTCGGCGCTGATGCGTTTTCCATTCACTTCAACATGATGCGTGTCCTGGAATCGCGCCCGGCCTTCAAACAGGCTGGCTCCAGAATTCTCCAGAAGTTTCCGGTAGATACCATTAAGCCGCAGTATTTCGGAGTTTTTGTTGTCTCTTAGCGTCGTCCAATCGAAACGCAAGGGTTCACTATCCCAGCCAAATCCACGTGCACAATCCAACTGCTCGGGGACTTCAGACGCATAAACAAACAGCTTCTTGGGAACGCAGCCCACATTGACACAGGTACCCCCCAGATATCGGTCTTCGGCCACTCCCACACGAACACCCTTGGCTGCGGACATCCGGGCCAGTCGAACGCCGGCAGAACCCGCACCGATGACGAAAAGGTCAAAATCAAATTCCGGCATCACAGGTCACCCATTGGCTTGGCTTCTGGCAGCCGCTACAGGTTTAAACAAAACGCTTTCCGTGATCTCACCAAAGCGGATTTCACCTACCAGCGAGTAGCCCAGTTCACTATAAAAATCGAGGTAGCGGCTGTTTCCTGTATCCAGTGCGATACCGACGGATCGCGGGTTTTCCATACAGATGTTTTCAATCGCCTGCATCAGTTTGCGTCCATAACCCATGTTTCGATACTTGTCATCGACACCAAACAAAGGCAACTCATGATGCAAATCATCCGTAAGACAGGCATGAATCTGCTTGTGATAGTCGATGTAACGCCAGGTACAATCCATACCAGCGGTCATCATCATTCTGGCTCTCCAGGTGAACTGCCGGGCCAGATTTAATCGCACATCCGGACTGCCTATCAGCGCAACGGCAATCAAGTGATTATCCAACGCCAGCCCAATCACATCCTGGTCTGTTTCAAAATGCAGGGACACCAATTCCCTGATCGTCGCCCTGACCCGCTGTTCATATCCGGGCCTGCCATACTCAAACAGATATTTAAAGGTCGGCTCGTTTTTGTAGGCATGAAACAGGATCGTTTTTGCCTCGGTCAGCGCTGCCGGATCAAGTCTGACCACTCTCGCTTCAGTTTCTTCGGTTGTTTGGGTCATTGTTATTGTTTTCCTTGATTCAAGAGGACAAGGTAATGCGCGCGTTCACCAGACCTTCGGCATCTTCTTTCTCAAGTGATATTTGCTCGACTCTGACTTTAACGGAGGAATGCATGAGCGACAGCCACTGGATCAGCTTGTCAAATGAGGCGTTGTCGACCCAAACCTTCACTTCGTTCTGACCACTGGGTTCGAAACGTTTCAAGTTAAGACCTTGCCTTTTGGCGAGATTGGTCACTGTAGAAACCAGTTGCTGGCTATCCAGCTTCTGACTCGAAGACCCGCTTTGTCCGACGAGTTGTTTAAGTGCGGCCTTATTGTCCTGGACCAGTGCCAGGAGATCCTTCCTTTGCTCTACCTCTGCCTTGGCCGCCATCATATACGACCGGGCGGGCTGCCAGAGCGCAGCGTAAAGAAACAATGCCAGAACGACCAGCGCCAACACCTTCAACGCCATGCGATCACGCGCAGGAAGCAATTCTACTTTCTGCTTTAACTGAAGGATACTGGGTTGCTGTAAAATCTTATCAAGCATAATTATGATCCACTCACACTGATACGGCCTCTGAAGTAGTCCTTTTCCTGCACTGCAGAGCTTATTTTTGCGGTTAATCCCGCATCAACAATGGCTTTTTTTAAGGTATCCAGCTGTTCAAAACTGTTGGCATGCATCTCAAGCACCAATTCTCCTCGCTGACTGTTGTAGTTTATCGAGCTGAACTTGAAATTCTTACGGTCTGCCGAGCGACTGAACTGATAACCCGCCTCACCCAGCAAATCCAGAAACCCGGTATTGCTGGCACCCGCCTGTCCCTGTTGATTGAGCTTCCCTTTAATGATCCGCGCCAGCTTGTCTGGAGAAAGTGATTTACTGCCACCCGCCACGCTTCGGTATTCTGTGACGGCCTGTGCGGCGATCGCGTCCGCTTGCTGCTGATAGTGGTAACCCTTGCCCCAAAATACGCCCAGTTGCAACGCAAAACCCAGCGCCAGAATTGCAGCGATTCCTCGCCACCGTTTCCACTCTGCCCCACTGCTATCGACGAGGCGAAATTCCCCCTGACAAAGATTGGTAGTGGACTTCAATTGCCGCACATGGCATTCACACAATAACTCAAAGGCGGATATTCCAATCTCTTCAACTTCGACAGTAACCGAGGGATACTGTTCAATTTCCGCCAACAACAGCTTTGCACCTTCCAGCTCCTCAGCTTCAACAAAGACCTTGATGGAAAAGACCTCACCTTCCGGATGCGTATCTTCGGCGGTGCCCAGAAAAATGGCATCCAGATAGGGAATCAGGTTACCGGGTCGTAAGCCGATCGAAGCATTGCGTTTGCTCTTGAGTAATATTTGCTCATCACTGATCAGTATCGAAAGATCATGCTCATTCAGAGGCAAGGCATCCGCATCAATACAAATGGATTTGAGCACGAGCACATCATGCTGGCTGAATGCGTCGAACAATTCAGCAAAGATCATTTTGTCGACACAAACAACCGGATAGCCATAGTCACGGTTTTTGGTCCCGGCGACCAGGTGAACCGTATCGATATCCTGTGCAAGTTGTTCCTCGACTGCAAAAGGCAAGGCCTGCGTCAAATAGCGCGCCTGATTTCCGGGAAGATCAACAACAGTTGTGTAAGCCGCTTGCACGGGCCATAAAATGGTCAGTTCAATGGTATCAATACCATTTTGCATCAATACCTGGCACAGACTGTCTATATCCGACCCTTTCGCGCTATTTACCTGGTGGCCCGCAATGTCGAAAATCGCCCACTCATACACTGAGTCTTCGTTTACTTCGAGCGAATGTGGTCGGATAAATAACTTGTTCGGCATGATTAAACTCTTGGAGTACGTGGGCAAATGGCTCACAGTTTCGTTTGATTATAGCGTGATCTGCTCTTTCGTTATCAAGTACTTTTGGCCCTGATCGCGCAATAGCACCAACATTTGACCATCCTCGGGATTTCGATAGATCAGGCTGTTAAGACGCACCACACGTTCTGCCAGTGTGATACGTGTGGCAAGACCAAAAAAACGCGAACTGACAGAAAGGTAGCTTTGATCAAAGTTCAGTCCTTTCAAAACAGGCTCTGCAGCAAACTTTTCGACACTCTCCCAAGGACCATTCTCCCGCACGGCCACCAACTCCTTGGCCTGCTGGTCACTCAAGCCTTCCACCAGAGACTGCAGTATTTCCTCCGGCGCCGTGTTGACATTGATTTCGGCTTTGCCACGTGGCAGCACCGTCACAAACTCCAGCAGCTTGCTGTAGTCTTCATCGGACACCCCCAACAACATTCTTAGCTCACTGGGATGCACCATGGGCTGACCACCCGTGCGATAAGGTGGATTCAGGCCCAGATAATCGCCATCTTCCGAACCATCAAATCCACTCGGTTCCTGATTATCATCGATCCAGTCAATCAACAGCTCCACCTTCACGGTTTCGAGTGCCAGTCGGTTAAGAAGGCGCTTGAAGCGGGCCACCATTACCTCATTTTGTGCTCCGGACAAACCGACCAGATCATTCAGATTGAATTTTCCCTGCACATCGTTGAACTGCGCTTCCAAAAAGGCCTCTTCAACCGGGACAAACAGGGCGCTGCTGACCTGCTCCAAATCATCAATGAATTTGTTCTCTTTTTTGTCCTCATCCCAGTCCGCCTTCAACAAACGCTTGCCATAGGTTTCCGAAGCCCTTGCATACTCGTAAGCCTGGGTTTGAGCGGCAATCGTCGCTGCCTGCTGGATAAACAGGCCCTGACGGTTATACATACCCACCGAAAGAATCGTCACCAGGGCGAACACCAGTATCACCATCATCAGTGCAATACCACGCTGCTGCGCTGGAAGTGCAGGATAGTTTTTCCTCACGCCCTTCGTCATGCCCCCGACCCTGTATTTAGCGCTGTTCTTCAGCACTCTCACCACCTACCGTCGGAATTCCAGAACCGTTATTGCTGCCATTATCAGAACCATCGCCGCCCTGGCCATCTCCCTCGCCCGAACCACTGCTTGCAATATCCCCATGCTCCATATAATGGGGCAACTCGAACAGCCGCGTTATTTTACCAAACCTAGGATGCTCCAACTCCACTCTTATCGCGACCGGCAATGTGTTGTACACCTTGTATGGGTCATTTTGCTCACTTTCCGATTCCGGTGGCCATTCATCTACCCAGGCAGCACTATCCGTCAGAAACGCCACAGTGAATACCTCGGCGCCTTCCAACAGTTTGCGCGAGCGAGGGCTGGTATCTTGAGCCCGATCCAGTACCGACCAGTAGTGACGAACCAGCCAGCCTTCCTGATCCAGCTCATAGGCGACACGCTGCAATTCAGAGCGTATATCACCTAAGGGATTGCGCCAACCGGCCCGTGTGAATTCCAGCGCATAGAATTCATTCTTTGTCGTCAGCGCGGGCGCCAGGTCACCATACTCATCCCGTATTCCTCGCGGGGCTACCTGCTGAAGATCTCTGGCAATAAAAAAAAGCGCGCGTTGCAATTGCTTCAATTCATCGAGACGCGCCTGTGTCTGTTCGTTGGTACGAATCGCACTGTTCAACAGCTGCCAGGAGCCCAGGCCAATCAGTGCGGTAATCACGATGGCAATCAGAACTTCAAGCAGCGTAAAACCGTCGCTTCTCTGAACTATAACGGATCGTGACATCAATACCTGCCTACGAACCCGGTCAAGGTAATACGTTTTGTTTTCTCGTTGTTCTGGTCATTGATGTGATAAGACTCTACTTCAACCCGGTGGATATCAGGATTGTCTGTTGTACTTACTTTTGAGATCAACTGCCATTCCATGTCACCAAATTCGACATCCTCCTTATACTCTCTCGCAGCAGGCAGCCCTTCCGAAAGTCGCAGCTCAGCCAATTTATTCTCGGCCAGCCAGGTCGCATACATTTTAAGCTTGACGCTTTGGTACTGATGTACGGTTGATGCGGTCACGTCCTGCAAAACCAGACCAATGAGCGAAAAGAATATCAGGGCAATCAGCACTTCAAGCAAGGTAAAACCGCGCTTACGATGGGCTTTGCCATTAACCATGGTTTTCCAGCGCAGGTCCCTTGCACTGCCAGCTATTGCAGCATTTGCATCTGTTAATACGGAATCGACGTGACACCTCGCGCTCACACCTCTTCCTCCGTGGAAGGCAATACAATTTCACCCTGTTCATCTGTTCGAATCTCGATGCGGGAATCCTCGCTACCCTGAATCTCCAAACCAATCACAAAGGGGGTCACCTCACCACTTGAGAGCAACATAAAATCAGGACGCTCGTAGGCTTCATCCTGCTGCGCACCAACGCTGTCATCACCAGCGACATTTTCACCAGCAAGCCGGCGCTCTTCTCCTTCTCGCCGAAAGTCTATCAGCATCCATTCGGGCAAGGTGTAGGCACGCAGGAAATTCTGCGGCGCCTGTTCCCACTTGCCATCCTCTTCATTGAAATTGAGAAACGCATAGCCATCGTCTTCAATCACCGCGCCAATTTCGGTATTGCTGAAGATCGCCTCCTCGGCCGCCATGCGCAATACCGCGTGCAATCGCTGGACTTCGTTCTCAAGCTCCCGATCCTGATTGCCTGTCCCTACCGTGACCAGGCCAATTGAGGCCAGCAGGCCGAGCAACACCATCACAACCAATAACTCGATGAGTGTAAAACCCGAAACCTTGACGGCTGCGGGGGTATCAGATCTAGTTGAGGTCATGGACGCTGATGTCTGCGCCTTCATCAGAACCGCCTTCCTTACCATCCGGGCCAAAAGAATACAGGTCATAAGGCCCTTCGGATCCGGGGCTCACGTACTGATACTCATTCCCCCAGGGATCAACAGGCACACTTGGCAGATAGCCATCTTTATTCCAGTTTTTAGCGGCCGGTGAGCCTGAAGGCTCATTCACCAAGGCCTCCAGCCCCTGCTCGGTACTCGGATAATTGAAGTTATCCAGCTTGTAAAGGTCCAGGGCGTTACTGACGTTACGGATTTGCGTTTTGGCAACACCGATACGGGCCTCTTCTCCGCGCCCCAATATGTTTGGCGCAACGACTGCAACCAGCAACCCGAGGATCACCATGACCACCATAATTTCTATCAACGTGAAGCCTGATTGCCGACCCGCGGCGATTCCTGCTCGTGTACGCATAACTTTTTCCTTATCTGCTAATTAAAAAACCTAACCTACCAGGTTACTCATATTCAAAATCGGCAACATGATCGCCAATACGATAATCAGCACCACACCGCCCATAAACAACAACATTAGTGGTTCGAACAAACCAACAATGGTCTCGATCAAACCCTGTAACTCACTTTCCTGATGATTTGCCGTTCGTTCCAGCATCTGGTCCAGCTCACCACTGGACTCGCCACTGGCAATCATATGAATCATCATCGGAGGAAAATACCCCGTCTGTTCAAGGGACTTGTAAAGACTTGCACCTTCACTCACCATCTGCGCCGAGCTCATCAATGCCGCTTTCATGCAATCATTGCCAAGCACCTCGGAGGAGATCCGCATCGCATCGACCAAGGGCACACCGCTGCTGTTGAGTATGCTTAGCGTGCTGGCGAATTGTGAGGTGTTGGTCCCCCGTGACATGCGCTTAATGAAGGGCATCTGCAGGAGTTTCTTGTGATATGCCATACGAAAGCCGTCCTGGCGAAGCATAAACCTGAAGCCGACGAACAGCACAAACAACAGCGCAATTATCAGCCCGCCCCAGTCAGCGAGAAAGTCACTGCAAGCCAATAACGCCTGAGTCAATGGCGGCAATTCCTGCCCGTTATTGATAAACACTTCGATGATGTCCGGAACGACATACGTCAACAGAAACACCACGATTGATATTGCGACCACACTCAGTATCACCGGATAAATAGCCGCGAGCTGTATCTTTTGGCGCGCCTGCTGACGCGACTCTGTATAGTCTGCCAGGCGGTTAAGAACCAGATCCAGATGGCCGGCATGCTCACCTGCTGCCACGGTCGATCGATACAGGTGCGGAAATGCACCCGGAAACTCTCCCAGACTATCTGCCAGGGTGTAGCCTTCAAGCACCTTGGCCCGCACCGCCAGCATCATGCTTCGAATGGCGGGCTTTTCGCTTTGACTGGCGACCGCACTGAGCGTTTCTTCCACCGGTATTCCGGCCTGAATCAGCGTCGCGACCTGGCGCGTTAACAAAGCAAGATCCTTGACACTGATACTGCGCCGCGATTGAAAAAAACCGGAACTCGATTTCTTTTCAACGGTCATTTCAACAGACAATGGCACCCAGCCTTTATCCCTTAGCTGCTGCCGGATCTGCCGCGCACTATCGGCCTCCATTACGCCCTTTTGCTGTCGCCCTTTCTGGTCAAGGGCCTTGAACTCAAACGCTGCCATAGTTAAGCCTTATGCGTAACACGCACCACCTCTTCGATCGTTGTAACCCCTGACAGGACCTTGGATATGCCATCCTGATTGATACTCGGGCTAGTGGTTCTGGCGTACTGTTCAAGCTCCATTTCTCCGGCTTTGTTATGGATCAACTCGCGCAATTTGTCATCGACATAGATCACTTCATAAATGCCTAATCGTCCGCGGTAACCAAGATGATTACACTCAGGACACCCCTTTGCACCGTAAATCGTGGGTGGGTTTGCAGGATCAACGTCCAGATACTCGCACATCGAAGCATCTGCCTTAATGGGTGTTTTACAGTCGTCACATAGCACCCTGACCAAGCGCTGCGCAATGATCCCCACCATACTGGAACTGATCAGGAATGGCTCAACCCCCATATCCATCAGGCGCGTAATCGCACCAACTGCGCTATTAGTGTGTAAGGTCGACAACACCATATGCCCGGTCAAACTGGCCTGAACGGCTATTTCGGCGGTTTCCAGATCACGGATCTCACCGATCATCACGACGTCCGGATCCTGACGCAAAATCGCACGCAAACCGCGGGCAAATGTCATATCCACCTTGGTATTGACCTGGGTTTGGCCGATGCCGGGCAAGTTATATTCGATAGGGTCTTCCACCGTCAGAATATTTCGGCTGCGGTCATTGATTTCAGACAGCCCGGCATAGAGTGTTGTGGTTTTACCCGAGCCTGTTGGCCCCGTCACGAGCATGATGCCATGAGGCCTGTTGACGATGGTTTTAATGGCATCAAGATCCCTTTTTGACATTCCAAGCGTGTCCAGACTCAGGCGACCGGCATTTTTGTCCAACAATCGCAGCACGATGCGCTCACCATTGGCGGACGGCATTGTCGAAACCCTGATATCCACTTCACGACCACCGACACGCAAGGAGATTCGGCCATCCTGCGGAATACGTTTTTCGGCGATATCCAGCTTCGACATCACCTTGATACGCGAAACCAGCAAGGGAGCCAAGGCTCTTTTGGGCTTCACGACTTCTCTCAACACACCATCGACCCTGAAACGCACGACCAATTGCTTTTCGTAGGTTTCAATATGTACGTCCGAAGCATTGCTTTTCACGGCTTCTGTCAGGATCGCATTGATCAGGCGAATGATCGGGGCATCATCTTCCTGTTCCAGCAGGTCTTCTGTTTCAGGGACGGAATTGGCCAGGCTGGCAAGATCCATATCGTCCCCCAGCCCTTCCACCATCTGCATGGCTTCTTCAGAATCATTCTGATACGCAAGACCCAGGGCATGTTCAAACTCAGCTTCATCGACCAGACGAAATTCCATGTCGCCATGGGTGAGCCGGTTCACTTCCGCAAAGGCCTGTGGACTGAGGCCGGGTCGATAGAGAATCTCGCGCTTATTCTGTTCTTTTACCAGTACAACACCCTGTTTTTTGGCAAAGCCGAAGGGCAAACGTTCGACGGTGCGTGCACTCTGAATCGGTGCATCGTCTAACATTGCAGTCTCAAGTTCGTCTGTCACAATTTCCTCCGGAGATTCATCGTCTGCCATGCGGCTGCTATCCAGCTATTAAACCTAGCAGTCAAACTGGGAATTTACGCTTAAACTTTGCAGCCTTGATACCTAACAGAATACCTGTTTGGCGGGCTTCGCCATTCTAGGCAGTTCACAACATTCATAACAGCAGTGGATATTACATCATCGTAACACGCCATCAATGACAAATTGACCTGTCTGAGAGCATTAGAACCACCCGACTTATGGGTTTGTAGCGCTGCATCATAACTATAGACAAGTTACGCTTAAACTGAATTCGCGAGAGTTTGGTTCAAACAGCACGTTTTAAGGGCTAACATAGGGGCAATGTGTAGTAAGGCACTGGACAAAATCCATTCAATACAAAGGTGCCAGGCGAAATTTCACTAAACAAATCGTTCCCTTGAACGATATAAAAACAACCTTACCAAATAGACGTTCGGAGTAATTGCATGAAATTCATGCTCCCTGCCATCACGCTGATGAACCGGCTCAGCTACAACCTCAAATTTACGCTCATCAGCATTCTCTGGCTGATCCCGATTCTGGGTGTAACCTATCTCCTGCTAAGCCAGTTTAACCAGTCAATTGAACAAACCCAACAGGAAGCCAAAGGCATCACATTCTACGAAGACATGGCTCAAATAGAAGCTTACGCGCGCGAGTATCGGGACATACGGGCGATCGCAAAACAGCGTTCGGCGCCACTGCTGGATTCACGCTCAGAAAATTTGCAGAAAACCATCGGTGAAACCCTGGACACATTTGTCGCACGCCTGGAGCAAAGTGCACTTTCAAGCCCTCTGGTGAACGAGCAGGCTCAAACAACACTTTCAGCTTGGAAAAAGATGCGTTCGGAAGACAATCAGGAGGCCGACTACAATGGCCAGTATCGTTATTATTCTGAGTTTAACGACAAGCTGAAAGCGCTGAAACAGACGCTGGCCCAGTCAAGCGGCTTGTCTCTGGATTCGGACGGCGAGGTCAATACGCTGTTCACGCTGGCGGACAACAGCATCGCCAAGGGAATGGAAATCCTGAGCAGAACACGCAGCCTCGGGATATTTGCCTTGAATGAAGGTGCCGTGAGTTATGTTGTCAGCGACGGTCTGAACGAACTCTATGACCAGCTGACCCAATTCAATACCGAATTCCTGCCAGCCATCGATCTTGCGTTAGCCAAGAGCCGCACACTGTCTGCATCCAGTAAAGGTGTGATCGAGCAACTCAGAGAAGCGGTACCGCAAGTCCAGGAAACGTTGGACAACGATATAATCAATCCGATCCATTTGGAAAAAAGCTGGCAGGCGTACGAAGCGGAAATACAGCAATTCATCAAGCAGTTCCAGCGTTTTCATGCACAAACCACCGGCGCTATCGACCGGATACTGCAGGACCGCCTCAGCGAACAAACGCAGAAAAGAAGCCTGCTTTTCATTGTACTGGGCACCGTCCTGCTGGTTATATTTTATTTGTATATGGGATTTTCGATCTCGGTGAGGCAGTCCATACAAAACTTTTCAATTGCCGCCCGCAAGGTGGCTTCGGGTGACCTGACGGTTCAGCTTGAGAAAAAATCCCAGGATGAATTGGGCGAGCTTACGACGGCTTTCAATGATATGACCGCCCAGATACGCGGATTGATCGAAGCGGTACTGACGACAGTCGAAGGCGTCACACAACAGGCCCACGGTGTCAATGAGACAGCCCAGGCCAATAGCTCGGCCATCAAGCGCCAGTTGACCGAAACCAATCATATCAATGAAGCCATGACGCAGATGGTTCACACGGTCGAAGAAGTAGCCGGCAATACGCAACAGACCTCAGACGCAGCGCACGCCGCTGAAGAAGAAGCATCCAACGGTCAGCGCGTGGTAAATGACACACTGGCCGCTGTCGATGAGCTCGCCAGAGAGATCCAGAATTCCGTCGCCAACATCAATCAGGTGCGCCAGGATAGCGAAGATATCAATCAGGTTCTGGTGGAAATCAAAGCCATCGCTGAACAGACCAACCTGCTCGCTTTGAATGCAGCCATCGAAGCGGCCCGGGCCGGTGATCAGGGGCGTGGTTTTGCGGTCGTGGCGGACGAGGTCCGGACACTATCCCAGCGAACACAAAAATCCACCGAAGAAATTGATACCATGATTGAACGCTTGCAGCGTGGCGTCGCCAGTGCTGTGCAATCAATGGATGCCAGCCACCAAACTACCGAAAGCACCGTCACGCAATCCAACCGGGTAGCTGAGGCACTGTCCAAGATCGTGGCCAGCATCGACTCCATCGTCAGCATGAGTCAGCAGATCGCTGGCGCGGCGGAAGAGCAAAGCGTCGTGGCCAAGAACATCGAATCCAATGTCAGTCAGATCGTCGATTTGGGTAATGAAACGGAACAATATGCCGGCAGCGCCCTGCAAGCCGCTGAGTCGCTATCCCAGGATACCGGTACATTGAAAAGCCTGATTGGTAATTTCAAAATCTAGTCACCCCCTTGTGCGCCGTTGATATGGTAAACAAGGTGCCCGACCTCAGGTCCGGGCACCTTGTTTTTGGCGACCTGCGTATACTGACGCCTGACCAGCTTGTGCTACCATTAGGCGAAGAGCTATATTCAACCATCCGGATGTTGGCAAAAAGGCGCATAGCTGTTCCATGCAAACACTAAAAAAGTATCTACCGCTGTTGGCCAGTCTGGTCTTACTGCTAGCGCTCGCAGCCGTTTTCTACTGGCAACTGCGCGATGTCTTGACGCCCCCTTCCGCCAGTCAATCCCAGAATAACTCCAAGAGCCCCCGTGTCACCGAAGCGACGCCCGAAAAACGACACGATATAGCAAAGTTTTCTCTATTTGGAAAAGCCGGCGCAGCCCCGGAGAAACAGCTAGTGGAGGAGAAAGAGCTTCCCAAGACCAATCTAAAACTGACGCTTACGGGCGTATCCGCGGGAAGCGGCAATCAGATTGCCAGTGCGCTGGTTGAGGGGCCGGACCGAAATACCGAGGTCTATAAAGTTGGTGATACCCTGCCGGGCAATGCAACATTGCACAATATTTATGATGACCGCATCGTAATCGACCGATCGGGGCGTCTCGAAAACCTGTATTTCCCCAAAGTCAGTACGGGTGGCGCTCAATATCTGGCAGCAATCACTCAGGCCAGAGAAGAACCGAGGGCGGAAATTCAGCCCGCCCCCACCCCCAGCGTATCCAGTC
Source organism: Oleiphilus sp. (assembly GCA_006212045.1). Lineage (GTDB taxonomy): Bacteria > Pseudomonadota > Gammaproteobacteria > Pseudomonadales > Oleiphilaceae > PZPK01. The sequence goes on along the minus strand of PZPK01000003.1, from coordinate 129,734 downwards.
CAGGGCTCTCTGAAGGGCGCAAACAGTCGATTAAAGACAGGCTAAACGCAATCCGCGCACGCATCCGTTCAGGTCAGAACTAAGGCTGGATGCGGTGAATTCAGGATTTTCCAAAGACTGGTTTGTGTATCAGAGAGCATTTCTGCTCTGTTTTGCCATCACTTCAAGCTCTCTTGTGGCTTTGGAGCTCAGCCAGACACTGGTGAATTATATCCAGAGCCGTTTTGGCGATTCTGCGGCTCAACGGCTGTTTGACTGGGAAGCACTGGCGAACTCGCACCATCAGGCAGAGACGGCTTTCAAACTTGAACGCGTGAATCACTTTTTCAATCGCGCCAGGTTTGTCCCTGATCAGGAGCAGTGGAACAGCGAGGATTACTGGGCCACTCCAGTGGAGTTGCTGGCCGTTAACGCTGGAGACTGTGAGGATTACTCGATTGCCAAGTACTTCACGTTGAAGGAAATGGGCGTCCCGGAAGAAAAACTGAAAATCACCTATGTGAAAGCGCTCAAACTGAACCAGGCGCACATGGTGCTCGCCTATTATGAAACACCCGATTCCGAACCCCTGATCCTCGACAACCTTATCCCCGATATCAAACCTGCCTCTGAACGCGATGATCTGGTGCCGGTATACAGCTTCAATGGTGAAGGGCTTTGGCTGGCACGTTACAAAGACAGCAAGAACAAGCGTATTGGCAGCTCGGACAAGCTGGAAAACTGGATGGACATGCTGACCCGCCAACGCAAGCTCATCAAATAGTTCCCGGCTACATCCTGCCTGTAGCTGAAAGTTGAACGGTACGACTCCAGCCACAATTTAACGTTGACGTTAACGTCAACGTTAATACATAATCATCCGGATTCAGCATGTTGGCGAGAATACCATGGCACGATATACGATCAGGGATCTGGCGGAAGAATTCGATGTGACCACCCGCACGATGCGTTTCTACGAAACCGAAGGCTTGCTGCACCCTAAGCGTGAGGGCCAGACCCGAATCTACAGTGACAAGGACCGCATTCACCTAAAGTTGATCATACGGGGAAAACGGCTGGGGTTTTCACTTGCCGAATCAAAAGAACTGATTCAGCTGTATGACCCTAAGGGCGCGAACCAGATACAGCTCTCTCGCCTGCTGGAAAAAATTGCAGAACGTCGTCGATCACTCATGCAGCAGATTGAAGATATTCGCGTAATGCAGCTCGAGCTTGACGATGCAGAACGTCGCTGTCAGGAAGCGCTTTCCTTATTAAACAACCAAGACCACTGAGGATCTCCCCATGTCTATCGCATCTCTTCAAACACTCAATTTCGGACTTGGTGAAACCAACGACATGCTCCGTGAGCAAGTCGCCGGCTTTGTCTCACAGGAAATTACGCCGATCGCTGCAAAAACCGATCAGGAGAACGCTTTCCCGAACGAACTATGGCCACGTCTTGGCGAGATGGGTTTACTTGGCATTACGGTGTCTGAAGAATATGGCGGCTCAAATATGGGCTATCTGGCTCACGTCCTCGCCATGGAGGAAATCAGTCGAGGTAGCGCCTCTATCGGCCTGAGTTACGGTGCTCACTCGAATCTCTGCATCAATCAGATTTATCGCAACGGCAATGAAGAGCAGAAATCACGTTATCTGCCAAAACTTATTTCGGGTGAACATATTGGCGCCTTGGCGATGAGTGAACCCAATGCGGGGAGTGACGTGGTTAGCATGAAACTCAGAGCCGAGCGCAAGGGTGACCGCTTCATACTGAATGGTTCAAAGATGTGGATCACCAACGGGCCAGACGCCAACACTTACATCATCTACGCCAAAACAGCGCCAGAAAAAGGTCCACACGGCATTACCGCCTTTATCGTAGAACGGGATTGGGCCGGATTTACGCGCTCGCCCAAGCTCGACAAGCTGGGGATGCGCGGATCAAATACCTGCGAACTGGTCTTCGAAAATGTGGAAGTTCCCGAAGAAAATATACTTGGCATGGAAAACGCGGGCGTAAAAGTGTTGATGAGCGGACTGGATTATGAACGCGTTGTGCTGTCAGGCGGCCCAACCGGCATCATGCAGGCCTGCCTGGATCTGGTGGTGCCTTACATCCATGAACGCAAACAGTTTGACAAAGCCATTGGTGAGTTCCAGCTGATTCAGGGAAAAATGGCCGATATGTACACAACCCTCAATGCCTCTCGCGCCTACCTCTATGCGGTAGCCGCATCATGTGACCGCGGTGAAGCAACACGCAAAGATGCGGCCGGTGTCATCCTTTATACTGCAGAAGCGGCGACCCAAATGGCACTCGAAGCCATCCAGATTCTGGGTGGCAATGGTTACATTAATGAATTTCCGGCAGGCCGTTTGCTGCGAGACGCCAAACTGTACGAAATTGGCGCAGGTACTTCTGAAATCCGGCGCATGCTCATTGGCCGCGAACTCTTTATGGAAACCCGCTAGAAGGCGATACACGCGATGACGCAGATACAAAGCAAGATTGATCCGAACTCGCAAGAATTCAGAGCCCGCAAAAAGGCCATGGATGCATTGGTGAAGGATTTACGCGACACCATCTCGGGGTCCGTCAATGCTGCAAGCCCTGAGGTCAGGAAGCGGCACTTGGCAAAAAACAAGTTGATGCCACGCGAGCGGGTGGCGCGTCTGCTCGATCCGGGAGCGCCCTTTCTGGAACTGTCGCAACTGGCCGCGTATGAAGTTTATGATGAAGACATTCCGGGTGCCGGGGCGATCACTGGTATCGGGCGTGTGCATGGCATCGAATGCATGATTGTCGCGAATGACTCTACGATAAAAGGCGGTACCTATTATCCTTTGTCGGTTAAAAAACACTTGCGCGCGCAGACCATTGCCGAAGAAAATCGCCTGCCATGCATATATCTCGTTGACTCGGGCGGCGCCAATCTTCCCAATCAGGACGAGGTATTTCCGGACGAAGACGATTTCGGCAATATTTTTTTTCGACAGGCCAACATGTCTGCCAAAGGGATTCCGCAGATCGCGGTTGTACTGGGTCTGTGTACAGCCGGTGGCGCGTATGTCCCGGCAATGGCCGACGAAAGCATCATGGTACGAAACCACAGCACGATTTTTCTGGCCGGCCCTCCCCTGGTAAAAGCCGCAACGGGCGAAGAAGTCAGCGCCGAGGCACTTGGGGGCGCCGACATTCATTGTAAAATTTCCGGCGTTGCAGACCACTACGCGGACAGTGAAGCCCACGCCATTCAGATTGCCCGTCAGTGTGTCGCCAATCTGAACTGGCAAAAACCTGAACAACTCGCCACAAAGCAAATCAAGGCTCCGCGCTATAGCATTGAAGAGCTGCATGGCATTGTACCGGCAGACCTTAAAACCCCCTATGACGTGCGTGAAGTCATCGCACGCATTGTGGATGACTCCGAGTTTGCGGAATTCAAGCAGTTTTATGGCGAAACGCTGGTCTGCGGCTTTACGCACATCTTCGGAAATCCGGTCGGCATCGTCGCCAATAACGGCATCTTATTCTCCGAATCCGCTCAGAAAGGCGCGCACTTCGTCGAGCTTTGCTGCCAACGAAAGATCCCTTTGGTATTTCTTCAGAACATTACCGGCTTCATGGTCGGCAAAGCGTTCGAGGAAGGCGGTATCGCAAAGCACGGGGCCAAGATGGTGATGGCCGTCGCATGCGCCAAAGTACCTAAATTTACGGTCATTGTCGGTGGCAGTTTCGGCGCCGGAAACTATGGCATGTGTGGACGCGCCTATCACCCGCGCTTTCTCTGGATGTGGCCAAATGCGCGCATCTCCGTGATGGGAGGTGAACAGGCGGCAGGAGTACTGGCACAGGTCAAGAAGGACAGCATGCATAAAAAAGGACTGGCTTTCACGGAAGCAGATGAACAAGCGCTCAAGCAGCCAATTATTGAGCAATTTGAACGCCAGTCACACCCCTACTATGCGTCTGCACGGCTATGGGATGATGGTATCATTGAACCCTGTGATACCCGAAATGTGCTGGGCTGTGCCATTTCCGCCAGTCTCAACGCACCCATTGAAGACACACCCTTTGGTGTATTTCGTATGTAGCACGCAGACCAGCTTATGCATCCAGGTCCGTTTCGGCCAATCGATAGCACACTTGCTCGTTTTCATCAGGGAACCCTTATTCATGCAAGCAATGACACAAAGCGGAAATACACGACTGGGCATTGAGGACGGGATTGCGACCGTGACCCTGAACCAGCCGGAAAAACATAATGCCTTTGACGACCGAGTGATTCAGGAATTACTCACGCATTTCGATGCGATCCGTGAAAACGGCCAGGTCCGGGTCATGATCTTACAAGCGGAAGGCAAGCACTTTTGCGCGGGTGCCGACCTCGCATGGATGAAACGCATGGCCACTATGGACCATCAGGAGAATCTAGCCGACGCAGGGAGATTGGCAACACTGATGGAAACCCTGAATACCTTGCCCGTTCCCTGTATTGCGCGTGTGCAGGGCGCCGCCTATGGCGGGGCTTTGGGTCTGATTGCCTGTTGCGACATCGCGGTAGCGGAATCCCGCGCGCGCTTCTGTCTGAGCGAGGTTCGTCTGGGCCTGGCTCCGGCGACCATTGGCCCTTATGTCTATGCCGCCATCGGAGAACGCCAGTGCCGGCGCCTGTTTTTGACCGGCGAGGTATTTGCGGCAGAGGAAGCCAAACGCATCGGACTCATCCATGAAGTCGTGGATGCCAGTCAGCTTGACGAGATAGTAAATGACCTTGCCGGCAAAGTACGGGAAACCGGACCGGAAGCCTCGAGAGCCTGCAAACAGTTAGTACGTACGATCAGTGCCAGACCCGAGAATTTATCCGAGTACACGAGCGACCTCATCGCCAGCCTTCGTGTTTCAGCGGAAGGACAGGAGGGGCTCGGTGCTTTTTTCGAGAAACGCACACCGGCATGGCGCCAACAGGGAGACGAGGCATGACCGCAGAACTGAAGATTGTTGAAGTAGGTCCCCGAGACGGGCTGCAAAATGAACGCTCACCGGTAGCGCTTGAGCACAAAGTCGCATTGGTCAATGCCCTGTCAAAAGCCGGATTTCAGGAAATTGAGACCGGCAGCTTTGTCTCCCCTAAATGGGTCCCCCAGATGGCGGACAGCGCTGAAGTCTTTGCGCGCATAGAGCGTCGCTCCGGGGTTAGCTATTCTGCGCTTACGCCCAATCTGCGCGGCTTCGAAGCTGCAGTGCAAGCCGGTGTCAGCCAGGTTTCCATCTTCGCTGCTGCTTCACAAACATTCAGTCAGAAGAATATCAATTGCGACATTGATACCAGTATCGAACGCTTTGTACCCATTGCCGAGCAGGCTGCGTCACTGAATATTCCGGTCAGAGCATATGTTTCCTGCGTGCTTGGCTGTCCCTATGAAGGCAGCATCCCGCACAGCCAGGTGATAGAAACCGCCAAAAAGCTATTGGATCTGGGCTGTTTCGAAGTCTCCCTGGGCGACACCATTGGCGTTGGGACGCCTTTCCAGACAAGTGCCCTGCTTCACGAAGTCCTGCAACATTTTCCAAACGATAAAATCGCCATGCATTTTCATGATACCTATGGCCAGGCGCTGGCGAATACGATGGTATCCTATGAAGCAGGCATCCGCTGCTTCGATGCTTCCGTCGCAGGGCTGGGAGGCTGTCCCTATGCCAAAGGGGCGAGCGGTAATGTCGCAACCGAAGACATGCTTTATATGTTTAATCAATCAGGTATTGATACAGGGATTGATCTGGACCTTGTCATTGATGCCGGGCAAGCGATTTGTGATGCCATTGGTCGTCCCAATCAGTCCCGCGTCGCTGCAGCCAAACGCTCAGGTAAGATGTCATGAACACGCCCCTATGGCAGCCGGACCCGGAACGCATTGAGCAGAGTCGTTTCCGCGAGTTCTCTGACTACTGCAAACAGAATCACGGCTTTTCCGCTTCGCGATCGCCGCAAGCCCTCTACCAAGACCTGCACACTTGGTCGGTGACCCACCCGGCTGACTTTTGGCAGGCCGTCTGGAACTATTTTAGGGTCAAAGGGGACCCCGGACCGCGGGCTCACATCGCCGCAAAAGACATACGCCAGCATCAATGGTTTCCTGAAGCACGCTTGAATTTTGCCGAAAACCTACTCTGGCAGGACGATGCGGCATTGGCCCTGATCGAACGGGGAGAAAATGGCCGGCGAGAGGAAATCAGTTATGGCGCACTTAAAGCCGAAGTCGCTTCGATAGCCTCCTACCTCGCTGCCTGCGGGGTTAGTCGTGGAGATCGTGTTGCAGGATTCCTTCCCAACAGCAGATACAGTGTCGTTGCCATGCTTGCCTGTACCAGTATTGGCGCCATCTGGTCCTCTTGCTCACCTGATTTTGGCTTCCAGGGCGTACTCGATCGATTCTCACAGATTGAACCAACCGTGCTCTTTGCCTGCGACGGCTATCGGTATGGCAACAAAAATATCAATACACTGCCGCGCGTTGAACAGATAGCACAGCAACTGAGCTCTTTAAAGGGTCTCGTCATCGTGCCTTACGCGACGGGGGATAACAGCGATTCCACTCGCAAAAATTCGGAGCTTACCAGCACCTGGGGCGGTATTATTCAGCAATATCAGGGCGTTAGACTGCAGTATGAAGCGATGGGCTTTTCCGACCCTTTGTATATCCTGTATTCATCCGGCACCACCGGTCAGCCCAAGTGTATTACACACAGCATTGGGGGCACCCTGTTACAGCATCTCAAGGAACTGGGTTTACACACTGATGTTCGCGAAAATACACGGCTCTTTTACTATACAACCTGCGGCTGGATGATGTGGAACTGGCTGGTATCCGGCCTTGCGTTGGGAGCAACACTGGTACTTTATGACGGTTCTCCGTTTCACCCCGAGCAATCGATTCTTTGGGACATTGCCGAACAGGAAGCCATCGAGGTTTTCGGCGCCAGCGCCAAATACTACTCGGCATGTGAAAAATATGGCCTGACACCCGGCCAATCCCACAATCTGGCCGCTTTGCGGTCGCTGCTTTCGACCGGCTCACCCTTATCTCACGAGAGCTTTGAATACCTGTATCGAGAGGTCAAAGCAGATGTCTGTCTTTCCAGTATTTCTGGTGGCACCGACATCGTTTCGTGCTTTGCGCTTGGCGCCCCTGTACTGCCGGTCTATCGAGGCGAACTTCAGTGCATTGGCCTGGGAATGGACGTTGCCTTTTATGACGAGAATGCACAGGCTCTGGAACAGGGCAAAGGCGAACTTGTCTGCCGACAAGCCTTTCCTTCCATGCCGATCGGGTTCTGGAATGACCCCGATGGCAGCAAATTCAAAGCTGCTTACTTCGAACGCTTTGACAATGCCTGGGCCCATGGAGACTATGGAGAATTAGTGCCTCATAACGATCCGACACAGGCTCAACATCACGGAGTGATTATTCATGGACGCTCGGATGCCGTTCTCAATCCTGGCGGAGTGCGAATCGGAACCGCTGAAATCTACCGTCAGGTCGAAAAAATCGACGCAGTATTCGAATCCCTTGCAATCGGCCAACAATGGCAAGACGACATCAGGGTGGTGCTGTTTGTCCGGCTTCAGGAAGGCATCGATCTAACACCGGAACTGACAGAACAGATCAGAACAACGATCCGGGCAAACACCACACCCAGGCACGTACCCGCCAAGGTGATTGCGGTTCAGGACATACCCCGTACGCTCAGCGGCAAGTTAGTGGAATTGGCCGTTCGTAACGTGGTGCACAACGAATCCGTCAAAAACCGCGAAGCGCTGGCCAATCCGGAAGCACTTGAACTGTTCAGAAACCTGCCTGAATTACAAAGCTAGATTCCTCGGCGGGTTCAGCCCGGACCCAAAGCATTGATATTTACAAGGTGACCGCGGCTACATTATGATCGGCTGATCTTCCCTGCTCCAAGTGCCACCTATGAAAGCTTCGCGCCGTATTCACCTCACTCAAACCTTCACATTCCGGCTTATGATCCTCTTACTGCTTTTCGGCTTGAGTCACTTAAAAGCCGAGCAGAAAAGTGATCGCTTCGCGCCGGAGCATGGCAACTCGTCCAGCAGTAACACAGCGGCAAAACTGGCCTATGGCAGCGAACAAGTCATCTCCGCTGCGAATCCCTACGCCACGGATGCCGGCTTCCGCATCCTGGAACAAGGTGGCAATGCAATCGACGCCATGGTGACCGTTCAGTTGGTTCTTGGGCTGGTGGAGCCGCAGTCTTCTGGATTGGGGGGGTGGTGCGTTCCTACTTTACTATCAGGATAAGACTAACTCACTCATGACTGTTGATGGACGGGAAACCGCCCCGGCAAAGGCCAATGAAACACTTTTCCTGAACAAAGATGGGAGTCCACTTGGTTTTTTTGAAGCTGTAGTGGGTGGTCGCTCAGTCGGCACGCCCGGTACGCCCAAGCTGCTTTGGGAAGTGCATCAGCGTTTTGGTCAATTACGCTGGGGCGACGTTCTGACGCCCGCATTGGAGCTGGCGAACAGTGGCTTCATTGTCAGCCCGCGTTTAGCGGAGGCACTAGAAAGGGATCAGGATAGGCTGTCCCGGGACCCTGACGCCGCCGCATACTTCTATCCAGAAGGAAGATCCCTGAAAGCCGGGTCTGTGAAGAAGAATGCCGCTTATGCACAGACACTTAAACAGCTTCAAGAACACGGCGGCAACTATTTTTACACGCCTGAATTCAGTCAGAAGATTGTCAACAAAGTGCAGCAGCACACTAATCCGGGAGTTTTAAGTACTCAGGATTTCCAGCACTATCGCGTGATTACCCGAGATCCGGTTTGCATGCCCTTCCTTGGGTACCGAATCTGCGGCATGGGGCCTCCAAGTTCTGGCGGGATAAGTGTTAACCAGATTCTCGGTATGCTTGAACAGGGAAATCATTTGTCCGACCCTGCTGAGTCGGCACCGGCGTGGCACCGAATTTCGGAAGCCAGCAGACTGGCATTTGCCGATCGCGGACTTTATATCGCTGATAGCGACTACATCGCTCTTCCGGAAGGCTTACAGGCCCCCCGCTACCTCAAACACCGGGCCGGGCTGATTCGTCCCGCGTCCAGACTGCCGGAGGCCGAACCTGGCGCGCCCACTGGCACCGAAGGAAAACAGGCGTTTCAACAGGGTGAATCATTCGAGCAGCCGTCCACCACTCACTTCGTTATCCGGGACAGCAACGGTGATATTGTTTCGATGACCAGTACGATAGAAAACGGCTTTGGCTCGCGACTGATGGTCCATGGATTCCTGCTGAATAACGAATTGACCGACTTTTCCTTCTCCCCTGAAAAGTCAGGACGTGCCATCGCCAATCGCGTCGAAGGTGGCAAGCGTCCGCGCTCATCCATGGCGCCCACCATTGTATTTCACGACGACAAACCAGTGCTTGCTTTGGGTTCACCCGGTGGGTCACGCATCATCAACTATGTCGCCAACACCCTGATACGTACTCTGGCATGGCAACAAACGCTTGATCAGGCCATCTCGGCCCCAAATGTAGCCAGTCGATTTGGGACGCTGGATCTGGAGTCAGGTCGCGACCTCAACTCACTCAGTCAAGCCTTAACCGGCATGGGTTACAGCCCGAATAAGAGAGACCTTAATTCAGGGCTGCATGGTATCCAGCGAATTGGCTCGCAGTGGCTGGGTGTTGCGGATCACCGCAGGGAAGGCAGTGTCCGGGCAAAGTAAAACCGCTTAAATGCTATGCACCCGAAACGGACATACAGGTTTGGGCGGAACGGCTTATCCACCGACAATCGGAATATCTTTCATCGTGAGCAATGCCTTCAACTCTGCGATCTTCTGATGTGATTCCAGCAGCACCTTCTGGCTTTGTTCGGGAGTCAGGCCGTCATCACCGAGTTTTTTAAAGGCCGGGATCTGATCAAATGGAGGCAGACGTTTATGCTCCCGTTTACCTATCAGGGCATGCACCTGGGCGGCAACCGCAATATCAACATAATCCGCTGACGCGCCTTCTGAGGCATACGACCAGTCTTCCGAATGTTCGGCAACGTTTACCAGCTCTTGCTGAAAGCCCCACTCTTTCAACAAACGCGCACCAATGCGCGCGCGCAGGGTTTTTACGATTTCATCTACCTTATGCTCAACTTTCATGAACTGGGGATAACGCTCGATATACTCAAGCACAGGTACGGTCCCGATATCCTGAATCAGCCCTGCGAGCATCGCCAACTCCGGATTCATCCCCGGAGTAATCTCTGCCAGCACATAGGCAATCGTCGCCACTTCACGGGAGTGCGACCACAGCTCGCTCATTTTTTCCTGGAGAAAATGATTTTTGCTTTGGAACAGTTCCTTAAGAACAAATATATTGACCAGCTGGCGTGTCGTTTCGAAGCCGAGCCGAACGACTGCATCCTGACACGAGGTGATCTCCTCCGATGAATGGTAAACCGCACTGTTGCATGTCTTAAGGATCTTGACCGTAATGGCCGGATCGCTGGTGATGGCATCCGCAACATCCCTGGCCGTCACATTTGGATCATCCAGCAGATGCCTGATGCGCATCGCCACGTCTGGAAACGAAGGCAATTCAATATTATTGGTTGTCAGATCTGCCAGGAAAGAGGCTTCAATGTCTTCAATCTCGTGTCCGGAATGCACGTCGCGCACACTGAATTCAACCGTTTTATCCTTGGGAAGCTCCGCCAGCAAGGCATCAATGATCTGCTGTTGGACGACGATGAAACGACAGGTTTTTTTCGCTCTTACCGTATATTTACGTGGCTGTAACAAGGCAATTGCGGTGGCCGCGCTTTCGGTGTTGGCAGATATCTGCTTGATTCGACCATCAAAGGATTCCAGCTCGACCTCTCCGTCAACCAGGAAATAGGCCATTTTGTCTTCACTGGCCAGCTCCAGCACAACACTTTCGACACCGTAATTTCGCAATTCTGAATGCGCAGCGAGCAGCACAAGCTGTTTTTCTGAAAGTTTATCAAGGGGGCGAAATTGGCGCAGCTGCGCAATACTCGGCGATGAAGTGCTCATCTTCGGAATCCGTATCTTTAGTTTAGATTGATCTTCTTTTTATAAGATTAGCTTCTATTCCGGTAAAGCCAAGCATACAAGCGCGGAACATTACCGGATTCTAAGGAATGATCGCAGAAATTGCTATTGGCTCAGCCGCTCCTGCCATGCGCGCTCAAAAGCACCCTCGAGTTTCCTCGTGAAGCGTTCGCCATCCATCACACCGCTTTCACGCATATCGTTGCGAATTCCAGCTCTGAACGTCTCCAGCGCGTCAAGATCGCTCGCCTTGGCAAGCGCCAGATCAATGTATTCCTGCTGCGAATGCGCAACCCAATCCTCATGCCCGATATTGGACATGATCGATAGCCCCACTCTGGAGCGATGATTATTGCCAGCCAAGGTGACCGAAGGCACCCCTTGCCAGAGTGCCTCAAAGGTCGTCGTTGTTCCATTGTACGGATACGTATCGAGATGGATATCGATTCGATCGTAGAACCCCAGATGACTCTCCCCGCGCGGAAGCCAGCCGAGTACTTCAACGCGTCCGGGCTCACCGAGCTGCGCCTCAAATTGCGCCAGCACCTGATCCCTGAATGCCGTCTCGGAAAACTGCTTGGCCTTGATAATCAATTTCGAGCCCGGGCAGCTTTTAAGAATCTGCAGCCAAGTGTCCAGCATTTGCGCGGTGACCTTGGTATACACATTGGTCGAGCCGAAGGTCACATGGCCATTCTTGATGGCTGGCAGCGGTGCCACATCCGGAGCTTCATCCAGCGGTTCAAAGCACAGGAATAAGCCCGGCAAGGCCAACAGCGCCTCCGAATGCCACGGTTGGCTATCACCAGCAGGGTCTGCGTAATGATCGGTAATCCTGTAGTCGATGCGTTGCAGGCCGGTCGTATTCGGATAACCCAGATAGGTCATCTGCACCGGTGCGACTCTTCGCGCAAAAACACCCAGGCGGACACTTCCAAGATAACCGACCAGGTCGATCACGATATCCTGCTGGTCTTCTCTAATACGCCCGGACAAAACCTCATCATTCATGTCGGCGACATCGCACCAGCGTTCGCAAAGATTGGCGAGCGTTTGTGTCGTTTGATCCGGCCGACTGACATCGGAATAGCAAGTCAACTCGAACCTGGTTCTGTCGAGGCATCTGAGCACAGGCTTGATAAATAATGCCACCGAGTGATTGCGGAAATCCGAAGAGACCAACGCAACTTTCAAACGGGAATTGCCGCCCGCAGTTGGCAAAGACTTCGCTTCAGTAAACCGCTGTTCGAGGCGGGAACCAAATGCGCGGTGCGCCTCGAATACAGAGCGGTTGTCCAGACCTTCAACGTAATTGTGGCAAGCGACATAAAGGTAGTAGGCCAAATGCTCATCTGGATTATCGCCAATTTCGCCGCCCTCCTTTTCCGCAACCCACTGACGAAGGAGCTTTAGCGCCTCTTGATTCCGGCCGAGTAATGAAAGGTCTCGAGCGTAATCCAGGCCGTAGGTTCTTGCATGTTGAGGATCCGGCGCGTTTTCCAGCGCCTTCTTGAAACATTCGGAAGCTGCAAGATAATGAAATATTCCATTCAGCATCTTGCCCCGTTTGTACCAGTATTCGTGATTTGTCGGCTCAAGCTGCAACAATTCCGACGCAAGCTTAGCGCCATTCTGATAATCATCACAGACATAAGCGGTATGCAGTGCCCTGACCTTAGCCTGATGGGTGATAGGAGAATTGAATCGACTCAAATCAAAATAAAGCCGGAATGCCTGAGCCGGCCTCCCGGCTTTTTCCAAAAGCTGGGCGAGGACCCATTGCGCCTCGAGATCTCCCTTGTGCGCCTGCACACATTGCTCAAGAAGTGAAATCGCCTTGGGCAAATTGCCCTGTGAAACCAAGTGCATCACTTTAGGCTTAACATTGATGAACGCGGTTGGCGACATGGAGACTCCGGGAAAAAGGCAGTATCTTAGCAGAAACGAAAACGCCGTGTGACAGGTTCACTCAAGAGCGGTATGTGGAAAGCCAGCTGCGCATCTCGTCAGTTTCCAAAAGCCCGGAAAAATAGGCATCCTGCAGATGTAAATCTTCTACCTCATATCTCTGCCCCTGATATGTAAAAGCAATACGAAACGCATGCAGACAAGTGCGCAAATGAGGCGCCCCACCATAACGTGCATCGCCCAGTATTGGCGAGCCGAGCGCCTTCATTGCAACACGCAATTGATGTGTTTTTCCGGTCTTTGGATGGAGTAAAAACAGCCATGCACCCGGCGCGGCTGATCGACTGACAAAGCGCGTAATAGCCGGACTGTTACGGGAACGTGCCAGTTTATAACTGCCACCTCGCGCTTTCAGCATGTCACCCACCATACGCCCCTGCTTTTTTTGGGGTTTACGGTCCGAAACAGCCAAATAGGACTTCTCTACCTGACGCTGCTCAAACAAATACGAGACTGCCCGATTGGCGTCTTCGCTGCGTGCGAACACCATGATACCTGAAGTCACCTTATCCAGGCGGTGCACCGGAAACAGCTTTTCCCCGCAATAAAAATCGCGCACCAGGCTGACAATGCCGGCACCCTGATCGCTTGAATGAAAAGGAATCTCAGCGGGCTTGTGAATAAACAGCAGCGACTCGTCCCCGTACAGTTCAAAGAAGGGTTGCTCTCGTTTGCTCGAATTGGGGATGGTGATCGCGGTATCCGTCATGCCGGCTTCACTCAGAACAAGGCCAGTTGCCGTGCCTTATGACTCTCGAACATCGCCTGCTGTTCAGCGGAACCGGCCGCTGGCCCGGAAAATTTCTGTACGCCATAGCGCAAAGGAAACAACACCAAACTCTGGAGCAAATCCTTTGCCATTACCCAGCCAGATATTCCCTGATACAACTTGCCGTAGGTGCCCGCCATCGCAAATAGAGAACGCGACAGATGCAGGTAGTCGCTTTTAATGGTGATACCGAGCTGATAGGCATTGGACATCAGATGTGCGGCCGTATTCAATCGGTTACGCAGCCCTGTCAGACCTCCCCGATACAGGACCAGAGCAAAATCAGACCCAAGTGGTTCGACGCCTTTTTTCTGCAAGGTGTCCTGCAGCGCGGCTTTAATCTCTTCAATCCGAGCAGAGTTTTCGGCCGGACTGGTACTCATCTGGACCAGTGTGTTCGCAAGTAAATTGACATCAGCGGTGATGACGCTGGTCAAATACCGACCCAGCTGCGACCACTTCCCTTCCATATCGACCGAATTCCCCCAGTCAATCAGAAACAAATGCGCATCCATATCCGCCATCACATTTCCGGGGTGCAAGTCACCATGAAATTCATTATGAATAATCAGGTGCTCCAGAATCGTGTACATAAAGTTGTCCGCCAGTTCGCGCTGATAGGCTACACGCACAGACTCGGGGACCTGTTCGATCGCATGATTTATGGCTTTGGCATCTTCGAGATACTCCATTTCAAGTATTCTGCCTGTACTGCCGTACACTCTGGGCACGTACCAGCGTGAGGAACTCAGAGAGCGTTCAAAGAAACGGGACTGAATGGTCGCTTCCCGACTAAAATCGAGTTCCTGTTCAAAGCCACGGGTAAATTCCTTGATCTGCTCCGACATGGCAGACAAAAAAGGCCGTAGTTTCGAATGTGGCGCCCAGTACTGACTGGAAATCAACATCAATTCAATCGCCAACGAGCCCATTGCAAACTCACGCTCCAGATTGTGCCGTGCGACTTTGACAACAACCGGAACCAATACCTCTCGCTCCCCGATCCTGACTGGTTTCCTAGCGACAAATACCGAGCCAATCGAACCGGACTTGATCGGATGGTTCACGTCAAAACCAAAATAGCGTTCTTCCGGTTTCTGACCAAAGTCTTCCATAAACGCTTGATAAACAGCGTCACTGCCCATCGGTTCGACATCTTCCTGGAATACAGCCAGTTCGCGGGCGATCTCTTCTGGCAGAAAATCCGCATTGGCAGCAGCCACCTGGGCCATTTTGACAAACAATGGTCCAAACTCCCGCACCATACGCGCCACAATCTCGGCCTGGGCCTTGAAATCTTTTGGGTCTGTTTGCAGGAACGGTTTAATATATCGAATCGCCTTGATCTGCCGTTTCAGAATACTGATATCACCTTTGAGTATCTGCAGCTTCATCACGATCTCACTCAGCGTTCGCTGATTGATACGACGGATATGCTTGATATTATTGATAATATCCAACAGAAGTGGCTCATAGGTGCGCAATACTGAGCGTACAATCTCGAGATTCAGATCGACCAGGCCTTTTAACTCGGGCGACTCAATCAGCTCCTGGAAAAAACTCCAGAACTCTTCAATCACGACTTCCGGTATATCCACCGGGCTGCGCAACACGACCTGTTTGACAAGGTATCGTATCAGGTTTTCCGTAGATTCTTCGTTGGGCAGAATACGGCTCTTGCGGAGATAGGCGGTCAGGTTTCGAGACTGCTCCGACAGAGGATGTTCGTACAGCTCTTCAAACAGACGATCGAGTTCAACGGTGAGCTCGGTTGAAGAAACATCGCGGTCTTCCAGTAATAATTGCACCAAAGGCAAAAAAACGGCTGGCAACGCCACACTGCCTGCTGCCAGTTCACCGGCACTACGCAAAACGCCCCAAGTGTTCTTTCCGACGGCGGGCAAATCGATTTTTAATCTGGACTGTTTTGACATTATGACCTTAGCCACTGGCGCGATTAACGCCTTACCTTGGATTCAAGCGCATCGCTTGAGTTCGGAGAAAAGCCTGTGTGTTTCGCTTAATGTAGAGGCGGACAAATCACCGCCATCATTCCGGGCATTTCGAGACCAACTATTGTACGCTTTTTGTCAGCATTACGGCACCCGAAATAAAAACGTCTATGCTTAATGAAAAGCTCCGGAAGAAATACCCGGATAATACCGGTAACCCAAGGCCTTTTTGGCGACTCCCGGACCAACATTCGCACGGTTTGCACACCAGTTCTCGAGTGCACCGAGGCACATATAGCCAGAAGTAGAGATGTCTGAACATTCAATCATAGAGTCTTTTTTCCTCATATTTACCGGCGCGGCAGTGTTAGCCTCCCTGGTACTATATACCAGACAACCGATTCTGGTTGCCTATATCTCGCTTGGTGCCCTGATCGGCCCCTTTGGTCTGAACTATGTGAGTGACGCCCACCTGCTTTCTGAAATTGCGGAGATAGGTATTATCTTCCTGCTGTTTCTCCTTGGACTGGACATGCAGCCCAAGAATCTAATCCGCATGCTGCAGAAAGCGACACTGATCGCGATATTCAGCTCCATCGCCTTTGCTTCTGCAGGCTTTGGCATTGCCTGGATGTTCGGATACAGTTTAACGGAGTCGCTGATCATCGGCTGCGCCATGATGTTTTCCAGTACCATTATTGGCATCAAACTACTCCCGACAACGGCTCTGCACCACCGCCATACCGGCGAGTTGGTGGTGGGCCTACTGTTATTACAGGACCTGATTGCCATTATCGTACTCTTGGTGCTGGGCGGCTCCGAATCGCAAAATGAGCACGCTAGCATCTGGAACTTATTGCAAACACTGGCAACTTTACCAGTCCTTGTGGTTGGCGTTTTTCTGGCGGTTCGTTATCTGATCGTCAAACTGATAGCCCAGTTCGACCGCTTCCATGAGTATATATTCTTGCTCACGATCGGTTGGTGCCTGGGCATCGCCGTACTGGCCAAATCTCTCGGGCTCTCACTCGAGATAGGCGCATTTATCGCAGGTATCAGCATTGCGACCAGCCCTATTTCGCAATACATTGCTGAACACCTGAAACCACTGCGGGATTTTTTCCTGGTACTGTTTTTCTTTTCCCTGGGCGCCGCGTTTAATCTGGGACTCCTGTCGGAAGTCATCGTCCCTGCCATGCTATTGGCACTTATGATGATCGCACTCAAGCCTGTTATTTTTCGATATCTGCTCAGGAAGTCAGGCGAGCCGAATGATATTTCTTGGGAGGTGGGCTTCAGACTAGGTCAAATCAGCGAGTTTTCATTGCTTATCGCCTATCTTGCAACCAGTGCGGCACTGATTGGCGAAGCGGCTTCGCACCTGATACAAGCCACTGCAATACTGACTTTCGTGCTGAACACCTACCTGGTGATCTTCCGCTTCCCCAGTCCGATTGCGATTTCGGACCGTTTGAGAAGAGACTGAAATGACAGACCAACTTTGCGAATGTGGATCAAACCTGCCGGCAGAAGCCTGCTGTCTACCCTACCTGAACTCACTGCGCGCTCCCCAAACCGCCGAAGCGCTGATGCGTTCGCGTTATACCGCGTTTGTCATGCGCGATGAAACCTACCTGCTAAACACCTGGCTGGACAGCGAAAGACCTTCACACCTGGAATTCGATGATCGTCGCTGGATTGGCTTGAAGATCAATAGCACACGTATTGGCACTGAACACGATGATGAGGGCTGGGTGAATTTTACTGCGCGCTACAAAGTGAATGGTCGCGCCTATCGGCTCGAAGAACAAAGTCACTTCGTACGAAAGGATGGGCAATGGTATTACGACAAGGCCGAGGGATAATCAACTTCAGCCTTGTCGGTCCGCAGACTATTTGAATCCTTGCGAACCCTGAAATTGCGACAGCAAGCGGGCGACACTTTTTTCAACGGCCTGACTGACCGCGATACCAAGCTTGTCTGCAATCCCCTGCTTTTCCTTGAACTCAACTTCGAACACGTCAGACTCCTGACATGCGAGCATGAGATATTCATCCGAAGTGCATAATTCGTCCACCAGAGAAACATCCAGTGCGCGCTGTCCAAACCAGATATCACCTGTCGCGACCTTTTCAATATCGACCGCCGGACGACGCTCAGCAACATAGCTTTTGAAAAGCTGGTGGGTATCCTCAAGATCCGACAGGAATTTCTGCCGGCCCTTTTCGGTGTTTTCCCCAAAAACAGTCAGGGTTCTCTTATGCTCTCCGGCAGTCAGTACTTCAAAATCGATATCATGCTTTTTGAGCAGGCGGTGAAAGTTTGGCAATTGCGCCACCACACCAATAGACCCCATGATTGCGAACGGTGAGGCGACGATCTTGTCTGCGACGCAAGCCATCATATAGCCTCCGCTCGCGGCAACCTTATCCACACAGGCTGTTAGCTTTACCCCGGCTTTACGAAAACGATCCAACTGCGCAGCAGCCAGTCCGTAAGAGTGCACCATACCTCCGGGGCTTTCCAGGCGAACGACGACCTCGTCGCGATCTTTGTCCACAACCTGCAACACGGTTGTCACCGCTTCTCGGAAGGTATCCACCGCTGATGCTTTGATATCTCCTTCAAAATCGATGACATAGACTCTTGGCTTCGCCTCTTCCGGCGTGTCATTCTGCTGTTTCCTGGATTTTTTCTCGGCTTTGTTTTTTTTCTTTTCAGCTTTCTCCCGCGCCTTCAAAGCCTCCTTGTCCAGGATCATATGTTCAAGGTTATCCCTGTAGGCTTCCAGGCGTTCATTGACTTTTTCTATTTTCATTTCCTTCTTGGAATGCGACTTGTTGCGTGACGCTGCACTCCCCGCCGCGGCGATGATCAACAATATGGCAATCACCACGGTAACCGCTTTAGCCAAAAAAATACCGTATTCACTTAGAAACTCCACCTATTACCCCATCATCTCTGTACTGTCATTTGAGCAGAGACCTTCCTTCCCCGGATCATGTCCACAACGGTCAGCTGCACGCGAACGCAAATATGCGGTTTCTTCTCGCTTAATACAAGGGACAAGGCCAAAATTCAGCGTTCAAACAAGCGTTCGATAGGGTATTGACAACGTCTGGCATAAGACCTAATCTTGGCCGCGCATTAACTATTGTCTGAGCCAATTCGCCTCAGGGAAGGCAATCACTGCTTTACGGTTTATATCTCAAAACAGTGATTCCCAATATGACAAAACAGGCCTTCATGGCTTTCATTGATACAAGAAAAGGGTAATCCCATGTCTGTAGCAGCTACTTTCGAAACTTTAAAACAAAACTTTAATGCAGATGCCGCAAGCGGGCTTGATTTGGTTTTCCAATTCAACATTGAAGATGATTCAAACTACAACCTGACGATTCAAAACGGCACATGTGAGTTGGCAGAAGGTGATCACGATGACCCATCTGTCACTTTGATTATGAGCACAGAGACCCTGAATGGCATCGTAAGCGGCGAAACTGACGGCATGCAGGCCTTTATGGCTGGCCAACTGCGCGCTGAAGGCGACATGATGCTGGCGACCAAGCTGGGCGAACTTTTCAGCATCGGCTAGTGGTTAACGGATCAAAAAAAGCGGCTTGGCCGCTTTTTTTTATGTTATTCCCAGCTTTCCAGAGTGCGCTCACCGATACGGTTTTCGGGCTTCACTATCAGCCCCTGGTGACTTAGATAGACGCCATAGCGTGCACCATCTTGCATTGGTACATAGACGCTGGAGCCATAATGCATTTTTAACCCGGGTAGATCACCCAGCTCAGAAAGCCAGGACCAGACATCCACTTTCTCCAGGTCACCGTAAAAGGCCTCGACACTACGTTTTCCTGATCGCGCCTGTGACATATCAGTATATCGACCCGAAATACGCTCGAATCTGATAGATGGTCGCGCGGAGATCCAGGATAGCCAGCCTTCCCAGGCAATGATTCGCGCATCCAGCTGCCACTGATCTCCCCTGATTTCAAAAGACTTAAGCTCGCCTTCCACCAAGTCGACCCGCACCTGGTAATGCTGCTCCGCCAACCTGCGGCTTTCAACAACCCCCAGCTTTTCCTTCAGGGGCGCCGAGGTAAACGAAGCAGACTGCCAACTGAGCAATAGACCAAACAGTCCGACTAACAGACCGCTCATACCAAACAGCCCTCGCATCATGCCTTTCCACCACGGCTTGGTTAGAAGCAGCCAGACTGAAACAAGAAGCAGAAACAGGAAGAAGGCAGCGACGATCAGAGAAATAGTCAGACTCCTCAATACGAAACGGCAATGGCTGAAAAAACGAATCAGGATAATGCGATTTGATGTACTACCTTATCGCAAAGGCCTGGCGCTTGCGCTTCGCAAGTCGGTGGTCGAATCTTTACCAGAAAAAATCAGGACCCGATTTCGTAACCGATTGAGCGAAGGCTCTGTTCAGATAATTTGAGAAACTCATCATTGCGCGACTCCCTGAAATTCATACTCTCAATATAGTATTCCAGAGAGGCCAAGGCATCGGCCAAGGTCTCGAGCAAGGTAGGTTCGGGTAACTGCTGGCTATCCAGCAACTCCTGCTGAATACAATTGGCACACGCATGCACAATGGCGGCCACTCTCGATTGGTCGATCATCACCATACCACCGCGAATGGCTTCCATAACAGCCGCGACATTGGCCAAATGCAACTTATCTCCCTGCGACTCAACATAGGAGCTCACAGACCTCTTGGCCAGAGCCAAACCGTTCTGCGCTTCTTCAATGACGACGATGCGTGCCTCGGAAAGATAAGTATTGGCACTGGAATCCAGCGCCGCGGGAGAATCTGAAAGGTCCGGCTCTTCGCCGGTGTTTTCATACTGTGAAATCGCCGTTTCTATGGTCAGGATACCGTTCGCCATCGACAGCAATTCGTTTTCCGACACTTCTTTCGCACTCTCGCCCCACTGCTCAATGGTGACTTTGAGATCTCCGCAGCGCGCTGCAATGGTGGGCAGATCCAGCATCGAAACTGTTCCGCTTAAACGGGCCAGACTCTGTGCGATAAAATCGAGGTCTTCCGGATTCGGGGTCCCCCCCCGCTCAAAGACATCCAGCTTTTCCTTGAGCTGCGCCATTTCTTCGCTAATTGCTTTTGACAGGGAACGCAGGACATCGACCCCGGGACCGAAAAGCCGTCTGGACTCTTCACGCATTCGGGCCTCATCCACTTCCAGCGCTTTGATATCGTATCCCTTCAGTACATCTTTAACACTGTCACGCCGGTCACCGCTGAGCGCCAGCAGATAAAGCAATTCCTTCTTCAGCGAATCGGGTGCCGTCTTGGCCGCGACGACTTTACCCGCCATCGACATTTCACGTAGATAACGTTCCAAACGCATGTACAGGCGCTTTCGCGCCTGAGTAATTTCCATGCCCTGCGCCTGAATGACCTCGGTTACCAGGGCTGCAAGCGCCCAAAGCCTGGCAAGGGGCTCACCCGCACAAAGCCTGGCACTCCCCTGCGCCCCGCGGGCGATCAGTTTGAGAGCGATCAAGGTATTGCGGTCCTTCAGCAAATCCAGCAAGCCTACCTGAAACATGTGCCTGAAGCGTTTGGCATGGTGTTCAAAGTCTTCAAGTTTGCCCGACATATCACTACCCAATACTTCAGTCGGGTCGAAATTAATATTGCTGTCAATTTCAAAGAAATGAGACTCGGGATAAGGTTTTTCCTGTATAGCGGAGCGCAACTCATTGATCACTGGCAGCAGCAGTTCCGGACGATCCGTTTGTTCGGCTCCGAAATACTCCGTATACCTTCGCAGTACAAAAATGGCATTGCTCAGGGTCGACAATAAATCATTCTTGTCTTCGTGGGCACCGACGGGCACCTCGTTTGCCAAAGCAACCGACTCCTGACACAAGAGCACACAGCCCTGCACTTCGATCAGTATAAAAATGCCTCTTAGCTGATTGAGGCAATCGATACAGTTCTGCAAAGGCTCGCCATTATCCCGATTTTCTACGAACTGGGATAAACTGTCTTCTGCCTGCTGTATCGTTGAATCGATTTCAGGCTGAACCATTTCAATGGAACTTGTGGATCGTTGCTTCGACGACATAGAGTATGAGTCCGGACATCTCTTGTATTTGCCCTCATCTCTCGCCCATGGACGAAGAACGTAAAGAGGGAGTGTAGAATCCTGTCTTACAGGCCAGCGTGCGGGCAAATGTAAATGACTGCAGCAGGAATGCCAAAGTGCTTAAAAAAAATCACTTTATTAGTTAATTTATAACACATTTTTCCTGCTTCTCAAGCCAAAGGCAGATCGACGACAGCTACGGCAAAGAAATACTACATATCACTACATTCGGAACAACCTCCGAATCGGCTATGTGACTCAGTGCTCCCGAGTGAGGCAATTGTTAAACACCAAGGACACGGCGTAACAGGTTTTGCGCCAAGAACACAGCCTTGCATGGAGCAAAATTAATTCTGCGATTCGGTTCCGACCTCATTCCACATCGCACTACCGGAGGATTTTACGAGGCCATCAAGATAACTTTGGTGCTGCTGCAATTCTTCTTCGCTTGCCCTTACAATCTTCAGCGGAGTTCCTGAAGCGAGCCTTCTGACACCCGACACCCCGCTCGCATTCTGGCCTTCTGCGGTTAAATCAAGGGCCGTTTGCCCGCCGCTGAGTAGTAAATACACATCCGCCAGAATTTCCGCATCAAGCAAAGCTCCATGCAATTCCCTATGTGAATTATCAATCCCGTAGCGCTTGCACAAAGCATCCAGATTATTTTTCTGCCCGGGATGTTTTTCTCGCGCCATGGCGAGTGTATCCAGCACCGAGCAATAAGAAGAAACCGGCGGGGCATGCTTGTTCAACAACTTAAATTCGTGGTCAATGAAACCGACATCAAACGCGGCGTTGTGGATAACCAGCTCAGCGCCTTCTATGTAAGCCTTAAACCCCTCTGCTATTTCAGCGAATCTGGGCTTGTCTGCCAGAAAAGCATTATCCAGTCCATGAACGCTAATTGCCTCTTCCTCAACAACGCGCTCCGGATTGATGTAGACATGATAGTGATTTCCGGTGAGCTTCCTGTCCATCAGCTCCACGCAACCAATTTCAATAATTCGATGCCCCTGCCGGGGGTCAATACCTGTCGTTTCTGTATCGAGAACAACCTGCCTCAAAATGCTCTACCTTTCTGCTGGTAATAACTTATCAATGACGATGCCATACGGTCTTCAAGCGACACTTTCGGCGCCCCTGTTTGCCAACTCATCGGCCTTTTCATTACCCGGATTACCGCTATGGCCTTTAACCCAGACCCACTCAACCTGATGCTGCGACACGGCGCTATCAAGTCGCTTCCAAAGATCTGCATTTTTGACCGCTTTCCTTGCCGAAGTTTTCCAGCCATTGCGCTTCCAGTTCTGGATCCAGGACTGAATGCCATTCTTGACGTACTGGGAATCGGTAATCAGGCGTACCTCTGAACGTCGCGTCAGCGCCTCCAAAGCGCTAATCGCAGCCAGCAATTCCATACGATTATTGGTGGTATTGGCCTCACCACCAAACAACTCTTTCTGATGCGCGCCGCACAACAGTAAAGCCCCCCAGCCTCCCGGCCCCGGATTCCCCTTGCAGGCACCATCGGTATAAATTTCTACAACCGCCAAATGAATTTCTCTCAGACAAATATTACAGACTAATGATCGAGGTCAGAACGATTGACCCTGTTGGCAACCGGCAATCCAACCACCTTCGCTTTTTTGCGCCACACAGAGGCCGGTTTGACCCTCTGACCCACCTGTTTTTGCGCCATGATCAGGTAATAGGCCCCCAGGGGAACTTTCGCATTCAGAATATTATCCATACTACTGAAACGATTGATAAACCGCTGCTGATTAAACGGCAGTGCATAGAAATGGTAGTTCAAGGCACCCACTTTAAAATCTAGCAGACTCAACCAGTCCTCAACCCGGCTGCCGGAAATAAAGCGGCAACCCCAAGGGCCGTAGGCCCTTGAACCGGGGGTCAGCAAACGGCGCAGGCCCCAGGAACTCACTGGGTTAAACCCGACTATCACCAAATGACCTGAGGGCTTGAGTATCCGCGAGGCCTCCCTCAAGGTCTGGTGAGGCGCCGAAGAGAAATCCAGTGCATGATGTAAGATCACCAGGTCGGCAATATCATGCTCGAGCGCAATTTCTTCAGACCTAGAAATAACACTGTTCTCTGGCAGGTCAGGTTCCCAGCCAGACAACACGTAAAAACGGTGCCCTAACTGACTATGATTACCAACCGGAACACGGTGTGACACTCCAATTTCTGCCTGATGAAAGCCATAACAGCCGGCAATCGCCGTTTCGATACTGGCCCGCTGACTGGCCAGCAAGGACCGCCCGAGCCCGGTCTGGAACCAGAGTTCCAAATCCCCTTTGACTTGCAAAAAATCAGTTTCTTTAAAACGATCAGTCACTGGCTCACATGGTCCTGTAGCGTTAAGATAGACTTGGAACATCAAATGTCGCGCGGCACGGCAGTCAGCGCACAGACAATGCAACCACCGCCCTCAAGAGCGCTAATAGTATGCTAAAAATTTCACCCATTCACGCATTTCATGATAATTACATCTGGTGCATATTCAATGCGCATTCGCGCAAGGCCGTTATTGTCGACCCCGGAGATGCCCGACCTGTACTTGCCCATCTTGAAGCGGAGGACTTGTTACTTGATGCGCTGTTTATCACGCACCACCACCCGGATCATATTGGCGGTCTGGCGACACTGAAAGAGACTTTCGACCTCCCCGTGTATGGCTATTCAAACGCGGCATTTAAAGGCGTAACACACACATTGTCAGACCAGGAGCAGTTCGAACGACTGGGATGCAAGTGGGAGGTCCTGACCGTACCCGGGCACACACTGGACCATATTGCATTTTTTTCACCTTCTCAGGAAGCCCACCAAACGCCCTGGTTATTCTGTGGAGACACACTATTTTCCGGGGGCTGCGGCCGCCTGTTTGAAGGCACCCCGGCGCAAATGCGAAGCTCTCTGGAGCGCATCGCAAGTTTACCGGACAACACGCAGATATATCCTGCCCATGAATACACGCTGGCTAATCTCGAATTCGCCTTACAGGTAGAACCGGACAACGAGGACACACTCTTTTACCAGCAACAATGCAAAGACAAACGCGCAGCCAATCTGCCGACACTTCCAAGCGATTTGCGCACCGAATCAAAAATTAATCCTTTTCTGCGCTGGGAAAAGCCATCAGTACATGATTTCGCGCGCCGATCCATTGACAGCACGGCCCCACTGAGTCACGACGAGGTATTCGCGAGCATACGTAAAGCAAAAGATCACTTTTAACCCAGTAGATGGACTAAGTTTAATCGCCCTCCGACGCAGAATGATTGACCGATCCACACATACTTCCTAGACTGAACTCCGTTGTTTTCAGATTTAGCAAAACCCACCTGCCTTTATGCGTTTCGTTCTGTCTTTCTTGCTCGTTTTCAATCTCGCCGCCTGTGCTTCACTGGAAAAACTCGGCCAGACAATACCAGATTTCATTGAGACTTCTTTCCAGCGAGACACGCAATACCCGAAACCCGGAGAAACACCTGAGCGATCAGTTGATAGCGAGGGGCTGGCAACGGAAAGCAATACCACCGGCAGCTTACTGTGTGCCCTGAAAACAGAGGATACCAGTCTCTCCTCTTCCTCGTTTGTCGATACGCTTTACCTAGGCACTCTGAAACGCGAAGCGCTCGACAGTCCGCCCGTCAGAATTGAAGTCGACACGCCCTACCGACCAGCCGCGATAACCCAATCGGGGGAGCAACGACAGATCGAATCAGCGCCTGCGAACGCACCTCTAATATGGGACCGGATCAGACAAGGATTCCAACTCGACCTGACACAAATGAACCCCCGAATAAAGGTGCAGCTAGACTGGTATGCGCGCAACCCGGCCTACATCGAAAGGACCTTCAACAGGGCCGCCCCCTATCTCTACCATATCGTAGAGGAAATAGATTCGAGAGGGCTTCCAATGGAACTCGCGCTTCTGCCGGTGGTAGAAAGCGCATTTGATCCCTTTGCCTACAGTCATGGCCGCGCCTCGGGCCTTTGGCAGTTTATTCCCGGCACTGGAAAAATGTACGGCCTGCATCAAAACTGGTGGTATGACGGTCGCAGGGATGTTCTGGCCTCTACCGATGCCGCCATCCGCTATCTCTCTTCACTCAACGAACGATTCGATGGTAACTGGTTGCATGCGCTTGCGTCATACAACACAGGTTCAGGGAGAGTTAACCGGGCCATTCGCAACAACCGAAAACTCGGAAAGAATACAGATTTCTGGTCACTGAAATTACCACGGGAAACGCGTGCCTATGTGCCAAAACTTTTGGCAATTTCCATGCTGGTCGCAAAACCCGGGGATTTTGAGATCACTCTACCCCCAATACCGGACAAGCCCGTTTTTGAAGTCGTGAAGCTAGACTCTCAGCTGGACCTGGCACAGGCAGCCAATCTGGCAGATATCGAAATCACAGAGCTTTATCGTTTCAATCCGGGCTTCAATCAATGGGCCACAGATCCGGACGGACCGCATCGCCTGCTCATTCCGCTGGACAGGGCCGAAAGGTTTAAACAGGGCCTCGCCGCGCTGCCCAGGGAAAACCGCCTGACCTGGAATCGCTATGCCGTCAAACGCGGTGATTCCCTGATCCGCATTGCCCGCCTGTTCCATACCACACCCAAGCTGATCCGACAGGTGAATCGCTTGCGCTCAAATCAAATCAAGGTTGGTCAGAAACTATTAATTCCCGTTTCCAGCAAAGGCAAGACCTATTACGAACTCAGCTCGCAAAACAGACTGGAGCGAAAACAGGAGAACCTGAAGGTCCCGGCTGGCAGCCGGAAAATACGTTACACCGTCCAGCCCGGCGATACCATTTGGGAGCTTTCTTTAAAGCACAAAGTGGGCATGCGAACTCTCGCCAAGTGGAATGGCATGGCACCAACAGACGTCCTAAAACCAGGTAAAGAGCTGTTGATCTACTCCAAAGCTCCGGGATATCAAGCCAGTGAGGAACTGCCAGCGCTGGGCAATGAACGAAAAATGATTCGGCGAGTCGGCTATCGCGTTCGCAAAGGTGATTCTTTGGCCAGAATCGCCAGCAAATTTGGTGTCACTATCAAAGAGTTGATCGCGTGGAACAATATTGACCGGTCAAAATACCTGCAACCCGGTCAAAAAATCACGATATTCGTCGACATTACGCAAAGTTGAATCAGCATCAGGCCTGATTGGATTTCGCTGCCAATAACGCCAGTGCCATTCGCATCTGCTGGATAAACATCTTGAAACCGTCGAACAAATCCGGAGAAAGGGCGCTTTTGCTATAACCCATATCCGCATAAACGATGCCTATTTTTCGGCCCTGAGTGCTTAAAGGCGCAATAAAAAAGTCATCCTCTCCCGTGATCCCTTTGTATTCGGTCGGCAGATTGTTCATGAACTGTTTGAATTCATCGCTGCCAGCCCAAACAATCCGGTCCTGTTTGAAAATTTGATACAGAAAACCGGTTTCACTTCGGGCATAACTGACCACGAAAGATTCAAGCCAATGACGCGTCCCTTCACCCTGAACATATTTTGCCGCCAGCTTTAGCTGTGTTTTATCAAAAATCGCCAAGGTACAACGCTCAAGACCCACGCCCTTGTTCATACCCAGCAAGCTTGTCTTGAAGATACGATTAATATTAAACTCGCCGGACAGCATCTTCGTTAACTCCTGCAAAGCCTTGAGTTGGAATTCCGGATTGGGCTTTAAAGGCGCAACACTGTCACGATTGGGGCTACTGCCTTTTGCTGACGACGCATCCGACTCATCTGCACCCACAACCTCGCCATGGACAATCTTTCCTTCCAGCGCAACGTTGCCGTACTGACTCACTGCCTCCTCAGCCTCTTCAGCAACTTGGCGTATTGTTTTGCGCACATTTCCCGGCTCAACATTCTTGAATTCCGCCACTTTCTCGAGCGTTTTTCTGAACTTGGGCGAATTCCAACCGTAAAGGGCTGTCCGGGCAACTTCGCTCCCAAGATCAATAGCCTGAAGCAAGTCATCTTTTTCTTGAAAATCGAGCAAAACCTTATTCACAAGGCCTTCGATGCGCCAGCGTTTCATCAGCGTTTTACCCAAACGCGTCAAACTCACCCCGAGCGTTTTCTCCGCAGCAGCATTTTTTTCTGCCGATTCGGTGACTGAGCTTACCTTTCCGGAAAACGCCTTGGCATCTTCTTCCTCGGAGGACAGTATTAAAAGCTCGGTTAACTGGGAAAGCAGAGCTGCAACGTATACCTCTTCCTGCACCGAATGCGATTGTTCAATTACCAGCGCTTTAGCCTGCGCAGCGGCATGCAGGGTCGTCGCCAAACGAGACAGCAAGAGATCAGAGGGGTTGTCATTCAGAACACTTTCCAACACCTTGATAGAGATACAGATAGAACGCAGCTGATCAAATCCGATATTTAAAATCGCCCGGCTAATCGTGGTCACGGGTATATTACTGCTGTTGAACATGACCGAATTGCCAACCCGAATGATATTGGATGTCAGATTGGCATCCTTTAGAATGACTTCGCCAACATCCATCCCCGAGCTTTCTTCCGAGGCCGTTAGGCGCTCCAGTTCCTTGAGAAGTGTTGCCAATACTGCAGACTGATTGCTTTCTAGATTTCGTAACCAGCCATTTAAACCTTTCAAAGATTCTTACCTCTTTTTTTGTAATTGTATATCGGGAGCTTTTACCTGAACTCCCTGTTTGACCTCACAGGCTCATTTACCGGCTTCCAGATTTCAGGACACTACAGAACCAGAAATACTCTTTAGAAGCCCCTCTAAGTATAGTTTAGCAAGACATTGATTTTAAGCGGCTTTTTATTACAACAAGAATAGGTAATTTAAACAAAAGAATTCGTGCAGCCTTGGCGACCATGCCTATACTTAAGGAAAGAACCTGCATCCGAAATTAGCAGTAGCACAAGAGGCCAGCCGTTATTAATAACTTATTTTTTTCAGTCGAAATCAGGAAATGCCTTATCGCATTTGCAAGCCTGTGCCTGTTATTTCTCCCCATGTCCGAGACAACCCTGGCCGCCAACAACCACAGCCCTATTCTCTGGTCCGATGACAAAACAAGAACCATTGCCGAACACTTGATCAAAGATGAGTTCCAGCCATCGACGCTTTCGCAACAACAACAACTTGCAGAGCTTGCCTGGTTTGCCAACAGCTCCAAGCCCTACAGCGGCATGACCATCCGGGTTGTTTCGGAGCGTATAGACACGCACTTTTATGAAGCCAACATCCTCGCAAAAGCATTTTACAAGCTTACGGGCATTCACGTCGTACACGAGATTACAGGCGAAGACGATGTCATCAAAAAATTACAGGCACAACTTGCGACCGGTCAAAATCTTTATGACGGATACATCAATGACAGTGACCTGATTGGCTTTCATTTCAGAACCAATCAGGCGATCCAGCTAGACATATTTATGAAGAATGAAGGCGCAGATGTCACCCTACCGACACTGGACCTGGAAGACTTTATCGGACTTGAATTCACCAAGGGGCCGGACGGTCATTTGTATCAACTGCCTGACCAGCAATTTGCCAATCTTTATTGGTATCGTGCTGATTGGTTTGAGCGACCCGACCTAAGAGCCCGGTTCAAAAAACGTTATGGTTATGAACTCGGGGTCCCGCAAAACTGGGCGGCATATGAAGACATTGCCGAATTCTTCAGCATTCACGTGAAGATGATCGATGGACAGCGCGTCTGGGGTCATATGGATTATGGAAAGCGCGACCCCTCACTGGGCTGGCGTATATCCGATGCATGGCTTTCCCTGGCAGGCACTGGAGATAAAGGCCTGCCCAATGGCAACCCGGTAGACGAATGGGGCATACGGGTTGAAGACTGCAAGCCGGTTGGTGCAAGCGTCGCTCGCGGAGGAGCATTGGATAGCCCGGCCGCTATCTATGCCGTAGAAAAGTATGCTGACTGGCTCGAAAGGTATGCGCCCCCCGATGCAAAAAACATGAACTTCACCGAAGCCGGTAACTGGCTGGTGAAAGGAAACATTGCCCAGCAAATCTGGTGGTACACCGCCTTCACGGCCGCACTGACCAAACCTGACACACCCATCGTCGACGGCTCTGGAAAACCAAAATGGCGGATGGCACCGAGCCCGAAAGGCGCTTACTGGCAGAATGGAATGAAGCTGGGTTATCAGGATGCCGGCTCATGGACCTTTCTGAAAAGCACGCCTCCAGAGCGCATGAAAGCGGCCTGGCTATATGCGCAGTTTCTAGTTTCAAAAACCGTCTCACTCAAAAAGTCACTGGTGGGACTGACTCCAATCAGACACTCCGATATTGAATCCCAAACTTTTACAGACAAGGCACCCTACCTGGGGGGGCTGGTCGAATTTTATCGAAGCCGTGGCAAACACCTCTGGACGCCGACAGGTACCAACGTCCCCGACTACACGCGCTTATCCAACTATTGGTGGCAGTACGTTGGAGAGGTCGTCAATGGCCAGCGTTCTGCGGCAGACGCAATGCAGGCCATGGCCCGGTCTTTTGACAATGCTCTGGATGAAATTTCGCGCAGTAATGACCACGCATGTGCGCCCGCATTGGGTCCGATTAAAGGCGCAGACTATTGGCTCAACCAACCTGGGGCTCCCCGAAAAGCACTGACAGATCAACAGGCGCCAGAGACGCTCGATTACGAGGAGGCAATTCGTGTCTGGAATTAGTGAGTTTGCAGTCCGGTTGAACCGAGGCTTATGCCATGTCTTCGGCACCCTCACCCGCACCCTGTTACTCGGCGGCATTGTAACCACAGCCCACGCCAAGGGTAAACAATTACTGGACCTGGAATTGGTCTCCTTCATTGAGCCGCCATACGTGTTCCAGTCAGATACCGCGCCAACGGGTGAGGTTAGAGGTCTCGCCACGGCAATCGTCGACGAACTGCTGAACAGCACAGGAGTCAGCTATCAGTTAAAGTTACTACCGCCCAAACGTGCAATCATTTATGCCAGCCAAACACCGAACACCTGCGTTTATCCGATCGAACGCAATCAAGAGCGCGAAGTCCAGTTTAACTGGATCAGCCCAATATTAATCTCACGCTCTGGCCTCTACCCTTTGGCCGGGCGACCGGTCGAGAAGAAGCTTGAGGCGCTGGTTGATGCCAAACAACTGCGCATTGGCAGTCATTTGGGAAGCGCGACCGGAGAATATCTTCGCAGCCTGGGTTACGAAGTAGACAGCGCCTCACAGGGCGATGCCAACGCGTATAAACTTCAATTTGACCGCATCGACGTCTGGGCTTCAGATCACCTGACAGCGGCCTATACGGCACAAACAAGCGGAATCAAACTCGGGCCGTCGGCATTCGATTTTTTCACCACCCTGCGCGCGATCGGATGCCACTCTTCAGTCTCCACGCAATGGATCGAAAAACTCAGCGCCCGGCTTTATGCCATGTACAAGGACGGATCAATTGAAAAGCTTAGAAGCCGGCTTGAGAAAAGCATCGTCCTTATGCCCCCCATCCGAAAATAATCTCTCTGCGATGCAAGCGTAGCCTCTGGTGTTCCGGATGATATTCATGCAAAAGTGAATCTGAGTACATCCAGACTTTGCTTCTGCGCGTGTTTTGTTAGAATTGCGGCTCGCCCGGGCTTTGCTCTGCAGCGCTTTGAAAAGACCCGCTCCCGAACCCCTCTATCGACTACCGAGCCCTATTCCCCAACTGTTATGTCAAACGCCTCTGTGAAAACCCGCAAAGACAACAAAGCAACGACTGCTGACGCGCACACGCCGATGATGCGTCAATATTTTTCAATTAAGAAAGACCACCCTAACGAACTTGTTTTTTATCGCATGGGGGACTTTTACGAATTGTTCTATGAGGATGCACGCACGGCTGCCAGGGTCCTCGATATCACACTGACAGCCAGAGGTAAATCCGGTGGCGAGCCTATACCGATGGCTGGCGTTCCTTACCACGCAGCAGAAAACTATATCGCAAAGCTGGTGCGTTCAGGTATTTCTATCGCGGTCTGCGAGCAAACTGGAGACCCTGCAAACAGCAAAGGGCCGGTAGAACGCAAAGTGGTGCGCGTTGTCACACCAGGCACCCTGACAGATGAGGCTTTTCTGGAAGAACGACGGGATAATTTACTTTGCGCCATTCACTACGATCAGCAAGAACGGTTTGGTTTGGCCTGGCTGGATTTAAGCTCTGGGCGCTTCAGTGTCACCGAAGCCAATTCCATTGAAGCTTTGCGCAGCGAACTGCAGCGACTGAGACCGGCAGAACTCTTGCTCAGCGAAGATTTTCCCTACGCTGAAGAGCTTGATTTAGGCCCGGGCGCGCGCAGAATTGGCACTTGGCTGTTCGACCAGGACACCGCTAACACGCAATTGTGCAAGCATTTCAAAACCCGTGACCTGAGTGGTTTTGGCTGCAAGGATATGCCACTGCCAATCTCGGCAGCGGGCGCGCTTCTGGACTATGCCAAAGACACCCAGCGCAATGAACTGGAGCATATAAGGCAACTGTCACGCGAGAACAGAAATGATGCAATTGCGCTTGATGCGGCTTCCCGTCGAAATCTTGAAATCGACACCAACACCTCTGGCAATAGCGACTTCACACTGGCATGGATTATGGACCATTGCTCAACCGCCATGGGAAGCCGTCTGTTGCGGCGATGGCTTAACCAGCCAATTCGAAATCGCGAACACATCAGAAACCGCCAAGGGGCGATTGCCACACTGTTGGTCGACTACCGTTTTGATGCGTTCAAGGAAACGCTCAAGCATATCGGAGACATTGAGCGCATTCTTGCCAGAGTTGCACTGCGCTCAGCTCGACCACGAGACCTATCCAGATTACGCGACAGCCTGCAACGTCTGCCCCAGCTTCAGGCTTTGCTGAAAGACTGCCAGAACAGCGCGCTATTACACACGCTTGCTGAGCAAATAAGCGAGTATCCCAAACTCTGTGAGACGCTGGAAGGAGCCATCGTCGACAACCCTCCAGTAGTAATAAGAGACGGGGGTGTGATCAAGGAAGGCTATGACGCAGAACTCGATGAGCTCAAAAGTCTAAGCGAAAATGCAGGGCAATTTCTGATTGACCTGGAAAACCGCGAACGCGAACAGACCGGTCTGTCTTCTCTAAAAGTCGGCTATAACAGAGTGCACGGTTACTATATTGAGATCAGTAAAGCGCAGTCCTCAGAAGCGCCTGCGGCTTACATCAGACGACAAACCCTAAAAAACGCTGAACGCTTTATCACACCAGAACTCAAGACTTTCGAAGACAAAGCACTGAGTAGCAAAAGCCGGGCGCTGAGTCGTGAAAAGGCCTTGTATGAGTCGTTGATTGATCAACTTAACGATGAGCTCTATGCCCTTCAGGAAACCGCTGCCGCATTGTCACAGCTCGATGTCCTGGTTAATTTCTCCGAACGCGCTCAATCACTGGATCTGCGACAACCCGAGTTCAGCAACGATGCCTGCATCGAGATCGCGGAGGGCCGCCATCTCGTGGTCGAGCAACTTCTCAATGATCCCTTTGTACCCAACAGCCTGGAACTAGGTCGCGACCGCAAAATGCTGATCATTACAGGCCCCAACATGGGCGGTAAATCAACCTATATGCGGCAGGTCGCTTTGATTGTGATCCTGGCCAGTGTTGGCAGCTATGTCCCTGCAAGCGCTGCGACCATCGGTGATATCGATCAGATATTCACTCGTATGGGAAGCGCAGATGACACCGCTGGCGGGCGCTCGACCTTTATGGTGGAGATGACTGAAACCGCTAACATCCTGAATAATGCAACAGAGAAAAGTCTGGTGCTGATGGACGAGGTCGGACGCGGAACCAGCACCTTTGACGGCCTGTCTCTGGCGTGGTCTAGCGCGCAGTATCTGGCGGAAAGCATCGGTGCATTCACGCTTTTCGCGACGCATTACTTCGAAATGACCCAACTCCCCGAAACCATCCCGTGTACAGCGAATGTGCATCTGAGTGCAACTGAACATCAGGACAGCATCGTCTTTCTGCATCATGTCAAGGAAGGGGCTGCGAGTCAGAGCTATGGACTTCAGGTAGCAAAACTGGCCGGTGTACCGGATACGGTTATCTCCGCCGCCCAAAAACAGCTGGCCATTCTGGAGCAATCGTCGCCCTCTTCGGAGATCAGCGCAACACCAACGCTGCAGTCGCATTCGCCAGTGCAAACGGCAACGGTACTGCAAACAGATCTGTTTGCCGCCGGTAATTCAGAAGTGGAACAGAGAGTTGCGGAACTTGCCCTGGATGAGATGACACCTAAAGAGGCGCTCGATACGCTCTATCAGCTTAAATCCATGCTGCACTGAAGCGCGAGAAGAGGTAGCCTTTATCAGGCCTGAAAACTTGATCGCGGTCACACTAGACCGTAGAATACGCCGCCAATTACAAGACTATCATTGAGACCAATCACTGGGAACACACCATGACTTTTGTTGTTACCGAAAACTGCATCAAGTGCAAATACACCGACTGTGTAGAAGTCTGCCCCGTCGACTGTTTTTATGAAGGCCCTAACTTTCTGGTTATCGATCCTGACGAGTGTATCGACTGCGCACTGTGCGAGCCGGAATGTCCTGCCAACGCCATTTTCTCGGAAGATGAATTACCGGCCGATCAGGTTCAGTATATCGAGCTTAATGCCGAGCTTTGCCAGACCTGGCCAAATATCACCGAGCAGAAAGATCCTCCGGCTGATGCAAAAGACTGGGATGGTGTACCAGACAAGCTTCAACATCTCGAACGCTGATACCTGCTCAGACCCTGGCAGCACCTAAGCCAACTAAAAGTCCCTCACCAGGGGCTTTTTTGTTTCTGGACCATCCGTAAAATTTACCGGTCCCTCTCAAGGAGGCGGAGAGAGAATCCGACAACAATCCTTGCACGTATACTGACTGGTTTTTTTCTGAATGCGCTGGTGCCGGATACCGGATAAATAATGCACACGGCCTTCACAGCCACAGACATATTGATATTTGAGACGCCCGCTGTCAGGCACCTCAAATGTGTGGGTCACCTGAGGCTCAAGCCCATAAACCTCCGTCATGACCCCTTGCCACTCACGGCCATGCGGCCTGATCCTTGGCCCATAAAGGGCATAAGCCACCAGATGCGCAACTTCGTGGGGGATCACCTCTGCCATAAACGCTTCAGGCTGCTGCATAAGCAAAGACGGGTTGAATCGAAGTTCCGGGGAATCTTTTCGACTACGTCCTGCACGAAACTGGCCGGCAGCCCGGCCGCGAATATCGAAACGAAGCCGTGGCACCGGCAAAACAGTATTGAAAAATGCCTCGGCCAGCTTCAGGCTCTCCTCACAACGCAAGGTCGCCTGATTTATGAGAGTCTCCCTGCATCCGGCATTCTGCAGTTCACTTGACGGCACGACGCTACCTCTGCACGTTTTCGAGTTCAGATCCGAAAACAAATCCGGCCGTTTCATCGACCTATCCCCATTCCCAGCAATGCCTCTTCGCCGACATATACCACCAGCCAACTTCTATTTTTCATCTGAATTTGCACTTCTCTGTCTCACTGGCTGCCCGAACGTTTTTTTTACGTTAAGATGCCACCTTTTTACCGTGGATGACGGCGTATAGGTTTATCTTTGTGCCAAATGCCACTTTCATCCATCTTACACAGCCTGCCGATTGCATGGAATGCGTTAACCATGACCGTTGAGTTAAGTATCACCCTTATTCTAATCCTGATCAGCACGGGCTTTTTAGCCGGGATCATTAACACCATGGCTGGCGGCGGTTCAAATCTGACCATCCCTGCCCTGATGATGCTGGGCATGCCCGCCGATATCGCAAATGCCACCAACCGTATTGCGGTCTTATTGCAGTCACTGACGGCTGCCAAAGGTTTCAAATCCCATGGCAAGCTCGAGATCCCCGGGTTAAAAAAAATCGTACTCGTCACCGTAATCGGCGGCCTTGCAGGCGCGGCCTGCGCCTCTTACATGCCGGCATGGCTTTTGAAACCGGTATTGCTTGGAGCGATGGTGACCATGGCCGCGATTATTCTGTTCAAACCTTCCGTGGTTGCTCCACCGGAAGGCACTCCCCCCAAAGCCGTTGGTGAAGGAAACTCCATTCCGATGTTGCTACTCGCCGGTTTTTACGGCGGTTTTGTTCAGGCCGGTGTCGGCTTTATCCTGATCGCTGCGATTGCGGGTAGCCTGCGTTACGATCTGGTGCGTACCAACGCCCTGAAAATTGTCTGTACTGCGGCGTTCACAGCGCTGGCGCTGTTGCTTTTCATCCTGCGTGATCAGGTACTTTGGATACCGGGTCTGACAATCGCAATCGGTTCAATGCTGGGTGCGCATCTGGCGGTCAAAGTGACGATCAATATCAGCCAGAAAACACTGAAATGGTTTCTGTTTGTGATGACCATTGTTGCCAGTGCTGCGGCACAATTGTCTTAAGAAGGAAAAATCCAGGCGCCTTGCGGAA
Source organism: Oleiphilus sp. (assembly GCA_006212045.1). Taxonomy (GTDB): domain Bacteria; phylum Pseudomonadota; class Gammaproteobacteria; order Pseudomonadales; family Oleiphilaceae; genus PZPK01. The sequence continues at coordinate 93,293 of PZPK01000003.1, read as the reverse complement.
TCCGATTTCAAGCCCTTTACAGCGCTTCAGGTGAGACAAGATGTGCCGCCAGTCCCTCACGAATATAATCGGGTATCGGCATGGAACACTTGTTTTGATGATCAAAATGCACCAGCGTTGAACGACCAATCGCCGCTTTTTCGTTGTCCTGCCAAATTTCCTGATACGCAACGAAGGAGCTGTTTCCGACTTTTTCAACGCCAGTCCTGATTTCCACCGGAGATTGGTAGAAGAGTTCCCTCAAAAATTCCGTTTCCACTTTGGCCAGAATCAGGTTCCAGTTCTGTGGATCCAAATCCGGCACAAACAACTCGAATAGTGGCGTACGCGCCTGCTCAAACCATACCGGCAGGTGAGTATTATTGATGTGCCCCAGCGCATCGGTTTCGGCAAAACGGGGCTGAATCGTCATGGTAAACATACAGGAATTACTTACGCTTGAGTGAATACTTGAAGGGGGAAGAAGGGCAGGCGGAACCGCCTGCCCTCAACGAAGCTAATTGACCTTGGCGTCGAGATCACCGGCCTGATAGAGCTGGAACATTTTTTCCAGACTGATCGGCTTGATCTTGTCTGCATTGCCGGCAGTTCCGAATGATTCGTAACGTGCCACCACAATATCCTTCATCGCTGACACAGTTTCTTTCAGGTATTTGCGTGGGTCAAACTCGGAAGGGTTATGCGCCAGAAAACGCCTGATCGCTCCCGTAGAGGCCAGTCGCAAATCCGTATCAATGTTGACCTTGCGAACGCCATATTTGATGCCTTCACAAATCTGCTCGACAGGAACGCCATAGGTCTCAGGAATTTCACCACCAAACTCATTGATAATCGCCAGCCATTCCTGGGGAACGGATGAAGAACCATGCATTACGAGATGTGTGTTGGGAATGCGCTCATGAATCGCTTTAATTCGATCAATCGCCAGAATATCGCCCGTAGGAGGACGGGTGAATTTGTATGCACCGTGGCTGGTACCGCAGGCAATCGCGAGTGCATCAACGCCGGTCTGGGTCACGAAATCCGCGGCTTCTTCCGGGTCTGTCAGCATCTGGTCGTGCGAAAGAATTCCTTCGGCACCAATACCGTCTTCTTCGCCTGCCTGCCCGGTCTCCAGTGAACCGAGACAACCCAGCTCGCCTTCCACAGAAACGCCACAGGCATGTGCCATCTCAACAGTCCGGCGCGTGACATCGACATTGTATTCGTAACTGGCCGGTGTTTTGCCATCTTCACCCAGAGAGCCGTCCATCATCACGGAAGAGAATCCGAGTTGAATAGATCGCTGGCAAACCGATGGCGAAGTGCCATGATCCTGATGCATCACCACAGGAATATGCGGAAACTCTTCAATCGCCGCCAGGATTAAGTGACGCAGGAATGGAGCGCCCGCGTACTTGCGCGCACCTGCAGAGGCCTGAACAATCACAGGGCTATTGGTCTGGTCAGCGGCTTCCATAATGGCGCGCATCTGCTCCAGGTTGTTGACGTTAAACGCCGGAACTCCGTATCCATTTTCTGCCGCATGATCAAGCAGCTGTCTCATACTGACTAATGCCATGATTTATCCCCTCCAAGCCATTAAATTTGAATTCAATTCACAACGCACCAAGCTAATTGGATGCGCGTGACTCCAACATTGCGACGGCAGGCAATGTTTTACCTTCCACAAACTCCAGAAACGCACCGCCACCTGTTGATATATAAGAAACCTTGTTCGCAATATCGTATTTATCCACTGCGGCCAGTGTATCGCCACCACCGGCAATCGAAAAGGCATCACTCTGCGCAATCGCCATCGAAAGCGCTTTCGTCCCCTCCCCGAACTGGTCAAACTCAAACACGCCAACCGGCCCGTTCCAGATGATCGTACCGGCATTTTTAATGATGTCTGCAAAGGCCGCTGAGGTTTCTGGACCGACGTCAAAAATCATGTCTGTATCGTTCAGCTGGTCCAGCGATTTCAGTGTTGCTTCGGCATCCTCAGCAAAGGCCTGACCGACAACTACATCCGTGGGCACCGGAATATCCGTGGTGGACGCCAGACGATTGGCTTCATCCAGCAGGTCCGGTTCATACAGCGACTTACCCACATTGTGACCGGCGGCAGCCAAAAACGTATTTGCAATGCCGCCACCAACGATCAGCTGATCTACCGCTTTGGAAAGCGACTCCAGCACCGTTAACTTGGTAGAGACCTTGGACCCGCCAACAATTGCGACCAATGGCCGTTTCGGCTCCTTAAGTGCTTTGGCCAGGGCATCCAGCTCCGCTGCCAATAAAGGACCTGCGCAGGCGAGCGGCGCATATTTGCCTGCGCCATGCGTCGACGCCTGTGCGCGATGTGCTGTGCCAAACGCATCCATCACATAGATATCGCACAAGCCCGCATAGGCACGCGCGAGTTCTTCGTCATCTTTTTTCTCGCCCGCGTTGAATCGCACGTTCTCGAACATCACCACCTGGCCATTTTCCAGTTCGCCTACTGAATGCCAATCCTTCAACACTGGCACGTCTTGGCCAAGCAGTCCGGACAGGTGACTGGCAACGGGCTTCAGGGAGAACTCTTCGGCATACTCGCCCTCGGTGGGCCGCCCCAGATGGGACATCAGCATCACCTTGGCACCCGACTTTACAGCCATTTGAATCGTAGGCAAGGCCGCGCGAATACGCGCATCACTGACAACACGCCCGTCTTTGACCGGCACATTCAGGTCCTCGCGAATCAACACCCGTTTTCCCTCAAGATCAAGATCCATCATCTTGATGATGCTCATACTTATTCCTCTTTCTTTATTCGATAACTGTTATCAGGGACGTTCTGCCATTTTCGGTCTGCATTTATGTCTCTTGCAGAGCATGCCAGAAGTTTGTGACATCCAGCATACGGTTGGCAAACGCCCACTCATTGTCAAACCAGGTCAACACCTTAACCAACTGATCACCCGACACGCGCGTCTGACTGCCGTCGATGGTGCCAGAGGGCAAGGTATGATTGAAATCGCTTGAGGCAAGCGGTTCCTCCGTAAACGCCAGCACGCCTTCATAACGCGTTCGCGCCGCTTCTTTCAGCGCCTCATTGACCATTTTTGCATCGGTCCTGCCACGGATACTGACCGTCATATCCAGCGCCGATACATTGACCGTCGGCACACGCATGGCGACCGCGCTAAGCTTTCCTCGCATCGAGGGCAGCAACCTTTCCACACCTTTCGCCAAGGCCGTATCTACCGGCACCATATTCTGCATGGCACTGCGGGTGCGCCTGAGATCCGTATGGTGATATGCGTCAATTGTTGGCTGGTCATTCATGGCCGAATGGATCGTTGTCAGCGTCCCGGCCTCAATGCCAAAACAGGTATCGAGTGCATCGATCACCGGCACGATCGCATTGGTCGTGCAAGACGCGTTGGACACTATTCGGTCACCCGCTTCGAGACTTGTGTGATTGACTCCATAGACAATAGTTTTGTCCACATCCGCGTGTGCAGGATGCGAAAAAAGCACTCTTTGTGCACCGGAACTAATATGTGCTTCTGCGTCTGATCGGGAGCTGTACACCCCGGTGCATTCAAAGACCACATCGATCTTCTCCCGCGCCCATGGGAGGTTATCCAGTCCCTCCCTGCGATAAACCTTTATCAGGTCACCGTCGATTTCGATCGATTGTCCGTCACGAATCGCGATAGGAAGCGGAAACCGTCCATGCGTGGTGTCGTAGCGCGTGAGATAGGCAATCGTATCCAAATCTGACAATTCATTGATGGCGACGATAGAGATGCGCTCACGGTGTGGCGACTCATAAAGAGCCCGCAACACCGATTGCCCTATCCGCCCGTAGCCGTTGATGGCGACACGAATCGTCATAGACATTTGCCAGTAGGTACAAACACCGAAGGCTCACGCTTCATTTGCTGTTTCCGAATAGACTGCACTGGCTTTTTAAACCAGCTCCTGAGCCATTGCGACCAGATTATCGACAGTAAAGCCAAACTCTTCGAACAACTGACCGGCCGGAGCCGATTCGCCAAAGGTTTCCATTCCCAGAATACGACCATCCAGACCAACATACTTATACCAGTAGTCCGCGATACCTGCTTCCACCGCGATTCGGGCAGTCACTTCCAATGGCAACACCTGCTGCTTGTAGTCAGCGCTTTGTCGGTCAAATACGTCAGTGGAAGGCATCGAGACAACACGCACCTTATGTCCCTGTTCCGCCAGCACATCCGCTGCCGACTGTGCCAGACCGACTTCGGAACCGGTGGCAATCAGAATCAGGTCCGGAGTACCCTCACAATCGCGCAGAATGTATGCACCCTTTTCGATATCGGCAACCTGTGCTTCAGAACGCTCCTGATGCGGAAGTCCCTGACGTGAAAATACCAATGCGCTAGGACCGTCTTTCCGTTCCAGTGCGCATTTCCAGGCGACAGCCGATTCGACGGCATCACAGGGACGCCAGAGACTCATATTGGGAGTGGTTCTCAGGCTGGCCATTTGCTCGACTGGCTGGTGGGTCGGCCCATCTTCCCCAAGACCAATGGAATCGTGGGTATAAACGTGAATCACGCGCTGTTTCATCAAGGCTGACATACGCACGGCGTTACGTGCATATTCCATAAAGATCAGAAAGGTTGCGCCATAAGGGATGAAACCACCATGTAGTGCAATGCCATTCATGATGGCGGTCATGCCGAATTCACGTACTCCATAATGAATGTAATTTCCGTTGGCATCTTCTTGCGTCAGGGCCTTGGAACCGGACCAGATTGTCAGGTTTGAAGGGGCCAAATCAGCGGAGCCGCCCATAAATTCGGGCAGCATCGGGCCAAAGGCATTCAGTGTGTTCTGTGAGGCCTTGCGGCTTGCCACGGTATTGCCTTCCTGCTGACAACGATTGATATAGGCTTGCGCTTCGCTGGCGAAATTTTCAGGCAAGTCACCACGCATACGTCGCTCGAGTTCAGAAGCGAGTTCAGGATAGGCTGCACGGTAGGATGCAAACGTCTCATTCCATTGGGACTCGCATTGTTGACCGCGTTCGCGAGCATTCCATTGCGCGGATATCTCTTCCGGAATCACGAAAGCTTCGTGCTCCCAACCCAGTTTTTCACGCGTCAGTACGATCTCGTCATCACCCAGTGGCGCACCATGGCAATCTTCCTTGCCTTCTTTGTTGGGTGAACCAAAACCGATCAGGGTTTTGCAACAGATCAGCGTAGGCTGGCTTGTATTGGCGCGGGCGGCTTCAACTGCTGCGATAATGGCATCCGCATCGTGACCGTTCACTTCAGGAATGACTTGCCAGCCGTAGGCTTCAAATCGTTGTGGCGTATTGTCAGTGAACCAGCCTTCTACTTCGCCATCGATTGAAATGCCGTTGTCATCATAAAATACGATGAGTTTGCCCAGGCCCTGTGTCCCGGCAAAAGAACAGACTTCGTGTGAAATCCCTTCCATCAGACAGCCATCGCCTGTAAAGGCATAGGTATAGTGATCCACAACATTGTGGCCATCACGATTGAATTGTGCAGCCAGTGCTTTCTCGGCAATGGCCATCCCGACTGCATTCGCAATACCCTGGCCCAGAGGGCCCGTCGTCGTTTCAATACCGGGCGCGTAGCCATATTCCGGGTGCCCGGGCGTCTTCGAATGCAACTGCCTGAAGTTTTTGAGTTCGTCCAAAGGAAGATCATAGCCGGACAAATGCAGCAGGGAATAAATCAACATTGAACCGTGGCCATTGGATAATACAAAGCGGTCACGATTCGCCCAGTCAGGATTATTTGGGTTGTGCCGTAGGTAGTCATTCCATAACACTTCTGCGATATCCGCCATACCCATGGGCGCACCCGGGTGGCCGGATTTGGCTTTCTGGACGGCGTCCATACTGAGTGCTCGGATTGCATTCGCTAGTTGGCGACGAGATGGCATTGAAAGGGTTCTCCCAGACTGGTTTAAAAAGGCGCGGTATTTTCGCCTATATCCCGTCAATGGGCAACCGAAACGGCATAATGCCTGAAACTGGATATCTCGGCGTGGTTCTCTACCCATGCCGGGTGACACAATAGTTGCAGCCAATTGAGGCACATATCGATAACAGATTTCGCGCCCGAACAGGCGTAACGCTGGCTTTAAATGAAGGCGAACAAACAAAACCACAAGAAAGCCAAAATGACCAACGTCAAAGTGAACCTGCATTCATTTATTATTTTGAAGACCAGTTCATTTATTATGCCGCTTTAATCGGTTAGGCTTGGAAAGTGGACAACCGGACCGAACAATCCGAAGCAGTGTCGTTCAATCAAAAACTATAAAACAGGACGCAGACGCATGCCTAAATTAAAGCTCCCCTTTCGCAGTCTCATCATTGCGACCACCCTATTTGGCCTGAATGCAACAGCACAAGCGACTGCAACTCAGGTTGACGGACTCACGGCACCCGCCAATGTTACCCGGGATGTAGACGGTATCGCGCATGTCGCAGCCCTAAACGAACATGACATGTTCTTTCTGCAAGGCTGGACGCATGCAGAAGACCGCCTGTTTCAGATGGATGTCAATCGCCGTCAGCCGAGTGGCACGCTGGCTGAACTACTTGGCGAAGGCGCCATTTCAAGCGATGTGGAGTTGCGCACGATTGGTCTGCGCCGTTCGGCGGAACGCAGTCTGGCAGCCATAGAGTCTGCCGCCAGTACAGGGGATGCAACCGCGCAAGGTGCACTGGAGGCGCTTGAAGCATACGCCAAGGGCGTCAATGCCTATCTGAGCCAGGGGAACCCCCTGCCGCCGGAGTATCAGGCGCTTGGACTGACAACGGTTGCACCGTGGTCCCCGTTGGATAGCGTGACCATCGGCAAACTGATTGCCTTCGGCCTGTCATTCGATCTCGACGATATTGACAATACCTTTAACCTGCAAGCCTTTATGACCGCATTGGGCCCTCAGGCAGGGCAAGCGCTTTATTTTGAGGATCTGTTTCGCAGTGCGCCTTTCAACCCGGCCTCTACTGTGCCGGACAGCGGAGGCAGTACACCGCTTAAATCCAGCCCCTTTGGGCAGGTCATTGCACTGAATAAAAAACAGTCAGAAGCCGTCTCCAAACATGCGCAACGCTATCTGGAACGGATCGAATCTGTTCCTTTGTTGAAAAAATTTGTTGCACAGGAACGCACAGCGCTGGGTTCGAACGAGTGGGGAGTTTCCGGCACCCTGACCAAAAGCGGTTTTCCGATTATCGCCAATGATCCGCACTTGTCACTGGATCACCCCAGCACTTTTTATCCCATGCATATTCGTTCTCCCGGATACAATGTGATGGGCAGCGGCTTTGCCGGCACCCCTTTTGTCATCGTCGGGAAAAACAGGCATATCGCCTGGGGGCCGACCACAAACCCCATGGACGTCACTGACGTATTTTTTGATACCGTGGTTCCGGATGCGACATCCCCAAGCGGACTCAGCATTCAACTTCCCGGCGGGGAGCTTGGCAAGGTTATCCCGGTTCCCGAGCAATACCTTGTAAACGCCGACATCACGGGTGACGGACAACCGGATGGCGTGATTGTTCCGGTCCCGGCCAATCCGGCGATTCCCGCGGCTACCCTCACAGTCCCGGCGCGTAATAACGGGGTGATTCTGGATTTTGACCAACAGGCGATGACTGCCATTACGGTACAATATACCGGTTTCTCTGCCACCCGCGAACTTGAAGCGATCTATACCTGGAACAAGGCTCGGGACATGAAAGAGTTCAAACATGGACTGAGCTATTTTGATTTTGGTTCCCAGAACTGGAGCTTCGTCGATCGCAAGGGCAACATTGCCTATTTTGCCAGCGCGGAGATGCCGGTACGAAAGGATCTCGAACTGCTCGGCACAGCGGCTGGCGGGGTGCCGCCCTATTTCATCAGACAAGGCGATCTGGATTGGCACCAATGGCTACCGGCCATTAATCAATATCCAAACCAGACCCTGCCCTACGAGATCTATGCTCCAGACGAAATGCCGCAGGTTGTGAACCCGGCCAATGGCTATTTTGTCAACGCAAACAACGATCCGGCCGGTACGACACTGGACAATGATCCTCTCAACCAGTTTCGCGCCAGTGGCGGTGTCTATTATCTCAATCCCGGCTACGCTCAGGGTTTTAGAGCCGGTCGTATTACTCAAGGCATCGAGCGTTTGCTGAATACAGGCGACAAGAAAATTTCCATGAAGGAAATGCAGGCGCTGCAAGCCGATGTCGGATTGCTGGATGCCGAATATTTTGCACCCCTGATTGTTGCCGCCTATCAGAACAGCAAGGCGCAAAATGCTGATCCGGCGCTGGCACAGGCAGGCCAGGATGCGCGTCTGGAAGCCGCGATTGAAAAGCTGCAAGCCTGGAGTGCACTGGATTATCAGGCCAAATCCGGAATCCCCCAGGGTTTTGATTCGGAAGACAGAGATGGCAACCCTGCCCTTAGCCTTGATGCGGAAGAAATACTGGCCAGTCGTGCAACCGCGATTTACAGCATGTGGCGAACCCAGATGATCAAAGGCACGATAGACGCCACCCTCGCTGCGATGGGCCTGGGCGACTTCTCACCCGGATCAGCCCAATCGGTCACCGCACTGAAAAACCTGATCGACAACAATGGTCAATCGGCATCCGGCGTGGATTTTTTTAATGCCGGCGCCCAGTCCCAACAAGCTGATGTTGATGCGTCGATGTTACAAGCCTTATCAAGCGCTCTGGACCGCTTTGAAAGCGCCGAATTTGCGACGGCGTTCTCTGAATGCACGGGTGATGCAGCCGACGCTCGCTGGGGCTGCCTGCACCGCATCGTATTTGACTCACCGCTCGGCGAACCCTTCAGTGTACCCAATGCCTTTGGTGCATTTCCGCAACCTCTACCCTCACTGCCCGGCATACCAACCGATGGTGGTTTCGGCGTAGTGGATGCTTCGTCCCACAGCGCACGTGCGGATTCCGTCAACGACTTCATGTATGGCAGCGGTGCCACCAACCGTATGGTCGTAGAGGGGCGCCCCTTCAACCTGAAAGCCAAAAGCGTCTGGCCAGGGGGCACCAGCGCTGTGCCGGGGAACGAATTCTATCTTGTACCCATGCTGCCAAACTGGTTAAGCAATGATGCGCAACCGCTGCGATTCAACATTCTCGAAATTCTTCGCGGGTTTCATTCCACGCGGTTTTACACGCCGGGAGAGCAGCAACTTTAGAATGCACAGCTAAACAAATTGGTCAGGGCCGTCATGGTGCGTCCCTGACCGATCTCACTGCAAAGACCATCGCCCAATCACGGCTGCACCAATACGCGTAGTTTCGGTTAGACTTATCCGATGACCTACGGTCTGAATAACTCAACATCCAATGGATCCAATGCCTCCCGTCAACACTGCACCCGGAGCGAAACAAACGATATGAACAATCCAGAGCACAACGAAGAGTTTCTGATATTCAAGGACATGGCGCGTAAAATCCTGGAACAGGAAGTTGCCGCGCATCACGAACAATGGGAAGAGCAGGCTTGTCTGCCTAGGTCTATTTGGAACACGCTCGGTAACGCCGGTCTGCTGTGCGTCGATCTGCCAGTAGAATATGGCGGCAGTGGCGTACCATTCAGTTTTTCCCAAATCGTACTGGAAGAGCTTTCAAGGATGGGCTACCTCGGGCTTTCCGGGGCTGTCGCCATTCATTCAGATATTGTCGCCCAGTATATCCTCCACATGGGCACAGAAGCGCAGAAGCAACATTGGCTGCCACGTATGGCCAGCGGTGAGGTTTTGACCGCCATCGGCATGACTGAACCTGCTGCAGGAAGCGACCTGCAGGGCATGCGCACCACAGCCATTCGTGATGGCGACAGTTATATTATTAATGGCTCCAAGACATTCATCACTAATGGCGGTAACGCTGATATGGTCGTGGTTTGCGCTAAAACCGATCCGTCCGCCGCAGGCAAGGGCATTTCCCTGTTTATGGTCGATACCACGCTGCCCGGCTTTCAGCGCGGCAAACAACTGAAAAAGATCGGACAGCACGCCGGCGATACCGCCGAGCTTTTCTTCGAAGATCTGCGCGTTCCGGCTGATGCCCTGCTGGGTGAAGAAAACAAGGGTTTTGTTTACCTGATGCAGGAGCTGCCTCGTGAGCGCCTTGCCATTGCGACCAGTGCCATCGCAGCAGCCGAAGCCTGTATCGACTGGACCATTAGCTATGTCAACGAACGTCAGGCTTTTGGCCAGCGAATTGGCCAATTCCAGAACACACGCTTTAAACTGGCAGAACTGAAAACGGAACTGGAAATCAATCGAGCCTACTTTGAAAAGTGCATGGCAAAATTTGAGCATGGCGAAATGACGGTAACGGATGCCGCCATGGTCAAACTGGCTTCCACCGAAATGCAATGCAAGGTTGCTGACGAGTGCCTGCAACTGTTTGGTGGTTATGGCTACATGGTGGAATACCCGATCGCCCGGGCCTTTGTTGATTCACGGGTCCAGAAAATCTATGCCGGAACATCAGAAATCATGAAGGAAGTGATCGCCCGTGAGGTTCTGGGTCGTTAAATCGAAATGCACTGCTATACTCACTAGCTAATTTTATTAAACAAAAACAAGCGCCCGTGAGTTAGCTGCCAAGTGCAACATTCGTCTACCGACCACCACCATTTCGAAAATGAAAAAACGGAATGGCAGCAATCCCAGGTTGTTGCCGTTCTCTTCAGTAATGCATTGGGCGCCATCTTTGGCAATCTGATAAACATTTCGCTGGTCACTTATCTTCTTCTGGATGCATACCCCGGGCCGAACATCAAAATCTGGTGTGCGATCGGCTTTGTCATCAACCTCGTTCGCTTATCACTGCTGATTGTCTATCGCAAAGGCAACACAAATTTCAGCAGTCAGAAATGGCTGGATATCTACCGTTTTCTAACCTTGCTGTCCGGCAGTCATTTTGGTGTGTTATGCGTATTTTTCTTCAGTCCGGAACACTATCTGTATCAGGCACTTGTGATCTTTTTGGTGGGCGGTTCCTGTGCCGCCGCCGTGGGTACTCACGGCGTGGATCTTGTCACCTATCGCCTGTTTCTGATCCCGAGCGCTATTCCCCTGATCTTTCGATCCTTGCTCGAAAGTACTGATGTTCACAACGCCGTAGCCATTATGGTCTTGCTGCTCGCCGTCGTGATGTATCGGGCTGCGCGTCAAACCCGGGACACCATGCTGGATAATATCAATATGAGTCATTCGCTGAATTACCGGGCCACACACGACAGTCTGGTCCCTCTGCTGAATCGCGAAGAGTTCCGCAACAAGTATGGCGAATTGGCCGCCCGCAACCATCGAAGTAGCGACCGGCCTCCAGTGACCGCCTTGTTGTTTATCGATCTGGACCACTTTAAACAGGTCAATGACAATTTTGGCCATGACGCCGGTGACCAGGCGCTACTTAAGGTAAGTGACATTATTCGCGCCTCGATACGAAAGTCCGACCTGGCCTCTCGCTTCGGAGGTGATGAATTTATGATTCTGATTCAAAGCGATGAGCTGGAAGATGTTCTGGCAGTCGCCGACAAGATTCAAACAACAATCAATCATTTCGAGCAGGACGACCACCCCGCAGCCACTTTAGGTGCCAGCATCGGAATCGCATACAGTCAAAACACATTGCCACCCTTTGAGCAATTATTCAAAGTGGCAGACCAAGCCTGCTATCGCGCCAAAAAACAGGGACGGGGGCAGATTTCCATACAGGAGCTGTCAACGTAATACCGGCGAGCCGATCTGGTCACGCCTCGCGTGCTCTGAATGTGATTATACGGGTACGTCCCAATATGGTTTCCAATAAACCTAAATCACTTCTTTCCCATACAGCACAACCTCATCGATATTGATCGCACAATGCTCTGTTTTGAATCCGTCCATCCTGAGTCGCAGATTCGTGATGGCAGGTGTCGTTTCGGAAAACATCAACTCCGGAACATCACCCTGCTGGCCCTGCCAGGTTTCAAATTGCTGATAAGTTTCACCATGATCTTGGGAAAGCTCTATCGCCAGGTTTTTGACCCCATATTGGGCATAGCCCGGAGGAATATGAACCACCAGACCCGCCAGAAGTACCGGGTTATCAAAATGCACATCGAGCCATTGATCGGTTACAGCCTGCTCACAGAACCAGCCACTTAACCAGAATCCACGATTAACCTGATTTCCGATCAAGCCCAAACCCGTGCCATAAGACGGATTAGCGTCACCTTCTTTCGCATAACCTACGCCATCGAACGCCGCAGCGGGGTGATCCGGCGCAAAACTATGACTGGCTGTAATCGCCAGTTTGTCCAAAGGCACCGCGAGCCTCAACAAAGTGTCCTCGGGCTCAGACGGCGGCTCACCCTGCTCATTTTCATCAGGATTATTCTGGTCACTACCAGTTTCGGGCTGCGCACAGGTCCAACTGCCCTGATTAAAAATAAGGCTATCACCATCATTACAATTCAGGCCAGCGAGTGGATTTAACGGTGCATCAGCACAGACCCACGCATTGCCATCAAAGCGTATGATCTGGTCATGACTACAATTTAGTGCTGTGATCAGGGAATCTCCTTTTTCGCCCTGAGGCCCCCGTGCTCCGACTTCCCCAGTTTCTCCCTTGTCTCCCTTGTCACCTTTGTCCCCCTTATCACCTTTAGCGCCCTTTTCCCCCTTGGGACCGTCCAATCCTGAAGCGCCAGCCGGTCCACGTAAATTCGAAATCAGGGACCAGGCACCCTCATCACGTTGATAAACATCACCCGAAATCACTTCAAGGTAAAGATCTCCGGGATACCCGAGAGATATAAACGGACTTCCTACACCTGAATGCCATTGCGCAACTTTGAAGGCAGAACCCTCCAGGCGATTCATATAAAAGAAATCCAGAATCTGAACATCGCTATGACCCGCAAGATCAATGTAACCGGCCTGAAGTTCGTGTAAACCGCCCAATAACGCTACCTGGCATAGCGCTTCATTTCCCGAAAATTCACAGCGAGAAGAATGATCTTCACCATCGACTAACAATAGAAACTGATCTTCAACCAGTTGCCGGTCATCTTCGACCCGTACACGAATTTCTTCCTGCCCCTGCCCCACTAAAAAGCTTTCTCCTGGATGCAGAAATTCAAGCGCAGGCGCTTCAATGTCGGGGGCATCATCGCTTAAGCGAACAATTAATCTGGGGGGATAAGCACTCTCTCTTGAATGCAAGCGAAGGTCTTTAGCGAGTTTAAACCCGGACCACTCCCTTTTGTCCTTCAAAAGCCAGCCTGAGAACGAATCAAGCGAAACGGCCTCACGAAGCGCTTCTGCAACATCAAAAACGAGGTGATGCTCGCCGGCTTTTTCCATCTTTGCATGGTCGATCGCGGACATTTCGAAATCGCCACCGTTCCAGGCCATGTTGCATGGCTTATCCACACAATTCCAGGAAACACCGGACTCGTCCCATGGTGTGATCAGTGAATGCAAAGAGAAATGTCGATAATGCGTCAGGGAAAGGCTTTTCGAGTCAGGAGTAAAGATAAGCTCTGCCGAAAGGATGTGCTGTGGCTCCAGGACGAAAAATTTGCCCAGGGCAAAATTAACAACTGCACGCTTTGCGCCTTCTGCTCTACCCACCAGCAAAGCACTGTCCTGACCATATCTCCAATCGTTGTTCTGTGCATCCAGTGTCGCATCTGCGCTCGCCTCAAGCACATAAAGCGAAGTGGATGTTACAGCAGCATGGATTGAAACCGTTTGCAGCGCCACGGCGCAGAGAACAAGCAACTTGAAGACTCGCATCACATACCTCACAACAGTTGTCCAAAGCCCGTTTCGCTATCAGGGTTTGAGCGCCTGATACGGAATGGCTTAGAGATTAATATTCGTTATTGTGATTTGAGTAGTTATTGGTAGTACGAAAGATTCTATGCCAGGCAAATGTGATCTTCCTCACTATTATTGCTAAGAAATGTGAACTGGTGTTTTACATTCGCGTGAAACCAGTCACATAGATACTGCAGCTAAACGATCAATGGCCTCGTGAGGCCTTTTAGCACGGGCTTAACAGCAAATTGGACACACGGCACGACTGCAGTATCGCAGGCCCCTTTCTCCTGTCATTTAGTCGTAAGAAGTAAACATGGCTTCAAAAACAGCGAGTTACAAATCTTAACTAACGTATTTTCTGAAGTAGTCTAGGGTTAAAGTAGAGGCATCGTTTTCCTTTGTATTCCCTCCCAGGTCGGAAACCAAGAGTTTGCCTCGTCGTAAGCGAGACATATAGCCTTGAAAAATGGGAGGCAACATCTATGAAGCATTTACACCAACTCGTGACCCGCGCTGTTTATACCCTCAGCACTATTTGCCTGCTTTCTCTACTGAGCGCCTGCTCACAGCAAAACATTAGAACCGTTCAGATCGACAGTTCAACACCGCCTGACGCAGCAAAATTCAGTGCCGATGTGCAACTGCTCGCTCCGCATCAACAACCAGATTGGCGCACACAGGGCTATGGCTATTTGTTGCTGGGGGACAGTTTGAAGACCGATACCTCACCCGCTCGACAAAGTTGCCAGGCATTGTTCAGCGAGGCAAAACTTTATGACTCACCCACCATTGCAAGTGACCCGCAAACACCCGTCACCTACATGGTGGTTGGCGCCTCACAGGATTATGCCCGTGCGTCCGCACGCTACAAATGGTCCACCTGCAGCAGGCTGACGACCACAGTGGATAGCCGACGGGAACTAGCCTTACTAGAAACCTTCGGACTATTGGCTGAAGACGGCCCCTGGTTGGTACATGTCCCTCAAGCCTACCGTAACCAGCAAATACCGAAATCCGCCATTGCCCTGTCCCTGAAAGGCCAGTCAGCCGATTTGGTCCATCAATGGAAACAGGCTTTACGCCAATCGCCCCAATTGGGCAAACAGCCCGGGGATGTGGAGATCCTTACCCTGGCATTGGATCTTAAAGCAACCGAAACTCCGGTTATTTCCTATTTCGATCATCACGTCGCAACACCTAGACTGACACAACGTTAGCAGCGCCTATAGACACTTGGACCGGGGCGCGACAGCCCCGACGATCTATAGCCTTGATTGCCGCCTTCGGCACCGCCTGATATCCTCTCGGCCCCGCCAAACGCCCGGCGAGGTAAAAGCATGTTAATTGCCAACAGAATTGATGCAACGCATGCTATCCTAGCGCCCTTTTTTGACCCTGAGATGCCTGTGACCACGAAACCTTTTTCATTCTTGCCCCTGCCGGATGCCATGTTAAGTAATCTGGAGAGCCTTAACTATCAGACAATGACACCCATTCAGGAACAGGCTTTGCCCCCGGCTTTGCAAGGGCAGGATCTCATCGCACAGGCCAAGACCGGAAGCGGCAAAACCGCCGCCTTTGGAATCCCCCTCTTACTCAGCCTGAACCACACAAACCGACGCAACAGGCGGGGCCAAACCCAAGCGCTGGTGCTTTGTCCGACACGTGAACTCAGCACTCAGGTCGCCAGCGAACTACGGCGCCTGGCTCGACATATGGAGAATATCAAAGTCGTGACATTGTGCGGGGGTGTATCTATCGGACCGCAGATCGGCTCTCTGGAGTTCGGCGCGCACATTGTTGTTGGTACACCGGGTCGTATCAAAGACCATCTTCGCAAACGCACGCTGGACCTGAGCCATGCTGAAAATCTCGTACTGGATGAAGCCGATCGTATGCTTGACATGGGTTTTATGGAGGATATGGAAAGCATTATCGGAGAAATGCCGAAAAAACGACAGACATTGCTATTTTCCGCGACTTATCCGGACAATATCCGCGCTCTGAGCAGTAGGTTTCAGCACACTCCTCAATTTATCAAAATTGAATCAGAGCCTGAACAAACCCGCATTCAACAATCTTTTTATCTGACACACAAATCTTCGCGTATGGAAGATTTGATCCGGGTGTTGCAACACATTCAGGTATCCAGAGCGATCGTTTTCTGTAATACCAGGCAAATGACGGCGGATGTTGCCGAGTTTCTTGACCAACGTCGTTTTAATGCCCTGGCCCTGCATGGAGATCTTGAACAGCGAGAGCGGGACGAGGTGTTGATACGCTTCAAGCATCAAAGCTGCTCAATTCTGGTGGCTACAGATGTTGCAGCAAGGGGGCTGGACATCGAGGCGCTACCAGCGGTCATCAACATGGAATTGCCGCGCGATGCCGAAGTCTACACTCATCGGATCGGACGCACGGGACGCGCTGGAATGTCGGGTCTGTCAGTCAGCCTGTTGGAAGAGAAAGAACAATACAAACTTGAAAGAATATTTGAAGAACATGATCTCCCTGCCAATCTGGATCAGGCAGATACGCTGAAGGCGAATGCCGGTTTTTGTATGCTACCCGCTTGTCAAACCCTGAAAATAGCAGGCGGACGCAAGGACAAAGTCAGGCCTGGAGACATTCTTGGCGCGCTTACCGGAGATGCGGGCATTCCTGGAACTGCCGTCGGCAAGATAGACATTAGCGATTTCAGCGCTTACGTTTCGCTCGACCGAGAGCATGCAGACAAGGCCCTTGGGCGGCTCATTAATGGCAAGATCAAGGGCCGAAAATTCAAGGTAAGAAAGCTATAAACACTCGAATGAGTATTAACGCTCCGCTACAGATGTAAATTGAAGCGATTGTTAACAGGCTGGCAACACCAATTCTACTGCCGTTCCTTTAGTGTAGCTCTCATCCAGCCTGATTTTTCCATTCTGCATGGCCATAAAGTCATAACAAAGACTCAGCCCCAAACCACTGCCCAGTTCACCTTCTGAACCAACGCCACTCTTGACGCTTGATTTGAACAGGCTTGATCTCAGGTCTTCAGAGATCCCCGGCCCCGAGTCCTCTATGCGCACAATGACAGCTCCATATTGCTGTCTGCTTCTGATCGTAATCTCTGAGCCCTTGGGAGAGTACTTAATGGCATTGGCCAACACATTGCGAAATACTGTCTTGGTGAGCGTGGCATCCACCTTGACGTCCAATGCCGGATGCAATGAATCATGCAGGCGGATACTTTTTAGATTTAAGGCTTCATCAAGCAATTCCATGCTGCTCTTAAGAAGCTCACTCAAATTGTGAGTCTCTATTTCACAGTCCATGACTCCAAGCCGATTCTGCGACCATTGCAGGATTTCATCCAGCAGCTGAAACAGTGTCAGTGAAGAATTCAGGATCTGATCGGAAAGCTCTACAATTTTGTCTGGTCCCAAACTTGGTGCCGACTCTTTCAATATACGGGAAAAACCCAAAATGCCAGTGAAAGGTGAGCGCAGATCATGAGCCAATATAGCGTAAAACTTTTCCCGTTCTTCATTCATCCGTTTAAGCCGACGGTACTGCAAGCGTAATTCCAATTGCCGAACCACTTGCTTCGAAAGCGTTTCAAGTGCCTTCCGCTGCCGTGCATCCAATTCTTTGGGTTCACGGTCGATCACGCACAGGGTTCCCAATGACAAGCCTTCCCTCGTCACCAGCGGTGCCCCGGCATAGAACCGGATATTGGGGCCTTCCGTCACTAGGGGGTTGTCTGCGAAGCGACTATCCTCCAAGGCGTTTTTAACTTCAAAAATGTGGTCCTCAAGGATCGCATGTGAGCAGAAAGCGACATCCCTGGACGTTTCCTTTGCATCCAGACCAACCCTGGACTTAAACCATTGCCGTTTCTCGTCAACCAGACTTATAAGCGAGATAGGAACGCCGCAGATATCGCTTGCCAGCTGAGTCAATTCATCCAGCGCCTGCTCGTCTTCGGTATCCAGAAGTTCATACTTGAGCAGTTCCTCCAGCCTCTCCTGTTCGTTATCCGGTATCTCTGCAACTTGCATATTCCTGTTCCTTGAAATGGTCCACAACGACAACAACGCTTCGAACATGTTAAATGGGTAGTCCCTAGTTTAGTACACAAGCGGAGGCTGATCGTTTTTTATAGGAAAAACTTTGTTTCAAGGCAAATTCCCGGGCAACCCTGCGGTTTTTGGGGCGGCGATAACCTCTCTAATTGAGGTAACAAGCGGTTTCCCTGGTGACTTTGACCTAATTTGGCCATACAAAACCTGAATCGCCTCGCCTTCCGGTGACGCACATCTTTAAAGTGATCACGTGCCAGAAAGTGGGTTTGGGTTCTCCTGATTCAGGTCTAAGAAGTTCTCTCACCCGAAGTACCGGAAGCTGTTCGCTCAAGGATGCGCCTGGCACATTCCCATCCGGGTCAAAAACAAATATAAAAATCTAAGGAGCAATTCAAGATGAAACAATCTCTATTACTAGTCGCAGCCTTCGTTCTCGCATGCTTTACCGCACTCAGCCAAGCGGGCGAACGCGCAGAAGGCATCACTTGCATCAGTAAAGGCAGCACTGTCACAGCAACCTATGACAAAGGTTCGAATGGGCAGGTGATCAACACCAATATCAAAGTTGGCAATTCCTATAAAGGCGGAAAATGCATGGGCCGCTGTGGCGGTGGCTGTGGTTGGGGAGCTCCCAGTGCATGGGCTAAAGACTGCCTGGACCATGACATTTGCATCGTCGATCAGGACGGCAAGAATGGACTTGCGAGCGACCCTAATTGTGGTGACGAGTTCAGACATGCAGCCGACGATTATGCCTTCGGTGTCTGGAGAGGCTGTCGCGGTTAACAACGTGACTGCGGGTCTCGCGCAGCTGCAAGTAAGCGAGCCCCGCTTTTAATTCGAACACTTTCTTTCAAGCGTATTGACGCAGTTTTCTCTTTACGTCAAAAAGGCACAAAGCATGACTACGGGACAGCGTTACCTCAGTATAATCCTATTGGTACTGGCCGCAGCAAGCGCTTTGCTGATCCAGGTTAGTTCTAACAATTCGGTTGAAACGGTAAGCCCCGATTTACCCGTGCATGTCGCCAACTCTCCTGCATTACCTCTCACGAAAACCAAATCAACACTGTCGACAGGACACAGTACATTCGGTGACGCGCAGGATTCCCCGGAAAGCATTCAGCGAAAGACCCCGATTCAACCTGAGCTGCATAACGCAACGGAACGGCGCCAAAACACGCAGAATACTGTCCAGGAAGCCGAAACGGCTGGTCCAATGATGACTGCTGAAACATCAGATGAAATATTCGATGAACTTCCCGGCAGTGAAATTGGATTCGAGCTGGGACTCGATCAATCGGACTACCACCTGATTAATGGTAGAGCGCGATCCGAAATCGGACAGATAACGTTCAATAGCCACCTGATGCCCAATAACGAAGTCAAACTTAGCTTGATTCTGAAACAACAGGAAGCTGAGGACTTTGAACTTGTCGCGAATATTAACATTGCCCACTTCACTATGGAGCTCAATGGCAACAACCGCAGCCTCAATAGTGATCACAAAATCATGCTCGATCTGCTGTCCTGGCATTTGAGAAACCAGCTGAGCCAACAATATGAAGGCTATGAGGTTCCGGACCACGGGTATCTGCTGGCTCAGATGATCAGTTACTGGTCCCTGTCCCCGGAAGGATACGTGCATGAAAAACGCAATATCGTTAGCCAACAGTAAGCACCCATCGCCGACACGGTCCTAAAACAACGATTGATTGGATGCGTTTTATCAGTTGTCCTGGGACCCGTTAGAACCTTACTGACAGGCCAAGTCCGGCTGAAATCGCGGTCACTTCAATGTCTCCCTCGATCGACGCTGGTGCAAACTCTCTGAGCAGATCTTCGTATTCCGAACTGTCCCGCCAATTCAACCATAAGTCCAATGACAGGGCCGACCAGTTATACCCGGCACCCGCACCCAGCTGATACCCCTCAAAACTCGACGAGGCGTTCCCAAAACTGACGTCCTCTGAATAAAGACCGGGTGCGACATAAACTTTGAATCCGGGTTGGTTCAGATTTGCACCTAACAGCAACTGCCCTTCGAAACCATTCACGTCGCCTTCGGAAACGCTAATATCGGATATTGAATCCACATTCAGCCAATAAAGCGTCGCTTTCATGCCAATATGCTGATTGAAAGTCGCTGTGTAAAACGCGGCCAGACCGGAGGCATCCGTGGTCAGATCCAGTGTATTGCTGCCATCTGTCACGGAGCCGCCATCAAGTGACAGCATATAGCTGGAAATACCAAATTGATGATGTGTTTGCTCTGCCATCGCAAACATTGGGATCGTCAGTGATGCCATCAGACCGATTGAAAGATTCCAGATTATTCTGTTCATGCGTTTCCCCGTTTTTTGGTTCTGTTTGAGATTCAGCAACACAACAAGTGCGTTCCTGATCCTTAAACCCTTAGAAGGCCAACTCAGGAAACCTGTACCAACTATTTGGGAATTCCCGGTTCTTTGTCATCGCACTCACAACACAATGGTCCGAAACGGTTTGATAGCCCGACAACCTTTAGCGCCATTTAGCGCTTCCGGTTTGCCGGGATCATGTTTCGCTTTTTCGTTGACCTGAAAGTTCAGCTGCCTTACATTCGATCAACCCGTCCACTTCGGCAACCGGTCAGCCATGGCAAGACCTGAATAACAACAAGGATTTTCATGCCAACCAACCACGCTTTACGCTCCCTGTTACTTGTTTTTGTCTGCTTGTGCTTATTGCCTTGGTCCGCTTCTGCCGCTACGGACCTGAGTTGTGATGCCATGGCCCGACAGAACGCGCAGTGGCAATCTGATCTAGAAGACCTGAGCAAAGCTGAACAGGATTTCAGAATATTTTTTCGTGGCCAGCTACCCAACGATACTTCGACGCTCAGTCGCGTGCTGGCGCCCATAGAACTAGAACTGAGTATCGAGGAATCGCTTGCGATTCTGCGTACGCAACAGGCACAGCTCAAGACCCAGATAAAAGCGCTTGCCTCCGGCACCAACGATGCGGAATGTGATGCACTTGTACAGCTCTGGAAATCTAAGCAGCGTCAGCGTCTAAAAGCACAAATTGGCATCATTGAAGCCAAGCTAAAACTGATCCAGCTACCGCCAGCAAGCCTGACCGCCATGTACAGGATGTTCAAAGCCTGGCAATCCGTCCAGCAGGTCATGCGTGACGTCGAGAGCGCCAGCGCTTTAGTTGCCGATGTAGATGCCGCCAATCTCACCACACAAATCAGTGCTCTGACGCTTTGGACTCAGGAATATCAAAGCACGCTTGTGCAATGGCTGCCCTTACTGTTGCAAACGCCCATGGATATCATGCAGACCAATCAGGCATGGCTGGACAGTCAAACCCTTAAACCCGTTTATCGCGCAACACAATGGCCGCAACTTGAGCTTCAATGGCCAGACTCCGCGACAGATTGGAAACTCTCGCTGGAACAGGCGCAAAGCGAGCTCTTGCTAAGCGGCAACAAATGGAGAAATCAAGCGGTATGGATGGCAGGCTGGGGCCACTTTTTTTCGGCCATCGGATCACCCGCTGCGTTTGCCGATGCCCTTCTGGTCGAGGTTCTGACTTCACCCAAGAACCTTTGGGACAACCTTTCATCCCCATTTGTGAGAGAGTTTAAGTATCGTCAACGCCAGAATACCTTACCCGGCCTGGTCACCCACTGGTTCTTCCAGACGGCCGCGCTTGTTTTGGTTTTGCTGTTGGCGGTCAAACTGGCAGAAGGTGTGCCCGCCCTCGTTGCCCGGTTACAACAACGTAGCATCCAGCACCTGGAAAGCACTTCCAGCAGCCGCATGGCTTCCGGAATTTTCTGGTTCATCAAGCCAAATGCGCCCTGGCTCGTGGTATTGGTCATTACACAACTGGCAGCAACTCTGGCTACCAGCCAAAGTATCCTGTCCTGGATCGGACCGGCCGGTTTGTTGTATGCCCTGTTTCGAATTACCCGGGTCATCTTTGAGTGGCTGCTGTCACGCACCTACTCCCGCACCGGAGAGTTTATCCCGCCAAGCACCGCGAACGAGATTGAACACGACTGCCATATATTTGCATGGACCATCGTTTTCTGTGGCGGTGTCTGGATCCTGGGAATCGGGACAGGAGGAGGCTATTTGCGCTATCTGATTGCCATAGCCAGCCTCGTAATCGCCTGGTGGGCTTTGCAATGGTTACTTTTTCGCCACAGGGAAGAGGTCAGCAAGTTCATTCAGAAAACAAGCGGAAAAAGCAGCTCCCCTCCACGTGGATGGCTTGCAGGTCTGGCGCGCTTCACGACCGTTCCGGTGCAGTTTCTGCTAAGGCATTTTATTGATTCTCTCTATGGACTGAATCAAAAATTGCTGGCTTTTGACAGCTATCGTTCTTTTTCGGTGAAACTGCTGCGCGCCAGACTTGAGAGCAAGGTTGATGAAGACGTTGGTGAGGATGAAGCCGAACCGGATGAAAGTTACACCGACTGGATGATGCGCCCGGCAACCGAAACCATGGTGCTTGAAGTCGGCGATCCCTCCAGAATCATTGAACCCATGCAACAGTGGTACAAGGACAAAACGGAAGATAATCTGGTGATGCTGGTGGGTGAAGCAGGAAGCGGAAAAACGACGTTCGTAGAACAGCTCCCCAAACTATGGAAAGAAACCGAAGTACGCTTTATTCGCTTTGACACGAAGATCAATCAACAGCAAGCCGTTTTGGATGCCATTGCCGAAGCATTGGAACAGAAACAGATCAATGATGTGTCCGAGCTGGTCAAGATCGATCAGGATCTGGAACAACAGGTGATCGTGATTGATGAGGCGCAGAATCTTTTTCTGGCAGAAGTTGGGCAGTTCGACGCCTATAAGACGCTCCTTCAATGCATGAATGCCCAACTGGACAATATCTATTGGGTGGTGGTGATGCATGCCCCCAGTTGGTCGTATTTGAGTTGTGTCTTTTCGCGCGAACAGCGCATCAGCAATATTTACCGGATGCCACGTTGGTCACCGCAGGACATCAGGCGTCTTATCCTTTCACGGCATCAAGGCGCTAAACGTCGTTTACGCTATGACGAGCTGCTTTTGTCTGCGGCCTCAAACAGTGAATCCTCGAGCGTCCGCAGTGCAGACTCGCGGGTCTTCAATATACTCTGGGAGCAAAGCGGCGGAAACCCGATGGCAGCGATCGAGCTGTGGTTGAACGCCGCGAAGGTAAAGGGTCGCATCGTGGAGATAGGCGTGCCGCAGAGACCCTCACTGACACCACTCACAAGTATGAACAACGACATGTACTTTGTGTTTGCGGCCATTGTTGTTCATAGACGTTTATCGACTCAGGAAATCATGCTGGCAACACATTTTGCAGAGCCAATTGTACGCCATGCATTAAAACAGGGTTTTAATCTGGGCCTCATCGAACGACATAAAGACGGGCGCTATGCAGTAGACTCATACTGGTACGGAACGCTCTCATCCTTTTTGCAGCGTAAGAACCTGTTATGGATGTAATCCTGTGCACTAACGGAGAGACTACCTGATGGACAATCAGACACTTGAAGGCATAGCCGCTTTTGGTGACCTGCTCGACCTGGGCAAAATCTTTTGGCTGATACTGGCCGTGACTGGACTGTGGGCCAGCAACAAGATTATCCGCAAGGTCGGTGAAACCCTGATGGAAAAACTGCCCTCAAAGCGTTTTATGATCCTTCAGATGGCGACACTTTTCACTTTTGCCTGGTATATATTTGGTACCTACTTTGTGATTGCCGTTATCATTAACCCGCCACGCGAAATGCTTCTAGCCGTGGGCGGCTCCGCCGCAGTCGCAATGGGTATTGCATTAAAAGATGTCGCCGCTTCGGTCATCGCCGGCCTGGTATTGCTGTTTGACCGGCCATTTCAAGTGGGTGATCGCGTTAATTTTGGCGATACCTACGGAGAAATCATCAGTATTGGGCTTCGTTCGGTGCGCCTCAACACATTGGACGATAATCTGGTCACGATCCCCAATGCGCGTTTCATTACGGATGTGGTGGCCAGTGGCAATGCCGGCGCATTGGACATGATGGTGGTATGTGACTTTCACGTCGCACTCGATGCCGATATCTCGCAGGCCCAGTCCCTTATCCATGAGGTCATCGTGACCAGCCGCTTTGCCTATCTTAAGAAACCGGTTTCCCTGACGCTCAATGAAGTGGTCATCGCGGAAAGGCTGGCTCTTCAGATTCGGGCCAAGGCCTATGTTCTTGATGTTCATTACGAAAAAGCCTTTCAGAGTGACGTGATAGAGCGAGTTTCCCGTCTGTTTATTGAGCGGGGCATAAAGAGACCCGGGCGCGAACTCGCCATTGCCCCACAGATGGCTGGCTGAATGTATACATGCCGATCAGACCAACAGGACAGTACTGTTGAACCAGCCATGCTACTGAACGCCCCCGTCACTTGAGCAAAACCCATACCTGAAAAGTGCATTGACCTGCCAAACACAGGTCTATACTGATAAGACTGAAACTCAAATCCAATACTGCAAGGCTGGCTTGTGATCATTGATCGCCTGATTCACGAAGATCTGTTGTCTGACAGTGCGGACCGCGTTAGAGCGCGCTCGCTGGTGTTCTTCACATTGAGCGTCGCCAGTGCGGGTATTGCAACTTTGCTCTTCGTGCTGGTCGCAGAACAAAGCCTACCGCCCCGACGCTTGATTTCGACAGTCTTGATCTCCTCCCTGATCATACCGGTCTGTATGATAAAGCTATCGCCATGTTTGAAATGGCCCAGCCGAATCACGATATCTCTGACCCTGATCGCCGCCTATTACGTGCATTACAACAATATGGCCTTGCGTGGTCCCACAACCGTGTTTTTTATTCTTCCGCCCCTGATTACAGCTCTACTTGTAGGCGGCAGAGCGACCTTCATCGTTTGCTGTCTCTCTTTAGGTGCGATCATATTTAACTTCGTACTGATGAAAATGGGGCTACTTCCTCCCCCGATCATGCAACTTGAAAACGCTGAAAACATTGCCCTCGCATCCTCGATCATCATTGTCACGGTCGTCACAGCCATTTTCTATGGATTGTTCAATCTGTACAAACAACGGGAAGATGACTTGTCAGCAGAAATGCGCAAAGGTCGTGAGTTACTTGAGGATCTGGTGCGGGCCAAAGAAGCCGCAGAACAATCTGCCAAGAGCAAAGCCATGTTTCTGGCAACCATGAGCCATGAATTGCGCACCCCACTGAATAGTGTGATTGGCAACAGCACCCTGCTTGCCAAAGGCGATCTGCCGCCCTCATCCAAAGAACGTATCGTGGATATACAATTAGCAGCAAATCTCCTTCTTACTCTCATCAATGACATCCTGGATATCAGCAAGTTTGATTCTGTCGGCGTGGAATTACATCCGAGACCCTACGATTTGGCTCAACAACTGCAACAGCTGCACCACATGTATAGCGCAAATATTCCACCGAAGGTCGCTTTTGAGCTCGTCCTGCCAACCGGACCGCTTTTCGTGAATGCCGACCCCAATCGTATTGCGCAAATCACCCTTAACTTCCTTTCGAATGCCGCAAAATTTACAGAACAAGGCAGAATCGTTTTAGGTGTAAGTACCGAACAGAACGAAAGCCTAAAGCTATTTGTAGAGGACACGGGCACAGGCATTGAAAAAGCAGATCAGGCCAGACTATTTGAAGACTTTGTCCAGGCCGGGAATGCAGGCAATCGCTTGCATAGGGGTACAGGTCTTGGACTAAGTATCGTCAACAGAATAGTTGAAGCCATGGAAGGGCAAATCGATATAGATAGCGAACCGGGCATTGGCACACATATCTCTGCCACTCTGCCACTGAAGACGCAACATGATGAGGCGGCTTTAGCGCAGATCGATACCGACGGCGCAATTGGCTCCAATGGACAATTAGAGAATCGCACCATACTCATTGTCGACGATGTTGAAATGAATTGCGTTGTTCTCAAGTCCCTGCTTGAGTCTTTGGGTGTAAGCGCCTGCGTCACCGTTAACAGCGGACAACAGGCGATTGATTTCATCGATCAACACCCGGACACCGAGGTCATACTGATGGATGTGCGTATGCAGAATATGGACGGCCTGCAAGCCACCCGAATTCTGCGTCAGAAAGGATATACCAATCCGATTATTGCCGTCACCGCAAACGCATTTGCTGAAGACCGGGCTGCCTGTCTGGAAGCTGGCATGAACGGATTCATCTCAAAACCGGTCGACATCTCAGAACTTGCACGCGTCCTCGATCGCTTGACTGATTGACACATAACAGCGTCTATCACCAGGGGCTCAGCCGTCATCGCTTTGTGAACAACCTTGTATCATCCCGGCAAGCAACGAAATAATTCTGACATCCTAATCATCAGGCTTTACAATCACTGGAAATATCTATCAAAAACAAGCTGCTACGAACAAGCAAAAGGATCTATTCCGCAGTGAACACCGAGAAACAACTCCACAGCAAAAAAATTATTATCACTGGTGCGTCCAGCGGTATCGGTAAGGCAACTGCGCTTAAACTGGCGTCACTGGGCGCATTCGTGCTGCTGGTCGCGCGTAGGGAAAACCTTCTGCAGGCCGTCACAGATGACATTATTGCAAGTGGTGGACAGGCACAGGCCTATGTCGCGGATTTGTCCAATACCGACGAAATTGATGGTCTCTCAGAACGTATCCTGAAGGATCATCCGGCCATAGATGTGTTGTTCAATAATGCCGGGCGCTCCATACGGCGGCCCATGACCGATTCGCTTGATCGCTACCATGATTTTGAGCGCTGCATGACGATCAATTATTTTTCCCCGGTACGCCTGATAAGAAATTTTCTGCCAGCGCTACTCGAGTCCGGGCATGGACAAATCATTAACTCCTCAACCTGGGGGACCCTGCTGCCTGCCGCCCGTTTCGGACCCTACAATGGCAGTAAGATTGCCCTGGACAAAATTTCGAACACATTGCGAATTGAGCTTCAGGATCGCGGACTCGCCGTCACACAAATCCATTACCCCCTGGTGCATACTGAAATGAGCAGTGCAACGCAAAGTTTTCAAAAGCTGCCTGGCATGTCAGCGGAGCAGGCCGCCGAATGGGTGCTCAAAGCCATTCGAAAACGCCCAACGGAAGTAATGGACATCAGAACAAGATTTGGACGTATGCTCTACTTTTTTGTTCCGAAGCTGGTTGAAAAAATCGCGCGTTCGTCACCGTTTTCCTCATGAGACATCGCGTTTAACACCTGGTGTCCAAGCCCTCCTTCGATGATGTGTGCTCTTTGGCTTGCCATTATGAATGTTGAACGCTGCGCACTGGCAGTGGACTTCGGATTTACCTCGTAAATACATTTATGTTCTCAGGATGGCCCAGTCTCGCCAATGATGATGTACTGTCCGGGAGATATTTTTATTGGCTCAGGAAAGCCTTTGCCAAGCACCTTTTTACCGTCAGCGTTTTCACCCTCCGGATTGTCAAAACCCGCATTAACCACCTTCTCAAAGTGCGCGTAAGAGGCCCAAACCACCGTGTTGATATACTTCATTGAATTGTCGGGCTCTCTATGTATTGACTTGTAAAAGGTCGAACTTAAAAAGCCATCCTGCTTGCTAAAGTAGGATGCATATTCGTCGCGTATCTGAATCGCGATCTCATCCATGCCATCCGGCACTGTGATCATATTTATAACGCTGATTTGTTCCACTGTGACTTCCCCTGGCTTGCGCTTGATGACGCCTGTCGTTGCGCCTTCTCACGGGTATCTCTAACAAAAACTGGCGATGAGTATTGCAGGTTCTTGTTCTCCCGAACATCCGGGTCATCGCTCCCCCAGACTTTCCTGCTGATAGCGCAGCAACGGGGAGAGAAAAAACTCGATCAGTCTGCGTGTGCCGGTCTTGACCTCGGCCGTCACAGACATGCCGGGAGACAGACGCAGAAAACGTTCATTCACGGTCAGACCCTCCTGCTCCAACTGAACGCGCGCAGAATACACCAGACCGAGATTTTCATCCTGCATAGCATCCTCTGATACCGATGTCAGACGGCCATTCAACAATCCGTATTTGGTAAAGTTAAAAGTATCGACCTTGACCGCGACTTCCTGCCCCTCTTCCACAAATCCGATATCTTTGTTCTGGACCATAACCTCGACTTCCAGTTTGTCCTGATTGGGTACCAGCACCATCAGAGGCTCTGCTGAAGTGATAACACCACCGATCGTATGTACAGCAAGCTGTTGTACCTGACCTGTAATCGGCGCATTGAGCGTAAAGTGATACAGCCGGTCTTTTGACTTGGCGGCTTCCTGCTCAAGAACCTCGACTTGTAGCCGGGTTTCATTCAGCTGCACTTGCGTTTGCTTGCGTTTTTCCGCCAGATATAGACTACGCTGGTTACCTATCCCTTGTTGATTTACCCTGAGCTGGGCGAGCTTTGCCTGTTGTACCGCCAGGTCCTGCTGCTCTTCGATCAACTCCTGTTTAAGCTCCAGAAACTGCAATTTCGAACCATAGGATTTTTGCTGCAAGGTATCCAGCGCCTCAACCCGCTCTCGAAGAACAGGCAGTACCTGTTGTCTTTTGGTAATTTCAGCCTTGATCATTTCCGCTTCCGCATCCAGAGTAGCCTGATCTGTTTGAAAGCCGGACAGCTGCTCTCGAATCTCGGCCCGTTCCTGTTGCAACAGCCACCCCTGTTCGGAACTGAGTTCAACTTCAGGCTGTAAAACAGACTCATTCTCCAACTTTGCGCTCTGCTCGGTGAATCTTAGCCAATCACTCAGGAGTTTTAATCGGTGCAGGTTTTCGGATGCACTTTGCAGTTCGCCCTGCAAACGCTGAAAGTCGGCAAGCACCTGTCGATCATCCAACTCGATCAGGATGTCACCTTTTTGGACATTCTGCCCTTCGCGCACATGAATGGCTTTTACGCGAGCGTTTTCCAAAGACTGCAAGCGCTTGACGTGTCCACTGGGTATCACCTTTCCCTGCGCAACCGCTACGATATCGGTTTTACCCATCACCGCCCAGATAATGGTAATCACGAAAAGCAAGACAATCAGCCAGATAATCAGACGTCCGGCTTTTGAAGCGGGGGTCGTTTCAATTTCGATTGCGGCAGGTAAAAACGCATAAATAATCGCATCCGCCGTCTGCGGTTCAGGGCTGGCAATGTTTCTGCTCCCGTTGCTTTTAGGGTTCTGACAGGCTTCGCTCATGACGCCCCCTCCGGTTTCTCGAAAGCGTTTTTTCCTTGCCTGTATTGCGTTGAATAGCGCAACCCGGATTGCCCGCTTGAAGTTTGCACCTCACGAATGGAAGGAACATGGCTTTGGTGGCTATGCAGTCTGGCATAGTAGCCATTCTTATCCATTAAGCTGTCGTGATTACCACTTTCGATGATTCTGCCTTGATCGACAACAATGATGCGATCTGCCATCCGCACCGTCGACAGGCGATGCGCGATGATAAAGACGGTTCTGTCCTTGCAGATCCTTCGCATATTGTCCTGAATGATGCGTTCGCTTTCATAGTCGAGCGCACTGGTCGCCTCATCAAAGATAAGTACACGAGGATTGCTGATCAGGGCCCGAGCTATTGCAATACGCTGCTTTTGGCCACCGGAAAGTGAGGCTCCCTGCTCCCCAACGACGGTGTCGTAGCCCTCGGGGAGCTCAAGGATAAACTCATGCGCCCCGGCTAGCTGCGCTGCATATATCACAGCTTCAATCGACAGGCTAGGGTCTGACAACGCGATATTGTCTTTTACCGAACGGTTAAACAGGACGTTTTCCTGCAAGACCACCCCGACTTGCCGTCTAAGCCATGCCGTGTCTACCTGCGCAAGATCAACACCGTCGACCAGAACACGACCGCTTTCAGGAACGTACAGACGCTGTACCAGTTTGGTCAAGGTGCTTTTGCCAGATCCGGAGCGGCCCACGATCCCGATCACTTCCCCGGCGTTCACGTCAAGACTCAAATCCTTCAGCACTTCCGGACGATCAGGCTGATAACGAAAAGTGACCCGGTCGAAGCTGACCTTACCTTTAATCTCAGGTAGGCTGGTCCGGTTTGGATTATGTGTCGGTTCAGTTGGCGTATTCAGAATATCACCCAATCTTTCCAGAGAAATACCGGCCTGCTGGAAGTCTTGCCACAGCTGCACCAGTTTTAGAATCGGTGCGCTAACGCGTCCCGCTATCATATTAAAAGCGATTAGCTGACCCACCGTTAACGCACCGGCAATCACCTGAGTGGCGCCGACCCAAAGAATCAGCACCGTCACAATCTTGTTAATCAGGCTGGCCACCTGACTGGCAATATTCCCGAGATTATTCGCTTTAAATGAAGCCGACACAAAACCCGCGAGTTGCTCTTCCCAGCGTCCTTGCATTTGCGGTTCCACTGACATCGACTTCAAGGTTTCAGCCCCCGCGATAGACTCGACTAAAAAGGCCTGATTCTCGGCACCGCGTCTAAACTTCTCATTCAAACGGTTGCGCAGTATCGGCGTGATATACACTGACAAAGCCACATAAAAAGGGATCGAACCAAGCACAATCCAGGTCAGGGTTGGGCTGTAAAAATACATCACCGCGAAAAAGATCAGGGTAAAACCCAAATCAATCACCAGCGTCAGTGCGGAGCCGGTAATAAATTCTCGAATGGTGTTCAGCTCGTGCACACGGGCGACGGTCGTTCCGACCTGGCGGGACTGAAAGAAACCGATCGGCAAATGCATGAGATGATGAAACAGACGCGCGCCAAGCGTGACATCAACACGGTTCGTCGTATGGGAAAAGACGTAAGTGCGCAGTCCATTGAGTACGACATCAAACAGCGATATCACGACTAGTCCGATACACAGCACATCAAGTGTCGTCAGACCCTGATGCACCAACACCTTGTCGATCACCACCTGAAAAAACAGGGGCGTGATCAGGGCGAAGAGCTGTATAAAGCAGGAGGCAATGAGCACCTGGTAAAGAATCCGCTTGTACTTGATGATGGAGGGGATAAACCAGGAAATATCGAATTTACCGCTCATTCCCGGCAGGACTGAACGTTTGGTCACCAAAATCAGCTCTCCTGACCAAAGCGCGTCAAACGCGGCTTTACTCAGGGTTTCAGGTCCGGGCTTTTCTGCGCTGATTCGTTGGATCAGCACCTTGCCTTGCTCGCTTGATTCAAAATCCAGACGCGCCAGCAAAAAGTAACTGCCGTCCCGTGCTTTTGCGATCGCCGGCAGAGCAATTTTCTGCAGCTGTTTCAGTTCGAATCGGCCCGCTCTTGCCTTGAGTTTGAGGTGTCGCGCCGCCCGAACCAGTGATACGTCATCAAAACGGGTATTCGCCGATCCGAAATGGTGCTGGAGTTGTTGCGCGTCGGCTGCAAGCTGATAAAAACCGGCAATAAGCACCAGACAAGCCAGGCCACTGTCGGTTGAATCTCCGCCAGGCGTTTCATGTACGGTATTATGGTTGCTGCAAGCAGAGCTGCCTGCTGAATCATCCTGATTCACGGTGGGTCCTCTCATTCCATTGTGACAATTGCTTTCCCTTGCAGCGCCAAGCTTAGCTTAAAAATCACTGCGGAGATGAGACAGACGTCGCCTAATTTCGGTCTGCCCGCGTGCGGCTATGCACGGCACTTCAAATTACCAATCCTTCATTCCAAATTCATTGCCTATTAACAAGCAATCGTCTAGCTTACTTTTCCGCTTCGTCGGCAGCCCTGATCCATCAGGTGCTTGAAATTTTACAGGTTTGAACCCAATTAAACACACAGGTTGTGCGCGTCATGGCCTGCATTGTTGTCCATTACCAAAGGTGAGTTTTTCTGCATGAGTTCACGAGAGGCGTTCAGTTCACTTAACCAGTCACTTGGAAAATCCATTATCGGCCAGCACCATCTGGTAGAGCGCCTGTTGATTGCGTTACTCGCCGATGGACACCTGCTTGTCGAAGGTGCGCCAGGTCTGGCTAAAACCAAAGCCATCAAGGAACTTTCTGATCGTCTGGAAGGCGACTTCCAGCGCATTCAATTCACACCCGACCTGCTGCCTTCTGACGTTACCGGTACAGAAATCTATCGTGTTGAAGACGGCCAGTTCCATTTTCAGCGAGGCCCGATTTTTCACAACCTGATCCTTGCTGACGAGATTAACCGGGCGCCTGCCAAAGTCCAGTCAGCCCTTCTCGAGGCCATGGCGGAACGCCAGGTCAGTGTCGGCAAAGAAACCTTTGCCCTGGACAGGTTGTTTCTGGTGATGGCGACCCAGAACCCGATCGAACAGGAAGGCACCTACCCTCTTCCAGAGGCTCAGCTTGACCGTTTTCTGATGCATGTCCGAATCGACTATCCGGACCTTGAATCAGAACAAGCCATTCTGAAACTTGCCCGCCGCGAGCAAAGTGAAGCAGGGCAAACGATTCTGCACGAAAAGCTTTCACAACAAGCCATTTTTGACGCACGAGAAGAAGCCAGCGCCATCCACATGAGTGATGCGGTCGAAAGCTACATCGTGCAACTGACCATGGCGACCCGCCAGCCGGGTAAGTACGGCAAAGATCTCGCGCGCTGGATCGATTTTGGGACCAGCCCTCGCGGCACCATTGCCCTCGACCGCTGCGCCAGAGCCTACGCCTGGCTACAGCAGAAAACCTTCGTCTCGCCGGACGATGTACGTGCCGTATTGCATGATGTCTTTCGCCACCGAATTCTGATCAGCTTTGAAGCTGAAGCGGAAGGAATAACGACCGATCAGGTCATCAATGAACTGATTCATCGCGTACCCGTCGCTTGATCTTGACACGTTTGCTTACGCAGGAGCGGATTGACAATGCGATTTGCTAGCAAGCTTGCGCAACATAGCCCCCTTCAGGAGGCTCCTCCGCACAGCCTCGGAGGCGCGTATTGCTCCGTGGGTGATTTGATGCGATTACGCTGGGTCGCGAAGACCTTTGCGCTCCCCAAGGCCAAGAGAATCAGCCGACCGCAAGCCGGCAGCCATCATTCCCGTTTTCGTGGCCGCGGCATGGAGTTTTCAGAAGTGCGCGCCTACCAACCGGGCGATGATGTTCGCAGCATTGACTGGCGAGTGACCGCACGGCGGCAAAAACCTCATACCAAGTTATTCCATGAAGAACGCGAAAGGCCGGTTCTGATCATTTGTGATCAAAGCCATAGCCAGTTTTTTGGCAGCCAGCGCGCCTTCAAATCGGTCAGAACAGCAGAGGCTGCCGCACTGCTAGCCTGGACAGGCCTCAATCATAGTGACCGCATCGGCGGCATTGTATTTTCCGAGCAAGGTCATGAAGAGTTCCGCCCGGCCCGAAATCGCAAAAGCATCTTGCGCATGCTCAGCACCATCGCTCAATTCAACCAGTCACTGTCGGTTGATTATCAGCCCCCGGACAGGCCCTTCCTGCTTAACGATGCCTTGCAGGAAAGCGGGCGTTTGGTCAAACCGGGATCTCTGGTCGTTGTCATCAGTGACTTCCTGCATATTGATCAGGGCACGGGGAAGCAACTATCCAAAATTGCACAGCATAGCGATCTGGTATTGATGCATGCCAGCGACCCTCTTGAGCATGAACTTCCTCCTCCAGGAATGTATCCGGTGTCCAACGGCCAAAAAACGCTGCTGATTAACACACGCGCCCAGGACACACGCAATCGTTATCAGGATTGGGTAGCGCAGCACCGGGCACAGCTTCGGCACCTGGCCAGCCAGTATCGTGCCCGATTGATTCCACTGTCCACCCATCAGGATGCCGTGCAGAGCTTACGCAGCCTGCTGGCGTCCTTCAGCTAGGGAGAGCATTCCGGTTATGGATCCAAATGCCCTGCTTGCCCAACTGCGTGACGTACAGGCGCCGCCCGATATTTCCTGGTGGCCTCCGGCGCCCGGCTGGTGGCTTCTGGCATGCATTATGGTTTCGGTCGGTGTTTGGGGAGTTTTGCGCTTGGTACGTTGGCGAAAAAAGACCGCATGGCGCCGGGAAGCCTTGCAAGCGCTCAAGAATATTCAGGCTGCATGGTCCGCAAATCATGACCCTAAGGCCCTGACCGAGATTATCGTGGTCATCAAGCGCGCTCTTGCCAGTGCCCAGCAAACGCCCTCAGTCATGTCCAGTAGCGGTGACAACTGGCGCGAGACGCTGCGAAATACCGAAGCAAAACTGGATGCCGAGGATATTGCATTGTTTTCCGATCGACAGTACCAGAAAGACTTGCCGGTACTTGACCAAGAGGTGTTTCGCAAGGCCGAACGCATTCTCAAGGGGGTCAGAGCCGAATGAACTTGATCGATGTGCTTTTTGCTCTGGAATTTATCTGGCCCTGGGCGCCGTTGATGATCCCCCTGCCCCTGTTGATGCTGTATAAGCGCAAACTCGATAAACCGGAAATAAGGGCACCTATCGTGCCACTTTACGAAACAGCGCACCAGCTGGGCATAGCACAGGAAATCCAGCCTGATGGCAGCAGACGCTGGAAAAGTATCGCCCTGTTTATTGCCTGGATTCTGTTGTGCATTGCCGCCAGTCGGCCGACCTACATTGGCGAGCAAGTCGACGTACCGCTATCCGGCCGTGATCTTATGCTGGCAATTGACATTTCTCCAAGCATGAAAGAAGTGGATATGGAACTTCAGGGTCAACAGGCTACGCGACTGGATGTCGTAAAGCAGGTCGTCAGCGATTTTGTCGAACAGCGCGCGGGCGACCGTATCGGGCTGATACTGTTCGGTTCCCAACCTTACGTGCAATCGCCGCTGTCTTTCGACACGGTCACGGTCAACACACTGTTGCAGGAAGCCTACCTTGGCATGGCAGGCCAGGCAACGGCCATCGGCGATGCAATCGCTTTGGGTGTAAAACGCCTGCGGCAACGACCAGAGCAAAGCCGCGTGCTGGTCTTGCTGTCCGATGGTGCGAATACCGCAGGAGAGATACCACCAGAGAAAGCAGCACAGTTGGCACAACAGGAAAAAATAAAAATATATACCGTCGGTATTGGTGCGGATGAAATGCTTAAACGCAGTTTTTTCGGTGCTCGTAAAGTCAATCCATCGGCAGATCTGGATGAAGCGATGCTGCAACAGATTGCGGATCTCAGTGGCGGTCAGTATTTCCGTGCACGCAGCTCAGAGGAACTGGAACAGATCTATGGCCTGATCAACGCCCTGGAACCCGTCGAACAGGAAACCCGAAGCTACCGTCCCAGCAAAGCCCTTTACTACTGGTTTGTAGGCATTGCACTCTTACTCTATCTGTTCATCATCCTGGCAGAACAGATACTGATGCGGATGAATGAACTCGGCTTACGTGCGCAGCGGGGGGAGACATGAACGAGTTTCTGACCCAATTTCATTTCTTGAGACCGGAAGCTCTTTATCTCTTGCTGGCCTGCCCCTTTATCGCATGGCTGTTGCGTCAGCGACACACCACAGGCAATGACTGGAACCGGGCGATAGCGCCCGAGCTTCTTCAACATTTGAGCCGCGACCCCGGGGGCCACCAAAAACGACGCGGACTGAGCCGGTCCCTGCTACTGAGCGGTTTGACAGCACTGGCAATTGTGGCGCTGGCGGGACCGACCTGGCAACAGAAATCCCAACCCGTAGTTCAGGTCAAGGACGACATGGTCGTGATACTCGACCTGTCGATTTCGATGCTGGCCACCGATGTCCAACCCAATCGGCTCACCCGTACCAAGCAAAAACTGCAGGATTTGCTGTCGCTACGCACCGAAGGCAACACGGCACTGATCGTATTTTCAGGAGACACCCATGTCGTCACGCCTCTGACCGACGATACCAATACCATCGCCGCCAACTTACCGGCCCTTGATCCCTTTATGATGCCGGTGATTGGCAGCCGGCCGGATCTTGCGGTGACGCAAGCCCTTAACCTGCTCGATCAGGGTAAGGCAAGCAGCGGGCGCATACTGATGTTGACGGATGGCATTGAACCGCATCAACAGGAACGGATTCGGGATGCCCTTGGCCGTGATCGGGTCACCCTCGATATTCTGGCCGTTGGCACCGCTCATGGCGGCCCTATCGATCTGGGTGAGCGTGGATATCTGAAAGACCAGGGATCCGTTGTCATACCGAGAACCGACTTGCAGCGCTTACAGGAAGTCGCGGGAGAAAATGGCGGGGCATTCAGCGCAATAACGCTCAATGATGATGATTTGTTCACGCTGGATGTAGATGGCAGTAAACGCTTAAAGCAAATGCAACAGGAAGGGGGTGACAGTATCGAACGAAATTTCGATCGTTGGGAAGATGCCGGATTCTGGCTGCTATTGATGATTCTTCCCGGAATACTTCTGGCACACCGACAAGGCGCCTTCCTGGTCATTTTCATCTGTCTGCTCCCCCTGCAGGATTTGCGCGCTGACACGGCTGGACTGGACACAATACCGGAAGCCTCCTCAAACGCAGCCTCTTTCTGGAGCCAGCTCTGGCAGACTCCTGACCAAAAGGGGCAGCAGTTGTTGAAGCAACAGGATTATAAAGCTGCGGCTGAGACCTTTGAATCGACCGAGCACAAGGCCTATGCCCAATACAAAGCGGGGCAATATCAAGCGGCCACTGAAACATTGCCACCCGAAGGAGAGCAAGCATCGAGCCGGGTCCTGTACAACCGCGGCAACGCTTTAGCGCAGCAAATGCAACTGGAAGCCGCCATTGAAGCCTATGAAAAAGCCATCGAGGCCGATCCCGATAATGATGATGCCCGGTTCAATAAAAAACTGCTCGAAGAGTTTCTCCGGCAGCAACAGAAGCAGCAAAGCGAATCACAGGACCAGCAAGGCGAGCAACAGGAACAAAACCAGGATCAACAAGGCGACAGCGGTCAGAACTCCGATAATTCATCATCCGGCTCGTCACAACAGAACGATGAGTCTTCGCAGAATCAGCAAGGACAATCCGGAAACCGGGAACAATCGCCTGACCAACAGAGTCAGGCAGACAAGCAGCAGGACGCCCAAGGCAATCAGCAGGACGATGCTAATTACACTGACGGCCAACAGGGCAATCAGGCAGACGAGGACCAGCAGCAAGGCGACCGGGAATCTACCCAAACCAGACAGCAAACGCCTTCGGATGCCAAAGATAGCAGCGAGTCACAGCAAAAACCATCCAACGCTATGCTGGATGAGTTGAGTCAGGAAGAACGTCAGTCGTTTGAACAGTGGATGCGCCGCGTACCGGACGACCCGGGTGGTTTACTGCGCCGAAAATTTGAGCAGCAGTCACGCGAACGTAATCGAGAACAACGGGAAGAAGGTGAGCCCTTATGGTAGTGCAGATATTACAGCGGCTTTTTGTCCTGCTTATCGGACTTTGCTTGATCGGCCCGGCGTCGACCTACGCGCAGCCCGAATTGAACGCGTCAGTAGATCGAAACAAGATTTATGCCTCGGACACGCTCAACTTACGGGTGGTGGGTAATTTCGAAATGGAAATGAGTTTCGGCGGCATCCTGAATTTTGGACGGAATCAGGTCGGCTCGCCGGACACATCAGCGCTGGAGCAGGATTTTGAAATTCTTGATCAGCAACAAAGCTACAACATGCAATCGATCAACGGTAAAACAACAAGCCAGGTCACATGGACTTATACGCTTGCACCCAAACGGACCGGTGAGCTGAGTGTTCCAGCCATCGAATTCAAGGGCACCAGCAGTCAGCCTATCCCGGTTACAGTACTACCCGGCACGGCGCCCCGAAATGCCGAGAATCCTCCCAACGTATTTCTGGAGGTTGAAGTCGATAAAGACTCCGTCTACGTTCAAGAACAAATCGTATTTACCTTGCGACTATACGCCGCCGACCAACTTGCCAGCGGGGATTTGAGCGAACCCGCTCCTGCCGATGCGATTGTAGAGGGTCTTGGCGACATCAAGAAATTCTTTCGGATGGCCTACAATCAGCGCTACGAAGTACGAGAAAGAAAATTCCTCATTTTCCCGCAGAAAAGCGGTACTCTGGAGATTGAGCCGCAGTCTTTCAGCGGTATTCTGATTGATACCCGCAGCCGCCGTCGCGTGCGTGTCCGGGAACTGTCCGAAGCCCTTAGCATTGAGGTCAAGTCCCCGCCATCCGAATTCTCAGGAGACATCTGGTTACCGGCAACCAGCCTGCATCTGACAGAAAACTGGGAACAGGCTCCCAATAATATTCAGGTGGGCGACTCGTTGACACGTACCATCGAAATACAGTCGCTTGGCTTATTGGGCTCTGCCCTGCCCCCGATCGCGATGGATGAAATCTCGGGCATCAAAGTGTATCCGGACCAGCCGGAAGTTGAATCTTTGGAGCATGAAACCGGTGTCCAATCGATACGTAAGGAAACCACTGCGCTAGTGGCTGTCGATGCCGGTTCGGTCAATCTCCCCGAAATTCGAATTCCCTGGTGGGATACAGTAAATGATGTCGAACGTCTCGCCGTCATTCCTTCTCGCCGGATTGAAATTCGACCGGGACCCGAAACAGCCAACAAGCCCGCTGCGCAATCTGATATTGCTTCGCCGCAGACCAATACAAAGCCTGGGAACCTTGAGTCGAAGCCGATTTCAGACCCATCGCGCGCAACAGACACTGCGCCAGACACCCATTCCGCTCTGAATAACACCGGCGATACGGGTTCATGGGCCGCCCCCGGGAACCACATCCTGTATACCCTGATCGGACTGCTAGCTTTTGGCTGGATCAGTACCAGTATCTACCTGATACGCCAACTGCAGCGCCAGAGAAGCGCCACAGCAGATAAGAGCGGCCCGGCACGGGAAATCGATACGCTGAAAGCACTTGAAAAGGCCCTGAAGCAGGAGGATAGTGGCATGCCGCGACTGCTGCTGCAGTGGGCCGCGGAACGTTACCCTGACCGGAATGTGCGTGCACTGGTGGATCTTGCGGGTATCGACACTGAATTGATGCAGCAGGCTCAGGCCTTTGAAGCACGTCACTATGGCGGCGACAGTGCTGGCGTTTCGTCCAGCCAGCGCTATGATAAAAACCGTTTGCTGGAAAGAATCGAAAAGCTGGAGAAAATCAAAAACACAGCAGGTGATTCAAACAAACCGGCCCTGATGCCGTTCTACCCTTGATCACCTGAGCACAGCCTTGCAAGAATCTGCAATTGATTTATCTTGTGCGTTGTTTTTTGGGTTAGGTGCCAAGCGCTGGCAGAGCCATTGCATTGGCACTGAACCGGCCATTACAAATCCCCCACATCGCCATGAGGAACCAGTCTATGCGAATACTTCATACCATGCTGCGTGTCGGTAATTTGCAGCGTTCGATCGCCTTTTACCGCGACATTCTTGGGATGCGCCTGCTCCGGCAAAAAGACTACCCGGACGGAAGATTTACACTCGCGTTTATGGCTTACGGAGATGAATCAGAATGCACAGCATTGGAGTTAACCCATAATTGGGATACCTCAGCCTATGAGCCCGGCGATGGTTTCGGCCATATCGCCATTGAAGTTGATGATGTTTATCAGGCCTGCGAGCGAATCACACAACAGGGCGGCGAAGTCGTCAGGCCGGCAGGCCCAATGAAACATGGCAGCACGATTCTGGCGTTTGTGAAGGACCCGGACGGCTATATGATCGAACTGCTTGGACCCAAAACGTGAACATACCAGTGCATCGCTTCAGACATTGCTGCGGGTATGCCTGAGATGGATTGCCATACCGCTTGCGCTGCCTGCTGCATCGCCCCCGAGATTTCCAGTCCTTTGCCCAATATGCCAAAGGGCAAACCGGCCGGGGTTCCCTGCGTCAATCTGGACGGTCAACGACGCTGCAAGGTCTACGATGGACGACCTCCCGTCTGTCGCAACTTCCAACCCAATTCTGATTGCTGCGGCGTTGATCACAAGCAGGCGATGCAGCTGATCGCAAAGCTTGAAATACTGACGAAATAGTCGGCTTTATAGCTGCCGAAATTAAAAGATTCAGACCCGACAGCCGCTGTGTTGGTGGGATACTCCTGCCAAAGACTGGCGAAAGACTGGCGAAAGAAACGAGCCCTATTAAAACTCCGACCCGTCACTCATCATCGGAAAAACAGGCAGCGTGTCGAGCACAAATTCGTCATGCGCAGGCACAATTTTGATCTCTGGATGCTTTCGGGATAATTGATGGATTATTTCAATCACATCGGCGTTTCTCTCATAATTCTTATCGACGCCGGTCATCCACTGCACAAACCTGGGCCGTGAACGGCGATTCTGAATTCCCTTGAGCGTCCAGGTGGTGTCCCCGATCAAAAAGAAACGCTGGTCGTCAGCAATGTTAATGAACATGCCCATCTGTCCATCAGAGTGACCGCTGAGATCAACCAGAACAACACTGCCATCCTTGTGCACATCCAGGGATTTTTCGAAGCCCATGTAAGGCTGCTCGGGAAGACTGATCACTTCCCAATTGATCTTCTCATCATCGAATTGCGACTGGATAAAACCGGGCGGGTCTCCTGCCCAGGCCTCGTCAAGCGCTTCCTGCGGTACCCACACTGGCACTCCCAGAAAATCTTCGAGTCCACTGACATGATCCCAATGCATGTGCCCTGCAACAATGGCCCTTAAGCTGCTCAGTTGATATCCGGCCCGATCCAGTTGTTCTCGTGCCGGATTCAAACCTTCAATCGCAAACAGTTTCTTGTCCATAAAGTTTAGGACTTCCATTTGCTGCTCGATCTGCGTTCCGATACCGGTATCGTACAGCAGATCGCCTTTAGGATGCTGCACCAGAATGGCACTATGATTGAGCTTACGCACCGAAAACCAGTTACCGCCAGCGACAACCATGGCCTCAAGACTTCCGGCAGAACTTGCCGTCTTGATCGCTGAGAAGCGCACTTGGGTCACCTGATTCAACTCCGCAAGGGCGTTGCTTGCTATGAATATGGATAGCAAAGCGGCCAACAACACTGGCCTGTTCTGAAAGCGGAAAGCATCGAATGCTCTTCTGATCAGTATGAGTAATTCCGGTAAAGAATGCGGACCCCGGCGGGTCTCAGGGTATGTTTTATGATTCATCGTGCGTTAGCCTGGTTCTGAGAAGAGAAACACCGTGGAGGTGCTTTTGAGACTCCCGCGACTATAAACCCATTAGCTCTGCGATAACACTCTTGATCACAAAACCCAATACCCCCAGACCCAGAACGAGAAACAGGATAAAGGTGCCAAATTTCCCGGCATTGGATTTTTTGGATAGATCCCAGACAATGTAAGCCATCAGCAGGATCAAACCTCCAACGAAGACATACAGGGAAATTTCTTCAAATAAAGCGATAGACATACTGCACACCTGATATTTTAATCGCAGCGCAGTTTAATGAAATCCTGCGGTAATACCAGTCATTGATGACACTCTAGTCCTGGGTTGGGTAATACAGTTTGAGCAGATCCTCGGGGTTTGCGCCCAGAGCATAGCGGGCTCGCAGGGTCCACATCAACCAGATGGTTCTGAATATACCCTCCCGCTCCCATTTTCGCGCCGAGGTTTTGACCGGTACCGAAACGACATAAGGCCGACCCAAGGCCTTTAGCCGTGAACACAATTCCACATCTTCCATCAGTGGTTGCCGGGCATACCCACCTATCTTTTCAAAGGTCTGCTTTCTGACAAAGATCGCCTGGTCTCCAGTCGCGATGGCGCTAAGGCGGGAACGTTGGTTGATAAACCAGGAAATAATGCAATACATCAACCCGGAGTTATTCAATCGCACATTAAAATGCCCCCAGAGCCGGCGCTGCTCAAACCCCTGCAAGCCATCAAAGGCTTTGTCCGAAAGGCAAGTATCTGCATGCAGAAAGACCAGAATCTCACCAGATGCCTCCTGCGCACCGGCATTCATTTGATAGGCCCGGCCGCGCCTTGCGGCCTGTAAGGTGACCACATTAAGGTGCTGCGGACTGAAAGATGCCAGCTGATCCAGCGTATCATCACTACTGCCGCCGTCCACCACAATCAGTTCGGCAGATGCTTCAGCACGACCGCAGAGCGTATCCAGCCGTTGCAATGCCATCTGGAGAATACCGGCCTCGTTCAACACCGGCATCACGAAAGAATAACGCGGTGTCAATTCAGGCACACTCCAAGATTCTATTCAAGTGCCCCCCCACAACTGCTTCCCTGCCCTGCAGTGCAGCCGTAACAGTGGTCACCCACGACAATGGGCTGCCCCTCCAGATCCACATCGAGCAGCTCGGACAGGTGTCTTTTTTTGCGGTCGGAAGCCAGTAGATGGAGGCCTTCATGTGATGGCAAGTGACCGCTCGATGCCAGCATCGGTAAATGCAGCATTTGATTAAAATCACAATCGTAAAGGAAGCCCTGCCAATCGATACTGATCAGGCTGCGACACATCACCGAGCCCAGGTTTTCAGACGCATAGGATGTGCGCAGCAAATCCATATACTCGCCGAACTGGCCTTTTGATAGCAATACACTGCCAAAACGGGCGATCGGCATATTGGTAATCGTGAACAGGGAGTCAAAACGGATCTCAAAATGCTCCATCAACTCGCGCTTGTAGTCATGCTCCAACTGTTCCTGAGGAGGTGGCAGAAATGCGCCGTTGGGATTGTAAACCAGACTTAAACGGCGACGCTTGTCATTCAGGCCATACCCCAGTTCGTTGAGCCTTTTGAGTGCCTTGATGCTGGAATCAAATACGCCCTTGCCTCTTTGCTGATCCACATTGTCACTGGTGTAGCAAGGCAATGATGCAACGACTTCCACCGACTGCTGTGCCAGAAAATCTGCAAGGTCTTCCTGCCCGGGCTCGTTGAGCACGGTCAGATTACAACGGTCCATCACATGAACCTCCCGGGATCGTGCCTGCTCGACAAAATACCGGAAATGCGGATTCAATTCAGGCGCACCTCCTGTCAGATCAAGGCACTGGATATGTTGGGCGTCCATGTATCCAAGTATCAGATCGATAGTATGGCGATCCATGAGTTCGGTGCGTCGCGGTCCGGCGTTCACGTGACAGTGCGTGCAGCTTAAGTTACACAAGTACCCCAGATTAACCTGCAGGGTTTCAAGCTTTCTCCTTTTGATCAAAGGGAAATCACTCTCCAGCAGGCGTGCGCGGGTATCCAGCATCTATTTTATCCTGTTCTGATTGGTTCCGGATTAGGACTATGCTAATCGCATTTCGTTCCAACAATGCAGATGTTTGAGATAAACCACTGAGGACCACGGCGACATCCGCAACACCGCCATTGCATTTTACGCCGTTTGAACTAACTTAGACTATGCCAATCTCTTAATATGCTTGCGATTATGCAGTATTCGCTTCCATTGAGCCGCGATCAAAAGGACTTTCATGACACCATCCCGCCTTCTGCACTGTATTGCCCTGGCATTTGCAATCACCCACTTTCATGCGAAGGCAGAAACAGAAAAAGTCAATTATCTGGTAGTCAGCGATATTGCGGTTCCCTTCCAGATCAATGAGGAGCGGAATTCTACCGGTGGCATCATCTCCGACATCGTCACAGATATTTTCCGGGAAACGCATTACAACATTGTACCTCTGGTTGCGAGCCCAAAGCGCATCTCAAAGCTGATATCAGAGCACCAGAATCACCCATGGATAACCTACGATGCCAAAGTGTGGAACGCAACAGCACCGCATGGCGAGCTGATTGATGTGCCTCTGTTTTACGCACATCACAGTTACCTTACCTGCGACGAAAAACAAAAAGAGATCCGCACCCCGGAGGACCTCCGGAAGAAACGTATCTCCATATTATCTACTTTTGACTATCCGGAGCTGAACCAGCTTGAGCGCAACCTCAAACTCCTCTTGAGTCCGGTCAGGTCTTATCATCAAGGCTTTATTATGGCCAGTCACGGCCGGACCGATGGTTTTGTTGAAATGGACATTCGGCTGAGATACAACCTGGCGGCTATACGCCAGCCTGAAGATAAACTCGAAGAATGTTTTCGCTTTCTGAATATGGACGCCGTTATCCCGCCCTATCCAATCTATCTTTCCGTGGACAGGGATGCGGACGAAGCACTCAAGGCACTGATCAAAAAACGCCTGATACAGCTTAAGCAGGGCGGACATATCCAGGACATCGTCAAGCGCTATACCTCAGTTTATCTGCCTGACGCCTTGTCGCGGTAAAGCCCGCCGTTAGCCCTGAATTCCGAGGGCGTACAGTCACACCACCGACGAAAGACGCGCGAAAAATTCGAGGTATCCTGAAAACCCAAGGCCTCTGCAATTCGCTCGATTGACAATGGCGTATTCTGCAAGCGCCAGCACGCTAGCTCTTTTCGGACCTCATCTACAATGGCCTGATAATGGGTGTTTTCCTGTTTCAGTTTTCGAATCAGCGTACGCGAAGACATACAATGCTGCTCGGCTTTCTGTTCCAGCGTGGGATACGCGCCTTCCTGCTCCAGAAGCTCCTGTTTCAGCCGACGTGCAAGGTCTCCTCCCTGGCTCTCATTGTCCAGCAAGGCTGCGCACTCGCGCTCCGCATTCCGGTAGGCAAATTCATCTGCCGTCATACAGGGCTGATCAAACAGGGCCAACGGCAGGGTTATCCGAAACTTGTCCGAGGAAAAAGCAATACTGGCGCCAGTAAAACGCGCGTAGTACCGTTCAGACCATTCCGGCTCCGGAAAAGGAAATGCGACCTGCACACCTGAAATTGCTTCGGAAGACATCCTTTCAAGCATGTCGAAAAATGAACCCAGCAACATGACATCGACAAACTCCTGCAACTCGCCTTTTTCTATATTCTCGTCCAGCTCAAAGTAGGCATGAGGGGCTTGCTCAATGACCTGGA
Source organism: Oleiphilus sp. (assembly GCA_006212045.1). Taxonomy (GTDB): domain Bacteria; phylum Pseudomonadota; class Gammaproteobacteria; order Pseudomonadales; family Oleiphilaceae; genus PZPK01. The sequence goes on along the minus strand of PZPK01000003.1, from coordinate 48,507 downwards.
AGGTATAAATTGAAATGCGCGTGGGCAACATTTTCTCAATGAGACGAAACCCCTGTCTCACATCACGTGCTGCCAACGCGCCATAGCCGAGCGGGCCATGCGCTGAGGCCTGCATGATGGATGACAGTTCTAGCCCCAACCATGGACAGGCACTCAAGCGAATTGCATTTTCTGAGAGCAAGCGAAATTGCTCGTAGCTGATAAATACCTGCCGTTTGAGCAAATCCTGCCAAGTCATTGTACTGCCCTGAAACAAGGCATCCATCGTAATCCCCATCGTACGCATATGGGCACAAAGTAAGCGCGCATAAGCAGGATGAATACTCGGTTTCAAGCGATTTATTGTCTGTGTGTCCAGCCGATATTCCAAGACTTGGTCCTTTATTACTCGGGCTTCACTGTCACAATATGACGAATAGTTGCCAGTTTCAACGGTTATTTTACAGACGACTGCAGGTTTTAATGCCACCGTGGAATCAAACAATGACAAGAACCTATTCAACAGACGAGAGGATAAATCATGTCGAGCGCGGCAATTTTTAAAGCGGATAACGGAGACGTCTACGTAGACAAGAAAAGGCATATGTGGCTCGTTTCACTGTTAATACCAGCCTTGGCAATCGCAGGCCCCCTGTTATACATGGAAACTCGCAGCGATATTTTTTTGTGGATGTTTATCGCGTTCTGGTATCTGGTGTTTCCTGTCATCGACTTTCTGATGGGCGAAGACAGCAGCAACCCCCCGGAGTCAGTCGTGCCTTTGCTTGAAGCCGACCCCTACTATCGTTATATCACAATGCTGCATGTGCCCATAGTGATCGCCACCTTTATCTTCTGCGGCTGGTTTGTCGCGAACTATGACCTTTCTGTCTCCGGCTACATTGCTACCGCGCTGATTGCTGGCTACGTGGGCGGACATGGCTTGAATATCGGCCATGAACTCGGCCACAAGAAAAACAGGGTCGACCAGTGGCTGGCAAAAATTGTGTTGGCGCCAGCAGCCTATGGCCATTTTTTCATCGAACATAACCGCGGTCACCACAAACAAGTAGCAACACCAGAAGACCCTGCATCATCCAAGATGGGAGAAAACATCTATTCTTTCGGTCTGCGTGAGCTTCCAAACGCGATTGTGCGCGCCGCCCGCATAGAAAAAGAGCGTCTTGAGAAAGACGGGAAATCTGCCTGGTCCATAGAGAACGAATTTCTTCAGACCATATCAATGACCCTGGGCTGCTATATCGCGATGGCAGTATGGTTGGGACCGGTCGTGATTCCTTTTCTGATTCTGTGTGCACTCTGGTCAATGTGGCAGTTAACTTCAGCCAACTATGTTGAACATTACGGATTGCTGCGTCAGAAATTACCGAGTGGACGTTATGAGCGCCCTCAACCCCATCATAGCTGGAACAGCAATCACGTGTTTTCCAATTGGGCACTTTTTCACCTGCAACGCCATTCGGACCACCACGCCAATGCCACACGCAGCTATCAGTCCCTGCGTCACTTTGAAAACCTGCCTTCGTTTCCCAACGGTTACTTCGGTATGTTTCCAATTGCTTACATTCCATGGCTTTGGTTCAAGGTCATGGACAAGCGCCTGCTCGACGTCACCGATGGCGACCTGAGCCGAATCAATATCCTTCCCGAAAAGCGGGAAGCGCTTATCGCCAAATACGGTCTGGTCGATAAATCTGCGGAAAATCATATACCTGAGGCAGCCTGATGTAGAAAAGTTACGATACTAGCGATCGTTCTGCGGACTGTATCCATTTATACGAACGACAAGAAAAACGCAGATAGATATTGCTTGATGGCCTGATGAAATAGCATCAGGCCATCACTCACCATGCAAGAACACCAGCGACAACTTATAAATGATTAGTTTAGTAATTCAGATTCCCCGCCCCTCTAAGAACATGCTTTCGAAAGCACCTTCCATTTGCCTCGTAAACCCAGCAGCATCCCCCAGGGCACTCGCTTCAACCCGTTCCCTGAGGTTGCTCCTGAGTTCAACAAGTTGATCCGGGGAATTTCCTATTGCGATCGCTTTTTGCACATACCCCTCCAGATCATCCGCAACAAACTCATTCATCCCCGCAAAGTGAAGGATAGAGGCGCTAACTCTTGCTGCGTGCACCTCACCTTTAAACGTCACAGTAGGAACTCCCATCCAGAGAGCTTCGCACGTAGTTGTCGTTCCATTGTAGGGAAAAGAATCGAGAGCCAAATCGACCTCATCGTACATCTTCAAATGCCTATCCTTACCTTTTACCGCAGCTCTTAAATCAACACGCTCTTTGTCAATTCCGTGAGACTCGAATAGTTTCAGGTAATAATTTCTAACGCCTTCATCTACCAATTGATGCGCTTTTATCATGATTCTGGCTAGTGGCACGCCCCGCAGGATAAGCGCCCATGCTTCAATATTGTCCTCTCTGATCTTGCTCAGATTATTAAATGAGCCAAACGTAAAATAACCCTTTCTTTGGCATGGAAGATCTCTGGAATAATCAATTTTGCTTGGAAACTCATAGCACAGAAACCCTGAGGGTAAACGACACAATTTCTCTGTGTAATAGCGCTCAGTCATTCCTTCAGGGTCAGCAATACTATCTGTAATACGGTACTGGATTTCATTAAGGCCCGTGGTGTTTGGGTATGCCAGCCAAGTCACCTGAATCGCGGCCGGCTGTAAAGCAAAAACACCTAAACGCCCCCCTGCGGTATGCGCTATCAGATCAACGAGAATATCAATTCTGTCATCTGCAATACGCTGTGCTACTTTCAGATCGGATACGCGCTGAATATCTCGCCACTCATCAAACTCTTCTTTCAACAATTCCGTATCATTGTCATGCTGCATGGTATTGTTGTAGGCAAATAGTTCAAACCGGGACCGGTCGTGATGCGTAAGCAGGGTTCTTAGGAAATAGGCAACGGAATGTGAGCGTAGGTTACTGGAGACATAGCCAATTCTGATTCTGGATATATTAAGTCCTTCGCTATTGGCTTGCTTGCTTGCTTGCTTGCTTGCTTGCTTGCTTGCTTGCTTATCAAGCCTAAGTTTTGACCTTGGATACATGTCGCCAAACTTTATTGATCGCCTATAAAGATCCTCCGGTGATACATCGCTTAAGTAATTCATCCGCATCAGAATATTGGACCTCGCTGAATGAACATTTGGGTCAATCGCGTTAACACGTTCGTAGCACGCAATCGCTGCTCGGTTTTCATCCAGATCACCTAGCACATTGCCGAGGAGCAACCAAAGATTTATTTCGTTTGGTAAATACTTAACGCCCTCCTGCAATACATCACGAGCTTCAGACAGGCGACCGTGGTGCAACAACACATTGCCAAGTTCCTTTCTTGCCGACGCGTGATTGGGCATGAGGTGCAGAGTCTGACGCATGTTTTGAATTGCCTCCTCGTAAGCATGCATATACATATGGCATACCGCTAATTCAAACCGAATATAAGGATTCTCAGGTACCAAACTAATGGCCTTTTCCAATATCGGCTTGGCCTGTTTAAAATTTTTCACTGCGATTAGGGATTTTCCCATCAACCAAAGCGCTTCTGCATTGTTAGGTTGCAGCTGAAGTACTTGATCAAGTATGGATACTGCACTATCACTCTGCCCCTGATTTATTAGAGCGCTTGCCAGCTGAAGGGGGTTTTTCTTTTGCATAAGAACGCGACACCAAAATCAAACTAATTGAACAATTATATCCAAAATCGGACGCAACCAGATGGGATGCAATCCATGTCATTGCCAATCTTTCTAACTATACGTTTTTTTCTGTGTCCTAAACTTGTTTAAAAACCTGTCTACTCAAAGACAAGATCATATCCCGCGAAAATCGTCGCAAACATAGTAAATTGATTGTAGTGTTAGAGCTATGAATTCATTATACTTTTCGAATTGTCTCCGTGGCACAGCTGGATAGCGCGGCCCCCTCCTAAGGGGCAGGTCACAGGTTCGAATCCTGTCGGGGACGCCAACTCCAAAACCATCACTCACGCTATGTGGTGATGGTTTTGTTTTATCAGGCCTTAACAAATAACAATTAGTGTGCCCCTTTTCCTATGAACCCAGCCCGCCGTTTTGTCATTTGGTTTTTTCTTATCACCACCATCGCCTCTTTGTGTTATCTCGGACTGTTCCGTTTACAACACGGTTCCCCGGTTAAGGCTGAGTGGTGGGTGAAGCATATTTACGACTACAAACAGAATTTAGCGGCGAGCATGGCCTCCCCCAAAGCAATTCTGCTGGCGGGTTCGAGCGGTTTGTTTGGTTTTGACAGCCCGCTTTTCGAGAAAAAAACCGGCCTTAAGACGGTCAACCTTTCGGTACATGCCGGGTTGGACAGCCGTTTTTTCTATCATCAGCTCGAACAAGTGCTGGGCAAAGGCGATGTTGTCGTCATGCCCTTGGAGTATGAGCACTACACAACAGAGCCCGCCCAGACACACTGGTTTGTTTCCAATATGTTGGCATGGGGAAATGACATCTTTGTGGATAAGCTTAGTGTTCCTGAGTATCTGGAATTTGTCTCGCGGGTGCCACCGTCCCGGCTCTGGGAAGGTCTTGCGGCCATGAATCTTCCGCGCAAACAACTGGATTCCCGCGTCGTAAGGAAGGAGGTGTTGGAAGCTAATAGAAAGGGCCCTGCCAGGTTTAATGGCTACTCTCATACCAGTCTTAACCTTCAAGGGGATATTCAGGTGCGCTCTCGCCCACTCCAATATGGAATAGACATGGTCAGAAAAGTCGCGGTTGAAGAAGGGCATCCCTTTATTGAAATGCCCTCAGAGATCTCACATAGTTTTCTGGATAACTACCGAAACATCCAGGACCTGGCGCAAGATAGAGAAGCGACAATCATGCTTGCCTGGCCGGTATCGATCCGGAATCACCAGTTTGACTTTAAACTCAAGGAGACCAGAGAGCGCTTTGTTGCATTCAATGCCTTACTCGAAAGCCACGATATCAAGGTTCAGTGCGATCCGGTGCTCTTTAATCTGCACGCCGCTTTTTTCTATGACAACCGCTACCATCTGAATGCTTTGGGCGGACAATTGCGCACCCATAACCTGGCAGAGTGTATGAATGCATATCTTGACGGCAAGACTGCACAGCCCTATGACTTTGACAGCTCATTGATCAAACGACAGCAACAGGAAGCACAGCTGCTAAAGAAACGCACGCCACGTAAAACGGAGAAAGGCGCTAGTTAATTTGTATATGTACTTCCAGATAGGCAACTTTCAAATTTCGATAATCAGTACGAGCAAGCTTTAGACAGCATCAATTAAAATACAAAGCTCTAGCTGGCTCCTTGAGATGCAAAATCTTGATCAAAAAACACCTTATCTGATAGTTTTAAGCATTCACTTACGTTTTTCTGGAGCATTCACCATTCCTTTCTCTCGCAACCGTTTTTCTATTGCACTGGTATTCCTGCTTTTACTTTTCATGCTTGCTCTGGCGCTGGCTCCCAACGGTTTTTTGGGTGGTGCATTTTCAAAGGTAGTGCGCGTGCCCGACTTTTCCGCCTACGACAATGTGCAGCAAAAGAAACGGTCCTTTTTTAATTATTTCGGCTATATCGTCCGACAGGAAAATGCCAGGCTGAGTCAGCTACGTGAGCAAGTCATAAAACTTTCCGGAAAAGATGGCCTGAGCAATGAAGAAACCGAGTGGTTGATGCGACTCGCCGAAGAATATGATCTTTCACTTGAGCAACCCATCGGATCGAAGGCATTTAATGCCCTGTTGCAGAGGGTCGATATTATTCCCTCTTCTCTGGTACTGGCCCAGGCAGCCATCGAATCCGGCTGGGGGACATCCAGATTTGCGCGTAGAGGTTATAACTATTTTGGTCTTTGGTGTTTTCGGCAGGGCTGCGGTATGTTACCCGCCAACCGGGATAGCGGCGCCAATCATGAAGTGCAGGTATTTGACTCACCGGCAGACTCGGTCAAAGCTTACATGCTGAATCTGAACCGTCACCCCGCTTATGCCAGGTTGCGGCAAATCAGAGCTGAGTCTCGAAAACGAAATAGCGGTGTCTTCGGCTGCCAATTGGCTCTCGGATTGGACAAGTACTCGTCGCGAGGCCGGGCGTACGTTCAGGAAGTTCAGCACATGATCAGGGCCAACCGCCTCAGTCGTAAAGGTGCACCGGCCTGTAAGACGGCCGCCCCGGTCTCAAACGAAATATAATTATGGTTCCTGATACCAGGAGCCATCAGCCTCCTTGTACATCCAGGGATGAGAGAACCAGTAAAAACGCCCTTCCAGTTCCGGGCTGTTCGCCGCAACGGTGCAATTCAGTCGTGATCTTCCCGGCTTTAAGTCAATAGGCCCTGGAACGGAGACGCTTACCATTTCCTTGCCTGCAGAAACGTCAATCGCTACCTTACCCTTCCCCGAAATAAAGCAAGCAAACCCTTCCGGACGAAAATTCCGGGTCTTGAACTTCAATCGCACTCCATCGGCCAGCGCAGCGTGCCCCTCGATCAGGTGCCTGTGGGGGGAAATATCCACGGCTGACAGTGGCAAGGCTGCGACTTTCGTCTTGAACGCATCCATCGCTCCAAATTGGTTGGTCATAGGGAATCGCGGGAGTGCTGACAGATCACTGTCCGGCCCAAGTGCACCTGACTGCTGCCCGAACCCGGTATAATCCAGATCTCTAACCAGAGCCTGCAGTTCCTCGGTATATTCTCCATAAGGGTAAGCGAAAAGACCAAGATCCGTGCCCAATCTGGCTTTCAGTATACGCGCGGCTTTGAGTAATTCACCGGAAACACGCTCACGCCAATGCTTGCTGCTTTCGCCGGGCAACCGTCTGACGAGGTGAGTATGGGTGTGCGTGTGATTCGCCATCTCTGCTCCGCGCTGCTGAAGTTGTTTCAGTTGCGTCCAACTCATCAGACTACCCGATGTCTCCTGAATCTGATCAGTAGAAACAAATACCGTAAAAGGCCAACCGCGTGACTCAAGCAACGGCAGGGCTTCGCTGAAAATGGATGAATATGCATCATCAAAGGTAATCGCCACGACCTTGTCCGGCAACGGTGTTCCGCGCTTGATTTGCTCTACGATTCTGCTCAGGCGCCACACCTTATACTCCTGCTCTTGTAGATAGCTCAAATGCTGCTCGAACAGATTTGGGGAAATACTGGTGGACGCTGGCGTTGACGTACTGACATGGTGATACTGCAAAACCACAGCCGCCTGAATGTTAGCCGCGCTCACAGCGATGAACAGTAGCAGCAGATAACCCGGGCACTTCAGGGCCAAGGGCTTTTCAGAAGACTTCATGAAGCCAAACATTCCGGGCATTCCATTCTCCGTCTATAAAACTAGTTCAGGAAGCAGAGAGTTTAGCGCTATTGTCAGCACGTGGAAAAGACTGATACCTGTGTCTCAGCACATTTGAAGGCGAATCAATAGAATACATGGCTGCTTGCCACCGCCGTTCGAGGCTCTGGTAATCTCTGCGGATCTGAATCTTGAAACAGGACTTTTAATGCACTCGACCAACTCCCTGCCGCATGTGACTTCGGCTGTCCTTTTTTCCCTGTTTGTTGGCGCGCTTCTCTGGTTACCGGTCGTTCAATCGGCTGAACCGGACTACAGCGAGGAAGACCATATACTGGTAGGCCTCGAGGCGGTCTATGAGTCTGGCCTTTACCATGGTCAGGATGGCTACGTGTATCCGGACTTTTATCTGCATGGTCGACAAGGCGATTTTTTCGCCGAAGGCCAGACTATTGGCTATGACATGTTTGTTGGGCCCAGAGCTTCATTGTCCATCGCAATGACACGGGACGATACCTTTCTCGATGTCAGCAGTATCGATAGCGAACATAAGGAACTGTTCTACGGCATTGAGGACCGCAAGCGAGCCATCGAAACCGGACTGATCTACAAATACAGGTCACGCGTTGCCCTGGTGACTTTCGAGTATTTTAAAGACTACTTTGATGCCCACAAAGGGCTCAGAACGGTCACCCGCATTACACGCCCGATCCCCAACAATCAGGGCTTGCAGATTGAGCCAAGCCTGTTCGTTGAATACCACAGCGAAGAATTCAATTCCTATTACTATCGGGTCACCCGTGCCGAAAACAAAGTCGCGGCCCGTCAGGCCTTTGGCGTGCTCTCCAATACGACACTTAGGCGCTACAGAAAAGACATCAGAGATGAGTACCAGCCAGGCAATAGCGCACATTGGGGGGTTGACGTCAGAGTTCTCTATCCATACTCGGACAGACTCAGCATTACCGGTTACTTTTCGTTTATGGATATCACAGGTCCTGTATTCAGGAGCCCGCTGGTCGAAGATCGCAAATACTATCAAAGTAAAATCGGACTGGCCTACACCTTTTAGGTAGTCACCTCTCGCCTAAAGACTTTCCGCCGCTTCCACAATTAAATGGCGTAACCATTGATGGCCGGCGTTATGATGCAACAAGGGGCTCCAGGCCATCTTCAGCTCAAACGCGGGAATTGCGAACGGAGGGTCCTTGACCACAAATTTGGCATCATGGCGATTGAGTTGCGCTGCCCGGCTCGGTAAGGTCGCTACCAGATCATGCTGCTGTGCCAGTAACATCGCCACTTGATAATGTCGTGTAAAAACGCTGATATTCCGTTTCCCGCCGATCCTGTCCAGCGCCTCATCAACCCAGCCAAGCCGCTGTACATCCTCCGGATTCACACCGACTCCGACACCAAATCCTGTTTTGCTGACCCAAATATGATTCGCTTTGAGGTAAGCATCCAGATCAAAATGATTCACCAGGGGATTATCGGGACTGAGTAGACACGAGAAAGTGTCCTCCCACAACGTTTTCTGATGGAAGGACTGTGGCAGGCTATCGAATCGGTTGATCGCCATATCCACTCGCCCCTGCTCTACGTCGACAAAAGAGACATCACTCGGGGTCAACACGTCGAGCGTCACATTTGGCGCCTGCTTCCTGACATGTCCCAGGACCGCTGGAATCAATGTCGATTCAGCGTAATCACTCGCCATGATGCGAAATACTCTGCGACTATCGAGATCAAAATCCCGGTCAGGTTGAACCACCTGCTCAACCCGGGAAAGTATCTCTCGTACCGCCGGTTTCAGCCCGATCGCCAGTTCCGTCGGCGCCATTCCATCACTGGTGCGAACCAGGATGGGGTCATTCAATAACGCCCTTAGTCGCTTCAGGCCATTACTCATGGCAGGCTGGGTAATACCAAGGTGATTGGCAGCCCGAGTCACATTTTCTTCCCTTAACAGGGCATCCAGATGTACCAGAAGGTTCAGGTCAATTCTTGCCAGATCCATAATCTTTTGCTGCCTTCAATCGTTAGTGAAAGGCACCCGGATTTCCCGTTAATGCGAGAGCTTGCCAGTTGCCAGCACAAGAAGTGTCGACATAATTTACACTGCATGCGAAATCAAAGTTAAGGAAATTTTAGTAAATCACTGTTTTGATGCAGATTCTCTACTAAAGCGTCATTTATTGCTTGTTTTTTAACCACCTTAATCAGGCGTCTGGAGTAAATCATGCGAAAAACAATCAAAACGCTTGCACTGGCAGCCCTTTTCCTCGTCAGCGCAAGTAGTCATGCAGTTGTGATTTTAGAAGACGATTTCAGTGCAGGCTTTGCCAGTCAATGGCAAACGGGATGGGCCAGCCACGGCTCTGTCGCTTTTGTCGACAGTGGAAGCGAACAATATGTCGACATGGATGGGGGGCGGCTTCGCACCAACAGTAACATTACCTTTGAGGCTGATGTGCTGTACAGATTAAGCTTTGACCTGGCCAATAATGACAACCAGTCAGACGGCAGGCACAGAAGCATTGTGACGACAATTGATAATCTGAATGGCAACCCCTATCTCGCCATAAACGAAGATCTGGATGCAAATACCTCCTGGCAGCGATACAGCTACGACTTTCTCGGAACCGGGGTCTCGGGCAGACTTGTTTTTCGCGGAGACCTGGGAAATAACATGGGGCTACTTCTCGACAATGTAAGACTGGAAAGCATCATCGTTGGCGAACCAGCCACGATTGCGCTTCTGGGCCTTGGTATTCTTGGACTCGGTTTAACCAGAAGCCGCATGGCTTCTTAATCTCTCTCACCCGGAGAGCAAAAAAGGCAGCTTCGCGCTGCCTTTTTCCATTTTGGACCACTTGCCTCTAATGCTCATATGAGCCCGGGTTAAACTTCATGATACAACTCACTACCCTGCTCTTTGAACTTCTCTGACATCTCAGCCATGCCTTTTTCCGCATCAGCCGCTTCAGCTTCTTGCTGCTCAGCGTAATCCCGCACATCCTGAGAAATTTTCATTGAGCAGAATTTTGGACCACACATGGAGCAAAAGTGCGCGACCTTGGCGCTATCTTTCGGCAGCGTTTCATCGTGGTAGGCGCGCGCAGTGTCAGGATCGATTGCAAGATTGAACTGATCTTCCCAACGGAACTCAAAACGCGCCTTGGACATGGCGTTATCATGGATCTGGGCACCGGGATGTCCTTTCGCCAGATCTGCCGCATGCGCTGCAATTTTGTAGGTAATCAGGCCCTGCTTTACATCATCCTTGTTCGGCAAACCCAAGTGCTCTTTCGGCGTAACATAACAGAGCATGGCACAACCGTACCAACCAATCAGTGCCGCACCGATACCAGATGTGAAATGGTCATAGCCGGGCGCAATATCCGTTGTAAGTGGTCCGAGTGTGTAAAAAGGAGCTTCGTGACAGTGCTTGAGCTGCTCTTCCATGTTCTCTTTGATCATGTGCATCGGCACATGCCCCGGGCCTTCAATAAAGGTTTGCACATCATGTTTCCAGGCAATCTTCGTTAATTCACCCAGGGTGCGCAATTCGGCGAACTGGGCTTCATCGTTGGCGTCGGCTATGGAACCGGGTCGCAAGCCATCACCCAGTGAGAAGCACACATCGTAGGCCTTCATAATTTCGCAGATTTCCTCGAAATGTGTATAGAGGAAACTTTCCTTGTGATGCGCCAGACACCACTTGGCCATGATAGATCCGCCGCGACTGACAATGCCGGTCACGCGCTTGGCCGTCATCGGCACGTAGCGCAGGAGCACCCCTGCGTGAATCGTAAAATAATCCACCCCCTGTTCGGCCTGCTCGATCAGCGTATCGCGATACAATTCCCAGGTCAGATCTTCTGCCACGCCGCCGCATTTCTCCAAAGCCTGATAGATCGGCACGGTTCCGATCGGGACAGAAGAATTCCGGACAATCCATTCTCTTGTTTCGTGAATATTCTGCCCTGTCGAGAGGTCCATCACGGTGTCAGCGCCCCAACGGGTCGCCCAGACGGTTTTTTCCACCTCTTCCTGTATCGATGAGGTGACTGCAGAGTTACCAATATTGGCATTCACCTTGGTTCGAAAATTCCGACCGATAATCATCGGCTCTGTTTCCGGGTGATTAATATTGTTGGGAATCACAGCCCGACCGCGAGCGACCTCGTCACGCACAAATTCGGGAGTAATGATTTTGGGTATCGAGGCACCAAAGCTTTGGCCTGCGTGCTGTTCCTGCGTTGCCTTTTCCAGTTCCGCTTCAGAAAGCGCCAGATTTTCGCGAATGGCGATATACTCCATTTCCGGCGTGATAATCCCCTGACGCGCATAGTGCAATTGGGTGACATTCTTACCAGACTTCGCCTTGCGGGGTCTGCGTTTATATTCAAACCGCAGACCATCAAGCGCCATGTTCTGGTCGCGTACATTGGCATAGTCAGAAGAAAAGCCTTCAAGCCATTCCGTATCTCCGCGCTCTTCTATCCAGTTTTCGCGCAGAGGCTTGAGACCCTTGCGTACATCAATGTCAGCCGCAGGATCGGTGTAAGGCCCAGAAGTATCGTAAACCCGCACAGGGGCATTGGGTTCCAGCTCGCCACTTTGCAAAGTGGTTGGGTGCAGACTGATTTCGCGCATGGCGACCCGAATATCCGGCCGACTTCCTTCAACATGAATCTTTTCTGAGGCGGGAAAGGGTTGCGTGGACAAGGCATCTACCTGTGCCGTTTCACTGAGCTTTTCGAAGGAAGTGTTTTTCATGTGCTGCTTTACTCCGTTTGGATGGAGGTCAGCCAGAACGGATAACAGAGCACTGAAGCGCTGCCTGTTCCCTGCGCTGGTACTAACCATATCAGGTTCAACGGGTCCCGTACGAGGTTCTTACCGACCTCGCGCTACGGTCTCAGCCATCGTTTTACGTAAATGGCACCCCGACAAGACAAAAAGGATTGTAGGCAGGCCGTGCCGTCCTAGCAACCGTTATTCCCTAATAGTTATCGCCGGCTGTGTAACCCGGCAATAAATCGCGCTAATTGGTAAGCGTCATCAGCACGATCAATTGATTGTACCGACATTTATCAGGCTTGCAGTGCGACCTTATCAGCGGGTAGGTCCTGATCAATATACGCCAGTCCCAGAATGGACAGATAATCATCCCGACTGACTTTGGATAGATCAAACTCCGGGAGGCTTTGACCGGCGAGCTCATATTGCTCTTTAAGAAAATCGAGATATCCGTCACCGCCCTGAACAATCAGCATACCGGCGGCACCCACATCAGGCTTTACATTGGCAGCCTCTGTATCCAGGCGCACTGCCAGAACAACCGCTTGCTCCTCACCCTCAAAACGCACACTGCGCCGCGCTACCGTCTTACTCGCCCAATAATAGGCCAGCGCCTTACTGGGAGTGAGAAAAACGGGCTCACGGGTTTCGGTATAGCTGTTACCAATCGTCGCCATGGTACTCTTGGCTGCCTTGTTCAGGTCCTGATCTCCGGAACGCACGAGACCGCGATTTAGTATGCTATCCACCAAAGCCGAACTTGTTCCGTGGTACCACACATCGCCCGACCTGAAACCTGATTCAACCAGTACCTCTTGAATGTCCTGAAACTGTGCTGGAATATCGATCATGATCACCCTGTATGCTTTGCTTGAGAGACGCTTGACGCTTGACGCTTGACGCTTGACGCTTGACGCTTGACGCTTGACGCTTGACGCTTGACGCTTGACGCTTGACGCTTGACGCTTGACGCTTGACGCTTGACGCTTGAAAAAAGTATTCGGGCCAATGCCAAATAGGTCAAATAAATAAACGAAGTTTTTGCGTCTGACGTCTGACGCAAAAAGGCGACCCGAAAGTCGCCTTTTATGTCGCTTAACGGGAGTGGCGTCTACCGTCTCCCGTCAAGCATTTTCCAGTCTACAACTTAAATGTTGTTGAACTGATTCGAGGTGTTTTTCGCACCACCGGCTTTCAGTGCGCGATCACCAGCATAGTACTCTTTGTGATCGTCACCCAGGTCAGAACCAGCCATGTTCTGGTGCTTAACGCAAGCGATACCCTGACGGATCTCTTTACGCTGAACGCCTTCAACATAACCCAGCATGCCTTGCTCGCCGAAGTACTCTTTCGCCAGATTATCAACAGACAGTGCAGTCGTGTGATAAGTAGGCAGAGTGATCAGGTGGTGGAATACATTCGCTTCGCGAGAAGTATCCGCCTGGAAGGTCTTGATGCGTGCATCGGCTTCAGCAGCCAGCTCGGAATCATCGTACTCGGCAGCCATCAGACGGTCACGGTCGTAGGCAGAGACATCTTTACCCGCTTCAACCCATGCATCGTAGGCTTGCTGACGGAAATTCAGCGTCCAGTTGAACGATGGAGAGTTGTTGTAAACCAGTTTCGCATCAGGGTGTACCTTGCGAACTTCGTCCATCATGCCTTTGATTTCGTGAACGGTAGGTACCGCAGTCTCGATCCAAAGCAAGTCAGCACCAGCGTTGATCGCTTCGATACAATCGAATACGCAACGCTCATGACCAGTGCCTTGACGGAACTGGTACAAACCTGAAGGCAGACGCTTGGGACGTACCAGCTTGCCACCGCGGCTGATCAGTACATCGCCTTCTGCAGTGTCTTCAGGTGCAACTTCTTCAACATCCAGGTAGGAGTTGTAAACATCGCCCTGATCACCAGGCTGTTCAACAACAGCGATTTCTTTCGTCAGGCCAGCACCTTCGGAGTCGGTACGTGCAACGATCACACCATCATCTACACCCAGCTCAAGGAAGGCATAACGCAGTGCACGCAGCTTGTTGTGGAAGTCAGCGTGAGGAACAGTCACTTTACCGTCCTGGTGACCACATTGCTTCTCGTCAGCTACCTGGTTTTCGATTTGCAGTGCACAAGCACCCGCTTCGATCATTTGCTTCGCCATCAGGTAAGTTGCTTCAGCGTTACCGAAACCGGCATCGATGTCAGCAATAATTGGCACAACGTGTGTTTCATGGTTGTCGATTTGAGACTGAATCTCTGCTTCTTTCGCAGTATCACCCGCTTCACGCGCCTTATCCAACTCCCGGAACAAACCACCCAGCTCACGTGCATCGGCTTGACGCAGGAAGGTGTACAGTTCTTCTACCAGAGAAGCGACAGCTGTTTTTTCGTGCATGGATTGGTCAGGCAGAGGACCAAACTCGGAACGCAGGGCCGCAACCATCCAGCCGGAGAGGTACAAATAACGACGTTCAGTAGAACCGAAGTGCTTTTTAATTGAGATCAGTTTTTGCTGACCTACAAAACCGTGCCAGCAACCCAAAGACTGCGTGTACTTGGTTTTGTCTTTGTCAAACTCGGCCATATCGCGACGCATGATGGCAGCCGTGTACTTGGCGATTTCAATACCTGTCTTGAATTTGTTCTGAGCACGCATACGTGCAGCAGATTCCGGATTGATTTGATCCCATGGCGCACCTGCAGCTTCTTTCAGCGCTGCAACGGCTTGGATGTCGTCTTTGTATTGTGACATTTGCTTATCCCTTGAGTGTAGGAATGAACCCCTGCGTACCCTATGGTACAGACCGATCGTCTTTGGCGGGGAGTGGTTAAAAATCGGGGCGAATTCTAATCAAAGCAGCGGGATAAATACAATATATATCTCATATACTCGTTATACATGTTGCGAATACCGAATATGGAAAACAAACACATATCACGTTATATACCAGCACCTTAGGGAATTTTTCTAATCCTTTTTATAAAGAATTCCCGAATTCCCTTGAAACAAATTTACAACACTTTCGGACTCACCAGACCCATCCGTTCAGCAAAACAGCGCCCATATATAGCCCGAACCATGGAACATCATACATTATTTGCCATACCTACCGTCTGTCCCTACCATGTTTGAAAAGATATACTCGCTGTCGCCACAAGGACCCTGCCCGGACCACATAAGCTCTGGCAATCTGACACTCGGTCTTTCAATCTGCGGGATACAATGACTCAGACTCAATACACCAACCAAAAACCGAAAATGAGCAAACAGCAAAAACCCATCGACACTCTTATCTGCGCTTCATGGACAATCCCCGTAACGCCACGAGGAGAAGTGTTTGAAGACTTTGCCATTGCCGTGCACCAGGGCAGGATCGTCGATCTTTTGCCAGAATCGGAAGCCTTGCAGCGCTATCAGCCCGACTCGCATTACACTCTTGAGAACCACGCCCTGCTTCCGGGCCTGATCAATGCCCACGGGCATGCATCCATGAGCCTGTTTCGGGGCCTGGCAGATGACCTCCCCCTGATGGAATGGCTGAATGATCATATCTGGCCCGCTGAAGCACGTTGGGTGAATGAGGCTTTTGTCGCTGACGGAAGCAAGCTGGCAATCGCCGAAATGATTCGCTCGGGCACAACCTGTTTCAGTGATATGTATTTTTTCCCCGAGGTTGCTGCCCGCGTTGCTCAGGAATGCGGGATACGCGCGCAACTTGTCTGCCCGGTACTGGATTTCCCAACAGTTTGGGCCTCTAAGCCCGAAGAGTATCTCGAAAAGTCATTGAAACTGGCGATTGAATACGCCGAACACCCCCTCATCAATGTCGGTCTTGGGCCACATGCACCTTATACGGTGTCCGATAAACCGCTGATTAACATTCGTGATATCGCCAGCGAGTATGATATTCCTGTACAGATCCATCTCCACGAAACACAACAGGAAGTGGATGAGGCGCTGTCAAAAGACCAGCAGCGGCCGCTTTCCAGACTGGCCGGGCTTGGACTGTTGTCAGACGATATACACCTGCAATGCGTGCACATGACAGCCTTGAATGAAGAGGACATCGCGCAGCTTAAGGGAAGTGCCGCCAGCGTTGTTCATTGCCCGGAATCAAACCTGAAGCTGGCAAGCGGTTTTTGTCCTGTACAGACACTGCTGGATAAGGGAATTACAGTCGCGCTGGGGACAGATGGCGCCGCCAGCAACAATGACCTCGATATGATTGGAGAAATGCGTACCGCAGCATTGCTTGGCAAAGCGGTTGCCCAGGATGCATCAGCCCTTTCGGCTCCAACGGCGCTTGAAATGGCGACCCTTGGCGGAGCGCGTGCGCTGGGTATTGACGACCAGTGCGGTACCCTTGAGATCGGCAAATCGGCCGACATCATCGCTGTCGATATGGCCCGCCTCAACACCCTGCCAAGCTATGATCTGATATCGGACATTGTCTACTCTCTTTCTTCGTCGCAGGTCGCTTACAACTGGATTGCCGGGGAGCTGAAACTTGAAAAAGGACAATTGACCGAACTCGATGAACACGCTTTGAGGGAAAACGCCATATCCTGGTCCGAAAAAATCAAAGCGAACAAATGATGATCAACAGACTCTCGAAAAATCAGGAAATCGATTAACCATGACGCATACCCAATCGAACGAAAATGTCGACGCTCAGGAGATTGCAAAGTTTGAAGCGCTCGCAAGTCGCTGGTGGGACAAGGAAAGCGAGTTCAAGCCCTTACATGACATCAACCCCTTGCGCCTGAACTACATCGACGAACATGCCCCCCTTCCGGGCAAACGCGTGCTCGATGTCGGCTGTGGCGGCGGCATTCTCAGTGAAGGCATGGCCCTCAGGGGTGCCTATGTCAAGGGCATCGACATGGGCGAGGCGCCACTGGCGGTTGCGCGGCTACACGGGCTGGAATCACAGGTCAAAGTCGATTATCAGCAGTGCACGGTCGAGGCACTCGCAGAACAGGAAGCCGGCACCTACGATACGGTGACCTGCCTAGAGATGCTCGAACATGTGCCGAACCCGCAATCTGTCATTAGCGCCTGCGCAAAACTCCTGAAGCCCGGCGGCAACCTTTTTCTGTCCACGATTAATCGCAACCCCAAGTCCTATCTGTTTGCCATTGTTGGTGCCGAGCACATCCTTAAGTTGCTGCCAAAAGGGACACATGAATTTCAGAAATTCATCAGACCTTCCGAGCTTTCGTCCTTTGTTCGCGCCGCGGGGCTGGACTTTGTAGACCTTTGCGGCATGACATATAACCCGTTTTTGAAGCAGTACAAACTCGGCAACAATGTTGATGTCAACTACCTGATATACGCCAGCAAGCCACTGCATGAACACTAGGCAGCTCCCATCCCCAACAGCGGCTGTTTTGTTCGATCTTGATGGCACGCTGGTCGATACCGCCGAGGATTTCGTGCAGGTACTTAACGTGCAGCGTGCACGTTACGGACTGGATGCCCTGCCGCCGCTCAAAATCCGTAATACCGTCTCTGATGGAGCACGGGCATTGACTGCACTGGCATTTGGTGGGCAGGAGGGCGAGCCAAAATTTGAGCAGCAACGACAGGAGCTGCTGGATCTCTACCTTCTTGAGGTCGGCACACACGCCAGACTCTTCCAGGGCATGCCTGAAACGCTGGTTGCCCTGGAAGAGTCCGGCATTCCCTGGGGCATTGTCACCAATAAACCGCGAGTCTATACGGAGCGCCTGCTGCAACGACTCGCGCTCTCTGAAAACTGCAAAGTGCTGGTATGCCCGGACGATGTCCAACAGGCCAAGCCGAACCCGGAAGGACTTTTGCTTGCAGCATCATCGCTCGGCGTAGCACCGTCCACATGCGTCTACGTGGGCGATCATGTCAGGGATATCGAAGCCGGAAAAGCCGCAGGCATGCGAACCGTTGCAGCCAAATTTGGTTATATTGACAGCCCGGATATCGTGCAGACCTGGCAGGCCGATTTCGTTATTGAACAGGCCTCAGCCCTTACGGCCTGCCTGCAGATTAGATAGCAGTTACCACAGCAATAGTGGCTCTGAAAACCCGTATTCCAGCCTCACTCCATTTTTTGCTGCTTTTTTTGCTTTAACTTCCCTGAAATCATCTATGCTTAGAAAAGCAAGCTTCTAATAGCTTAAAGCTGAGTCTAGTTTTATTCGGAGGGCGCATGCCAGTAAAAACAACCCTGGTTGTTGATGACTCAAAATCTGCTCGCATCATGCTAAGTCGTATGCTTAAAAAAACGGGTCTGGAAGTGTCCATGGTGGAATCCGGCAAAGAGGCCATTCGCTTTATGGAAAACAATCCGCCTCCGGATGTCATATTTATGGACCACATGATGCCAGGGATGGACGGAGTACAAACCAGTAAAGCAATATCCGGGGCGTACGCTTCTCCGATCTTCATGTACACATCAAAAGAAGGCCCGGAATATGAGGCTGAGGCGAAAATGGCTGGAGCAGCAGGCATTCTCGGCAAGCCTGCCGAAATGGAAAGATTGCACGACATCATCGCGCAGCTGAACAACCAGCCTTCGGAATCCTCCGATCTACCGATCGTTGATGAACCTGTTACCGCTGAGGAAATACAAGCCGTCGATCAGGCAATTCCAAATATACCAGAAACAGAGAGCCCTGAAATGAGCACAGAACAAATGCAAAGCATTGCCGAGCAGATCGCCAGCGAACAAATACAATCCGCATTACAGCCTATCCAGGAAGCTCTTCAGGACCTGAAGGCGAATCTGGCTGAGGGGCAAAGTGAAATTCGTAAACTGGCACAACGACAGGCCAACTCGACTAATATGGTGACCCAACCCGTGCTGGACGCCAGCATCAAACAGACCACAGCACAGTTCCAGAATCAGGTCACCAATGAAGTGAAAACATTGAGAGACCTGATTGAGCGTAGTGCTGAACTATCTTCTTCCGACCTTGAAAAAATCAAGGAACTCGCGATCAAGTCTGGTGCGCTCGCAGGGTCAGAGCATGGTGAAAAAGCTGCAACGAGTGCCGCCGAGGCGGTAGCGGCGAAGGTCAGTGCTGCCCAGGCTCAGATCCAGGTTCAGCAGGACCTCGCTCCGCTGTTGGGCAAACTCAAAGCGGCGCAAACAATGTCGATCATTTCAGTGCTGATTGCATTGGGCGCTTTGGCAACACTGTTTGTGCTTTAATAGCCCTCTTACTGATCGGCAGCCAGCTACAAGCCCCTAATATTTTCAGACACTGAGATTAACATGACTAAATTTATCATTGGCGCAGTGATTGTCGCGGTTGCGGCTTTCATCGTGCATCAAATGCAACAGAACAAAAAAGCAGCACTTCAGAACGCGAACAAGGGCAGTGATTTTCTGAAGTCCAACAGCACAAAAGAAGGCGTGAAGGTTACCGAAAGCGGTCTACAGTATCTGCTTCTGTCGGCTGGCGAAGGCGATACACGCCCCGAAGCCAGCAGTCGGGTAAAAGTGCATTATCATGGCACATTGATTGACGGTACCGTATTCGATAGCTCTGTAGAACGTGGAACCCCGATAGATTTTGGTCTCCATCAAGTGATCCCGGGCTGGACCGAAGGGCTGCAATTGATGCGCAAGGGCGAAAAAGCGCGCCTGTTTATTCCTCCACATCTTGGTTATGGCAATCGTTCAGCTGGCAGCATCCCGCCAGGCTCTGTACTGATTTTTGATGTTGAGCTGATTGATTTCTCCTGAAACACACAATCAAACTGTTTCTGTACCGAAAACATGTCCGTTTGGTTGAGACTGTGTAAAATGGAAGCTCCAGCCGGCATGATAACGTTTCGGTTTATGTCATTTTAATAAAGACAATACGGACAAACTGATTCAGGTACTCTCTTTTGACCAACGGACATCACTCGGAAAAACGCCAAAGCCTTGGCGTTCTGCTTCTAAAGATAGTTTTCCCAATCTATCTGGCAGTGACTCTGACGCTCACTGCCACACACATGTACAGCGCCTATTCCTTTGAAAAACAGAGGATCGAGCAGAATCTGGTCACCTACCAATCCATTTTTGGCCAAGCCGTCGCCACCGCTCTCTGGAATCTGGACAACGAACAACTGATGGCCACCTTGAATGGCGCTACTGCGCTCAAGGACATTGCAGGAATTCTCCTTCTCGACACTGATAAACTTACCGTCTATCAGAGCGGATTCGCGCCTCAGACCGCAAAAGAAAACACCTTCGCGCGGAATACCAAAGAAGCGCTGTTCTATAAGAGTTTCCATATTAAGCACCGCGATCGAAACATTGGCTCACTCTATTTGTACTCCAGTGACAGCATTGTCTTTGATCAGGTGAAGTACAATCTGTTCTTCATTCTGGCGAATACTTTTCTTACGGCTATGGCGCTTTGGTTTGCGTTTCTATGGGCGTTTAAACGGTATCTGGTGGATGCTCTGGAAAAATTCATTGCAGAAATGCGAAAAACGGACCTCGATACGCTGCAAACAGGCGACCATAAAAAAACGCGCGGATATCTCAGGAACAGTCAGGAACTGGTCAAACTCGATCAGGTTTTTGACTCACTGAAACAAAGACTTCAACAGTCGCGCCAAGCGCTGGAAGATGCCAATCTGGATCTCGAATCAACAGTCGATAAACGCACCGAGCTATTGCGCCGACAGCAAAGCATCATGGAATCAATGAGCCAACAGGCAAATATCGGTGCATGGGAATATAATGTGCAAACCGATACGGTTTACTGGTCAAAAATGACCCGCACCATCTTTGAGGTGGACAGCGATTACGAGCCATCCCCTAACAGCATTCTTACTTTCTTTGATCAGGAAAGCGCTACCCGGCTCCAGGACTTGGAGCAACGCGCCATCAAGCTCGGGATACCCTGGGAAGCCGATCTCCAGATCACTACAGCCAAAGGCCACAAAGTCTGGATTGCCTCTACCGGGGAGGCCGAAGTTCGGGACGGAAAATGCATACGTCTGTTCGGCTCTTTTCAGGATATTGATCAACAGGTTTCGACGCATGAACAGCTCAGCGAAGCACTGGTCGCCGCCAAGGATGCTTCCCGCACCAAAGACGAGTTCCTGGCTCGCATCAGTCATGAGCTGCGTACTCCCATGAACGGCATTATCGGCATGTTGAGCTTGTTGCTGAATACGGAGCTCGATGAAAAACAAACAGAACAAGCACAAATCTCATTACGAAGTGCCGAATCCCTGCTTGCCTTACTGGACGATCTGCTCGACATATCCCGAATCGAAACGGGCCAGTTTGCCCTGCATAAAACCGAGTTCGATCTTTATCAGCTGCTTGAAGACCAATTGGCTCTTTGGCAGCCGCGCGCCACAGCAAAAGGCCTGGAATTCAAACTGGACACCACAGGCCTTCATGTACCACAACTACAAGCCGACCCTTATCGTCTGCAACAGATTCTGGCTAATCTGATCAGTAATGCCATCAAATTTTCTGACAAGGGCGAAATTGAGGTCAGAGCCCGTTCCGAGCAATTGGAGCAGTCCTACAGAATCACCTTTGTCGTCAAAGACACCGGCATTGGTATTGATGAGTCCTTGCATACGTCCATATTTGACACCTTTGTGCAGGAGGACAACTCCAGCTCTCGCAAACATGAAGGTGCCGGTCTTGGATTGTCCATCGTTAAGGAACTGGTCGGCATGATGGACGGCCAACTGTCTCTGGAGAGCGCCCCGGGACAGGGAAGTCGTTTTCTGGTCGAGCTAACGGTCCCGCCCGCCCCGACCCAAACCCCTAACACGGCCGAAGCCAGCGAACCAGCTGCAGGGGATGATGCAAGATCCAACCCTGAAATCCATTTGTTGGTGGTCGAAGATAATCCGGTCAACCAAACCGTTGCCAAAGCCATGCTGGAAAACCTGGGGATGCAGTGCGATATCGCCGAAGATGGCTTAAAGGCTTTAGAGTGTCTGACGGCTCAGCCTGATCATTACGCGCTTATCCTGATGGACTGCCAAATGCCAAGAATGGACGGCTATGACACCACTCGGGCGATCCGGCAGGGAAAAGCGGGAGAAGGCTATCGGCCAATTCCGATCGTCGCAATGACGGCCAATGCCATGACCGGCGACAGAGAAAAATGCCTGAAGTCAGGCATGCATGATTACGTCAGCAAACCCGTCACGCTTAATATGCTGGAAGACATACTGAATTGTTGGATCAACCGTAGCCAGGTCTAAGCCGATTGGGTCTTACATTTTGGCACTCAGGTCAGGTTTTCAAGCCCTGCGCATAGCGCGAAAGCCCCTTACTCAAACCATTCTCCAGAGCACCTTTAATCAGCCCGCTGGTAAAAGGTATTTTGGATTCCAGCTGGATCGTATAGTTGAGTACGGTAGACTCTCCCTGAGATGAAAATCGAAGCGTACCGACATGGTTTTTGATCGGACTACCCTGTGTAATTTTATATTCAATCAGGGCATTGGCTTCATAATCGGTAATCGTTTCTTCAAACGACGGCAAAGGTCCGATACTGATTTTTCTGACTGATCCAAGACCATTGAGCGCGTCTTCCCCGTCTTTGATGCGCTTCATTTTAATGCCACAAATACGACCAAAGTTTTCATGGTCACTCAAGGCCTCAAAAACCTGCTCTACAGGCGCGTTGAACTCCTGAACGATGTTAATTGTTTGCTGGGCCATTTATTCGTTCTCCGTATTGGTCTATGCCGCATGAGCGCTTATTTAAGCATGTTGCACCTGTGCACTCCAGACCCAATGAGTGCAACTACAGACAACATATTTGTGCAGTAACGGAACAGCCTATGGTGGAGTTACGCGATGAATTTGACTAGAATTTGCAGCACATCCGGGACGGGTTTCAACTCTTCAATGATTCCGGTCTTACACCCCCGACCAACACGACGCCTTCTGAACACCAATCAGGCCGTCATGGATACGAGACAACGACCCCATGTTTGACTACCAAGCCCCGAGCGGACTGCTCGAAGATAAGGTAATACTGGTTACCGGAGCTGGCGACGGCATAGGCAAAGCCGCAGCACTGAATTTTGCCCAATTTGGAGCGACTGTGATTCTGTCCGGACGAACCACAGCAAAACTCGAAGCGGTCTATGATCAAATTGAACAGGATGGCGGGAATCAGCCGGCAATCATCCCGGTTAATTTTGAGGGTGCTGCTGAAAAGGACTATTTCGATATTGCCACTTCAATTGAACAAACCTTCGGCAGGCTTGACGGCCTGTTGCACAACGCAGCGCTGCTGGGCTCACTCACCACTATCGAGCAATATGAAACGGAGGTCTGGCAACGACTGATGCAGGTCAATGTCAACGCGCCCTTCATGCTGACGAAAGCCCTGATACCTTTGTTACGTTTATCCGGGGATGCCTCCGTCGTTTTCACCTCTTCGAGCGTCGGCCGCAAGGGTCGCGCGTTCTGGGGCGCGTATGCTGTCAGCAAGTTTGCCAATGAGGGGCTAATGCAGGTTCTGGCAGATGAACTGGATGACGACGTGGATGACGAGCACCACCGAATCCGCGTGAATTCCATTAATCCCGGCGCCACCCGCACAAACATGCGCGCAAGCGCCTATCCGGCCGAAAACCCGATGCACAATCCTCAACCCGAAGATATTATGCCGGTTTACCTTTATCTGATGGGGGAGGCTTCCAAAGGCGTCACCGGCAAAGCCTTTGACGCCCAATAGATGGCCAACACATTCCAGGTATCAGTTCTGAAATTGATCCTGGTAGGTGTCGATACGAGCGTAGGGTCGTAGATTGCCTTTGTCATTCATCGCGAAAATCGTGTAAGGCGTAAACTGGTCATCAACTTCCATTCCGGGGCTTCCCAATGGCATTGCCGGAACAATCAAGCCAACCTCGCCCTCTGGTCGCTGCTGAATGAATTGCCGGATGAATCTGGACGGCACATGACCCTCAAACACCAACCCTTCGTCTGTGACCGCGGTGTGGCAGGAGCGCGCATTGGAAGGGATACCGAAACGATCCTTGATATGCGCGACCGTTTCCTGCTCAACAACATCAGTACCGAAGCCGCCCGTTTGAACATGTTCTACCCACGCGCTGCAACAGGAACAGGTCGGCGTTTTATATACCGTCAAGCGAGGCATTGCCTCCATCGAAGTATTCGGATTGCCTTGCTGCCCCGGGGCTTTCGCAGAACGCTGCTGCTCGTCCGAGCATGCACTCAATAAAATACCGGCAGCTAATAAAAGTAAGCTGAGCCGCCTCTTCCCAAAGCTGCTTAGGAGTGATTTTTTATGCATATTCAGCCTTGACCGCAACCGCTCTACTCTGGTGAAAAATAAATATCTGCATAGGACGCACGCGCGGTGCCGCCACTATTATCCGTGTCTGTCATGAGCGCAACCGCATGGATATACCTGACATCTTCGCCAAACCAACCCGACAACAGTTCGCGCACATTAACTCTTTCCTGAAACCACTGCCCTTCCGGGTCATCAGAGCCACGCAAAGCATGCATCAATGCATTATCCGGCGCAAACGCATTTGGCCACTGCTGTCCCTTCGCCTTTCGTCCCGACCAGACAAAATTGAGCGCTTTGGTGCGCCAAAACAGCCAGCCTCCAGAAACAATGACATACAAGCGGGCTGCATAATCATCTCCCGCTTTCGTTGTTTCGGGCAAGGCTCCAAGTGCCTGATCGACACGCCAGCGCCATTGCAGCACCGGCGTTTCGTGCAAATCCACTTCAAGCTCGCGAATCAACCCTGAGGCACTAGCCTTACTTGTTGCCTGTACGAAATAGAAACCGCTGGAATCCGGCGATTCCAGACGATACTTTGTCTGCCCTTCGAATGAATGGGTTTCCCAATCAGCCAGTGCCTGGTCATGGTTTCCGAGCAGAACCAGCGACATTTCCGCCAAGGCCGCATTCGAAAAAAACACCAGACCTACACAAACCAGAAGAATTTTACAGCTACGTTTCAAAATACCAACATCGCATAGAACATCATGAAGTTGGCCTATAGGACGCAATGAAGCGTTAAAAGTTCCCGCATCGCACCAAAGGATTGCTGCGTTTCACTTCGATTAACCGGCCAGACCAAGTAGCACCTTTTCTGCATCTTCAAATGACATGTACTTGGGCACAGCGTAGGTTGAATTTGCTTCCTTGAAGGCCGCCGCAATGATCGGGTTGAAATCCCGTGGACTCAGCTGTTTGACTTTCGGATCGATGCCTACCTGCTCAATCAGCTTCCTGACCGCATCGATAAATGCCTGCGCCAAGCGACTTTCGCTATCGCCTTTTTGACCCAGCCCTAGCATACGGGCGAGTTCCGCCATACGCCCCTCGCAGCAGCCTTTGTTGAACTCAAGCACATGAGGCAACACCTTTGCGTTCGATTCACCATGCGGAATTCGGAATTTCGCGCCCAGCTGATGCGCAAATGCATGTACATAGCCCAGCCCGGCAATATTGATCGTTAAGCCACCATAATAGGAAGCCAGGGCCATCTTTTCTCGCGCCTTGACAACGCTCCCCTGTTTACAGGCTTTTGGCAAATTCTCGAAAATCATTTGAATGCCGGAGCGCGCATAGTAGTCTGACTCGGCGTTCGCCATACCACTGAGATACGCTTCAACCAGATGAGTCAAAGCATCCAGCCCGGTTGCGGCCGTAATCGGCGCAGGCAAGCCTTTCATCAGATCAGGATCCAACGCGGCAACGAGAGGCACAATTTTGGTGTCTATCACCAACTCTTTTTTGTGCGTCTCTTTATCTGATATCACTGCGCCTATCGTAGCCTCTGATCCCGTACCCGCTGTGGTGGGAATGGCAAAAAAAGGTGCTGACGGCTTTTTGCCTTTCAGAATGCCTACCAGCTCAGCCGGTTCAACTTCATTGGTTGCCGCCAGGGCAACAACCTTGGCCGCATCGATGGATGAGCCGCCGCCAATTGCCAGTACACAATCGCAGTCATCACGTCGATACTGACGCAAACCGGCCTCAACGACATCAAAGGTAGGGTCAGGCTCGACTTCGGTAAACAGGGAGTATGCCATCCCCTGTTTATCCAGCTCCGCAAGGATGTTATCCAGCACACCAATCTTGTGTAACATGGCATCGGTAACAATCAATGCCCGATTCAGCCCAAACTGCGAAATGGTTTCGCACAATCGGATTGAAGCCCCTTTGCTCATAAAAATCGTGGGTTTCGGGATGTTTAGAAACGCAACCAAAGCGCGCAAGCCTGTAATATAGCCCTTACCGACGATTTTATTCTTCAGTCTGGACAAGCGCAGCTTTTTAACCAAACGCGTTTCAACATCATCGAGTAACTCAGGAACGTTCACAGTCGGCCCTCCGGTGCATTTGCATTGTTATTCTGGAATAATTGCTTGAACGATCATTCATTCAAACCAGACTGTATCACTTTAGAGCAAATACTCAAACCCTAAATACGTCTTTCGATGTCTAACCTGAACAGCATCTTGGCCAATCGAAACGTTCCCATCTATAGTGGTACGAAGCAATGATCGAAGCGGCTTATTTATTTAGTAAGGGGCGGCTCTCATCTGCAAAATTATTTGGGATCTGATGCTCGCTAAAGCATTTTTTCGATGGTAATCGCCTCGGTATAATCTGTTCTTTTGGTCAGATTATGGTTACCCTGAGCGCCTGCATTTGTTTAACTCTAAGCCAAGATATGTTTGCAAACCCAAGCCCTGCACACTCAAATACGATACAAAGCAGCCTGATACAAAAGCATCTGGCCGATGAGGAAGATGAATTCGACAGGCATTACCAGCGCAAGGTATGCCAGGTTATAGCTCTGATCCCGGCTCTGGTATCAGCCATTTATGCTGCCCTGCTCTGGAATCTGTTTTACAGCGGATGGGGAGCACTGTTTGACCTGTTATTCGTATTTTTGCATCTGTCGAGTTTTTACCTGATCAATTCAGGACGATTGTCCGCAGCCGCTTATTGGACGCTCTGCCTTGCATCTGTTCAGGTTGCTGTGGGTGTCACGCTTTTCGTCGGCCCGGAAACCGGCTTCCAGTACTATCTGCTCTGTCTGCCGGTGGCAGTTTATCTTGTGCTTTTGCGTGAACCGGCCTGGCGAAAATTTTTGGTCGTGATACTCGGGTTCATTATGTTCACGATCAGCGAGCGAAGCACAGTCCAGGGGTTCAGGGTAGAAATCCCTTCTGAAATGAAGAGCCTGATGTACTACGGTAATCTCACAATAGTATTGTTGGTCAACTTTTTCTGCGTGAAGTTTTTTGCTGAAGAAGCCCGTTCATCCTACCGACAACAAAAAAGACTGTTGCTTTCCGACGGTCTTACCGGACTGTCGAATCGACGCTATATCGTTGAATTCGCGTATAAGTTGCTTGCCTTGTGCAAACGCTATCAGCACCCTATCAGTGTGATTATTCTGGACCTCGATCACTTCAAGCAGGTCAATGATAGATACGGACATCACGCCGGCGATGACGCCTTGCAGCATGTGGCGGAGTGCCTACGCCTGAATCTGCGGGATTCAGATGTTGCAGCACGCTATGGCGGAGAAGAATTTCTGATATTGATGCCGGAAACAGAGCTGTATACGGCCGAAGAGATTGCCGAACGTATTCGCCAGGAACTGTTCAACAAACCGCTTCAGATCCAGGATGAGAGCGTTTCGATAACGGCGAGCTTTGGTATCAGCTGCAGCGACCAGTTTCCTGATTGTGATGCGGCACACCTGATAAAGCAGGCAGATATAGCACTCTATCAGGCGAAAAATGCTGGCCGAAATTGCGTCAGGCTGGCTGACCGAGCAGCCCCTACGGCGGACTGGAGCGTATCAGGGCTTGCTCTCGGAACAGAGAACTCTCAGGAAGAATAGTCGTAGAAACCTTTCCCGGACTTGCGTCCAAGCCAGCCTCCGCGTACATATTTACGCAGCAATGGATGAGGTCGATACTTACTGTCACCAAACTCTTCCTGAAGCACTTCCATAATCGCCAGACAAACATCAAGACCAATCAAATCCGCCAGCGCCAACGGCCCCATCGGATGATTCGCACCCAGCTTCATCGCTTTGTCTATATCTTCTGCCGTTGCAATATTTTCTGCCAGAATACCAACGGCTTCATTGATCATAGGGACCAGAATCCGATTCACCACAAAACCGGGGGCTTCTGCGACCTCAACAGCCGTTTTATCAAGCGCCCGACTAATGTCCTGAACCTTTGCAAACGTTTCATCTGAAGTTGTTATGCCCCTGATGACTTCCACTAGCCCCATCACAGGCGCCGGGTTAAAAAAGTGCATACCGATGACTTTGTCCGGTCGTGCAGTGGCGGTAGCAACTTCAGTCACTGATAGCGATGAGGTGTTGGTTGCCAAAATGGTTTTCTCGGCACAGATTGCATCCAGTTCCGTGAAAATCTGACGCTTGATAGCCATGTTTTCAACGGCTGCTTCCACCACCAGATCTGCGTCGGCTGCAGATGACAGCTCAACAGTGCCTGTAATCCGTTGCATCACCTCATAGGCGGTTTCACGGTCCAGGCGCTGTTTCTCAACGAGTTTGGATAGATTTGACTGGATAGTGGAAATCCCGCGATCGACGAATTCCCCTTTTATATCCCGAAGAATGACTTCAAAGCCTTTGCCGGCAAATGCCTGAGCGATCCCCGCCCCCATCGTGCCAGCGCCAATAATACACACTTTAGACATCTTGGCTTACCCTCTACTACCTGTTTACTGCTTGCGTTTCCTGCATCCTGCCTCTCTGGAATAATGAGAGTGCATTTTTGGATGCGGGCCCTGACAACACCGGCATTGGCCGGTCTAAAACCGGGCAGCATCCTAACAGTAGACTAATTGTGACTCAAGTCACATTGCGTAGAATTTTTGTCGCGGGAGGATCGCGTGCGTATAAAACCAGAATCGCTTATTTTCCGGAAAGGACCTTGCGTTCCTGAAAGCGCAATTTACCAATCGATTCCTGATGCCGAAACCCGGCTTCGGCCGGCTCGGAGCCGTTCAGGACCTCCGACACACAGTCCGCGAGGTTTACCGATCGAAGCAAAGCGCCTTTGCGATTCAAGTGATAGCGGTTGTCGTGAAACAGGGCAAAGTGAAAATTAAAAAGCGCAGGTTCACACTGAATATCAATTTGATTTTTTTCAAGCAACGCAGCAAATGATGCGACACGCTTCTGATCCCGTGGTGTAGAGAGATCATAGGCAGGGTTTCTGACAGAGACCGGCCAGGTGATAATGAGCTGTGCACCATGCGCGTCCAGCATGGTGCGTACCTCAGCCAGACTTTCTAGCAAGCGCGGAGAAATTTCGGACAGCGGCTTCAGATAAGGGTCTCCCTCTTTATCGACGATATTCAACACACGCTTGTGTGGCCGCGTGTCAGGCAGCATATCACCCTGAAGGGTAAGGCTTTTATGGGAGTAACCTTCGTATCGTGCTTTTCCGCGCGCATTGCGACGACTAACCTCCTGAATTACCTGCTCGGTCGGAATCAATTTGGAGGGCGACCCTACGGAAAGCACGCCTTTCCACACATCCGAAACAGATACGGCTTTGAGGAAACTGAGGTATTCCGATACGGGCAACCTATCGATATAGATATCGTTTCCCCAGGCCATCATATTGCTGACAAACCAGCCGGAATATTCATCACTGGGAGAATAAAACTCATACTCCAGAGGCATCACGACCACATCGCCCTTCCCGACGGTATTACGCAACTGCGTCGTGAGAAAATGCGGATCCAGGCCTGCATGCATGGACAGATTGATCACCGGCATATCCAACTTATTCTGCAGCACCTGGCTGTCGATACCAAACATTGCATTGGATCCCCCAAGCACGATCAGCTTTGGGCTCGCGCTTTGTTTGGCAGCATGCATTTTATAGTCATATACAGACTTGACCCACCACTCGCTGGACATCGCAGAGCCCAGCTGGTACCTGAACAACCCGAAGTAGGCGACTACCAGAAGCAGGAATACGCACAGCGTTATCAGTAAAAAGCGACTGGTTTTCATATCTATCTAAAATCCTGCAGAAAAGCGTTGTAAAACTGCGCCATTAAAAAGCACCTTTCAAAGCGGCTATCTCCTGTTGCCGCACTGTTGGTAAAACCCTTTTCCAGCTAAATCCTTCTAATTCAGAAACTGCGACAGTGTCTTTTGAGTCCGCATATTTTTCCTGAAAACATTCGGCTAACTGTTTCGTTCGCATTCGTTTGCCCTTTGTATTCAGGTGATAGCTTGTGTCAAAGAACAAACGGTAATCGAGATTAAAATAAGCAGGGTGGCAAGCGATCTGGATATTCGATTCGCCAAGCGTTCGAACGAAATGTGCCGCGCGCTGCTGGAAGACCGGTTTACCTAAATCAAAATGCGGGTTACGCACGGATACCGGCCAGGTGAGCAACAAGTGTCCCTCACGTTCCGCTACCAATGCCTCAATTTTCTTGAAATATCTGATAAAACGGGACGAAACCTCAAAATTTTCAGGCAGATACGTTTCCCCCTTTCTGACGAATTCCAGCACGTTTTTCTGATGGCGGTACGGCGCATCAATGTCGCCTTCAAGATTCAGGCTTAAATGCGTATAGCCGTTAAAACGCGCGGGTTTGGCGCGATTATTCTTCAACACCTCATTGATGATCGTTTCAGGGTCTTCGTAAAGCGTCGGCTGCCCGCGGCGCAATATTCTCGGTGCACCACCACGAACCAGACCAGCCCACATACGCTGCTTGGGAATGGACACCAGGAACTTCACGTACTCTGGCAGCGA
The DNA here is from genome assembly GCA_006212045.1 of Oleiphilus sp. GTDB lineage: Bacteria > Pseudomonadota > Gammaproteobacteria > Pseudomonadales > Oleiphilaceae > PZPK01. The sequence continues at coordinate 17,562 of PZPK01000003.1, read as the reverse complement.
CAAATGTTTCAGGTAAATGTCTTCACCCCAAGCCACCATACTACTCACAAACTCCAGGCTCAGATCCTTGCTTTCTGTGTAGTACTCATACTCGAGTGGCATCAATACCCAGTCCCCGGGGGCCATTGTTTCGCTGAGCTGCTGATACAGAAAACTAATATCCAGATCACCATGTATTGCCAGATTGACCGCTTTACGCCCCAGCGTTTGTCCCAGCAGGCTGGAGTCGACCCCAAACATGCCGTTTGAACCCGACAGAACGATGACTTTAGGCGCTTCTGACTGTTTAGCCGCATGTTGCTTGTAATCATAAATCGCTCGAGTCCAATACTCGTCTGTCTGAAGCGTCGATCCGATCACTGAGTTCAGCAGGTAAGCATACAAGCCGGCAAAGACGCAAAAAATAGCAACTACGCTCAGCAAATAATGATGGGCATTCAGTCGCATCAGAAATTAAAGTACAGGAATTTTGAAGGACTGACATTGCCCACAAATGTCAGGCAGGATATGAAAAAGAACAACGCCGTACAGAACGCCCAGCGCAGGTTGTACTGAACAGCCAATCTACCATGGTAGGAAATATAACGTGCCACCTGAATACTATTCGGCAAGAACAGGGCAACGCTACCAAACACCAGAATATGCTCCAGGGTCGAGATTGACACGATCATCTCTGCCTTGGTAACCGGTAACTGGGGCAGGAATATCGGACTCAGATAGTACAGCACACCCGCAAACGTTGAAGACAGCGCGAAGGTATCGACCGACACCAGACCTTTCAGCATGCGTATCGCCGATTCAAAACTCTCCGCCCGGAAAAACACCCAGGCGATATTGACGAACAGAAAGGTCGTAAACCAGGCCAGCACCTTTGGCATGACCAGGCCCAGCTTGCTCCAGAGTCTGTGAATAATCAGCGCTACGCCATGCAGTGCGCCCCAAACGACAAAGGTCCAGCCCGCACCATGCCACAGCCCGCCAATCAGAAAGGTCAACAAGAGGTTCATCAGGGTTTTGTTTTCGCCCCCCCGATTACCACCTAAAGGAATATATACGTAATCCCGTAACCAGTTTGACAAGGTAATATGCCACCTTCGCCAGAAATCCTGAATACTCAGCGCTTTGTAAGGTGAATTAAAGTTGATTGGCAAGCGTATGTTGAACAGCAAGGCTGCGCCAATCGCCATATCGGTATAACCCGAAAAATCATAATAAAGCTGGAACGTATAGCTGAGCGTGGCACCCCATGCCTCAAGGAACGAAATATCTCCGGTTCCGTCAAACCCCGCATCCGCCCATACAGCAAAGGTATCGGCGATAAAGACCTTCTTGAACAAACCAATACAGAAAATAACCACGCCCTGGGCGATGTTGTCCCAGTCAATTCGGCTTCCGGCCACCGTAAAAAACTGCGGCATCATTTCTTTGTGATGCACAATCGGCCCGGCAATCAGTTGCGGAAAAAATGAAACGAACAAAGAATAGTCCAGCAACGTGTATTTTTTTGAGCCTTCTTTGTAGCAATCGATCAGATAAGCGATTTGCTGGAAGGTAAAAAAGCTGATGGCCAGTGGCAGAAGGATATTCAGTGGCTCTGCGTCCGTTCCGAACAGAAGATTGATATTCTCAAGAAAGAAATCCACGTATTTGAAATATGCCAGTAGCCCGACATTAAACAACACACCGATGACAGCATATTTCTTCCTGCCGCCAGAGGCGGATTGCTCATCTTCAAAGCTATCCTGAAGTTTTCGGCCGAGATAAAAATTGACCAGTATTGAACTTAAAATCAGAGGCAGATAAATTGGATTCCAGTAGCTGTAGAAAAACAGCGAGGCCAGAACCAGCCAGGCTTTGGCGAACAGATTGTGCGACCCGCGATTGAACAGTGCATAGATCAGCACAACCACCGGCAGGAATATAAAAATAAAAACAGGGGAGTTAAAAAGCATGGTTTCGGCTAGTTTTTTTATTAAAGGCCGACAATTTATACAAGAGCCATCAACTCGACAACTACAAATGTCAATTTACATGACCTGATACCTGTAATTTTTCAGTATGTTACGACTTGCTTTGGAGGTACCCCTGCAAGAGATACTTGAGAAGTTTTGGAAACTCTGTTTCAAAATCCAGCTTCATGAACTGCATATCCGGCCGTTCAAACACGAGATCCAGACAAGGAGAAGGACTCGACGTATGGTAAGCGCCAATAGTGATTTCATGTACAAGCAGCAAGAGCTCAGCCCCCTGCCCAGAAGACAGGCCTTTTACTTTTTCTTCCAGTTGCTCCGCTGTTTCGAGCATCTGATCACGCAGCAGGCTTTTAAAACGCAACGCCGTTTCAAACTCGATATTTCGCTCAAGGACGGCATGCAACATACTGTTCAGTCGCAAGAATGTCGGATAGCCCAGCATTGCTCCGCAAATGATTGCATGTAGCTGAGACACCTCTGTCTGCGGGGGAGCCCCACTCAGAGCTATTCGCAGGCGCTGGCAAAGTGCCAGGAATTCCTCCTCATACAAAGCCAAAAACACCTCTTCCTTGGTTTTAAAATAGAGATACAGAGTGCCTTTGGTCAGCGCGATATTCTCCGCGATATGTTTCATCAGAATATCTTCATAGTGCGCACTTTGATTGAATAAAGCCCGCGCCGAGTCGAGAATATCGGCCCGGCGCTGCGCCTTTTGCGCCTCGTTAACCGCTCGCCTTCCGGCGCGTTTCCGTGAGCTGGTTGAGGAGGCAGTACTTTGTATAGCGCTTGAATTGTCCGACATCTTACCTGGCTTTTTCTGGTGACTGAATCTGATTTACAACTTGGCTGTGCAGCTAACTATAGCATAAAGTTTGACAACTGACCGAGAGTCATTATATAAATAACTCCAGGTCATTTAGGGCCGTTGTCGGCAGTTGAATACGGCGAATTCTCACACCACCACTTCAGGAAGAACTCATGAGCCAAACAGTCTGCGTTACAGGAGCTTCAGGTTTTATCGCTGCACACATCATCAAACAGCTGCTGGAAAAGGGCTACAAGGTTCGCGCGACAGTACGTGGCGAATCTGCCAGGTACCCCTACCTGACATCACTGGAGGGTGCTGCGGAACGGCTGGAATTGATTCAGGCAGATTTGCAGGACATAGGCGCTTATGACCAGGCCGTCACGGGGTGCGATGCCGTATTCCATACTGCCAGCCCCTATGCCGTTAACGTTAAGGACCCGCAAAAGGATCTGGTCGATCCTGCCGTCACCGGGACCCGGAATGTGTTGAACTCATGCGCCAAAGCTGCCAGCGTCAAACGTGTCATTCTCACATCCTCCATGGCAGCCATTACTGACGAAGCCAGTAATGAGAAAGTCTTTTCAGAGAAGGACTGGAACACGCGTTCGGACCTGAAACGCAACCCATATTACTATTCGAAAACGCTGGCCGAGCGCGCCGCCTGGGACTTCATCAGCGAGCAGAAACCCGAATTCGATTTGATTGTCATTAACCCATTTATGGTTATTGGTCCCTCTTTGGGCCCTTCACTCAATGAGTCCAACAAGATCTATGCAGATCTTCTTAAGGGTGTTTACCCGACCCTCATGAATGTCACCTGGGGGCTCGTTGACGTACGCGATGTCGCAAAGGCGCACATTCTTGCGCTGGAAACGCCGGAAGCGAAAGGGCGCTACCTTGTCTCTAACGAAACCATGACCATGACAGAGGTGGTCGAGTATCTGAATTCATTGGGCTATACGCAGTACAAGCTGCCAAAAATAAATCTGGCCACGCCAATCGGCGACAAGATCATGAAATTACTATCCTACACGCAACCCAAAGGCAGCGGTTCGTACATGCGCTCCCATATTGGCAAAGACATGCGCTACGACAATAGCAAGGTCAAACAAGAGCTCGGCATGACGTTTATCGATGCCAAACAGAGCATCAAAGAGGCGGTGGAAGACCTGTTCAAATGGAATCACGTGGAGGCGAAACATGCCTCCTGAGCAATAACTGACAAGCAGGCGTGCTGACGGTCGTCAGGTTTTCAGGCGAAATGCGTGACCGTCTGTTGACTGATAGCCATAAGTTCGCCGCTCTGGTTCCAGATCCTGGCCCGTGTATGTCCATAGCCATTTGCGGATTGCACGATATGCGACTCGTAGAAAGTATAGGCATCTCGCGTCAATGCTGGCAGGGGCTGAACAAACTCAACAGTCCAGGATAATGAACTCGCCATCGCAGGTTTTTTCAGCTGTGGAATTGTTGTCGGAGGCCAGGCATCAATGAGTCCAAGTAAATGCGCCTCACTCCATTCAGGCTCCGGTTCGGCAAAGCGTACATAGCCTTTTAAATAATCCAGATCACTCCCGCCAAAAGGAAACGGTGTCGCATAACGGAAATCAAAGTGGCGGGTAAACGTTGGTGTGACACCATCGATATAAGGCAATTTCTGGCAATCTTCCGGTTCTATATCCGGCAACATTCGTGAAGCACTGACCAAAATCTCAGAGTCTCTGGCATGCCCGAAACTTGCCTGAAGTACAATTTTCGTTTCGCCGTCCTGAATCCCGCGGCCCAACACATGTGTCACCGACTTCCCTGCCCTGAGCACCTCACTTTGAATCTGCAGAGGCGTATCTGAAACCGGACCGACAAAAGAAATCTGAATACAGCGCACTGGTGCTTCACTTTTGACGACCTTGCGCATGGACTCAAACACCAGGGCAGCAGCAAGACCTCCGAAGGTCGACCGACCCTGCATCCAGTCCGGGCTCATTGCTACCGTCGAAGCCCCCGTTCTTACCTTATTCAAAAGCGATGTAAACTGCATACTTCTCCCACGCAACGCTAAAATGAGTGTTAGCTATCAAGCATGCCATGGCTGTAAAAAGATGGGCAAGTGCAGAAAACTGCATTCCAGAATGCATCATAAAAGTACAATGGAAAGGCATAAAAAAAAGCGGCCAGAGTCATTGCCCTGGCCGCCTTTTAAACCTTTTCTGCTCAACTGAATCGTTTGGCCAGTCGCGCCGCATCCGCCGCCATAATGGCAAGCTCCTGAGCCGTTTCTCTGGTAGCTGAGGCTGAGGAGACGGTTTCTTCCACCAGATCAGACACTTCGACGATGGTACGTGTGATATCCTCGGATACGTTGGTTTGTTCTTCTGCGGCTGTGGCCACCTGATGACTCAAATCAGTAATTCGCTCGACGCTTTGCGTCACGACATTGAGCTTGTCGGCGGCCTCTGCAAACAGGGTAGCACTCTGATTCGTCGTTTCAGCACTGGCATCCATGACCGACACGGTATCCTTGGCACCATTCTGTACATTGTTGATGATGCCTTCGATTTCTTCCGTAGATTGCTGTGTTTTCTGGGCGAGCGTCCGTACTTCATCAGCAACAACCGCAAAGCCACGCCCTTGTTCTCCGGCACGTGCAGCCTCGATTGCCGCGTTCAAAGCCAGCAGGTTGGTTTGTTCGGCGATGCCACGTATCACGCTCAGAACGGTACCCACTTCGTTGGTATCTTCCGCCAGTTTTTTAACGGTTTCCACGGTTTTTCCAACCTGTTCCGATAGACGATTGACCGAAGATTGCGCATTCTGCATGGTAGATACACTATCCACCGCCGCCTGGTCAGCCTCTTTCGCAGCGTCTGCCGCCGAGGCTGCATGATTGGCGACTTCCTGGGCTGTTGCACTCATTTCAGCCATGGCCGATGCAACATGTTCGGTGGTGTCATGTGCAGCGTCAACGCGCTCTTTAACACCATCGGTGGCTTGATTCAGCTTTTCCGACGCCGCGGTCAAACCGACATTGGTGTTTGAAAGCCCCGTGGCGAGATCCTTGAGGAATTCCTGCAACTGTCGGGATGCGTCAGCCAGCTGACCCAGTTCATCCTGTCGACGAATAACAATATGATCAGACAAGTCACCTTGACTGATATGCTGAATACTGGCGATCAATGCCCGACTTGGAACAATAATCGCCCGGTTGATCAGCACTAGAGTCATGAAAAATGAGAGTACGATGGCAGCGAGCACGACCCCCAGAAAAATCTGATTCCCCGCAGCCGCAGCCTCTCTGACCGATTGACTTGCGGAAGCGACCTCACCAGCAATCAGCTCCGCCGATTGGGAAAGCAGTTTTGCCGGTTCGCGATCAATGCCCTGCACTGCCTTGTCACCTGCCCGGTGGTCATAACCACTGTCTTCGAATGCCGCATAGCCCCCTCGATAGGACTGCCCCATCGCACTATGTGCATCCAGAAAACGGCCCACGAGTGATCTGGATTCACCCTCAGGAAGGTTCTTCAGAAGTTTCTGCCCAAGCGCCTGGATATCCACTTCACGCTCCTGAAACCGCGACCAGTATTTCTCCCGGTTGCCCTCATCATGTCCGCGAAGAAGTGTATTCTTCCATTCTTGTATCTGGGTTTTGAAGGTCGTCAGCATTGCATTGATCTGGCGTTCGTTACGAATATCCTGATTGATCAGGGATTCATAGCGTTCGAAACTGCCACCCGAACTCACATTTGAAAAAACACTTGCGGCAACAACAACCAATGAGCCCAAAAAAATTGTAGCCATTAGTTTATTGGCGATACTTGAGTTTAACCAGTTCATTAGTCTACCTCGGAATAGTTTGACCTCAGTATAGTTAAGCAATGTACTTTGCGCTTAGTTATTCAGTAAGTTTTTTAGGCCAATAAAGCTGAATAGTTAGCTGCGCAGAACCAGTAGCAAGCCGCTGCCGATCAGCAGCACGCAACACAATAGATAAAAGTGTCGGAACCACCGATGATCGTGGAGCGCAGCGCCCGCTTTCACAGCCACATAAGCGTAAGCCACCATGGTTCCACCCACAGCTAAAAGGGCAATCAGCAGAACCAGAAGAACAACGGAACCGGTCACCAATTCCAAATCAAGAAAGGCGGGAAAAAAACTGAGATAAAAGAGTATCGCCTTGGGGTTGCCAAGTGTCACCAAAAGTCCCGCAAAAAAGCCTTGCCCGTAATTTGTTACGGTTCCGTCCCCAGCGTCCTTTCGCGTTAAGTTCTCTGGATTGAATACGGGGCGACGCATCAATGCAAAACCCATCCAGATCAGATAAGCGGCACCCAGATAGCGGACCCACACAAACAGGTCCCCCAGGGATCCGGCCAACAGGGAAAGCCCAAACATTGTGACAAGAATAAAGACGAAGTCACCGGCCACAATACCGAGCGAAGTCGCAAGCCCATCCCTGAAGCCTCCACTGAGGCTTCTGGCAACCACTACAACAATACCCGGGCCCGGCAAAATGGCCAGAACTACCATCGCGCCAAACAGAGCGATGGCGCCCACGAACGTCACCGCTTACTGCACCGTCTCGTCAATTGTGATCGACAATGCGACAGTTCCGTCCAGCTCAACACCTTCCGTACTACCTTGCAGGTCTCCGGCTTGTGCTGCGGGCTGTCCGGATTTTGAGATGCGTGCTACCACCGAGACCCGTTGAGCGCTCGACAGCTTCAACATCGGGCTCATGGCATTGGCATCAGAAAGCACCACCTGAAGTGGTAGCTCAGCAACACGATGGCGACTGGCCGCCAAAGGCATGGGAGGCCCGGTTTCGGCGCGAGCAAAAATAAATACTGTATCTTCCGGACGAACCTCACCTGCCAGTTCCGAGGCCAGGGACACGTTAACTCGTATGGAAGGACCGGAAGCCGTATCGTCTCGGGACTCTTGATCCGTTGTCTGCTGAACGACCTTGCCTTCCTGCAGGCTCTGCGCCTGGCTATCCGGATTCGCATCCTTTGAAAGGCTTATAGCACGCATGATACCGGCTTCGATGGAAGCGCGTGCCGGATGCTCTGGTGCCACTTCCAGCAAGCGTTGCCACAAAACCGCGGCCAAGGCATAGTCCTGTTTGTCAAATGCATGAATCGCCCTCAAGCCCAGCGCATTTAGCTCATCCGGATCCAAAGACAACGCCATCTCCAGTGACTTGTTTGCCGCTTCAGACATACCGGCGTCCCTGAAGTACTGAGCCTGCGCAAGCAAGCCATAAGCAGCAGATGGCTGTTCACCGTGACGAACAAGACTATCCACAACACGCTGATAACTTTCAGAGGCCAATGCGTAATTTTCAATATTCATTGCCGAACGTGCCAGCAGCGTCCAGCCTTCGATATTGTCAGGAGCCTGCATGAGTTTTTGGTGCAGTTGTTCCACGAGCGAAGTCATATCGCCCTGGTTCGCGGCCTCTTTTGCCTGCGACAGCTCATCCGGCGCAAACCGCATGGCTTCTACCTGTTTTTGTGCTTCAAACGCGCCCCATTCAAAATACAAACCATAGGATAAGCCGATCAGCAGCACAGGCAGAACCAGCCATAGCCTGGAAACCTTTGCTGCCTGGAGCGTTGTGCTCTCCTTCGGAATCTCCCCTGCACCGGCATCATCAAGCAAGGTCTGCTCTAGCTCGAGTTTAATCTCGGCCAGTGCCAGATCATCGAGGCGACCGGCAGCCTGTTCGGCATCCAACTCTTTCAGTCGCTCTTTGAAAATCTGAATGTTCTGACGCCGTCTTTCTGCTTCCGCAGCAGTTCCGACGGCGGATTGCCTTAACAGGGGAACGATCAGAAATGCTGCAGCCAGGAGACTCAAAGCCGCGGAATATAGCCAGAATACCGTCATTTATTGTCCTTTTCAGATGCCTGTTCGCCAGCGCTCGATTTCGTCTCCTTAAGCAACGTTTTTAAACGTTCCGCTTCATTCACATCAAGCTGCTTATTACGTGTCGGATTTCCGGCTCTTTTGCGCGCGACACCAAACACAACGAAAAGGCCCACTACGACCAGTACGAATGGGCCAAACCAAAGCAGGTAGGTGCTGCCCGTCACCTTGGGCCGATAACTGACGAACTCTCCGAAGCGCTCCACCATAAAAGCCACAATAGCATCTGGCTGCTCGCCTTTTTCAACCAGGCGATGCACTTCTCTGCGCATGTCCTTTGCGATTGGCGCATTGGAATCGGCAATATCCTGATTCTGACACTTGGGACAGCGTAACTCTTTGATAACGGCATGGTACTTTTCGCGTGTCTCCTCGGTACTGAATTCATAGACATCAATACTGGCCCGTGCCCAGGAACCAACAAGATTCAAGCCGAGTAATGCAACGAAGACGAGCATCAGGTTTTTCATTCAGCGACCTTCCATCCCGAGTTTTTCGAGCAGGGGTTGCAATGTATTCTGCCAAACCCGTGCATTCAACTCGCCAACATGACGATGTCGAACAACTCCCTGCGGGTCAACAACATAAGTTTCCGGGGCACCATATACCCCCAAATCGAAACCCAGTTTGCCCTCCGGATCATAGATATTAAACTCATAGGGGTCTCCCAAACGGCTCAACCATTGCAGTGCCGCGTCCCTCTCATCTTTGTAATTGATACCGACGATCGGGATGCCCTCCGACGCCAGTTTTTCCAGATAAGCATGCTCCGCCTTGCAACTGGGGCACCAGGTGGCCCAGACATTCACGAGTCGCAGCCTGCCACGAAGACTTTCTTCGTTTAAGGTTTGAGCGGCATTGCGAAGGTCTTCAAGTTGAAATGCCGGCACCGGGTCATTCAGACGTGCAGTTTCGAGCTTACTGGGGTCTTTCCCTATCGCCGTATACAGAATCAACCCTATGCCGAGGGCTGCAAGCAATGGCGTAAAATAGACAAGTCGTTTATTCATTAATTCCTGACATCCTTAGACTTACATTATACCGAAGCGCCTGCTTCGTTCCCTGAAATAGCTGATTGCCTGCGAGCGAGACGATAGCGTTTATCCGATACCGCGAGTATTCCCCCAAATCCCATCAGCAGTGCACCTAACCAGATCCAACGCACGAAGGGCTTGTACTGGATTCGTACGGCCCAAACATCACCCTCCAGCGGTTCCCCCAGTGCGACGTAAATATCACGAAACAGCCCCGGATCAATACCCGCTTCAGTCATCGGATTATCCTGCGAAAAATAAGTCCGTTTTTCAGGTTTAAGAATGGCCACATGTTCGCCGTTTCTCGACACTTCAAAAATGGCCTGCCTGGACCGGTAATTTGGACCCCTGACACTTTCCAGGGTTTTGAAATCAAAAAGATAGCCGGATACTAATGCTTGGTCGCCAGGGCCCATACGGATGTCCCGCTCTTCGGCTTCCAATGAAACCAGCGCGACCCCGGCTATTGCGACCGCAAATCCCAAGTGACCAAATTGCATTCCGAAATAGGCAGGACGAAGTTTCTTCAACCCCGCCCAGAGATTCGCGCTATTACGCGTCTTATCCCGAATATCCTGAAGCCCCACCAACACAATCCAAAGCGATAAAAACACACCGAGAAAGACGCCAAATTTAAAATGGCCGAGCAACAGATAAGGCACCAGAAGCGCGGCAATAACAGCGATCAACGCAACCCAGCGCAATTTATTGATCAACTCTCTTCCTGGCGTGCTTTTCCAGCGTCCCAGCACGCCGAAGCCCATCACAACAGCAAGCGCTGACATCAGCGGCACAAACAGAGCGTTAAAGTACGGCGGTCCAATCGATAGCTTGCTGGCACCAATAAAATCCAGCACCAGAGGGTAAAGCGTGCCCAGCATCACTGTCACCCAGGCGCACACCAGCAGCACATTATTCACCAGCAAAAATGATTCGCGCGACAGTAGTCCGTGTTCGGCATGACTGCGCATATCCGGTGCCCTGATCGCATACAGGACCAGTGAGCAGACCATCGTGATTCCGAGCAGGCCCAGCACAAACTGGCCTCTTTCGGGGTCAGACGCAAAAGCATGCACGGAAGTCAGCACGCCGGAACGAACCAGAAAGGTTCCCAGCAAACTCAGGCTAAAGGCAATAATGGCAAGCAAGACTGTCCAGCCTTTGAACGAACCGCGTTTCTCTGTCACTGCCAGAGAATGCATCAGCGCGGTGCCTACCAACCAGGGCATAAAGGAAGCGTTCTCAACCGGATCCCAGAACCACCAGCCACCCCAGCCCAGCTCGTAGTAAGCCCACCAACTACCCAAAGCGATACCAATGGTAAGAAAGACCCAGGCAATCGTTGTCCATGGACGCGACCAACGCGCCCAGGCCGCATCCAGCCGCCCGCCCAACAATGCGGCAATGGCAAATGCAAAGGCGACCGAGAACCCAACATAGCCCATATACAACATTGGCGGGTGCACAATCAGACCAAAATCCTGCAACAGCGGATTCAGGTCAGCGCCCTCATGGGGAAAATTAGGCAGATAGCGCTCAAAGGGACTGGATGTCAGCAGTATAAACAGCAGAAATCCGACCGAAATCAGGCCCATTACGGACAGCACGCGCGCCAGCATCACCAGCGGCAACTGCCGACTGAATAAGGCCACGGCAATCGTCCAGGACGACAGGATGAGAGCCCAAAGCAGCAAGGAACCTTCATGGCCACCCCATACCGCACTGAATTTAAACGCAACCGGTAACAAGGTGTTGGAATGATTGGCGACATATTTGACGCTGAAATCGTCGTTCAGAAAGGAAAGCGTCAAACAGGCAAAGCTGAGCGCAACCAGTGTAAACTGCCCTACAGCCAGTGAACGGGCGGTAGACATAAACACCACATTCCCCCGATAGCTGCCCCACATCGGAAGAACCGACTGAACACTGGCTAACACAAGGCCCAGTATCAGGGCGAACAATCCCAGTTCAGGTATCATGGCGTGTCCTTGTTCTGAGGGTAGTAAGCACCGTTGCCGGATTTGTCGCGCTTGTCGTTGTTGTCCTTGATGCTATAGCCCGATTTCTCAAGCGCATCGGCCACCTCCGGCGGCATGTAATTCTCATCATGTTTGGCAAGTACTTCGTCGGCAATCAGCACGCCCTTACTGTCCATCTTACCAAGTGCCACAATACCCTGCCCTTCTCTGAACAGGTCAGGAAGAATACCCTGATAACGCACTACCACATTGGATTGGTAGTCCGTCAGGGTGAAACTGACCGCAAGCGTTTCATCGTCACGGGATACGCTATTTTCCAATACCATGCCGCCTGCCCTGATACGCGCATCCACCGGTGCCTCACCGGACGCTATCTGGGTGGGGTTATAGAACAGATTAATATTCTCCGTCAGCGCATACATTGCCAGACCAATGACACTTGCAAAACCAAGTAGCAGAAAAACCACCAGAATCATGCGCTGCTTTCGCTTCGGATTCATTCACTTACCTCTTGTATCTGCACCGACGAAGTATCCTTGCCCTGGTTTCGCGACTGGCGCTTGTATTGCTGATAAAGCTTTCTGACCAGGCGCTTGCGCTGCCAGACCGGTGCAAGAGCGATACCAAGTATCACCAGAAGCCCGACGCCATAGCACAACCATACGTAAAGGCCGTGCCCTCCCATGTGCCAAAAGTCTTGCCATGACTCAAAACTCACGGGCTCGCCTCCGTTTCGACGATCTGGCGCACCCATTTAGTGCGCCGCTCGCGTTCCAGTATCTCATTGCGAACGCGAGAAAACAGAACTGCGGCAAAGAAACAGTAAATACCAATAATCATCACCAGCAAGGGTAACCACATCTCGGCTGGCATCGCCGGTTTCTCGGTCAGCTTGAATGTCGCTGGCTGATGCAGGGTATTCCACCACTCGACGGAATACTTGATGATGGGGATATTCACCACGCCGACAATCACCAGAATCGCACTGGCCTTTGCGCTCATCTCGGAATCTTCAAATGCTGCGCGCAATGCCATCAGCCCGAAGTACAAAAACAGCAACACCAGCATCGAGGTTAATCGTGCATCCCAGACCCACCAGGTGCCCCATGTCGGCTTACCCCAAACAGCTCCGGTGAACAGGGCCAAAAAAGTAAATGCTGCACCAAGAGGTGCGGCCGAGGCGATAAACATGTCGGCAATTTTCATGCGCCAAACCAGGCCGACAAAAGCACACAATGCCATCATCATGTAACAGGATTGCGCCAGTATCGCTGTGGGAACATGCAAATAAATAATGCGAAAACTGTGTCCCTGCTGATAGTCCTGTGGAGCGAATGCGAGCCCCCACACCGCACCGGTGGTCAGCATCAACAGGCCAATGGCCGCAAACCAGGGCTGTAAACGTGTAGAGATGTCGTAAAACCACTTGGGCGAGCCAAGCTTGTGAAAAAAAGTCCAATTCATGGATTCATAAATCTGTCAGAAAGTCTTGATTGTCTTTTCATAATCCAGATGCCGCCTCAGGACGCTACACTCATTTTCAGTGCTGCAGCGCAGGCCAGCGGTGCCAGAGTGAAGGTGAGTGCCAGTATGGCGCCCAGTATTGCCAGGTAACCACCAACAGCCAAACCATCCACACTCGCCAGCACGGTCCCTGTACCAAAGATAAGGACAGGAATCGTCAGGGGCAAAATAATGAGGCTAATCAGCACACCACCGCTGCGCAAGCTTACCGTCAAAGCGGCACCAATGCTACCAATCAGGCTCAAGGTCGGGGTCCCCAACAGCAAGGTCAGGCAAAGAATCGGCAAGTGCTCTGCAGGCAAGTGCATCATCGTCCCCAACAGGGGGGATAACAGTATCAACGGCAAGCCAGTAAGACACCAGTGAACAAACACTTTAATCTGCACTATCAAATAAAGAGGCTGCGGGCTAAGTACCAGCTGCTCCAGCCCGCCATCATCAAAATCACTTCTGAACATACGCTCCAGAGACAACATCATTGCCAGAAGCGCGGCCACCCAAACCACGCCTGCTGAAGATTTGGCCAGAAAGTCCGGTTCCGGGCTGACACCCAGGGGAAACAGCACCACTACCAATACAAAAAACACCAGCGGGTTCGCCAGATCCTGCCGCTTGCGAAACGCAGCCAAAAACTCCCGCACCAGAACAACCCGAAGAACAAAGAGAAGAGAATGCCCCGTTTCAGACATGACCAGCGCCCAGCGTGATCTTTTTCAGAGAAGGTAAAGACAGACGATGATGAGTCGTCAAAATGATGGCAACCCCCTGATCGGCCTTGCGGGCCAAAAAAGCCTCCAATTGCGCAACCCCGGAAAGATCAATGGCCGTAAAAATTTCATCCAGAACCCAGAGACGAGCATTTGAGACCCAGAGCCGGGCCAATGCAACCCGCCTTTGCTGCCCTGCCGACAGGTTTTGGCACTGGACATCTTCGTACCCGGCCAGCCCCACAGTCTCGAGCGCTGTGTACAGGGATCGTTCATCAACACGCTGCTGTAATGCAACCATAAAACGCAGGTTTTCCAGTACCGTTAAGGAGGGCTTAACCGCCGATTTGTGCCCGATAAAGAGAAGGGTTTCGTTTATTGTGGCTGTTTGCGCATCAATCCGCTCACCATTGAAAAACAGGTTGCCCTGATAGCCGTGATATAGCCCGGCCAGTATCCGCAGCAAGGTGGTTTTACCTGCACCATTCGCGCCTGCGATTTGAACGACATCCCCAGCGTGCACGGCAAAACTCAAGTCCGAAAACAACCGGCGATCATCCCGCTCACAACTTAACTCACTGGCCTCCAGCAAAGCGGAAGGCGTAATAGCTGGAATCGACAATCTAGCGGCCCCTGAACCCTGTCACAAAAGCCGCATTATAGGAGCAGACTATGGCCAACGCACCTCTCGATTCGTTAATGTTAGGTCAACCAGGATTTTCCTGTGGCACGAAAGCGCTAGGCCCGGCGTTGTTTAAAGGCTTCCATTCCGGCCGCACTCAAGGTGTCGAAGACCGAAAACCATGCACTCTGCCCGGGGCGCGTGGATTTGCCTTTGGCCATACGCGCGAGTTGCGTTTCATACCAGGTAATATCAAGCATGGTCATCTTGTCAATGAGCTTGACCCCTGTCGTTGGCTTTTTGATCTCAATGCGATGCGAGTTATCTGCAAGAATCTTGTTCGGTAACTCAGGATCCACGGCCAGGGGTCGTGCCAAACCGATCATATCAGTAGCGCCGGAAGACAGCGCTTCCTGCATCGCCTCACCGCTTCGAAAACCACCGGTTACCACCAAGGGCGTATCCACCAATGCACGCACCTGCTCGGCATATTCCAGAAAATAGGCTTCCCGCTTTTGCGTCGAGGCTTTGACCCGATGTCCAACCATACTGGGACTTTCATAAGTGCCTCCGGAAACCTCAATCAGATCAATACCTTCCTCTGACAATGCTTTCACTACCGCCATCGACTCTTCAGGCCCGAATCCGCCTTTCATGTAGTCCGCTGAATTCAGTTTAATACCGACAGGAAATTCGGCGCCAACCTGTGCGCGAATGGCCCGATAGACGGCCCTGACGAAGCGCATGCGATTTTCCAGAGACCCGCCCCACTCGTCCTTGCGCTGGTTATGTCTCGGCGAAAGGAACTGACTGACCAGGTATCCGTGTGCACCATGTATTTGTACACCGTCAAAACCTGATTCTTTCGCCAGTCGCGCGGCAGTTGCGAAACGCTCAACAATGGCCTCTATCTCTTTCGCCTTGAGTGCCCGAGGCGTATTGAAGGCCGATTGCAAACCATTCTCCAAAGAAATGGCCGAGGGTGCGACAGGTTCCTTGTTGAGGAATTTGGGGATCTGCTTGCCAGGATGATTCAACTGCATCCAGACCTGCGTATTGTTGCGCTTGGCCTGGGCTGCCCAGCGCTCAAAAGCGGACAAATCACTTAATTCATCCAGCACGACGTTCTTTGGTTCGCCTAATGCAGAGCGATCCACCATGACATTGCCGGTGACCAGTAAGCCTGTTCCGCCGCGTGCCCACGTTCCGTAAAGACGCGCCAAGCCCTTACTGGGATTGTGCTGGGCATCACCCAGCTGCTCGCTCATTGCGGATTTAAAAAACCGGTTCTTGATTTCACGGCTGGCGGTGACTGCAAACGGGCTGCCCAGATTCAGGGATTCAGATGACATGTATAACCTCTTGTGTACTCAGAAAGAAGAAGAGCCGCATTCCTGTTCAGGAAGCGGCTCTTTATTCAATATTAAACGCTCTCCAAAGATAACTTACTCAGGAGCGGCACACTCGGCGCGTGAAGGATCTACGCTACAGCGAATCTTCCACAAAAGCTTGAGTGCTTTCTTGTCATGGACACCTTCATCACGCAATGACAAACGAATATCGCGTTTGAACTTCTGAATCGCAGCTTTGGTTTCCGGATCCGTCTTGATCCAGTATTTAGCCGGGATTTCAGCTTCCGCATCCTCTACCATTTTGTGAATGTCGGGCAAGCGGCTAAGCACATACTCACGCATCTGCTGGCCAAAATCAGGTCCGAAACGGTCCTTGTGGGAAATCATCTGCATCATCCCGTAGAGCAGTTTTTCGTCGATGATACCGCCCTTGTCACCGAGACCGTGGTACAACTCAAACACGTTATATCCCAGCGCAACCATTGGCAGAATGTCGATATTGCCGTTGTTAAACTGACCCGAGAATGTGGCCAGCGATGTCCCGACAGGCGAAGCGCCAGCCATGTTTGCAAACTTCAGGCTCTGTGGGTCTTCGTTCAGAACAGAAATTTTCTTGCCGCTGAAATCCGGAACACTGTCGATGCTGCGATCATTCACGAACAGGTATACCGAACCCACAGGAAGTGAGCCAACCACTTCATAGTTACCATTAGTCAGCAACGCGCCTGCTTTGGGATTGGTAATCGCTTTCAAAACGCGATTAAGCCCATCTTCGCTGACAATGCCGCCAATCGCATCCAGAGTGCCGCCAAACGGCACGTAAGCACGGCTCAGGATAGCGGTCAGAAACACCACATCACACATACCGGCTTTGAAGTCATTGGAAGCCACTTTCTCATCCGTGTAAGCCTGCAGCTCAATATCAAGGCCCCAGGCAATCGCCTTGGGTTTCAGATCCGAGAAAAAGGTCATAGCCGGTCCATTGGCGCCAACGGGGTCATACATACAGAATTTCTTTTTATCGAGCGCCATAGCTGTGGTGCTTGATGCGATGAGGGCCAGGGCCATCAGGAGGCGACGCAATGCCATTATTATATTCCTCAGGTTTTTTGGGGGTCTGACAATCTCTCTATACGGATCTACTTGGATTCGCAGAGAGAGGGTTTTAAACTGGGCGCACATCATAGCAAAGGCAAGCGTAAATGGAATAGCAAACATGACCCAAGGTCACAATTTTCGCAAAAGACAGATTATTCCATTTCAGTAACGCGTTTTACGGCCGCCTTCAAAGCCCTGTTGATCCGCACAACTTCCGCCGGAAAGCCCTAAAAAAGGAACGACAAGACGGTGCTAAGCAAGAACGATATCGTGGCCTGCCCACTATGCACGGAAAGAAAGTGCAGCCAGATAGACCAGACACCCAAGCGTCCCTTTTTCCGCTGCAATCATTGTTATCTGGTTTTCGTACCGGCCGCCTATCACCTGTCATCGGCCGAAGAGAAAGCAATCTATGATTATCATCAGAACGAGGTAGAAGATTCGTAAGCGCCCGGTAATACCACCTAGTTATCCCAGGTCGCACCCGCTTCAATAGTGTCCACTTATTTTTAGTGGACACTATTATGATGGACTCTC
>PZPK01000030.1 GCA_006212045.1 Oleiphilus sp. | reverse complement strand
ACATAAATGTGGAGATTTCGGATATGGTACTTCAACACTACTTCAACACTACTTCAACACCAGAGCAAAGAGGTGGTTTATTCTTCCTATACTCTAGTCAAGATCTTCAAAAGTAGCTGTTCTGAGTATGCCTGCGGAATTCAATGCCAAATTCGGTTGGCCGATGTCATCTACTGCTTTTTTTATAGTGCGCTCCACTTCATCATTATCCCTTAAATCTAAGGCATAGGCCTTGACCTGTTGATCTGAGGTCAAACATGCAGCTTGAATGGACTCAAGGGTCGTGGAGTCGTCTTGTAGGTCAAATATCGCTACATCTGCGCCCGCCTCAGCAAATGATTTCGCGAGCTCTAAGCCGATACCACTCATCCCTCCACTGATAAAAACATTTTTTGGAAATCCTTTTCTAAACTTCTGAATGTTAATCATATGTTTACCTGTTTTTGATAGCCGTATCTTCAAAGTGTGCTGCCAGCTCATTCATCGCTTGTTCAAATGAAACGATCGGCTCATAGCTGAGACATTCTCTCGCTTTGTTAGTAGAAAATATATTCGGGCCTCCCATTAAGCGAAATGCCTGGCGAGTGATGAGAGGGCGAGACTTCTGATTGAGAATATGGCCAATACCTTCTAGAACTGGAGCTAATATGCGCCCTGCTATGTTGGGTATGGATTTAGGTTTGGGCGCACCTGACACTTCTGACAGTTGCCCCAAGTATTCTTTCCAGGTAATGCCAAAGCCATCCGAACCAAGAAAGATATCGCCTTGTTTGTAGTTTGAGTCGGCGATCAGCAACATGAGGTGAACCAGATTTTGAACATGCACAAGGCCTGCATCCCAATCCCCTTTTCCCATCATGATCGGATTACCAGCACGCATTATTTCAATAACAGTGTTAACCCAAGGTTGACTGCCAACACCAAAGACATTTCCAGGTCGCACAATGGTGGCCTCAAGGCCGCGTTGGTTTACTGCCTCCAGAGTTATATGTTCTTGCTCCTGTTTACACATTTCATAGTAAGAGCTCGCCTTCCCAACGGCAGATGTTTCGTTGAGCTCTCCTTTCGCCAACGCATTTGCATATGCACAAACGCTTGTCGTAACAATGAAATGAGCTTTACTTTTTAGCGCCAGATCGATCGCATGTTCGGTACCCTTTACTGTCACATCAACATGGTCTTTCTTAGCACCCCAATCACTAACGACTGCGGCCAGGTGGTAAAGAACATCAAAAGAACCGATCTCTGCAGAGCATTGATCCAGTGTTCTAATGTCACCCTCAACAATCTTTGCTCTTTGTTCCCATTCACCGGGTATGGATTCACCAGGGAGCATTAGAGCCGTCACCTGATGGCCTTTATCCAAGAGTGACTTCACTAGGTGACGACCTATAAACCCTCCGGCGCCAGTAACGAATACGGTTCTTTTGGTCATGAGAACTTATTCTCCTATCACAATCATCTTGTCACAGGATTTTCCTTCTGCTTGAGCGAGCGCTCGATATATATTGAGAACTGTTTTTGCATCAATGATGCTGGTGACGTTGCCCTCATCATCGATGTTGACGTTACTACCGAAAATGGCAAACCATACAACGACATCTTCTTTCGCATCTTCTGCGACGGTTAGCGTATGGATTGAGTGAGCCGGTTCAAAGAGATAGGAGCCCGCTGTATTAACCTTATCTGGATATTCCTTGTAAAACCATTCGCCTGATCGAGTAAACGCAAACACCGGGCCGGTATGGTAATGCGTTTCAACACCAAAACCCGGTTTAAACCGGTTTTGAATAATCCAAAGGTTCTGGTTTAGGTCGACATGAAGCACTTGCAACGTAGAGCCATCAGGAAGCTCAACATGAGGAAGGTCTTCATCATGGATTAAGATGGCTTCTTTCGCATCTGATTTAGTCACGGCTGGGCCTGCAGACATGGATTGGAGTAGCTCAAATATCTGTTGTTGTGCGGCTTTGTCGGTCATGATCGAACCTCTCAATTTGTTTTATTTGAATAAAAGATATACAGCGGTATCGATAATAAGCCTAGCCTCAACAAATAAATTGATAATTTACGACACCTAATTGATAATTAGCGACATCTATTACCAATATGCTCAATCGATAAACCTGAATATGTATTTAATTCGCGCTGGCGCCATCGAGAACATTGAATGGTTGATTCGAAAGACAGGCCTGAATCCAAATGAGGTTTTGGCCGAAGCGAATCTATCTAGTGCCTTGTTGAGAGAGCCTGAAACTCTTATTTCGTATCAGACACTGGCCGATTTTCTCGATTATTGTGCCGTGTTGTGTGATGACTCTTTGTTTGGATTCCATTTAACCCAGATTCAAAGCCCATTAGTGTTAGGTGAGCTGGCTTCTCTGCTAGCACAGCAGAGAACTATTCGTGCAGCGTTCGATTTTGCGGAGCAATATATCTATCTGCATGCTAAGGGCGTGCATTTACAGACTGTGTTATTGGAAGACCGTGTTGAAATACAACTCGCGTTCGATTTTTCAAATAATTCCGGTTTAAAGCAATTGGTGCAATTGAGTGTCGGGCAGCAATTTGAATATGCCATAGCGATGGCACCCGATCAAAAACAAAACATCAAAATGCACCTCACTCAATCCATTGATCAGAAAGACCTAGAAGCGCTTAATCACTACAAAGAAAATGTCATCAGCGGAAGTCACTTTGATGGGATTAGTTGTCCTATTTCTTGGCTGGATATTGAACTTGTCAGAAACAATATCGCGCTTGATCAGTATGTTCAGAATCGAATTGCAGCGATGAATGAGCGCTATCCAAATGACTTACCTTCGCAAGTCAGGTATCTGTGCTCTAACCTTATGGCGTCGGGCGAATGTACAATCAAATCTGTTTCCCATGCACTGGGCACTCAACCCAGAACGCTACAAAGGAAACTAAAAAAACAGGGTCTTAATTTTCGCATATTGTTACAAAAAGTCAGACAATTAAGAGCGGAGCAATATCTTCGTGATAGTCGCATGAACGTGACAGATATTGCTCTGAATGTAGGTTATTCAGAAACGGCCGTATTTAGTCGAAATTTCAAAATGTGGACGGGCTTATCGCCATTAGCGTGGCGGGACAAGTTCGGCAACGTAGCTACGAGTCGTTGAAAATACTTATTCGTATTATTGATTAATACCTGTGTCCATTTCGAGTTTCTATATCTGCCTTCATTTAATTTTTTGATGTCCGCTATTTTGGTGGTAACCGAAGCGGTGGCCTAGTAAATTCCTGGTCCTCTTATTTCATGGAACAAATGCGATTCTGGCGAACCTGTGATGTCCGCTAAGGTATGAGAGCCAATGTGTTTCTATCTAAAGATTTATGCCTGCTTCACCGTCAAAAGGGATGTTATTAATCAGGCTGATCATGGCCAGATTGTCCAAATTTATCTTGGTGCATCAGAGGAGGAGTTGCGGAATTCTTTCGATTAACACAAGTCCGCTCTTCACCAACAACCGTTGTAGCTTTTCCTCGAACAACATCTCTGCTTCATATACATAACGGACATCTCCAACCCGATCAAAAGGCTTTGCATTGCATTGAAAGATTTAGCTCAGAAATGTTGTTAAAACTGCGTATCATTTGGGATTATGGTAAACGAAATTGAGTAGAATCTACTCACTCTAAACTACAACAAAGAGCGAGAGGATGAGCGCTGTTGTTAGATGTTTTTCTTCGGGCTTGTTAGGCTAGAAAAGCTGAATCCAACTAGGGAATTTGTAAATGTTTAAAAAAATAAAAATACATAATTGGAGGCAGTTCAATGATGTATCTATTGACTTCCACCAGAACCTAACGGTGATAACTGGAGCAAATGGAGCAGGGAAAACAACTGTTCTTAGCATGCTGAGTCGCCATTTTGGGTGGAATCTTCAGTATGCGAGTACCCCAAGGAAGGCAAAGAAAGGGCTTGTCAGCTATTTGTCGGATTTTTGGAAAGAGTCCGAAACAAGTAGACTTCCAAATAATAACAATCAAATCAAAATTGGAAGTATCGAATATACAGACCGTTCTATTCAGGCACAGCTTTGTGTTCCTCATGAAGTGCAACAGCAATATAACGTACATATTGATCAGCAGCAGCCAGAACAGGGTATATATATTTCGTCTCATAGACCTGTTTACTTTTATCAACAGGTACAAACTATTCCCGCTAAACTTGATGCTAAAAATCAACTTCTCGATAAATACCTTAATGAATTAAGACAGCGATATGCACAGAACTCTAGAAATTCTTCTGCAAGCTTTAGGATAAAGGAGGCTTTAATTTCGTTGGCAACCTTCGGCTATGGAAATCAAGTGGTGGCAAGGGATGACGAGGCTGTGCGAATGTTTGAAGGGTTTGAAAAATCTTTGGGAACTATTCTTCCGAAATCCCTAGGATTTCAGAAAATAGCGATTCATATGCCAGAAGTCGTATTTGAAACTGAAACTGGAAGTTTCTCGTTCGATTCTGTTTCCGGTGGAATTGCGTCATTAATTGACGTTACTTGGCAAATTTTTATGGCATCAATGGTTTACGATAAATTTGTGGTTGTTATGGATGAGCCTGAAAACCACCTTCATCCACAGCTTCAGCGCAGCTTATTGCCGAACCTAATAGAAGCGTTTCCGCAAGTGCAATTTGTTGTTGCTACTCATAACCCTTTTATGGTCACTTCAGTGCCAGACTCAAATGTTTACGTTCTTAGCTACAACCACTTGAATAAAGTGGAAAGTTCCAAGCTGGATTTAGTTAATCGTTCGGGAACATCTAATGAAATACTGCGAGAAGTTCTCGGTGTCGAAACGACTATGCCTTTGTGGGCGGAGAACAAATTATCTCAAATCATTGGCCAATATTCAGGTCAGCCGTTAACTGAGGATTCACTTAGAGGCATTAAGACTGCTCTTTCAGAGATTGGACTAGACGACTTGTTCCCTGAAGCGCTCGATAAGGTAATGGGGAATAAGTAGGATGATAAAGTTAGATAAGTCCCCTAAGCCAGCTGTATTAGCGGCGAATGAAGAAGTATGGACAGATGAGTATATTAGGTTTAAGAACGGGGACGCTACAGTACCTAGAGCGGCTCAATTTAGGTATCGCCACCCCGATCTAAAAGAATCTCTTCGAGAAGAGGCTTCAGATAAATGTATATTTTGCGAAAGTAAGATATCCCACATCTTCCCGGGCGAAACAGACCATATTGTACCTGTCTCGAAAAAGATTGAATATGTTGTTAAGTGGGATAATCTTGGTTATGTGTGCAAAGAATGCAATAGATTTAAGTCAAATTACCACGATGATAACCTACCTTTATTGAATCCTTTTGTGGATGATCCTGAAGAGTATTTGATTTTTTTTGGCCCTTTAGTACTTGCAAAAACTGGTGAAAATAGAGGTCAGATAACAGCGGACCTTCTTCAGTTATCTAGGGCTGCACTCGTAGAGAGAAAAAAGGAAAGAATTGAAAAGGTTAAAGCATTGCTCGATAGAGCTCAGGCTGTGCCCGAAGGAGAGGCAAGAGAATTTTTGATCGATCAAGCAAAGCAAGAAGCTGATCCGGATAGAGAGTTTTCTGCAACAATTAGTGCGTATTTGCAAGCTGCAGGCGCTTAACAAAGCATTGCAGCAGACAAGCCGCTGAATACGGAGTTCATGAGTCTGCTTTGTAGAAACCGCTCTCAGTTGATCCACTAGCGAAAAAGGTCCGCTATTTGGTGTTAACGGAAGCGATGACCTAGTAAATTCTTGGTCTGCTTCTCTCACATATCCGATGCAGGCTTTCAGCTTAAGATACGGGCGCTTGTGCTTAAAAGGCCGAAACTCAAGCCCGTTTAGTAGCAGGGACCTCACGCGGTAATCGTATAGCGGTATGCTTGCCACGACTAAATGAACAACCTTTCTTCCGGGTAATGGAATGCATCCTGTTCGGTATTCATGGGAGAAAGATCTGGTAGATTTAACAGCCCTCTGTTAGTGTTTTGCCTGCTTATCGTTATCAGTTCTTGATGTCTGCAATTCGGTTATAGCTGAGGGCAGTTTTGTACCTCGCTTGAAGAGAACAGGGATTCAGGGACTCGCGGTTCTAAAATAATAAAACAAGAGCGTAGCAATGGAATTTGATCCGCTTCAAATCATTCAGCTGTTGCTGATTGGTATTAGCCAAGGGTGTTTTTACGGTTTGATCGCGCTCGGATTTGTCTTGATCTACAAGGCGACCGAGATGATCAACTTTGCCCAGGGCGATATGATGATGCTCGGTATGTTTATGGGCATCACCGTCACCGTTGGCATGGGGCTGCCTTTCTGGTCGGCCATTCCGATATGTATGTTGGCCATGGGTGTTTTCGGCTACCTGATGGATGTGTTGATCTTCCGTCGTGTTATTGGTCAGCCGGCATTCGTGATCGTGGTGTTGACCATTTCTTTGGGCTTTATCATGCGTGCCGCTGCCGGCATGATCTGGGGCGCGCAACCGCTCGCCTTACCCTCGCCATTGGTCGGTAATATCGAGCTGGGTGGTCTGGTCATCACGATAGAACGTGTTGCTGTAATTATCGGCACGATCATTGTCACTTCTCTGCTTTATGCCTTCTTCCGCTTTACCCGGGTGGGAGTCGCCATGCAGGCCTCCTCCCAGAATCAGCTGGCAGCCTATTACATGGGCATTCCGGTTAAACGGATTTTCTCCCTGATCTGGTTTATCTCGGCTGCGGTTGCGGCACTTGCAGGTCTTCTGGTTGCTCCGGTTGTCACGACTGTCACGACTGACATTGGCCTTGCGGTCACCATTAAAGCCTTCGCTGGTGCGGTGATTGGTGGCTTTGGCTCATTACCGGGAGCGATTCTGGGCTGTCTGATTATTGGCATAGTCGAACCCTTCGCCGGTGCCTATCTGCCGGAGTTCAAAGAGATCATTGCCTTCGTGATCCTGTTTGTTGTGCTGGTGTTGCGCCCACAAGGCCTGTTCGCCCAGATTCAGCGAAAGAAGGTATAAAACGATGCGCGTTGTCTTTAAAACCCATTACAACCAGGACATCAAACTGGCAAAGCATAGCGGCTATGTGTTTTGGTATGCCTGCTTGCTGATCGCCATGATCGCCGCGCCTTTTGCTCTGAACTCCGGCGCTATCGATGCTGGCTGGGTTGTCGATGAGCTGTCGCTGATTATGATCTACGCGGTCGCCGGTCTGGGCCTGATGGTGTTGACCGGTTATACCGGTATGGTCAGTCTTGGTCATGCCGCGTTTTTGGCGATTGGTGCCTATACCAATGGCTTTCTGATGGAACAGGGCGTGTCTTTCATGGTCTCCTTTTTTGTGGCGGGTGCGCTGTCCGGTATTATCGGCTTGCTGCTGGCCATTCCGACCATGCGTATGACCGGCATTTATTTGTCGATTGCAACCATTGCCTTTGCGGTGATTGTGGAGTCGATCATTATTCATTGGTCGTCGGTAACCGGTGGTAATCGCGGCATGCCGATTAATGCACCGGATCTTTTTGGTTACGAGCTTTGGGACCCGGTTGAGTTCTACTTTTTGTGTCTGGTGGTGTTGATCCTGATTGTGGTGCTGGTCGCCAACCTGATGCGCTCTTCGACAGGCAGGGCGCTGGTGGCGCTGCGCGATTCGGAAGTATCCGCTCAATCCATGGGCATCAATATTCCTTACTACAAAGCGGTCGCTTTTGGCCTCAGCGCCATGATTACCGGTTTTGCCGGCGCCCTGTACGCCCACAAAATCACTTTTCTCTCGGTCGAGAGTTTTAATTTTATCGAGTCAGTGCGCCTCTTGTTGATGGTGGTTGTAGGTGGCCTCGGTTCCATTCATGGAGCTATTTTTGGTGCCATTTTTATTGGTTTACTGCCGGTATTTTTGTCGTTGGTTCGGGACTTTCTACCCGCCGGGATTGCCAATGCGCCGGGTCTGGAGCCGGGCCTGTTCGGCATTATTCTGATGCTGTTCATTTTGTATGAACCGATGGGCATTTATGGCCGCTGGCTGAAGATAAAGCTCTATTTTGCGATTTTCCCGCTGTATCGGAAAGCGACCTTCAAACGTCAGAAGACCTATCTGAAAACCGAACGTATGCATTAAGGGGAGGCGAGACATGGCATTTTTTGCGGTAAACAATCTTGCCATCCATTTTGGCGGTATCAAAGCGGTGGACGGCGTCAGCTTCGAGGTAAATGAAGGCGAGGTGTTTACCATTATTGGCCCGAACGGCGCGGGTAAATCCACCATCTTCAACATGATCAGCCGCATCTACGACCCCAGCGATGGGTCGATAGAGTTTGAGGGGCAGGAGCTGACGGATGTGCCGGCACATAAGGTAGCTGGCTTGGGCATTGCCCGTACCTTCCAGAATATTGAACTGTTTGAACGCGCGACGGTACTGCAAAATCTGCTGGTGGGCCGTCATGCTCATCGCAAGACCTCATTGCTGGCCGAGCTACTGTTCATGCCTTCTGTACGGGAGCAGGAGCTGCGGCATCGCGAGGCGGCTGAAAAGGTGATCGACTTTCTTGACCTGCAGCCATATCGCAATCAAATGATTACCAATCTACCCTACGGTGTGCGCAAGAATGTGGAGCTGGCACGCGCCTTGTGTATTGAACCCAAAATACTCCTGCTGGACGAACCGGCATCCGGGCTCACGGTTGAAGAAACCCGGGATATGGGCTTCTGGATTGACGATATTCGCCGCGACTTTGGCATTACCGTGATCATGGTTGAGCATAATATGGGGCTGGTGAATCAGGTGTCTGATCGGGTGCTGGCCATCAATAACGGTCGTTTTCTTGCCGAGGGTACCGCTGCTCAAGTGCAGGCGCACCCTGAAGTCCAAAAAGCGTATCTGGGGGCTTAAAAAACATGGAATCGACGCAAGCGAAACAAGCCATGAATGAGCCGGTGCTGACGGTGCGCAACATCGAAACCTATTACGGCCCGATCATGGCGATTAGGGGCGTGTCACTGGATGTGCCCGAAGGCGAGATTGTCACAGTGCTTGGTGCCAATGGCGCGGGTAAAACGACGATACTCAAAACCATATCGGGCGCGATGGACCCTCAAAAGGGCAGCATTGAATTCAAGGGTGAGTCGATCCAGAACAAAGACCCCGACGTGATCGCCCGAATGGGCATGGCGCATGTGCCGGAAGGTCGAGAGGTTTTTCCGATGCTGAGCATCAGGGAAAACCTCGATATGGGTGCCTTCGCGCGCAAAGACCGGGATGCCGTTGAGAAAGACCGGGAGCTGGTCTATCGCTACTTTCCGATCCTGAAAGAACGTGAAGACCAGCAGGCGGCTTATCTGTCGGGCGGTCAGCAACAGATGCTGGCAATAGGACGAGGGTTGATGTCGCGCCCGAGTCTGATGTTGCTGGACGAACCCAGTCTTGGACTTTCGCCGCGTCTGGTGAAGGAGATTTTCGACATCATCAAACGTCTTAACGCAGAGCAGGGTGTGACCATGCTACTGGTAGAGCAGAATGCCAATATGGCCCTGCATACCGCCAACTATGGTTATGTGCTTGAAGTAGGGCGGATCGTGATGGTCGACAGCTGTGCAAATCTGCTCAAATCGGATGACATCAAAGAGTTTTATCTGGGGCAGCAGGAAGACAGTGTGCGCGACGGTCGCCGCTGGAAAAAACGCAAGACCTGGCGCTAGGTCAATTGTGATGAGTCATGGGCAAATGATGAAGGAAGCAAACAAAGTGGTTTTCGAAGGCGATCCTCAGCACAAGTCCTTCCCGCTAACGCAGGTTGATGGCTGCAGCACCATGCCCACACTGTTTCGTAAAAAAGCGCAACAGCGCGGCGAAAAAGTGGCTATGCGCGAGAAGGAATTCGGTATCTGGCGCAGCTATTCCTGGAACGACTATTTGCAGCGTGCCCGGGCCGTGGCAATGGGACTGGCGAGTCTCGGCTTTGAGCCTGGCGATGTGGCCTCCATTCTCTCTGAAGACAATAAAGAGTGGGTCTGGTGTGATCTGGGCATCCTTTGTGCCGGGGGCGTGACCAATGGCATTTACCCGACCGATGCCGCCAAGCAATGCGCCTATATTATCAATGACAGCCATTCTTCCTTTCTGTTTGTGGAGAATGATGAGCAGCTCGACAAATACCTGGAAATGAGAGAACAATTACCTGATCTCAAAAAGGTGATTGTGTATGACACGGAAGGACTGCATGACTTTGCCGATGAGATGGTCATGTCCTTTGATGATTTGCTCAAGGCAGGCAAGCACTTTGACGAGGCCAACCCGGGCCTGTTTGATGAGCGTGTCGAAACACGCGGGCCACACGATTTGGCCATTCTGGTTTATACCTCCGGCACCACCGGCGCCCCCAAAGGGGCCATGCTTTCGCATCAGAATCTCATATTTCAAATGACCGCGTCCGACGAGTATCTCAATGGTGACCAGCATGACGAGATACTGACCTTCTTGCCACTTTGCCACATCCTCGAGCGTGTCATCTCCGTGGTGCAACCGCTAGGCCATGGTGCCACCATAAACTTTGCCGAAAGTCTGGACACCGTCCCAGAAAATCTCACGGAAGTATCGCCGACCATTTTCGTGGCGGTGCCGCGCATCTGGGAAAAGTTCTATTCCAGAATTGTGCTGGCGCTCAAAGACGCCACGCCAATCGGGCGACTTGCCTATCAAAAAGCCATTGGTATTGGGCTAAAGCGGGCGCAGTACCTGTTGGAGCGCAAGCCGGTGCCGGTATCGCTCGAACTGCAATTCAAGCTGGCTGACCTTCTGGTCCTGCGCAATATCCGTTCAATTCTTGGGCTGGACCGATGTCGTTTTGCGCTGACTGGCGCGGCACCCATCTCTCCCGATCTGATTAACTGGTATTACGCACTGGGCATCACCATGGTCGAAGGCTATGGCCAAACTGAATGTTCCGGGGTAGGCACGGCCAACCGGCCGGGTAAGGCCAAACTGGGTACCATTGGTACCCGCATCGATGGTGTTGAAGTGCGCATCGACGAACAGGGTGAGATTCTGATCAAGG
The DNA here is from genome assembly GCA_006212045.1 of Oleiphilus sp. Lineage (GTDB taxonomy): Bacteria > Pseudomonadota > Gammaproteobacteria > Pseudomonadales > Oleiphilaceae > PZPK01. The sequence continues at coordinate 37,161 of PZPK01000030.1, read as the reverse complement.
GCCCGAATGTGTTTATGGGGTATCTCAATCAGCCGGATAAAACCGCAGAGGTGATGACGGACGGTTGGTTGCACACGGGTGATGTCGGTGAAGTGGATGACGAGGGCTATTTCAAAATTACTGATCGCCTCAAAAACATCATTATTACTGCAGGCGGCAAAAACATCACGCCATCCGAGATAGAGAACCAGCTTAAATTTTCGCCCTATATCTCGGATGCTGTGGTGATAGGCGATAATCGAAAATTCTTGAGCTGCCTGATTATGGTCGACCAGGAGAATGTCGAAAAATTCGCGCAGGACTACGACGTTCCGTTCACCAACTATGCCAGCCTCTGTCGCGCCAAGCAGGTTGTTGATCTGATTGACGGCGAGATCAGCAAAGTGAACAAGGAGTTTGCCCAGGTAGAACAGGTGAAGAAATTCCGTCTGATCGACCAGATTCTGACACCTGAAGACGATGAACTAACGCCAACAGGTAAATTGAAGCGCAGTTTCATCAGCAAGAAATACGCAGATTTGATCGACAGTATGTATGCCTAAGCAGGGTAGCAGGGAAGCAGGATGGCTCAGTGGGCTCTGGATGATGGTTCAAGAAGTAGTTTAAGAACAGGCCGTCATTTCCGCGAAGGCGGAAATCCATTGTTTTAGACTCGGTTTTTAAACAGGATTAAAGTATTTGAACGCCGCAAGCTTATGAGTTTAATGATTTATTTTGCTATCTCTGCATGACGAAGAGCTTAACGCAACGATCCCGGTCAGTAGTCAGGTGGACGGGGGACCTTAGGACGACATGAATAGTGGGGGGAGAGTTCCCGATATGTTTAAGAAAAAACTGAAACTTTTGATGCTGGGACTGAGCACTGCCACGATGCTGGCCGGCAACGCGGCGGCACAGCGAGGCGTGACAGACAGCGAGATTATTCTTGGAACGCACAGCCCGTTGTCCGGCACTGTGGCGGTTTGGGGCGTACCTTCCACGCAGGCCATGCGCCTGGTGTTCGACCAGGTCAATGAGGAGGGAGGCATTCATGGCCGTAAGATCAAATACATTGTGGAAGACTCCCAATATCAGATTCCACGCGCGGTGCAGGCCGGCAACAAGCTGATCAACCGGGACAAGATTTTTGCCATGGTAGGTGCCTTGGGTACGCCGATGAACAACGCCGTGATGCGTAGTCAGCTGGCAAAAAAAGTGCCGAATATGTTTCCGTTTACCGCAGCCCGCTCGATGTCCGAACCGTTGCATCCGATGAAGTTTGCGTTTTCGTCCACCTACTACGATCAGGTGCGCGCCGCAGTGAAGTACTTCGTGAAGGACAGGGGTAAAAAGACAGTGTGTACCGCCTATCAGGATACCGATTTCGGGCAGGAAATCCTCGATGCGACACAGGATGAATTAGACGCAATGGGTATGAAACTGGCTGCCAAGGTGCCACACAAACCTACCGAAACAGAATTTGTCGCGTCTGTGACCGCCCTGCAGAATGCGGGCTGTGATGTGGTCACGATGGGCACGATTGTGGCCGACACCATCAAGCTGTACGCCACGGCAAGGGGCATGGGCTTTGATGCCGACTTTGTCGGTTCTTTTGCATCTTACGATGACCTGGTCGCGACCATGGCGAAGGGTGCAACGGAAGGCTACTACGCCGCAACCGTCGCACCGATGGCCTATAAGGACACAGTGAGTGGCGAAGCAAAAGAGTTCTTCGACGCCTACGAAGCACGCTACGGCAAGCCACCAACCGGTGCCGCACAGGGCGGTTATATGGCGGCCAAACTGGTCGTGCAGGGGCTGCATAATGCAGGCCCGAAACTCACCACCGACAGTTTTTTGAAAGGGGTTGAACAGATCAAAGGCTTTAAAGATGTGTTTGGTGGAGCCGAGCTGAATTTCTCAGAGACCAAACACAGCGGGCGTAACGACGTGCTGCTTGCGGTAATAAAAGGTGGTCGCTGGGTGAGTTTGGTTGATAACCTCGTTGAGTAATAGACACTCCAGCGAATTTTTTGCCCTGTTAACGGCCCGATCCAAAACAGTGAACAGGTTGGCAAGCCTGGATAGCCGGGTTTGCCCGGGATTGGTTGAACGCAGCATTTTTGCGAGAATGTAACGTTCTATCTATCTGCAAGAGTTTGCTTTTGTCCAAGCCATCCGATTCAAACCAACACGCACACTTGTTGCAACAGGCCAAAGCCTTGCTGCAGCAGAGGCGTGCGCGCGAGGCGCTTCAGGCGCTCGCGCTATTGCTGTCCAAAGTTCCGTCCAATGTTGAAGCCCTGTATTTCTGTTCCATTGCGCATCAGCAACTTGGAGAGCTGGACAAAGCCGAGCAAGCTTTACGTGCGGCGCTAAAACAGGCACCGCACGAAGCGCAGTTTTTATACCGTCATGCCTCACTTCTCAATGCCTTGAACCAAAAGGAAAAAGCCGAGCAGGCATTGCTCAAAGCTGTACGGCATAGCAAGCAATGGCGCGAGCCCTATGTGGCGCTGTGCCAAATGTATGTCAGCCAGAGTCGGCACAATGAGGCGATAAAGCTATTGGAAAAAGCCCGCAAGAGCGGGTTTGTTGACGAGCAATTAATCGAGCTCTGCAGTCAGTATTACGTTGAAATCGGTCAAAAGCAGGCGGCCACTGAAATCGTGCAGGCCGGGCTTGGGCAATTTCCCCAAAGTCTCAAACTGATGGCCGAACTGACCCGGGTCGACTATAAACTGGCAGACGAAAGCATCTGGCAGAAACTGCAAGGACTCGAGCCGCAAAGCTTGCCGGAACCGGCGAAGTTTTGTTTTTATGCCGTTCGGGCGCGCTGTTTGCGAAACCGCAAGCAGCGACGCGCGGAGTTTGCCGATCTGCTTGAGGCGCATGCCTGTTTCGAAAAGATTTCGAACTTCCACCTGCCATCAGCGTTTTATTTTAACTACGAGAATAATCTTCAGAAGATCGCTTCGGGCCGGATCAATACCAATGAACGCATCTCCGGTTATGAGCCGATATTTATTCTGGGCGTGCCGCGTTCAGGCAGTACTCTGCTTGAAAATATCATTCATGCCGGTGCCATCGAAACCAAAAAAGGCGAAGAAGTCAGTGCATTCAGTACGGCATTGGGAGCCATGCTGTCGGGTAATCCTGCGCATGCCGATTTGAGCTTGAGTGAAGGTGTTGAACAGATTTACAGCTCGATAAACCTGCTTGATCCGGCGATTCCCCGGTTTACTGACAAATCACTCGAAAACGTGCTCTTTATTGAGCAGTTACTGGCGGTGTTTCCCAAGGCCAACATTGTGTACTGCGAGCGCGACCCCGTGACCTCGATTGTCTCTATTATGCGCAACTTTATGTCGCAACTGGCCTGGGCACATTCACTGGATAATATCCTGCGCTATTTCGACCTGTGTTTTAAAGCGATCGACAAATGGCGGACAGAGTTTCCCGAGCAGATTCATACGGTCCGCTACGAAGAAATGATCAATGACCCGGAGGCCTGTTCAAAGGCGCTATTTGAGTTCTGCGAAATAGAATGGACTCCAGCCTGCCTGGACTTTCACAAGAACAGGCAGAACATCTCACGTACCTCCAGCAATCTCCAGATCCGGCAAGGTGTAAACCGCGAAGGCCTGCGCAGCTTCCCGGAGCTGAAAGAATATTTTGAGTCGTATCTGGATCGATATTCGTGGTTGAAGTTTTAATGGGTCGGACGTCCGACGTCTGACCCGAGATGCTGAACGAAAGTCGAACAATGCAACAATGGGCATGAGAATTCCCACGCCCTTGCGTCTCACATCTCCCGTCAAGCAAAGCGCGCATCGAGCAATCAAATGCACTAACCAAGCTTAGGCGTCCGACATCAGACGTCCAACGTCCGGCAATCATAATCCAGCCGCTTAAAGGTCCCATTCAGCCAATCATCGATTTCGGATTGATACCAGGGCGAGAACCGGTTGTCCGAGACTCCCCCGGCGGTGCGGGTATGCAGCACGCTTTCGCTCATATCGGCGATGATCCGGATGGAAGGCGCAAAGCTTGTCTGGCGTCCGGCGCTGGTATAGATCTGGCCCTGATGAGGTGTGGCTCGTCCCCCAATCATGGCTTTGCTTTCGCTATCGAAACCCATCCATTGCGGGGCTTTTCCCTGCAGCAGAATATTGGTGAACTGAAAATGGTTGATATCCCCCCAACATTGATGGGTGTCCATGTCCCTGATGCGGTTGAAAGCGCGCATGAAAGCGTCTTTCTGGGTGCCGGGCTTGAACCATTCAGAGTCCGGATCGAGCAGGCATAGATCAAAGTTTTGATAGAAGTCGATAAACAGTCCGCTTTGCTCCTGCAGATGTTGCATCACCTTCGGATGAAAGTGCTCATTATCAGATCCGGAAAATACCTCCTTGCGCAGGGCTTCGTAGAAGCGCTCAAAGATCACTGCGCCCTTCGAGTCCGCTGCATAATGCAGGTCCCACTGGTCGAGAAATCTTGCGACCTGATTGGCGTCTTTCTGGTCTTCTATCAGAGGCAGTAGGATGGCCAGAAATTGCTCCGCCTGCAGCGAATAGGTGTCCATCTGGATCTCGCCAAGGCTCTTGATGTCATGGGGCCCAGAATTCTCCAGACACTGCTCGATGCGGCGGGCGCGGTAATCGCCCATTGGCATATTGATAGGGCTCACTTTGCCAAGCGCATTTAGATCCTGATTGGCCGTCACAATGTAGCCGCAGTCCGGGTTGAAGCTTCGCGGTAAATCTTCCGGTTTCTCAAAGCCTTGCCAGTCATAGCCCTTATCCCAACCGGGTGCCGGAGTAAATCCGTTCCAGTCCGGATGCCTTTTGGGACAGAGTCCACTCATCTGGTAACCGATATTGCCGGAGACATCTGACACGACCCAATTCCAGGCGCTTTCGATTTCACCGAGGGTGCGCATCGCCGAAGGCACATCCTCGCTCTGAATCAAGGCGAAATTGGCATTCAGCGAACGCGCGCCATACAAAGCCGGTGACCAGGCCGTCGTTAACAAATAGCTTTCTTCTTTTGGATTGCCAGCCAACACGCCGTGCCTGTTTTCGTAGAAGGTGACCCGCTGGTCCGGATGCCTTTTACGTTTGATTAGTTCCTCGCGCACTTCAAAGGCCTGCCAGCGTTTTCCGCGCCGGTACTTGCCCTCTTTACAGTGCTCGATCCAGCTATCGACGGTATCCATGAAGGTATAGGTGGCGCCCCAGGCGACCTTTGGCGTGCGTCCGACCAGCAGGCCCGGCAGGCCCGGCATGCCATAACCCAGCCCCTGATATTCCGGACAGGACAGGCCCATCTCATACCAGACATTCGGCAGACGATTGACTTCCAAATGCGGATCGTTGGCCATCAAGGCGGCGCCCGAGGCTGAGAGGGCACCACTGACCACCCAGTTATTGGAAGCCATGGTGCGAGGGGCTGCGCTTTGCCAGAGTGTTTCGAGTGGCACGATGGGATCTTCAATGCTGACCTTTCTCAGCAGGTCGCGATCAGTGATGTTCCAGTCGACAGGAAACAGTGTTGCGAGCCGCGCGTCGGAGATTTCGCTTTGCGCCAGTTCCAGAAATATTTTTTCGATTTCGGCTTGTGATTGAGCCAGTGTCAGGTAGCTGGTCATACGCACGATGAGGAAAATATCCTGAATCCGCCAAGGCTCGGGCTTGTAACCCAGCAATTTAAGTAGCGTGACAGAACGCGCTGACAGTCCTGCATTAATGCCATCGCACAGCGCCTGGCACCAGTCGCGGGTCTCGGGTGTCAGCTTGGCAAGTTCACTGGCATCATTCGCTCGCCAGTTCATGCGTCGGAAAAATTTATCAATGGCAAAGTTGTCCTCGCTGTCATCCAGCAGTTCGCACAGGCGACCCTGACCGATGATGCGCATGAGCTGAAGCTGGGTGGCTCTGTCGGTAGCCTGTGCATAGCCGATACCCCAGGTGAGATCGTTCAGGTTTTCCGCCTGGATATGAGGTACGCCATGATCATCACGTGTAATCGCGACACTTTCTGGTCGAGGCCCGCGGATGGCGACGGTTTTTTTGGCAAACATAAGAACTCTCAATATGGTTGGATTGGTAAGTGCGCGAACGGAATCAGTCGCTCAGATTACCCCACATTTACGGATAAATCACTGTAGCCGGGAATGGTATTCAGACTTGCATGACTGGAACAAATCACGGTGCTTCTGGAGAATCATTCATTCCGTTGTGACAGGCCAAGGCGCGGTTTGTCCACTATAGTTAGGGCAGGGTAACTCACAGACGAGCAGGCAATGTATGTTTATCAGTGTTCTGGATTTATTCAAAATCGGTGTCGGGCCTTCGAGTTCACATACGGTCGGTCCGATGATCGCCGCACATCGTTTTCGGGAAGGTCTGGTCGTGTCAAACAGGGGCCAGGATTGTATCGTTCGGTGCGTCTTGAAAGGTTCGCTGGCGCATACCGGGCATGGGCATGGTACCGACAAGGCAATTATTTTGGGGCTGCATGGCTTTCTGCCTGAAGCGTTGGTCGATCGGGACGTAGATGCATTGGTCGAGCAGTTGAAGCAGCAAGTTGTTCTGGATCTGCCGGGTAAGCCCCGGTTTGAGTCTGAAACGGATTTGGTGTTCGACCTGAAGGAGACGCTTCCCCAGCATCCAAACGGCATGGAGTTCTATCTTTATGATCCTGATGGCACGTGCCTGCAAGCGCAAACCCTGTTCTCGATCGGCGGAGGTTTTATTGCCACCCCGGAAGAAATCGAATCGCTGCAGGCGCCCATTCGCTTTGCGGAAGAAGAACCTTTTCCATACCCCTTTGAAACCGCTGGCGAGATGCTTGATATGGCGAAGCAATCCGGTCTAGCCATAGCGCAAATGAAAGCCGCTAACGAGTACTGTCTTTATGCCGATGCCGCTTCAGCCGGGCAGGAACTGGAACTGGCATTAATGCAGCGTTGGCAGGCGATGAAAGTCTGTGTCGAGCGTGGCCTCGAAAATGAAGGTGTGCTGCCTGGTGGTTTGAATGTGCAACGGCGTGCCGCCAGTTTGTTTCGACAGTTGTCGGCCGATCCCTCCCAGGTGGATAAAACCGAGTGGCTTTGTGCTTATGCGATGGCTGTTAACGAGGAAAATGCCGCCGGACATATGGTCGTCACTGCGCCAACCAATGGTGCGGCAGGCGTGATACCGGCAGTGCTGTATTACTTTGTCGAACATGAAGAGGGAACACCGGAGCAGATACTGGAATTTATGCTGACTGCCGGTGCCGTAGGCGGATTGATCAAGCATCGCAGCTCCATTTCCGGGGCTGAAGTAGGCTGCCAGGGCGAGGTAGGTTCTGCTGCTGCAATGGCAGCAGCTGGTTTGTGTGCGGTCAAGGGCGGGACGCCAGAGCAGATAGAAAACGCGGCCGAGATCGCATTGGAGCATCATCTGGGGATGACTTGCGACCCGGTCAAAGGGCTGGTGCAAGTGCCCTGTATCGAGCGCAATGGTTTTGGTGCTATTAAGGCTTACACCGCCGCATCATTGGCGCTGAAAGGCACCGGTCGACACTTTATGTCGCTGGATCACTGCATCGAAGCCATGCGTGAAACCGGTAAAGAAATGTCTCACAAGTATAAAGAAACTGCGTTGGGTGGCCTCGCACAAAGCTGGACTGAATGCTAGAAAACCTGTCATCCCGTTAGTGTCTGCTACAGACTTCTGCCATTTCGGACCTTCCGCAGAAAATCCCACCGAATTTTTCGGAAAAAGTCTTGAAAAACCTCTGAGCGTCCATAAATTCTTTAACCGAGGCGATTCGACGCGTACGTGTTTCGCTTCGTTTTGATTGTATTTGTTTCATATAGCTTCTATTGGAGGATATGTTATGAACTCGATTGATTTAACTCCCTTGTACCGCAGCAGTATCGGCTTTGACCGACTTGCCAATGTCATTAACAGCACCTTGGCAGCAGACCCGGTTGCACCCAGCTATCCGCCCTACAATATCGAAGCCTTCGAGGAAAACGAGTACGCCATTACCTTGGCAGTTGCTGGCTTTGATCTGAGTGAGCTTGATATCAGCGTGGAGAAAGGTGTGCTGACGGTTCGCGGTGAAAAATCCGATACCAGCGAGCGTCGTTATCTGCATCACGGCATAGCCAACCGGACCTTTGAACGCAAGTTTAACCTGGCGGACTATGTCGAGATCACAGGCGCCAGCCTCGACAAGGGCTTGCTCACCATAAGACTGGTGAAGGAAGTGCCTGAAGCAATGAAGCCGAGAACGATAGAAATCAGTTCTGGGTCCAGCGTGATTGAACATCAGGCAGAAGCCACCAATGACCAGACCGATAAAGAGGAAAAAGGTGAAAAAGTAGCCTGACTGTAGTGAGGCAATGGGAGGGAAGGCCCACTTGCGGGCCTTCTTTAACCCACCATATCTTATGGACTGAGTTTTGATCTATCAGGCTTTTGGAGGTGGAGAATATGAATCTTGAAAAGCTTAAACCCTGGAACTGGTTCAAACATGAAGAACCTGAACGCGTCTATGGCGGTAGCCAGATTCCAGTAACGAAAACCGAATTGGAGCGACCCGACGTACACTCCGGAACCAGTGCATTGCAGCAATTGCACAAGGATATGGATCGTCTGTTTGATCAGGTATTTTCCGGTTTTGGCTTGCCGGGTCTGAGAACAGGGCAGTACTTGTCGGGCTTGGGAGGTGCTCCTGGCTCATTGCTGTCCCAAGTCATGCCCCAGATCGATATCTGTGGAGATGAAAAACAGTACGACATCAGTCTGGATGTGCCCGGTTTCAAGCAGGATGACATTGCCATTGAATTGGATGGTGAGGTTCTTCGCATCCGGGGTGAAGTCGAGCAAAAATCCGAAACCAAAGACAAACACTACTATCGGGCTGAACGGCGTGTAGGAAGCTTTCAGCGCACCCTAGCCCTGCCGGAGGATGCCAATGCCGAGGACATCACGGCGACGCTGAATGACGGTGTTCTGCATCTGAGCATGCCGCGCCGGGCCTCGCCCGAACGGGATGTGAAGAAGATATCGATTAGTTGTTAACCGGGTAAGTTTGAATAGTTCAGGCGCAGGCTTTGGGAGGGGCTGTGCCTGAAGCTAGAGGCTGTTTTTTTCATTCAGCGGCCGTTTTTTTGTTTTTCGAATTGGCCTGAGGACTTCGTTAGGTCGTTCTTTATGTTCCTCTTTTTCTTGCTTCTTACCCGCCTCAATTGCCGGCGGGGCTGATACTTTTCTTGATAAAAGTATCCAAAATCAAGCCTTATTGTCTGGGTGCTGCGCACTTCCCTCCGTGTTGAGGCACGATTTCGGGAAGCAAATGGAACTCGCCTTCGGCTCAAACATCATTTGCTTCTTGACCCGAAATCGCACCTCAACACTCCGGCCAGCCAAAAAAGGCAGAACGCGCCAATCCCCAACAGGGTTCTTTAAATCTAGAAGTTTAAGATAAGAATCTCAGAGATGGCATGCCACCTCCTCGCGCCTCAGGGATGGCCGGAGTGGCGTGGGTGAAAATGGGGCCCAAGGCATTTTCTGTTTGAGCCGCAGGCGAGTTAAAATGCCGCCCATTTTCAGCTGCGGCACGGAGGGAAGAGCGCAGCTCCCATCTCGTGGTGCTTGATTTTTTGGTTCGTTTTGCATCAAGGCAAAATGAACAAAAGCTGCCCGCAGGGCGCTTTTCAAGTTAAGAATAAGGCGCTGGAAATTTACAGAAAACAAGCCAATAAAAAATAGCAGCAACGTCCGCTTTATGAAGAACTCCGACCCTGAACCAGCCCAACCAAACCAAACCAAACCAAACTATAAAAAAACCCCTCACAGTTGCCTGTGAGGGGTAAGCCTTGCGACATACAAGGGAAAGGGAGGAAGAGGTGACTACTGGATCACCACTTTGTCGTTGATCAGGCTGACCGGATAGATTTTGACGCTAGCGCTTTCGTCTTCCAGACATTTACCTGTGGTCAGGCTGAAATGCTGCTTGTACAAGGGCGAGGCGACGACAATTTCGCCCTGCAAGTCACCGACGATACCGCGTGATAGCACATTGGCCTGGCCTATCGGATCCCAATTGGAGATTGCAAACACTTCATTTCCGGTGCCGGGTAAATAAAATATTGCGATCTGTTCGTCCTGTACCAGAGCGCACACTCCGGAATTTTCAATCAGATCTGCCTTATCGCAGACAATTTTTTCCATGCTCATGTGGGTACTCCTGAATCAGCTAGGCAGATTTGGCAATCAGTTTGGTCTTTTCGTCTTCGCTCGCGGGTCGAATCTGTCCGCGATCCTCTACGAAAATGACGTTGTTATCTTCTTCTTTGGAATTGACGAACTGACGGAAACGCTTGAGTTTTTCTTCGTTGCTGATGGTCGTTTTCCATTCGCACTGATAAGTTGACACGGTCTGTGACATCTGGTTTTCCAGTTCCTCAGCAATGCCCAGGCTGTCCTCGATGATGACCTCTTTCAGATAGTCCAGGCCGCCTTCCAGATTGTCCATCCAGACTGAGGTGCGCTGCAGTCTGTCTGCTGTTTTGATGTAGAACATCAGGAAACGGTCGATGTACTTAATCAGGGTCTCTGTATCCAGATCGGTGGCGAACAGGTCAGCGTGTCTCGGTTTCATACCGCCGTTGCCACAGACGTAGAGATTCCAGCCATTTTCAGTCGCAATAACGCCAACATCCTTGCTTTGAGCTTCGGCACATTCGCGTGTGCAGCCCGACACCGCAAATTTCAGTTTGTGTGGGGAGCGAAGTCCTTTGTAGCGATTCTCAATATCAATGGCAGTACCAACACTGTCCTGCACGCCATAACGACACCAGGTCGAGCCGACACAGGATTTTACGGTGCGGACCGATTTGCCATATGCATGTCCGGTTTCCAGGCCGGCATCGATCAGTTCTTTCCAGATATCCGGCAGTTGGTTCAGTCGGGCACCAAACAGGTCGACGCGCTGGCCTCCGGTAATCTTGGTGTAAAGCTTGTACTTTTGTGCCACCTGCCCAATCGCAATCAGCTGCTCGGGCTTGATTTCGCCACCGGCGATGCGAGGTACAACCGAATAGGTACCATCTTTCTGCATATTGGCCAGAAAGGTGTCGTTGGTGTCCTGCAGTCCGACATGGCTGGATTCCAGAATGTAGTCATTCCAGGCCGAAGCGAAAATGCTTGCCGCGGTGGGTTTGCAGATGTCGCAACCGAGTCCCTTGCCGTGTTCAGATATCAGCGCATCAAAAGACCTGATGCCGCCAACACGGACCAGGTGATAAAGCTCTTCCCGGGTGTAAGGGAAGTGCTCACAGATACTTTTATCGACGGTCAGGCCGCGGGCTTCCATTTCGTCATCGACAACATTCTTCAGCAGGGCGGCACAGCCACCACATCCGGTCGCTGCCTTGGTTTCGCCTTTGACATCGCCAACACTGCAGCAGCCGCCATCAATCGCCGCGAAGATATCGCCCTTGCTGACGTTGTGGCAGGAGCAGATCGTGGCGGTCATTGGCAGGGCTGCGGCACCAAGGGCCGGTGCACCGCCATCCACGTTGGGTAAAATCATGCTTTCGGGAGATGCGGGTAATTCGATCTCGTTCAGAAAGTATTGCAGAAGTGTGTCATAGTCCGAGCAGTCGCCCACCAATACCGCGCCAAGCAGCCGTTTGCCGTCTTCGCTGACAATGATGCGCTTATAGGTTTCGGCTTTCTCGTCACTGAACACATAGGTGATAGCGCCGGCGGTTCGGCCATGGGCATCACCAATGGAGCCGACATCGACGCCCAGCAGTTTTAACTTGGTGCTCATGTCCGCACCTTTAAAGGAGGGTTTTTCCTCCAGGTCGGAGAATTGCTGTACCGCGACTTCTGCCATTCGGTAACCGGGAGCTACCAAACCATAAATCATGTTGCCGTAGAGGGCACACTCTCCGATGGCAAAGATGTCCGAATCACTGGTACGGCAGTGATAATCTATGACGATACCGCCGCGTTCACCCACTTCCAGATCCGCTTTGCGCGCCAGCTGATCATAGGGACGAATGCCGGCGGAAAAAACAATCATGTCGGTGTCGAGATGGGTGTCGTCTGCGAAATGCATACGCAGTGCGGTTTCATCGCTTTGATCGTCAATCAGGGTGGTGGCTTTCTGCGTATGGACGGTGACGCCCAGCGCTTCAATTTTGCGACGCAGCATTTGGCTGCCGCCCTCATCCAGCTGAACGCCCATCAGGCCGGGGGCAAACTCCACGACATGGGTCTCAAGGCCAAGGTTTTGCAGGGCATTGGCACATTCAAGGCCCAACAATCCGCCCCCGACGACCACCCCCTTTTTTGAGTGTTTTGCATGTGATTTGATTTCGCCCAGATCATCAATGGTTCGATAGGTCAGGCACTGTTTGCGTTCCGAGCCTTTGATCGGAGGGACAAATGGATAGGAGCCTGTTGCGAGGACCAGTTTGTCATAGCTGAAGGTTCTGCCACTCTGGGTTGCAACGCATTTGTTTGCCCGGTCGATATCGACGACGGCGTCACCAAAAATGGCTCTGACCCCTTTTTCCTCATAGTATTCTCTTGTGCTTAGGGCCAGGTCTTTGGGTTCTTTCCCTGCAAAGACTTCGGATAGGTGCACCCGGTCGTATGCCGGCCTGGTTTCAGCGCCGATCACTGTAATGATGGACGGGATGCTTGATAGAACCAGTTGGTCGACGAAGTGGTGTCCCACCATGCCGTTGCCCACGACTACTACGTTCAGTTCTTTCATGTGTGCCTCGTATGCCTGTTTCGTCTGCTGTCTTCTGTACACGCTTTCTTATTGACGCGCCTCTGGACGCGATATGGATTGTTGCGCCATGTTGATCTGGACATAGCACAGTTTGTGCCAGTGTTATTTTGGTGCGTCTTAAGATGTTGATAAATATAATAAAAAAGTCAATTTGCATCGGATGCTGGTCGGTTTCTGAATGGTCTGATCAGACATGGTGGTCCAATACGGTGCGGTGATGCTAAGGGTTTCTTCTTAAGCTGCATTAAAATAGTGCGTTAGGGTGGCGGTACTGTGGTTGACCCCGACCGTCTGATTGTCCTCTTACCACGCTCAGCGGCGTGGGAGCACAGGTTAGGGATGTATTGGCATATCCGTCTGAAGTTGGAACATAATGTGCCTGTCAAAGCGTCTGGTGGAACACCCGAAACAACAAGGCAGAGAATCAATGCACCTGGAAAGTGGTTTGAAAGTAAGGGTCGGACAGGTTAGTCAGGCGGGTAGGAAGCCCCATAATGAAGACGCTCTGGGATTTCGCATTCCCGATGAACCTGCGCTGAGTGCCAAAGGCATGGTGGCCCTGATAGCGGATGGCGTGAGCAGTGCGGAAGCAGGGAAGGAGGCCAGCGAGACCTGCGTCAAGAATTTTCTGGGAGACTACTTCAGTACACCGGACTCCTGGTCCGTCAAACTTTCTGCGCAGCGAATCCTTACGGCACTCAATCGTTGGCTATATGGTCAGGGCGTGCGTTATCTGGCTGCTGAACGTGGCTACATCAGTACGCTGTCGATACTGGTGATCAAGTCGCGGACAGCGCATCTTTTTCATATTGGTGACAGTCGCATCTACCGCATGAGGGGGACTGAATTCGAGCAGATTACGCATGATCACTGCACGCGGGTGAACAAGGACTCGACCTACCTGACGCGTGCCATGGGGATGGATCTGATGTTGGATGTCGATTACTACTCTGTCGATGTCGAGCAAGGCGATCTGTTTTTCCTCAGTACTGATGGCGTGCATGATTTTGTTGCCCGACAAGCGATTAAAAATACCCTGCTCGAAGTTCAGCCGCAGCAGGATTTGTCAGCGGTTTGTGAATCGCTGGTGCTTAAAGCGCTGGAAAATGCCAGTGATGATAATCTCAGTTGCCAATTGGTTAGCATAGAAGCTTTGCCGGACCCCAATGTTGAGGACACCTTCCGAAAGTTGTCTGAGCTGCCGTTTCCTCCGCCTCTGTCGAAAGGGATGAAACTCGACGGATTTGAGGTCCTTGACGAGTTGCACGCCAGTAAGCGGTCCCAGATCTATCTGGTTCGGGATTTGCTCAGTAACCATCGGTATGTCATGAAGACCCCGTCAGTGAATTTCGAGGATGATCTGCCCTATATTGAGCGCTTTGTGCTTGAACCCTGGGTGGGAAAACGCATTGACAGTCCGCATGTTGTGAAGGTCATCGAGCGGAATCAAAGACAGACCTGCCTGTACTACCTTTGTGAATATGTCGCCGGACTGACATTGACGGGGTGGATGCAAGCTAACCCGAGGCCGGGCATTGATCGTGCACTGGAGATCATTGCCCAAGTCGTTAGGGGACTACGCGCGATGCATCGCAAAGATACCCTGCATCAGGATATCAAACCGGACAACATCATGGTGTCGGAAAGCGGTGATGTCGTGCTTATCGACTTCGGCTCCTGTCATGTGGCCGGGATCGCAGAAATTGATGCCGGATTTGAGCGCGATGTTGTGCTGGGAACCGAAACCTACGGCGCACCGGAGTACAAGTTGCGTCGTAAAAGCAGTCCGCGCTCAGACCTGTTTTCAGTTGCGGTCGTACTGTATGAAATGCTGACCGGCAAGCATCCCTATGGAGAAAAATTCGAGCTCTGTCAGTCCAGTACCGAGTTTCACCGGTTGCGATATCTGTCGGCCAGAGACTTCAACCCCATGGTGCCGGTCTGGATGGATGGGGCCCTGAAAAAAGCTTTGAGCATTACGCCTGATTTACGTTATGAAGCCTTTTCGGAATTTATCTATGATCTGGAGCATCCGAATCCTGACTTTCTCGAAAAGTCCTATGTCCCGCTGGCACAGAGAAACCCGCTCCGATTCTGGCAGGGGCTGTGTTTTGTCCTGGCTGTGAGTCAGGTGATTGTTTTGGCGTTGTGGCTGGGTTGATTTGGGTTTGGCGTCGGATGTCTGACGCTTTTTGGCTTGAAGCTTGAGGCAGGAAACGCTGAGTGCGTCGAGATTTTAAGGGCCCTTCTTTACAATCAGGTAAGTGGTAGCAACAGAGATGAATTTTGGGAAAAAATACTATTCTAAGGATTTTGAATCGAGCATAGGCAAATGGAAAGGAAATCGTTTTCTCAGTCAAGAAGTTGTTGAAGAGATTGATCAAGATGAATTTGAGAAGGGTATTAAGGGGGAGCTTGATTGGGACTACTTTGAAGCTAAGTGTGTGACGTGTTGATTTCGGGATTCCATTACTCTTAAGGGGTTAGAGTCCCTATGCCTAAATCAAAGCACGCAATATTGCGTCCAGCGTCAGACGTCCGACCGACACTAAGCTTCAAGCGGCACCAACTAAAGGGGGAGTAGAGCCCTTTTTGCCTAAATCAGATCACGCAATGTGCGTCCGACTTAAAGGGTGACGATGCGTCAGCACAAGTCTATAATGCTTTGTGATGCACTGTATTACATCAAGGTTAATGCTATGGGAATGACAAGCGTAAGAATGCCGGATGAGTTGATGGACCGCCTGGAGCAAACCGCTGAAAAGATGCAACGCAGCAAGGGTTGGATCATTAAAGACGCGGTGAAAGAATATCTGGCGCGTGAAGAGCTGAAACAACGCAGAAATCTGGAAACACGAGAAGCCTGGGAAGACTACAAAGCGGGACGCGTGGTAGATGGGGATGACGCCATGGCCTGGCTGGATAGTTGGGGAGCCGAAGACGAAAAAGAACCTCCGCTTAAATGAAGCTGACGTTTACGGTAACGGCGATTCGAGATCTGCTTCGTCTGCGCGAATTTATCGAGAACAAGAACCCCCAAGCGGCCATGAAAGCCAGCGCGCTGCTCAAGCAAAATATTCAGTCTCTCGTCCAACAACCAAAGCTCGGAATACCAATAGAAGGTTTGGATGAGTACCGGGAACTGGTTGCCAGGGAATATATTGTGCGTTATCGAGTGCTTAAAAAAGAAATCGTTATCCTGAAGATCTGGCACGGTAGAGAAGATCGTTAGTTTTGGCCTTGATAATCAGGTGTTGGTTTTATTTGGGCCGAACGTCTGACGTCGGGTGTCGGACGCTATTTAGCTAAGAAGACTCCGTTTTAGTGGACACCTATTTCATTTCTGCATAGTACTCCATCGAGCACTTAAGGGCTCTGACCCCTTAAAAATTAATATAGGGTGGCGATGACAAAGATTAGATTTGGAAAGAAAAGTGAACCTGATA
The DNA here is from genome assembly GCA_006212045.1 of Oleiphilus sp. Taxonomy (GTDB): domain Bacteria; phylum Pseudomonadota; class Gammaproteobacteria; order Pseudomonadales; family Oleiphilaceae; genus PZPK01. The sequence continues at coordinate 20,923 of PZPK01000030.1, read as the reverse complement.
AAGCCCAATCGAAAATAGGGAAGTGGAGAGGTAAGGAATTTTGGGTAGCCCAAGCAGCCTAATAACCCATTAAAAACCCGTGTGCGTCAGACGCCAGATCGAAGCGATGCTTCCAGCTTCAGACTTCCAGCTTCAAGCCCTATAACCCAAGATGCTCGCCAACCACCTCAGCCGCCTTCGTCTCCAAATCGGCACCGTGTTCAATCCAAACAATATCACGGCCTTTTTTCTGGATATTGCGAAACCACTTTTCCTGTTGTTTGGCAAATTGGTGGATGGCGGAGTTGAGTTTCTGGAACATGTCGTTTTTATTGAGTTGCCCCTGTAAATACTGTGCGACGAAGCGGTACTCCAGTCCGTAAAACTCCAGTTGCTCCCAGGCGACACCGCTGGCATGCAGGGTTTCGACCTCTTCGATCATGCCCTGTTCAAGCCGGTCGCGCAGGCGGGTGGTGATGCGTTTTCGGATTTCTTCTCTGGGTAGGTGAATGCCGATGGTCAGGGTATTCATTTGAGGGACCTGTAGCTGTTCGGCATCCGTATTTTGAGAAACGGCAATTTCGAGCGCCTTGATCAAACGATGCCTATCCTCGAGGTCGGTGCTGTTGTGCAGCTTGGGATTCATCTCTTGCAATAGTGTTCGCAGGCTTTCGTCGTCCGCTTTTTCCAGATCGATGTTCAAGTGCTGCTGTAAGAATGCGCTATTGCTGCGCGTCAATTTGTAGTGGTTCAACACGGCATCCAGATACATGCCAGTGCCCCCCACCAGAAAGGGTACTTTGTTGCGTGCCGAAATATCTTCAAACGCAGCATTAAAGGCTTCTACAAATTCGAAGAGATTAAACTCGTAACCGGGCTCTGCAATGTCTATCAGGTGGTAAGGGATTTCTGCATATTCTTTCAGGTCTTTTCCCGAACCAATATCCAGACCACGGTAGACCTGCCTGGAATCTGCCGAGATGATTTCACCGCCAAAGGTGCGCGCAAGGGATACGCCAAGTCGGGTTTTGCCGGTCGCCGTGGCGCCCAGAATACAGATTAATGGTGTCGCGTTGGGACGAAGATTGATAGTTGTCATGTTTTTCGGGGTTCGGACTTGAACTTGAGAGGTTCTTCGGTATAGGGTGATTGGTTTACTGGACAGCCAATAATTATAAGGCAATTTAACCTGTTTAGGGTCGATTGGGTAGTTCGGCCTGTTACCGCACTAAAAAGTGATCCAGTCTATACGGATGTGCAATGGTCGCGGGAATGAGTCATGCGAATGAGTGCGCGCCATTCCTTGCAACCCGATGTTGGAAGATAACAAGAACATATGGGTAGGTAGGTTTTTGGACCATAAGTGTGAGTCGCAAATGCATTGGATGAAGTTGCCTTCACTGGTCTTTGTTCTGATGCTGGCCAATACCGTCCATGCGCTTGAGCGCAAGACGTTTTGTGTTTGGGATCCGGTAGGTCGCAATGGCCCGGTGATGTCTTTCTATTCTGATGTAATTCCCAAAGCCCAGGCCTGGGGCGTCAGTATCAAGTTTGTATCCTATACCGATGAAAAAGTAGCTGCGGCGGACTTCAAAGCCAGAAAATGCGAGGCGGTCCTGCTCAGTGCCATTCTGTCTCGCCAGTTCGTCAAGTTTGGTGGCACGATGGATGCGATCGGCGCCATCAATTCTGAAAAGGGTCTGGAACTCGCACTTGCAACGCTGGCGCGTCCGCGGGCCGGAAAGCTGATGACGCAGGGGGCCTTTGAGGTCATTGCCACGTTTCCTGTCGGCTCGATGTATGCATTTGTGAATGACCGACGCATTGACAGCATTGAAGATTTTGCCGGCCGTCGTCTCTCTGTCCTTAATAATGATCCACAGGCCATGATGTTTGCCAGACTGGCGGGAGCGACCCCGGTGGGTACCACCTTATCCACGTTTGCAGCCCAGTTTAATAACGGCAACGTCGATATCCTGCTAATGCCAGCGCTTGCCTACAATACCTTCGAGCTTTATCACGGCCTGGGTGAGGACGGCGGTATTATCAACTATCGCATGTACTACGGCATGTTACAGACCGTTGCCCGGAAGTCTGAGTTTCCGGACGACTTTGGCTACAACATGCGGCGTTACATTCTGACGCGCCTCAATGCGATTGATAAACTCGTGCGCGATGCAGAGCAGGAAATACCTTCCAAATACTGGATAGAAATCAGTCAGTTTACCAAGGACGATATTGATCATTTCAGCAAACGCGTCCGTCTGGCACTCAAGGAAGACAAGGTGAATCATCCAACGGCTTTGAAGCTACTCTGGAAAATTCGTTGCCGTCTTGACCGCTCCAGAGGCGAATGCGCCCGTCCGGAGTAGGCATGCTCTAGATCGCCCGGGGGTTTCCATCCCCGGCTGAGAGACCGTCATTTTCAAGTGCCGTGTTTTCATCCTCTGACCCGGTACGGGGTGTTTCCCCACGATCGATTTTCAGTAGCAAGGCCGGTAAGGCAAAAAAGTCGAACAACAGTGCCAATGCAATCGTTGCAGCGGTAAAAATGCCCATGTAAGCGTTCATATTAAAGTCTGATAGTGCCAGAATCATAAAGCCGGCACATAAGACCAGAGTCGTGACCCACAGCGCCGTGCCTACGGTTGAAAAGGCATACTCGACAGCCTGTTCCGGCGTATAGCCTTTTTCTCTTCGTGCGCGCTGATATTTGCTCAGAAAGTGCACGGTATCATCGATGACAATCCCCAGTATCATACCCACCGCGGTCCCTATCGAGATCCCGACATTGCCGCTGAAAAGCCCCCAGAGACCAAAAGCTGCCGCGATCGGGACAATGTTGGGGATGATACTTAGTACACCGAGTTTCATAGAGCGAAGCACGGCAACCATGATCATGCAGATAATCACCAGCGCATACCCCACACCGGCTACCATGCTGTCGACGTTACGTTTACCAATATGTGAAAACATGATGTTGGGGCTGGCGGCATAAAATTCTTCGATTGAGGTATTGGCATTCAGCCAGGCGGCAATTTCATCCTCAAGCGCCAGTGTCTGTTTACTTGAGATGTTCTCCAGCGTAACCAGGATGCGTACAGAGGACTTATCGACATTGAGCTGATTGTTCAGGTCCAGACCATAAGGCAGCGACATTTCGTAAAGTAGCAGATATTGGGCAGCCAGCTCTTTGTTCTCGGGCAGGCGGAAATATGCCTGCTCGTCAGCATGCATGTTTTTGTTCAAACGCTTGAATATCTCGGTGATTGTTTCGACATTGGTGACCTCGGGTTTGCTTTTCAGCCAGTTCGAAAAGCGTTCCACTTGTTCGAGGAAGGCGGGGTCACTGATGCCATTGCTTTCTCCGGCTACAAGCGAATATTGCATGGTGTATATACCGCTGAGTTTTTCAGCAGTGAAGTCCGTGTCTTGCCTGAATTTTACCGAGGTTTTGAAATACTTGACGAACTCGTCGTTGACCTGATTCATCGGGATCAATGTAAACAGAACCGCCGAGACAAAAACCGATGCAAACAATACACGGCCGCGATTCCTGATGACGAATTGTGCCAGATTATCGATGGCGCGATGACTGGTTTGGCGTTTTTCCTTGATACGCACGGGTAACACCATGACCAGGGCTGGTAAAAAGGTCACCGATAGCAGAAAAGCAGCGATAACACCCATAGCTACCGTATTTCCAAGATCCTGGAACGGGGGCACCTCGCTGAAATTCATGGTCATGAAACCGAGTACTGTAGTGACGCTGGTAATAAACACAGGCTGGAAATTGATACGCAGACTTTCCTGCATGGCATCGGCTTTGGCCATACCTTGTCGCATGTTAAATAGAAAGGTCACCAGAATATGCACGCAGTCCGCCACACACATGGTGGTGATGACTGTTGGTGCACTTGTTGAGGGGCCGGTGAGGGTCCAGCCTAGCCAACCGAACATGCCCATGGCCGATGCCACCGCCAGGATGATGACGGCCACGGTCGCGACAGTGCCTGTGATTGACCTCAGCAACAGCCAAAGGGTCACAATAATGACGAGGAACATCACGGGCAGTAGCGTCTTCATGTCTTTCTGGGCGGATTCGGAAAACGAATTACCGAGCATGACACTGCCAGTCATATAAACGTTCACGTCCGGATAGTCGGCTTCAAATTGCGCGATCATCTCGCGCGCAAAGGCCACCACCTCGGGCATTTCCAGTTCGGTCAGCTGGGGAAGCTGGACCGTTGCATTGACGGCAGTAATCTGGCCGTCTTCAGAGATCAGACGTCTTACCAGCAGAGGCTCGCTCAGCGCTACCTCCCGCACATACTCATAATCTGCTTCGTCGGGGAACTCCACCAGGTCATTCACCAGAAGGTCATCCTCTTCGGCCTGGGTGTGCTGGTAATTGGTGATCGAGTCTACCCTGGTGGAGTAGGGAAGTTGCCAGGCTCGTTCCGTCAGATCCTGCACTGCAGCAAGCGTTTGTGCATTGAACACTTCACCGCTTTCCGGTTCGATCACAAACAGCACATTATCGGATTTGGAGTAGGTGTTCTGTAGCGTCTCGAAGGCAATGAGCTGCTCATTGTCCTCAGAAAAAAACACGCGGTAATTGGAGCTGAACTCTATGGATTTCGCGCCTTGAGCGATCAGGACGACGGCAGCAAGTGTCGCAATTATGATGAGCCAGCGCCACCGGATAACCGCTGCTGCAAATTTATCAACCATGTTTCTTCCCTCTGTGCATCTATGTGAGCCGCTCTGAAAGTAATCTCCCTGAACACGGCATCGAAGTTCGCTATGCTGTATCGGGCGTGATATTCACTTAATCACACGGGGCTCGGTTCAGCAAAAATAATGCAAAAAAAAGTGATAACCGCGTCACATTAATGAAATATGACTGACGGTCATGTATTCTAATTTTGTTCCTGTTATGAGTTTAATAGGCTTATTATGGAATTACTGTTCCATATGTGGCAAAGAGAAAGAGGGAGAAACGCAGATGCAAGATCTGAATGAAATGGCCATATTTGCAGTTGTAGTAGGCTCGGGGAGTTTTACCAAAGCTGCCGAAAAACTGAAACTGCCCAAGTCGACCGTGAGTCGGAAGGTGAGTCAGTTGGAGCGGCGGGTAGGTGTGCGCTTGATCAATCGCACAACGCGTAACCTGAAGCCCACGGAAACCGGGAAAGTCTACCACCAGCATTGTCTTAAAATGCTGGAGCAGGCAGAGGAGGCCGATCGCGTTGTCAATAACATGCAATCAGAACCCAGTGGATTACTCAGAATCAGTACCCCTCTCGCCTTCGGGACGCCTTTTTTTGTATCCACCATCAAGTCATTTTTAGACCATTACCCGAAAGTGAGTATCGAAATCATTGCCGATAACAAGGCTTTGGACATGTTGGACGAGGAAATCGATATTGCGTTCAGGATTGGACCGCTGGCCGATTCCAGCCTAGTCACCCGAAATCTGGGAACGGCGCGTTTGTCACTCTGTGCTTCGCCCGAGTATCTCGCCAGGCACGGCAGTCCAAAAAGTATTGAAGACCTGAATAACCATAGCTGTATCTCACATCCGGCTGCGCCCTGGACCTTTATTCGCAATGGTCAGGAAGTGCAGATCGAACCGCAGTCCAGAATGATTGCCAATGATATGGAAATGATAAAAAACATGGCGCTGGAGGGTATGGGGATCGCGGCCGCACCCCAGATTTTATTGAGCGAGGATGTGCGGCAGGGCAATTTGGTCACGCTGCTACCGGATACGCCATTTATCGAGCGGACATTTTACCTGGTGTATCCAAGCCGCCGAGAGCCACCTTCCAAAGTGGTCGCATTCACGGAATTTATGTTCTCTAACTGTCAGCCTATTCCGCCATGGGAAGCATTGGAAGGCGTGTTCAATGTCAACCCCAGTGTGAAGCAAACTGCTGCCATGAAAGTCGGGCTTTCAGAGTCCAAGGTTGCCAATGTAAGATAGGCGATGAAGGGGAGAGCGATTCTCCCCATTTCTGATTCTTGTCTGAACAGCTTGGGTATGCATCGCAATGTCGGAAGATGATTTATTTGCAAGTGAAATGGATGGCGTGAAACCCCTAAGGGTTAACCGCGCACGCTTGCACAAAAAGGTGGAGCAAACACCCGGAGTCGCGGTTCGGCGCAGTCTCGCGGTGAGCGACCGCAAAGCACAGGATCCGCTGGTTTCCAATGACGTGCCCCAATTGAAGGCGAACGATATTCTGGAGTACCGCGCTGACGGTGTGCAGCATGGCGTTTATAAAAAGTTGCGTCTGGGACATTACGACATTGATGCACGTCTGGACCTGCATCGTCTTACCGCAGATGAGGCCCGGCGCGAGGTTTTCCAGTTTCTGCGAGATTGTTTCTACTACGAATTGCGCACAGTTCTGATTCTGCACGGAAAGGGCGAGCGCAATCCCGACAAAATCGCACTTCTGAAAAGTCACTTATCGGTCTGGTTACCCCAGATCGACGAGGTGCTCGCTTTCCACTCGGCCCAGAAACATCATGGTGGCACGGGTGCAGTGTATGTGATGTTGAAGAAAGGTGATAAAACCAAACAAAAAAACCGCGAACAGTTCGGTTTGCGCTAAATCGATTTGATTTCTGCTGAATCAGGCAGTTTCAAACGCGCGCATAGAGCTGACCGGCATAACAATATTAAGAGTAAGGGGGGAGAACTGTGGAGTTTGAACTAAACGGTAAACAAGTCTCGTTGGACCTTGATCCGGAAATGCCTCTGCTTTGGGTGATTCGGGATGAAATTGGCCTGACAGGAACCAAATTCGGCTGCGGTAAAGGCTTGTGTGGTGCCTGTACGGTGCATCTGAATGGACAGGCGATCCGTTCCTGTATTACGCCACTGGCAGCGATCGCAGGGCAGTCCGTGACCACGATTGAAGGTTTGTCCGACAACGATAATCTGCATCCCGTGCAACAGAGCTGGATTGACCACAACGTCCCGCAATGTGGCTATTGCCAGTCCGGACAGTTAATGAGCGCAAGTGCCTTACTGGCGACAAATGCCAACCCCAGTGATGAAGATATTGATGCGGCCATGTCGGGCAATATCTGTCGTTGTGGCACCTATCCGAGAATCCGAAAAGCGATCAAGCAGGCTGCAGGCCGAATGCAGGCAGCGACAGACCTTGCCTACGAAGTGAAAGTGGGGGATCTGTCATGAAGCAGTCAACACATCAAGCCAAGCCTTCAAAGGGTTATCTGGAATCAATGCTTACGACCCGTCGTAATCTGATCAAAGTGTCTGGCACGGCAGCGGGAAGCTTCACCGTGGCGGCTTCTCTGGCGGGTTGTGGGGCATTGGTGAATCGCGAAATACAGGAAAGCGGTGACTGGGAAGCCAATGCCTGGTTGACACTTCAGGCTGATGGAACCGTCACCTTCACACTTGATCGCGTTGAGATGGGGCAAGGCACCTATACCGGATTAACCACTTTGTTGGCCGAAGAGCTGGAAGTACGCCCTGATCATATTGAAATCATTTTTGCCGGCGCCGATACCGTCTACCGCAACCCGGATTATGGTTTGCAGCTGACTGGTGGCAGCAACAGTATTTCGACCAGTTGGGGCCCGTTGCGAGAGATAGGTGCAACCGCTCGACAAATGCTGGTGGCTGCAGCTGCCGAGGTATTTCAGGTGCCGGAAACGTACCTGCATGCCAGCGAAGGAAAAGTGGTGCATTCGGCATCTGGGAAGTCGATTACTTACGGTGATTTACTGAAACTGGCGGCGCAACAGAGTGTACCGGACGAAATTGCACTTAAAACCCCTGAGCAATACAAATACATCGGCAAACAGAATGCACGGCTGGATAATATACAAAAAGTCACTGGTACCGCCAACTACGGCATAGACAGTGTCCGTGCAGGGATGAAGCATGCAGTGATTGCCCGTTCACCGTATATCGGTGGAACACTGGTCTCGCACAATGCGGATCAGGTGCGCAAGATGAAGGGCATCCAAGCCGTTCTGGAAGTGACCAGCGGCGTCGCGATTGTGGCCGACAGTTACTGGTTGGCGAGAAAAGCCCAGGAAGCATTGAAGCTCGAATGGCAGCGCACGGCCGATGGCCCCGGAAGCTCTTCAGAGGTCATGAAGTTTTATCAACAGCAGGCGCAGGAGGATGCCGGTGACGAACTCAGGGACGACGGCGATTTCGACGCGGCACGTAAGGAAGCCTCGCGTGTACTGGAAAGTTCGTTTGAATTGCCTTTTTTGGCGCATGCCACCATGGAGCCGATGAATTGTGTGGCGGACGTGCAACAGGATCGTGCGGATATCTGGACTTCCACCCAAGCGCCCGATCTGGCGCAGGTTGTGGTGGCAAAAGTCAGCGATTTGTCTCTGGACGAAGTGCATATCCACAATCAGTTTATTGGCGGAGGTTTTGGTCGTCGCTTGAGTCAGGATTTTATAGGCGAAGCAGCTGAAATCTCTTTTAAGGCGGGAATACCGATCAAGCTTGTATGGAGCCGGGAAGAGGACACTCAGAACGATTTTTACCGACCTGCCAGTTACCACAGACTGGCTGCTGCCATCGATAGTGAGGGCAAGGTCAGCGGCTGGGATCATCAGATCGTATGCCCCAAAATTATGGATTGGTTTATTTGGGATGCAGCGCCAGCCATGTTCCCCTGGGCTCCTAAGTTTATGTATTCAATGCTGGGCAAGGCTGGCTTGATGACCGAAGGCACACCGATGACCCCTCCGGATAAATCACCCTATGAAGGGGCGGATGACCTTCCCTATGCCTTCCCGGCTTTGCGTGTTCGACACACCAAGGCGGACGCGGGTGTGCCTGTCAGTTTCTGGCGCTCGGTAGGCCATTCCCACAATGCATTTGTGACCGAGTCATTTGTGGATGAGCTCGCGCACGAACTGGGTAAGGACGCTTATCAGTATCGGCGCGAGCTGCTGGCGGATTCACCAAGGTTGCTTGCGGTACTGGATGCGGTGGCAGAGAAGGGGCAATGGGGAAGATCCACCGAAGACGGAGTGTTTCAGGGCATATCCGCGCACAAGTCGTTTGGCTCCTACGTTGCTGAACTGGTAGAGCTACGAATTTCGGGTAGTGAAATTGAAGTGCTCAAAGTGGTATGTGCGATCGATTGTGGCACAGTCATCAATCCGGATATCGTGAAGATGCAAATAGAGAGCTGTATTGTGTTTGGTCTAACTGCCGCGCTGTATGGTGAAATAACCATCGCAGATGACCAGATAGAGCAGAGTAACTTCCATGATTACCAGATGCTCCGCATGAATCAGATACCGGTTATTGAAACCGTGATTATTCAGAGTAATGAATTGCCAACGGGTGTCGGTGAGCCGGGGTTGCCTCCGCTCGCTCCGGCTATGGCGGGAGCCCTGTTTGCTGCTACCGGAGAGCGGCATCGAAAAATGCCATTTCGCTTGGCCTAACTAGTCATGCATGGCGTAAATCGGTCCGTTTTGCTGACGGTATCGGATTGGTTGGCCCGGGGTGACCGTGTCTGGTATGTCACTGTGCTGAATACCTGGGGGGCGTCGCCCAGGCCCCCAGGCAGTTTGTTTGCGATGAACCGGAATTCCGGCAAAAGTGTTGGTTCTCTCTCCAGCGGATGTATTGAGCAGGTACTGATCGAATCCTGGCAGCAAACGCTTACCAAAGGTTTCCCATCGGTAAAACGTTTTGGCGATTCGTCGGATGAGCGCAGTCGTTTTATGCTGCCTTGTGGCGGGACATTGGAAGTTCTGATCGAGCTTCTGGAGCCCGATGCGTCAACTATGCAGCACTTTCAATCCCTGAATGAAGCCTTGTCTCTACGTAACCCTGTGTCACGCATGGTGGATATGGAATCTGGCGTTATGACGACAAATGAAAATGATGCGCCGTTTCCCGCTATTCAAGTTTGTGATGGCAAGTTGAACCATCGCTTACAAGTGCATCATCGCTTACTGATTTTAGGTTGGGGGGATATCACTCAATATCTGTTGCCGATCGTGAATTCGCTGGACTTTGATGTGACGATCTGCGAACCGCGGCAGGAGGTATTGAAGCGAAGCAGCTCTTTCCAGAAGTTCAGTGCTGACGAATTGTCTCTTGCTTCTTCTGCCTCAGGTATCCCGGGAAACGTATCTGTCACGCGACCCCAAGGGGAAGATGCTGAGCCCGAAGGCTTATCTCGGCAGTTGCGTTTAAACAGCAGTGAGTTCTCAGAAGAACGCGTCTGTATTCGCTCCGACGTCCTGCCTGATGATTTGATACGCAGTGAATTCAGCGATCCTTATTGTGCCATCGTTGCGCTTTCTCACGACCCTCGGGTTGATGATCTTGGACTGATAGCCGCACTTGAAAGCGATGCTTTCTTTATTGGTGCGCTAGGTTCAAGTCGCACGGCCGACCGGCGAGAACAGCGCTTACGCGAACTTGGCGTGAGTGAGAACTTACTGAAACGCATCCACGCCCCTGTAGGTTTGGATATAGGCAGTAAAACGCCGCCCGAGATTGCGGTTTCTGTTGCTGCCCAGTTGATCGAGTGCGCAGCCAGTCAATTGCCCTGAAACTGCCTGGAAAGCGTGCGCTCAGCAATGGTAGCTTGCGGCTTGTTCGGGTTTGTAAACCATTGTAGAAGCCACTGGCGAATCCGTTTCCCTCTGCCACACTTTAAAGTTAGCCGCGCCAGAAATATTGCCGACCCTTCTTGGTTTGCGGTGCTCGGGTTACGTACTTCATAGTGAGATTGAGGTTGGGAAATGGGACGATTGCTGCTGTACCACGCATCCAATACACAACGCAGGCTTGATTTTATGGCTGCGTTGTCAAAGGTTGGAGTGCGTCTCGAACAGTTGAGTTTGAAGAGCCAGGAGAATGTCAGCTGGATCTCCAGCAATGATATTCTGACGCTCTATCGGGCACAGATTGACCAGATAAAACTAGAGTTAGGCCTGAATAATGCTGATCTGGTCTCTGTGGAAGGTGCGCAGCATTCGTCCATTTCACTCCGGGACAAACATCTTTCGGAGCATATTCATGACGAAGATGAGGTTCGTTTCTTTCTGGCAGGAGAAGCCTTGCTTTTCGTCAATCTAGACGGTTGTATACATGCTCTGCATTGTATTCCCGGTGATTTTATTCTGGTGCCTAAAGGTATAAGGCACTGGATGGATATGGGGCCTAAGCCCTGTTATCAGTACATTCGTTGGTTCAATACCCGGTCTGCGTTAGTGAACCTGCTGACGGGAAGCTATATCGCCGAATCCACGCCGCGCTGGGAAGCGCTGCTCGGGAAATCGCTTCAAGAACCCTGCGACTAGCGCGCTTCATTACATACTGCTTTTGGCATGCGCGTGCAGTCTATGCGGCCTTAGTCCAACACTTTTCAGATAAAGATTCCAAACGGATTGACAAGCTCGGCCGGGGCACTGCATCATGGCAACCATGAACACACATCTTCCCAAATCACATGCTTTTGCCTCGGCGCTGAAACACGCAGCTTGTCTGATGGCGTTTTGGCGGGTGCGCGTTGCGCATACTGCGAAAGCCGTGCTTGTGGGAGATTTATTTAGAAACGTCGCTTAACGAATAACTCCCCCGAAGCCACGGCGATCAGCGCGGTGGCTTGACTCAATATTCCACCTCAAGATTTTCCAATGCTTCCCGGGTTTGACAACGACAAACAGGAGGAATGTCATGTCTGTGCCCGTGGCCTTTGCCACTATCGTAATTGTTTGGTCAACCACACCATTGGGGATTGCCTGGAGCAATGAAACCGTCAGTCCGTTTGCCGCCATCGCTTTGCGCATGATGATTGCGGCGCTGATTGGGTATGTGGTGCTGAAACTGTGGCGATTGGAGCTGTCGTGGAGTAAACCGGCGTTGCGGGCATACCTGGCATCGCTCATTGGTATTTATGGCGCTCTGTTATGCACCTATGTGGCGGCCGACTTTGTGCCTTCCGGTTTGATTTCCGTTCTGTTTGCGCTTGCGCCTGTCGTCTCAAATCTGTTCAGTGCCAAGTTGCTGGGGCGGGGAGAATTTACTTTGTTGAGGTGGATTGCTTTCGCGATCAGTTTCGCGGGCTTGTCGGTGATCTGTCTGGACGACTGGGTAATTCACAGTTCGGGCTGGAAGGGTGTGATCTTGCTGCTGATGGCGGTGACTTTGTACAGCCTTAGTGGGGTGCTGGTGCAGCGAGAGAATTACCAGTGCCACCCCTTTAGCATGTCGGTAGGGACGTTGTTATTGTCGGCCCCTCTGTTTCTGGCCACCTGGTATGTGGTCGATGGCAAAGTACCGGAGATTGATTTATCGAGTCGTTCGCCATGGTCCATCCTGTATTTGGCGGTCTGCGGTTCGTTGATCGGTTTTATGTCCTATTTCTATGTGCTTGGGAATGTCGGTGCAACAGCTGTGGCCATGGTGACACTTGTGACACCGGTTCTGGCGTTGGCCCTTGGCCATGTCCTGAACCAGGAAGCGATCACCATGCGGATGGGACTGGGCACGGCAGCTGTTCTGGCCGGTCTGTTGATTTACTATCAGGCCAGCTCGATGCGTATGTTTGCCCGGTTTATTCGAAAGTGAACGCAACCTGGATATGGGCCATAAAATCCAGATCTTTTTGCTGATAAGTCGAGTCAGCTTGAACGGAGGCGAGTTCCATCTGCATTCGCGCCTGGCGCTGGGGAAGCTCGCTTGCCTGAGCCTGATAAGACACGCTGTGGATTTTTCCCAGCGTGACGCCAAAACCCTGGGCAATTCTCGTGGCTGTCGCTTTGGCATTTGCCATGGCATGTTTCAACGCTTGATGTTGATAGAATGCAGGTTTGGACAAGCCGAACTCGATCTGGTTGAGTTGGTTGACTTCATTCTCGGTGAGAGATTTGAGTAGTGCATCGAGTTGCGACAGGTCACTGAGTGAAAAACCAACCTGTCGAACGACCTGGTAGCCCCTGAACTCGCGTTGGTTGTTTCGATAATCGTATTGGGGCTGGATATGAATCTGGCTGGTATCCAGGGATTGCTCCTTGATGGCATAGTTTTCGAGCACCGCGATCAGCCGCGCGACTTGCTGGTCAACAAGATTCCGAGCTTCACTGGCCTCCAGCCGGGTTTCCGAAAACTGCAGCGACAGCGTTGCCTGATCGGGGGTTGCGCTGGTTTTTCCTTCGGCTGTGACTGTAATCAGCGGTGGTTTTTCTAGCGATTGAGCCGGGCGAGAGAACAGAACAATAGTGACAACAAGCAATAGCAAAAATGAGAAGGTGAAAATCTGACGAGGTCTGATTGCAATCATAATGGACTCTTTGTCAAAACAGTGGAAAGGAACAAGCGGATAGAAATTAATGCGGTAAGCCTGTGAACACAAGTCCCAAAGCCTTACGATATGATAACAAGCCCAATTTGGACCCTCATTCATGGAGAGTGACACGAAAATGATTCGCATCGGTATTCTGGATTGTGACGAGTTGGCACCGGAGCTAAAACCGGCTTATCTCAGTTACAGTGAGATGTTTAAGACACTTCTTTCTGGCGCGGATAGCGATCTGCAGTTTCAGAGCTATCCGGTCGTGAGTGGCTGTTTCCCGGTCTCGCTCGACGAATGTGATGCCTATTTACTCACGGGCAGCAAGTCAGGCGTGTATGACCAGGAAGCATGGCTCCCGGGGCTAGCCGCATTTATCTCGCATGCCTATACCGAAGGTGTTCCCTTGGTCGGTTTCTGTTTTGGACACCAGATGCTGGCGCATACGCTGGGAGGGTGTGCCGAAAAGTCCGAGCTGGGTTGGGGCCTTGGTGCGATGGTGCATCAGAAACAGGCTGCCGGGCAGTTACCGGAGTGGTTGACCCCCTTGCCTGACCGTTTGTGTCTGCTCTACAGCCATCAGGACCAGGTGACGGCTTTACCTCCGGGAGCCATGCGCTTGTATGGCAATCATTTTTGTCCGAACGGAGCTTACTATGAACCGCGCAAACTGCTGTCTTTTCAGGGACATCCCGAATTTACAAAGCCCTACATGGAAGGGTTGATGCATTTGCGTCAAGCGCGCTATCGACCCGGACAGTATCAGCAGGCTCTGGATTCCCTGTATATGAATCTCGATAACGAGCTGGTAGCAAACTGGGTAACGGCCTTTATCAAGTCTGAGGTACAGAGATGAAACTTTCAGCATTCGGAGACAAGTTCGCAGGTAAATCCGGTATCACGACCCTGATGGAAGATCTGGGACATGCCTTGGCAGGCGATTCAGAGATGATCATGATGGGGGGAGGCAATCCTGCGCATATACCGAAAGTGCAACAGCGCTTTAAGGAACGCTTGCAAAGTATTCTTGATTCCAAAAGCGATTTTCAACGCCTGATAGGTGTCTACGATCCGCCACAGGGCGAAGTTGAATTCGTCTCGGCAATTCGGGATTTGTTGAATCGGGAATATGGCTGGGACCTGTCAAATCGCAATATCGCCCTGACGAACGGCAGTCAGGCGGCATTTTTCATGTTGTTCAACCTGTTTGCCGGCAAGTGTTCCGATGGCAGTCAGAAGCAGATCCAGCTGCCGCTGGCCCCCGAATATATTGGCTATAGTGATGCGGGATTGAGCCAGAATTTTTTCACCGCCAATCGTCCGGAATTGGAGCTGATTGACGAAACAACCTTTAAGTACCATGTGGACTTCTCCAGCCTTGAGCTCACTGAACAGACGGGCGCCATTTGTGTTTCCCGTCCTACCAACCCTACCGGTAACGTACTGACCGATGGGGAAATGGAAAAACTTGATGCGATGGCTCGGGCTCGCGACATTCCACTGATTGTGGACAGTGCTTACGGTACACCATTCCCGAACCTGATCTTCACCGAAGCTCAAGCGTTCTGGAACGAAAATACGGTGTTGTGTTTGAGTTTATCCAAATTCGGTTTACCAGCTGCGCGCACCGGTATTGTGATCGCCAATCCGGACATTATTCATGCGCTGTCAGGTGTCAATGCCATTTTGAATCTGGCCACTGGCAGCTTCGGCAGCATGCTGGCTTGCGATATGGTGAAATCAGGCGAGATTATTCAGTTAAGCCGGGATGTGGTGAAACCGTTTTATCAGGAAAAAGCAAAGCGGGCAGAGGATCATTTGCGTACTTTTCTTAAGGATGTCCCGTTCCGCCTGCACAAAGTCGAAGGTGCCATGTTTCTATGGTTGTGGCTGCAGGACTGTCCATTGAGCAGCCAGGAACTTTACGAAAAGCTCAAGGATAGGGGCGTGCTGGTGGTTCCGGGTCATCACTTCTTTCCTGGTTTGGCAGAGGGCGCGTCAGGAAAGTGGCGTCATCAGCATGAGTGTTTACGTATCACCTATTCGCAGGATGAAGCTTTGGTTGAAAAAGGGCTGGCGATTATTGCTGAAGAGGTACGAAGTGCCTATAGTACGCAGGCCTGAAAATACGCAGGCTTAAGAACAGCATCATGGATTTCCGGAGGATTAGCATTTCATGAGTTTTACCGCCTACATCGATGGCCAATATGGCACAACCGGCTTGCAGATACAGGATCGTCTTTCGGCGCATCCTGAAATTGAGCTCTTGAGTATTCCGGAAGAACGCAAAAAAGAGCCGGAGTTGCGGCGCGAGTACCTCAACAAGGCGCAAGTCGTTTTTTTGTGCCTGCCGGATGAAGCGAGTAAAGAAGCAGTAGCATTGATCGAAAACCCGGAAACCGTGATTATTGATGCTTCGACTGCGTTTCGAGTTAACCCTGACTGGGTTTACGGTATACCGGAATTGACCGGCTACCGGGATAAAATACGCAAGAGCAACCGTTTGGCAAACCCAGGTTGTTATCCCACCGGGATGATTATGCTGATGCGACCATTGATTGAAGCCGGTCTGGTACCAAGATCCTACCCACTGTCTGTCAGCGCGATTACCGGTTACAGCGGTGGCGGAAAGAATATGATTGCCGATTATGCGGCCATGTCGGAAGCGCAGGCTTACGATGCGGCAGCGCGGCTCAAAAATCTGGACCTGAACCACAAGCATCTGCCGGAAATGCAAGCGATGACAGGTCTTGAATCTGCGCCCGTCTTTGTCCCGACCGTCGGTAATTTTTCGCAAGGTATGCTGGTTTCCATCGCCTTGCATGCCAGCCATATTGAAGGCACAGGAGAAAGTGTTCACGCAGCGTTGCATGAAGCTTACCGTGATGAAGCCTTCGTTTCTGTCCATGAGCTGAATGATGAGTCCTGCTTGCAGGATGGCTTTTTGAATCCAACCGCCCTGAATGGTTCTAACCGGATTGAGTTGTTTGTGTTCTCATCGGAGGACAGAATTTATCTCGTAGCGCGATTGGACAATCTTGGTAAAGGCGCTTCCGGCGCGGCAGTTCAAAACATGAACTGTCGGCTCGGGCTTGACGAGCGCACGGGTCTGCAATAAACCTGTGGCGAACACTAGACTTGCTCGGTGAGTGAGTGTCGGTGCCGAAGGGGCGTCTTTCCATACCAGGCTTGATGTGCCCGGTTAAAAGCGCTTTGTTCGCTATAACCCAGAAGCAGAGTAATTTCCGCGATGGATAGGGTCGGGTCAGCCAGGTAGTGTCTCGCCATGGTTTTTCTGACGTCCTGTAGAATTGTGCGAAATAAAGTGCCCCTTTGCTGAAGCCGGCGATGCAAAGTCCTCGTTGAGATATTCATGGCCTGTGCTGCCTGAGCCGCCTCGCAGGCACCATTGTGCAGGTTTTGAGCTATGGTGTTACGCAACGCCGTCAGAAAATCATCTTGCTCGGGCAGATGTCTGATCAGTTCCTCGGCCTGTTGATCAAGAATGCGGTGTAAGGTTTCATCGTGAAAGGGAATCGGTCGCAGCAGATCCTGCAAGGCGAAAGTGATTTCAAGTCGAGGGGCTCCGGACGTGATCCTGCCTTTAAAGAAATCCTGATAGGTTGCCATATCGGATTCGGGCACCGGATGGGTAAAACTGACCCGTAGCGGCGAAATATGATCAAGGTTGAGAATTTCCCTGATGATGTTGACCAATGCCGAAAGCAACAAGGCATCCGAGATCTGGCTCGATAAGCCCTGATCTGTTGGCCAGATCAGTGTCATTTCCTGATTCTCAATATGCGCTTCTGCCGCGCTTCCTGCATAGAGCAGTCTCTCATAGCGACGGTAGCAGGAGAGGGCATCCAGTACGTTTTGACTGGTTCGGAATAAATAGCCCAACACGCCACAATGGGCGACTTCAATGCTTTGTCCGACGATGACGCCTAAAGCCGGTTTCTTCACTGCGCCGTCCAGCTCCTCCAATAACTGCCACCATTGCTCATAGCTCAGATGCTGCTTGCCACTGTAGGCAAGCAAGCGATTCTCCAGCTCCGGGAGTTTCAGTCCTTTTTTCTGGATAAAACGCAGCACAAAGCCGGGTGCATCACGGGTAATAAAGTAATCATTTAGCATGTCGTTGTTGGCGCAGATTGTCAAAAATAGGGCTGATAGTGTCAATACTAGGCTTATTTTGAGGGATAAACTAGTCCACTATCGAAATAGCAGCAGAGACAGGAGCAAACATGCAGGACGTCATCCATGCCTTAATCTTTATCGGCATCTTTGGAGTGGTTTTCACAGCCATTATCGCCTGGGAAGCCTGGTATCTAGCGCGTCAGGGACGCCATTCCTATACTTGGCGAGAAACTCTGGCAAATATGTCGACCGGTGCGATGTACAAAGTGTTTGACGGGATTGCGGTAGCGCTGTTCATTCAGGTTTTCTATGAATACGTGCGCGGTTTCGGTTTACAGCTGCAGTTTGAAGCCGGTCTGCTCAGCTTTTTGTTATTGTTTGTGGCGCAGGACTTTTTCTACTATCTCTATCATTTCACGATGCATAAGGTGCGTTGGTTCTGGGCAAATCATGTGACGCATCATTCTTCTAAAAATCTCAATTTCTCGACAGCTCTGCGTCAGAACTTTCTAATGGATCTGAATTTCAGTTGGACCATTTGGTGGCTGCCACTCGCCTTGGTTGGCTTCGAGAAAAACTGGGCACTCATCGCGATTGAGGCCAGCCTTGCCTATCAGTTTTTCCTGCATACCGAAGTGGTGAAGCGTCTTGGTCCCTTGGAGTGGGTGCTTAATACACCTTCACATCATCGTGTGCATCATGGCTGTAAACCGGATCAGATCGACCGTAATTTTGGCGGAGTGCTGATTATATGGGACCGATTGTTTGGTACGTTTGTCGATGAGAGCAAGGTGGGTGAGCTGGAATATGGACTCACGGTTCGACAACCGACAACCTTTAATCCCTTGCGGCTGAACCTTGATGAATTGATACAGATGTTCAGGGACGTATGGCGTTTCAGGAATCTGAGAATCTTGTACAAGTCACCTTCCTATGTGGAAGAGACTTATACCTCAGCGAGCGAGCCAAGGGTAGCCGAAAAGACTAGCCTTGTTGCAGAATAAGATCCCAGGCGTTTTCCAATACCTTGGGCTGGTAATCTCCGGCCCAAACCTTGTCCGCAATGCCGTCACCATTCTGGTCTTCGGCCATCTGGATGCGCTTTCCGTCTTCGTTGTAGAAATACTGAATCCGGTTATCCCAATTGCCATCGCCGTCGGTATCCCTGAAATATGATGTTCGTTGGCCCTGGCTGTTATAGGTATAGGACTCAATATACTCGTACTCGCCGTCAAGGTCATTGTCGAGTGCGTAGCCAATCACATTGTTGTTTTCATCGTAGGTGAATCGCCCTGGTGCGCTGGGAAACCCATCTGGGGAAACGTTAATGTTGAATGACTGGCGATTGCCATTTTCATCATAGGAATAGGCAATAATCAGATCCGCAATGCCATTATTGTCCCGATCCTCTTCGAAGGTCGCGACTCTGCCATTGTCGTAAACATAACGGGCCACAGTATCAATAACGCTATCACCGTCTTTGTCCACAGTATAGGAAGCTAATCGGCCGGCTTCATAGTAATAACGCGTTACTGCATCTGCTGCGCCATTGTTATCACTGTCCAGCTCGAAACGACTGATTTTGCCATTATTGTTGTAGTTGTATCTTTCTACGCTACTGCCGGCATCGGATGTACTTTGGCGGGAAATGAGGTTGTTATTGCCATCATAGTTCATCGTTTCGACCACGCCGGTTTTGGAGTTTTCGCTACGGACCGGATTGCCGTTGTCATCATATTCAAAGGTTTTGACGATATCGGCTTCGCCATCACCATTGGTATCGGTGCGTTCTGCCATCACCAGACCGTTTGCGTCATAGTCATAGTCGACCGATTGCAGCGTACTTTCATCAATGATGGAATTGAATTTTGAGACCTGATTCGATTCGATTTCGATCTCCAGGTTCTCATAAAGATGTGTTACGGCCGCCAGCATTTCGCGACGATGATCAATAGACAGTTTACGTTTGGCGCTGCGTACCTCTATCTGGTCGAGGAAATCCCGTGATTTTACCAGCAGATTGATCGTGTCATTTGCCAGTTGCGTGTGCGCATCTCCCAGATCGATACCGTTATCCGGGTTGCCATCGACATCCAGATTTTGCAGCAACATCGCAACATTTAAAGCGCGTTCGAAACTGCTGACCGAATCCTGGGCCAATGCAGCTGAAATCTTGGCTTCTTTCGCTAATGGGGCAATGCCAAACAGTGTAAACGGCGTTACCGTTTCCTGTCCTTCGGCAACCCCCAGCGTTGTGTTTCCGATTGAAAATGTAACGAGTTCACCGTCGAGATACTTGAATTCCCCGTTTGGGCCAGTTAACCCACTTCTACTGGGCGTTTTGTAACGAACCCCTGCGACTGGTGAGTCAACAAAATTGCCCGTCCGAACTGTCGGCCCGTCATTTTTGTCAGATCCGCCAGCGCCTCCGCCACCACCTCCGCCGCCACAGGCGGTGAGGATTAATGCGGAGAGGCTGACAAGCGCCAGTTTTTTAAGTTGATGCATTGTGATAGCCCGTTACTGAGGTGTCAGAACCAGTTGATCGATATTTGCACCGCTTGATCCGGTTGTGGACAGTCTCAAGGTGTTGCTTCCCGATTGAGGCGTAATCGTAAAGGTTGCTGTATCCGACCAGGTGGTCATGCTGCCCGTTGCCGGGAATGCCAGATTGCCCAGCGAAGTACTGTTGAGAATTACTTCCAGGGGCCTGTCGCCCACATCCTGGGAATATCGAACGGTGAGGTCATAGGGCACGCCATAGGCGGTAAATGTATATTCAATATAACCTTCGCCCGAATGTTCGATATAGCCCGAGCCAAGGTAGCCGGTATGGGTGGTTGCAACGCTATGCAGCCCTCCGATGGTTGCTGTCTCTGCTTCAATCGTGACCGTGCTGGGGGTCACGACATTGACCGTTCGGGTGACCGTCACGGCTGCATTGCCTCCTGCGTCACTGACGTCGTAGCTCAGGACATAGGTACCATCTGTGTTGATGTCGATGGTGCCTGTTCTGACGACATTGCCACTGATGTCTCCATCAATGTTGTCGCTGGCGCTGTATCCTGGATCGACGAAGATCGTACCATTGGTCAAGTCCATGGTGCTGTTACCAGAGAGCGTGATAACCGGAACGGTAGTGTCCGCTACAATAACGGTTCTAACAACCTGAGTCGCATTATTGCCGGCTGCATCAGCCACGTCATAGGTCACTGTGTAGCTTCCTGCAACGGCGGAGTTGACATTGTTCACGGTTACCATACTGGAGGACAGGTCTCCATCAAACGTATCACTGGCGGTGGCGCCAGCATCTGTGTAGGCCGTGCCTTGCTCATGATTTACCGTGCTGCTTCCGGTCAGGGTAATTACCGGCGCCGTTAAGTCAGCCACGATGACATCACGGGTGATGCTCGTGGCGGCATTGCCGGCACTGTCAGACACGTTGTAGGTGAGGGTATAGGTACCAGCGG
>PZPK01000071.1 GCA_006212045.1 Oleiphilus sp. | reverse complement strand
TCCAATCACGATAACTTAATCGATGAATATGACACGCATTTCCAAGATTTGCAGATCTGGAAGGATGTTAACAGTGACGGTGTTAGTGACGCTGACGAGCTGTTTTCTCTGAGTGAACTGAATATCGAAAGTATCAGTTTGGATAGCCAGTCTGAATTTATTGACCTTGGTGGTGGAAATCAATCGGTTGCGCAAGGAACCTTCACGTGGACAGATGGATCCAATAGCACAGCGGGTGCGGCCGAGAGTCTCGACCTTTCATTCAACGGTTTTTATCGTGAGTTTACCGATGAAATTGAAATTCCTCCTGAATTGGAGCACCTCCCAGACACCTCCGGTTCTGGAGCGTTACGTGATTTAAGAGAGGCGGCAGTTCTTCACTTACCACTGGCGAGTACATTGGAAGGGTATTCGAGTGCGCAGACACGTGAAAACCAGTTGGCCTTGCTTGATCAGCTAATAGACGACTGGGCGGAATCTAGTGATTATGAGTTTTTTAATGAGCGATTTGCATCCAATACTGTGGAAGGAATGGATGTGGAGTTCCGATTCTATAAAGACCTCAGTGCGCAAGGTGGGGTCTCAACCGACCTTCTGGCAGATACCTACTCTGCCGACCAGTTGTTGGTTGGCTCGCACACCTACAGTGAAACCATTGAGTTTTTGGAAAAGTTGCGGGTATTGGAGGCGTTTAACGATCAGTCACTGATACAAATTGATTTTAGCAGTAGTACTTCCAGTAACAACTATAGATTTGAACTCCTTGTGGGGTCACTGCAGTTATTCGGCAACGCTGAACTCATTGATGGAACGCTCTATGTAACCGATGAGATGTTCAGTGGCTCAGAACGCTTGTTTGGCATCATTGATCGCACTTACGATAGCTTGCGGCAGTCCCTTTACAATCAACTGCTTCCACAAACACGTCTTGGTCCCTATTTGGATCAAATTTCCTACGGCACCGATGCCGAAGGCGCAGTCGTTATTGATACCACGGCATTTAAGACGTTCGTTACTCAGCAGCTAACCCAGGACAAATTGGGTACAACAATCGATGTCCTAGAATTATTGAGCACTTCGGGTTCTGCGCTGGTAGAGGATGGTTTCGATGACCTTGCGCTCTATGGCGCCACTTTGATTGCAAACTTGGATGCTGGTGAAAGAGATGCCTTGAAGGCTCTTTTCCCAAGCGCGGATATGCGAAATAGCTATGGCGGTTTAATCTCTTTTGATGCGCCAAATTCTCATTTGGATAGCGCGACTTCTATCGCACTTGGAAATCAAACTCTATGGGGCAGTGACCAGCATATTGATATTGTATTTGGTGGTGCCAAACGCGATCACATATCGACTTTCGCGGGAACGGATATTTTGTCTGGTGGCACGGAGTCAGACTATTTGCAGGGCGGCGATGGTAATGATGTATATCTTTACTTTCGCGGTGACAATGAAATCAAGATTAGTGACCATTCTGACGCTGAAACAATTGTATTAGGGGCCGATATCAGTCTGTCCGAATTGGCAGTTGCCAGGCGGAGGGGTGATCTGATCATAACTTTCGATGAGTCTCCGGACGATATCATCGTGCTACCAGGCAACTTTGACAACTATCAGGATCATAGTGAGCATTACTCCCTAGTCGTTCAGGGTGAAAAGGTCTCTTTGATGCAATTGATTGAGTCTCAGGGAACGATCCCGGTAATCGATAGTGTCAGGGGAACAGATCAGGCCAATGTCATGGAGGGTTCGACGCTATATGGGGAAGGGGGAGACGATACGCTCACCGGGACAGACGGTGATGATGGCCTTCATGGTGGTGCAGGGGATGACCAGCTATTAGGCCTCGGCGGCAGTGATTTCTTAGATGGAGGTGAAGGCAATGACCGGTACTATCTAACAGGCGCTGGTGACACGGTCATCTCTGATTACGATGGCGGAGATCAGTTCATTGGTGAGGAGAATACTCTTACGGAGGATCGAGGTCATTTTGACATTGTCGAATTCCTGGCTCCAATCGAACCCGCTGATGTTGTTTTCGAATTGGTCGGATCAGATCTAGTGATGACAATCGCCTCTACCGGTGGCACGGTGACCATCAAGCATTATCTCAATACGAATGGTAGTCATGGTTATTCCATAGACAAATTCATCTTTTCGGATGGGACGGAATGGTCTGAGCAATACATTGCTGATCAATTGGTTCTGTCAGGAATAGAGTACGATGGAAATGGGATCTTTCATTACTATGGTGGTGACTCATCAGATCAATTAAATGGATCTGACCTGCGTGACCGGTTGTACGGTCGGGATGGGGATGACACTCTCAGTGGTGGTCTTGGGAATGATGTGCTCTATGGCGGAGCAGGAGACGATACTCTCGACGGTGAAGCCGGTGTCGATATGCTCTTCGGCGGCGCTGGGAATGACGTTTTAATCGCTAGTGATACATCGACGCTGATCGGCGGAGATGGCAACGATACCTATGAATATCGATTAGGCGACGGCAATGTTTCGATTAGGAATCAGAATGCTTCTAGTTCTTCCCGCGATACATTAAAGCTAATTGGAATATCGCAAAATGATGTTTCGATTAGTCGCACCGGGACCACTTTTTTTGTCACCATTTTGTCGACGAACGACGAAATTGAACTCCTTGTTGAAAACTGGTCAGGTGATTCCCAACTTCCCGATATCGAGTTTGAGGGGGGAGACACGCTCACGAGAGAAGACTTGGCAAAAATTACCTGGGATAAACGAAATGGTTCGGGATTTGTCTATGGCACTGATGGTGACGACGTCATTGGTTCAGAGTTTATAGGCCACCAGATTTTTGGCATGGATGGAAATGATCAAATTACGGGCACGAGCGAAGCTGACAACATTCAAGGGGGAGACGGAGACGATACCCTGATTGGTCTGGAAGGAAATGATTCACTCAGGGGAGGAAAGGGAAGCAACACCTACAGTTATGGAATCGGAATGGGGTATGACACGCTTCAGTATTCGGCTGAAGACAATGAGCATTTCGATACCTTAGAGCTCACAGGAGGTCTGTCGCAGAATGATGTCGAAATCGTTCGATTCTATAGTGATCTAAGAGTCATTCTTAAATCCACCGGCGAATACCTGACGGTCAAAGAATTTTTCTCTGAAGGCGTGAATACCGTGAATGTCATCCATTTTGATGACAACTCTACGATAGACGTTCCAACGATTGAGAGCTTGGTCGCTGAAGGAAATGATGCAGACCAACACCTAGTAGGTGGAAACAACTGGGAATTGATTGACGGACAAGGGGGGGATGACCGTATCGAAGGTTTGTCTGGATATGACAGGCTCTTTGGCGGAGATGGAGAAGACTCACTTTATGGTGGAGATGGACATGACTATTTGGACGGCGGCGAGGATGATGATCGATTGGAAGGCGGTGCCGACAGCGACACGCTAGTCGGCGGTGTCGGTAGCGATATTCTGATAGGTGGTTCAGGAGATGACACGTACTTTTATCGCTATGGAGACGGTAGCGATATCATATATAACTCGGACGATGGCGAGAGTTTTGATCGGGTGGTTTTTGACGAAGGCATACTGCCAGAAGATGTTGTCGCAATCCGAGATTTGAACAATCTACGACTCGAAATCGTCACGAGTGGGGAGTCGATTACTGTTTCTGATTTCTTTAAAACACGAGAAATTATCGGTTACGAAGAAATTCCACCCTTGCAGGTTGTCGCGACTTTACCAGGAGGAATCGTCATTGTTCGACACCCCGAGACGGGTGAAGAGGTCGATATGGCCGATCTCGATTTAGGCGGACCGATCTATGGTGGCGCTAAAAACTATATCGATGAGGTGGTGTTCGCAACGGGAGACAAATGGACGTATCAGGATCTGATGGATAGCTCCAATGGTGCGACAGAGTTAGCTGATCATCTGATCGGTACTGCTGAAGATGATGTCATGGATGGCCTTTCCGGTGATGACAAGCTGTTCTCTTTAGAAGGCAATGACACTGTTTATGGTCGCGACGGAGACGACTTAATTTATGGGCGTTTCGGTGATGACCAGTTATTTGGAGGCAATGATGACGATGATATCTATGGAGGGGATGGAAACGATTATCTCGACGATGGGCAAGGAAACGATTATTTGAATGGCGAAGATGGTGATGACATTTTAATCGCGAGTAGCGGAGAAGATTGGCTAGATGGAGGAAATGGAAACGACATCTTAGCAAGCAACGCGGGGCGCAACTGGCTCAATGGAGGAGAGGGAAACGACCGCTATGAGATCAGCGCGCTAACTGAATTCGCTTACATCACCGAGGATTCGGATCGTGCCGAGAGCTTCGACACGTTGGTGTTTGGACCGGGTATCACAGAAGAGGATGTTCGTTTTACCAGATACGATGTAGATGGCCTATCAATTGAGACCAGCGATGGGTTAACGCAAGTCATACTGGATGATTTTTTTGATCTTGATTGGAGTATGGAGAACAGGGTCATTGATTCCATCGAGTTTTCTAGCGGAACAATCTGGTCCTTACCTGAAATTCTTGACAGGGCCACAGCGCCAACAGAAAACGACGACGACATTATGGCGCCAGGTGATGAAGACTCTACGTTAGTAGGGTTAGGCGGGAATGATAGCCTTCACGGGAGAGGTGGAAACGATTCGATATTTGGTGGAGAGGGTAATGATAATCTGAGAGGGGGCGCCGGTGATGATCTTCTGGCAGGTGGCGCTGGTGACGATGACCTCGAAGGTGGTGATGGAAACGATGTTTTGAATGGTGATTCGGGGACAGACACGCTCGAAGGCGGCTCAGGCGATGATGTCTATATAGTTGGATTGAATAATAGTGTTCGAATTACAGATTCAAGTTCTAGTGTCAATATTCTACAGCTGGTGGATGGCATCTCGCCTGAAGATATTCGAAGCTATAAAGATGGAAACGGAGGTCTTCACCTGGTTCTGGATTCGACCGGAAACGAAATCGTTGTTGAGAATCAATTTGACTGGCAGGATCCAGAGGCGCCCTCGCCAATTGATTCTATTCATTTCGACTCTGGTGAAGTGTGGGACGCAAGTGATCTGAAGGATCTTGTCACGAAAGGCAGTGGGTTAGCGGATGTATTAAGCGGGTTCAGTACGACCGATTTATTGCAGGGCTTCGCAGGAAACGATGTTATCTATGGAAATGGAGGAGATGATGTCATTGAAGGCGGAGCTGGCGATGATGAGATATGGGGTGGACTCGGGATTGAAACTATCACCGGTGGGGCAGGAGATGACACCATTAATAGTGGCTACTCTGACTCTTTCTATCACTATAGCCTTGGCGACGGCAGCGACGTTTACGACTCCTCTGGTAAAGACGGTTATAACGTCCTGATATTTGGTGAAGGCATTACTGCTGGCGATCTACAACTTAAAGTTGAGTCAAACGGTGATCTAAAAATCACGGTTATTCCAACAATGTCTGTGATTACGGCAAAAGAACAGTTCAAAAACGAATACGCCAACTGGCATGAGTTTGACGAAATTCGATTCCATGATGGAGAAGTATGGACGATCAATGAAATATTGGAACAAACGCGAAAAGGAAGCGAGTTGGCTGATGTGTTGACAGGAAGTTCGGGTGATGACGCATTGTTAGGGCTAGGTGGTAACGATCAGCTGTTTGGATTGGCCGGAAGCGATTTGCTGGATGGAGGAACCGGTGACGATTTGCTGCAGGGGGGCGCAGGCGACGACACCTATCGCTTCGCCATTGGTGACGGAACGGATGTGGTTGCGATCGATAAGGATCGAGCAGGCGAGATGGATGTTATCGAGTTCGATTCAAGTGTATCTAAACAAGACGTAGCGTTCGATAGGGACGCTCAGAATCTAATCGTTTCGTACGATGGTAGTAGCTCCATAACCGTGAATGGATTCTTCGAGACTCCGGAAGCGGAGTTGGACCGAATTGTTTTTGACAACGGAGATTCTATCTCCAATAGCGAAATTAGAGACCTAATTCGTCAGCAAGTTACGACCTCGTTGACACTCAATGGATCGGGCGGTTCAGATTACATGGAAGGGGCTGGAGGAAATGATGTCTTTGATGCAAAAGGCGGTGATGACCAGCTCTATGGGTTCGGTGGTGACGATAGCTTAACCGGAGGCGGTGGTGACGATCACCTTTACGGCGGAGCGGGCGCAGACGTGCTGCTAGGTGGTTCTGGCAATGACCATATTTACGCTGGCGCTGGAAACGACCTCGCGATCAACGGCTATACCGGAGACGATACCTATTATTTTGGCTTGGGGGACGGAAACAACTCCATCAATAACAATGATAGCGATGCCTCTAGTCTCGATAAGGTTGTGTTTCTTGCGGGTGTTGTTCCAGAAGAAGTCATGGTATCCAAAAGCGGTAACCACTTGCTTTTCCATCTGACCCAAAGTGGTGAGACGCTAACGGTTTCGAATTACTACAGCAATGAAAAGAGCAAGATTGATCAGGTCGAGTTTTCCGGTGGTGAGGTTTGGGATCAAAGTCTGATCGAGCAGAGAATCTTGTTAGGTACGAACGGAGACGACAGCTTGGTTGGTACTGCTAATGATGATGTACTCACGGGACAAATCGGAACCGACACACTTGATGGTGGTGCAGGCAATGACCAGCTCTCCGGTGGCGAAGGTAACGATCTGCTGATTGGCGGCGCAGGAAATGACACCTATCTGTATGAAAGTGGTCATGGAGATGACGTGGTATCCATGCAGGACCAATCGTTGACGGATATCGACAGTTTGATTTTGGGTGACGGATTGCTGTCGACCAACACCACACTGACGAAAGTAGGCGGCGACTTGGTAATCGGCTTTTCTGATCAGTCTGGTTCGATTACGGTCCAATCTCACTTCGTTGATACCCAATATGAGATGGATTCGATCAATTTCGAAGGTGGGGAGATCTGGGATGCCGCGTACATTGCCGCTAACTATACCTCCAGTGATGAGCCGCTCAATCTTGTTGGAACCGGTTCCGCAGACATTTTGCAAGGTGCAGGGGGCGATGATGCGCTAGATGGCAAAGGTGGTAGCGATACGCTTTATGGCGAGGCAGGAAATGATACGCTAATCGGTGGTGGCGGAGCCGATTATCTGTATGGCGGTGAAGGTGCCGACATACTTAAAGGTAGCGGAGGTAATGACCACTTTTATGGTGGCGCGGGCAATGACATTCATACGGGTGGAAATGGCCATGATACCTATTACTTCTTATCCGGTGATGGTTACGACAAAATCAACAACGGCTCCAGTAGTTATGCAACGAATACTGATAAGTTAGACGTTGATTCATCGGTCTCCATCAATGATTTATGGTTCAAGAAAACTAATAATCATTTGGACATCTATTTGCTGGGATCGTCCGATCAGATTCGTGTCAATAATTGGTACAAGGCGGACAAGTTCCGCTTGGATGAAATCGATGTGGGTTCTGCTTCGATTGATACCGCCAATATTGAACAACTGGTCAGTACCATGGCCGCCTTTGGTGCACCATCGGGTGGTTCTATTTCGTTGACAACTGAGGAGCAGCAACAGGTCGATAACGCGATTGCGGCAGCCTGGAGTTAATGAATCAGGGCAAGTTTATCTTGCCCTGATGCTCGCTTTGCATTATGAAGAAGCTCTGTTCGCGTGGTCGAACAGAGCTTTTCTTGTTTTAACGGTTCCCACTCGTTGCCAAACTGCGCTCAAATGCAAGCAACGTGAAGACCCGCTAGCGAAACCCGACAACATCTAAGCGCAGCTTGACGCAGATAATACCGCTATCTGATCAAGCAGGATGGGGTGGGCAATATGTTGCGAGAGGGTGCACAAGGCGACACGGCCACAACTTATTCCACGAACTTCTACTAAGCGCCAGGTCGCAAGCGTCCAACACAGACAGCAATGATCCGTTGTACATCGCCAAATTCCCAAAGACTCGGACGGCTATTCAATTGAACGCTGGGAGGCGATAGCAATGAATATGGCAGTGATTACGGGCTAAGGGATTGCGACGACAAGCTGACTCCATCGCGGGAAAACAAGTCTACTCAACGAAACGCTTTGATCGCACCGGTCGTAATTTAAACGGGAAGCGAGTTGCCTTTATTTCAGCAATGGCTCTGACAGATGGCGATGATGACTGTGGCTACTTGGAGCTCGTCGATGCGCTGTCGGAAACGGGAACGAATCCTTCGGAAGATAACAATCAGTTATTCAAACGCATCGCCTTCTTTATCCTTCCTTTTCGATATGGCGGAGTTCTTTGGGATGAGCGAAGGTGATGCAAAGCGCCGGTTCTACGAAATGGCAAAGACTGCCTTGCAATGGCGCAGCTATGCAGAGAAACGCGGCGCGCCACGCAAGGAAGTTGAGTAGATGAGTCGGACATTTGAGCACGATGAACTGACCGCCGCATTGGGCTTCGCATTATGAGCGTCAAGCAAAATGTTCCAATTCGGACGCTCTCCACTTGAGATGCGCTTTCGACCAGATCTAGCAGCGTATCGCTGCAGGGCGCATCCTGGAGGGCTAGCGATATTCAATCAACGATCACTCAGTGATGTCCAGTAGGCGACTGCTAGGGAACCTGCGTCGAGGATTTTGTAGATCAACGCCAAAATGTTCCCAAGGAGGCGACTATGAAACAAGGGTGCCTTTCTTACGGTTTAATAAAACCTCAATCCATCGCTGCCAGCACGGCGAAACATATTACGTCGTCCTGATGTTCTTTTCTGCCTGAAGCAATACATATGGCCAAATATAATTTGGCCAGAAGTACCAACATATGGACCGAAGGTATTTTGTCACCAAATGCAGCACATATGGCCAAATATAATTTGGCCAGAAGTACCAACATATGGACCGAAGGTATTTT
>PZPK01000048.1 GCA_006212045.1 Oleiphilus sp. | reverse complement strand
GCTGGAAGCCTTTATGGACTTGTCCGATGTGGAAGACCGCATCATGGCCGCCGAAATCAAACGCGAGCTTGGCCAATTTAATGCAGCACTGGACCTGTTGTTGGATGTACCGAACAAAGCGCAATCTCTGGTGGTTGCCAGAATCACCACATTGGCCCGGGAACAGGGTCCCTTTGTCAGGGAAGTTAAGCGGGAAGAGGTGGTGGCGAATGGTTCTTAGTGTTTTCGGAAGATGAAATGAGTATTTTAGATTTGTCAGAAAGCACACAGCGCAAGCTAGCTAAAGAAATGGGGCTGAGTCATCGAGCCTGGGTGGAAGAAATGAAACGTTCTTTGAGCAGAGCGGATGAATTTCTTGATCAGCTAAAAACCAAACAGAGTGATCTTACGCAAGAGCAGATAGAGCATATGCAAGCAAAAATGAACTCGGGGAATCCTGTAAAGTAATAAGCTTGTCGAAGTCAAAAACTCATGAGTTTGGCCCATCAAATAAAAACGATAGGAGTCATGAAGTGAGATTTAGTTGCTTATGTCTAGGAACAAGAACGAGTGCCTTTAACGAAGGAAGCTGAAGCTGATGGTAAAATTTATCGCACATAAAAGAAAGCTTGACGATCAGTGTCAGTCTCTGGAAACGCATCTTGTTGAAACGGGGTTATTGGCAAAAGCGTTTGCGTCAAAATTTGGCTTGGCTGAATTAGGAGAACTGCT
This sequence comes from Oleiphilus sp., assembly GCA_006212045.1. Taxonomy (GTDB): domain Bacteria; phylum Pseudomonadota; class Gammaproteobacteria; order Pseudomonadales; family Oleiphilaceae; genus PZPK01. Next base: position 8,878 of record PZPK01000048.1, on the reverse strand, counting down.
CGGCTTGTTGCACGACTTTGGCAAGTACAGTGAAGAGTTTCAGAATTGCCTCACATCAGCAAAGGGCGACTTTGAGGTAGGTGATGAAAGAGATATGGGCGCAGAGCCGCTTGATGGAAACGTTAATATCCTCCTTGAGCAGATATATTTGCACAACTTCTTTGAATTGCATTTGGTAATCCTCGGTTATGAATTTGGACGTGTTATAAAGTGGCCGCAACCATGATGAAATACTTCGCACATTCGGGAAGCTTGCCAGATAAATCCAACTGGCAGACTCTGGAGCATCATTTAGTTAATGTTGCCGAACTTGCTGCGCAAAACTCCAGCTTTTTCAAAGCCGGAAAATTAGCATACCTCGCAGGCTTGCTGCACGACCTCGGTAAATATACTCCAGCATTTCAGGAGAGGCTAGAAGGCGCCTCGGTGAAAGTCGATCATGCAACTGCGGGTGCAAAGATTGCTGCAGAACTTATACCGCACCCATGGTGTAATCTAGTTGCCTACGCCATTGCCGGCCATCATGCAGGCTTAGCAAATGGTTCTTCCGAGGGGGAGGGCAGACGATCTCTTAAAGAACGCATGAATCTAAAGTTTGGTAAAGATCTCCACAAACTAGACGAGAATGCGTGGGTGTCTGAACTTGTTGTGCCTTCACTTGAGTCACTTTCGCCAGAGATCTGTCCAAATCCTGATAGTGATTTTCATGGTTTTCAGTATGCGTTTCTTATTCGCATGATTTTTTCATGTTTGGTAGATGCCGATTTTATTGACACAGATAAGTTCTATAGAAGACTAGATGGCAAATCATTTCTGAGAGGTAGATCCCCTCAATTGTCAGAGCTAAAGCTAAGGTTTGATGAATCCTTGGCTGAGATTATTAAGAGGAGTGACCCGGAAAAAAAGGTTAATAAGCTACGAAAAGAAATTCTTGATAATGCTCGACTTAAAGCGCAACTGCCTCCAGGGTTATTCACTTTAACTGTGCCAACAGGTGGCGGAAAAACTCTTAGTTCCATGGCATTTGCGTTAGATCATGCTTTAGAAAACGATATGCGTAGAGTGATCTATGTAATCCCCTTCACGAGCATTATTGAGCAGAATGCTAAGGTGTTCCGTGAAGTTTTCGGGGATTTAGGCGACTCTGCAGTTTTAGAGCACCACTCCAATTTCGATGATCGAAACTTTAAGAATGAAGAGACTAGAGACAAACTCAAATTGGCAATGGAAAACTGGGATATGCCGGTCGTTGTCACTACAGCGGTGCAGTTTTTCGAATCACTCTTTGCAGACCGTCCTTCACGGTGCCGTAGGCTGCACAATATTAGCGGCAGCGTAATTATTTTGGATGAAGCGCAAACGCTTCCTCTCAGATTTCTTCGGCCAGTGATGGCTGTAATAGATGAATTGGCACGCAACTATCGCTGTTCTGTTGTGCTCTGCACCGCTACCCAGCCTGCTCTTTGTGAGCCTGAATTTGCTAAGGGATTTCGTAATGTTCGTGAGATTGCGCCAAACCCCGAAAGGCTATTTGAAGACCTTAGTTTGGTCAATGTGTCCCATTTAGGCGAATTGAGTGATGAGGATCTAGTGTGGCGCATTCAATCTAAGAGCCAAATACTCATCATTGTTAATAATCGTCGTCACGCCCAATCACTTTTTGAAACACTCAAGGAAATGCAAGTCGAGGGCATATATCATCTGACGACCTTGATGTGTGCAGCCCATCGTTCTCAGACGCTTAAAATCATAATAGAAAGGCTTAAGCAAGGTTTGTCTTGCAGGGTAGTTTCAACGTCGCTTATTGAGGCAGGTGTCGATGTGGATTTTCCCTGTGTTATGCGTGCAGAAGCTGGCTTGGATTCGATTGCCCAAGCGGCGGGGCGTTGTAATCGCGAGAGATTGAGAAAAAAGGCCGACAGCAATGTGTGGATTTTTAAATCTCCTGCTTGGGCTGTTCCACCAGAATTAGAAGGATTGGCTGCAGGTATGCGTTCGATCTTGCGAAGAGATTTTGGCAATCTTCTGGGGCAGGACGCTGTTAAAGCATATTTTTCCGAGGTGTATTGGCGTAAAGGCGACGAACTGGATCAGAAACAGTTTCTAAGATTATTCCGGGCTGGCACATCCCGGCTAGATTTTCCTTTTCAGAATATTGCGAAAGATTTTCGAATGGTCGAGAGCTTTATGCAGCCTCTAATTATTCCTTTTGACGATGCGGCTAGAACCCTATTGGATGAGCTATCTTCCACAGATGAGGTGAGTAAAACCCTCAGAAGGTTACAACGATACATTGTGCAAGTTCCTCAAAATGGGTTTGACAGTTTGCGATTGGCGGGCGTGATCCAAACAATTGCGCCACATAGGTTTCAAGAGCAATTTTGGGAACTGACAAATATGGATATTTACGATACGGAGTTTGGTGTTGATTGGGCTGAACCGAATTTTCTTAAAGCTGAAACTATGGTGTGTTGATCTAGAGCGGGAGGAACTGAATATGGCGTATGGGGTTAAGTTGCACGTGTGGGGAGACTACGCGTGTTTTACCAGGCCAGAGATGAAAGTAGAGCGTGTTTCGTATGATGTCATTACCCCTTCAGCAGCAAGAGGTATTCTGGAGGCGATTCACTGGAAACCCGCTATTCGGTGGGTCGTAGATAGCATTCATGTCCTAAAACCAGTTCGCTTCGAATCCATTCGGCGAAACGAGTTGGGTAATTGCAAAATTTCCAGTTCAAAGGTAAGCGGCGCGATGAAAAAGAAAAGCACAGCGGAACTGAATTTTTTGATTGATGAAGGTGATAACCGACAACAGCGAGCGACCACATTACTCCGGGATGTTGGATACGTTATCGAAGCGCACTTTGAAATGACAGCGAGTGCCGCGAAGGAAGAATCTGTCGGTAAGCATTTGGATATTTTTAATCGACGAGCTCGAAAAGGACAGTTTTTTCATCAGCCTTGTTTAGGCAACCGTGAGTTCCCCGCTTTTTTTTCTTTGATTGAATCAGGCGCCGACTTTCCGGACTCAGAATTGGCGAATGAAAACAAAGACCTTGGATGGATGTTGCACGATATTGATTATGCCAATGGAGCTGAACCTAAGTTTTTCAGAGCAGAAATAAAGAAGGGCGTGCTAAACGTTCCCCCCCTTGTTTCGCCGGAGGTCGTACAGTGATTTTATCTGCTCTCAATCAATACTACGAACGGCTGAATGACGCAGATCAGAGCAAGGTTCCAGCCTTCGGTTATAGTGAAGAAAAGGTCGGCTATGTTTTGGTTCTTTCAGACGAGGGCGAGTTAATTGATGTAGTTCCAAATTTAACGGATGAGAAAAAGCCTAAGCCGAAGCTAATGAATGTGCCTCGTCCAGAAAAAAGAACATCGGGAGTTAAGCCAAATTTTTTGTGGGATAAAACAGCCTATGTTTTGGGTGTTGCTTTACCAAAGGATAAAAAAAGCGAAGAGGCTTTAGAATTATCGCTGCCTACGTTTGAAGCATTTCGAGACCTGCATATATCAGCGCTTAACAATGTCGAGGACATTGGGTTGAAGGCATTTCTGTTGTTTATAAAAGATTGGGAGCCTGCCAACTTTGAGACTTCGATTCTTTCATTAGATGTATTGGATACCAATGTCGTTTTTCAACTAGACGGTACTCAGCAATACATTCATGAATTGGCCGAAGCAAAGGAAATATGGTCTCGTATTCTCCAGCCTGAACATACAAAACAATCCATATGCTTAATTACTGGGAAGCAGGGGACAGTTTCCAGACTGCACCCTGCGATTAAGGGCGTTTCGGGTGGACAAAGCTCAGGAGTTTCGATTGTTTCTTTTAATAAAGATTCTTTCGAGTCCTTTGGCAAAGAGCAAGGAGATAATGCGCCGGTTTCCGAACAGGCGGCGTTTGCGTATACCGCGGTTTTAAATTATCTATTGCGCCGGGAGAACAATCAGGTCGTTAGCCTGGGTGATACCAGCGTAGTTTTTTGGGCGTTGGCAGAGAGCGAAGCTAAGGCGCAAGGTGCAGAGGCTTTTTTTATGAAGGGCTTCAACCCCCCCAAGCCCAACGACGAAAGTGAGGCAATGGCACTCAATTCTGAGCTGGAGAAGCTCGCGAAGGGGCGACCTTTGTCTGAGATATCGCCAGACCTTGATCCCGATACCCAATTCTTCATCCTTGGATTAGCACCTAATGCGTCCCGTTTATCTATTCGCTTCTGGTTACAAACTGACTTGGCACACATTCAAAATCGCTTTGCCGAGCATTTTCAGGACTTGGCTTTGAATCCTTTGCCGTGGAAAACGGCGCCATCAGTTTGGCGCTTGTTGCTGCAGTTGGTTCCCCATAGAGAAGGCAAAAAACCAAAACTCGATGATGTCCCGGCTCACCTGGCTGGTGAATTATTGCGATCCATTGTGACGGGACAGAGATACCCTAGGGCCATATTGGCTCAGTTGTTGTCTCGATTTAGAGTCGACGGTGATATTAATGGTTTACGTGTTGCCATGGTTAAAGCGGTACTACAACGTGAACACCGACTAATTGGAAAAGAGGAAATTTCTATGAGTTTAGATGAAGGCAACACTCACCCAGCTTACATACTGGGCAGGTTGTTTGCGTTACTTGAGAGCATCCAGCGCGAGGCGCTAGGAAGGGATATTAACGCAACGATAAAGGATAAATATTTTTCGACAGCATCTACTGTGCCATATTCAGTTTTCCCGAGACTTCTTTCTGGTAGCAATAATCACTTATCAAAAATCGGAAAGGATGCGGATAGGAAAAATTTATCGCATTATTTCGAAAATGAAATTTCGAAAATTCTTATCCACTTCAAAGACGCTCGATTCCCCAAACATTTCTCAATCGAAGAGCAAGGGCGTTTCTCGATTGGTTACTATCAGCAAAAATTCAAACCTGCAAAGGATAAACAGACAGAGACCGTAGATATTATCGATTCGCAAGGAGCCAAATAATGACTATCCAAAATCGCTATGAATTTGTTTATTTTTTCGACGTCACTAATGGAAACCCAAATGGAGATCCTGACGCTGGAAATATGCCGCGCCTTGACCCTGAGTCTAGTAAGGGGCTCGTGACGGATGTGAGCCTAAAACGTAAAATTCGAAATTATATTCAGTTAAGTGAGGAGGACTCGCCTGGTTATGATATTTATGTCCAAGAAAAAAGTGTCCTAAATCACCAAAATCAAAAAGCCTACGACGCGCTAGATATTGAGGCAGTGCCTAAAAAACTGCCCAAGGATCAGGCTAAGGCAAAAGCGGTTACAGATTGGATGTGTGCTAATTTCTTCGATGTTCGTACCTTTGGGGCTGTCATGACGACTGAAGTGAACTCTGGGCAAGTTAGAGGGCCGCTACAGTTTGCATTTGCCAAATCGATTGATCCTATTATCCCGTTGGAGGTGTCTATTACGCGGATGGCTGTTACCAACGAGAAAGATTTAGAGAAAGAGCGAACAATGGGACGAAAGCATATTGTTCCCTATGGTTTGTATCGGGTGCATGGTTTCGTATCAGCTAAATTAGCAGCAAAAACGGGATTCTCAGATACAGATTTGGAGAAGGTTTGGAAATCGTTAGAAATGATGTTTGAGCACGACCATTCTGCCGCGCGCGGAGAAATGGCTGGACGTAAATTGATCGTATTCAAACACGAAAATGCTTTGGGTAATGCACCTGCACATAAGCTGTTTGATCGAGTAACGGTTGAAAGAGTAAAAGGTGCTGAAGGTACACCAGCCTCTGACTTCTCTGACTATAAGATTCATATTAATTTGAGAGAGTTGGATGTGCTCGGTGTTGAAGCGAAAGAAATCTTCTAGTCGAAGGTGATATTGTGACAAATTCAAATATTCGCTAAGCGACATTGCGTCTTATGCTCACACCAGAAGAAATCGACGGGTTTTAATGCACGTCGCCTAATCAGTGTTTAAGGTCATCGAATACGATGATCTAACTTCAACAAGGATGTTGAAATGCAATGCAACTCAATTACGTTTAGCGGGCATGCGCTGCAGCGCATGTTCGCGAGAGGTATAAAAACAGAAGATGTAAAAAGCGCGCTAAGTGAATGCGAAACGGTTGCCGATTACCCCTATGATCGACCATACCCTAGCCGACTGGTATTGGCTTGGGCTAACGAAAAGCCGCTTCATATAGTTGTGGCGCAGAGTGCCGAGGATTATGCTTGTTATGTCATCACGGCCTATATTCCCACCACTAAACTTTGGCACGATGATTTTAAAACCAGGAGGTCGTTATGAATTGCGTAATTTGTAAGATGGGTGAAACGGCCAGCGGTATGACCACTGTGAGCTTAACGCGCGGCGAGTCAACCATTCTAGTGAAAAATGTACCGGCTCAGATTTGTCAGAACTGTGGCGAGTACTATCTGTCCGATGAAGTCAGCGCCCATGTTATGGAGCTGGCTGAACATGCCCTGCAGTCCAATGCCGAAGTAGAAGTAATCGCTTACGCGGCCTGATGCGAGTGCTATGGTCATGGAGGACTTAAAAGCCATTCCCCTTTCTGCATTACAGCACTATGCTTTTTGCCCGCGCCAGTGTGCGTTGATTCATAACGAACAGCTATGGGCCGAGAACTGGCATACCGCTAAAGGAAACGTATTGCACGAGAGAGTGGATGAGGGGCTGCCAGAAACGCGAAACGGCATACGCTTTGAGCGCAGCGTGCAGGTGCATGCGCCGAAGCTGAGACTGGTAGGCACACTAGACTTGTTGGAAGTAAACCTGAAAACGGGTGAGCTCACGCCGGTAGAGTATAAAAAGGGTAAATCCAAGGCGGATAACTGGGACCGCATACAGCTTTGTGCTCAAGCGATGTGCCTAGAGGAAATGCGTAGTGTAAAGATTGTAAAAGGAGCGATCTGGTATTGGCGCAGCCGTAAAAGAGAAGAGGTGCTTCTCGATAGCTCTCTGCGCGAGCAAACATTGAAGGTTGTGCAACAAGTGGCAGAGCTTTTTGATTCTCATAAAACACCCAGAGCAATCTATGGCAAGCACTGTGAGTCCTGTTCTTTGAAGGATCTCTGCAACCCACGTTTAACGGCGAAAGACCAAAGCAAAGCCTACGTTGATGAGCTCTATAAGGACAGGGATGAAGAAACTTCAGAATAGCTTGTATATCAATAAGCAAAAAACCTATCTCCATAAGCAGCGCGAAACACTAGTGGTCGAATGTGAGCGTGAAAAAATAATGCAAATACCCGTGCATTCCATATCCAGTATTTTCTGTTTTGGAAACGTAATGGTTTCGCCGTTCCTTATTGGTTTTTGTGCGGAGAAGAATATCGGTTTAGCTTATTTCACGGAGTACGGTCGTTTCCTAGGAAGAATGCAAGGCAAACAAAGCGGCAACGTTTTGTTACGGCGGGCTCAGTATCGTAGGTCTGATATCGACCCCAGGGATATCGCCAAAAATATCATTGCGGCGAAAATAGTCAGTAGTCGAGCCGTTTTGCAGCGTCACATGCGAAACTACGAGGGCTCTATACAGCTCACTGATTCGGTCAGTCGGCTTAAACGCACTCTCGAACAAGCAAGGCATAGTAAAAGTTTAGATAGCTTGCGTGGCACCGAAGGCGAGGCGGCTTCAGTTTATTTTTCGGTGTTTTCTGAGTTAATTCGCAACACTGATTTTGAATTCAATGGTCGCACCCGCCGGCCACCCAGGGATGAGATTAATGCCATGCTATCTTTTCTGTATAGCATTCTAGGGCAAGACATCTCTGCTGCGCTGCAGGGAGTAGGCCTAGACCCCCAAGTGGGATTTTTACATGTGGATAGGCCCGGAAGGGACTCTCTTGCACAAGACTTGTTAGAAGAATTCCGGGCCTTTTGGGTTGATCGCTTAGTAGTGTCTTTGATCAATAGAAAGCAAGTGGCAAAGAAAGGTTTTAAAACGGAAGCTTCAGGGGCAGTGCAGATGACCGACGAAACGCGAAAAGCCATTTTGGTTGCCTACCAAGAAAAAAAACAGGATGAGATAAAACATCCGTTTCTTAAGGAAAAAGTGCCCATTGGTTTGCTACCTCATGTTCAGGCCCAATTGCTGGCCGCCCATTTGCGTGGTGATCTTGAAGAATATCCCCCATTCGTGAGCCGTTAACAATGAGGGGATTTGAATAATGATGGTATTAATTACGTATGACGTCAGCTTCGAAGATGGGGGCGGCGAAAAGCGACTGCGCCACATCGCCAAAATTTGTGAGGATTATGGGGTACGTGTTCAGTACTCTGTTTTCGAATGCGAAGTGACGCCAGATCAGTGGGTAAATCTTCAGCACGCCCTGTTCAGCGCCTACGACGAAAAGATTGATAGTCTTCGTTTTTATAAGTTAGGTAAAAACTGGCGTAATCGTGTTGAGCATCATGGTGCAAAGAAAGCTCCTGATATTTTCAAAGATGTTTTGATGGTTTAGCGTTTGCTAACCCTGCGTGCTCTTTAAAAATCTGGATTGTTAGCGCATCGCGGCAGCTGCCGTGCGCAGAGGGTTTTGATTTTTTAGTCTCAAATCAATTACCCTTTGACGAGCAAGCTCGCTACTGGTTAGCGAATTGTTTACGTTTTGTTCTTGCCACATATGGCCTTAGAGCAAAGCAGTCGCCCCTCCCGCAGGGGCGTGGATTGAAACATAGCAATACGGAGAATGGTTGCTGCATACCTCTGTCGCCCCTCCCGCAGGGGCGTGGATTGAAACCTCTGCCTCCGCAATCACTTCGCATATCTGATCCCGTCGCCCCTCCCGCAGGGGCGTGGATTGAAACGCCCACACATACGACCCCTTTGGGCGCGTCTGGCGGTCGCCCCTCCCGCAGGGGCGTGGATT
>PZPK01000029.1 GCA_006212045.1 Oleiphilus sp. | reverse complement strand
TCAATTTTTAAAGATCGGTGCCTGATAAACATCTCTGTTCCCTCAAGCGAGGCGCGTATTCTACAGCGCCAATCTGCCTTGTCAACGGCTTTTTTGATTCCGCTGAATATTTCTTTTTCAGCGTACTGCAATCATGCCTTCAACAAGCCCTAAGCGCATGATATTTAAACCTTATCCTGCCCTTAAGGCGCTTCGGCGAAGGACCCTTTTAAGAGGCTCTATCCCGAAGCGGACGCGCATTATATAAATCTAAACCGCGAGGTCAACAGGAAGGTCATAAAAATTTCAAACTATTGTGTTAGCGATTGTAAATCGCAGCGGATCAGCGGCGGGTAATCAGCAGGGATTTAAAGTAAGAAGAACGAAACGATAGCAGTACAAAGGCCATAAGCGCATAAATCACCACCTCTCCATAATCGGACCGCGTCTGCCAAAGAACATGAACCAAAACCAGTGCCAGCGCGAGATATACCATCCTGTGCACAGACTTCCATTTTCGACCCAACTTTTTGACCATCGCCTTGGGGGAAGTAATGCTCAGCACCAACAGAATGAGAAATGCCGCGAAACCGACAGTGACATACAGGCGCTGATAAAGGTCTTCGAGAAAATTCTGCCAGTCTACTAACAGGGTAGCGTAAGCAAGAAGATGCAAAAGGGCATAGAAAAACACATACAAACCAAGCATTCGCCGAAACCGGTTTAAACCCGAGAGGACCTCTACTTTCCGACTCGGGCTCAGCGATAGCACACAAAAAAGTAGTATAAGTGCGGTTTCACCCAAAAACTCAACAACGACCTTGGCTGGCTCCGCGCCCAGATCTCCCCAGAGGGCACGCACAATAATGTAAGACAAAGGAAGCAAACATGAGAAAAACACCAGACACCAAGCGAAGGCCGACTTATAAAACCCGCGCATTCAGTAAAATTTCCTCAAGTCCATGCCGGCATACAAACCCGCCACCTCGTCGGCGTAGCCGTTGAACATTTGTGTGTCTATACGATTCGGATTGAACAAGGAATTCGGCAAACGCCTTTCTCGCTTTTGGCTCCATCGCGGGTGATCCACTTCAGGGTTCACATTGGAATAGAAGCCATACTCGGACGGCGCCGTTTTCTCCCAGCTGGTTGGCGGACGCGATTCTACAAAACGTATTTTCACAACAGACTTAATGCTCTTGAAACCATACTTCCAGGGAACAACCAGACGGAGCGGCGCTCCGTTTTGATTGGGGAGCGGCTTGCCATAAACGCCCACCGCCATAATTGTCAGGGGATGCATGGCTTCGTCCATGCGCAGCCCTTCAATGTAAGGCCACTCAATCGTCGAAAAATAAGAGCGCTGCCCGCGCATCTCTTCGGGACGATACAGGGTTTCGAAGGCCACATACTTCGCTTTGGAATTCGGCTTGAACTGTTTGATCAGCTGACTGAGAGGAAAACCCACCCAGGGCACCACCATAGACCAGGCTTCGACACAGCGTAGCCGGTAGATACGGTCCTCCAGGGTCAGACCCTTAAGGAGATCTTCCAACTGAAACGTACCGGTTTTGTCCGCATGCCCCTCTACTGTAACCGACCACGGATCTGTAGTCATGGCGTGGGCATACGTAGCGGGGTCTGACTTGTCCGTACCGAACTCATAGAAGTTATTATAGGAAGTTACATCTTCATAAGGGGTCAGCTCTTCCCCCTTTCCATAGGAGGTTTTACGTGCTGCCGATATTCTGGAAGCCGCAATCGATGCATCTGCATGCCAGCCCAACCCGGTTCCCAGGAGGCCCGCCCCCGCAGCGAGCCCCTTGATCAGAGAGCGACGATTCAGGTAAGCGCTTTCAGAAGTAATCTCCGAAGGAAGGACATCGGATGTTCGGTGCGTTCGTATCAACATTGCAAGGGGCTCCTGGAAAAATGATTTCGTCTCTTAAGCCCCTTAGATACTTTTCAGGCAATAAATTCCATCATGGGACAAAAACCTTCAACGCTTCTTACGTATAAAAGCGTTAAACGGACCTGAGACGGCATAAATCAGAAATCCGGCCAACAACACAAAAGCGGGCTCAAGCGCTATCACGGCGAATACAAGCACGATGATTAATACCGCCGTAAAAGGCACACGACGCTTCATATCAAACTCCTTAAAGGAGTGATACAGGACATTACTCACCATCAGCACGCCGGCCGATGCCACAACCAGCATCGTAAACAAGGCAAGCAACCGCGTTTGCTCGTAGTCATGGGCAAACCAGACAAAGCCAGCTACCAGTGCGGCCGCTGAAGGACTCGGCAAGCCCACAAAGAAACGTTTGTCGGATGAACCAATCTGGGTATTAAAGCGCGCTAGACGCAAGGCCGCACCGGCAACGTAAATAAAAGTCGCAATCCAGCCCAGGTTTCCCAGAGATTGAAGGTTGAGTGAAAAAGCAACCAATGCCGGAGCAACGCCAAAGGCGACCATATCCACAAGGCTGTCATATTCTGCCCCGAAAGCACTCTGCGTATTGGTCATGCGCGCCACGCGCCCATCCAGACCATCCAGCACCATAGACACAAAAATGGCGATCGCAGCATTGTCAAAGTTTCCATCCATTCCGGCAACAATGGCGTAGAACCCCGAAAACAACGAAGCCGTTGTAAAGAGGTTCGGCAAGAGATAAATTCCCCGGCCAAGCTTGGACTTTGGCTTGACCACTTCCTCTTCGGTCATTTTATCTATTGCAGACGCATCACCGTCATCCGAAGCGGCCTTGATATTTTCCTTACTCTCTTCTGTCATAGCGTTGCCAATTCCTGAATATCTTCATCAAAGCCCATGCTCTCGCAAGAAGCTTTAAACAGTATAAAATCACTGAGTATAAAAAAACGGCTTAGGAGCCATCTCATAAGCCGTTTTATTGTAGCGCTTTTTCGCGGCCCTGTAGCATGCAATCACATTGCACGCTTACAGAGCACTAAAATCCGCTTAGTTTTTGCTCTTGTCAACGATCTTGTTGCTGGCAATCCAGGGCATCATTTCACGCAGTTTGGCACCCACCTGCTCGATCGGATGCGCCGCATTATTTCTGCGGTATGCCGTCATGGAAGCATAGTTGGATGCACCCTCACTCACGAACATCTTGGCATACTCACCATTCTGAATGCGCTTAAGCGCATTACGCATCGCCGCACGGGATTCATCATTGATCACTTCCGGCCCAGTCACGTACTCCCCATACTCCGCATTGTTGGAGATTGAGTAGTTCATGTTGGCAATACCACCTTCATACATCAGATCCACAATCAGCTTCAGCTCATGCAGACACTCGAAGTATGCCATTTCAGGCGCATAACCGGCTTCTGTCAGCGTTTCGAAACCTGCTTTTACCAACTCGACTGCACCACCGCACAATACGGCCTGCTCACCAAACAAATCTGTTTCAGTTTCGTCTTTGAACGTTGTTTCGATAATACCCGTTCGACCGCCACCTACACCACAGGCATAAGAGAGCGCGAGATTTTTGGCATTGCCAGTCGCATCCTGAGCGATTGCAATCAGGTCAGGAATACCGCCGCCTTTGACGAACTCTGAACGCACAGTGTGCCCTGGTGCCTTCGGAGCGATCATAATGACATCCAGATCAGCACGCGGTACGACCTGGTTGTAATGGATGGCAAAGCCGTGGGCAAATGCCAAGGTGGCGCCCTGTTTGATATTCGGCTCAATCTCTTCTTTGTAGAGCACAGACTGGAACTCATCCGGCGTCAGAATCATCACAACATCTGCTGAAGCAACCGCATCGGCGACTGGCTTGACCGTCAGACCATGCGCTTCGGCTTTCGCCACAGAAGATGAGTTGGCGCGCAAGCCCACTGTCACATCCACACCGGAATCTTTCAGGTTACAGGCATGGGCATGCCCCTGAGAACCGTAACCGATAATTGAAACTTTTTTACCCTGTATGATCGAAAGATCACAATCTTTATCGTAATAAACCTGCATTGGTTTCCCCTAAATATATAGTTGAGGGCACGTCTTGGTGTCGCACCCGGTTAACATCATTTCCAACCGACAATGTGCTTAAAGGCTCAATACCTTTTCACCTCTAGCGATACCGGAAACTCCACTTCTGACGACCTCAAGCACGCCGCCCTCAGCAATAGAACGAATAAAGGCATCCAGCTTGTCGCTATCACCCGTAATCTGAACCGTGTAAGCCGAATTGGTCACATCGACGATCTGGCCTCTGAAGATATCGACCGTGCGCTTGACTTCAGCCCGCTGCGCGCCTGTTGCCTTGATCTTCACCAGCATTAACTCGCGTTCCAGATGCGCTCCCTCGGTAAGGTCGACCAATTTTACGACCTCGATCAGCTTATTCAACTGCTTGGTGATCTGCTCGATCACCTTGTCCGAGCCCGTTGTTGTCACCGTCAGGCGTGACAGGGTTTCATCTTCAGTCGGCGCAACTGTAAGAGTTTCGATGTTGTAGTTCCGTTGAGAAAACAGACCTACAACACGCGACAGAGCTCCCGGCTCGTTTTCCAATAGAACAGAAATTATTCTTCGCATGATATCAGGTCCTCTCTGTCTTGCTCAGCCACATGTCATTCATTGCCCCACGCGCAATCTGCATGGGGTAGACATGCTCTTTCGGGTCAACATAGACATTGATAAAGACCAGTCTGTCTTTCATCGCAAACGCTTTCTCAAGCGTAGGTTCCAGCTCATCCAGTGTTCTGACGGTCATGCCGACATGACCATAACTTTCCACCAGCTTTTCAAAATCCGGCAGCGACTCCATATAGGAATGCGAATGGCGGGACTCATAGTTCATGTCCTGCCACTGCTTCACCATACCCAAGGCCTGGTTGTTCAGCAGCAATACCTTCAGAGGTAAATCATACTGATTACAGGTCGACAACTCCTGAATATTCATCTGGATACTGCCTTCACCGGTAATGCACACGACCTCTTCATCGGGATAATTCAGTTTGATCCCCATGGCTGCGGGTAAACCGAAACCCATGGTTCCCAGTCCCCCCGAATTAATCCAGCGGTTCGGTTCGTCGAACTTGTAGTACTGCGCCGCGTACATCTGGTGCTGACCAACATCCGAGGTCACGAAAGCCTTACCCTTGGTCACCTTGTGAAGTATCTCAACCGCATGCTGGGGTTTGATCGCGTCTTGCGTGGAGGGCTCATACCGACCACCATGAATCTCGCGCCAGCCTTCAATTTTCTTCCACCAGGCCTGCAGAGCCTCTTCATCCGGACGATCTTCCGCTTCGTCAAGCAAGGCCAGCATATCCTTCAGTACGGAATCCACCGGGCCAACAATCGGAACATCAACGCCGACCGTTTTGGAGATATTGGCCGGATCAATATCGATATGAATGATGCGGGCACCGGGACAGAACTTTTCTGTTGCGTTAGTGACACGGTCATCGAAGCGCGCGCCCACAGCCAATACCAGATCGGCATGATGCATCGCTTCATTGGCCTCGTAAGTGCCGTGCATACCCAGCATGCCAAGACTGTGCCTTCCGGACCCAGGGTAAGCGCCAAGCCCCATCAAGGTCTGAGCGATCGGATAGTCCAGCTTTTCAACCAGCTTGCGCAATTCTGAGGAAGCCTTACCTATCACCACGCCACCGCCGGAGTAGATAATCGGGCGCTTCGCTTTCAGCAACATCTCTACCGCTTTGCGAATCTGGCCTGAATGGCCTCGTACAGGCGGCGTATAGGAGCGCATTTTGACCTTTTTCGGATACACATACTCGAAACGCTCATTCGGTGCGGTCATATCTTTTGGAATATCGACAACTACCGGACCCGGACGACCCGACTGCGCGATATAAAAGGCCTTTTTCAGCACCTCGGGAATTTCCGAGGGATGCTTGATTGCCATATTGTGCTTCACGACAGGACGCGAAACCCCCATCATATCGGTTTCCTGAAAAGCATCTTCACCAATGAGGGTAGATGCCACCTGACCACACAACACCACCATCGGGATGGAATCGGTGAATGCAGTCGCAATCCCTGTAATGGTATTGGTTGCTCCCGGGCCTGATGTCACCAACACCACACCTGCTTTACCGCTCGCACGCGCATAACCGTCTGCCATATGGACAGCCGCCTGCTCGTGTCGAACCAGAATATGTTTTACCTCGTCCTGCCGGAACAATGCATCATAGATATGCAGTGCCGCCCCCCCAGGATAGCCATAGATATACTCAACTCCCTCGTCTCGTAAAAAACGAGTGATCATATCGGCGCCAGACAATAGCTCCACGATAATTACCTTTGAAAATGATTGTGTAAATGGAATGCCTAACCGGGTCAACTATCACTTCTTTTGGAAGTGCCATTTTACATTCGGCTCGATTCTGACGATCACTAGGCGGGGAGTTACGCCTGGCGAAGCGCGCTTTTTTATAGCACTTCGCTTTTATTCATTGATCGCTGTCACCAGTTCGGTAAAAACTTTTTGGTCACAAAATCTTGCCAAGGGGGGATTGATTACCACACAGAAGACTGTAAAAACCCCGGTCTGAAGCAACGGACAATTTTGACATTTATTAATCAGGAGTCAACACCCCGTCAGTAAATTTGATGTATATCTCGGTTTTTAACTGTTTTTTCGGCCAAATTGGCGGTCGTAGCCTATAGTTATAAGTAGTTAGAGCAAGTTCTTTGTTCAAAAAGTCCTATTCGAAAACCAAGAGATCAACATCGCAATGCGCACAAAACTAATGCCTTCTTTGTTAACCAGCCTCATATTGCTACTTTGTTTTACTGTCTCCTCTGCCCATGCCGAAAAAGTGTATAAGTGGGTAGATGAAGCCGGCAACATTCATTATTCGGACATCAAGCCCAATGCTGAGAATGTCGAGAACGTCAAAGTGAGGGGTAGCAAGTCATCCTCATCGGGAGGCAATTCTGCGCAGGACAAGGCAAAGGCCATTGATGAGCAGGCATCGGCCGACCTGGAAAAGAAGGCCGCCGAACTGCAGGAAGAAACCAAAAAACGGGAAACAGAAGCACAGTGCCAGGCGATTCAGGACAACCTGAACAAGATGCGTGACAGCAGTCGGGTTAAGGTCAGCGAAAATGGCGAACTCAGATACCTGACACCAGAAGAAATAGCAGAACGCCGGAAGAGTTACGAAGAAATGTATTCGGCCCACTGCGCTGCGTCCTGAACAGCAACTCCAAGACTCACAAACGGGCCGCTATTTGCGGCCCTTTTTGGTTATCGCGGATTAAAAATGTTCACGAACACTCCCGCCAAACCATTTTCGGATAGAAAACAGCCGAATTTACGGTTTAAATAAGCTGCAACGAAATAGCCATTGAGCACACAGCGCGATGATAAATCAGAGGCCGAACGATCAACAAAAGGCAAGCCCTTTGCTGCCCATGATGGAGCGCGTTGCCCGGCATATCGAACTGCATGCCGAAGAACAGATGACACTGGCCTCTCTGGCCAAATTTGCAGGCGTCTCGCCTTCATACCTGCACAAGTCGTTTAAGAAAGTATTTGGCATCAGCCCGAAAGCTTTTCAGGACGCGGTAAGGGTACAGATACTAAAACGGTGCCTGAAGCAGGGGGCACAAGTCAGTGCGGCAATTTACGAAGCAGGCTTCGGCTCCAATAGCCGCATTTATGAACATGAGGCCCGCAAGCTGGGACTCAGCCCGGGCCGCTATCAACGCGGAGGCGAAAATGAGTCCCTGCACTATGCATTTGCCGAAACCTCACTGGGCAAGGTTTTAATGGCGGCAAGCCAGAAAGGCATTTGCTGTGTCCATTTTGGCGATAGCGAGGCCACATTGCTCGAAGCCTTGCATCAGGAGTTTCCAAAGGCAGAACTGCGTGCATCGAATAATCAGCGCTCGCCCGAGCTTGCAGACTGGATTGAAGCCCTTAACCGACATATTGAAGCGGCCACGCCCTTGCCTGAACTCCCACTGGATCTGAGAGGTACCGCTTTCCAAAAGCTTGTCTGGAGTTTTCTTAGCACGATCCCCAAAGGACAAACCTGCTCCTACCAGCAGCTTGCCAAGGCAATCGGAAAACCCGGCGCATCAAGGGCGGTCGGCAGCGCTTGCGGCGCAAACCGGATCGGCCTATTGATTCCCTGCCACCGGGTGCTGCGTGGCGACGGAAGTCTCGGAGGGTACCGTTGGGGGCTTGAGCGAAAGCGCAAGCTGCTGGCTCTGGAACAAACATCTGAATACGCCAGCAAAGCTCAATCAGAAAGCCCGACAAAATAAAAGCGGCATTGCCTGGACAGACATATGCCGCTATCGACCTTAGCGACCGAGGGATGTAAAACGCACCCGTACAGCAAGTACTACTCGAAAATAATTTCTTCGTCCTTGACGCTTGCCCTGATGGTATCTCCGTGAGCAAAATCTCCCGCAAGAATTTTCTGCGCCAAGGGGTTCTCGACCCATCGCTGAATTGCACGTTTCAGCGGACGGGCACCATAGACCGGATCAAAGCCGGCTTCGGCAAGCTTACTCATTGCCTCATCCGAAAACTCTATCTCGATACCCTGCTCCTGAAGCCGCGCCAAAAGATGCTGCAGCTGGATTCTGGCAATACCCTGTATCTGTGAGGATGCCAAGGCGTGAAACACCACGACCTCATCAATCCTGTTGACAAATTCCGGCCTGAAATGCGCCGTTACAGCTTCCATCACGGCACCCTTAACTTCATCGTAGCTTGCATCAACCATCGTTTGAATGACATCCGAGCCAAGATTTGAGGTCATCACAATCACGGTGTTGCGAAAATCTACGGTTCTGCCCTGACCATCCGTTAGACGGCCATCCTCCAATACCTGCAGCAGAATATTGAAGACATCAGGATGTGCTTTTTCCACTTCATCCAGCAACAATACCGAGTACGGGCGTCGACGCACAGCCTCGGTCAGGTAGCCACCTTCTTCGTAACCGACATATCCGGGGGGCGCGCCAATCAGTCGCGCCACCGAGTGTTTCTCCATAAACTCCGACATATCGATGCGCACCATGGCCTCCTCGGTATCAAACAGGAAGCCCGCCAGTGATTTACACAACTCGGTTTTTCCTACACCGGTCGGCCCCAAAAACAGAAAGGAACCATTGGGGCGATTGGGATCGGACAAGCCCGCCCTTGAGCGGCGCACAGCATCGGACACAGCCCGAACCGCCTCGTCCTGCCCAATCACACGCTTATGCAGGGCATCTTCCATGCGCAACAGTTTCTCTTTTTCGCCTTCGAGCATTTTCGAAACAGGGATCCCCGTCCATTTCGACACCGTTTCAGCAATTTCTTCTTCCGTGACCCGGTTACGCAATAGGGTCATGCCCATCATCTCCGCCTGGCTTGCCATATCGAGCTGTTTTTCCAGCTCTGGAATGGTGCCGTACTGAAGCTCGGACATGCGTCCCAAGTCCCCTGCCCGACGTGCATTTTCCAGTTCAACACGCGCCTGTTCCAGCTGACTCTTGACCTTCTGGGAACCGTGCAGTGCCGCCTTTTCAGCCAACCAGACTTCTTCCAGATCGGCAAATTCCTTGGAGACCTCATCAATCACGCGATTCAACTCTACGACACTTTTCTTCGAAGCATCATCCTTTTCCTTTTTCAGGGCCTCACGCTCGATTTTCAGTTGAATCAGACGACGCTCAAGCCGGTCCAGAGACTCGGGTTTGGAATCCATTTCCATACGAATCTGACTGGCAGCTTCATCCACCAGGTCAATCGCCTTATCGGGCAACTGGCGATCCGAAATATATCGATGAGACAGTTTACCCGCTGCAATGATGGCCCCATTGGTAATCTCTACACCATGGTGCACTTCGTACCGTTCTTTCAGTCCACGTAATATGGCGATCGTGTCTTCTACCGTCGGCTCTTTCACAAGCACTTTTTGAAAACGACGCTCCAGCGCCGCATCTTTTTCGATATTCTCCCGGTACTCATCCAGGGTTGTCGCACCCACACAGTGAAGCTCTCCGCGCGAAAGAGCAGGCTTGAGCATGTTTCCGGCATCCATCGAGCCTTCCGTTTTACCCGCACCGACCATGGTATGGATTTCGTCTATAAACAGAATGATCTGCCCTTCCTGCTTGGACAGCTCGTTGAGCACTCCTTTCAAACGTTCCTCAAAGTCACCCCGGAATTTCGCACCCGCAATCAAAGACCCCATATCCAGTGATAAGACACGCTTGTCTTTCAGGCCGTCCGGCACCTCACCATTCACGATACGCTGGGCCAGACCCTCCACTATCGCCGTTTTACCCACACCTGGCTCGCCGATCAGCACGGGATTATTTTTACGCCGCCTCTGCAGTACCTGCACGGTACGGCGAATTTCATCGTCTCGCCCGATGACCGGATCCAGTTTTCCCTCGGCAGCCCGGGCCGTCAGATCTACAGTGTACTTATCCAATGCCTCTCGGGTTTCTTCTGCATTTTGATCATTCACGGCTTCGCCTCCTCTGACACTTTCAATCGCCTGCTCCAACGCCTCTCTGGTAACACCCAGTTTGCTGAGCAATGCCCCCAAAGCACCCTTTTCCTCCAGCGCAGCCATCAACACCATTTCACTGGAAACAAACTGGTCCCCACGCTTCTGCGTGTACTTGTCCGCTATATTGAGCAAACGACCGAGGCTGTTGGACATGTGAATATCGCCTTCACTCCCCTCAACCACCGGCAACTGATCAACCAGACTATCAACACGCTGAGCAAAAGCCGGCACGTCAACATTGACCTGCCGCAGCAGCGCAGAAACGCTACCCTTCTGTTCTAGCAAGGCTTTCATCAAATGCACGGGCTCAATAAAGTTGTGATCTTTGCCCAAAGCGATGGATTGAGCATCGGACAATGCCAGTTGTAAACGACTGGTCAAACGATCTATCCGCATAGTTCACCTCTGTATGTGGCGCCTGACTTCTTTCAGGACGACCATCAATGATTGAATTAGTGCTATCATGGGTCCATGCTGCGGGAATTCAAGCACCACACCGACCACTAAACATACGAAACAGTCATGCCGGAAAGCGCATTAAAAGGCTCCGAAGTCTCCCCTCAAACCAAAAAAATGAAACCTGGCAACTCTTCGCTTAAACGGGTAGCGGAGCTCGTGCTGCTCTTTCTGGCGCTTTCGGCTTCTGTTGTTTATTTCAACCTGATGGACACCGAAAGCCTTTACCAGAAAAGCCTGCGTGACAGCAGTCATGCATGGGTGTTTTTTCTGGGAACCTGCACCCTCATCCAGCTTCTGAGAATCTCGCCAATTGCAAAATCCCGGGCCTCGGGCAGCCTTCTGGCCCTGGCATTTACATCGGCCCTGCTGACGGGAATTTCAATTGAAATTCTTCAACCTCTGGTCGGGCGTAGCGCAAGCTTTCTGGATATCTGGTACGACTTGCTTGGTACAAGCGCCGCAGTAGTGCTGCATCTGGCCCGCAAAACCGGTACCACATGGGCCAAACGGGCGTGGCTGGGCTTGGGCGTACTTGGCCTGTTACTGATCAGCGCTATCCAGCCACTTTATTATCTGAAATTCGAACGACTGCGTGCTGAACTGTTCCCGGTGCTTTTCAACTTTGAACACGACTGGGAAAGGGAGATGTTCAATACCAATCAAGGGGCCCATCATTCCGTAATTGATGCGCCTTCTGAATGGCAGGGAAATACAGGAAAGGTACTTCGACTGGACATCAACTCAGGCAGCTATCCCGGCCTAAGGTTGCAACATTTTGAAGCAGATTGGCGACAATATCGAACGCTTGCGATCGACATTTTTGTCAAAAAGGCTCTGCCCCAACCCTTAAACCTGCGCATCAATGACGCCTCACACAACCAAAAATACGCAGATCGATTAAATAAAAAACTTAACCTGCATCCGGGCATGAACAAGGTATTTATCGATTTGAATCAACTCTTGTCCGCGCCAGCCGGCAGAGAGATGGACCTTTCACGCATGCAGAAAATAATCCTGTTTTCGCAGCAACCCGAGCGCCCGTTTAGCTTGTATATCGACAATATCCGGCTGCACTAATCCTGCAGCCAGATCGCTGTTGCCATTCGACCGGAATGCGCTCCGTCTCGACGATAAGAATAAAAGCGACGGGTATCCGCGAAGGTACAGAAATCTCCGCCATACACCTGACCTTCCGAGACACCCGCCAGCAAGAGCTGGTACCTGGCCAATTGATAGATATCTGCCAAACACTTGTTTGCTGCCAATTGCTGGCCGCGTTTCGAGAAAGCATGCGCATAACCGGGCCCCAGCTCCGAAAAACGTGCACACAACTCCATACCTACTTCAAAGTGACCCGGACCGATCGCAGGCCCCAGCCAAACCAGAACCTCAGATGGCTGATCAAACAGCTCCAGCGCGTGGCCCAGGATATTTGCTGCCAGGCCTCTCCAGCCAGCATGCACTGCGGCGACCAGAGAACCGTGGCGATCGCATAGCAATACCGGCAAACAGTCTGCTGTCATAACGACACATACGGCGTCGGGCGTGCGTACGTATGATGCATCCGCCTCCACCACGCCCTGCACACGACGTGCGTCGACAATGCGTCGACCATGCACTTGCTCCAACCAGACAAAGGAAGAGTCCGGCACAGCGATATGATTTGCCAGCGCAGAGCGGTTTTCGAGAACATCAGTCACTGCATCCTCTACATGCAGCGCGAGATTCATGCTGTCATAGGGAGGCTTACTGACACCGCCCTTGCGCGTAGTCGTCAACGCGCGAACGTTCGGGGGGGCAGGCCAGTGAGGTGTAATCAGCTCCAGCAAGAATTCAGTCCCGGCTTTCCTGATCTGCACGCAATACCGCGATCAAGGCCTGCATATCCTGCGGTAAATCGACTTCCCAGCAGCACTCATCCTCGGTTTCAGGATGAATCAGGCATAGCCGCTTGGCATGCAACGCCTGTCTACCAAACTGCTTGAGCGTATCGATCAGGGAGGCGCTGGCCCCGGCAGGAATCTTCAGTCGACCGGCATACACGGAGTCACCCACCAACGGATGATGGAGATGGGCCATGTGGACACGGATCTGATGTGTTCGCCCGGTCTCCAGCTTCAACCGTAAATGGGTATGTGCCGGATATTTTGCGACGACTCTGTAATGCGTGATCGCCTCTTTACCAAAAGGCGTGACGGCCATTTTCTTACGATTGTGATGGTGTCTGGCGATCGGCTCATTCACAACACCGCCTCCTGTAAATATGCCACTGGCAATCGCCTCGTACTCTCTTCCCATCGCACGTGACTGCAATTGCTCGACGATATGGGCATGCGCGCTCAGAGTTTTGGCGACCACCATCAATCCGGTCGTATCCTTGTCCAGGCGATGCACAATACCGGCGCGAGGAACAGTCACCAGTTCCGGGCAATGGTGCAGTAGCGCGTTCACCAGGGTGCCGTCAGGATTTCCGGCCGCCGGGTGCACAACCATCCCGGCGGCTTTATTGATAATCAATATGGCATCGTCTTCATACACGATATCCAGGGGGATTGGCTGCGCGATCCATTCGCCCTGCTCTTCCAGCTCTGCCTGAACTTCGATCAAATCGTTGCAACGCAGTTTTTCCTTGGGCTTCAAGGCCTGGCCATTAACCGTCGCGGCGCCCTGTTTAATCCATTGTTGCAACCTCGATCGGGAGTACTCCGGCATCAGGCTGGCCAGCACCTGGTCGAAGCGGGTATCGGAAAGCTCGATCGGGACGACAAAGTCTGCCTCTACTATTTGACTCATGGGTTCCCCCTGACATTTTTATTGCCTAGCCCAGACAAACCTTGCAGCGAATTCATATCCGTGACACCCGTTTTATGAAATAATGACGCTATTATAGCGGCCGCAGGTCCCATCCGGGTACGTGTTTCTGGCCTTAACTTAGTGTTCGACCCAAACGTACAAGCGGTTGTCCATCATGATACGGTCTAGCTACGACCGATTAACTTCAAAACGATTGCTGTTCTACTATGACTTCGCTGTTAAATAAATTGCTCATCCTGACCCTGACTGCGGCTTTGATCAGCGCATGCAGTTCGGCACCCAAAAAGGAACCGACTGAACAGGAGCTGTACGAAGACGCCAAAAAATCGATCAAACTTCGAAACTTTTCTCAGGCAACCATCGCACTGGAAGAACTGGAAGCCAAATACCCCTTTGGCACCTATGCCGAACAGGCACAGCTGGATCTGATTTACGCCCGCTACAGCGCCCTCGATCTGGACGGGTCGATTCTGGCCGCCGACCGTTTTATTCGCTTGCACCCACAAAGCCCCAGTGTCGATTATGCCTACTATATTAAAGGCATTGCCAACTACCATTTAGACATAGGCGTCGCATCACAATATTTTTCCGCCGTTGATGTCAGTTCGCGCGACCCCGGCAACATGCGTCAGGCTTTCAGTGATTTCTCGGAACTGATTACCCGCTTCCCCGACAGCCAATATGCGGCTGACGCACAAAAACGCATGATCGATATTCGTAATCGCCTAGCGAGCTACGAGATGCATGCAGCACGTTACTACATCAGGCGTGAAGCATACGTAGCCGCGGCCAATCGCGCGGCCTATGTGGTTCAGAACTTTCCCAAAACTCCGGTCGTAGAAGAGGCCCTGATGCTGATGGTCGAAGTGTATCAGCATCTGGAGCTTGACCCTCAGGCCGATAAGGCCTTGGCTGTATTACAACTGAACTTCCCAGACAGCGCGGCTTTCGATCAGGAAGGAAAGTTTGTACCGAAATTCATTCAGGAACAGCGAAGAAGCCTACTGAGCGTTGTGAGCTTCGGATTTCTGGATTAGATCAAAGAGGATGAGCGCGATGACGAGTAAGCAATCGATTCTTAAGGAAATGCGGGTACTGGAAGAGATTGATCCGCACTTTGAGATTAAACGCCGGGTGGCCTTCATCAAAAACACCTTACTTGCTTCCGGCCAGAAAACGCTTGTGCTTGGCATTAGTGGCGGGATTGATTCCTGCACTTGTGGACGCCTCGCGCAACTCGCTGTTAACGAACTCAATGACAATGACAGAGATAATCGCTACAGATTTATCGCCATGCGTCTTCCATATGGTGACCAGCAAGACGAAGCCGATGCACAGCTTTCGCTTGACTTCATTCTGCCCAGCGAGCGCCTGACGGTGAATATCAAGCCTGCCACGGATGCGTTACACGAACAGGTATACGGCGCGGTGAACGCGATACAAAGCATTGAAGAACAGAGTTACGAAGCGGATTTTGCGAAAGGCAACACCAAGGCACGGCAGCGAATGGTCGCGCAGTATTATGTCGCCGGCCTCACTGGCGGGCTGGTACTCGGAACGGACCATTCGGCAGAAAACATCACCGGGTTCTATACCAAGTACGGTGATGGTGCTGTTGACCTGATTCCACTCTTCGGCTTGAACAAACGGCAGGTCAGGCTGGTGGCAAAAACACTCGGCGCTCCGGAAAAGATTATTACCAAGGCACCTACCGCTGATCTGGAATGTCATGATCCGGGCAAGGAAGATGAACATGCATTGGGTGTCAGTTATGATCAGATTGACGATTTTCTGGAAGGCAAGCCGGTTGAGACCTGGGTCGAGGAAAAACTGATTCACCAATACCGCATAACACAGCACAAGCGACAGGCCATCCCGACGGTTTACGACTAAGCGTGGCTGCACTGCGCAAGTCGTATTACCCTTATATCCTGTTGCTTATGGCATTTCGTGTAAGAGCTGTGTCAGCCCCTATCCTGCCTTCAGTTAAGCTTGCGCACTTGGCCGCTCATTCATTTGCGCATACCAGCGATTGATATTGGGCATGGAGTCATCCAGTCTTAAGCGAATCACCTTGGCAAAATCGATTGTCACAAGCGCTGTAATATCGGCAATAGAGAACTTCTCTCCGGCAACAAATTCCGACTCGGCCAAACGGGCTTCCAGCAGTTTCAGGAACTTGGCTGCACTCTTGACGCAGATTTCCCCCCACTCCTTAACCGGCGTCATCCGGTCAGCAAAATACCCGGAAGTATGCTGAAACCCCATCCCGACCAGATTCATAAAGTAGATTTCACAGCGGCGCTGCCACATTTCTATTTGAGCCTGCTCAAGCGGCTCTTCGCCCATTAAACTGCTTTCGGGATGCAAGGCCTCAAAATAACGGCAAATAGCGACAGATTCAGACACGCAGGTACCATCATCCAGTTCCAGCACCGGGACTTTGGCCAGCGGGTTTTTACGCTTGAATTCGGGTGTTATATTCTCTCCTGACTTCAGGTCCAGCTGCACCCACTCAACATCATCCAGACAACCCTTTTCGGCCATGAACATTCTGACCCGGCGTGCATTTGGTGCAATTCTTTCCTCGTATATTTTCATTTGGCAATCCCGTAAATTTACATCCACCTGACTTAATATCTAAACTTTCGTTCTGTTATGCTAGTATTAGCAGAACAACTGGTCAACAATACCCGTGAGAAAGATTGTTTCAAGGCTATAGATGACCCGATCAACACCTGGCAGAAACGGCCGTCAGGCCTGCAGTTCAACGAATCTAATGAGGCCACATGGCAAGACCACTCTCTTTCGATCCGGAACAAAAACTTGATGAAGCAATGCAGTTGTTCTGGCGCCATGGCTATGCCGATCTCAGCGTGAGTTTTCTGACAGAACAATTGAAGCTCAATAGGTTCAGCCTTTACAAGCAATTTGGAAACAAAGAACAACTTCATTACCAGGCACTCGAACGATACGGCGAGCAACTCTACCTGCCTCTACTGGATCCGCTATCCCACCTGCAGGGCAAGACATCTGTGCTTGCTTACCTGAAGCATTTTGGCCACAAAATCGGGGCAACGGCAAACCCGGGCGGTTGCATGATCAACAACACGCTCCTGGCGGGGCCCTCAATGCCTGCAAGTAGCAAAAAACTCGCAATCGGACTCGCTCAACAATTGCGACAGCTTCTACGACAGAACTTTGAAGTGGCCAGCCAGCAAAAGGATCTGAGCGCCAGTCCGGTCGACTGCGTCAATTTTACCTTAATGACCATTCAGGCCCTGCTCAATACGCGGAAAAATCTGGGGCCGATCCTGATGCAGAACAACTTGCACTTCTTTATGCTTCAGATAGAAAATTGGTAAGTATTCACGCAAGGAAACGGGCAAACAGCGAAGAAGGAACGAACAATGGCATTGGAAAGATTGATGGGTCTCTACGTAAGCGATACTGAAGGTTACAAGCAATATCGCCAGGCAATGCTTCCATTACTGGAGGAATATGGTGGCGCATTCGGATACGACTTTGAAGTTTCCAAAGTGCTGAAGTCCAAGGGCTCGAACAACATCAATCGTGTATTCACGATAACCTTTCCGAATCTGGCAACGATGGATGAGTTCTTCAACGATCCGCGTTACTTGCGGGTGAAAGAGCAGTACTTCTCCAGATCTGTTTCAGAAGTGACAACTCTGTCGCTACACGATGAATGGCATGACTCTGCGTCATAAAGATCATGGATGATAGAGAGTCTACAGTTCCTGTTTCCCAAGTGCCTTCAGACCGAACAACAAGCCCCAGTAGGCGCGCAGCAAACTGACATCTTTCATGCACAGGAACCACGGTGTTTCGTCAGCACGATAGCGGGTTTTATGATACGCCAGATTCTTGAACGCATAAAAGCGATTGCCATGCTCGTAAAACCATTGGCTTATCCATCGAACAATTTTCTTTTCATGGGTGACAGGCTGGATATTGTGGAACGGTGAAACACCCAGCGAAACCCTCGGCACACCTTCTTCACGAAATTTATGGACCGCTTCCAAAACCGTAAAATCCAGCGCGCCATTCCAGCACTTTTCCTGTCGTCCACGTAAGATGTTGGCGCAATACCCCTTTAGCTTGCCGCTCTCAAAGTAAGGATCAAAAAACACATAGGCGACGACCCGGCCCTCGTGCATGCAATAAAACTTGCGCACCAGCCATTCATCACCGAACACTGCGGGCCGCGTGGAGTAACGAATCTCGCGGTTGCTGATCACCTTGCTGTGTATCCAGTCCAACGAAATATTCTCGACCTGCTGTGCGTCCACATCAGACCAGGGAAGCTCCCTGACGACACACCCTGTTCTTTCGCCAAAATGGGAGGCGTGCCTTAGCTGCTTCTTCTTTTTTCCGCGCAAACTGAAAGTATCCAGTCGGAAGCTGTTTTCCACCCCGACCTGATTCACGCTATACCCTCTCTTGGCCACGGCGTCAGCAACGACCTGGGTGACGGCAACGTAAATATTCGGACAGGATTGTGCCCGGTCGAACTCCTCCAGTAACTCCGCCATATCCTGAGCAGCACAAAGCGGATCCGTCATCACAAAATTGATCGGACCAAAAGGTGTCGACTGCCTTGCAAAATGCACTCTTCCGTGCCGTCCCTGAAAGCACTCTACGCCTTCCTGAAACACAAAATAGGCACTCGACTGCCGACTATGATTGAAAAACTCCTGACGAAATTCAGGGTCACCCACCCAAGGGAAGTCGATTGCCTGCTGTAAAGCCGTCATTTCTGTTTGCCAAACACCCATTTTAAACTCACACACTGGTCCTGCGGTTCAGATCAGGACGCATGTCGTGCAGCCTTATTCAACAGCACGGTATAGTCCATCAAAAACAAATTCAGATAACGGTCGACAACATGCATGCTGGACTCCCAGTAGACCCGCCCTCGCGGCTCCGACAAAAAGTCTACGTACTGCCTGATCTCGTCATCACTTAAAGCACGGTAACTAAAATGCGCACTGAGCATCACCAACTGTTCAAATTGCATTCTCAGGGCCGGTTTCAGCTCCCGCCACTCTTTCCCGAGCATTTCACCAAATGGTAATGCGCGCTCCGCGTCTGCCGTTTTCTCGGCAATCTCCGACACCATTAAATACAAGCGCTCCAGCAACTGCATCATGGATTCAACCATGTGCGCCTCTTTGACCAGAGACCGGATCAGTTGTTCACGTTCGGCTGGTGCCGGGTTGGAGGCCAAGGCCAATCGAAACTCCTGCATGGCGAGCTGCGCCTCGGGTGAACTCGCTTCGGCTTCCGCGCGGGTTATTTTTTCTCCCAAAGGCGATGACAGAAAGGCATAGGTCTCGGCCAGCTTGACCTGATCGACTTCCGAGCGCAAATAATCCAAGGCCAAACGTCGGCCATCCATCTCAACCACTGCTTCATGGACCAGATCTCCGGCTTTGGCATGCAGGGCAATGTTGGATTCTGCAAGCCGCTTTAAGTTCAAGCGTGACGCAATGGAATCCGACAGCGCATCCAACATCAGCCCCATACCCGACTTTTCGAAATATTGCTCGGCAAGGTCCAGCTGCCGGGAATGAGCCGCTGATACAGAAAGCAAACTGATAATGCTCAGGACGCACAGGCGCCGCAAAAATAATGTCATAGAGTCTTGTCCCGGGGGTGTGATTGATTCAATTTTTAGTGCTCTTCTGAAGTCTAGCACCTGTATGGCCCGAGATACGCAAACACTACAGAGAAAGACTGTTTAACGACAGAATAAATCCAGCCCGTTTCCAGATTTATGCTATGCTTGAACGGTTAGTGTCCGCCGTATCATTTTCAGAGCTGTACCCCCCATGTCAAACAAACCCATTCGCATCAGAGATAAAACCATTTTCGATGGCTTCCTGTTCAAAAACCTACTCAAGCTGGTCTACTCACTGTGGTTTCGTCTGAGCGGCTGGAAAGCCATTGAAAACCCTCCTGAAGGTGCTGGCATTACAATTGCCGCACCGCACACATCCAACTGGGATATCGTTTACGCCCTCGGTGCTGCGATTTTTTCCGATGTTAAGATCTATTTTTCCATTAAGGAGAGCTGGTGCAGACTGCCTTTGGTTGGTCGTTTCATCCTCTGGACTGGCGGAATCCCGATCAACAGGAACGCAGGCGGTCAGGGACAGGTAGCGATGATTAAGGAGTTCGTGGAAAGACACAAGCATGAGCGTGTCTTTTTTCTGTTTACACCGGAAGGCACCCGTGGCGGTGTTAAAAAATGGAAAACGGGTTTTTACCATGTCGCTCAGGAAACGGGGCTTCCGATTTTTCTTGCCAAAGTCGATTTCAGAAAAAAGGAATCCGGGGTATTTCACGCGTTTGAATTGACCGGAGACAAAGACAAGGATATTGCGAACCTGCAGGAATCCTACAAGAGTGTCTGTGGCCGCTTTCCGGATCAACAGTTTCCAGTCTACAGCGGTCCATTGCCTACCATTACCGCACGGGAAACATCAGTTCTGAAGGCGCTTTATGCACTGAAAGGACAGGCAACCCAGGCCGAGATTAAGGCAAAAGCCAGATTTGAAGATTTGAGTGGCCAGATGCTCGACTTTCTCGTCGACAAAGGCGTCATTGAGCGCCTCGAAGTGAGAGAAGGCGGCAAACTCGTCACACGGTACACCATTACCGTCGCCGGTAGCGGTTGTCTATTCCACCTCGCGCCAAGCCTGTAACTTTTCGGCAAAACTCCATCACCGATACGCACGCCTAAGGGCGTGCCTGCTAGTTCAAAGGCAGCTCTGTTGAATACACCACCTTGCGCATAACAAAGCTGGACTGCACGCCGGTCACACCGGGAACACGTGTCAAACGCCCCAGCAGGAAGTGCTGATAGGCTTCCATGTCCTTGACGATGACCTTTAACAGGTAATCCGCCTCAGAACCCGTGATCAGCATGCACTCCAGAACTTCCGGATACGACGCCACGGCCTGCTCAAATACCTCGAAACGCTCCGGTGTGTGGCGATCCATGCTGATATGTATCAGCGCCGTCAGGCTCAGCCCCAGGGCCTTTTCATCCAGCAGCGTCACGGTTTTGCCAATCACGCCAGCCTCGGTCAGGGCCTTCACTCTTCGGGCACAAGGGGAAGGAGACAGGCCAATTTTGTCTGCCAATTCCAGATTACTGAGCTTACCATCATGCTGCAAAGCTTCCAGGATACGAAAATCAGTTCGGTCCAGCTTAACCAATGCACTCTCCTTAGGACTCATAATTAGCGACAACTTACGCCAAATAATACTTTATTAGCATATATAGCTAATCAATTGACTAATGCTAACCATTATCGCCATTATTTTGCAAATTAAAGACGACATTTGCCATCTTTCTCCCCCGCCGATCACCTACAATTAGTTTCTATCACGAGCTGCAACATTTCACGACAGGGGAATCTGCTGATCTTCAGGGAAGCCACTCAAAAGGTTGCTTCGTTTTCAGGCCCACAAGGCAAAGAAGCAAGGTTAGCCGGCTCGTGACAACCTCCTTCGGGAGGTGTTGAGATGTAACGTTGAAGCAATCCCGGCAACACCGAATGGAATGACATGATGAGCAAGTTCAATCACCAAAAGTATCGCCCCCATCCCGCCATTAAAAAACAGGATCGTCGTTGGCCTTCCGGGCAAATCACGCAGGCTCCGATCTGGTGCGCAGTTGACCTGCGCGATGGCAATCAGGCGCTGATAGAACCAATGAGTGTGCATCAGAAACAGCGCATGTGGGCACTACTGGTGAAGCTTGGCTTCAAAGAAATTGAAATCGGTTTCCCCTCTGCTTCACAGGAAGATTTTGATTTCTGTCGATGGCTGATAGAAGAAAACCAGATTCCGGACGATGTCACTATTCAGGTATTGGTCCAGGCTCGGGACGAACTGATCGAACGCAGCTATGAAGCACTCAAAGGCGCGCCGCGTGCAATCGTACATGTCTACAACTCGACATCCCCTGTCCAACGAGAGAAAGTGTTTGGCCTGGACAAAAGCGGGATTATCGAGATCGCGCGCAAGGGGGCGCTCAAGGTAAAATCCGAAGCGGCCCGGTATCCGGAAACAGCGTTTCGTTTCCAGTATTCACCAGAGAGTTTCTCAAGCACCGAAACGGATTTCGCGATTGAAGTCTGCAATGCCGTGATCGATGTCTGGCAACCTGATCAGGACAACAAATGCATTATCAATCTTCCGGCAACTGTTGAATGTGCGGGCCCCAATGTCTTCGCAGATCAGGTAGAAACCTTTTGTGATCAGGTGAATCGCCGCGACGCCATTATTGTTTCCCTGCACACGCACAATGATCGCGGCTGCGCCATTGCGGCGGCCGAATTGGGGCTGATGGCAGGTGCTGACAGAATCGAAGGCACCCTGATGGGCAATGGTGAGCGCACGGGTAATATGGACAATGTCACTCTGGCGATGAACCTATACAGTCAGGGCATTGATCCGCAGCTGGATCTGTCCAATGCCGATGAAATTGTTCGGATCGTCAGCGAATGCACCCAGATTCAGACCCACCCCCGGCACCCCTGGCTGGGCGAGCTGGTCTACACGGCTTTTTCCGGCAGTCACCAGGATGCCATTCGAAAATGCCTGTCACAACAGCAGGACGGTGCCATCTGGGATGTCGCCTATCTGCCGATCGACCCGAAAGATCTGGGCCGTGATTACCAATCCGTGATTCGTGTGAATAGCCAGTCCGGAAAAGGCGGCGTCGCCTACATCCTTGAGCAGGATTACGGCCTTCAGCTGCCGCGCTGGTTACAGATAGAGGCCAGCCGAATGGTGCAGGAACATGCTGAATCGACCAAATCTGAGGTGAGCAGCCAGGAAATATGGCGTCTGATTAACGAGACTTTCATGTCACGTGATGGAGGCCTGCGGCTGAATAGCTATCACCTCGACAAAAATGCCGGACATGAGCACATCACCGCCCGCATTCAGACAGGACCGGAAGACTTCGAGATCCGGGGCTCCGGAGAAGGAACGCTCGCGGCGTTCTGTCGCGCGCTCGCTGAACATGTGGGCAAAACAATCGAGATTACACACTATGATCAGCATGCGCTCGCCGAGGGCAGTGATGCCAGCGCCGTGGCCTATGTTCAGGTAAAAGTGGATGGAGTACGTTATTGCGGCATTGCGAAAGACGGTGATGTACTTAGTGCGAACTTCAATGCAATTCTTTCCTGTCTGGCCCAGGCGCAGAGCCAGGCTTCAAACCGGACGGAAGCCGCTCCCTCGGTCGCCTGAACCGATCCAACCGGGAAGCGGGCAAAGGCCCGCTTCTGATTCCAGCTCAACTGCCGCGGGGCGCAGTGCGCGCTAAATAAGCGTTACCCCTTCGGTTTCGGACACCGTATTTGCCCCCACCCGTTCAATTATTTTCACGATAGTGGATTGAATAGTTTCGTCTTCCCGAACGTCCATTTCACTCACAAACTTTTGCGCTTGCGGTTCAGCACCCTCTTCCAATGCGAGCGAAATCGTCACCTCAGTGGCACGGTTCGAATCTTTTCCGAAGTATTCAATTTCAAGCATGGGATAGCCGTTGGAGCCTTTCCTGATTTGTTTTGCGATTCTTTTTTTTGCTTTTTCGACATTCATCATTACATCCGTGATTTGCTTGTTCAGCTTGCATGGTACGCTGCCCCTGTCTGAAAACACCAGCAATTCCGGCACGAGCCATCCACGGGAACCCCCTATCATCAGGTCCGCGCCGAAGCCTGCTCACCATGACCACAGCTTCAGGCTTACCTGTATCGCTTGATGTATGTAAACGAAATGCGCATTATCGCAATTGGTAGCGAAGTCGTCTGGCGCCCTTTTGTCCTCTCCCGACATCCAAATCTGCGCCAGTTCCGTAAGTTTGGGAGATGTCCGAAAACAACCCGAATAGCTTCAAGGAGACCACCATGTCCAAGTTCCTAAAATGCGTCACATCTCTGTTGTTCAGCAGTTTGGCAACCTTCATTCTTATGCCACTCGCCGCGAATGCCGGGGGTTCCCCGGTGAACTATCAGGTCAACGGGAATGACTACGAAGGTTACTACATCAGCGCAGGCAAGAACGCTCCGCTGGTGTTATTGATTCATGACTGGGACGGACTCACAGCTTACGAAGAAAAACGCGCCATGATGCTTCACGAACTGGGTTACTCCGTGTTTGCAGCCGATCTGTTTGGCAAAGGCGTACGCCCGACGGAAGTGGTAGACAAGCGACAGCATACCGGTGAGTTATATAAAGACAGAAACAAAATGCGGGCGCTGCTCAGCGGAGCCCTGGAAGCGGCGAGTGCTCAGGGTGGCAACACCAAAAATGCCGTCGCCATGGGTTATTGTTTTGGAGGCGCTGCCGTGCTCGAGATGGCACGTTCCGGTGCTGACCTGAAAGGCTTCGTAACCTTTCACGGCGGCCTGTCGACGCCCGAAGGGCAAGACTATCAGATGGTCAGCGCTCCTGTTCTGGTGATGCACGGAACAGCAGATACCGCCATTCCCATGACCCAGTTTGCCGATCTTGCCGCGCGGCTCGAGGCTGACGGTGCCCAGCATGAAATGATTACCTATAGTGGTGCACCGCATGCCTTTACCGTGTTTGACTCCGAGCGCTATCAGGAACAGGCTGACAAAAAATCCTGGCAGAGATTCTCAACCTTTCTTGAAGAGAGCTTGCGCTAACGGTTATTAGGGCTGTGAGCCAAGCCTATACCTGTGGTGCTGCCTTTCAACTCCCCGGGAAAATGCGAACGAATGCGAAGGGTCTATTTCACACAGACGTAAACGGCATTGGTCGACTCACAATTCTGAAAAGGGTTGAAGAACGAAACCACATGCGAAGTCACTGTGTCGAATACTGAGTCGAGCAAACCCTCAAACTCCGGTTCCGGCAGATTCTGGGACCACATGGCGAAGACACCTTCGGGCACTAGCTGCTCGGCCATCAGGCTCAGGTTTTGCCGGGTATAGAAACCTGCATTGGCGGGGTTCAGAAATTCAGTCGGGGAGTGGTCAATATCCAGCAGAATGGCATCGAACTGTTTGCCGGGGTTGGCCGTATCAAAGCCGGAGTCAGGCGCCACAGCCAGATCAAAAAAACTGCCATGAACATAGCGGTTTCGGCTGTCCTCGTTGAGAATCCGGCCCAGCGGCACCAAGGCGCGGCGGTGCCAATCAATCACCGTATCGAGCGCTTCAACGACCAGAAGTTCTTCGATACGTGTATCTCTCAGCGCTTCAACAGCGGTATATCCCAGGCCAAGACCTCCCACCACGACCCGCAATTGCTCGCCCTTTACGGATGCGAGTCCCAGTCTGGACAAGGCTTCTTCTGCCTCCACAAACATGCTCGACATTAAGAACTCATCGCCGAGCTTCACTTCATAGATATCTCGCTCACCCAGCACCGGAATACGCCTTCGCCGCAGAGAGATTTCTCCCAGGGCAGAGGGCTGGCTATCGATTTCTTCAAATAATACGGACATTGTGGCTTAATCCCGGCGCTTGATAGGTTGTTGTCGGCGTGCGCGGACTTTAGCATTGATTGCCATCCAAGGCCTGTTTTATCCCTCGAAAACTACATTCGGGATTTTACATGTCGGGTCGCCTGCGCCACACGAGGGTCATCGGGCCAGTAATGTTTCGGGTAACGCCCTTTCATTTCTTTTTTCACTTCCGGATAGGCATTGCGCCAGAAACTCTCCAGATCCTGCGTCACCGCCAATGGCCGCTGTGCCGGAGAGAGCAGGTGGCACATCAGAGGCACCCTGCCCTGCGCGACCGCCGGCGAACAGTCGCAACCGAACATTTCCTGCAAGCGCACCGCCAGCACGGGCGGCTGCTGCGTATAATCTATCCTGATAGCTGAGCCGGAGGGCACCGTCATCGAGACCGGCGCAAGTTCATCCAACTTTGAAGGTAATGGCCAGGGCAACATGGCTTTCAGAATCGCGGCAAGATCGAGCTTTGAAAAGTCCTTGAGTTGTCGGACCTCAGACAGGTACGGCGCCAACCACTGATCCAGAGAGGCCAAAAGCGCCTCATCAGACAAGTCCGGCCAGTCTGCTTGCGATCCGCACTGAGTTGCCAACCCCCGACATAAAGCAACGCGTGCACGCCAATTATTGAGCGCATCCGACCAGGGAAGGATGCCCAGTCCCCGGCTGCGCACAACCCCCAGCAATGCTTCGGTTTTCTGCGCCGGGTCAATCTTCTCCATCACTTTTCTTGAAACTGTCACTGACCCGATATGACGACATTGCTCGGCCACAAGGCGCTGCTGCACGTTGTCCCACGCGACGACTTCGCGCTCGCTTAGCAATGCTTGCAGAGGGGGCTGATCAAACAGATGGGCATCCAGAGAGGCTGCCAAATAGACGCGATCACTTGAATAACCTTTTTGACCCGATACGTGAGCGCACACTAACCAATCCTCTTTCTGCAAGGGGTCATGCGATTGCAGCTGCACTGCACGGCCATTCGCCATTTGGTAATCCGGCGCCTGCGTTGATCTGCGGCGAGCCACACGATCAGGATAGGCACACGCGAGTAGTAATCCGGGCTCCTGATCCGGACTGAAGTCAGTCTCATCACAAAGGGACTGTGCATGTGAAGTATTTGAGGCGCGCAACGTAGCCCTGAACTGTTGCGCATACTTCAGCACCCTGCCTACGGCAGTGTTCGTTCGACGGCGACCACCGGTATCCGCCCTGCCATCTTTGTCAGCTTCCAGCATGGCAAGACGCAGTGAGATATCGCTTCCCCCAATGTCGGCGTCTTCACGGCTTAAAAGATCTCTTTCAGAGAGCAATGCCGCCAATGCACAGGCGGAATCCTGTAACCCTAATCCGCTGGATATCAGAAGCATATGGGCCAGTCGCGGATGTGCCGGAAAACAGGCCATCGCCTGACCATGCGGAGTAATTCGATCCCGCCCTCCGTCTTTTTCGACCGCCCCCAACTGCTGAAGTAACGACATCGCCTGGGCGTAGGTGCCCGCCGGCGGTTGATCCAGCCAGCTCAGCTCGCTTGGCTCATCCACCCCCCAATGCATCAACTGCAAAGCCAGAGGGGCCAAATCCGCCTGTGTGATTTCGGGTTCTGCGAAAGGCACCAATTGGCTCTGCTGTGTTTCAGACCACAGACGATAACAATGCCCCGGCGACATGCGCCCCGCCCGACCGGCTCTCTGTTCGCTGGACGCCTTCGAAATCCGGCAGGTTTGCAATCGGGTCATACCGGTATTGGGATCAAATTGCGGCACCCGTGCCAACCCCGAATCGATGACCACGGTGATCCCTTCGATGGTCAGGCTGCTTTCAGCAATGGGCGTGGCCAGTACAACCTTTCGTTTGCCGTCCGTACACGGCTGTATCGCCTTGCGTTGCTCTACCAGGTTCAGATCACCGTAGAGAGGCGCAACCATAGTGTCGCCTCCGGGCTTTACAGCATCCATTTCCATTAAGGCCTGTTGGCACTTTTTGATCTCAGCCTGTCCGGGCAAAAACACCAGTAAATTGCCAGCATGCTGTTCCAACACCCGACGCAGACAGGCGACGACCTCTGGAACGATGGGTGTTCCTGCCTGCCATGGTGCGCTGTAATACAACGAAACCGGAAACTGTCGCCCCTCACTCTGGACCACTGGAGCGGGCTGCCCTGTGTCTCCCAATATTTCTGCCACCCGATCATTGTCCAGGGTTGCCGACATCACCAACAAATTGAGCGGACACGCACTTTCTTCCGGGTTGCGAAACCACTGCCTCACTTTGAGACATAGCGCCAAGCCCAAGTCTGCATCCAAATGACGCTCATGAAACTCGTCAAAAATGACCAGCCCATAGTCTTCAAGCGCGGGATCAGCCTGCAGTAGGCGCGTCAAAATCCCTTCGGTAACCACTTCAATGCGTGTCATTTTGGAGACCCGGGTCTCCAGACGCACCCGATAGCCGACGGTTTCGCCGACCTGCTCCCCCAGCAATTCAGCCATACGCACGGCAGCATTTCTGGCCGCCAAGCGTCTTGGCTCGAGCATCAGGATTTTCTTGTCCGCAAGCCAATCTGACCCCAACAAGGCCAAAGGCACGCAGGTCGTTTTTCCGGCGCCAGGTGCGGCACGCAGCACGGCAGCCGAAGATTTCTCAAGGCTGTTTACCAGCGCGTCAAGCACGGACAGAACCGGAAGCGCCTGAATGTCCCGAAAGCCTGGCAATGTTCTTAAATCGGGTCGATCAATCATGCTTTATGCTGCTCCCGGCGAGCGAATTTACAGAAGTCTGAGCCTTCATACGGCGATAATCTCCCGGTGTCTGTCCTGTCCAACGCCTGAAGGCTTTATGAAAAGCCGCCTCGTCCTTAAAGCCGCACTGCCCGGCAAGTTCCTGAATCGGTGCCCCGGATTCGGACAACAGGGCCTCTGCCAGCTGAAATCGATGCCGGTCACAAAGCTCCCGGAAACACGTTCCGGCCGCCAACAATTTTCGTCGCAAGGTCCTGGGACTGACCGTCAATTGCTCTGCAACGCGGTCAAGAGACGGCATCTGCATGACCGGATATTGTCGCAGAATTGCACTGCATACAAATGCGATGTCACCAGCCTGCGCACGTTTGATACGCGCCAGCTCATCCCGACACTGGGCCAGTGCAGCCGCCCTCGACACCCGATTTTTCATCGGTAACGGCCGCTCTATACTCTCCAGGGGCAGACTGATACAGGCGTGTGGTGCATCGAAAACCGGCGCCTGCTCGCAAACCTTTAAATAGCTCTTATGATGAATAGGACGAGCAAAGGGCAGCTCCAGTTTTAGAAAGCGCGTTGGCCGCCCCAGAAGCTGGGAAATCTGACTTTTCAGACTCCCCAGAAAGACCTCATAGCCAAACACCTCATCCACCGGAAATCGCAGCGCCTTCTGATGCTCAAGATGAATCAGAAACACATCGCCACTTGACGCGACAGACATGGAGAATCGACTGCGCAGAATTGCCCGGTAATCATAGGCAATCGCCAGTGCATGCCCCAAGGTATTTGCGCACAGCAGACCGGCAGCCAGAACGCCCCAGCGCGAAAGATTCAGCGACAAGCCGAAATCAATCCCCAGTCCCGGCCGCTGTGCCAAACGATAGACATTTCTGTAGATCGTGTCGAACTGGTGCCAGGAAATGGCACTACCAATGACATCGAAACGCACATGATCCAGGCCACTACCCAGCGTCCAGGCCTGATCTGCAATGCCTTCACTGTGCATAAATTGCCGAATCAGCTCCAGTTCAGAACCCGGAAATATCGCTGCATCCTGATAGCTTTGCTGTGCCAATGTCTTTCTCCTTCAGCGAAAATCCCTCGCAACTTTTCCCCAAGAGACCGACCCGTTTCTTCTCACCGTTTCTCTTAACCGTTTCTCTTAACCGTTTCTCTTAACCGTTACTCTTCACTGTTTCTCTTCACCGTTCCTGCACACCATTTTTCTAAAACGACGCGGACACACATACTGTCCTAATTGGCCATTTTTAAAATTAACTATGGCCTAAAGAGATAAATGGAGCATACTGTCAGAACCGACTCACGACAACCGATTATCGCTATGGATACACACCAAACAGCTTCGAACGAACAGGAACGTATCGCGCAGATCCGAATGGCCATTCGCGAAAGTGGCGATGAATGGCGCAATCGTATGCCCTGGCTCAGGCATACCAATACCATCGGATTCGGCATCTTCATGCTCAGCATCTCCCTTATTCTGTTGAGTGGATGGGCTTATCTGGGCGGACACATTCACGCGCTGAGCTGCATCATTCTGGTGGCGCTTGCCAGCTCTTTACTGCATGAACTCGAACATGACCTGATTCACTGGCAATATTTCAAGAACAACAAAGCCATGCACCACCTGATGATGCTGGGCGTCTGGGTATGCCGCCCCGGAACCATCAATCCATGGATTCGTCGGCATCTGCACTTACTGCACCACAAAAGCTCCGGCACCCCTGCCGATCTCGAAGAGCGCGGCATTGGTAACGGCATGCGCTACTCGCCCTTGCGCTGGCTGGTGATGATCGACCCCCTGGTTGGCAACCTTGTTAAAATCATCCGGGGCGACAAACAGAATAAGGCCAGGCGTTGCTTGCGCCTGATATTCGCCTATTTCCCATTTGGTGTTCTAAGCATCCTCGCCTGGTATACCTTCCTGATTTTTCATTTGGTGAATCTGCTCACTCCGGTCGGAACATTGCCAGGCTGGGGACCTGAAATCATTGCAGCAATGGAGATCATCAATCCTCTGGTTGTGATACTCATCGCACCTCACTATCTGAGATCCTTCTGTCTGATCATGATCAGCTCAAGCATGCACTACTACGGCAATGTCGATTCGTTGCTGAAACAAACACAGGTGTTGAATGCCTGGTATTGGTGGCCCCTGCAACTGTTCTGTTTTAACTTTGGCAGCACCCATGCCATCCACCACTTTGTCGTGGGAGAACCTTTCTACATACGCCAGTTAAGCGCACGCAAAGCCCACCGGGCAATGAAAATACACGGCGTGCCGTTTAACGATTTAGGTACCTTTGAACGCGCCAACGCTTATCCTCAGAACGAGGCAAATCAGGCATGAAAATCAGAGAATATTTTGTCGCAGCCAATGGCCTTGAATTTTGTGTCAGGGAACAAGGCCCTGAAACAGGGGAGCCCATCG
Organism: Oleiphilus sp.; assembly: GCA_006212045.1. GTDB lineage: Bacteria > Pseudomonadota > Gammaproteobacteria > Pseudomonadales > Oleiphilaceae > PZPK01. The sequence goes on along the minus strand of PZPK01000029.1, from coordinate 26,202 downwards.
TGTTCATCATGGGCTACGCCTGCCAGCTCACCAACTGGCCCGACGCACTGCTTTCAACGCTGGCCGAAGATGGGTTTAGGGTCATCTGCTTCGACAACCGGGACATTGGTCTAAGCGCAAAACTGAAAACTCTCCATACCATCGACACACGCGTCGCGTTCCTGAAACACCGCTTGGGCAGACGCTTTCCGGCCAGCTATACGCTGCATGACATGGCACACGACACCGTCGGCATCGCCGACGCGCTCGGCTTGCGAAGGGTGCATTTGGTGGGCGCCTCGATGGGCGGCATGATCGCCCAGATTATCGCCGCCAAGTATGCCCCGCGGGTCGCGTCACTGACACTCCTGATGACCTCGAACAACTCGGCACGCCAACCTTTGCCCCGGCTTTCAGTACTGAATCACTTTGCACGATTCAGAGGCGTCACCGACTCCCCTGAAGAGGCGATTGCCCGCTGGGTAACGATGTGGAGATCGATCCAAAGCCCTGCCTATCCGAAATCCGATGCCGAGTTGCGCGAGATGATACGCTCCAACTATGAACGCGCCTATCATCCGGGCGGTGTCATCCGGCAGATGCATGCCATATTGGCCACAGGAAGTACGGCTTCACTCTGTCGACATATCGATGCGCCCACACTGATCATGCATGGCAAGGAAGACCCACTCGTCCCGTTCGCCAATGCCAAAGATCTCAGCCGTAAAATTGCGCAGTCGGTATATTTACCCATCGAAGGTATGGGACATGACTTGCCCGATCCACTGATGCCGTATTTTGCGGAATTGATTGCAGAAAACACGCGACATGTACGTGCAAATGCAAGGAGCACAAGGGCATTGTCAGCCTGAAGAATATGTTATGGAGAATTTCCCGGAACGGCAGCTGCCGAATGAGAGGGTACCAACAAAAATGTTCGATATTTAGCGGTGGCCAAGACTACGCAGTGCCGCCGGCGTAAAGCGTTCAACCGAAACAACCTCCTCAGTCAACGTGCCGGGTCTTCGCGCGTGATTCTGCATTCCCTTCGCGTTATAGACCCCGGTTTTCAAATCATGGTAAACGTCGACCACCGACATCACTCCTCTAACTTCAGAGATGGCCCATGAATGCCCCATCCCGACGCGCCAAAGATTGCCTTCCCGGTCGTAATTCTCTGACATCATAATGCCCCAGCTATCCTCATCCAGATAGAAAACTCTTCTGGCATAAATATGCCTTGCACTTGGTTTGAGCCGGGCTTCCAGCACCCAGACCCGATGCACTTCCTGACGCACGTACTCAGGATTCAGATGGTTTGGCGTAAGCAGGTCATCATAACTGACAGACGGCAAGCCCAGACGGTTGCTGTTATAAGGCGCGATCAACCGACGTTTGCCAAGAATCTTCCAGTCATATCTGTCTGGCGAGCCGTTGAACATATCCGTATCGTCGATCGTGCGGGTACTTTCTGATAGCAGAGCCGCGCTGTCGTAAGCCATATGAGGCAATCGCCGCACACGCCTTTGTCCCGCATTGTAGCCCCAGCTCTGGCGGGGTTGTTTAAGTTGATTCAGGGTTTCAATCAGCAAAAAGGCGCCGCCTGCCAGCTTGGGAGGGCTCTTCACCAGCGACTTGTAATAGATCATGATATTGTTGAGCGAATTCGGATCCGTTCGCGGCCGGTAGTAGTTGAAGAACACCTCCACATCCGCGGTCACCAGCTTTCGCGCGCCATCAGGAAACACCACTGCCTCGGCTTCGTCTCGTAGCAGGTAAACGCCCCGCCAACGCGTCAGATGATTCCAGATCATCTCCAGACCGTTTTGAGGGATTGGAAATGGCACACCACCAAAGGCATTCTGTATGCCACTGCCGCCGTCAGAAAGCATCGCCTGCGTTGCGTTTTTACGCGTATTTTCATAGAGCCACTCAGGCACCGCATGGGTGCGATGGCTCGGGTATAAGTGAATGCGGTAGGTATCCGGGTACTGTCGTAACAGGGCTTTTTGTGCATCGTTCAATAGCGGCTCATAGGCCGAAATCTTATCGGCATCGATCACATCAACCGGAGATTCCTCCGGAAATGGGTCCCTCAGAAAGTCACCCGGCTGGTAACCGTCCGGTGGCGAAGTAATACCACCATCCCAGGGGGGAATCAGGCCATCTGAACTACCCACACGCTCTGCGCCCAATGGCGTAAGCTCTGCCCCGAGTTTTCTGGCCTCGTTCTCTGAAACCAGTGCTTGCGCCGGAAACGAAAAAATCAGGCACAGCCAGAGAACACCGCTCCACACCTGCAGCCGTGCATCTGTATTCAAGTGTTGAAATAAACTAGCCATGCTTTGGAATGGGTTCCTCTCCGGGCTTGCGCAAGACGGTTCTATTACGCCCGGATCGCTTCGCTTCGTACAAAGCCTCATCCGCCGTTCCGATCAAATCCGGGATCGCTGCAAGCGATGCCGGAACAACACTCGTCACACCGCAACTGACCGTCAGTTTGATGACATCATCGCCATAATGAATCTCGCTATTTTGCATGGATTCCCTGAACTGCTCGGCAATCGCAAAGCAATCCTCGACCGGGGAATCCGGCAAAATAATGGCGAACTCCTCACCGCCAAAACGCGCCGCCGTATCGCTGGCACGCTTGGCGAACTGTTTCAATAATTGCGCGACAAATTTTAAACACTCATCACCGGCCAAATGCCCGAAATTGTCGTTGATCGATTTAAAGTGATCGATATCCAATAAAATCAAAGCAACCGAGTACTGCTTGCGCACCGCTTTATTGATTTCGGCCTCCAGCACCTGATCAAAGTGCGTCCGGTTGTGCAGGCCGGTCAGGCCATCTGTGATACTCATTTGATGCAGGTGGACCTGACGGGCCTTCAGCTGCTCCCGCATGTGATCAAGTGCCTTTCCAAGCAGGGAAAGTTCATCTCTGGTTTGAGTCTGCATCACCCTGTCCAGATCTCCTCCGGCCACGGCTTCGGCGGAATTCACGAGTCGGGTAATGGTATTTTTGACCGAGTAAAAGAAGCCAGCAAAAAGCAGCATCATCACGACCACCAGCAGCAGTGTCAGCGCGACCAGCACAAGGGTCTCCTGCTCCCGCTGACCCTCTAGGTCCCGGAAGTATCGGCCAGCCATAAATAGCCATTGCGCTTCCGTTTCGCGAGCCTGGTCACGGAGCGTTCCAATTTGGTTGAAATAGCTGCGCCAATTGCTGTCCAGAGACGTCACTTGAATTAGCTGCTGATCAAAAATATCGAGTGTGCCTTGAAGCGGTTTGACAAACACGTCCGGGCTTAATTCAGTCGACCCACTGGTGAGAAGCAGAGCACTAAGTTTACCCGCAATTTTTTCAGACTCTTTGTCCAGGTTTGCATAGGTTTTATCCACCACATAGATGCCACTGGAATCGATAAAACCGCTTGAGAGATAAAAGGAACCAAAAACACGCGCTCGTGCCATGGATTCATAGGCATCGCCGGTATCGTAGAGCACCAGATTCATCACACTGTATGTCTGTTGATCCTGCACTCCCAAAAGCCCGTAAAGTGCCGCAAGTTGCCGCTGCCAATCATTGGCTTCCTCAATGTAGCGATGCACATTATCGAACATGATTTCAATACTGACACCTTCCATACCCGCTGCAATGGACGGTGAATTGACGCGCTTTTGGAGCTTTTGAAGATACATTGCGCCGTTTTCCTGTCCCTCGGAACGCAAATAGATTTCTGTCTGCTGCAACGATTGTTCGAGCGCCTGCGTTGACTCTTCAAAAAGTTGTTTGATCTCGGGGTCCGACGACACAAAATCCAGAATCGCAATATCGCGCCATTGCTCGAGCTTACCGATCAATGCATGTGAACGCTGAAGCGTTTCCACGCCCTGATTGTGGAGGCGCGCCTGCTCCAATTCGAGACTTGAACTCAGGAATATCTTTGAAAGGAGAATCACTAGAGGCACAGCAAACAACAGCATCATGACGCCAAACTTCGAAGAGTAAGTCAGGCGATTCATGAATTTGTAGAAAGGCTTGATAATTGATTTCAGCGCCACCAGGAGCCCGCCCAAATACTACCGAGTTAGATTCAATCCCTTTAGTGTAGTAGAAACTGAAGGAATCGATCGCGAATAAGCGTGCAGACACCACACTTTGAAAGACCCGAATACCAATATCGTCATATGGCGTCTCAGGTAACGTCAACGCAGAGAAAAAAGCCCGGGGGCACTTGGCGGCGGGAAAGCGTGACTAAAAGCGTCCTCGCTGTTTCTGCTCTAACCCGCCTGATCGCGCACCGGAATTAACACCCAACAGATTTGCGACTGGACAGTTGGCGAACGGCAGCCAATAATTACCGGCGATATTGTTAGCCTTAGATCGTTAGCGATAAAAATCTTACACATCCATCGTCAAGCATCAGGATTACCAAATGACGCAAGCGCCTAAACCGATGTCTTCCCATATTCCCGTCGCACTATTCTGCTTCATTCTGTTAGTGCTTGGATTGAGTGAGTGGCTTCCGGAATTTGGAAATTACTACTGGATCGGCCTTTGTGTCATATTCGCGACGATCTTCGCTGTCACAGCCACCATGACGCAAGACGCAAGTCGCACGGGTAAGCACCTGCTGCACTGGCTGGGGGCAGCATTGGCCCTGCTGGTCATATTTATTTTTGAGTATGGCGATGTTATCAATAATCGGCAGGCGACGCTGTTCAATATCGTCGTTCTCGGGCTGGTAGCGTATGCAGACGGTTTGGGTATTCATGTCAGGCTAGCGCTACTTGGAATTTTTATGCTGGGCCTTGCTGTGGTCATGGCCATCGTGTCGGAATACCTCTGGCTGTTTCTGGGGCTCAGCGCAATGGTTGTTGCCCTGCAATGGTATTGGTCACATAGAACCACAGGCAGCCATGACCAGAATCGGCCTGCTGCTGAAACAAAGGATGAGGGCGGAAAAGATGGACCCCTCACGCCAGCAGGGCTACAAGAACCCCAGCCCACCAGCATAGAAGAACACAAGGATGTCTGACAAATACCCTGTTATGAGCCCGTCATGCCTTGCGCTGCGTTAACATTCGCACTCCTGCATTAACCGATACCAACATAAGTCCTCGATACTATGCCTGATCAACACCCTGTTCATACCTTTTCCGACGACGCCTTGGGGGACAGCGATTGCGTCGAGCTTGCAATGCGTATTCGCAAACGGGACGTGCACCCCAGGGAAGTGATTGCGGCCAGTATTCAGCGTGCCGAACAATTGTCCCTGACCATGCCGACCTACCGTTCGGAAAACTTCGATCAGGCCATGCAACGGGCCGAAAGCGCAAGTCCGGAGGACAACGCACTGTTCTCGGGTTTACCCACCTTCATCAAGGATAATTTGCCAACGCAGGCCTTTGCCACCGGTTTTGGCAGTGCCGCGGTCACTCCCGGCATTGAGAAACGGCACGACCCTTATGCGAGGCAATTCAGCGAGCTGGGCTTCAATGTTCTGGGCAAAAGCAGCTTACCCGAATTCGGTTTTAACGCGACCACTGAACCTGCCCACGAAGAAGCGACACGTAACCCCTGGAATCCGGGGTTTTCAGCAGGCGCATCGTCCGGCGGCGCAGCCGCCCTGGTTGCCTCTGGAGTAGTGCCAATTGCACATGGCAATGATGGCGGCGGTTCGATTCGAATTCCGGCCGCCTGCTGCGGACTGGTCGGACTGAAACCCAGTCGTGGGAGGCATATCAATTCATTGGCAGCACGCGCGTTGCCAATCAATCTGGTAAGTGAGGGCGTACTGACCCGCAGTGTTCGCGACACCGCTTATTTTCACTACCTGGCGGAAACCCATTATCAGAATCCCAAGCTACCGCGACTGCCACTGATTGTTTCACCGGGAAAAAGACAGCTCAAAATCGCCTTGTTAACGCAATCCGTTACCGGACAACCAACAGACGCCCCGAATCTAAAGACTCTGGAACACACAGCCCATTTACTCGCCGATATGGGGCACACCATTGAACCCATCGAAATGCCTGTGTCTAAACACTTTGCACAAGATTTTCCACTGTACTGGGCAATGATGGCCTTTATGGTCACACACACCGGAAGGTTGGCATTTGGCGGGGGCTTCGACAAAGAAAGACTGGATGGTTTGAGCAAAGGTCTGTCACAGTTCTATCGTAAAAAAATGCTCCGAACCCCAATGGCTCTCTACCGCCTGCGCCGGGAAGCCCGCCAATACTTGAGTACTTTCGAGCACTTCGACCTGATACTGAGCCCGGTACTGAGTCGCTGTACGGCGCCTTTGGAGTATCTCAGCCCAGAAGTTCCCTTTGACTTACTGTTTGAGCGTCTGCGTGCCTATGTCGGCTTCACGCCGCTGGCAAATGTCGCCGGGAGCCCGGCCATTTCGCTGCCGATGGGATTTTGCCCCGACGGTTTGCCCCTCGGTATTCAGCTAAGCGCCAATCTTGGCAGGGAAGATCTGCTGCTTGAAACTGCCTACGCTTTGGAAGAGGCCAAGCCATGGCCAACTCTGGCCTCACATAATTTCAACTGAGTCTGCCGGCACACAATTGATCGCAAGCCAGGCCACCTGCATTTTCGATCACCGCAACGCTGCTTTTCATTTTCGCCATTTCTTTCTTACCGGCAATGCTTTAGATTCCGAACCCCAACTTGACGGAAGCCCGCATGCCCATCACCTCCAACTTCAAGCAACTTCAGCTGGCGGATTGCGATAGATTCGCCTCGTGGCACATGCCCGCAGTAAGCACCAAATGAAAAAAATAGCCTCTTCACTGTCGATCTGGCTTTTGTTTGTGCTCGGTTTTATGGTGCAAATGGATCACCTGATGATGGTGCCTCTCAGCAGCGACATTGCGAAAGCAATTGATATGCCCCTCACGGAGAGCGGTTTGCTGGTCTCTATCTATCCTATCGCTGCAGCCATCTCTGCCTTTTTTTTGGCGCCTTTTTCAGACCGCTTCGGGCGAAAACGCATGCTGCTGTTTCTGGGTACCGGATTTGCGCTGTCCTGTCTCGGATGCGCAATGGCAAGCAATCTTGAGCAGATGTACCTGTTTCGCATTTTATCAGGCGTGTTTGGCGGACTGGTATTACCCAATGCGCTTGCTTTTGCCGGGGACGAATTTGACGACAATGCCAAAGTACGAGCGATCTCGACCCTGACGCTCGCCTTTCCGGTCGCTTCGGTCATGGGGGTACCTATTGGTGCCTGGCTGGGAGATTTGTACTCCTGGCGCCTGCCTTTCTATGCCTTGGCCGCCTTAAGCCTTCTTTGTGTCGCCGGACTCACGAGCATGCAGGTATCTTCGGGCACCAAAGAGCACTCGATCGGACGACAATACATTCAGCTATTGGCGCTATGGCGCAACAGGCGTATCCAAGTCGTGTTCGCCATCCAGTTCTTTATGCTTATCGGCCTGTTTGGTTTTGTACCTAATCTAAGCGTTTTTCTGGTATCGAACTTCGACATGAGTACGACCGCCATCGGGCTGTGCTACATGCAGGGCGGTGTTGGCGCCATTCTGGGAAACGTGCTGGCGCGTCAACTGATGCAACGCGAATTTGGCGTCAGCCTGATCACTGCGGGTTCGATTATTATGGCACTGAGTCTTCTGGGCGTGACGCTGGAAGTCTTTTCTGCACCATTTATCGGTTTATCTTTTGCGATCACAATGTTTGGCGGATCCATGCGTTTTCCGGCCTTGCAGATGATTCTGACAGATCTGGTCAGCACCGATTTAAGGGGCCGTCTGCTCGCCATGAGCATGATTGTATCCAATCTCACCATGGGTCTGGGAGGCGTTTGGAGCCTGCCACTACTGGAATTTGAAGGCGAGCGCTTGGTTGGCATGGAATTGATTGGCCTGATTACCTTTGTGAGTCTGTGCTTTGTGCCCCCGCTTGTGATGGTGTTGCAGCGTATTCACAAGTAAGTCCCGGAATCTGCGAACACCTCAAATTCGCCCGGTACGTGACAGTCGGCGCCCCACACTCCAGTGGTAAATGCGTGCAACTGCGGGGCGAATCAGGGGCAACGACAGCAGCCACGCCAATGGTTTTAACCAGATACTGCGCTCTAGCAGCAAGATGTAGGCGTCCATTTCACTCACAATCGCACCTTTTCCGGTACGCACGTGCAGCTCCCGCATCGCCAGACCCGGATCAATACCAATCTCGCTCAGCGCATCGTCCTTACCGGTAATGTCACACCATTCGACCTCAGTGCTCTTCCCCCCACAAAAGCGCTCGTAGACAGCGCGATCACGCACGCAGGTGGGACATGCACCATCATAGAACACGGTGATTTTATTCAGTTGGTCGCTTGTGCTGTTGGACTCGGACTCACTACTCATCGGTTCTCATCGCTGTTCTATTGCTCACATATGGCGCATGTTTAACAAGGGCTCTGCTGACTTAATTGTTACCGCCAAAAATAATCCGCTTACGTTGATGCGCTCTGTCATTAAATTCCTCGTAATGCGCTCTGCCCTGATGATGCTTGCTGTGATGCCGAGGATGGTCTTGCCCTTTATGCATCGTGTCCCCGTTTACTCCTGCTGCGGTGGGACCATGTTTCTGATGTACCATTTCGATCATGTGCATCATCTCTGCATCGTTACCATAGCCCGCCTCGCTTTGTCGGTCGGCCTGGCCCTCGGCAAAGCTTTGGGGCGAAAAAAATGCGCTAAAAAGTATCGGAAGGTAAAAACGTTTCATTGTCTGACTCCTGGTAAGGTAAGCTCTTTTCAGACAGCGATCCAGAACCCGGGTTCAGCGTGGCTTAAACCCTTTTGCTATAACTAGACTGCGTAAAAGACTGGCTTCCACATTTAGGGGAAATGGGTGTGCTGTGAGCCCTTCGATTCAAACTCGGTTGAATCAGGATAACTAGAAATAGCGGTTTAACAGCAACTCGGCTTCACCCGATTGGTAAATCCGCTGCACCTGCTCATCAATATGTTTTTTGAGTGCGGGCGCAAAATCGAATTTCCGGTTGATCATCCAATAAAACGGCTCAAGCGCAGTGTCGGGAATCTCGCTGATATAAAACTGATCCGGCCATTCATAGTTTTTGAGCTCGGCCCTTAGTATTTCATCTCTGCCCAGTCCAACATCACAGCGTCCCAGCCGCACCAGATCCAGTAATTTAGGCAAATCCTTGGACACCCGAGGAACCAGACTATTGTCAAAACCAAAATTGGTATAGGTATAACCTTTCTGCCCACACGCAATGAGCGACTTGAGTTGATCAATGGATACGTTCTTTTGTACGGCCAAAGCATGTTCTCTGGCCGTAAAAAAGACGGGTTTTAACGAGTAGATCGGCTCGGTAAGCAAATAGTCCCTGGCACGCTGAGGATTACTTGCCGCATCCAGAACGAGGTGCACCGGACCTGCTATGCCCTCTTGCAAACAGCGTTTCCATGGTTTGATTTCAACAAGGTATTCAATGCCATGGGCGGTGAATATCCGCTCAAACAGATCGTGACTAAAGCCGCTGAATTTTGCATTTTCGTCGGGTGATACGAAGCTATATGGCGGCCAACCCGCATCTTCGGAGCAAATGATCAGGGTTTCCTGTTGCCAGTCTTCGCGAGCCAGGAGCGGCAAACTGACGGCGACGAGTAAAAACAGCAAACAATACCTTTTTCCGCGCGAAATACCCGACAACCCATGAACCTCCATTCAAGCTTTATAGCAATCAGAATGAAGCATAGCAGACATTGAAAAAATAGGGATCGATACGGATCAAGTCGGATGATTCTCAAGAACACTCTTCGTCGTCAATCTGTCAGGACCTGAAGCCTGATTCTACAAGTTCTCCTGCATCATCGCAGGGCTCATGGTGTCGGATTCTTTGATCCGGATTCGCTTGCTAAAGCACATCGGCATCCCCTGGCGTGGCACCATCGTCGCCGACAACATCGCCCCTTCGGGCGCTTTACCTGCATACTGCAAATCAAATCGCTGGTAAATCATACTCAGCAGGGTCATAGCTTCCATCATTGAGAAATGTTCGCCTATGCACACCCTTGGACCACCACCAAACGGGATGTATACGAAACGCAATGCACGCTCATCGATCGTGTCCCAGCGGTCCGGATTAAAAACATCGGGTTCCGGGAAGTATTCGGGCAAGCGATGCATCACGGCAGGCGAAATAAACACCATGGACCCTTTGCGAATGGTATAGCCACCAATGTCCACATCTTCATAGGCATCCCGGCCGGTCATATAGGCCGCAGGATAAAGCCGCATCGACTCTTTCAATACATTGCGGGTAAACCTTAACTGTGCCAGATCTTCAAAGGAGGGGCTTCGATTATCCAGAACAGTATCAATTTCGCTCAGCATGCGCTCCTTGATGGCAGGGTGTCCGGACAACAGATACGCTGTCCAGGAAAGCGAGATGGCAGTCGTGTCATGTCCGGCCAGAAAGATTGAAATCACTTCATCTCGCAATTGTTGCCGGCTCATGCCGGAACCATCCTCATAACGCGCACTCATCAACATCGACAACAAGGTATTGGAGGGAGTGGAGCTGTGCGCCTCCGCTTCGATAAATGCGTGAATTTCCTCATCCAGAATATTCAGGTTTTCGTGATAAATACGATTGTTTTTAAGCGGCAACTTGTCGATGAAAAAGAACGGGCGACGCAGGCGAATCGGTATTTGCTCTTCAATGCGATGCACCGCTTCCAGAATGCGCTGCCCACCCTGATCCAGACTCTTATCAAACAGCGTTTTCGCGGCAATGTCGGCAGTGACGCGCATCATCTCATCATGCAGGGATCGTTTTTCCCCGTCCTGCCAATCATTCAACATGGCCTCGGTAAAATCACGCATACATGCCATATAACAGGAGATTGAACGTCTCTGAAAAGCAGGAGCAGCAAGCTTGCGCTGTACCTTCCAGGACTCGCCTTCATTGGTTAACAGACCTCGTCCGAAAATCTCGGTGACATGCCCCCAGAAGAAACGGTTCTTGACGAACTTGGTGTGCTGATTCAAATATACTTCCCTGATCAGCTCGGGATCCGTAATGCAATAGGCATCGTTGTGGACGAGTTTAAAATGCACAAAGGCGCCATAGCGCTCCGTCTGCTCTTGCAAAAATTCAATGGGTTCGAGTGAATAGGGTCGCAGGCTGCCCAGCAACCAATGCCCCTTCGGGCCCGGCGGATAATTTTTCGTCGCAACACCCCGATGAGTAGAGTGATTCATGGTGTGTTCCTCTTGCCAGCCTCAGATGGATGTTATCTTTATTTGGGATACCAGTTCCCGGTTCGTTGATTCACCTTAACACGGCTTGAGCATGGCTTTGACGGCCAAAACAGCAACAAACTTTTCCATGCACAGAGTCATCCGAACGAAATGCTTAAAACGCATTTGCACTTCAGACATTGCGGCCCGGTCGGGTCTCGGTGCCGAACACACGGTCCCAAATCGGAAAAAACCCGGCATAGTTGCCCTTGTAGGTTTCATGATGTAAATCATGAAATTTGGCACCATGATAGAAAGGCAGCCAGCTTAAGGGGTTCCAGCGGAACTGATAACCGGTGTGCCCATCCACAGCCTGCCACTGACGCAGAAACAACCACACATAAACGACCTCGATATGACTGGACAGGAGAATCGGCCCGACCAGCACCAGCCCCGCCGTAAACAACAGCTCGATCCAGTGAAAGTAGTTTCCGGCAATTGCCGAAGGATTGCGCACCTGATGATGCACCGAATGCACATTTTTCAGCAACCACTTGTTCTCGTGCATTTTGCGATGCATCCAGTAATAGAGAAAATCGTCCAGTATAAAAAACAAGGTGATCTGCCAGACAAATTCATACCAGGGTGGACGCGGACCATCGTGAATTCCAAACAACCTCACGACCGGCCATGCCGCCAGAAATATCAGCAAAACCAAAGTAGAATTACCAGCGATCAAGCGCAGGTTCTTACCAATATAGCGCCGGACTTCGAAGGGCTTGTCCTGCGCCTTGTAAGGGCGCGCCCAGGGTGGATCAAACCAGGCCAGTAGGGTCCATGGCAAAGCCAGCAACAGAAAAGCGCCAACACTTAGTAGCATGGTGTAGACAGGAAATTTCAGAAGCATTGGCTCCTGATACCAGGACAATAGCTGATCCAACATGTTCCGACTCTCGTTCTCATTATGTGGACGGTTTCGCCTTCAAAACTGGCGACCCTCTACCAAGCACTTGCTTGGTAGAGGGTAATTATTGTTCAATAGATCGAACGCCAGCTCAAGGAGAATTGCGAGATGACAGAAAAAACAAGAAAAACCTACTGTCGCATTTGTGAAGCGCACTGCGGGATTGACGTCACCATAGACGAAAGCTCCCAGCAGGTACTCTCCATAAAGCCTGACAAAACCCACCCTGTGTCCAAGGGCTATGCCTGCATCAAGGCCAACGCGCTCAAGGCTTTGCACCACGACCCCGATCGCGTCAACAGCCCCATGAAGCGCACAGCAAGCGGCTGGCAGGAAATTTCCTGGGAGCAGGCACTGCAGGAAATCGGCAGCAAGGTAAAATCCCTGAAGAAAAACTACGGCCCCCGTTCATTGGCGATGTATACGGGTAACCCGACCTACTTTAATTTCAAGAGCATCCTGTTCTCCCAGGATTTCATGAAATCCCTCGATTCGCCTAACCTGTTTTCTTCGCACTCAATCGATGCCAACAATAAACTCTTTGTCTCGACCCAGATGTATGGCCTGTCGATGGTGCATCCGGTACCCGATTTTGATCATACCGATTTGCTCATCTGTCTTGGCTCGAATCCCGTCGTGAGCCAAATGTCCTTCCTGCAGATACCGAATGCCATTGGCCGCTTGCAGGCCATTGAATCACGCGGCGGCAAAGTCTATATGATTGATCCACGCCGCACAGAAACCGCACGTAAGGTAGGACATCATCAGTTCATTCGCCCGGGTACAGATGTCTATTTACTGCTGGCATTGCTGGGTGAAGTGGTGCGGCGAGCCCGGTATGACATTGATGCGCTCAAGCAAAAAGCAGAGCATATTGAAGAATTCCTGAATGTGGGTAAACAGTGGTCTGTGCGCCAATGCGCGGTGCTTACCGGCATCCCGGAATCGTCGCTGCAAACCCTTTGCGATGATTACCTCAACGCCCCGGTTGCCAGCCTTTACATGTCAACCGGTATCAATATGGGTCCCTTTGGCAGCTTGTGTTACTGGCTGATTCAGGGTATCAGCCTGATCAGCGGCAATCTGGACAGTCGCGGCGGGCTGATCTTTCAGGAAGGCCCCTTTGACGAACTCAAAATCACGCAACTACTGGGTATTGGCGGTGAAAGCGAAGACCGGACGCAGGTCAACGGTTACGCTAAAGTGGCTGGCTGCTTCCCTTGTGCGGCACTGCCTGAAGAAATCACACAGACTGGACCGGATCGCATTCGCGCCCTGTTTGTGTGCGCGGGCAACCCCTTGCACTCGATTCCCGGAAATGACCTGGACACAGCAATGGATGCGCTGGAGCTATGCGTCAGTATTGATATCTACATGAATGAAACAGCGCAGAAGGCAGACTATGTGCTGCCCGCTACCGATATGCTGGAGCGTTCGGACTATCCGATTTCCTGGACCAGCCTGCAGGCCACCCCTTATGCACAGTACACCGAAGCCCTGCTGAAGCCCCTGTATGACCGAAAGGAGGAATGGGAAATATTCAGTCTTTTGGCCAAGGCCTGCGGCGCCAGCCCTTTGGGCTTAAGCACCTGCAACCTGTTGCCGCATGCCAACGCCCTGCTTTCACGTTTACCTTTTGCCCCCCAGATTACGCCGGATCATATCCTGGCACTGCTGTTACGTCTGGGCGGGCAGGTAAGCCTGGAACAACTCAAGGCATCGCCTCAGGGTAAGTTTCTGAAAAAGAGTAGGCCCGGAAAATTCCTGAGTCACAAAATCCCCCGCAAAGGCGGCCGCATGAATCTGATGCCAAAAGCTATCGCAAAGGATTTGGACAGGCTTACCCTTTATGCCGCGGCTGACAACACACCGGGTTATCGTCTGATCGGCCAGCGGGAACGCCGCAGCCACAATAGCTGGATGCACAATGCCCCCCATATCAAGGAGCATGATACCAACGCGTTGCTGATGCATCCGGAAGATGCCGATCGCGAGGGACTTCAGAACGGAGACAGGGTCCGTATTTCCAATCCCCATGGACAAAGCATTTCACTGCCGCTGAAAACCTCGAACGATCTCATGCCCGGCGTAATTGCTGCCCCGCATGGCTGGGGTCACCAAAGCACCTCGCTGGCGCGTGCCTCACAGCTGCAGGGCGCGAATATTAATGATGTAATTCCCGGAGGTACCGCCAATATGGAACCAGTCAGCGGGCAGTCCATTATGATGGGGCATATCGTGCAGGTGGAAAAGGTCAAACAAGTTCGTCTGACACTGGATGCTGTCGAAGCCTAAGCTCCGCGCCCTGTCATAGCTTCACACAGTGTACCTGCGCCGAGCTGCGTTTCAGGAATAGTCGGTTTATGGTGCTGCATTTGCATGGTTTAGCTGCAAGAGCCGACCGGCGGGAGCATGCCGGTAAGGAACTACACTGCGGCAATGACACATTCGGATAGCCTCAAAACACTGACGTTGCCGTAGTTGGACGCGAATCGATATACTAGTCTTTAACGACTATGAGGCCGATGCCAATGAAAACAGCGAAAAACACGTTTCATCGTTATGCATGGCTATCCGGATGGATATGGGCATGGTGTGCATCGTCCGCCATCGCAGATTGCATTGGCGTGGTCACGGCGGGCGCTGGCGTTCACTACTGGCAGCAGGTCGAACAGGGCGCAAAACAGGCTGCCCTTGATCTGGGGCGCACCGTTTATGTGCGGGGCCCCAAGAACGAACATGACCATAAGGCGCAAAGCCGGATTCTGGACACCATGCTGGACAAGGGCTGTATCGGCTTTGTAGTCGCACCCAACAGCCCGCAACGCGAAACCCAAGTGAAGCATTTTCAATCCCTTGGGATTCCGGTCGTCTATATTGACCGGGATATAAAAGGTTCACGCATCGGTATAATCGCGACAGACAATTACGCGGCCGGCGCACTGGCAGCCGAACTGATGGCAGAAACTCTGGATGATCCGGGCTCCGTGGGTATTTTAAGACTACAGCGTGGCGTCCCATCAACCGACCTGCGTGAGCAAGGGTTTATCGCGCGTGCAAAAGACCTGGGCCTGAATCTGATCATGGACGAATATTTGGGCACCGATCAGCATGAAGCGACAGACAAAGCCTATGCGCTATTGCAAATGCACAGTAAGCTCGACGCAGTATTCACGCCCAATGAGTCAACCTCTTTGGCAGTGCTAAATATGCGTAAGCGGCTACCGACGGGAGCCTCGATGCTGCATATCGGCTTTGATAACCACCCGCATTTACTTCAGGCTGTTGAGCAAGGCATGATGCAGGGCCTGATCGTGCAGAATCCTTTTCAGATTGGGTACCAAGGAGTGGTCACGCTAGACAAGGCACTACGTCAACAACCTTTTGACGAGCAGGTGACCGTGCCCACAACGGTGTTCGTCAAACACTGAGCGGCCCTTTTCAGAGCCGGGGCAGCTTTTATTTGTCTTTCGATTGTTATGCTAGAAACTCAGCATATGCAGTCCGACACCGGCGAGCATCAGTCCAAAAGCCTGAAATCCTCGCGTCGACATTTCGGAACGCTGTATCAGTCCCCCCAGGAACGATGCCACCAACTGTATCAGTGCACAGCTGACGACGAATCCCGCCACATAAGCCAGCGGTAAAGCATTTACAGGCATTTCTGCACCATGTGCCGCGCCATGCGCCAACGCAAACACCCCCAAGAACGAAGTTAGAAAAGCCCCTTGCTTCACACGCTTTCCAAGCAGCAGAACACCCACCGTCAACAACGAAATAGCGATAAGTACTTCGGCAAGACCGACCGCAAGGCCCTGCATCGCCGCGATCCCTCCCAGAACCATCATCGAGAGAAAAGCCAAAGGTAAGGCCCATGAGTGCTTCCCCCCAAGCCTGATGCCAAGCAATGCGACGCCCGCCAGCGCGAGTAGGTGATCTGCGCCTGTCAAAGGATGAAGCATGCCGGACATTAATCCGTTCCACTCACCCAGCCCATGGGCATAAACGCCACTTGGCGCACCAAGAGCCAGCACAACTATCAGCTTCCACGTTATCTTCATTCCAAACCTCTGTGATTAGTCAATCGCAATACCTGAAGGGAGACAGCAAACACGACCCATTGCAACGCAGCGTCTTTACCAGGCAATCCAAAACAACAGCGCCCGCTCCACAATAGAGCAGGCTCGCATTAGTGCATGATATACAAGCAAAAACTTCGCCAGCACAGTACTATGCGCCGTGCGGGTGGAATACCGGCTTAGTATTGCAACGAAAACACTTAAAAGCTTGCACAATCATAGTGCCGGAATATCAGTCGCGCACCGTATCAGGTCATTTAGATTCGAACGCAAGTATCGCCTGAGCGCAAGTGTTGCCTTGCCTCAACGAAATTGAAACAGCACTGAAAGCGGGAAACGCTGATAATAAAGGGGAAAGGTCATGCCGAGAAGCACGCAAGAACAGGGGTTTGAATAGAAGCAGACACAAGCCATTGTGCCGAACAGCTTCCAATGGCTTGTCTCAAAGCGCTGCAATCAGCCTACAATTTCCAGCAATTCGATGTCGAATACCAGAGCCTGATAAGGTCCGATATCACCGCCCGCACCGCGCTCGCCATAGGCCAGCTGGTACGGAATATACAGTTTCCATTTGGAGCCAACTTTCATTTGTTGTAATGCTTCTGTCCATCCGGCAATCACGCCACCGACCGGAAACTCAGTGGGCTCGCCACGATCGTAGGAACTGTCAAACTGTGTACCGTTAATCAGGGTGCCACGATAATGTGTCCGAACAACGCTGTCCTGACCCGGAATATCACCATCTCCCTCCGTAATGACTTCGTACTGCAATCCTGATTCCAGCACCGTAACTTCAGAACGCTTGGCATTCTCGGCCAGAAACGCTTCGCCTTCGGCGGCAAACTCGGATGCCTGTTCTGCCTGCTGTTCCTGCAACTGGGCCTGAATCACCTGAAATGCGGCATTGATTTCGTTGCCGTCGATGCGCGGCCCTTTACCCGCAAAAGCATCGGTAATACCGGCAATCGCAGCGTCCAGAGATACGCCTGCAAACGCACCTGCCAATTGTTGACCCATCTGCAGGCCGATTCCGTAGGACGCCTTCTCGGCATCGCTGTTTAAGTCCAGTTCAGACATAGTCTTGCTCTTTTTGATGAATGAACAGGCCTAGGTGGGGGCCTGCCGGGATTTTTCAAGGGCAGACACGGGTCGAACAACTATACTTGCGGTATCAAAACGTCCCAACACCGCTACCCGCGATTAAGGATTGCCTCATGCTGACCTACATAGAACGTTTTTTCAGTGATACCTTTATGCCCCACGGTTACTGTTTTCAGTGGCGGCCAGATATCCTTTGGACCAACGTCGTTTCCGACTTCCTGATTGCCGTTGCCTACTTCTCCATACCGGTGGCGCTCGTCATCCTTGTACGCAAGCGCCAGGATATGCAGTTCAAAGGCATTTTTGTCCTGTTTGCAATGTTCATCCTGCTCTGCGGAATTACCCATCTGATGGGGATATACACCATGTGGCATGCCAGCTATGGCTTGCATGGCTTACTCAAGGCAATGACGGCAATCGTCTCGATGGCGACAGCCTTTGTCGTGTTTAATAATCTCAATCAGGCACTGGCCATCCCTTCTATTGATCAACTTCGGGAAGCGGAAAACGAATCCGCTCGTCAACGCCTGAAATCCGAACGCCTCGAAATCGAGCGCAAGGCTGATGCCATATTCCGTTTCACGACAGAACTGATACCTACCGGGCTACTGGTGGTTGATGCGGAGCAACACATCGTGATGGCGAATGAGGCTCTGGCCAATATTTTCGGCTACGACAAGCACGAACTGGAAGGCAGACCACTCAATCAACTGCTGGAATCCCGTATGACCCACCATGGCTCTTTGGTGAACAAGTATCTGGAAAAGCCTGAACAGTTTCACAGTATGGCGGAAGGTCGCGTTGTCCGGGGACGGCACAAGAACGGGCATTCTATCGACATTCAGATCAATCTGGCAGTGCACGAATACAAATCGGAAAAACATGCCTTTGCATCCGTGACCGACTTCGGGTCCTTCATCTTTGAGCAGTCGCAATTCAACGAACTTTCCAACCGGCTACAACGCGCCATTGATGCCTCCAACGATGGCATTTGGGAATGGCGGGTGCAAACCGGAGAGGTGTGGTACAGCCCGCAACTGATGAAGCTGATTGGTCGCGATGAAAATGAAAAACCATCATTCGAAATTTGGCGTGATCACATCCATCCAAAGGACTGGCCAAATGTAGAGGCCGCCATCAATAAACATTTTGAGGATAAGGGCAAATACGATATCAGCTATCGCGGCCGGGCCGAGAATGGCCAATATGAGTGGTTTCACACCCGCGGAAACACCCTGTTTGACGAACAGGGCAATGCTATTCTGATGTCCGGAACATTAAGTAATATCAATGCCACCCGCGAGCTTGAAGACCGGCTGGAGGAACAGACCCAGTTCCTGGAACAGGTACTGGATCGCTCATTAACAGGCATGTATCTATTCGATCTTGAGCAACAGAAAAACATCTACATTAACCCCGAGTACACCCACCTGACGGGCTACACCATGAAGGAGCTGGAACAGGCTCAAAGCGAAGACACCCTGCTTCCGCTTTTCCACCCCGAAGACCAGGAGGCCATCAATCAACATTTCGCCGAGGTGCTGGCCGATAAACGGGAACAAGGCGTCGGTATCGAGTACCGCTTCCTCCACAAGGATGGCAGCTGGCGCTGGTTCTACTCGCGAGACTCTGTCTATTCCTATCACAAAGATGGCAAGCCCCAGAAGATGCTGGGGTCCTTCTTCGATATCACGGAGCTGAAAAACCGGGAACAGGAAATCCGGCGCCTGGCCAGAGACTATTCCACCACCTTTGAGCAAGCGGGCGTTGGTATTGCACACGTTTCCATGGACGGCCGCTTCATCAAGGTCAATGCAAAACTGAAAGAAATGCTCGAATACGACGAGGACGCATTACAGAATATGCCCTTTATCGAGATCACACACCCTGAAGACCGTGACCGTGGCCAGGACGCCTTACGGCAGTTCCGCATGGGCGAGATCAGTCACTACGAAGCCGAAAAACGTTATATCAGCCGAACAGGTCGCGCCATCTGGGCCCATCTGACCGTTTCTATTGTCACCGGCGAGAGCACCACGACGCCCTACCTCATCTGCATTATTGACGATATCAGCAGCCGTAAGGTGATGGAAAACAAACTATCAGAGTCGAATACCGCTTTGGAGCGTTTCGCCTACTCCGCTTCCCATGACTTGCAGGAGCCGGTGCGCAAGATCAGCGCCTTTACGGGCGCGCTCGAACGTCGACTAGAGGGCCAGATACAGGACGAAGAAACCGCCTCCCTGCTCGGCCGCATCACCGATGCCGCGACACGCATGGGAGATATGATCGACAATCTGCTGCAACTTTCGCGTGCCACCCGTGCACCACTGGACTACACAAGCGTGTATCTCTCCGGCTTGCTTGCAGTTGCAATGGATGACCTCTCAAGCCGTCTTTCACAGCTGGACGCCCGGATCTATCTGAAACAGGATCTCAAACTCACGCTGGACCCGAAGGCCTTTAATCAGGTCATACGCAATTTGCTCAGCAACAGCATCAACTATCGCAAACCGGATCAACCGCTCAACATAGAGATCATGACTTATCAGAAGGAAAACATCTGTGTGGTCGAACTTTCGGACAACGGGATAGGCATCGACACGGACAAAGCAGACAAGATCTTCGAACCCTTTAAACGGCTGGTCGGGCGAGACAAACCGGGTACCGGCATGGGACTCGCCATTTGCCGACAGATTGTCAATGCCCACGGAGGCCGAATTTATGCCACAGGTCAGCCGGACCAGGGCCTGACCGTTACCATTGAACTTCCCATGAATGGCAAATCCGAGATGCAGGAAGATGCAGGATGAATGACTGTTTTCGCATTTTTCTGGCTGAGGATGATCCTGATGATCAATATCTGCTGAAGCTCGCCTTCGAGGAGACAGCCGTAACATCTCAAATAGACTGCTTTGAAAATGGCAAACTCCTTTACGAAGCCTTGCGAGAACTTGGCCCCGTGGATGCCAGGCCACACCTGATTCTGCTGGATCTGAATCTGCCGGTCTGGGACGGTAAACGTACGCTGGGATTGATCAAGAAAAACCCCTCCATGAACAGTATCCCGGTGGTTGTATACACCACTTCCCGCTCACAAACGGACGTCGATGAGGTCTACAGCCTGGGCGCCAACTCCTACATCGTAAAACCCGCCAAGTACCAGACCCTGCTGGAGAACGTCGATGTATTGACCCGTTACTGGTTTAGGCTGGTGAGATTTAGCAAAAATCAGAAACTGTACTAACTTGTATGAAGATTAAAGTGAGTATCACCCATTGAGACAGTAACGAAGGAGCGAACTGGAGTGGTCGTAAACATGGTGGAAGATTCGGTCAAGGTACTGGTGGTGGAAGATGATCCCGATGACATTTACCTGATTCGAGAGTATCTGGGGCAGGATGCCAACAAAAAATTCAACATTGAAACCTGTCAGAATCTGCAAAGTGCTCTGGACGCAATATCCCAAAAATCCTTTGATGTTGTGCTGCTTGATCTGGGCTTGCCTGATGCAGAAGGCATGGAGGCCCTCGACACCTTGGTACAGCTCGATACCCATACGCCTATCATCGTGCTGACAGTACACGACGACGAATTTGGCGAGGCTGCGATTCGCAAAGGTGCGGCAGATTATCTGCCCAAGCGTCTATGCAATACAGACCTGCTTTCACGGGCTGTGCGTTATGCGATCGAACGCCACAGTTTGCTCGCCGAACTGCAGGAAAGAGCCGAAAATGATGTCCTGACAGGGCTCCCGAACCGGGCCATGATGTACGACAAACTGGATTTTATGATCGCGCAGTGCGAGCGTTCAAAAGCACCGTTTTCTTTAGTGATGATGGACTTTGATGACTTCAAGCAGATCAATGATACCCATGGCCATCGCTATGGCGACCAGCTTATCAAAGCCTTCTCGAAACGGCTGAAATCCCTGATCCGCAAGTCGGATTATGCCGCACGTTATGGTGGCGATGAGTTTCTCATGATCGTTGCCAACTACACCAATGAAGAGGAGCTGCTTAACCTGATCAAGCGCAAGCAAGAGCAACTGTCCAAGCCTTATAAGCTATTGATCGATGGTAAAACGTTTACACAAAACATCGAGATAAGTATCGGCGTGATGCAATGGCAGCCTGGCATGACGACTCCCATGATGCTGGAAAAAGCCGACCAGGCCATGTATCGGTCAAAACGCAACCATGAGGCCGCACTCACCTTTTTCTAACATCGCTGACAGAAACGCGACCAAAGCATTCCCTTGGGCCCCGTGCCATCACTTGTTGTATCGCTGTTTCAACCCGACTTTAAACATGGCACACTCTCGCATACATCTGCAGGGCATTCAGACCCTGCCTTCCCGAGAGATTAGTTCCAGCTATGGAAAAACATTCCTTTGAAGACGCCCCCTTGCCGTCTAACCAAAGCGCAAAAGGCGTCGAAATCAAGCGTATTGGGCGTGCCGGTTACCTGCATACCATCATTCCAATCTTCGACAATTCCGGAAAACTGATCAAAAAAGTCGTCAAGCCACTTAAGGTAGAACTTGTCTTTCGCGATATTATCCAGATTATTGTGGGTGCGACTCTGCTGGCGATTCCAATGGCTTTCACGGAAGAAACCTGGCAACTCGGAAGCAAATTGCCTCTGGCGAACATACTGACACTTTCAGGCGTCTCGATTCTGTTCATTGCCATTTTTGTCTATGCCAACTTTTATCAGTACTACTTGCGCGGCTTCGTATTTGAGTACGTGAAACGGGTACTGGCTATCTACCTTATTTCACTGATCGTGGTGGGCTTACTGATGACACTGATCCAGCAATGTCCCTGGGGAGAAGATAATCTGCTTGCCATCAAGCGGATCATTCTGGTGGCCTTCCCGGCATCCATGAGTGCCGTCGCCACCGATGCCATCAAATAGTCTTCAGAGGTGTTGGCCGCATGGTTTGCGGCCAACATATGGAATCTCCAGAGCCTAGTTCATTAGCTGCTGATACGTTGGCACTAGGCGCGTCAGCGCATCCAAAGAGGCATCGCTCTTGAAGGTAGGACTGGGAGGTGTTTTGCCCGGGAAAAACCCAAGATAGATGTCCAGCTTGCCACCATCCGAAAGCCGGTTCATCCAGTCGCCTTCAAAAACCGCAATATTACCAGCCTCGATTTTCGAAAAAGGAATTCGCTCGCCACCGTTTAGTGCGATACCACTACCCTTTGCATTGGGATCAATATCGGATGAGCTGTGAACCATCAATCCGCGCTCTTCAATCGTCAGCCAGACCTGCGACAGATAACTGCCCTCGCCCATTTGCCAGGTCGGTGTGCTTAGCAAAAGCCGACTGGAATCCAGGTCTTTACCGAGCGACCACATATCCAGCGAGATCGGGAGATCCTTTTCGGAAGCATTGATCGCCTTTTTCACCAACTTGCGTTTCGCTTGCTTTTCCGTCGCCTGAGATGCAGCTGCTTTCGATGGTTTTGCCTCGGTGCTCACCGACTGACTCTGTGTTTTTGTGACAGCGGGTGCAGGCGCTGCTTTCGGCGGAGCGGCCTTTTCAACCGTCTTTGCCTTTTCCTCAACAACCGTTTTCGCCGTTACGCGCTCTTTAACTGGCGCTGCCTTGGCGACGTCCGTTACCGCTGGCTCTTCGACCAAAGCATACTTTTCTTTCCTGGCAAGACTGGCCACCATCGCATCAGCGTCCTGAACCTGACCTGCCGTGTCCTGTTGCACAGATTCTACCTTCGCTTCGGCTTCGGCCTTTACAGCGTTCTGCTGCATGTCCTGTTCAGGGTTCGCGTTGGCAGCCTGCGCCGCGACTTCCTGATCTGCGCCATTCTCCGACTGTTTAGGATTGGAAGCACAACCCGACTGCAAGACACCCATCGCGGCGAATAAGCCAAAGGCAACAAAGCATCTGAATCCGCGCAACATTCCGTTCGTGTTTCTATTCATTATCCTTTTATCGCTTGTGACACCTTTCAATTTTCTCACCTCACACGTATTCTGTTCCATAAATTTTGTACTTGTTATCGCGGGCTGTGACTATTCCGTTTTTCAGCCTTATCTCTTTAGTGTAGCCACAGATCAAGATATGACCAGCGAGCAGAAAATCCCGAAATTTGAGCCGATAATGGTGCGCGCCACCGAGCGCAAAGGTGGCCGTGCAGCCCTTGAACACCTGCTATTGCAGCCCGCATCAGCCCGGCAAATTGCCGCAATTCCCGAAGACCGCTTTCTGTCGACCATGACCAAATGTATTAATCAGGCGGGCTTCAGCTGGAAGGTGATTGAACAGAAGTGGCCAGAGTTCGAGGAGGCCTTTTTTGGTTTTAAACTCGATACGCTTTGCCTGCTTTCGGATGAACAATGGGAGGCCTACACCCAGGACCGTCGGGTCGTCCGAAGCTGGCAGAAAATCAAAGCACTGAAAGACAACGTCGCATGGTGTTATGAAGAACGCTGTGCGCGCGAAGGTATCGCCAGTCTGATTGCTGACTGGCCCGAGGATGACTTTGTTGGCTTGCTCGCCTACATTAAAAAACACGGTGCCCGCCTCGGCGGCAACTCCGGCCAGCGTTTTCTGCGCTATATGGGCAAAGATGCCTTCGTCCTGTCGAAAGATGTCGTAACCGCGTTACAAGGTACTGGGCTGGATCTCAAACCAGAACCCAATAGCCAACGGGAAATGAAACTGATTCAGGCCGCCTTTAATCAGTGGCGAGAAGAAACCGGCAGACCACTGGTGCAACTGAGCCAGATTCTGGCATTCTCGGTCGGCGAAAATCTGGTTGGCATTGCCTGACCCCTGCAGGAGGCGCAGAATGAAAGCACCCATGTTCGTCGCCTCCCATCTCCCTGTTATCTCTAGCCAATGGTGGGACAGATGCAGATGAGCAAACCGATACTATGGGGCGTAAGACTGTCTCCCTTCCTGTTAAAACTGGAAGCCTGCCTCACATTCAAGCAGATTGATTACAGCTTGCTGCCATCTCAGGGAAGCCTGATTCAAAACCTCGGCGTAATGAAACGTCTGGAAGAAGCCAAAAAGAAAAAAGAGGTGGCCCGCTTCCCCGCGATCGATGCCAAACTCGACGAGTACCCTGCCGTGCCTTTTTTCTCCGAAGACGGTCAAACCTTCCAGTATGACAGCAGCAGTATCGCGCGTTGGCTGGACCACCAGAACGGTGCTCGTCCCCTGTTCCCGAAGCAATCGCCTGCCGGATTTATCGCCCACTTCATCGACGAAGCCTTTGACGAATTCGGACTGTATCTTGTGCATCATATGCGCTGGGTCGGTTCCGCTAAAACCCAGATCATGGGACAGTTGCTGGCGAAAGAGTTTAAACATGCCTTGCCGCCGGGTGGGCCGGCCATACTGGCCCGACAATTCCCAAAACGGCAGGTTCGGCGCTGCCCTTATTTGTTTAGTGTCGCGCCAAAAGGGTTTCAGGCAGGCGTCAGAAAAGCACTCACGCCCCCCAGCCGGGAAGGCTTTCCAGAAACCCATACATTACTCAATCAATCCTGGAAACGCATCGTCAAAGCCGTAGACGAAGTGCTGCAATATCAACCCTATCTGTTGGGCCAAGGCTTCACCATTGCCGACGCCAGCGTCTATGGACAGCTGGCCATGAATCTGGTCGACCGCGAAGCCGCAGACCAGATGCTCCGGCTCGCCCCCACACTCTTTAACTGGCTAAAGCGTATTGAACACGGAGAGCACCGCCATGATCACAGCCAAGCGATAGACCCGGAAATACACCCAAGGCTATCAAAACTCCTGAATTCGTTAATGGGAACCTTCTCCGCGCTGATGGTTCAGAACGAACAGGCCTACGAGATGGCCATCGCCAAGGGCGAAACACAGTTCAATGAAGCCGCCTTCAATCAAGGCCGTGCACTGTATGACGGCAAACTGCTCGGCTACCCCTTTCGCAGCGTCGTCAAAACCTTTCAGGTACGGGTTTGGCGTGAACTCAAAGCTCACTGGCAGCAACTCGATGAAGCCTCAAAACAAAGACTGATAACCCTGATAGAAGCGACGGAATTATTCGAAGAACCGGTTGTGCTTAAGTATTGATTGCCATCCTATGGATATTTAAACCCTCATATATACGACACTGTGTTGTATATCTTGATCGCGTGAAATAGCACTATAAAGAAGGCTGATTTCTAGGGATAGAATTGCAGCCAACTTAGGGACAGGCATTTACTAGAATAACAACCTATCCTTTCCCACGCTCCATACAACCTAATCCCGTTCAAGCTGAGTTCCGTTGCAATACCGAGTTTTTATCCTGAGATTTGTTCTTTTTAGTGTCTTTCAGACAGGCGTTATCCTCAGTGCCTGTCTGATTCGTCTGAGATTCGTTAGTTGTGTGGAGTAGAGCTCTATGCGCTTTGCCGGTCGACGTGCCTATGGCGTTTGGCAAAACGTTGACGGTAGAACTTTTCAAACTGCGTGCATTGTACCAGCCAGGTTTTCCGGTCAGTTCCCAGTCGTTCCAGAATGGGTGGCAGGTGCAGGGGAATGGCTTCGCGTTTGTCGTCTCGTAGAATACGTCCGGTGGTGTCCACTAGCTCCAGATATTCTTCCAGACTGAAAAGAATGCCGCTCAAGTGATGTTGCGTGTCGTGGCCTTCAAACCGGGCGAGGGGTTTGAGTTGTGCCGGGCTTTGCAGCAAGCCTTGTTCGTTTAACGTCTGGTACAATGAAACATCCGGTTTCAAACGTGCCTTGATACTGGTGTGCGCCGATTCTTCTGGTGTTTTTGCCGACCCTGCACGGACCGGGTTCAGGTCAACATAGGCCATGCAGGAAAGTAGGGCTTCTTCGG
>PZPK01000063.1 GCA_006212045.1 Oleiphilus sp. | reverse complement strand
GCACTGTTTTGATACGGCGTGGATGGACAGGGTCATCGCCAATTTTGGGCCGAATGCGCGACACACGCACATCGATTGAACGATCCTGGCCGTCGTATTCAATACCTCGCAAGGCCGTAAAAATCTCTTCCCGGCTCAATACACTGCCGGCATTACTCGACAATAGCCATAACAGGTCAAACTCAGCACTCGTCAAATCTATGCTTTCGCCATCCAACCATGCTTCCCGCATGGAGGAGTCGACAACTAGATTATTGAATACAAGACGTGTTGGTCCTTCCGATGACCCCGCATTCTGTGCGCCCGCATCTCCGCCATCACGCTCCTTAATGCGACGTAACAACGCGCGAATTCGAGCCAGCAATACGCGAGGCCGCACGGGTTTGGACATGTAGTCATCGGCACCCATTTCAAGACCCAGTACCTGATCCAGATCATCTGTTCTCGCAGTCAACATGAGAATCGGACCATTGTAACTCGGCCTGACCTTTCTACAGATAGACAGTCCATCTTCGCCAGGGAGCATCAAATCCAAGACCACCAGATCGGGTTTTTCAGTGGTAATGCGCTCAACAGCGTGGGAACCGTTTGGCTCAACGGATACGACCAGACCGTTACTTTCGAGATATTCCTTCGTCAGGTCCGCCAATCGCTCATCATCTTCGACGATTAAAATTCGCCATGCTTCGTTTTGCTCTTCAACTTCCATCGGCTTTTCTTATCTGCTGTGTGTGGACGATCGAAAGCGTCGTGGCTTTCAGTTCCCAAGTTACTGATTAACTTATTGAATCTGTCACTTGTTACAATAAGTATATATGCAGTTTCAAAATTTACCTGAAAAAGTCAAAAACGGCGCCTTTCCTGATTATTCCGCGGGTCCAAGGTGTTGTTCCAACTCTTCTTCCGTAGGCGTTCTTGCCTCCAGAATTTCTATTTCAAAATTGAGCGTAAACCCTGCCAGAGGGTGATTGGCGTCGACGAGCACCTCATCTTTGTCGACTTCCAGCACCTGAACAATCTGTACCTGTTCGCCACTGTTGGTTTGAAATTTCATTCCCGGCTTCAAATCATCGACACCTTCGAAAGCACTTTTGGGTACACGATTGATCAGGTTATCCTGCCGTGTGCCGTAGGCCAGTTCAGGTGGAATGGTCACGTCAAGGCGCGCTCCGGGTTCTCTGCCTTTTACCGCTTGCTGCAACCCCATAATGACTTGCGGACTCCCCTCGACAAAACTGAGTGGCACCCCGCCTTCAGAAGTATCGACCACTTCACCTTCCGGATTTTTCAACCAGTAATTAATTGCGTAAAACTTCGGTTCATGCATGCTACAAATCCTATTAGTCTGATCGGGAGGCCAGCCATTCTGTACTGATCGCCCAGGTATGCTCAGGCGCACGGTTGCCCGCAAAAACACCCGCATGCCCACCTGGCACAACACAAAATTCCTTATCTTCCGAGGAAACAATATCGAGTACTTTATGCGCCGCTTTGACGCTGACCAGCTTGTCTGTCTCGCCCGCAAACGCGAGTATCGCGCAGCGAATGGAATTAAATTCGGCGCTCGCCTCACCAATACGCATACGTCCTTTTGCCAGCTTGTTATTGATTGCCATGTGTACTGCCATGTCACGAATCGTTTCGCCGGGGTAATCCACCATGTCATCAAACCATTTGCTCATGGTCAGGCTTTCCTGGAGGTATTCACGATCCCACAGGTTGAAAAACTTTTCGTAGCTATTGATCACTGACCCCATGGGATTGGTCAGTTTAAATACCGTCGAAGACACCCAACCAGGAACGTGAAAATAGCGTGCGGGCAAGTCCATCAGAGAAAAATTCAAGACACTGGAGATCGTGCGTGCTGGCTGATAAATGGCGGACAGTACACGGCCAGCGGCGCCACTTTGATGCATGTCTACCGGGCTCGCCACCGTGATGAGATTTCGCACCCGCTGATCTCCTGAAGTGGCAAGATACATCAATGACAA
Organism: Oleiphilus sp.; assembly: GCA_006212045.1. Lineage (GTDB taxonomy): Bacteria > Pseudomonadota > Gammaproteobacteria > Pseudomonadales > Oleiphilaceae > PZPK01. Next base: position 100 of record PZPK01000063.1, on the reverse strand, counting down.
CAACCCACCCATACAATAGGAAAAAATCGATAGCTCGCTTTCGCCGCTGTGCTGCTCCACCGCATTCACAATGTCAGGCATCCATTCCATCACATAGGTT
>PZPK01000070.1 GCA_006212045.1 Oleiphilus sp. | reverse complement strand
TTTGATGGACGGTAAGCGCCTAAACGCCGCCGGGGTGTGAACTTGGAAAAGGCTTTTCTGAGGGGAAAAGGGTATTTATACTTCCTATACCCAAAAGACTGTAGCAAGTCTGATGTCGCATGAGATAATGACATTTCATTTACTTGGGGATGGGTGGAGGCCTCAGCTTAAGCTAGGGCCTCCAGTAGACCTAACCAAATAAGCAAGCGATCAGAGTCTTTTTGCCACCAATAAAGCAGCAAAAACTATAACAGCCTGGGAATAATTTACAAGGGACAGTTTTCAAATGGAATCCAGCTAGTGATACATAGAAAACGGCATGACAAGTGTGTGCATTAGCCGCGTACGGTCTTTTACCATTTAGCATCAAAAAGTGCGCGGCTTAAATCTCACTGACTACCGTTCAGTTTACAAAGTCAGCCTCGCCTACGTTAAACTCAAAGTACTAAGTCCCGCATTGTCAGGACGCTTTGCCAAAGCGACCTTAGTTGAGCATTCCTAACCCCCCGTGCCGCCTAGAATTGATAGTCCGGAGGTGATTATGCTCGACACGCAGCTTGCCGGCTATCATTGCCATAGGCCTTGTATTACTTACAAGAAAAGCATCTCGCCCCTCTTTTGATTCGTCGGATTCAATGTACTGCAATATGTATATATGCCTGTAATGGGCAATTATGGAAAGCTACACTACAACAAAGGCGTTAGTATAGAAGTGCAGTAGACAACATCTTTAAGGGCAGCCTTAGTTGTTTGCCCATACTGCGAAATGAATTAAACAGGCACTATTTCGATGTCATCAGGAAATATCTAGATAAGCTAGTGCTCTGAGGCTTCTTGACTATAAGCATTACTCACCATATTGTTAATGATCTTTTGGATATTCTTGCCAGAGCAGAAGCATGGCTGATAGAAAACTCAAATAGTGGGATTAAACGTCTCCCCAACTGCCCACACGGGTTGAGTCAAATTAATAAAAAACATGTCGGATCTTTGTTCATCAAAGCGTTCAAAAAACGGATAACGTTAAACGAAAAAATCTTGCTCGCCAATTTAATATCCCATAGCCGTCTGAAAATACGGTTAACAAATAACCGTTTGAAATCACGAATAACACCTGCCTAGACATAAAAGAAGAAAAAAGATTGTGCTGGGTCATAAGTGAGCTAAATTCCGCATACTCAAACATAGCTTGGCAACTTGTAATAATTTAGCTGTTTATATTCTGCACCAATAAAGCTCAGGGAACGGGTGGTAGGAGTTTGCTTTACAGTGATTACTTAAAAGTTCAAATATTTCTTTGCTGAGAGGACCGGCATAGAAGCCTCTTCAATTTCTAATTTAATATTTTCTCTTTTGACTCATTTAGGTGCACATGTATTTTATATTCCTATTTTGGTGCGTTTTTTTTTAAGGTAATGTGAGGCGAGAGGGGGTATTTTTGGCTAAGTAATTGAATTAAAAGTAATATATAATTCATGGATTACATCATGCAGTTATTGGCCTGTTAAAAGAGAATATGTAAGACAGTTGCGAATGATCATAAATTAGAATGAAAAGGCGCATGAGACATAAAAAAGGAAACTTAAGAATGCGAAATATGAATAAATCATTACTAGTAAGCGCTATCGGTTTGGCATTGATTTCAAATGCAGCAGTGGCTGACATCAAGCTAGCAGAGGGTCTGTCAGTGAAAGGCTTTGTCGATATGTCTTTTTTGTATACCGACGATGACTCTTCGGCAGAAACGACACAGGTTTTTGGAGTTGACCAGGTGGAAACTGATTTTATGTACGATGGTGCAGATGGAATTTCTGCTCAAGTAGATATTCAGTATGGTGAAAGTGGTGATGGAAGTGGAACGGACGAGACATTTGTAGAGGAAGCATACATTACGAAAAAAGTTAATGAAGAGGTAAGTGTTAAGGCTGGTCGGTTTTTAAGTTACTCGGGCTGGGAAACGGCTGAACCGACAGGCTTATACCAGTATAGCGCCGCGGGCTATGGCGACTTGTTTTACGGTGGTTATCAGCAAGGTGTATCTGCCTATTATGATGGCGCTATCGATGTGATGGGATCGATAGTGAATAACCTGGCTAACCCGCTAGACAATGAT
>PZPK01000028.1 GCA_006212045.1 Oleiphilus sp. | reverse complement strand
TTTCCTTTTTGTTGGAGTTTTTGTTTGGCGATAATTACTTTACCAAACGGGGGACACTGCCTCCCCAAAAAAGCGAAAGAAATTTTACGTTATCGCGAGCTTTCAGGCTTTAAATAAAAAACCCCGTCAGCTTTGCTGCCGGGGTTTTTTATTTATAGATCGATAGTGTTGCTACTCTCACATGGTGAGAGAGGGGTGAATTTATACTCATCACGGTATGGCCTACTCGGAGGAGAGTAGGGTGAATAGGGAATTCGAGTCGCACAGCGACGAGCCTGGAAACGACACTCAGCTATGCTGAGTGGCCGGGCCATACCCAATGCATTCGCTGCGCTCATGGGGCAAGCTTTCGTCAAGCTTGGGGTTTTACGCCTCCGGCTGTGTTTGTAGCTAAGGCAGCTTAATGGAAATCTCATCCAAAGAACGGTTCTAAGCTAGGGGGGCTCAATTAGAGCATCTAGTTCCCTAGGGTTTGGGAATCATTTTATCTATATAGCTTCTTCTTATCTCATCTATCTCCCCCGCCTCCTTCATCGATTCAAGAATATTGTTCAGGGATTTTATCAGGTGCGATTGCTTGTGATGCAGGTAGTGATACAGCATTTGTGTGGAGAGCTTAGGAGCCACTTCAGTCACATTCCTATGATTGAGGCGGTTTATTGCCGAGTACCCATTCAGCTCAGGTAATAGCAGGATATCAACCCTTTCAAGTGACAATACGCTTAGGGCTTGGTCTATATGGATGAAATCAGTGCAATTAAGATTCTGCTCTAGGATATAATCCTCAACAATTTTAATGCCTTTAACACACCCGAGCTTTAATTTATGAAGATCAGCAGGTCTTTGGGCCTTAGGTTTGTATACCAAACCAAACGCGCTGATACTCACGCTATTTATTGCGGTTGGTACCGGAATAAGATTCTCAAATTCTTTTTCAATTCCCGCAATGCGAGACAGTTCGCCGTCAACTTTACCTGAATTGGCAATCAGCAGAGATCGTGCGTTAGGGTATTCGATCACCTCAATATTTAGTCCCAGCTTTGCGTAGGCGCGCGTCAGTACCGTCGCAGAAATCATTTGCAAAGCTGACTTTTCCGCGGTTGAAAAGGTTAGCGTGGCTTTAGCCAGGCAACTACTGGGAACTAAAAATGCAACCATTAGTAGAAGTAGGAAAATCGAGGTCGAGGTTGGGTGAAGATTTAGTTTCACTTTGGCTTCCCTGAGAATGTTCAACCTGATTATAGTTGCTACAAATAGTTTGTCTGCAACTTAAGGTACACACCGGCTTATCAAAAAGTTGTATTGAAATGCGTTGAACTTGTGAATGGTGATGTGGTGAAACGCAGTCCTTTGAGGATAAAAAAAGGCCCCTTAATGGAGCCTTTGAGAGCGTTAGGTTGTGCTGTTATTCAGGCGTTGCGCATTCGCTGGCGCCAGGATTTTCCGAGCAGCGGATTTTCCATAGAAGTTTAAGCGCTTTCTCGTCCATTTTGCCTTCTGTCTTGAGGGCTACACGAACATCGCGGCTTAACTTGATGAATTCCTTCTGGGTTTCAGGCGTTGTCTTAATCCAGTATTTAGCAGGAATTTCTTTCTCTGCATCCGCCACCAGTTTATCGATGTCCTTCAGGCGTCCTACAACATAGTTCCGCATTTTGTTGCCGAAGTCTGGATCAAAGTTATCCTTTTTGACAACTGTTTGCAGCATACCGTAGTACATGCGGTGGTCCAGGATGCCGCCCTTATCGCCAAGGCCGTGATACAGCTCGAAGGTGTTATAAGCCAGTGCAGGCATGAACAGAATGTCAATGTTGCCATTGTTGAACTGGCCGGAAAATGTCGCGAGAGAAGTACCGACGGGCGATGCACCTACCAGGTTCGCCAGCTTGTGGATCTGCGGATCTTCGTTAAGAACCGAAATTTTCTTGCCGCTGAATTCCGCAACTGTATCGATGTTTCGATCATTAACGAATGCAAACATTGATCCTACTGGCCATGCAGCGACGGCTTCGTAGGGGCCGTTAGTTAGAATTTTGGCCGCTTTAGGGCTGGCGATGGTTGCGATGATTTTTTTCAGGCCTTCGTCAGAGGTTATCCCGCCTATCGCATCCAGCGTGCCAGAGAACGGTACAAACTGACGAGAAAGAATTGCGCTCAAATGGACACCGTCACAGACGCCGGCTTTAAAGTCGTTCATGGCGACTTTTTCATCCGTATATGCGATGAATTCGAGATCAATACCCCAGGCAATGGCTTTGGGTTTCAAGTCTGAGTAGAAGGTCATGACTGGGCCATTTGTGCCCACTGGATCCCATGTACAGATGGTCTTTTTTTCGAGCGCGGAAGCACTCACAGATACCAGCATCGCAATACTGGCGATTATCAGATTTTTGAGCGTCATGTTGACGATTCCCCGGTTGTTTGTGTGTGTGAAACAGTGTGTTGTTATTGTGACGCGAATTTTCCAGTAAATCAGGCTTAATATCAATCGCGAAAGGCAACTCTTGAGAGACAGGTTCCATTAACTTTTGAACAGAATGCTTTGGCCGGGCGGAAAATGTTCCCTCGAAAACAAATATTACGCTTACATGTAGTGGCGATGGCGGAGTGGCGTTACAATTCAGGTTAACGACATTCGGGCCTCTGCCTATGGCATGCTGCAGGAATAAATGAACACGACGCTGGAAAAATCTATGGCAGATGACAACAAACTGGTGATATTTGACACAACGCTGCGTGACGGAGAGCAAAGCCCAGGGGCTTCCATGACCAAGGCCGAAAAACTGCGTATTGCCAAATCTCTGGAAAAAATGAAAGTGGATGTCATCGAGGCGGGCTTTGCGATCGCAAGCCCGGGAGATTTCGAGGCAGTAAAAGGCATTGCGGATACCATTATGGATTCAAGGATCTGTAGCCTTGCCCGAGCTCTGGACAAGGATATTGATCGTGCGGCTGAGGCTCTGGCGGGTGCAAACGCATCCCGAATTCATACCTTTATTGCCACCTCGCCGATTCATATGAAATACAAGCTGCAAATGGAAGCGGATGCTGTTATCGAACAGGCAGTGCGGGCCGTCAAGAGAGCGCGCAGTCATACAGAGGATGTCGAATTTTCCTGTGAAGATGCAGGCCGTTCAGAAATTGACTTTCTTTGTCGTATTATTGAGGCTGCGATTAACGCCGGCGCATCAACTATCAACATACCTGATACGGTCGGATATGCGATTCCTGAGCAATTCGGGCAAACGATTAAAACCCTGATCGAGCGTATTCCCAACTCAGATAAAGCGATCTTTTCGGTGCATTGTCATAATGATCTGGGCTTGGCTGTCGCTAACTCGCTGTCGGCAGTTTCACATGGCGCACGACAGGTTGAGTGCACAATTAACGGGCTTGGTGAGCGGGCAGGGAATGCTTCGCTTGAAGAGGTTGTGATGGCGGTTAGAACACGCTCTGACTTGTTTAAGGTTTCTACTGGTATTGATACCAGCCAAATAGTGCCCGCTTCCAAACTGGTTTCAACTATTACCGGGTTTCCGGTTCAGCCCAACAAAGCGATTGTGGGTGCAAACGCATTTGCACATGAATCCGGCATTCATCAGGACGGGGTGCTGAAGCATCGGGAAACATATGAAATCATGAAAGCCGAGGATGTTGGCTGGCATGCCAATAGCCTTGTGCTCGGGAAACATTCAGGCCGTAATGCGTTTCGTACGCGAATTGAGGAGCTGGGTATTAGTTTGGAATCCGAGACCGAACTGAACCGCGCCTTTGCAGCGTTTAAGGATCTGGCGGACAAGAAGCACGAGATTTTTGATGAGGATCTGCACGCTCTTCTCAGCAATACAAGAAACGTAGAGGCTGACGAAATCTACAAGCTGGTTTGTCTGTCGGTGTGTTCCGAAACCGGGGTGACTCCCCTGGCCAGGGTCACCCTCCTGGTGAATGGTGAGGAGCTGAGTGCTGAGAGCGAAGGGGGCGGTCCTGTGGATGCGACCTACCGTGCAATCGAGAAACTGGCAGGGTCTGGGGTGAACTTGCAGCTCTATTCTGTCAATGCGATTACTAGCGGAACAGACTCTCAGGGAGAAGTCACCGTGCGCCTTGAAAAAGGAGGGCGTATTGTGAACGGTTTGGGGGCCGATACCGATATTGTAATTGCTTCAGCCAAGGCCTATCTTGATGCCTTGAATCTGATGGGCTTGAACGACAAAAAAGCCCATCCGCAAGGTGATGTGTAAAGGCCGCAGATAACAATGAATTTGCAAGTCAGGACTAAATATCTCAACGCCCTGGGCGTTCCTCAATGGTACGCCCGCAAGAGATTATTGGGCGCTGCGGAATCTCCGGTGCTTGATTGGCCTGACGCTTCGGAGTTGCCGGTTCAAACGCAAGTGAATGAATCTGTTGTATCGAAGCTTCCAGTTGTGGCATCGATCAATCCGGTCGTTGAGTCTGTTGGGGCCTTGTCTGGGGATCGCGCTGAATCGTCTGACCTTAAGGGGAACGCGGGTCGCGTGAACGATTCTAAAACCGAAAAGTCTCGCTTGCCTGCAGCGGTGGCGCTTGAGGATTCCGGACTGAAGTCCCTTCATTGGCGGAGCTATCGATTTGGAGACTGGCTTTTTATCGATGAGGCGGAGTCCGGGCAGGAAGTGCAGGGGTTTGAGGTGCCCAGGCTTCTCGAGAATGTGGTTTATGCCTGTCGTGGCAGCGTCGCTGCTTTCGAAGGACAGCAAAGCTTTGATTGGCCGGTATTCCAGCGCAAAGAAGTGGCCCTGATCGCAGGGGTGTCTGGCGAAGAACTTCTGGCGCGATGGTTTGACTCGCGGCTTGAGGATAGTCCGGCAATCGTTCTGGTTCAAAGTGCACATGCCGAGGTGATTGAGGCTTTGGTGGCATCCTCTGAGATGGGTGCCAGGCCTCCCGTGCTTTACTTCCCCCATTCGCTTTCCGAGCTTGTCGCTCAACCGGCTTTGAAGCGCAACTACTGGCACTTTCTGGTGCAGAGCGGACTGGTAAGTCAGAAGTAATATGATGTCTCAGGCGCTGATTGTTCGGTCTATGTATGAAAGTGATTTGCCAAAGGTTATGCAAATTGAGCGGGCCTCCTATCCAATTCCCTGGTCAGAAAACGTATTCAGTGAGTGTGTTCGTGGCAATAATTTGTGCTACGTACTCGCTAATGGCGACGAAATTGTCGGTTATGCCGTAATTTCAGTAATTCTTGATGAAACACATTTGCTCAACCTCTGTGTTGCCCCGGAATATGGTCGGCGGGGTTATGGTCGGTATTTTCTAAAGCATCTGATTCGGGAAGCCAATGAGCGCGAGTCGAGCATGTTTTTTCTGGAAGTCAGGGCGTCCAATGAGGCTGCGCGGCAGCTCTATTTCTCTGAGGGGTTCAATGAGGTCGGCATTCGTCCCAATTACTATCCGGCAAAAACAGGGCGGGAAGACGCTGTTCTAATGACGCTTGAGTTGCGGCTGGATCGCTACGCCTAACCACTTAGGTATTCGATATCTTTCCCGCTATAATGCCCTTTTTCTTTTTTGAGTTGTCAGTTGATGTCAGATTTAAAGACCCAGGTTGCTACACGCAGAACCTTCGCAATCATTTCCCACCCCGACTTGAACCGGTAAGACAACTTAAGCCACCTAAAGACATAAACCTTAATAAAAACAAAATATTATAAGGCGTCTTGGGTTGTCATATTGATCATCCGTGCCCCCGTTTGTCATGTTGAGTCACGCAAAATAAGTACAAATTCAAGTACAAACTTTGTGTTCGAGGAGTGCAAAAAGTAATTTGTACTTGTTCATTGGAATCAATGACATAGGTACGAGCATGGCAATTACGGATTCTTGGCTTAAAGCCAACAACAAAAAAGAGCGCAGCAAGACCATCGTAAAAACTGATAGAGATGGCTTGAGTGCGCGTGTATCAAAGGCAAATTCACCTATAGCCTTCGCTATTATTACGATGGCAAGCAAACTAGAGCAGATATTGGAACATACCCGCTTGTAACTCTGAAGGAAGCTCGTGCTGAAGTTCTGAGGCTAAAGAAGAAACTGGAAGAAGGGCATGACCCAAAGTTTGTTCGCCAGCTTGAGAAGCAGGCCATAAACGCTCATGCTTCGCGTATCTTGTCTCCTGAGATCACCAAGGCTGAGCCCCAAAAGTGCCATTGATCCCTCTGGTCTCAATGGCGAAAAATGAAGCGGTAAAGCCGCTCTTAGTTTAAAATTTCCTTTTGTTAGGTACTTAAAGTACCCAAAAATAGAAAAATATAAACCTAAGGATTGATCAAGTTTAAAAAGTGAGTTAGATTGGTACTATGAGTACCGAAAACGAGTCAAAATTAAACCATTTGCTCAGCACTCAGCCTTTGGGTGTCGTGCTTTCTTCGGCATGGCTTGCTGATCAGGGTTACAGCCTTGATCTACAGAAACGCTATAAGCGAAGCCAGTGGTTTGATTCTATCGGTACAGGGGCGCTGATACGTCATAGTGATCAGGTGGACCATTTGGGCGGCATCTATGCCTTACAAAGCCAGTTAGGTCTATCCATCCATCCAGCCGCTAAAACCGCGTTCTCCATGCTGGGCAAAGCGCATTATCTGGAGCTGTCTGCCAAGGAGGTGCAGCTCTTTGGTGGCAAGGATGACAGTTTGCCACTGTGGTTTAAAAAGCGGGATTGGGGTGTCAGTGTGGACTGTAAGCTGACATCGTTTTTACCGCCTGAACTTGGCTTGGTAGAAATAGAACATAAGGGCTTTAAGGTTAAAGTATCCAGTCCCGCACGAGCGGTCATGGAGTGCCTTTATCTGGCGCCAAAGTCTCAACCACTTTTGGAAGTGTTTGAGTTGATGGAAGGGCTAAACAATTTAAGACCAGCCAGCGTTCAAAAATTGCTGGAAGGCTGTACTTCCGTGAAGGTAAAGCGCCTGTTTTTGTACCTAGCGGATAAGGCAGGCCATGAATGGCTTAGCTATATCAACCTCGAGAAGGTTGATTTGGGCTCAGGTAAACGCGCTACCGTGAATGGCGGTGTTTATGTGTCGAAGTACCAGATAACCGTACCAAAGGCTCTCGAAGCAGTGAACGGGGAGGCCGATCATGAATGAAGCCTATAAAAAGCAGGTGGGGCTTCTTTTGGATGTGTTGCCCTAAGTCGCCAAAGAAGCATGTTTTGCTATGCATGGCGGTACGGCGATCAATCTCTTTGTACGGGATATGCCAAGGCTGTCAGTAGATATCGACTTAACTTATGTCGAGATAGCCGAGCGGCAAGAAACGCTTAATGGCATTAATGCGGCGTTGATCCGCATTAAAGAGCGCATCGAAGCACTGCGTCCGTCGATATGGGTTCAGCACAAAGATAAGGTTTGTAAGTTACAACTTGATGAGCATGGAGTGCTGATCAAGATTGAAGTGAATATGGTAGGGCGGGGCTTGCTGGGCGAGCCCAACAAAGCGCCCCTTTGTGAAGCTGCACAGGAGCAGTTCGATGCCTTTTGCGCCATGCCGTTGGTGCCGTTGGCGCAGCTATAGGGCGGCAAGTTATGTGCAGCCCTTGATAGGCAGCACCCAAGAGATTTATTTGATGTGAAGCTCTAGTTTGAAAATGAAGGCTTTACGAGCGAGATCAAGCGAGGGTTTATTCTAGGGCTGGTGAGCAGTAATCGTCCGACCCATGAAATGCTTGATCCGCATTTACTTGATCAACGCACCGCTTTTGAAAATCAGATCGAAGGCATGACGACGATTGAGTTTAGTTACGATGATTATGAGGCCACAAGGCTCCAACTCATCGAAACGGTAAAAGCCAGCTTGAGCGAAGAGGATAAGGCTTTCTTGTTGAGCCTAAATCGCCTCACGCCAGACTGGTCGATTTACGACTATCAGAACTTCCCATCGGTGAAGTGGAAGCTTCTGAACTTGGAGAAATTCAAGCAAGACAATCCAGAGGCTTATGCGCAGCAATTGAACGAGCTGAAAAGCATTCTGGAGCAGTAATTTGTAGCGCGGTTGTTTATTGCTAAAATAACGCGCTTTTTCGCCCCGACAGGGTAATGTAACGAACAAGTACAAATTTAAGTACAAACTAGGATATGAGCGGTATGGGTGATAGCAATTTTGTCAATGAAATCAATAAGCGACGCACGTTTGCTATCATCTCTCACCCCGATGCAGGTAAAACCACCATCACCGAGAAAGTACTTTTGTTTGGAGAGGCGATTCAAAAAGCAGGTACGGTGAAGGGCAAGAAAAGTGGTCAGCATGCCAAATCGGACTGGATGGAGATGGAAAAAGAGCGCGGAATCTCTGTTACGACCTCGGTGATGCAGTTCCCCTATAACGATAAACTGGTCAATCTGCTGGATACGCCCGGCCATGAAGACTTTTCGGAAGATACTTATCGGACACTGACGGCTGTTGACTCCTGTCTGATGGTGATTGATTCGGCCAAAGGTGTCGAGGAGAGGACGATCAAGCTGATGGAAGTCACGCGACTCAGGGATACTCCGATCGTAACGTTTATGAACAAGCTGGATCGGGATATCAGAGATCCTGTCGAATTGATGGATGAGGTCGAAGACATTCTGAACATCGCCTGCGCGCCAATTACCTGGCCTATCGGTATGGGTAAAGAGTTTAAGGGCGTCTACCACCTCTACCGTGACGAAACGATTCTGTACCAGACCGGGCAAGGGCATACCATTCAGGAACGGTTGGTCGTCAAAGGTCTGGATAATCCGGAACTGGATGAAAAGATCGGGCATTACGCGGAGGACCTCCGAGAGGAAATAGAGCTGGTTAAGGGTGCATCACATGAGTTTGATCAGGATTTGTTTTTGGCAGGTGAGTTAACCCCGGTTTTCTTTGGGACAGCGCTGGGTAATTTTGGCGTGGATCACATGCTTGATGGTTTAACGGAATGGGCGCCGTCGCCGCAGCCAAGAGCGACGGATGAGCGGGAAGTGTCGGCACTGGAAGACAAGTTCTCCGGGTTCGTATTCAAGATTCAGGCAAATATGGATCCGCAGCATCGGGACCGTATCGCGTTTATGCGGATCTGTTCAGGCCAGTACCGTAAAAGCATGAAAATGAAGCATGTCCGTATTGGTAAAGACATTCGTATCTCGGACGCCGTGACATTTATGGCTGGCGATCGTGCCAATGCAGAAGAAGCCTACGCGGGCGATATTATCGGACTCCACAACCACGGTACCATTCAAATCGGTGATACGTTTACCGAGGGTGAAAATCTTCGCTTTACAGGTATCCCCAATTTTGCCCCGGAGTTGTTTCGTTTGATTCGCCTGAAGGATCCTTTGAAGGGCAAGCAGCTTAATAAGGGGCTGATCCAGCTTTCAGAAGAAGGTGCCGTTCAGGTGTTCAGGCCCTTGAGAAACAATGACCTGATTGTCGGTGCGGTTGGTGTGCTGCAGTTCGATGTCGTCGTGCATCGTTTAAAAGCCGAGTACAAGGTGGACGCGATTTATGAGCCAATCAGTGTCGCAACAGCCCGTTGGGTCAATTGCGACGACGCGGTGAAGATGGAGGCATTCAGGAAAAAGTGCCATGATAACCTGGCGCTGGATGGCGGTGATAACCTCGCTTACGTAGCGCCAACAATGGTTAATCTACAGTTGGCGATCGAGCGTCATCCGGATATCCGCTTCCATAAAACCAGAGAGCACTAGGTTTGTGAGTCCGGCCGGAGCATCCGTTCAGCTTTTCGATACGCACTGTCATTTCGATTTTTCTTTTTTCGATGGTCGTCGCGAGGAAGTTTTAGGCGATTGTTTGAGGGTGGGTATTCATCGGCTGGTTGTGCCTTCTGTTCAGCGTACCGCCTGGCCAGCTGTTGCATCATTGGCAGCAACAGCGCTGCCGCATATCGACGTCGCTTTTGGTTTGCACCCCTATTTTATCGAAGCGCATCAGAAATGCGATTTGGATGATCTTGATGACCGGCTGAACGAGGATGGCTGTTGTGTTGCGGTCGGAGAAATTGGTCTGGATGCAAAAAAGCCGTTGATACAGAAGCAGGAAGAGCTGTTTTGTCGGCAGCTGGAGTTGGCGCGTCACCATGACTTGCCGGTGATTGTGCATTCGTTCAGGACGCACTCGCGAGTGTACAAGCTGATCAAAGAGTCGGGAGTGCGAAAAGGCGTAATTCATGCTTTTTCGGGCAGTCTGCAGGACGCTGCAAGGTTTATTGAGTTGGGGCTGCATTTGGGGATTGGTCCAGTGATTACTTGGGAAGGGTCGCGGAAAACGCGGAATACCGTCAGTCAGCTTCCCATAGAGGCTTTGGTGATTGAAACCGATGCGCCCGATATGCCGGTTTCCGGGATGCCCAAAGGGTCTGGCTCGCCTTTGAATCTGGTTTCCGTCTATGAGGCCATGTGTGCAATCAGGTCGGAACAACCAGAGCTGATCGCCCGGCAGCTCTGGGAAAACAGCTGCAACTTATTTGACGTTGAATGATGGGTCTGAAGATGTGGCCGGAGCGCCCGTTAAAAAAGTACAAAAAGGGGCTGGATTAAATTTAAGCAAATAGTTTATACTTCGCGCCCTTATTTTATCGGCAGGCAATTCGAGTACAGCCCCGTCTCGTGACTTGCCGGAAATACTTGGTTTGAATGGCTCCAGCCGGGCGAAACTAGTCGTTTGGTGGGGTTTCAATTTGCTCATTTGTTAGAGCGATAGAAAGGCGGATTAAATGAAAACGTTAAGTGCAAAGCCAGAGAGCGTAAAGCGCGACTGGTATGTAGTAGACGCTACAGGCAAGACTCTGGGTCGTTTGTCGACAGAAATAGCGCGCCGTTTGCGGGGCAAACATAAGCCAGAATACACTCCTCACGTCGATACCGGCGACTACATTGTGGTCGTGAATGCGGAGAAAGTCGCTGTGACGGGTAAAAAGGCAAGCGACAAGATTTATCACAAGCACACAGGTTACATCGGTGGCTTGAAGTCCATATCCTTCGAGAAGTTGATTGACAAAGCTCCCGAGAGAGTGATTCAGGGTGCTGTGAAAGGTATGTTGCCAAGAGGTCCTCTGGGCCGGGCAATGTTCAAGAAGCTCAAGGTCTATGCGGGTACCGAGCATCCGCATACGGCTCAGCAGCCGCAAACTCTGGAACTTTAAGGTAAGGCGATTATGTCAGTAGCATACAATTATGGAACAGGTCGTCGTAAAACCTCTGCGGCGCGTGTATTTCTCAAGTCTGGTAATGGTCAGATTCAGGTAAACGGAAAATCATTGGAAGACTTTTTCGGTCGTAAGACGGCGCAGATGGTTGTGCGCCAACCTCTTGAGCTGGTAGAGATGTCAGATAAGCTGGATGTCAAAATTACGGTGAAAGGTGGCGGGACGACGGGTCAGGCCGGTGCAATTCGTCACGGTATTGCACGTGCGTTGATCGAGTATGATGAGACACTGCGTGCACCATTGCGCCAGGCGGGCTGGGTTACTCGAGATGCCCGGGCTGTTGAGCGTAAGAAAGTGGGTCTGCGAAAAGCGCGTAAGAAGCCACAGTTTTCCAAGCGATAAGCTTTCGGATTCGAAAAGCGCCTGTAGAGCATTGCTCGCAGGCGTTTTTTTTTGCCTGGGTTTGTTGTCAGCTTTTTTTCTAAACCAGTTGTTGTATATGGGAAAACGGTTGAAGCAAACAGTTTATTTCATTACTATTTGGGCCATTTTAAAATGGCCATCAGAAAGAGTGTTGCGCGCGCCGAGAATAAAATCTCAAATATGTTGCTGGGCGCTTCCTGTTACCTTCGGGTAGTCATCATCTGTCCGGCCCATTGTGGCGGAGTTAATGTGGTCAAGAGTCCAAAAAGGCATGTTCCGGCATTGTCTTTTTTAAATGGCGTTAATAGCTTAGTGAGCCGGGTCTGGTGCGTGTTGATGTGCTTCACTTTGCAGAGACATGATAATAATTAAAGTTTAAAAGCGATAAGTTGATGGGGGAAACCTGTATGAGTGATGGCGACGTTAATTCGAGCCGGCGCAGATTCTTGATCGGTGCCACCTCTGTAGTTGGAGGGGTGGGAGCAATCGGTGCGGCGGTGCCTTTTGTTGCATCATGGAATCCTAGTGCCAAAGCCAAGGCAGCCGGTGCGCCGGTCAAGGCCAGTATCGGTAAACTGGAGCCTGGTCAGCGTATGACAGTTGAGTGGAGGGGCAAGCCTGTTTGGGTGATCCGACGCACTCAGGAAATGCTCGACAACCTGGAAAAGCTGAATGACGATCTCCGCGATCCGGACTCACAGGAGCCTCAACAGCCCGAATACATCACCGGGATCTATCGTGCTTCGCGTCCGGAGTTCGCCGTTATTGTAGGTATTTGCACGCACTTGGGTTGTTCTCCCCAGTTTGTTCCGGAAGTGAAGCCTCAGGAGTTTGATGAAAACTGGCTGGGCGGATTCTTTTGCCCTTGTCACGGTTCGAGGTTCGATCTGGCGGGACGTGTTTTCAAGGGCGTACCTGCCCCAACAAATTTGGAAGTCCCTCCATATAAGTATCTGGATGATCAGACAATTATGGTTGGCGTTGACGAGGAGGCTGCATAATGCAAAAGCTGATTGCATGGATTGATGACAGGCTTCCAGTCGTTGAAGCTTTCGAAAAACACATGAGCAAATACTATGCTCCGAAGAACTTCAATTTTCTTTATTTCTTCGGTGTATTGTCCTTTGTTGTATTGGCTAACCAGTTGCTGACAGGCATCTGGTTGACGATGAGTTATAATCCGTCTGCCGAGGGTGCGTTCGCATCGATTGAGTACATCATGCGAGATGTGGAATATGGCTGGTTGCTGCGTTATCTGCACTCGACCGGCGCCTCTGCGTTCTTTGTCGTTGTGTACATGCACATGTTCCGTGGTTTGCTTTATGGTTCTTACAAGAAGCCTCGTGAGCTGGTCTGGATCTTCGGAATGACGATCTATTTGGCGCTGATGGCCGAAGCCTTTATGGGATACTTGCTGCCTTGGGGACAGATGTCATACTGGGGTGCGCAGGTCATTGTGAATCTGTTTGGTGCGATTCCCTACATCGGAGAAGATCTTGCGCTTTGGATTCGCGGTGACTACCTGATCTCGGGTATTACTCTGAATCGCTTCTTTGCATTGCACGTTGTGGCTCTGCCCATTGTGATTCTTGCGCTGGTTGTGCTGCATATACTTGCATTGCATGAGGTTGGTTCCAACAATCCGGACGGTATTGATATCAAGAAAAACAAGGATGAGAACGGTATTCCCAAAGATGGAATCCCTTTCCACCCCTACTACACCGTGCATGATATGGTGGGTATTGTGGTATTCCTGTTTGTCTTCTGTGCGGTGGTATTTTTCTTCCCCGAGATGGGGGGGTATTTCATAGAGAAGCCGAACTTCGAGCCGGCCAATCCTTTGAAGACGCCTGATCATATTGCGCCGGTCTGGTACTTTACGCCATTTTACGCAATGCTCAGGGCGATCCCGGATGCATTTTTGGGCGTTGTTGTGATGGGTGCTGCCATTGCAATTCTGTTTGTCCTGCCCTGGTTGGACAGGAGTCCGGTAAGGTCAATGCGCTACAAGGGATCTCTGAGCAAGATTGCTCTTGTCCTTCTGGTGATTTCGTTTTGTGTGCTGGGTTATCTTGGGGTAGTTGTTGCAACGCCGGAACGAACTTTGTGGGCGCGTATCCTGACAGCAGTCTATTTTGCCTATTTTATCCTGATGCCATGGTACACCAGCATCGAAAAGACTAAGCCAGTACCAGAACGGGTGACAATGAAATGAATCGACTAATAACAGCCCTGCTATTTGTTTTACTTTCGAGTAACCTCTGGGCCGCTGGCGGACCAGCGGTTCCGATGGATCATATTGAACCTGATATTTCCGATCAGGAGTCGTTGCAGCGCGGATTGACGCTCTTTACCAACTACTGCTTTGGTTGTCATTCAATGAAGTATGCGCGCTATGAGCGTGCAGCAACCGACTTGGGAATTCCATCTGAAATATTTGAGGAAAACCTGATTCTTGGTGATGCGAAAATTGGTGAATTGATGACCATTTCAATGCCGGAAGATCAGGCCAAGATCTGGTTCGGGAGTGCGCCACCGGATTTAACCCTGAGTGCTCGCCTGCGCGGGCCCGACTGGATTTATAATTACCTGAGAGGGTTCTATGCAGATCCCAAGCGCCCCTACGGTGTGAACAATGTCGTTTTCAAAGATGTTGGGATGCCGCATGTTCTGGCGGATCTTCAAGGTGTGTGTGCGGAGCCGCCTGAGTTGGGTGTTGAGCCTCAGGTGGATCCTCTGAGTGGCAATATCATTGCTCAGAGTGGCTGCGACAGCTATTCCAGTGAAGGTAGTATGAGTCGTGATGAGTATGACGAGGCCATTTATGATCTTGTTAACTTTCTGGAATATGTGGGAGAGCCGTCCCGGCTGGAAAGTGTCGAACTCGGTCGTACCGTGTTGATCTTTCTCGCATTCTTTTTTGTCTTTGTCTATTTCCTGAACAAAGAGTACTGGCGCGGTATCCACTAGGCTGCAGCCGCAATTGTGTTTGCAGGGCTATTGGCGGGCAGCCAATAGCCTTTTTTCGTTTGAGCTGCCCATTAAATGCACGATTTGATTTCAAATCATGTATAATCTGCGCCAATTTTTCGCCCCCTGCTAATAAGGCGGAATTGTGTAAATTTGATCACGAGGGATATTTATGGGAGTTGTGACCAAGCGGTCGTCAATGACTTTTTTTTCTGACGGTAGAAGCCACTATAGCCATCGCGTGCGGATAGTGTTGGCCGAAAAGGGTGTCGCTGTTGATATTATTGATGTAGACCCCGATAACAAGCCTGAAGAACTGGCGGATCATAATCCTTATAATGATCTGCCGACTCTGGTTGATCGTGATCTTGTGCTCTACGAGCCGGATATTATGATGGAATATCTGGATGAACGTTTCCCTCATCCCCCCTTGTTGCCGGTTTACCCCGTGGCAAGAGCGCAAAGCCGACTGATGATGTACCGAATCAGAAAGGATTGGTGTGGTCTTGCGGATACTATTCTGGATGATCCTGATTCCGCCGGGGCGGAAAAGGCTCGGAAGGAGTTGAAGGAAAGTCTGATTGCTACAGCACCGGTCTTTGCAGAAAAGCCTTACTTCATGAGTGAGGAGTTCACGATCGTGGATTGCTGTGTAGCTGCGTTGCTTTGGCGTTTGCCGGTAATGGGTATAGAGCTCAATGTAGCGGCGGCCAAGCCGATTCAAAAGTACATGGAGCGCATATTCGAATCGGAGTCTTTCAAAGCGAGTTTGTCTGAAGTAGAGTCAGAGATGCGCAATTAAGCGCATTCTTGGAACCATTGGCGCATATATTACTTGGAGGGGGCATGACGCCGAGTCGACCATATCTGGTTCGGGCACTGAATGACTGGATTGTTGATAACGAGATGACACCTTATCTCGTGATTGATGCAGGCGTTCAGGGAGTCAGGGTCCCCGAAGATTATGTCACCAATGGACAGATCATCCTGAATGTCAGTCCGGGTGCAGTGAGCGGATTGAGTATTGAGGATGAGGCAATCCAGTTCAGTGCCCGATTCGGGGGAGTGCCAATGCAGGTCTATGTGCCGGTCATTGCTGTGATGGCAATTTATGCGAAAGAAAACGGACAGGGGATGGTGTTTGGTGCCGAACCCGGAGCGCCAGAGCCACCGAATCCGGATGATTCACAGCCTGATGGTTCGTCTTCGTCCTCCAAACCATCGCTGAAAATTGTCAAGTAAGGCCTTGTCGCTGCATTGAGGCAATTTGCGCTTTCTGGTATTCTGGCGCCCCATCTTTAGATGAGAATCTCCCCCTCTTTAATTTGTTGATGTTTACTGTGCTCACCTGGTCAAAGCGTCTTATACGCGGGCCAATTTTGAAAAAATGATGGGATTTGCATGACGCGTTTTATTTTCGTTACTGGTGGAGTTGTTTCCTCGCTGGGCAAAGGCATTGCTTCGGCATCTTTGGCTGCGATTCTGGAAGCGCGTGGTTTAAAGGTAACGATGCTCAAGCTCGATCCCTATATTAATGTGGATCCGGGCACGATGAGTCCGTTTCAGCATGGTGAAGTGTTCGTGACTGACGATGGTGCCGAAACCGATCTGGATCTGGGGCATTATGAACGTTTTATACGAACCACAATGTCAAAACGCAATAACTTCACATCGGGCCGAATATATGAGGATGTCATTCGCAAGGAGCGGCGCGGTGATTATCTCGGCGGCACAGTTCAGGTCATTCCCCATATAACCGATGAAATAAAGCGCAGGGTTGTTGAAGGCGCGAGCGGTTTTGATGTTGCGTTAGTGGAGATCGGCGGTACGGTTGGTGATATAGAGTCGCAGCCATTTTTGGAAGCTGCCAGACAGTTACGTATCGACGTGGGCGCGCAGCGTGCCCTGTTTATGCATCTGACATTGGTTCCCTATATCGCGACAGCTGGAGAGACCAAGACCAAGCCAACTCAGCACTCCGTTAAGGAGATGCGTTCGATAGGTTTGCAGCCGGATATTCTGGTGTGTCGTTCAGACCATGAAATTGAAGCTTCCTCTCGTCGCAAGATCGCGCTGTTTACCAATGTGGAAGAACGTGCGGTTATTCCACTCGAAGATGCCAGTAGTATTTATCTGATCCCTCGGATGTTGCATGAACAAAAGCTGGATCAGATTATCGTCGAAAAATTTGGCCTGGAATGTGGTGAAGCAGATTTGTCCGAATGGGATCAGGTTGCCGAGGCTGAGGCGCAACCCCAGCATGAAGTGACGATCGCCATGGTTGGTAAATATATGGAGCTGCTGGATGCTTATAAGTCTCTGATCGAAGCCCTGAAACACGCCGGAATTCGCAATCGCGTAAAGGTTAATATCGAATACATTGACTCGGAATCCATCATTGATGAGGGCGTCGGTCAGCTAGAGGGGATGGACGCAATTCTGGTTCCGGGTGGATTTGGTAATCGGGGTGTCGAAGGCAAGATACAAACAGTGAAATTTGCCAGGGAAAACAAAATTCCCTACCTCGGTATATGCCTTGGGATGCAAGTGGCGGTGATTGAGTTTGCCCGTCATGTGGCTGGCATGGAAGGCGCCCACAGTACAGAGTTTGACAAACAAAGCCCTTATCCTGTGGTCGGCTTGATTACCGAATGGAAAGATCAGTCAGGGTCGACAGAGCAAAGATCAAAAGAATCCGATTTGGGTGGAACGATGCGTCTCGGTGGCCAGGAATGCCGATTGGAACCCGGTTCTACCGCGCATCAGTGCTACGGCAAGGATGTGATCAAGGAACGGCACCGGCACCGTTATGAGGTGAACAACAACCTCTTGTCTAAAATCGAAGAGGCGGGCCTGATCGTTTCGGGACGTTCGTTCGACGGTGCGTTGGTTGAAGTGGTCGAAGCGCCGGACCACCCCTGGTTTGTGGCCTGCCAGTTTCATCCGGAGTTTACCTCTACACCGCGAGATGGACATGGCCTGTTCGATGGCTTTGTCGCGGCTGCTTTGGCATTTCACCAGAAACAATAGCTTGCTCAAGGCGTTATATGGCTTCTAAATCGATTACAGTTGGGGCGGTGTCCGTCTCAAATGATTTGCCTTTTACCTTATTCGGCGGCATGAATGTGCTCGAGTCCAGAGATCTGGCAATGTCAGTGGCGGAGCATTATGTCCGTGTGACACAGAAGCTGGGTATTCCTTACGTATTCAAGGCCTCCTTCGACAAAGCCAACCGTTCCTCGGTTAATTCGTTTCGTGGCCCGGGCCTGGATGAGGGCTTGCGAATATTTGAAGAAGTAAAGAAAACATTCAACGTACCGGTCATTACGGATGTGCACGAGCCATATCAGGCAGCGCCGGTCGCTGAGGTTTGCGACATTCTGCAGTTGCCGGCCTTCCTATCCCGGCAAACGGATCTCGTGGTCGCGATGGCGAAAACCGGAGCGGTTATTAATGTCAAGAAAGCGCAATTTCTGACGCCCAGAGAAATGGGGCATATTCTGCAGAAATTTGAGGAGGCCGGAAATTCCAGACTGATTCTGTGCGAGCGAGGCTCCTGTTTTGGATATAACAACCTTATCGTAGACATGCTGGCGTTCGGCCAGATGAAAAAATTTGATGTCCCCGTTTTGTTTGATGTGACCCATGCCTTGCAGCAACCCGGCGGCCGCAGTGACTCTGCCGGTGGCAGGCGAGAAGTCGTAACCGATCTGGCAATGGCCGGAATGTCCCAGGGGTTGGCAGGCTTGTTTCTAGAAGCGCATCCCGATCCGGAGCAGGCAAAATGCGATGGACCATGCGCATTAAGATTGGCCCAGTTGGAGCCATTTCTACAAAGAATGAAAGCGGTTGATGAACTGGTGAAGCAGTTTGAGCCGCTCGATACCGCGTGATCTGCGGCGATCGAATACTTTTAATTTGGAGACGAATACATGACAACTATTGCTGATATCAAGGGGCGAGAGGTATTGGACTCGCGAGGCAATCCAACGATCGAAGCCGATGTAATTTTGAGTTCAGGTGTCGTTGGTTCTGCCTGTGCGCCATCGGGTGCATCTACCGGTTCCCGCGAGGCGCTGGAACTGCGGGATGGAGACAAATCCCGCTATCTTGGCAAAGGGGTTTTAAAGGCTGTTGAAGGAATTAATACCAGGATTAAAGACGCGCTGATTGGTCGGGATGTTACCGCTCAAAAGCAGCTGGATCAGATCATGATAGATCTCGATGGCACTGACAATAAAGCCAATCTTGGTGCCAACGCTATTCTGGCAGTATCACTTGCGGCGGCAAAGGCCGCAGCCCAGGAGAGGGGTGTCGAACTCTACGAGCATATCGCCAGTATCAATGGTACACCCGGTCAGTATTCGATGCCGGTACCCATGATGAATATTCTGAATGGTGGCGAGCACGCTGACAACAACGTGGATATTCAGGAGTTTATGGTGCAGCCGGTTTCGGCAACTTCCTTTTCTGAAGCCTTGCGAGCTGGAGCCGAAATTTTCCATGCGCTCAAAAAGGTCCTGAAAGCACAAGGTTTGAATACAGCCGTCGGTGATGAAGGTGGTTTTGCTCCAAATCTCGCTTCAAATGCGGAAGCATTGGCCGTCATCAAAACAGCTGTTGCTGATGCCGGTTATAAGTTGGATCAGGATATTACTCTGGCGCTCGACTGTGCGTCTTCGGAATTCTATAAAGATGGACAATATGATCTATCCGGCGAAGGCAAGGTCTTCTCGTCCGAGGGCTTCAGCGATTATCTTGCCGAACTCTGTGAGTTGTACCCCATCGTTTCTATTGAAGATGGGCAGGACGAGTCCGACTGGGATGGTTGGAAGTACCAGACCGAAAAACTTGGCGACAAGATTCAGTTGGTCGGCGACGATTTGTTTGTGACCAATACGCGCATATTAAAGGAAGGCATTGAGAAGAACGTTGCCAATTCAATTTTGATCAAGTTCAATCAGATCGGCAGCCTGTCCGAAACGCTGGAAGCCATCAAAATGGCCAAAGCCGCCGGTTATACTGCGGTTATTTCGCATCGGTCAGGTGAAACAGAAGATACGACCATCGCAGACCTAGCTGTTGGTACTTGCGCTGGCCAGATTAAAACCGGATCGCTTTGCCGCTCTGATCGTGTGGCTAAATACAATCGATTGTTGCGTATTGAAGAACAATTGGGTGCCGGCGCTCCTTATAAAGGGCGTTCGGAAATCAAAGGTCAGTAGTCGCCGTGCGATAGAGGAGTACGGAGATTACAAATCCGTACTCTATTTCTTTTAGCCAAAGAAAAGTTTCTGGGCTAGAGTGAAAACATAAGAGCGCGAGTGTGCAGGGATGTCCTATTGTCTGGATAGAGCCCCTTGCCGTCTCTCTTAGAAAAATTCCACCCGTTTACCGCCAAAGCCTAAAGAGACGATTGCCTGAATGAAGTTGTTGTGGAGCGTGATGTTGCTGCTGACTATCTGTTTGCAGTTTCGTCTTTGGGTAGGAGAAGGTAGCTTTGCTGAAGCCCGAATGCTTGAGAATAACATCCACAAACAAAGGGTCGTGAATTTGTCATTGGCTGAACGTAATGCCAGGCTGGATGCTGAAGTGATGGACCTGAAAAGTGGTTTTGAGGCAGTGGAAGAACGTGCCAGACTGGAGTTGGGAATGATTAAGCCCGACGAAACCTTTTTTCTTGTGGTAAGCAGCAGCCCCTAAACAGATGAAGCATCATGTGTCAGAACCCAGGCACTGGGTTATTGTTCCTGCTGCCGGCCTTGGCACTCGAATGCAGGCTGACCGGCCCAAGCAGTATCTTCCCCTGTCCGGGGAGACTGTCCTCGAAAAAACACTTTCAGTATTTCTCCGACGACCGGAATTTCATTCGGTGTGTGTCGGTATTTCCCCTGATGATCAGCACTGGAAGACCCTGCCGTGTGCGCGAGAATCTCGCATCGTCTCCTATATCGGAGGCGAGGAGCGCGTCGATACCGTATTCGCAGGTTTGCAGCACCTGGAATCCTGTGCCAATGAACACGACTGGATTTGGGTGCATGATGCGGCCCGACCCTGTGTCCAGGAAGCCGACCTGGATCGCCTGTTTGAGGTCCTGTCGAATAATCCCGCCAGTGGGGTGCTGCTGGCGGCGCCGATTCATGATACGGTCAAACGAGCAAATGAAAAGGCTCAGGTCAGCGGCACGGTTGACCGCGAGGGGCTTTGGCGTGCTTTAACTCCCCAGATCTTCCGTTATAGTGAGCTCAAGCGTTCCCTGAAGCTTTGCCTCGATGATCAGGTGCCGGTGACCGATGAATGCTCTGCGATCGAATATGCTGGTGGTCGTCCTTTATTACTTGAAGCGCTCGGTCACAATATCAAAATTACACGGCCGGGAGATCTGCATACCGCGATGAAAGAAATGGAAAATAAGTCACGTTTACTTCCCAGAGTTGGGACCGGTTTTGATGTACATGCGTTTGAAGAAGGCGGCCATTTGGTCTTGGGCGGCGTAACTATCCCTTTTGATAAGGGCTTGAAGGCGCACTCTGATGGTGATGTGGTCTTGCATGCCTTAATGGACGGTATGTTAGGTGCACTGGCTTTGGGCGACATTGGCCGGCACTTTCCCGACACCGACGCCTGCTGGAAAGGGGCTGATAGCCGTCAGTTACTTCGCGCTGTGCGCGATAAAGTAAGCGATGCAGGCTATGAAACCGGAAACATTGATCTCACCGTCATTGCTGAAAAGCCTAAATTGGCGCAATTTATTCCCGAGATGCAGCGAGCGATTGCAGATGACCTGATGTTACCGGCGGATCGAATCAGTCTGAAGGCTACGACGACTGAAAAGCTGGGCTTTACTGGTCGAGGTGAAGGGATTGCTTGTCAGGCGGGCGTTATCCTGTTTCCAAAGGAGCCGGAATGACTTACCCCTTGGACTTTCCGCGAGCTCTGAACATTTCACGGCAAAAGGCCGTGTTCAAAGCGGCACCGGAAGATTTCTTTGTCGAGGAATTGCTGACCCCGTCAGATGAAAATGCGGGTGAGCATGTTTGGCTATGGCTGGAGAAAAACGGCCAGAATACCGACTATGTCGCGCGGCAACTGGCGCGTAAGGCCGGTGTCAGAGATATGGATGTTGGTGTTTCCGGTTTGAAGGATCGTTGGGCGGTCACGCGTCAATGGTTCAGCATCTATCTTGGAAATCGTGCTGAAGCCGACTGGTTTAGGCTCGGGCTTGAAGGGGTGCAGGTTATCGAAGTTCTAAGGCAACCTAAAAAGCTTCGGCGTGGAGAGCACCGAGGCAATCGCTTTCAGATTACCGTAAGAGAGATCCGCCCGGATGATGCATTGTTCAATGCCCTTGAAAAACTGAAAAAAGTTGGATTTCCAAATTATTTTGGTCTGCAACGATTTGGGAGAAATGGGGAGAATCTGACGCGTGGCGAAGCGTTTTTTGAGGGTAGAATCAAAGCAAGCCGAAGTCAGCGATCTTACTATCTTTCTGCAGCACGGTCGTATCTTTTTAATCTGATTCTGGCGCAGAGGGTCACTGACGAAACCTGGAATATTCCCGGGGCGACGGGCGCGTTATACGGCGATCCGCAGTCCGGAGTAGCACCTGTTTCGGAGTTGGAAACATCGGTCTTTGAGCAATATCCGGGATTGGTCAATGGTCTCAGGAAGAATAGAATGAAACTCGACAGACGGCCGTTATGCATTGTTCCCGATGAGTTTGAATGGCAGTGCGAAGAGAATTCGCTACGCTTGAGCTTTAGTCTTTCGCCCGGTGTATTTGCGACGTCACTTTTGGATGAGCTGTTTTTGTTAAAGAATGCTTCGGGGTCAACATGAGCAAAATGAAACTTTTGGTTTCGAATGACGACGGTGTCAACGCCGAGGGTCTGATGAGTCTGGCGGATGCTTTAACTGAAATCGCTGATATCCGGGTTGTGGCACCTGATCGCGACCATAGTGGCGCGAGCGGATCTTTGACATTATCACGCCCATTACGGGTCAGTCGATTACGCAACGGATACTACAGTGTTGATGGCACACCAACTGACAGCGTGCACATTGGGTTAACAGCATTGTTTGACGAGGATGTGGAGCGTGTTGTGTCCGGCATTAATAGCCATGAAAACCTGGGCGATGATGTGTTGTATTCGGGCACTGTTGCAGCGGCGATTGAGGGGCGTTTTCTGGATCTTCCTCCGATTGCGGTTTCATTGGTGAACCGCGGTCAATTTTTGTATGCTACCGCCGCCAGAGTCATCGTGGATCTGTTATCGAGAAGTGCTCCACTGGAATTGCTAAAGCGCACTATTCTTAATGTTAATGTTCCAGATATACCTTATGAGGCACTTAAAGGTGTCAAGGTGACTCGTCTCGGTCATCGTTCCAAGGGACAGAGACCGCATGCAATTTCCGACCCCAGAGGTCGGGAGCGCTTCTGGATAGCGGTTGCGGGAGAAGGCGATGACGCAGGGCCGGGTACTGATTTTCATGCGGTAGCCAATGATTACGTGTCAGTGACACCCATACAGGTAGATATGACCTTGCATGAAGCGATGCACGGTTTGGAAGAGTGGTTAAAAGGGTAGTGGTTAGTGATTGAATCGTCTGAAATTACTGGGATAGGAATGACATCCCGGCGCACCCGAATGCGGCTGGTGCAACGTTTGAGAGACAAGGGAATCGTCAATGAAGAAGTGTTGGCAGCGATTGCCGAAACGCCACGCCACCTATTTCTTGATGAAGCGCTGGCCCATCGGGCTTATGAAGATACGGCGCTTCCGATTGGACACAATCAGACAATATCCCAGCCTTATATTGTTGCCAGAATGACGGAGCTGGTGATGGAAACCAATCCGCGGCGTGTACTGGAGCTAGGGACGGGCTCGGGTTATCAGGCGGCAATTCTGGCCCGATTGGTTGATGAGGTTTATTCCGTCGAACGAATTTTGCCCTTGTTGGACAAGGCGCGCAGCCGGTTCAGAAAGATAGGCCTGAGAAATCTTTATGCGCGCCATGCTGATGGCGGTATGGGATGGCCCGAGAGTGGCCCTTACGATGTCATTATTGTCACCGCAGCGCCAGAGGATCTGCCTGAGGACTTACTGCGTCAGGTGAAAGACGGGGGGCGAATCATTGCGCCTCTGGGCGGAGCTGAGCAAAGTCTGACGGTTTTGACCCGGCGCGGAGCTGTGGTTGACCGGCAAGTGATAGAGCAGGTTCTGTTCGTTCCTTTCCTGCCCGGAACTGTTCGCTAAAGACGCAGTTCCGGATAGAATTTTGTTTAAACGCCAATCTGGGGAGATCAGCCCGTTGAAGATCGATGTCTGGCTTTTTGCGAAGGGATTGCTAATGGGGGCTGCGGACATTGTTCCCGGTGTATCTGGCGGGACGATTGCGTTTATTACCGGAATTTATGAACGTTTGATTCTGGCAATTCGTAGCATTGTTCCCGAGTTTTTTAGCCTCCTGAGTCATCGTAAGCCTGGAGCGTTCTGGCAAGGTATTGATGGTACTTTTTTGTCGACCTTGCTGGTAGGCATTCTAACCAGCGTCGTAGTCGCTTCCCGGTTGATTGTGTATTTGTTGGAAACCCACCCGATTCCGCTGTGGTCTTTTTTCTTCGGGTTGATCCTGGCTTCTGTATTCTTTGTGCTTAGAGAAGTGCACATCCGAGACTTCAGAAACTGGCTGGTTCTAGTGCTTGGTGTGGTGCTCGCCGTGATGATTTCCCGGGCAGCTCCAGGGCAATTAGATGGCGGTTTGACGACAGTGTTTTTTTCTGGCGCGATTGCGATTTGTGCCATGATTTTACCTGGCATTTCGGGAAGTTTTATTCTCGTCCTACTCGGCAGCTATAGTTTGATACTGGGGGCAATCCAATCTTTTGATCTGGTTGTGCTAATGGTATTTGCAGCGGGGTGTCTCTTGGGTTTGCTCACTTTTGTGAATGTGTTGGCTTGGGCTC
Source organism: Oleiphilus sp. (assembly GCA_006212045.1). Taxonomy (GTDB): domain Bacteria; phylum Pseudomonadota; class Gammaproteobacteria; order Pseudomonadales; family Oleiphilaceae; genus PZPK01. The sequence continues at coordinate 37,008 of PZPK01000028.1, read as the reverse complement.
TGGCAAACCGCAGGCAGCTGGTGATGGCGCTGTTGACGGGATTTATGATCGGTGCTTTGGATAAGGTGTGGCCCTGGAAAGAAACTTTGAGCTACAGGGCCAATCGTCATGGTGAACAGGTGCCTTTGTTGCAGTCCAACGTATTGCCAGGTGAATATCTGGCAGTGACCGATACGGACCCCCAGTTATTGATCGCCATTATTTGTGCCTTGGGGGCGATGCTGGGTGTTCTGGTACTTGAGCGTTGGGCGGCAAACGGAGGCGCTGAAAAGTGAAGCAGTCAAAGAGAATAGGCGTTTCGTTTGGTAACACCTGTAGGTATTTGTAACGTAACGACCCAAGAAATGTTGTAGTGTTATTCGAATATAGATTAACAACTTAGCTGTCAACCTTAATACTGTTTCTAGATTATATTCCATTATGTAATTAAGAAATAAGTATTAATTCTATTGCGGGATATTCGTGCGACCTGAATTGATCATAAAGTATCCTTTTACGGCGCTGTGGCGACAGTTCGGTCGCGTCTTTATCTCAAATGTAACTTTATGTATCTGGTTGGTTTTGGCCCTGCAGGCCTGCACTCAGCCAGGTATTTACCATGACGAATCCTTCAACCCGCCAGTTTACTTCGGTACTCATGTTGTGCGCGAAGGCGAGACGCTATATCGCATTGCATGGCGCTATGGACGGGACTTCAGGGAGTTGGCTGCAAACAATGGTATTGCCGCTCCCTTCGTCATTACACCCGGGCAGAAAATTGATCTGGAGCGCAGGGAAAACAGCGGATCAAGCGCCGCTAAAGTTGCGGGGCAGTATGCCAGTCAAGGCTCTAATGTAACAAAAAGTAAAGACAGTAAGCAGTTTCGTAACCAAGTTACAAAAATCAAAAAACATAGAAAACTCAAAGACATAAAATGGAGTTGGCCGCATTCTGGCCCGATACTTGCCAAGTACTCAGTTGGGAAAAAAACAAACTCTCCGCTGAAGTTGAATAAAGGTTTGGACATTGGCGGAAGTTTGGGTGATCCGATACTCGCGGCGGCTGCAGGAGAAGTGGTTTATTCGGGAAGCGGGTTACTGGGGTACGGCAATTTGGTGATCGTTAATCACAACGAACAATTCCTGAGTGCTTATGCACATAACCGCAGGATTCTGGTCAAGGAAGGTCAAAAAATAACAAAAGGCCAAAAGATTGCGGAAATGGGTCGTTCGGGTGTAGATCGCGTCAAGCTTCATTTTGAGATCAGGAAAGAGGGTAAACCCGTTGATCCGTTGAAGTATTTGCCATCGAGGTAGTTGGTTGCAGTGAGTCGTCTGACAAACTCTAGCCAGTCAAAATACAACTAGGTGTCCGAAGTGCTGGTTGCGAGCTGGCGGGACGCACAATAATAAGTTTGGAGATTATTATGTCAGCGGAAAGAGAAGCACTTTTTGACAACGTCGAATACGATGCGAACGAGCATGGAGAAGTTGATGAGGCGAGTGAAATCGCATCGGTCGTAACTTCTATCGATAGTCGCCGAACAACGCGGGCGGAAGGCCAGTCCTATCGTCAGCTCGATGCGACCCAAATCTATTTGAACGAGATCGGCTTTTCACCTCTGCTGTCAGCAGAAGAAGAAGTTTACTTTGCACGCCTGGCGCAGTCGGGCGACGAAGCGGGCCGCAAGCGCATGATTGAGAGTAATCTGCGACTTGTCGTAAAAATTGCCCGACGCTATGTTAACCGTGGATTGACCCTGCTGGATCTGATTGAAGAAGGCAATCTGGGGCTGATTCGAGCGGTTGAGAAATTTGATCCTGAGCGGGGGTTCCGCTTTTCGACCTACGCAACATGGTGGATTCGACAGACCATTGAACGCGCGATCATGAACCAGACGCGCACTATTCGTCTGCCTATACATGTTGTAAAAGAATTGAATCTCTACCTGCGAGCAGCGCGAGAGCTGACTCAGAAACTTGATCACGAACCGTCACCGGAAGAAATTGCGGATCTGTTGGACAAGCCGGTAGCTGATGTTAAGCGCATGCTTGGCCTGAATGAACGTATTGCTTCTGTGGATACGCCAATCGGCGGAAATGGTGACAAGTCATTATTGGATACAGTGCCCGATGAAGCGGCTGCAGATCCTGCTGAGTTACTGCAGGATAGTGACTTGAGAGGCAGTATTGATGGCTGGCTTGACCAGCTTTCAAGCAAGCAGCAGGAAGTGCTTGCCCGACGTTTCGGATTGCGCGGCTACAAGATGAGTACACTGGAAGAGGTTGGTCACGAGATTGGTCTGACGCGTGAACGTGTCAGACAGATTCAGGTAGAGGCCTTGAAGCGACTGCGTGACATTCTGGAGAAGCAGGGTTTGAGCGGAGAAACCCTGTTCAAATAAGTGAGGTGGGGCTTGATTGTCAGCTGATTTTTGACAAGCCTGACCCAGCATCCTTTTTGGAAATTTAAGACCGCCTTATTGAAAAAGCCGTTTGATCCATATCAAACGGCTTTTATCGTTATATCCTTTGTACTTTCCTTAGTGCAAGCCAGCTTTCAGTGTCTTGATGATATGGCACTGCTCTTCAAAACTGATGATGACTTTGCCCGCGGTAATTATTGATTTCATTCTGCTTTGCTTGCGGCTCTATTCGTATTCGGACTTCTGTTTGAATTCGCACAGGTCTTCTATCAGGCAGGCTCCGCATTTAGGTTTGCGCGCGGTGCAGGTGTATCTGCCATGGAGTATCAGCCAGTGATGGGCGTCCAGCAAAAACTCTCCGGGAACAAACTTTAACAGTTTCTTTTCAACTTCCAGTACGGTCTTGCCCGGCGCCATGCGCGTCCGGTTTGATACTCTGAAAATGTGAGTGTCTACCGCCATGGTAGGGTGTCCAAAAGCCGTGTTCAGGACAACGTTGGCTGTTTTTCGGCCGACGCCGGGAAGCGCCTCCAGGGCTTCTCTATCGTCCGGGATCTCGGAGTGATGCTTTTCGATCAGCAGTCGGCAGGTCTTGATAATGTTCTCGGCCTTGCTGTTAAACAGACCAATGGTTTTGATGTATTTCTTGAGGCCATCCTCCCCCAGTGCCAGTATGGACTCCGGCGTGTTGGCAACAGGAAACAGTTTTCGAGTGGCGATATTGACGCCTTTGTCCGTCGCTTGTGCGGACAGGATAACGGCGATGAGAAGTTCAAATGCGTTGGAGTATTCAAGCTCTGTTGTCGGTTCAGGGTTCTCGTTTCTGAATCGTTCAAATATTTCGGTTCTTTTTGCTTTGTTCATTTTTTGCGTTTTATCAGGCTTATGTTTTTTGACATCGTCGGAGGAAGGGTTATACTGCCGATAGCCAAGAAAATCCGGCTATTGTTATGTTAAGGGAATCGGTGAAAGCTTCAGGGTTCATCCCTGATGCATTTAGCGGTTACCAAATTCCTCGCACGTTTGTTGTCTGTCGTTTGGTCAAACATAAGTTATATCCAGTTTTTTGTCGGCCTTTTTGTTTTACGTTTTTAGGATATAGTTATGTCAGATCGAGTTACAGGAAAAGTTAAGTTTTTTAACGAGTCAAAAGGTTTTGGTTTTATTGAGCAGGACAATGGTCCGGATGTCTTCGTACACTTCAGTGCGATTCAGGCAGACGGATTCAAAACATTGTCTGATGGCCAGGCGGTAGAGTTTACTATCGGTCAGGGCAACAAAGGTCCTCAAGCTGAAAACGTGACGCCTGTATAAGCTAGCGGCACAAAAAAGTAAGCCCGGCTTGGTTTTAATGGAACCAAGCCGGGCTTTTTTGTATTAAACTGCGGTACCAAATACTTTGCTGAATGTTTGATAAAACAAGTGATGGCGAGTTTGGAAGGTAAAAAAATACTTCTGGGGGTTACAGGGGGCATCGCGGCTTACAAGGCAGCGGATCTGTGCCGACAACTAACCCGGAAAGGGTGTCTCGTGCGCGTGGTGATGACCCGTGGCGCAACCGAGTTTGTGTCTCCTCTGACATTTCAGGCCCTGTCGGGCAATCCCGTGCATACAGAGCTGCTCGATTCCGATGCCGAAGCGGGCATGGGGCATATCGAACTGGCGAAATGGCCGGATTTGATTCTGATTGCGCCGGCGACGGCAAATATCATATCACTCTATGCTCATGGGCAGGCTTCTGATTTGCTCACAACTCTTCTGTTGGCAACACAATCCAAGGTCGCCATAGCGCCGGCAATGAATCAGGCGATGTGGCGGCACCCGATCACACAGCTGAATATTGCGAAACTGCGGGATAGTCTGGCTGGTACCTGTGAAATTTGGGGGCCTGGTGAAGGTGCTCAGGCTTGCGGCGATACGGGGCCGGGGCGGTTGCTGGAACCGGAAGAGCTCGCACATCGTGTCGTAGAATTTTTCGACAATAAAAACCTGCAGCAGAATAAAAAAACTGATCTAACCGGGACGCGAGTTGTCATTACGGCGGGCCCAACCCGAGAAGCGATCGACCCGGTACGTTATATCAGTAACCACAGTTCGGGGAAAATGGGCTATGCACTGGCAGCTGCTTTCTCTGCGTCGGGTGCGGAGGTGGTTCTTGTGTCGGGCCCTGTAGATATTTCAGCCCCGATGGGTGTTCGGTGTATACAGGTGACTTCTGCCTGTGAAATGCTGTCGGTTGCAGAAGAAGCGGTCTCTGACGGTTGTGATATTTTTGTCGCAGCGGCGGCGGTCGCGGACTACCGGGTTGAAACGGTTGCGTCATCGAAGATGAAGAAGAAGGGGGATAGTGATCTGGTGCTAAAGCTGTGCCAGAATCCCGATATTGTAGCCAGCATTGCTGCGAAGCCGGATAAACCTTTTGTGGTGGGGTTTGCTGCAGAAACGAATGATCTATTGGCTTATGCAAAAGCCAAGATGGAAAAGAAAAATCTCGATATGATCATCGCCAATGACGTATCCAAAAAAGGGATCGGGTTTAACAGTGACCGTAACGCTGTGCATGTTCTATGTCGAGAGCAAATGGTTGAATTACCGGAACAAAGTAAAGCGGCTTTGTCGCAAAAGATTGTAGAAATAATCGCCGCCCGGGCGAGCCAGGTGGCGCCCGGAAAATCAGTCTGAATATTTACGGCTTTAACTTTGCTGGGCAATAGATAAATAAAGCTCTTCATTGCGTACTAACCAGGATACATATTGATGTCGAAGCAGAAAATGCAATTGCGCATTCTTGATGAGCGCATTGGGAAAACGATCGAACTACCGGAATATGCAACGTCAGGGTCGGCGGGTTTGGATTTGCGTGCCTGTTTGGAACAGGATTTGACCCTAGCGCCGGGAGAAACCGAGTTGATTCCTACTGGGCTCTCTCTTTATATCGAAGATCCGGGGCTTGCGGCGATGATCCTGCCACGCTCCGGGCTGGGGCATAAACATGGAATCGTGCTTGGTAATCTGGTCGGCCTGATCGATTCAGATTATCAGGGCCAGTTAATGGTGTCTTGCTGGAACCGGGGCTCGGAGCCATTTACGGTATCGGTAGGCGAACGCATTGCGCAATTGGTTGTAGTACCGGTTGTGCAGATTGATTTCGATGTCGTTGAGCAGTTTGAAAGCAGCGACAGAGGCGGTGGCGGTTTCGGGTCTACGGGAAGACATTAAACTGTAACTAACAATTGTTTCGATCAAGGAAAAACAATGGGACTGTTTAGCAAAGACGATGCGCTGGTCAAAGAAATAGCCAAAAAAGAAAAACAGAAGAAAAAACAGTCGAAAACGGAAAGCAAGGCCATGCCGCAAGGTGCCAAACTTAATGCCTGGCTTATACAGCCGCTGGTGCTGGTTGTGGTTCTGGCGACGGGACTATTTGTAGCGCTGGAGTTTGCCTTTGTACGGCAATCGGAGCAGCAGCAAGCAAGTGATGTGACGCAAGTGATGGGCTCTGTGCTGGTTCGGCAGACAAAGTCCTTTATCACGGAAAGAGAGCAACTGGTCAGCACGCTGGCTTCTTCGTCACTAGTTGTCTCTGCGCTGCAGAACCCTTCGGAAGTGGCGGCACTTGAATCTACACTCAAAGGTATGTTCAGCGATCTTGACGCCGTGTTTGTTCTCTCAATGGAAGATATGCTGCAGTTGAGGGCGCGCTATCCTGTGTTGACCTTTGCAAATATTGATGCCGTGCGCCAGGCTGCGGAAGGGAAGGAGACCAGACTCGATGCCTTTCTCAACGGGCAGCAGTGGCTGGTTCAGTCAGCAGCGCCAATTCGTGCTGAAGAGGATGGATCTCAGCCGGGCGTCGTACTTGTGGTGCACAACACAAATATGCTGAAGAAGGTATTTGCGCTGCCGTCATCTTTGTCGGGCGGGGCGGTCAAATTGACAAATAGTCCGGATAAGGCTGCCAAAGCGATTTTGTCTGTCGGGTCGGGTAGCGTCACGAATTTTCAGGATTTCCGTGTCCCGGGTAGCGACTGGGTGGTGAGCTTCTCTCCAGGCAACAGTATTCAAGGGTTAGATCGGGTGATGTTGGCAATAAGTGTTGCCGGTTTCGCAATAGTGATGATGTTGGTGATCTTTTTGCTTGGCCGGCGCGCTGTTTCGAGCATCAGACAGGATCTGATCGTTGCCACACAGGCGGTTAGAACCGCCATAGAGAAGGAAGGCAAGAAATCAGGCCAGCTGTACTATTCCGAGATCAAAGCGATGGTTGGTTCGCTAACAAGCTGCGCTAAAGAGCAGGCCCGAAATCAGGCCCGGCAGAATATTGAGAGCAAGGCCGCACCTGCCAAGACTGTTCAGGAGGATAGTCCGTCTCAGAGTGATGCCCCTTTGTTTGAAGACGATTTACTCGATCTCGATGTGTTGAATGACGCAGACGAGCAAGATGCAGGTAGCCGCAATGGTGATCAGGGAGTTGAGAGTGCAATGGTAGAAGAGCTGGCAGAACTGGATTTGGATGTATCCCAGTCGATATTTAGAGCCTATGACATCCGTGGGGTCGTTGATGACACTTTGACAGAAGGGGTCGTAGAACTCATCGGCAAAGCATTTGCCAGCGAGGCATTGGCCCAGGGGCAGACGAAAGTATGCGTTGGGTACGATGGCCGACTGTCCAGTCGCTCATACTGCGAAGCATTAACGACAGGGATTGTGGCGGCTGGCGCCGATGCGATCATTGTCGGGCAAGTGCCAACACCAGTGCTTTATTTCGCGACGCACCATCTGCAGACAGGAACCGGTGTCATGATTACCGGGAGTCATAACCCCAGTAATTACAACGGCTTCAAAATGATGATAGCCGGGAATACTCTGGCAAATGAAGATATACAGAAATTGTATAATCGCATTGTTACGCAAGACTTTGCGGCCGGGCAGGGGCAACGCTCTGAGCAGCCTGTTGATCGGGACTACATGGATACCATCCTGAATGATATCGCCGTTGCTGCTCCTCTCAAGGTGGTTGTCGATGCGGGGAATGGCGTGGCTGGTGAACTTGGACCGGCATTGATTGAAGAATTGGGCTGTGAAGTGATTCCCCTGTTTTGTGAAATTGACGGGAACTTCCCCAATCACCACCCGGATCCGGGAAAACCAAAAAATCTGCAGGACCTGATTGCAGCGGTCGAAGAGCATCAGGCTGATGTCGGACTCGCCTTCGATGGTGATGGAGATCGTGTGGGGGTGGTCACAAACTCAGGGAAAATTATCTGGCCGGACAGGTTGTTGATGTTATTCGCCAAGGATGTGGTATCTCGGAATCCCGGAGCAGATGTCATTTTCGATGTGAAGTGTTCGCGGCGTTTGAACGGATTGATTTCAGGTTACGGTGGTCGGCCTATTATGTGGAAGACAGGTCACTCCCTGATCAAGGCAAAAATGAAAGAAACCGGCGCCCTGTTGGCTGGCGAAATGAGTGGTCATATCTTTTTCAAAGAGCGCTGGCTGGGATTCGATGATGGTCTTTACAGTGCCGCACGCCTGCTTGAAATACTGGGGGTAGAGGATGCGACGGTAGACGAAGTGTTTGAAACCTTCCCTGAAGATGTCAGCACACCGGAGATCAACATCGACGTCAGTGATGAGAATAAGTTTCTGCTGATTGAAAAGCTGTGTCAGTTAAAGGGAAATTTTGCCGACGGCAATGTTTCTACGATTGATGGATTGAGAGTGGATTATCCAAACGGCTGGGGATTATGCAGGGCGTCCAATACCACACCGGTGCTGGTGCTCAGGTTTGAAGCAGATGACGAGCAGGCACTGGAGGAAATCAAGGATAAGTTCAAGGCGCAGCTTGCCGTTGTTGAACCGAGTCTTGATTTGAGTTTTTAATTGCAAGGAATGATATGAGTCTTGATAGAGCCTCTGCCGAGCAGGTAGCTTCGGTATTGAATAGAGCCCTGCCGTACATACAGCGGTTTGCAGGCGCCACGATTGTCATCAAATATGGTGGCAATGCGATGGAAAATGAAGAACTGAAAAACAGTTTCGCGAGAGATGTCGTGCTCATGAAGCTGGTAGGGATGAATCCCATAGTTGTGCATGGCGGTGGTCCCCAGATAGGGGACTTATTGTCTCGATTGAATATTGAAAGCCATTTTGTTGATGGTATGCGGGTGACCGATGCTGAAACAATGGATGTCGTGGAAATGGTCCTGGGCGGACTCGTTAACAAGGAAATTGTGGCACTGATCAACCGAAATGGTGGTAAAGCAATCGGGATTACCGGTAAGGATGCTGACTTTATTCGAGCCCGAAAACTGGAGGTCAGTGTCTCTTCTCCAGAGGTGCAGAAATCGGAGATTATTGATATCGGGCATGTTGGGGAAGTGGTGTCTGTCAATGCAGATGTGATCTCGATGTTGACCGCAAGTGACTTTATTCCGGTCATTGCGCCAATTGGCGTTGGGAAAGGAGGCGTGTCTTTCAATATTAACGCTGATCTGGTTGCAGGAAAGGTGGCCGAAGCTGTGGGGGCCGAAAAGCTGATGCTGCTGACAAACATTTCGGGGCTGCAGGATAAGTCAGGCAAGGTGCTCACTGGTTTAACCACCGAGCAGGTGGATGCACTGATAGCAGATGGCACGATTTATGGCGGAATGTTACCCAAAATCAATTGTGCCTTGTCGGCGGTTAAGAACGGGGTTGAAAGTGCACATATCATCGATGGGCGTGTAAGCCATGCGGCGCTTCTGGAAATATTTACAGACGAGGGTGTAGGAACGTTGATTACCAACATGCAGGCCGACGAGTAGTCCGGCTACATGTTAACCGGGCTTTCCTAGATCGGAAGGTCCTGGTCGGTATGTGAGGAGGAGATGGCCTGCTCACCCACAACACAATTGCCTTCTTTCTTGGCTTCCCGAAGACAAGCGCTGGCTCTGCCGAAGAATTCCTCCGGATATTCCGAATTCCTGTGGCATGCGACTCCTGCGGATACAGTAATCGTTCCCAGCTGGATCTTGGCCGCACTGTCTGAAAGTGTCTGCTTGGCAAGTTTTTCCTTTACGTTCTCAGCGACCGATAGGGCGCCTTCATAATCGGTTTCAGGCAACAGAATGGCAAATTCGTCATTTGCCAGCCTGGAAATGGAGTCGCCGCCCTTGATGTTCTTCTTGAATAGAGTCGCGACAAATCGCAATACCTTATCGCCAATCACAGTATCGAATTTTTTGTTGAATGCGGTGAAATTATCCACGTCCAGAATGAGCAGGGTCAGCGGCTTTTTCTCTGCGTCCGCCACGCTCATCAATTGCTCGAGATCCAGGTCAAATGCCCTGCGATTGTTGACTTTGGTCAGACTGTCCGTCGTTGCCTCGGCATTCAGCCGCGCGACTTCGGTACGCAGCTTTTTCATCTCGGCGGCCATGGATTCCAATGTAAATTGCATTTCCTGGGTCGCAGATTCACGCTTGTGAGTCTCTTCCAGCAAAGTGCCAATCATGGCTTTGATGTCGATAATATCCGTGGCATCCTGCATGTTACTGCTAAACAGGTTTAGTGCTGCTGAATATTCGTTGAGTCCTCTTCCTTCTTTTGTCACTTTTTTGAGGAAGTCATTGATGACTTCCTTGACGCCGTCACTGAGCTTGTTGACGGCCGATTCTCTGGCGCTGGCAACAAAGCGATTGTAAAGGTCGCGATGTACTTCCGTTGTAAATGCCGTTTTATTGAGGTCCAGTAAATTAATTTCATTTACCAAATCCTGATTCTCGCCGTTAACGTATTCATACCAGACGGCGTAGTTCTCGGGAGTGGTTGCGATATTTCGTCGGTTCATTTCAGGCAGAGTTTGCTTGAGAAGAGCCACCGCTTTGGTTACATCATTGGTATCGCTCATAGGTCTCGACACGGTCGTTGGCTACCAGACAGTGTTGAAAATACTTATGAATCAACACCGCCTTAGTAGATAAAGGCATTAGTGACTGTATTTTCACAGCTGAAAGTCGAAATTTATAGTTACAGTTCGCTTATGTTTGCATGAGCATTGGACAACACAGTAAAAAGGCGAGTGATTCATGCCTGAATTGCTATAGTTTTAATAATCCACCCGAATAATGACGGATGCATGCGTCGACGTGATATACCTTTATGAATAAATATCTTTTGCGAATAATTTTTTTATGTATTGCCTTGTTGCTTAGTTCCAAGGCCTTTGTTGCTTTGATTGGTTATCAGGCTGTCGAGGCGCTTCGTGAAGATTACGGAGATCGTATCTCGGTGACCTACGAATGGATATCCTCCGGTTTTGATGGTGCACTGATCTTTGAGAATGTCGTGATTACACCCTACAGCTTGAAACGTCCTTTCAGAGCGGCTGAGGTGCGTATTGAATTTGGTCACTATGCCTCGTTGCTGGGCCATTTGGCTGATCTAAAATCTTTATCATTAAGTGGCGTCACGAATATTGTGGTTGACGGCATCAGTGCGCCGCTGGAAGGGCGGGATTTGGAACAGTGGCTTGCCGACGAATATGTTCCGGAACTGGCCGTGCCACTTGGGCTCTATGCCTGTGGCCCTGTGCAGCGTATTGGACCCGAGCAATGGAAGGCGCTGGGGATAGGCTCATTCAGATCAACGCTGAACATTGGTATTTCCGACAAGGCATTGGCCGATGAAGTCGGGATATCGATGGACCTGAATCTCTATGAACTTGGCCGGATCGAGCTGGATCTGGCGCTTGGGGCTATTTCCGGAGTACAGGATCCAGCTGAGTGGCCGTTCCATCATCTTCGTTTTAAATACGTGGATAATGGTTATTTGAGGCGTATTGCCAACATGTGTGAAAGTGCAACATCGCTTGATAGAAATACCTATGCCGGGAGTGCAGCTCTGGAGTGGGCAGAGCGTATGCGGCAGAACGGAATGCTTGTAAACGACTCGGTGTTAAATGCGTATTTTACTTACTTGAGTCTTGGCGGGGCTTTGACGCTTGAATGGTCGCCGGAAACGCCACTAACCCTGGCCCGTGTATTTTCAAGCTTTGATGAAAACCTGTTTGACACTTATGGCATGGCGTTACATTTGAACAAGGTTCGTATTGATGCTCCGGAATTACGGCTCCTGAAGTCACATTTTCAGCCGGAGCCGTTGAAGCAGGTTGCGCCTGTTGAAACCGAGGACACCATTGATGTTGCCGTTCCGAAGACCGTTGTGCTTCCTGTGGAAGAGGTAGACGGTCATTTGGGGCAGACCCTTGTCGTGACGTTAATCTCGGGCAAGGTTTATGAAGGCACACTAAAATCGAGTGACGAGTACCGGTTTGAGTTGGTGCCTGATGTCAGCAAAGGTGCAGGAAAAGTCGCCTATACCGTCGAGAGAGAAGATGTGAAAGAAATTCTCTTACGGCAGCGCTAGTGGCGATGACTATGCTCGGATCTATCTCGGATGCCTGTTTGCCGAACTATGAGCGCCTGCTGGCCGATCTGGTTGCTATACCTTCGGTCAGTTCCAGCGCGCCTGGCTGGGACCAGAGTAATTTAGGTGTGGTCAATGTGTTGCAAGACTGGTTTGCAAAGCTGGGCTTTAACGCGGAGGTGATGGATGTTCCCGGTCAGCCGGGAAAAGCCAATCTTATAGCAACCTGTGGTGCTGGCAATCAGGGGTTGGTACTTTCCGGTCATACGGATACGGTACCTTTCGATGCCAGCAAGTGGCAAAGCGACCCTTTTAAGCTCACAACGGTCAATGATCGCATGTTTGGCTTGGGTACCTGCGACATGAAAGGTTTTTTTCCGATTATTGTCGAAGCGTTGCGTAACCTGCGCGGTGCCAGGCTGAAACAGCCGTTAATTGTGCTGGCCACGGCAGATGAAGAAAGTTCCATGTCTGGTGCCCGTGCCCTGGCTGATGCTGGCGCTCTTCAGGGAAGAGCTGCTCTGATTGGTGAGCCCACCAGTCTGAAGCCGGTGCGCATGCACAAGGGTATCCTGATGGAGTCTCTTCAAATTTCCGGGAAATCGGGTCACTCTTCCAATCCGGCATTGGGGAACAGTGCGTTGGAGGCGATGCATGAAGCAGTCGGGGCGTTGTTGCGATTCCGGGAGCGAATACAGGAAAAGTACAGCGATCCGGCCTTTGAAGTCGGTGTTCCGACATTGAACCTCGGGCGTATGCAGGGCGGGGATAGCGCAAACCGTATCTGTGGGCATTGTGAATTGAGCTTCGATTTGCGGCTTCTTCCCGGAATGAATACGATAGGCCTGCGGGAAGAGCTTTCGCATATCGTCAAATCGATAGCGGACAGGCGTCGTGTCGATATTCAATTGGAATCCCTGATTGAAGAAGTGGAGCCTTTCGCGACGAAAGCTGACAGTGCTTTGGTGAAATTGTGCGAAGAGCTTTCAGGCACTCAGGCGCAAGCTGTGGCCTTCGCCACAGAGGCGCCTTTCCTCAGTAAAATGGGGTTTGAAACAATTGTGATGGGCGCCGGCTCAATCGATCAGGCGCATCAGCCAGATGAGTTTATGGTCGTCGACCAGGTGAAGGTCATGGCAAAACATCTGGAAGCACTGATCAGATATTATTGTTTATAAGGCCGAATGTTCGGTTTGAAACGGGCATTATTTGTGAATACGGGAAAACACAGACATTGAAAGAAGTAACGGAGCACAACGCATGGGTTTCCTGGTTCAGGCATGCATCGCCTTACATTAAAGCGCACCAAAACAAGACGATGGTTCTGGGCCTGAGTGGAGAGGCTCTTGCGAGCCGTAATCTCGAGAACCTGATTCATGATATTGCCTTGTTGAACTGCCTTGGCGTCAAACTGGTATTGGTATTTGGTGGGCGTCCGCAAATTGACAAGGCTCTGCATGACAAAGGCTTTAAATCCACTTTTCATATGGGTCTGCGAGTGACGCAGCAGGAAATGCTGCCAGCGATTCTGGAAGCTTATGGTCGTCTTCGTGCCGAGCTGGAAGCTAAATTATCCACTGGACTTGTCAATTCACCCATGCATGGCGTCAGTGTTCGTGTCGTAAGCGGAAATTTTGTGACCGCAAAGCCTGTTGGTGTGCTGGACGGGGTCGACTTCGCCTGTACAGGTCAATTTCGGAAACTGGATAAATCAGCGATGCGGCAGCATTTGGACAACAAGGATGTTGTACTCGTGCCAGCATTGGGTTACTCCGCCAGTGGCGAGATCTTTAACCTTGGTTACGAGCAACTTGCGGGTGCAATTGCGGAGCAACTCAATGCCGAGAAACTCATTCTTTTCAGTGATGCCAATGGCGTTCAGGATTCCAGTCAGCTTAAACTCAAGCAATTATCGATTGAGCAGGCGGAGAGAATAGCGGAATCAGATGGTCCGCAGTTAAGCAAGGAACTCAAAAGCCATTTGAAGGTCGCGGCAACTGTCTGCAGAAATGGCGTGGAGAGGACGCACCTGATTGCCTACACCCGGGACGAAGCTTTGCTGCAAGAGCTGTTTACCCGGGATGGTTCCGGTACCATGGTATTTCGTGACAATTACGATGAAATAAGACGGGCACAGATTGATGACATTAATGGCATTCTTGAGTTGATCGGCCCGCTCGAGGAGCAGGGTATTCTGGTGAAACGTTCTCGCGAGCGTATCGAATCGGAGCTTGATTGCTTCTTCGTGAATGTGCGCGACAATGCAATTATCGCGTGTGCAGCCCTTTACCAATATCCCGAAAATAACTCGGCGGAATTGTCTTGTTTCGCGGTCGCTGAGGAGTATCGCAAAGAAGGCCGGGGAGATGCATTGTTGCTGCGTATCCTGGATAGGGCTGAAGAACAAAATGTCGAGAATCTGTTTGTGCTGACGACACAGACCGAGCACTGGTTCAAGGAGCGCGGGTTCGAAAATGCGGAACTTGACCGCTTGCCTGGCGCTAAGCTGTATAATCTCGATCGGAACGCCAAGGTACTGGTTCGTAATCTTCAAGCGCATTGACGTCGATAGCAGTACGAACAGGGAATGAGAAGTTTGTCGGCTCAGGATAAAAGCCAATTCGATATGACTACTATGGATTCACAGAATGGAACGTAGAACAAGTTATCGCAAAGCAATACGTCATGATGCTCACGTCTGCTTGCAGGGGGGCGCTAAATGGCCATGTATGATCGAGGATTTTTGCGATAAAGGGATGTACTTAACCTACGACCTGACCGCCTCAAAGGCGATTAAAGCGAGCTTGAGTTTAAGCCCAGCGCAGAGCTTTGCAGTGCAGTTTCTGGGGCCGCAGGGTGAAGCCTACAAAATCCCGGTAGAAGTGGCTCGAAAAATCGAATGTGCGACCGGTGTGCGCTTTCTCGAAAAGAATGAGCAGGCGATTGAATCGCTGGTCAAGCTGTCTCTGGGCTCCAAAAGCTCCCAGGTTCTGATTAATGATGCAAAGCCAATTTTGGACCTCTGCGTCAGAGAAGTCATGGAATTTTCGGCGGCTCTGTTACCGGAAGTTTACCCGCAACTCGAGACGGCGCTGAAGGAAGAGGCGGTCACCGCAACAACCGATCAGCAGGCGAATCTCTACATGGAGCTGTCGCAACAGCTGAAGCGTAAGCAGTCTGATATCAGCCGCCGGTATATGGAAGCTCTAAGCGACCCGGCCAGTTTTTTGAGAGAGCAGTATGTACATCATGCAGATGTCTCCGAACACCTTAGCCTGATAGACAAAGGAGAGTTTGAAGACTGGTTGACTTCGCGGGTATTGATCACCAAATCAGAATCACTTTACCGGGAAGAGTTGCTACCTCTCAAGATCAGGCTTGATGCGATTGGCTTTGGAGGAGAGCACTTCAAACAAAGCCCCTTCGGGCCCGAACTGTTTGTATTGGCCTATCGGTCGGCGATTCACTCGCTTGTTGTCAACAATCAGGTTGAGAGGGCATTGTTTAAGGTTTTTGAGCATTCTTTCATGCAGGGTCTCAAACCTCTGTATGAAGCATTGAATGCCCTGTTGGCGAAACAGGGCGTACTCACTGACCTTGACGTTGCCAAGCATATCAAGCCAAAACCCAGGCCGGATTCAAGCAAGGCGAAGTCATCGCAGCCTAAGGTTTCTGAGGAAGGTTTACAGGAAGTTGCCAGCCCGGAGTCGCTTTACCCTCCCGTAGATTTGCCGCTGAAGCCATATGGCGCGCCTGCCGGCGCGGCGCCTTTGAGATCTGCCGAACAGCAAAGTCTGAAGGATGTTCGTCCACCGTTTTCGCCACCTTCGGAAGCGGTGCAAGGAAATGAAGCGGGTCAGTTCAGAGCCAATCAGGAGCAGGCACAGGCGGCCTTTGAAAAGGTGATGGGTTTGATGCGTTCGCTTAAATCCACGTCACATGTCGGGCATGGTCCTGCCAATGAAATCGCCGATACACCCCAAAAATACAGCGAAGATGAACTGATAGAAGGCCTTGCCATGATGCAGGCCGCTTCAGCAGATAGCTCGTATATTGATGACTCCCGCAGTTTGCTGGAACGCGTGATGGGGAATCTGGGGCAGGACAGCCAAGATCAAAAAGGAATCGATGAAGATAAGCAGGTCGCCATTGATGTTGTAGATCGGTTCTTTGACAGTTTAAAACATAACCCCAGACTGACTCCGGATGCAAAACAACAGTTGAACATGCTTGAAATTCCGGTTCTGAAAGTTTTATTGAAAGATGAAAATTTCTTTTCGGAAAATAGTCATTCAGTCCGCCAGGTGATGAACCGAATAGCCCAGTTGGGTGCAAAAGGTTCCCGGCTAAGCCCCAGTGTTCGGGCGCGTGTTGAGTCTTTGGTGCGTGATATTATTGAGAATTTTGATCAGGATACAAAAGTCTTCGACCAGGCATTGGAGCAACTGGACGAAATGGCGGAACGGCAATCTTCGCTGTATAGCAAGAATGTAGAGCGCGTTGCTGCGGCAGCCGAAGGCGTGTTTCGGGTAGATCAGGCAAAAATTGCGGTCATCAATGCATTGAATAAACGCTTGGGAGGCAGGCCCATCCCCAAAGCTGTGCAGACCCTGATTGATCACGGCTGGAAAGACCTGTTGAACCTGATTCATATCAAACATGGTGCCGATAGTACGGAATGGGATGAGCATCTGGAGATTGTTGACACGTTGCTTTCATTTGCGGAGAACCCAGAATCCAGACTGGACATGAAATCGGTTCTGCCCAAAATACAGGAAGGCCTGAAGACTGTTTCAGGACGGGAAAAGCCGCCCGAAATCGTCAGAGAGGATTTGAAGAAGTTAATCCAGAATGCCCCGAAAAGTCAGCATGAAATTGTCACCTCATCGGTAGAAGAGCTCGAAGAAACAGAAGAAACACGCGAAGCACGGAATGCCCAGGTTCTGAAAGAGCTCAAGCCCTGGATTCGCAGGGCGCGTGCATTTCAGGTGGGATCCTGGGTACAACTGGACAAAAGCAACGATGATCCGCAGTTCATGCGCCTTGTCTGGGTCGCTAAAGGGTATAGCAAATTTGTGTTTGTGAATCACCAGGGCATGAAGGTGGTTGAACTAGGTCTGTTTAAATTCGCACGCTACCTGAGAGATCAGAAAATCAAGCCGGATCCAAATTACGAAGTCCCGATTGTTAATCAGGGGCTGGACGACATGATCAAGGATGTCTATGACAAGCTGGCTTATGAGTCCAGCCATGACAGTGATACTAATCTTCTCAACTATCAGGAAACATGTCGACAAATTCGCTTGATCATGGCAAATGGTGAACGGCATTCGCCTTGTGGCTTATTGTTCATACGTGTTTTGAGTCGAGGTGACAAGGGCGTTAATCCAGTAGACAAGTCTGTTGTGCAGGGGATAGGAAAGCACTTGTTGGAAATTACCGGGGAGACCGCCGTACTTGGCCGTCTCAATGATTATGATTTTGTCGTATTTACCGCAGAAGATGACATGGATCTGCTCAATGTCAGGGTGAGCGAGCAGTTGGCACTGTATCGGGATTCACTGGAGCAGGAGAGCTTCGAGTTTGAAGTGGGCGAAGCGCGTGCGACCATTGGTTTTATTAACCCCGAAACCCTGTTTGCCCAATCGTCCCGAGGCCTGACAGAAATCGAACGTGGGGACGACCAACAAGAGGATAGAAAAGAGAGCGTTTTGCCGACTGAGTATCCCTTGGATGATAACCCTGCCACTGATGAAAAGGTGCATCATCACATTGAGGAAGTGCAGTCCAGGCAAAGTGCTGACAAAACAGGAAAGAGCACGATTAGTACGATGTCATTTGAAATTTTTTATCAGCGTGCAATGGGAATATCAGAACAGGCGGCGAACGATGCACATTGTGAATTGCTGTGTTCGCAAAGGGGTACGGGCGTCTCTTTTACTCCGGAATTACCAGAGGATGCGATGGCATTGGACGAATGGTGGATTGAGCGTATTACCCGGCGATATCAGGAGGCCTCTCCTGACTGGGATAGTCTGGGTGCTGTGCGCGTGAAGCTGAGTGGTTATGCATTGAATTCGGATGCTGTGGTAGAGAATCTGCTTGAGCTAGCTGAGTCCGGGGCGGTCGAGCCAAAAGAAATTTGGTTCGACATCTATGACAGTTCTGCCATTGCCGATACGCATGCTGCCTCAGACCGGATAGAGCAGTTGATTGAGCATGGTTACCGATTCTGCCTTGATCAGTTCGGAACCGTGAGGGCTCCATTCTATCTGATGAAGTCGCTTCCTGTGCACATGATCAAGATTGATGAAGGCTATGTTGATGCCCTGAATAGTGATGATGCTGACGAAGGCCCCACCGACTCCATCGTGGAAGTTGCTCACTATCTGGGTAAAAACGTATTGGCAACTTCAGTTGACAGTGCTATCTGTCTCCAGAGAATGCGCAAGCTGGGGATCGATTTTGTTCAGGGTTCAACGGTTGCTGATTATGAGCGATTGGGTGAAGTCTAAGGTCTAAACCCCTTCAGCTACCTTTGACAGGAAAATTTCGTGAATAGAAAATTTCCTGCATTTCCTGACGCAGATCATTGCTGATTTCCTGCAGCCGCTGTTCAGACAGGCGCTCGGCACTCTCTCCAAAGAGATAGCTTTTTACGTCAAAGTTCTTCAGCAGCATCTTGGTGTGAAAGGTGTTTTCCTGATACACATTGACGTCAATCATTTCGTAGGCATCACGGGTATCTTCGCTCAGATAGTTCTGGATAGAGCTGATTTCGTGATCAATATAGTGCTTGATACCATCGATATCCCGTGTAAAGCCTCTAACGCGATAATCCAGCATAACGATGTCGGAATCAAAGCTGTGGATCAGGTAATTCAATGCTTTTAGTGGGGAAATCAGCCCGCAGGTTGAGACGTCGATGTCTGCTCGAAAGGTGCTGATTCCATTCACCGGATGGCTTTCCGGGTAGGTATGCACGGTCACATGGCTTTTATCGAGGTGGCCGACAATACTGTCTGGCAGCGGGCCCGGGGCTTCTGTCGTATGTTTTTCCGCGGGGGCCATCTCATGCTCTGCAATCAGCATGGTGACGCTGGCGCCATGCGGGTCATAGTCTTGTCTGGCAATATTCAGAATGTTGGCTTCAATGATCGAAACGACATCGGTGAGTATTTGTGTGAGTCTCTCGGCATTGTACATTTCGTCGATGTAGGCAATGTAGTCACGACGTTCCTTGTCTGTCTCCGCGAAGCATATGTCGTAGATGTTAAAGCTCAAGGATTTGGTCAGGTTGTTGAAACCATGCAGTTTAAGTTTCTTATTGGCCATGACCTAAGCTCCAATTAATTCATAGCTGTGGCTGATGTCGACGCCGCCTTTCTCAAGCATTATAGACGCGGAGCAGTATTTTTCTGCGGACAGTTTGACCGCTCTGTCGACAAGGGAATCCTTGAGATTGTTTCCTCTGACTAGAAAATGAATATGAATGCTGGTGAAGACGCTGGGAATTTCATCTGCGCGCTCGGCTTTGATTTCTGCACGGCACTCCAATACATCCTGTCTGGACTTTTTGAGAATGCTCATGACATCGAACGAGGTGCAGCCACCCAGTCCCATCAACAGCATCTCCATGGGGCGGGGCCCTTGGTTTTTCCCACCATGATCAGGCGGCCCATCCATGACGATGGTATGGCCGGAGCCAGAGGTTCCGGTAAATTTGGCATCGCCTTCCCAACTAATCTCGACATTCATAATGCGTACTGACCAACTGTTACAAAATTGCGGCGCAGATTAACACAATATGCGCTCCAATAATAAATGTGTATTTGTTTTCTTGGTCTATACTTTTTATAGATCAATGGTTTGCAGGATACTGCTCTGTTTTTAAAATAAGTTTTAGAACGGAAAGCAGTGCCAGGCAAATCGATATGGAGCAATAAACGAGGGCTCAGGCGCTCCGAACTGGAATTTCCCGCCTGAACGCTAGTCGCATAAAAAGGTAACCAAAATGTCCACAATACTAAAGCCGGTAGAAAGCAAGACAAAGCATCTGGATTTCTTTCTGTCACAGTGTCACCGAAGAAAGTATCCAAGCAAAAGTACGATTATTTATGCTGGCGACAAGAGTGACTCACTGTTTTACATCATCAAGGGATCGGTGACGGTTATTATCGAAGATGATGATGGTCGGGAAATGATCATGGCCTATCTGAATACCGGAGATTTTTTCGGCGAGATGGGGCTGTTTGACAACATGGATTCAAGAAGTGCCTGGGTCAAAGCCAAGACCGAGTGTGAGGTGGCGGAAATAAGCTATACCAAGTTTCGGGAGATTTCCCAGCAGGATCCTCGTATTCTTTATTTTATTGGTGAACAAATGGCTTCTCGTCTGCGTCAGACGACGCGAAAGGTCGGAGATCTGGCTTTTCTGGATGTGACGGGACGTGTTGCGCGTACCTTGCTGGATCTGTGTAAGGAGCCCGATGCGATGACCCATCCGGACGGCATGCAAATCAAAATCACACGTCAGGAAATTGGCCGAATCGTTGGCTGCTCAAGAGAGATGGTCGGACGCGTATTGAAGACGCTCGAAGAGCAGGGGTTGGTGCAAGTCAAAGGGAAAACAATGGTGGTGTTTGGAACCCGTTAAATCTTGACAGTGCAGAATCAAAAAAGCAGACCGCAGGTCTGCTTTTTTTTGCTCTAGTCGTCCACGGTCATCCGGGTACTGCCCTGAGACTTCCAGTCGTGCAGGTAGATGCTGCCCAGGGAGTCGCCGCCACCCGAATCATCACCCCGCAAGTTTTCCAGTTTCAATACATCGATGTAGAGATCCCGTTCATGGATCACCGTGCCGTCAGCGAGAAATCTTGCTTCATGGTGAAAGTCCTGTTCCCGATATTGAATTTCACTGGAGGTATCGAAAACCTGGGCGCTTCCGGTCACTGAAATGCCAGCTTCAAGGGCATTCTCGATTTCTTCGAAGGACAGCTGTGGCTGAGTGGCACTGTCTTGCTGACTGTTTTGATCTTCAGCATCTTCAAGGATGCGGGCTGCAATGGCCTTGGTCTCCTTGGTTTCTTCCGTTTCCGAAGAGGCAGAGTCATCGTCTTCTTCAAGCCCTGCCGCAGCCGGGCCAAAAATGTCCAGAATATTTTGGCCTGTCTCAGCAGAGATGCCGTCCATGTCATCTTCGGAAAGTGGTTGCACAGCAAGCGCCAGCGGCACCAGAAAAACGGATGTAAAGACAGCGATATATTTTTGTTTTAGTAAACGGCACATTGGATGCACTCACCTTGGGAACCGTATTGCTCCCCAAGGTTAGAAGCAGATGGGTAATCCCGTTAATAAATCTTAAATGTAAACATCTTGAAATTGTACACGAAACGTCCAATCAATGTACAGGAAATATGTAAATAATATACATGTTTTATTGGGAGTTACTGTTCCAAAACTTGGATTTCTAACCATATAAACGTTTAAGGTCTACACTGTTTAGCGGGGGCCGCTTATATGTAAACCAAATCACTACTCAGAGGAGAGTAGAATGCAGGAAGACATCGACGCACTCGAGACCTCGGAATGGCTGGAAGCACTTGACTCACTGATTGAAAAAGAAGGACCGGAACGGGCGCGTTTCATTCTCAGGCAACTTGCCGAGAAAGCGAATCGAAATGGCGTCGAGGTGCCGTACGGTGTCACCACCTCTTACCGCAACACGATCGCCCGAGACCAGGAAGCGAGAATGCCCGGTGACCTGTTTATGGAGCGCCGGATTCGCTCTCTGATCCGATGGAATGCGATGGCGATGGTGCTTCGCGCAAACAAGCGCCCCGGCGAGCTCGGAGGACATATCTCTTCCTTTTCATCAAGTGCCACGCTTTATGATGTGGGTTTCAATTATTTCTTTCATGCCGGGGATGAAAACCGGGATGCCGATCTCGTTTACATTCAGGGGCATTCTTCACCGGGGATCTATGCGCGCTCGTTTCTGGAGGGACGTCTGGATGAAGCGCAGATGGATGCCTATCGGAACGAAGTTGATGGCAATGGTCTGTCTTCATACCCCCACCCCTGGTTAATGCCCGAATATTGGCAATTTCCGACCGTCTCCATGGGGCTGGGCCCTTTGCAGGCGATCTACCAGGCGCACGTCATGAAGTATCTGCATAGTCGGGAGTTGATTGATCAGGGTGAACGTAAGGTCTGGTGTTTTGTCGGCGACGGTGAAACCGATGAACCGGAAACGCTGGGCTCCATCGCGCTGGCGGGCCGTGAAAAACTGGATAATCTTATTTTTGTTGTTAATTGCAATTTACAGCGTCTGGATGGTCCGGTACGAGGCAATGGCAAAATCATTCAGGAGCTGGAAGGCGTATTCCGTGGCGCGGGCTGGAATGTTATCAAGGTGGTTTGGGGGCGCATGTGGGACCCTCTCTTTGACCGTGATGAAAAAGGTGCCATGCAGCGGGCCATGGACGAGTTGGTCGATGGCGAAATGCAGAACTTCAAAGCGAATGGTGCCGCCTATACCCGGAAACACTTCTTTGGGCGCTATCCGGAGTTGTCGAAACTGGCAGAGCATCTCAGTGATCAGGATATCGAACAGCTGAACAGAGGCGGCCATGATCCTTACAAGGTATATGCAGCCTACCACAAAGCGGTGCATCACAAAGGCCAGCCGACGGTCATTTTGGCGCATACCATTAAAGGATATGGATTTGGAAAGGCCGGTGAGGCCACCAATACAACGCACTCCCTGAAAAAGCTGGATACCGATACGCTCAAGGCGTTCAGGGACCGCTTTGGCGTTCCCGTCTCGGATGATCAGATTGACGAAGTCCCCTACTATCGACCGCCAGAGGACAGTCCGGAACTTCTTTACCTCAAAGCCAAACGGGAATCTTTGGGAGGGTCCTATCCCAAAAGACGCAAGGGCAGTCCTCCCTTGCAGGTTCCTGAGCTTGATGTTTTTGAGAGCCAGCTCAAAGGGTCCGGAGACCGCGAAATATCGACAACCATGGCCTTTGTCAGAATGCTTTCGACGCTGACCAAGGACAAGCGTATCGGCAAGCGCGTGGTACCGATTGTGCCCGATGAGGCAAGGACATTTGGAATGGAAGGGATGTTCAGACAGTTGGGCATCTACACATCGGAAGGGCAGAAGTATGTGCCTAATGACCGTGATCAGGTGATGTACTACCGCGAGGATGAGGCCGGACAGATTCTGGAAGAAGGCATTAATGAGGCAGGAGCCATGGCCGCCTGGATGGCGTGCGCGACTTCTTACAGTACCCACGATTATCCGTTGATTCCGTTTTATATTTTCTATTCGATGTTTGGCTTTCAGCGTGTCGGTGATTTGGCGTGGGCCGCGGGTGACATGCGTTCTCACGGATTTCTGATTGGCGGAACCGCGGGGCGTACAACATTGAATGGCGAGGGGCTGCAGCACCAGGATGGACACAGCCATGTACTCGCCAGCACCGTACCTAACTGCATTTCGTATGACCCCGCATACGCCTGTGAGTTGGCCGTTATTGTTCAGGATGGACTGCGGCGAATGTATCAGGAAAACGAGAGTGTCTATTACTACATTACGGTAATGAACGAAAACTATGTTCAGCCAGACCTCGTGAAAGGAAGTGAAGAGGGTATTCTGGCTGGAATGTATCTCTTTGATAGTACCAAGGCAAAGGGCCGAGGCAAGAAAAAACGGGTCCAGTTGCTCGGTAGTGGTGCGATCCTGAATGAGGTTCGTGCGGCCGCAGAAATACTGCGCGACGATTATGCAATTGAGGCCGATATATGGAGTGTCACGAGTTTTAACGAACTGGCCCGTGAAGGCCAGCGAGTGTCTCGTTGGAATATGCTGAATCCGGATAAAAAACAAAGGCTCTCATTTGTTGAAAAGTCCCTGGCTGACCATCAAGGGCCGGTGATCGCTTCAACAGATTATATCCGGATGTATGCCGAGCAGATTCGGCCCTTTATCGACCGCCACTACACCGTGCTGGGCACGGACGGTTTTGGCCGTAGTGATACCAGACAGAAACTCAGGCAGTTTTTCGAAGTCGATCGATATTACATCGTCGTTGCGGCCTTAAGTGCGCTGCATAAGGATGGGGCGCTGGAATCCAAGGCGGTTCTGGATGCGCTGAGAAAATTCAATATAGACCGAAACAGTCTTATTCCGATGCAACGATGATAGCTGGGCAAGTTAAAAGGGAGCAAATATGGCGAATATCGAAGTAACGGTACCGGATCTGGGAGTCGATGAGGCGGTTGAGGTCATCGAAATCTGTGTTGAGGTTGGCCAGACCATTGAAAAAGAAGAGCCTGTCGCTGTGCTCGAAAGCGACAAGGCCACGATGGAAATCCCTTCAAGTGAGGGTGGAACGGTCTCCGAGATTTTGATTTCTGTTGGGGATAAAGTGTCTCAAGGAGATAAGCTGCTGTTACTGGAGAGTGAAGCCGGGACAAAGGGTGGCGGCTCCAATGCAAGTAGTGAGACAGAAACAAAAGCCAAAACAGAAAACCGTGCTGAGGATGAAACGTCAGAAACAGAAGCACAAGAAACCAGCACCGCTGCTGAAGAAGGGGATAAAGAGGTAGACGTTTTTGTGCCTGATATTGGGGGTGCCGAGCAGGTTGAGGTCATCGAAATATCTGTTTCGGAAGGCGATGAGATAGAGACGGAACAAACGGTTCTGGTGCTGGAGTCAGACAAGGCGACAATGGAGATTCCCTCTCCCAATGCCGGAAAAATCAAGCAGATTAAAGTGAAAGTAGGTGACCAGGTCGCGGAGGGCGACCTGATCGCCATAATGACAGCGCGAGGAAGTTCTGCTGAGGATTCTTCGTCTCCAAAAGACAAAGATAAAGATCGCGAAGCAACAATATCAGAAACGGCGAGCACGCCGCTTTCCGGGGACGATGACCCGATTCGAGCAGCGAAGCGAAGTGAAGCCGATGCCATCGATCGTTCTGCACACTCCGGACACGCGCATGCCGGACCTGCGGTCCGAAAGCTGGCACGGGAGCTGGGTCTGGACTTAAGTCTGGTTGAAGGGTCTGGTCGTAAAGGTCGCGTACTCAAGGATGACGTCAAAGCGTATGTCAAAAACCGCTTGTCCGGAGACGGCCTCAGCGCAGGCAATAGTGTTGCTGCATTGCAGCAGGTGCCCTTGCCTGATTTTTCTGTGTTTGGCGATACCAATGTCGAGGCGATGGACAAGCTGCAGAAAATGACGGCATTGAACATGCAGCGCAGCTGGTCCACGGTTCCACACGTCACACAGTTTGATGAAGCAGATATTACGGATCTGGAATCATTCCGGAAATCCAAAAAAGCGGAAGCGGAAAAGCTGGGTGTTAAGCTGACGCCTTTGCCGTTTATTTTAAAAGCCTGCGCCCATGCGCTGGAGAAGTATCCGCAATTCAATGTCTCTCTGGATATGGCAGCGCAAACCCTTATCCAGAAAAAGTATATTCATATCGGGATTGCGGTAGACACACCTGCCGGCCTTGTTGTGCCGGTGCTTCGTGACGTAGACAAGAAAACCGTATGGCAGTTGGCTGAAGAGTGTCAGGTACTGGCGGCAAAGGCCAGAGACCGAAAGTTGAAGCCCGCCGATATGCAGGGAGGCTGCTTTACTATTTCCAGTTTGGGTAGTATCGGAGGTACAGCGTTTACGCCGATTGTGAATGCGCCAGAGGTTGCGATACTCGGTGTTTCCAGGGCGGAGTACCAACCAAAATATAATGGCAGCGAATTTGAACCCAGGCTTATGCTGCCTTTGTCGCTGAGTTATGACCATCGTGCTGTAAATGGCGTTGATGGCGCAAAATTTACCTCGCATCTGGCTAGCGTGCTGGCAGATATAAGAGAGTTGCTGTTCTAGCCCTTATGGATTTTGCCAATCTGCAGGCATAAGGTCACGTTAAGAAAAATGGCCGCTTGGTTCTTGTCGATGCTTCTGAAATAATTGCATATGGGCTGTGGCCACGCAGCGAGTGACAACAATTAGAAAAAGGTAAGAGCTGTAGTCGCCGATGTACGAGTATCAGAACAGCATGGAATTTCAAACGCGCTTCATTAGCCGGGAAGATCGAAGAATTGCCCGACAGGCGCTGTCGGGAAAGCATGGCTTTAAGACCCATGTCTTGACAGCGTCCGGAAATCTTGAGGCTTCACTGAGTGACTTTTCGAGTCTTGGCTTTGCTATTAGTCTCGACACACGTCACCGGACAGCTTTTGCTGTCGGAGACGCCATCAGTATTTCAGTCAGTCCCATGATCAACCACGAATATGTGGTCAAAGGGGTGATCATCGATTGTCAGGCAACCAGGCATTCGGAACTTAAGATCTCGGCCGTCATCGAGCACGAACAAGTCTGTCGGCACGAAAATTTTCAGCCGGTTCACCTGACTCCCGAGCAAAGTCTGAAGGGCCAGATTGTTCATCCGTTCATTTACAAGCAGAACACCTATTTTGAGCTTGAGAGTCTCTCTCGCAATGGCTTTTATGCCACCAATATCAATTCAGACTTTACTCTGTTTGACGGTATGGAAGTGACTTACAGTCTCGGTTCCATAGAAGGGTTGCAGAGCATTAAAGGCAAGGTCTCCAATATCGGGCTCACCTCCGAAAACAAGGTCAGTTGCTTCATCAGCACAGATTACCTGCCTCGAAAAGCCGAGGAGCAACTTGCTCAGCATTGCTTCCACTTTGCGCAAAAGACCCCGCGGGATATCCGGATGGCAGGGCTCAACTCGGAGAATATTCAGGAACTTGTGCAGTACCGTTTTGTTGAGACACAGGCGGAGTACGAAGCCGTTCTGAAGTTACGACGGAAATCCTATGCCAGTCGGGGGATGTGCAAGAAAGATGAGCCCATTGCAAACTTTGCCTTAAAACAGGACGCCTACGGACGCATCCTTATCGTCTTTCACAATGCCAGAGTTATCGGGACGGCATTGCTGGTTTTTGGGGAGCGTGGTGAGCGCCCATTTGAGCTGGATGAGCATCTGTCGCTTCAAGAGTTCAATACACTTCCGGCTTATCAGGAATTGATGGAAATCACCGCGATATTTATAGAAAAATTTTATCAGGACACGGATGTGCTCCACGGTGTGTTTGAAAGCATGTACCGGGAAGGCCTGTCAGCAGGGAAGGACTATGTCATCGTGGGCAGTGAGCCGGAATGGGTGGGACGCTATGCACGAATGGGTTTCGAGCGTACCGGTTTGTCATTCGAGCACCCGCGTAATTGCGGCATCGATATGCTGGTAATGGTTCTGAATAAGGATACCGGTAAAACGGGAAAGGGCATGAGTCCGGTATTGTGGTGGCAGGTTTGGGGGCATGTGAGTGTCCATTTATATCAGCGCCGAATACTGGACTACTCTGCGCTTCAGAAAATGCGGGTTCATTTCAATCGGGGCTTGTACACGATTGCAGATCTGTTTAAACGTTTCCAGCGGTTTATCAGTTAACAGCGAGAATCAACGATGGCAGATCAGATACAGGCCTACCCCGCAAGAAATGTTTTTGGTTCAGAGTTGCAGTTATGCAGTCAGGATCCCGTTACCGGCTTTTTTCGGGATGGATGCTGCAACAGCTGCCGGGAGGATGTTGGCAGTCATACCGTTTGTTGCATGATGACGGCAGAGTTCCTGGAATACTCAAGGTTCAAGGGAAATGATCTGTCGACTCCCCGGCCGGAATTTGACTTTAAAGGTTTAAAGGCGGGCGACTATTGGTGCCTTTGTGCGGGTCGTTGGCTGGAAGCTTTTCAGGACGGCATGGCGCCCAAGGTCAATCTGTTGTCAACGCATGAAAGCTGTTTGGAACTTATCAGCCTTGAAGAGCTGAAATCCGTTGCTTTGGATTTACACTGATCATAGGGCTTGCCTGCAAGCGAAGCCCTATGCAGATAAGGAGTACTTAAGCCGGTGCTACATTTTCTGCTTGCGGGCCTTTGCGTCCTTCACCTTCAGTGAATGTTACTGCCTGACCTTCCGCCAGAGTTTTGAAACCGTCGCCGGTGATGTTGCTGAAATGAACAAATAAATCCGGACCATTGTCGCGCTGAATGAATCCAAATCCTTTTGACTCGTTAAACCATTTTACGGTTCCTGATAGTTTCTCTGACATTATCTAACCTATTTAATTTTGCAAAGTGATAGTGCGTGGAGTTGGTCTGGATTTGCCTCAAAACGCTGGCAAATGCTTTGACTTGGCTCCGCTTGAACAAAAGGAACAGAGGTGAAAATCACGTTTCAAAAAGTTCCATGTTCATTAAAAAGTGTAGACAAGGAATTTTGAATCAACCAAGTTCTTTGCCTGAAATTGTGAGTTTTTCGAAATTGCTCGTAAAATCATGCGGGTAATAAGCATTGTCTGTCTGCGGTTATTTTTTTGGCTCAGTTGGAATCACTGTTTTAGATGCAAAAAAATTACCCTATAATGCGGCGCAAGTTGAATACCCTCTAACAATTTATAATGACCCATGAGGTGATAAGTGAAAAGTCTAGTGAGAGTGATGATGTTGGCCTGTTTGAGTTTGATGGTTCTGACCGCCAGTGCCGGGATGGATAAAAAATCTATCGACGCGCGAACCATGCCAGTTGGGAAAGTATGCTTAGAGGGTGAAGATTGTGGTTCGGCATCAGCTGCTGCAGCTTCAGGTCCGATGGAGCCCGCTGATATTTATCAGGCTTCATGTTTCGGCTGTCATGGTACCGGCGCATTAGGCGCACCGAAAATGGGTGATGCAGCCGCATGGACCCAACGGTTGGAAAAAGGGATGGATGCTCTGGTTGCTAACGCCATTAATGGGGTGAATGCGATGCCACCGAATGGAACCTGTGCCAGTTGTTCGGATGACGATATTGCAGCGACTGTTCAGTATATGCTGGATAACAGCAAGTAACGCAGATAGTTGATAGCAAAAAGGCCAGCATTTAGCTGGCCTTTTTTGTTGGTGTCGCTTGTCAGCTCACGGCTTGGCCGCTTTTCGTTTGCGTGGTTTAGGACCATTACCACGCTTTCGTTCCGCGTCACCAGGCGAACGGCGTTTACTTTTTGAAGCGGGCTCCACCGCTTTTGTTCCTACGGGCCGCAGTTTCATGGCTTTGCTTGCAACCCGTGTTTTGTCGAGCACTTTCAATATCGCCTTTGGCATACCTTCTGGCAAATCGACAGTGCTGGATTCTTCATAGATCTCGATCTGGCCAATGTAGTCACTGGATAAGTCCGTTGCATTCGCGATGGCTGCAACAATTTGGCCCGGTTTGACGTTGTGCTGATAGCCGACATCCATCTGATATCTAATGAGTGGGACCTCAGGATGCTCCTTGAGAGGCTTAATCGGCCCGCTCGCTATCTTGCTTTTGTTACGACTGCTTTGGCGTTCTTCTCGATCAATGCTTGGGCCTGGCCTGTTGATTTTGGCATCGCTGCGGGGATCCAACAGCAAGGGTTTGTCGCCCTGATTCAGAAGTGCCAGAGCTGCACCGATATCGATCGGGTCCAATTGCTGTTCGGTTATCAGAGTTTCGAGCATTTCCTTATATTGACTCAGGTCTGCCGAGGATACGCAATCGATGATGCTTTGTTTGAACTGCTCGATTCTCAAAGTATTGATGTGTGAGGCTGTTGGCAGTGTCATACTTTCGATGCGCTGACCACTGGCTTTCTCAATGGCCTTGAGCATGCGCGTTTCTCTCGGTGCCACAAATAGTATTGCCTGGCCGGATCTGCCTGCGCGCCCTGTTCTACCGATACGGTGAACGTATGCTTCGGTATCGTAAGGTATGTCATAGTTGATGACATGGCTAATGCGCTCGACGTCCAGTCCTCGAGCAACGACATCGGTGGCCACCAGGATATCAATTTTCCCGGCCTTCAGGCGTTCAATGGTTTTCTCTCTGGCGGCCTGCGCAATATCCCCATTCAATGGGGCGCTGGAAAAGCCTCTGGCGTTCAGCTTCACGGCGAGTTCTTCAGTCGCGACTTTGGTACGCACAAAAATGATAATACCGTCAAAATCTTCAACTTCCAGAATGCGGGTCAGTGCATCCAGTTTGTGTAGTCCCTTGCATAGCCAGTATCGCTGTTGAATGGTTTGTGCTGTCGAAGTTTGGGACTTGATCTTGATGACGGTTGGGTCATTCAGATGTGTATCTGCGACTTTTTTGATTTCTTTGGGCATGGTCGCGGAGAAAAGTGCGATCTGCCGGTCACTGGGTGTTTGTTCCAGAATCCAGGTAACATCATCAATGAAGCCCATGCGCAACATTTCGTCGGCTTCATCAAGCACCAGGGTGGATAAGGTATTCAACTTGAGAGTGCCCCGGCGCATATGATCCATTACCCTACCCGGAGTGCCTACAACGACCTGCGCGCCGCGTTTCAGTTGACGCAGCTGGTTGGTGTAACTTTGGCCGCCATAGATTGGCAGTACATTAAACTGCGGAATAAACTTGGCGTAGCTCTGGCAAGCCTCTGCGACCTGAATGGCCAGTTCCCTGGTTGGCGCCAGAATGAGCGCTTGGGTTTTTGTGTTCTTGGGGTCGATGCGCGCAAGCATAGGCAGCGCGAATGCGGCCGTTTTGCCCGTACCCGTCTGTGCCTGGCCCAGAATGTCCCCCCCTTCCAGCAGCACAGGGATTGCTTTCTCCTGGATAGGGGATGGAGTTTCGTAACCTAGGTTGTCGATTGCTTTGATCAGGTTCTCGGGTAATCCCAGGTTGGAGAAACTTCCGGGGGTATCATTCATATTTGGACCTTGGTGGAATGTTTGTGCGCTTAAGTATAGCGGCTAAAAAAGGAGGGGGAGTATACGCAGCTTTAAGCAAAAAAGCTTTGATTATTTTTTGAACATCTGTGTCAGGATTTGGTGATTTCGCGGCGCGCTTCTTTCGCCCATTCAAGCCAGGCATTCTCGCCGAGTATGCCGCGTCGTAATGTCAGGTAGGGCAGTCGGTACTTTTCCCGGCTTTCCGGTTTAAGGCTCAAATAGCTTTGCTCTATTGCGGTGAGCTTGTCCAGCGTCTTCTGATGGATTGCTGCATGTCTGTCCAGTTCCTCAATGAGTTCTTCTGGGCTGCACATGCGGCCACCATAGATCTTGACTAACAATGCATCATTCACTGAATTGGGCGCCACGGGTGTGCGCAGCCATTCTGCGAGTTCTTTTTCGCCTTCACGCGTTATGGAATATATTTTCTTGTCGGGCTTGCCTTTCTGCTTTTCCAGGTCGCAGGTGATCAGCCCTTCATCCCTTAGTTTTTTCAATTGCAGGTATATCTGCTGATGCTTGGCATTCCAAAAGTAGCCCAAACTGTTATTAAAATGTTTTAGCAGGTCGTATCCACTTCCCGGTTCGGTTTCGAGCAGAACGAGTATGGCGTGTTTGAGGGACATATTGCCTGTTTGGTAGTCGTCAATGTGAAAGGATGCATTATATATGCAAAAAGTTGCATATAGTAGCGTCAGACATTAATATGCAAAAAATTGCATATTGAGGGCGGCAGCTTGGCTGCTTTTCTGCATCTACTAATGAACGTGGAGATGAGTATGAGCACGATCAGGACGGGCACCCGGTTTCGTAAGAAAAAAGCCGATACACATTATGATGTGATCATTATTGGGTCTGGCATAGGCGGCTTGTGCAATGCCGCGTTGCTTTCGAAGCTGGGGAAGAAAGTGTGCGTGTTGGAGCAGCACTATACTGCCGGGGGTTACACGCATGCGTATGAGCGCGAAGGGTACGAGTGGGATGTTGGTGTTCACTATATCGGCGAAGTACACAAGCCCTGGTCGATGATTCGCAGGGTATTCGACGTTATCACCGATGGCGAACTCGAATGGGCGCCCATGGATGAACTCTACGACCATGTCGTCATCGGAGAGAAGAGCTACCACTACTATGCCGGAAGAGAAGAGTTCAAGCAGGAAATGAAGTTCCATTTCCCCGATGAAGGCGAAGCGATCGATACCTATGTCGAGATGCTGAGCAAAGTCAGTTCGCTGGTGCCACGCTTTTTTGCTGGACAAGCCATGCCCCAGATGGTCGGCGGTTTGTACAACAAAGTGCGCGAAAAAATCCTGCCTGATTATTTTTTCCAAACGACCTACGATGTGTTGTCGACGCTGACAGACAATCAGAAGCTGATTAGCGTATTGACGGCCCAGTGGGGAGATTATGGCCTGCCCCCGAAAAAAGCCTCTTTCATGATGCACGCAATGGTCGCCAAGCATTATATTACCGGAGGAAATTACCCTGTTGGGGGGGCGGCCAGAATTGCTGAAACCATCATTCCGGTGATACAGCAATCCGGGGGCGAGGTATTTACCTACGCTGGAGTGGAGGAAATCCTGATTAAGGACAATACGGCGGTAGGTGTGCGTCTGGCAAAAGGAGAGGAAATTACCGCAGATGCTATTGTGAGTTGTGCCGGGCTGGTGCCGACCTTTGATAAGCTCGTCCCGCGCGAAATTGTGCGGAAGCATGGCTACGATGCATTGCTTGATAACGTCGAGGTCTCTTCTTCCCACCTGTGTGTCTATGCAGGATTCAAGGGAAATGCTGAAACCCTGGGAATTCCGAAAAAGAATTTCTGGATCTACCCAGACTATGATCATGACAAAAATGTCGAGGATTTCAATTCCAGTCTGGATGCTGAAATGCCCCTCGTCTACATTTCTTTCCCTTCGGCAAAAGATCCTACCTGGGATGAGCGGTACCCCGATAAATCGACCGCTGAAATCGTGGCGCCTTGCAAACCGGAATGGTTTGAGAAGTGGCAGGGCACGACATGGAATAAACGCGGTGAAGATTATCAGCAATTGAAGCAGGAGCTGACCGACAGGTTATTGGAAACGCTTTACAAGCAAATGCCGCAACTGCGTGATGCATTGGATTTTGTGGAGCTGTCCACACCCTTATCTACGCAATGGTTTCAGTGGAACCAGGAAGGCGAAATCTATGGCATAGAACACACTGTGGAGAGGTTTCAGCAATCCTGGATTCATCCGAAAACCAAAATCAAAAACCTTTATCTGACGGGTTCTGACGTGGTGACAGCGGGCGTTGGCGGGGCGCTGATGGGTGGCGTGATGACAACGGCGGCAATGCTGGGGCTCAAAGGCGGTAAGGTCATGGAGTTGATCAAGAAGGGCGTTGATAAGCCGCTTGAAACGGCATAGTGACCATCGCCCGGGCGGTTTAGGGCTGGTAAATACCACCAAGTATTTTATTCCGATGTGCTCCTGTGACCGTCTTGAGATTTCCGGGCAGTCGGTTGATCGTGCGAAACGCCAGCCAGGCGAAGGCCGCCGCCTCAACATGCTGTGGATGCACGCCTAGCGTCTGTGTCGTAGTGAGAGTATGTCGTGGCATCAATGCCTTTAGGCGTTCAATGAGGAAGTCATTGTTAACGCCTCCTCCGCATAAATACAGCTCGCCATGATCTCCTGTATGTGTCAGCACGGCATCGGAAAGAGTCATAGCGGTATATTCAAGCAATGTCCGCTGGACATCTTGATTCTTGTAAGAGTCATCCTGATGGGAGAGCTGTTGCTTCAGCCACTCCAAATTGAACAGTTCCCGACCGGTGCTTTTCGGGTAGGGGAGGCTGAGGTAGGGTTCGTCGAGCATGCGTTCCAGCAGCGACGGTATTAGCGATCCGCTACGTGCCCAGTGGCCATGATCGTCGTACGCCTTTTGAGTGCATTCCTGTATCCATTGGTCCATCAGCGTGTTGGCCGGTCCTGTGTCATATCCAATGGTGTGCTGACCGGGTTTTAACAGCGTCACATTGGCAATGCCGCCCAGATTGACAACCACGCGAGATCGTTCCGGGTCTGCGAATACGGCCTCATGAAAAGCCGGTGCTAAAGGTGCGCCCTGTCCTTTTGCGGCGATGTCGGCCATGCGGAAATCAGCAACTGTCGTAATGTTTGTGTGATGCGCAATCGTGCTCGGGTCGCCTATCTGCAGGCTAAATGGATGGCGTGTGTCCGCGCAGTGTCTGATGGTCTGCCCGTGACTGCCGACGGCTTGTATGTGCTCGCTTCTGATGTCGTTGCGATGGAGCAGTTCATTGATGGTTGAAGCAATCAGCTCTGCAAGCTGAACGCTGGCTGAACCGGCGCTTTCAATTTCGTTACTGCCTGGGCGGCAGAGAGTGAGCAGACTTTGTTTTAAGGGTTTTGGATACTCAGTCGAGTGGGCCGCGATTGTTTTGCAGCCCTGTTCATTGACATCCGTTAACACGGCATCGATGCCATCCATGCTGGTGCCGGATATCGCGCCGATGTACAGACCGTATTGCATTGGCCTAGTCGTTTGCAGCCAGGCGGTAGCTGTCCTGAAAGGTAGCGAGTTGGGCCAGGTAAATACTGGTTTTTTCCCGAAATGCGTTCAATTCCTGCTGAGGAATAGGTTTCGCATGTGGTAATTTTACGCGCACGGGGTTCTTGTGCACGCCATTGACGCGAAACTCATAATGCAGATGTGGCCCCGAAGCCAAGCCTGTACTGCCGACATAGCCGATGACTTGTCCCTGTTTAACCCGCTTGCCCGTGCGAACGCCCCGGGCGAATTTGCTCATGTGCGCGTACAGCGTGGTAAATTTTTGGCCATGCTGAATGATGACGGTTTTGCCATATCCGCCTTTCCTGCCAGCATGAATGACTTTGCCGTCGCCGGAAGCTTTTATCGGGGTGCCTCGTGAGGCGGCATAATCGGTGCCTTTATGTGCCCGAATTTTGTGCAGAATAGGGTGCTTGCGTTTCAGGTTAAAATGGGATGAGATGCGGGCGAAGTCGACAGGGGTGCGCAGGAAGGCTTTTCGCATACTATTGCCTTCCGGGGTGTAGTAATTGCTGATACCGTCGGCCTGTTCATATAGTACCGCGTCG
The DNA here is from genome assembly GCA_006212045.1 of Oleiphilus sp. Classification (GTDB taxonomy): domain Bacteria; phylum Pseudomonadota; class Gammaproteobacteria; order Pseudomonadales; family Oleiphilaceae; genus PZPK01. The sequence continues at coordinate 2,253 of PZPK01000028.1, read as the reverse complement.
AGCTTGCGTTTCTGGTTAGTGAAGCTGGCAGCCAGAATTCTGCCGTTTTTGTATTTTTCACCATCAAGAAACAGCTCCTCATAAACCAGGCTGAACTGGTCACCGCTTCTGATATCCAGAACAAAATCAATGTCCCAGCCAAAGATGTTGGCCAGTTCCATAATCTGTGTCTGGCTCAGCCCTGCTTTTTGTCCAGCAAGAAACAAGGAGCTGTCGATCGTCCCTTCAGCGTATGCGGTATGAACTTCCGGTTCCCGGGTAATCTTTTCGCCTACATAATCTCCGGATTCATTGGCAGAGAAAACATAGGATTCGAGTGGAGATCTGATGAGTTTAACCTTTTTGAGAGTGGCTTCGTCACTTGAAAAGGCAATCTTCTCGCCGGGGTAGATGCGTGTCAGTTCCTTGTTTTTATTTCCTTTCCCCAGCACCTGATACATGGTTTTGTCATTAAAGCCGGCTTGTGCGAACAGGTGCGACAGGGTGTCGCCGCTGTTTACGGTAAACGTGTCCCAATGTTCCTGCTCTGTCAGGGGGGCAGAGCTTGTTTGTTCGTTTGTCGCTTGGACTGTTTCCGGTGGAATGGTTACCGACTCAATGGTGTCCAAAACCAGGGGTACGCTCGTCTTATTGGCGTTGACTTTCGAGCTGGGACTAATGAGTAGCAATAATGTCAGAGCCGCGCCAATGGAGATTGCCGCAAACATGTGTTTTTTGGGGTATGCCTGAATCAATTTAATGCCTTCAATTCAAAGTATAAGATTTATTATTTAACAATATTTTTAAGTATAGAGATTGAATGGCCTGCAAGCAAAGTACGCTTTGTATTTGTTAGCTTACTTGCACAGTAAAACTGTTATAATGCCGCACTTTTCGCACACGAACCCTGTTCGTGCGTTACATCTGGTTAAACAAGATTGCCGGCTTGTAATTCGTAGAATTTGATTTGAGGAATCCCGTATGACGTCCGTGCAGGATGCGCTCGCCCTGATAAAGCGTGGTGCAGAAGAGCTTATAGTAGAAGAGGATCTGGTAAAGAAGCTGGAGGCGGGGAAACGTCTGCGCGTGAAGGCCGGGTTTGACCCGACCGCGCCAGATTTGCACTTGGGGCATACCGTGCTGATCAACAAGCTAAAGCAGTTTCAGGATCTGGGCCACGAAGTGTTATTTCTGATCGGGGATTTTACCGGCATGATCGGTGATCCGACCGGGAAAAGTGCTACACGACCGCCATTAACCCAGGCGCAGGTCGAACAGAATGCCCAGACGTACAAAGAGCAGGTCTTCAAAATCCTGGATCCGGAACTTACCACGGTTATGTTCAATTCCCAGTGGATGTCTGAAATGTCGGCTGCGGATATGATCAAGTTGGCCGGGCAGTATACCGTGGCTCGAATGCTCGAACGGGATGACTTCAGCAAGCGCTTCAAAGGCGAGCAGCCCATTGCGATACATGAGTTTTTATATCCCCTGGTGCAGGGTTACGACTCTGTTGCCATGAAGGCGGATGTCGAGCTGGGCGGCACGGACCAGAAATTTAATCTGCTGATGGGGCGTACTTTGCAGAAAAGTGCAGGCCAGGAGCCGCAAACTATCCTGACAATGCCCTTGCTGGAAGGGCTGGACGGTGTCCAGAAAATGTCCAAGTCGCTTAATAACTATGTCGGCGTGAGTGATGCGCCGGGTGAAATGTATACAAAGTTGCTTTCCATGCCGGATGCGTTGATCTGGCGCTACTTTGAATTGTTGAGTTTCAAAACCAGCAAAGAAATAGAAGCATTGCGGGCGGAAGTTCAGTCGGGTAGAAATCCTCAGGAAGTAAAAGATCTCTTCGCGCGAGAGATCGTGGAGCGCTTTCATGATAAAGAGGCTGCGGACAATGCGCACAAGTCTGCGGGCAACAGGGTCAGTCTCGGGGAAATTCCCGAAAACGTACCTGAAGTGGAAGTGGATGCAGAGGGGCAGCAGGAGTTGCCTATTTCTGCCGTGCTTCGAATGGCTGGCCTTGTGAAAAACGGTGCCGCCGCAAAAGATGTATTGGGGCGTGGTGCCGTGTTCGTTGATGGGCAAAAAGTTGAGCCTTCGTTAAAGATTCGTGTGCGCGGAAAGTTCGTTATCCAGGCCGGTAAGAAAAAGATAGCCCGCGTTATTTTGAAATAAAATTTAATTGTTTGTTGACCTCGTGGTTTAGATTTATATAATGCGCGTCCGCTTCGGGATAGAGCCTCTTAAAAGGGTCCTTCGCCGAAGCGC
>PZPK01000076.1 GCA_006212045.1 Oleiphilus sp. | reverse complement strand
CCACCGAAGATGAGTGGGTCGCGATCTCGGTGCGCAACGATGCCGACTGGGTGGCAGTCGCCGAAGCGGTGGGTCAGCCAGAGCTCGGCTCGGACTTCCGATTCGCCACTGCGCAGGCTCGTCTCGACAATCACGAGGCGTTCGACGATGTGCTCGACGCCTGGACCGGCGGACGCACTGCCGAGGAAGCCGCCGAAGAACTCAGCATGCGGGGCGTACCCGCCGAGCCGATTCTCCGGGCCGATCGCATGTACGACGTCGAGCAACTCGACGCTCGCAGCTTTTACCAGGAGCTCGAGCATCCGATCACCGGACGGCACCGCTTTCCGGGCTGGCCGTTTCACATTACCCCGGGGCCTGATCGGCACCACCGCACGGTGTCACCAACACTCGGTCAGCACAACAACGAGGTGTTGGCCAGCCTGGGCCTGTCCGAGCAGGACATCACCACGCTCCGGAACCGGCAGATCATCGGTGAGCGCCTATTGAACTCCTGATGGGAGCCCACGCCGAGGGAATCCGCTGGATCGGGTGGTCGGAATCGGATCAACGAGCGGCGCTGAACCTGCTCTGTTCATGCATCGAAAGCAGGAGCGACGAACAGCCGAAGTAATCGTTGCTCAGACTGCTGGCTGTCTGCGGGCCAGATTGCGAACGACACCACCAAACGGACAATCCATTGGGCCGCTTCTAGATCCGATTCGGTGATCCCGGTGAGTTCGGCGGCGAGATGCGCGAAGATGGGCGACGAGTGCAGATCACCGAGTCGGAGCGAGGACCCCGAGAGCGATGTCAGCCGACGGATCGGCGGGGTACGAATCTGTTCCAAGGCGACGTCGATCGCTGTGATCACCCGCTCCGAACCGCTCAACCCGTCAACCCGAAGCCTCACGGTGTCAACAACATCGGCGAATAGTCGCATGAGCACTTCGTCGCGAATCTGGGCTTGGCCTCCGGCGTATCGATAGATGGTTGCCCGCGAGCAGTGGACCCGTGCCGCGAGAGCGTCAATGGTGAATGCGTCAAGGCCCTCGCGGGCGATGAGGTCCATCGCGGCGGCATAGATGCGCTCGCTTGCCGCCCGTCGACGTTCACCACCGACGACCCAATCGTCTCGAACCATCGCATGCCCGCCTTCCGCCTGCACCGCCAGTTTCTCAAAGTTGAGACGGCCGTGCCGGCATTTCTCGACATTGGAACAGGTGGCCGCGGCATTCTTGAGGCTGACGGGTGGCAAAACGGACTTATCCGATCGCAACTTCTGTCGCACTGGTTGACCCCAGCCTGTCCTGCGGCCACCGTAGGTCCATGACCTCAGTCGATAGAGGACTCGGCCTGCACCTGTTTGACGACAGGTACATCCAAGACCCGTATCCGCTTTACGCGCAGATGCACAAGGCCGGTCCCGTCCATCGGATCGCCGATTCGGACTTCTACGCGGTGAGCAGCTGGAAAGCCGTAAATGAGGCGGTCGCGCGGTGCAGTGACTTCTCGTCGAACCTGACCGCCACGATGATGTACCGACCAGACGGAACCGTCGAGGCCTTCCCGCTCGGCGATCGCGATGCACCCACCCAGGCTTTGGCCACCGCCGACGACCCGATTCACGCCTTCCACCGCAAGTTGCTCCTGCCGCAACTCGCCGCCAAGCGGATCCGCACCTATGCACAACTCATCGCCGACACAGCAACGACAATCTGGGACTCCAGTGTCACAGCGAATCGCGTCGAGTGGATGAGCGTGATGGCCAACCGCCTACCGATGATGATTGTCGCTCGCATCATCGGTGTCCCGGACGAAGACACCGACAAGCTGGCTCGGTGGGGATACGCGGCTACCCAACTGGTCGAAGGCTTGGTGTCACCTGAGGAGATGGAGGCCGCGCTCGCGTCGGCACTGGAACTCGGCGGATACATCAGCGAAAAGTTCCAATACGCCACGGTCGAGCAGCAGGACAATCTGCTGGGCGACCTGGCACGAGCCACCGCGAATGGTGACCTGGACGACGTCGCCGCGCTGACCATGATGATCACACTGTTCAGTGCGGGCGGGGAGTCCACCGCATCCCTGATCGGTTCGGGTGCGTGGATCCTCGCATCTCGCCCCGACATTCAACGCCGACTCCGTGAAGATGCCGGACTGCTCGGATTGTTTGTCGAAGAGGTGCTTCGCTACGAACC
>PZPK01000027.1 GCA_006212045.1 Oleiphilus sp. | reverse complement strand
TCTTTTTTCTCCAAAGTATCAATTGTCTCCATTGCTGAGAAGTAGCCAAATGCATCAGCCAGGGTGAGAAGCCCGGTCGGGTTCGACTTGAGCGAGCAGCGCCTCATCATAAGCCCTGAAGCAGGTGTTCCGAATTCTTGATAGACCTTAACATCTATTTCGGACAGGTGACGCTGAGCGTGGGATTATCATTTTTGCAGCTTTGCGGACAAACGCGGGGTTGTGAGTAGCGTTTTGTGGGGCCTGCAAAGGTTAGTTTGATATGGCGTATCAATTGACTAATTTCGCCAATATATGTTTACTTTTGGTCTGATCAGCTCGCGGCGTGTGGCGCAGCCTGGTAGCGCACTTCGTTCGGGACGAAGGGGTCACAGGTTCGAATCCTGTCACGCCGACCATTGTATGATTGCCCGAGTTGTTCCAATGAATGCCCGCCCAAGTATTGTGAGGCCAGCCGCTATTGCAGATGAGGGTAGTAAACCAGCCTCAAGGCAATTCTAAGACCATTTTTTATACCTTTCGTCGCTATTGGGCTGGTCTGTTTCTTATTGCCAAATAGATTACCAGTAGCGCTGGACCGAATATTTGTAGGGTATCGACTATCAAGTGGCTTAAGGCGACTTGTCCGGTGATCAGGTCGAGAATATGGCCAACTGCATGCAAGGAAAGAAATACAGCGCTGGATAGAAGTAGGGGAAACCTGAATCGTCTAACCTGGGCAGCCAACAGAAGTGAAACGCCTACGGTGATATAAGCCGCACCCACGTCGCGAATCAGGTGTGGGTTAGGTTCGCCGGTGTAGTCGGCAAACCAGTCAAAAAACTGGAGCGGTGCAACAAAGGCGAGCAGGCCGGCTGCATTGGCAATAATTCCAATCAACAACAGTAAACTTTTCATAATAGTCCCTTTGTCGTCTGCACTAAGTGTCAATAAGGTACGTGTCGCCGATCAAAACTCCGGATGCTTGCTATTTATTCGCTAGACCTTGCCGATGGTATTTACCACCGGAATTCGCTTGTGCCCCTCTTTCTGAGGAGCGCCGCGGTGGGCACCGAATTGATAGGAAATGATCATACTGCCTTTGGGGGCAAGGCATGCCAAACGGTCTTGTTCCTTAAGCACGGTGTAGTCATATTTGTGAAAATTATTAGCTTGGCTCAGCAATGAGTTTATTGCTCTGAGTTTCTCGTTTGCATGCGAGCCAAGGCCATAGCAATACGGGCCGTCAGCAAGGGAATCGACATCGCTTAAATATACGAAGGCCTTAGCCGTATATTGAAGGTTATCAAGGTGAAAGCCGCGGGTTCTCGTGATGCTCTCGTTGATATAACTGTTAGTTTGCAAACTTGCCATGATTTGATTGACGCCGTCGCCAACGGCTTTGGCCAAAGCCGGATGCTTAAAGAAACTGAAAATTTCAGCTAATTCATGGTTCAGGTTGAGTACATTGAATATATCTATCAAGCCTTTGTCCGTGCTCACGAGTTCCTGGTTATGCAGTACTTTATTTCCACCCCGGTAGTTGATAACCGGTTTGTTGGCAGTGACCAATTCAGCATAATTTTTATAGGGCTTATCCTCGCGGTCACCAATTTGCAATACCGCATTGCCTAAGTCGGCATGCTCATTGCGACTAATTGCTGGCCTGGCATCCTCGACCACATTCTCAATAATTTCCCGCGCCCGGTCGGTGGTCGTTGCATCAAGGAAGCGTTCCAGTATCACGATACCATTGGCGCGCATGCTGTTGGTAATATCCCGCTGCGCTTCCTGGTTTAGGGAATTGTGCGAATAGCGATAGGGCACTGAGCTATCATGTTGATAATCTGGGAGCGGTTTGTTTTCGGGGCTGCGCAATTGTAGCGAGTTAAAATGGTTCAGCAGGATGTTTTCGAGATCGACGGCGCTGAGATTGGATACCTTTATTGTCATTGTTTTGCCTGAAGCTTAGTCTATACAGGGGAGAATACAGGACGCGCATTCTGCCCGCAAAATCAGATATGAGAACTGTGAAATCAGACTGACCTATCATGTATATGGGCTTTGGTGGTCCGGGATTGGTTTGGCATTGTGTTGCGATTAAGAAATGCTCATGGTGCGGACGCTTGTGCTATTCGCATCGCAGGTTGATTTTCCGCTAATGTTCTCGAAGCAGAGTAACTCTCCCGAGGGGAAGGATGTATGTTTCACACCGGTCAGTTGAAGCGCTTGTTTGCCTTAATGTCGCATGTGATGTTGGTGTTCGTTTGGCATTTGCCCGCTTTTGCTTATGACGATGACCGAACAATCAGTCAGGTGGATTTCAATCCTGAAAGTTTTCTGGATATCAATGCCGCGTCATTTCGCAGGGCGCTGGAGCTAGACTGGTTGGCTGCCAATCAGGGGTTTCGGATGGCCGGCGGTAGCATCAGCAGTAATCGTCTTTATCTGAACAGCGAATTGCGACTGCATGAGGCGCTATCCCGGCAATTGATATTTGGGCTTTCCTGGGAGCAGGACGACTTTTATGCGGATCGTCCGACCGGCCTGCCCCAATTGGCGGTTAATGTTTATCCAGTTGAGAATAGTGAGTTTGGCATGGCCGTCATCGGAACGGCGGCGCATGACAAGCGGCAGGCAGATCTTGGCTATGCGCTGCTATGGGGGCGCGAGCCGGATAATCATATTCGGTTTTCCTGGCTGAAAGTGGATGCTTTTCATAATGAAAAGAATGAGTTTGATAATGATCGTTATACGGAAGCTGGAGAAACCCTGACCCTGGAAGGTGTCACACAGTTAACCCCGCAATGGCTGGTGGAATTCAGTTTTGAGCGGGACCGGCCGTTGTCGCTCGACTTCGATAATGGTGCAGGGCGCTTTGATCATAAGCGCTATGAGCATCACCTTACTTTGTATCATCGTTATACGGAAGATGCATTTTGGGGGCTTGAGTGGCGTATTCTCGACATCGCTAAATCACGCCTCGATGTCGATGACAGCCAGGCGCAGATATTGGAATACCAGAGTTTCGACATGTTTTGGGTGGGGCCATGTTGCCGGTCAAAGGAAATGACTTTGGGGCTGCGTTATGACAGGTTCGATGAAACCCGCGCAAACCGGGTAGTGCCAGACGAAAGTTTTGATTACCGGCTGTCCACCACCCAGCTCTATGCCAGCGTGCATGATGAATTTACCACGCATCAGGCCTGGGATGTTGGATTGTATGCGGGTTGGTCGAATCAGGATCGGGATTACGCCGGATCCCTACCCGAAGGCGCTGTTGAAGAAAGAGCAGAAGGTCTGGAAGCCAAGTTGAGAGGCTCTTGGGAGTATCATTCAGCGAATAAAAACAGCGTGATACGGTTCAGTCTGGCTCTGAATCTGGATGATGTATTCAATGACCCGGGCGATGGCGGTGCTATTTACTATTATTCGCGCTTCTAAGGTGCTTGTTGCGACAGTAAGTAAACAAGAGACTTTGCTAGGTGATCCGCGCCAGCCAACAGTGATAAATCAGTATCGCACTACTTTGACGGGGGCTTTGCGCTCCGCGCGCCTGAAATCTAGTTCTCAAGCGTTGCAATCCGTCCCACCACTTCAAAAGCGATTGCAGGTGAATTGTCCTCTGCTTTGTTCGTCCTTTTCTCGAGAATTGCAGGATCGTATTTTCTGACGACCACAATTTCACCAGACGCCGGATACACGCCGGTCAGCGCCGTGATATTGGCCTGATGTGTGACCAAGACCAGAGGTGACTGTAGTTTCTGTTCGACAAGCCAGTTTGTCAGCGCGGTGGTTTTGTTGTCCCGTTGGCCGTAGTCCTGAAAGAAGGAGTTCAGTGCAGGCAATGGTCTTACTTCTCCCAGATCAAGTAGTTTCGCGGTATCCATACAGCGGAACCACTGACTTGAAAACACCTGCGCTTGATCAATGCCATGTTCGCGAAAAAGCTCGCCAATGCGCGCCGCCTGTTTACGACCGGTGGCCGAGAGATTACGCTGGCTGTCCCTGCGTTCCAGCGTGAAATGCGCGGGATCACCGGTACCCGGCGCAAGCGCATGCCTGATCAGTGCAAAGTGGCGATCATTGCGCAGGGCCTCCCAAAGTCGATGGTTCTCACTGCTGGCTCCAAAAGCAAAGCCGATTTGTGTCGAACTCACCACCAAAATGAGTGTGATGAGGGCCTGTTGGCTTCGAGACATATCCGTTGGCTCCTGTGTGCTTTAACCCCGGTGTGTATGAAGAAGTTTAAATCCTTGCTGGCGCAAAGAGGTTTCGCGCCCATTCAGATCTGAACTGAATACGGGTTGGGTTGCTGAGCGGTTTGGATGACTTCCTACTGGTTTCTCAACGTCGCGTAGACTTCATAATCGGGTATTTCTCTGTCAAACGGCTGTCCCAATAAACTGGAAGTGATAAAGAAATCAGCTGTTGCAGGAGTACAGGCGACGGGAATATTCCATACCGCCGCCAGTCTGAGTAATGCTTTCACATCCGGGTCGTGTGGTTGCGCTTGCAGGGGGTCCCAGAAAAAAATAAGCAGATCAATTTCCTGCGTGGCAATCATCGTACCTATCTGCTGATCGCCACCCAATGGGCCACTCAGCAGTTTATTCACTTGGAGATCGAGTTCCTTCTCAAGTCGATTGCCAGTTGTGCCGGTCGCGAAAAGCGTATGAAGCCTGATTGCGGCGATATGTTTGGCAACCCAATGAAGCAGTCGGTCTTTCATGTTGTCATGAGCAACCAATGCAATACGCTTGATGGCGGGGGTGGTGACAGTTTTGGTTTTCATAGCTTGATTCGAATCTAAAAGGTCGCTTTCAGTGGGCATAGTGCCTCAAACGCACAAAGGAATAAACGTCTCACGTCGGCAAATATCATCATCCGGAATGGCCATATGACCTGAAAATTTATGGTAAATCCTGAGCGCATAACGTTTGGTCAATTGCACGTATGCAGTTTACGAGACTTGAGCTACTGTCAGGTACCCAGTTGCCAGAGTATTAAATGTTAAGGTTTTATAAGGCTGAAGCGTTTTGATCCTCGCGTAATGGGCACAAAAAAAAGCCCGACAAGCGGGCTTTTTGATCTGGCTTAAAATTGCAACGAGGTCTTAGGCTCTTCTGCGTGCCACAGACAGGCCAAACAAGCCAAGCGCTATCAGTGCCAGAGTTCCGGGCTCTGGAACTGTGGTGAACTTCAGATTGTCGATACCGGTACCAACATCGCCTGCGGAGAATTTGACGGCCGCATGGAAAGCAGAGCTGCTTGCTTCAGCGCTCAGTAGTATCAGGTTAGGATCGGGCAGGTTTCTAGGGTTTGCTGGCAGAATGAACTGATCTGCTCCGATTTCGTTCCAGTTCATGTCATACAAAAACAGGCTGACTATGTCGCCTTTTTTGGCGCCGCCGCGTGCCCCGTAATCGTAAACAGCAAGAGACAGATCACTGATGCCTTTCTCGAAGTTCATGTAGTAGTCGAAGCGGGTAGAGGGGCCATTCTTGTCTTCGCTGAGGAAGTAGCTGCCGCCATCGTGTCCGTTGTAGTCCGGAATAGTATCTCCAGGAGCGTATGCGTCAACCGGATACCCTTCCTTCACGACAAACACTTTTTTGTTTTTAGTGCCTGATCGGTTCTTGGCATAAAATGAAACGCTGTTGTCGCCTGTATTAAAGGCTACATTGGTCGCATTTTTACGATTATTTGTCGTGTAGTCTTCAAAACCGATCATGCCTGCTTGGGCTACTGTGCCGAAAAGTACTGCGCCGGCAATCGCTATGTTTTTAGCGAACTTCTTCATTCAGTGAATCTCCAGTTTCATATGGTCTTGTTCAGTATCGAACTAGGTTTTATTTGGCGAAAAACGTGCCAGAAATGAATTAAGTAATATAAACAATGAGATAATACTTTTTTATAAAGTAAATTATAAACAAGGTGTAAAAAAAGCTGACACCCAATTAAGGTGTTCAGAAAATTAAAGGTGTTGGTGATAAGACGCTGCAATTATAATGCGCGGCCTTGTTAAGGAGATAGTCTATGTCAGCATTATTATCGGCTGTTTTGACCGGTATCGTTGCAATGAGTTCGCCGGTGGATCTGAACCGCCCAGAAGACTTGAGTTTCAGTGAAGCGCTTGAGCAGGGCAAGGCGAGTGCCTCCATGCGCTTACGTTACGAAGACGTGAATCAGGAGGCTGGGAGTGCAGATCAGGGCGCGCAGGCAGCCACGGCAAGGGTACGACTGGGTTACGAAACCGAACGCTACCAGTTCTTTTCCGCCATGCTTGAGTATACCGGTAACCTGGCGCTGCCTGATGATGATAACTATTTTGACGGCAGTAATGATGAAAATGATGATGCCTTCATTGCTGACCCTGAAGATTCGTTCCTGAGTCAATATTGGTTGGCCTACGATATTGCCAATACCCTGGTGAAATACGGACGTCAGCGCCTAAGTCTGGATAATGGTCGCTTTCTGGGCAATGACTCATTTCGACAGCTGGACAGCAGTGTTCGCGGATTCACCGTGCGCAATGAGTCACTGAATTATCTACGTTTCTATTTCGGGCAGCTCGAACATTTCAATTCGCCATTGCACGAATCGGGCGCAATCAGTTCGGAAGATATACAGGTGCGCTATTTTAATCTGAATTATCGCGGTTTTATGCACAGCCACCTATCGCTTTATAGTTACCAGTCCGAAAGTACAGTAAGGGCTAGTGTCTGGGATACGCAAACCGATGGCGTGCGTTTTTCCGGGCATATCAAGAATGAGCCGGCAATCGAGTATGCGTTTGAGATCGCGCGCCAGAAGAGTCGCCACGATAACCCCCGGGACTACTCTGTTCGATACAGTCTCGCGGAGCTGGGTGTGCGGTATCTTGGTGTCGGGATTCACGTCGGCCAGGAATCTCTTGGTGCCTCGCAGGATGCATTTTTTGTGTCGCCTCTGGGTGAGCTGCATATGTTTCAGGGCTGGGCCGATATCTTTACCAATGAAGGCGCGGGTAATATAGCCGGAGGGCTTTCGGACCGTTATGCAACGCTGTCCTATCATTGGCAGGACAGCTGGATAGCAGGGCTGACTTACCATCAGTTTGAGTCAGAGGACAAGCAGAGCGGCCCAGGCAAGCTTGGCAAGGAATACAATGCGGAACTGGTTTATCGCTATGATTTTCTGGAGCTGGCTTTGCGTTATGCCGACTATCACGCCAAGGCGTTTGGGCAGGATACGCGCAAAGCCTGGGTTGATCTGTCTTTAACGTTCTAGACTATAGTGTTTGGCTGACGCTATTGGTGCAGACAGGTCTTGGGTCATAATGGGGCCGGGTAGAAAGAAGAGTGAATCAGGTCCCCTGTTATTTCGGATGCCGGAGCTTATTGTTCTTTGCAGCGCAGAACGGTAAAGATTCTTTCGCCTTCATTGACCTCAGTTTCGGGCCAAATGGCATTGCCACCCATTTTATAGGCTGAATTCTGAGCCAGAATTTGCAGTTCTTCTTCGACAGTTTCTTCGTCGCGATCAATAAAGCCCACCTCATGCATCACCGAAACGGTCGTGGAGCCCAAGCGCTCGCAGCCGCTATCATTGTTCGCAAGAATGATGTTCTCAGCGCCGGGCTTTACTTCGACAAAAGAGCAGGCGCTCAGTGTTAGAGCCAAAGCGAGTAGTTTAAGGGCGGAACAGCTGTGTTTCTTCATTTAGGCTCCAGGTAAGGCCAAACAAAATGGTTGAGCCTGTTACCAGGCCATTTCTATCGGCTCAAACATAAGCGATAATGCCGGCTTTTTCCAGACACGATCAGAAGGGCGATGAGCTTACATTATCAAATAATCCCGGTCACTCCATTTGAGCAGAACTGTTCGGTACTTTGGTGTGCGCAATCGAAAGAGGCCGCTGTGGTTGATCCCGGTGGCGATATGGAGCGCATTCTGAAGGTAGTCGTAGACAATGACTTGACACTCACCCAGATTCTGATGACGCATGCGCATATTGATCATGCCGGCGCAACGGCAGATCTGGCTGAGCTGAAGAAGATACCGATTGTCGGGCCGCATCGCGAGGATGACTTCTGGATACAGATGTTACCTCAGCAAAGCCAAATGTTCGGATTTCCCGCAGCGCGTAAATTCAGCCCTGATCGCTGGCTGGAGCATGGGGATGAGGTGCATATCGGAAAATGCAGTATGAAGGTCCTGCACTGTCCGGGGCATACGCCTGGGCATGTGGTGTTTTTTGCGCCCGATTCCCGGCTTGCCATTGTTGGCGATGTGCTGTTTCAGGGCTCGATTGGTCGCACCGACTTCCCAATGGGAGATCACGCTACGCTGCTTCAGTCGATCCGTCAGCATTTGTGGCCATTGGGCGATGATGTCGCCTTTATACCGGGCCATGGCCCGATGTCCACAATAGGTCAGGAGATCAAAACCAATCCCTTTGTTGCCGGTTATGGCTGATCCAGGGGCGTTGAAAAAAGACAATTTCATATTCATTCCAGGGTAAGTAAATGACTCAAGAAGTAAGAACACGCATTGCGCCCAGTCCAACCGGCGACCCACATGTCGGAACCGCCTACATTGCGCTTTTTAATATGTGCTTTGCGCGACAGCATCAGGGCAAGTTTATATTGCGCATCGAAGATACAGATCAGGCACGCAGCACCACCGAGTCTGAGGCTCAAATATTGTCCGCCATGCGTTGGCTGGGGCTTGATTGGGACGAAGGCCCTGACATAGGAGGGCCTCACGGGCCTTATCGCCAGAGTGAGCGAAAGGGAGATTATCGTCAGTATGCCGAACAGCTGGTCAAGCAGGGGGATGCGTTTTATTGCTTCAGAACACCGCAAGAGCTGGATGAAATTCGGGAGGCACGTAAGGCGGCAGGTCTGAATCCTGGCATAAAAGGGAATCTTGAACTGCCGGAAGCAGAAGTTCAGGAAAGGCTTCAGAGCGGGGAGCCCTATGTTATCCGTATGAAAGTGCCGGATGAGGGTGTCTGTGTCATCAATGATCTGCTGCGAGGCACGATCGAGATTGACTGGGCTCAGGTCGACTGCCAGATTCTTTTGAAATCCGATGGCATGCCGACGTATCACCTCGCCAACGTTGTGGATGACCACCTGATGAAAATTAGCCACGTTATCAGAGGGGAGGAATGGATCAATTCAGCGCCCAAACACCAGCTGTTGTACCAGTACTTTGGCTGGGAGATGCCGGTACTATGCCACATGCCCCTGTTGCGAAATCCTGACAAGAGCAAATTAAGCAAGCGCAAAAATCCAACCAGTATTACCTATTACGAGCGGATGGGTTTCTTGCCGGAGGCGCTGACCAACTATCTAGGCAGAATGGGATGGTCCATGCCCGATGAGTCGGAAAAATTCACGCTGGATGAAATGATTGCCAGTTTTGATATTCAGCGCGTATCGCTCGGTGGTCCCATTTTTGATGTCGAAAAACTGTCGTGGCTAAATGGTCTTTGGATCAGGGAAAACCTGAGTGCAGATGAGTTTATGACGCGCGCACAGGACTGGGCGTTCAATGAGCAGAATCTCGCACCGATGATTGTGCATATACAGGGCAGGGTCGAGACATTCAGTGACATTGCGCCGCTCGCAGGGTTTATGTTTTCAGGAATGTTGCCGCTGACGGAGCAGGGTTTTGACGGCTGTAAGCTGGAACGTGATCAGCTAAAACGAGTGTTGCAGTTTTCACTCTGGCGACTCGAGGCGCAGCGACAGTGGAGCAAGGACAATGTCTTCGCTGATATCAAAGCAGTGTCCGCAGCGATGGGGCTCAAGATGGGAGAATTTATGCAGCCCATCTTTATCGCGATTGCCGGAACACCCAATTCATGGTCGGTGATGGATTCCATGGCTATGCTGGGGCCGGACATGACCAGGGCACGCTTACGTCATGCCTTGAACGTGCTGGGAGGTTTTTCCAAAAAGGATTCCAAGCGTGTTGAGAAGGAATTTAAACAGCTGGCGCTATCGTAACGGTCGCTTTAAAAGGGCGTTTCGCAAACATCTTTAGCGTTGGGTGGTTGTGAGGTAATATGATGGAAATAAAGCAAAAAATTGCCTTGACTCACTAATATGACTTCTCTAGTATACGCGCCGTTGACGAGGGGCGGATAGCAGTATTCGCCACGTGTATGGGGCCATAGCTCAGCTGGGAGAGCGCAACGCTGGCAGCGTTGAGGTCGACGGTTCGATCCCGTCTGGCTCCACCAAATTTTCTTCACAGAAGAACTCGTCAAACATGTTTTAGTCCCCTTCGTCTAGAGGCCTAGGACACCGCCCTTTCACGGCGGTAACAGGGGTTCGACTCCCCTAGGGGACGCCATTTTATTTCTGCCTGGGGTTTTGATATTCCCGGGCGGTTATAAATGCATTAAGAGTGCGCGACTAACATCGCAAATAAAAAAGGGAAACCGGTTAAATGGTTTCCCTTTTTTTGTTCTCTACCGTGTGATTAGGCAAAGCGCGCCAATTTCGACTATTCAAAATCCTGGGGAATATTGATTGTCAGATCAAACCCGCCTTCCTCTCGTGGGACGATTTGCAGTGGCCCTTCATTGATACCGTGTGGTAATTCAATTTTGTCGATACCCGGCAAGTTGCCGATCGAAAACGTTAGCTGATCGGCTGTTCTGCTCAAACCAAGATCCTGACCCACATATTCATAATCGAAGTTGCCATCGGGAGCACGATAACGCTCATCGTCAAGAATGTCCGCGATCGGTGTCGAGTATTGCGGATCCTCGTAGGGTTCAACTTCAGGCAGCGCGGCCGGATTGATGGCAGCTTCTACCGAGGCGTTGCGCATCGTGTCATCATCCAGTTCGAATGACGTGATGGTGCCGTCTCGATGCTGTTGCGCATTTTCCAGTTCCTGAATGTCCTGATCCGTGCGCTCAACAGGGGCGATTGTCAGGCTCGATACAGATCTGGTACGGGTTTCGGGAGCTTGTTTGGGGGTGATGATAATGGTGGAGTCCTGAATATAGGTTTCCGTCAGTTCAGAACTGGACAGAGATTTTACCTCTGCCTGTGCAATAGGTATCAACAATGTAGCAAGGCTGCCCACCAGTACCGCTGGCGTGCGGAATAACTTAGTCATTATGCGATCCGGATTTTGAGTAGTACGAGGTCAGTATTTAACCGGGACACTTTGATTGCAAGTTTAATTATCTGACTATTCGTTAAGAAAGGTAACCGTGATGGATCGCAGACGGGTATTTATTGTCTTTCAAATGTAATTTTCTGGCCTTCCAAGTGTATATTTATCAATGCCATGCAAGTTCTGCTAAGGTGTTGCGTTAAGCCTGTTGTCGGAAGCGGTGTTGACATGGCACCGGTTTCTGCAAGTTGTTGCGGGCTCAAAGTAAGGCTGAAAAGGAAAAGGTGGCCCCGGAAAAGTCATGGTGAATTCTTCGGTACAGACGGCCGGTCAATCAAAAAGGAGATCGTATTCGCTCTCACAGCGCGTCTCTCTGTGGATTAGTGAGCGCGCGCGGCGAGCGGCGCAGTTTACACTGACGCAGAAAAATATTTATATCTTCCCTTCTGCATCGGGATTTGGTTTTGCAGCCTTGCTGCTACTGATGCTGGTGACTGCAATCAATTACCAAAGCAGTCTGGTATATATGCTGACCTTTCTTTTGGGGGCGATATTTTTCGTATCTATCTGGCTTTGCTTTCTCAATCTGAGGGGGTTGCAGGTGGAAAGTGCCGATAGTCAGGGGGTGTTTGCCGGAAATGCCGCCTTTTTCCGTGTGCGTTTGCTGCATGCCCAGCAGCACGTGTATGGCTTGCAACTTGCTGTCCGTGCGAACGGGTGTGTTAAAGCAAGTCTGGAGCCGGGTAAAGTGGCGCTGGTTGATGTCCCTGTCGATCTTAATAAAAGGGGGCGTTATCGTTCAGATCGCTTATTGATCGAAACATACTACCCGTTCGGACTTATCAGGGGGTGGACCTGGCTCAAGCTGGATGCGGACTGTCTGATCTACCCGGCGCCGATCGCTCCCCCGGAAGATGCATACATGGGGGGCGAAGGGGCCAGTGCTGCGAGCCAGCAAAAAGGAGGAGATCGCGATGTCCTTAGGGGTTTCCAGGCAGGCGACACGCTCGCCAGGGTGCACTGGAAAAAGTTCGCTTCCGGTGACCAGCTGGTCGTTCGGGATCAGGGGTTTGTAATGCCGGAGCGGCTCTGGTTGAAATGGGAGGATTTTCCTGAGGCTGATGCTGAGCTTCGTTTGAGTTATCTCTGTGATCTGGTGTTGTCGCGACAGGCAGCAGGTGAAGACTTTGGTCTGGAGCTTCCCGGGCGTCGGATCAGCCCTCATCATGGACGCAAACATGCGTCCGAATGCCTCGCAGCGCTGGCTGAATATGGTAAGCCCGTGTCTGATCCGGCGGTCGTTTCCTTCGAGTTGGAGTGAATAGGGGCATGTTAGGTACGTTAAGCAGGTGTGCTTATGGGGGGTGAAAATCGGGCAGAGCGCAGCGGTGAGATCCGGCAATATGATTGGCCCCAAATCTACATGTTGGCGCTTATTCAGGTGCTTGGCTTGTGGTCGATAGCACCGCTCTGGATGTGTTTGTTTGTGGCCTTGATCACGACTGCAAAATGGTTGTTTCCAAATGCCATTGGTGGCGGCTTGCGTCTAATGTTGACCCTGGCTGGGGGGGCATGGTTCCTTCTCTACTTCGGATTCAATTTTACTGTAGAAATAGCCGCGGTGTTTTTATGGTTGGCCGCGTCATTGAAGCTACTGGAGATCAAGTCCGATAAGGATCTGAAGCTGTTTGTTTATGTCATGCTCTATGTCTCTGCCGTTTCAATGCTGTTTGAGCAGAGTATTCTTCATGTGCTGCTGCAGTTGCTGCTGGTGATGCTGGCGCTTTCGGTATTGCTGCGATTGCATAGCGGTCAGGTTCGTTGGACTTTTACCCAGTGGCGCTCACTTTGCAGTGTCCTGTTGTTTGCATTGCCCCTTGTGATCGTTTTGTTCGTGTTCTTTCCCCGTATCGGACCTTTGTGGACGATACCTGTCAAGGCCAGTTCCGCAACAACCGGGATGAGCGACTCCATGTCTCCGGGAGATATTGCTAATCTTGTGAATTCGGATGAGCGGGTGTTTCGTGCCAGTTTTTCAGGTCAGCGCCCGGTGCAGTCAGCTTTGTACTGGCGTGGTTTGGTGCTCGACAGGTTCGACGGCAGGCGCTGGAGCCGTCATCCGAAGCGCTTCGTGTATGGCTCAAAGGGGCGATACGACCTTGGTCAGAATCTGGAAGCTGCAGGTGATTTCTATCAGGTGTTGCTGGAGCCTCACAACCGTTTATGGCTTTACGCACTGGAAGGCTCAGAAAGTATGAGTACGCACGTAAAACGCAAGGATATGGGGCAATTCGAGTTGGCAGTCGAAGCAATTCAGCCGGTGAATTATCGCATGTCCTACCAGTCACCCGAGTTCCTGGGGCGGACGATTCCCACGGCGTATCTGGTGTCGGGTGTCGACCGGAGTACTTCTCCTTCAGAACGGGATCTGCAGGTGCCTGTCAGTGGTAATCCTGAAACGCGCCGTTATATGGCCGATCTGCGAAAAAGGCTACCGTCGGATCAGGCTTTGTTGACCCATCTGTTGAGAGAGTTTCGCAACAAGGCTTTCAGCTATTCGCTACAACCGCCGGTATTGGGTGAGCATTTTGTTGATGAGTTTTTGTTCGCTTCGCGCACCGGGTTCTGCTCGCATTTCGCGGGAAGTCTCGCTTATATGTTGCGCCTTGCCGATATTCCGGCACGTGTTATCGTTGGATATCAAGGCGGGGAAGCTGTCGAAGGCGAGAGTTATCTTTTGGTTAGAGAGTATGATGCTCACGCCTGGGTTGAAGCCTATATTTCAGGGCTGGGTTGGGTGCGTGTCGACCCTACGGCAATGGTTGCACCAAACCGGATTGAGCAGAATCTCGAGCGTGCCGTGGCGCAGGAAGGGACATTCCTTAAAGATAACCTGGCAGCCCAGTGGCGTCATGGTTTCACGGCGTTAACATGGCTCAGTCTGAAAATGGATAAGCTGAACTACCAATGGCAGAAATGGGTGATCAACTACAGTCAGGCCGATCAATACGGGGTTTTCCGAAAATTGTTGGGTGAGTACAGTTTGATGCGCGTTGCCCTGGTGTTCGTGTCAGTATTTGTCCTGATTTCAATCCTGTTGTTGTTACGAGGCTGGTTGAAAGCCGAGGGGCGCAACTTATCCGGGTCCCAGAAAAGATACCTCCGGTGGTTGGCCTTGTTCTCCGTGCTTGGGTATCCTCGCAAAATTGGAGAGTCACCTCGAGCCTATGTCAATCGTATGGCAGAAAAGATGCCGCCAAGACTGTACCGATTTGCGTTGAAAGAGACCGACCAGCTCGAGCAGCGCGAGTATTCGGGCGACGAACAGCGTATCAGGCAGGGGTAGCGTTTGTGAGAGCTGACAGAAATAACTGCAGGAGTGCAGATCGAAGAGGTTCTGGTCTGTATAATCGCTCCGACAATAGTATGTCTATTCAAGGATCAAAGCATTTTGAGTGAATTACATTCCCGGTTTTCACCTCTGCCCTGGATGCAGTCGGTGTTTGCCAGCCTGGTTGCGCAGGCAAAAGAGGACCGTTTTCCCCATGCATTGATGCTGGAGGGAACCGAGGGCTCAGGTAAGCTGCATCTGGCCAAAGCACTGGCGGCTTATTTACTGTGTGACAACCGTGCAACGCAGGATAGCGCTTGCGGCCACTGCAAACACTGCGAGTTAATGTTGGCGGAATCGCACGGCGACTATCGGGAGATTATGCCAGAGGAAGCGGGTAAGCAGATCAAGGTCAGTGCGATAAGAGAATTATCCGAATTCGTGTCAGGCTCAAGCTTGCTGGGCGGAGTGAAGGTGGTGGTTTTGGCGCCAGTCTCTGCGATGAATATCAGTGCTTCCAACGCACTGCTGAAAACACTTGAAGAGCCTTCCGGGAACACTGTACTAATACTGGTCAGTCATGCGGGGGGGCAGGTTATGCCGACCATCCGTTCCCGCTGTCAGACAGTAAAGCCGCCTGCGGCTGAGTCGGCTATGGTGCTTGCATGGCTTGGACAGCAATTCGATCTGGATGCAGCGGTTTTTGATAGGCTGAAGGCCTTGGCCCCAAGCGCGCCTTTGCGAATGAGGGACTATCTTGAGTCGAACATGTTGTCCGAGATAGATGCAATGTTGGCGCTGCTGTCCGGGTTGTTGAAAAGGGAGCTTACCGTGACAGAGGTGTCGGAGGTCTGGGCTGGAGATCAGCCGGTTCAACGGATGCTTTGGCTGTCGCAGTGGCTGAAAGAGATCACTGAAGTGGCGATCACAGAAGATGAGGCTTTTGTTATTCATCCAGCAGCGAGAAAAATGTTCGTCTACCTGTCTTCCAGGCACTCCGCACTGGTATTGAGTAATCTGTATCAGGAAAGCGTCAGGGCCCTGGGACATCTTCGGGCAAGCAACAACCTCAATCCGGTTCTGATATTTGAGCAGTTACTGGGAAAGTGGTTGGCGCTGATGAGCAGCACGTCGTCGGCCAAATGAGCAGTGGGATCGGGGCTTAAGCCTTTGCTCGCGATTATTGACGAGCCCTTCGGTCTGATAAATTTTTTGCGATTCAATGGTGAAAGATCCGATTCCTTCTCTATACTGAAATCATAGCAACTGAAAACAGAAAGTTACCCGGGAAGTACTTATGGCAGCAGGATTTGGTGCCCGTAGCGGCATACTTACGCTCACGATTAAAGATAAGGCTGTGTTGTATGCGGCCTACATGCCGTTTATCAAGAATGGTGGCCTCTTTATTCCGACCGCCAAAAACTATCACCTTGATGATGAGGTGTTTCTGTTGCTCAATCTGATGGACGAGCCCGAGAAAATACCCGTTGCCGGAAAGGTTGTATGGGTAACGCCAAAAGGGGCGCAGGGTAGTCGAGCCCAGGGTATTGGCGTTCAGTTCAATGAAGAAGATGAAACCGCCAAGAATAAAATCGAAACCTATCTCGCCGGTGCCCTCAGTTCGGATCGTCCCACTCATAGCATGTAGTCTTGCAAGCCTTCCCTACTGGTGCTGCAGTCAGTAACATGTCGCTTTACCCTTGGATTTTGAAGCGCGTATGTATATTGATTCCCATTGCCACCTTGATCGACTAAAACTCTCTCCTTATGACAACCAGCTGGATGGCGCTATTCTGGCTGCCCGAGAAGCCGGTGTCAGCACGATGTTATGCGTAGCGATTGATCTGGAGCACCTGGATCAAGTACTGGCAATTGCAGAAACCTATCCCGATATTTATGCCTCGGTTGGTGTACACCCGGGGACCGAAGACGGCGAGGAGCCTGACTTGGAACGTCTGGTCGCGTTGGCACAGCACGACAAAGTCATTGCAATCGGAGAAACCGGCCTTGATTACTACTATGGAGATGCGCAATGCGAGCAACAGAAAAATCGCTTCATTACGCATCTGAAAGCGGGAGCGGCAACCGCAAAGCCTGTCATCATCCACACCAGAGATGCGAAGGAAGATACACTCAAGCTGATAGAGGAGCATGCCGACAGGGAGCATGCAGGCGTATTGCACTGCTTTACCGAAGATTGGGATATGGCGCAGCGGGCCATGGCGATGAATTTTTATATCTCATTTTCGGGCATCGTAACCTTTAAAAATGCTGTCGAGTTACAGGATGTGGCGCGCAAAATGCCAATGGACCGTTTGTTGATCGAAACAGATTCGCCGTATCTTGCTCCCGTTCCTTTCAGGGGAAAGCCAAATGAGCCGAGGCATGTCGTGCATGTTGCAGAAAAAATTGCAGAACTTAAGGGCCTAAGTGTCGAAGAAGTGGCGCAGACTTCTGCCGACAATTTCAGGAAGCTGTTTAAAGTGGCGGCATCCTGAGAGGCAAACTGATGGATTTCCAATCAATTGAAATACAAACCGAGCGCTTGCGGTTGGCCGGTTATCACAATGGTGTTTCAGCGGGCGTTCCCATCGTGGCATTGCATGGCTGGCTGGATAACGCGGCGTCATTTGAGCCGCTTGCCGAGCATCTGGATATTGATCAGCCTTTTTACGCCATGGAACTTCCCGGGCATGGCCATAGTGAACACCGGCCCGCTTCAAGTACTTATCATTTGCTGGACAATATCGTTGATCTGGCAGCCCTGGTAGAAAAAATAGCCCCGGATCAAGGGCCGGTCATATTGCTTGGTCATTCCATGGGAGGGATTATCTGTGCACTTTATGCGGCAGCCATGCCGGGTAGGGTGAGTCGGCTGATTATGCTGGATAGTCTCGGGCCGATGACAGATGAGACGGAATCGGTGCTGCCGCAACTGAGACGTGCGATGGAGAGGATCTCAAAATTCAAAAAATCCAGACTTACGCTATATCCCGGCGTTGAAATGGCCGCAAAGGTCCGCACATCGGGTATTGGGAAGATCAGCCTCGGCGCTGCGCAGCGACTGGTGGCGAGGGGATTGAAAAAGGTTGAAGGGGGTTATTGTTGGACGTCGGATCCGCGCTTGATGGAGCCATCGCTGGTCAGATTTTCTGAAGCGCAGGTAGAGACTGTTTTCGGGGGAATCGAGTGTCCGGTTAGCCTCATCTGCGGAGACAAAGGCTATTTTGCAGACTATGATGCCTTGAGGAAGCGTCTTTCCTATATCAAGGATATTGAAAAGCATATCGTGACGGGCGGCCACCATTTTCATATGGAAGGCGATGTTGAATCTACAGCAAGGTTAATTCATGACTTTATTTCAGGCTAGAACAGCGTCTTTTCTAAACGGATTATCGGCCACTGTGCTGTCTCTCCTGTTGTTCTCTCCGCATTCCCTTGCCGAAATGCCAGACAGCCTTGTCTACCCGGGCTCGAAGATTGAAGTCTTCGAAGAACGTTTGACGGACGAGGCCCATGTTATTTTGAGTGCGCCCAAGCGCGTCAGTAACACGCTAAGGCTGGAAAACGAAAAATGGGTGTCTGGCTTCGAGCAGAGCTGGCTTATCAGGCTGGATCGCAATGAAGATAATGCCTCGGTAAGACGGTTTTATGAGGAGCAAATAGCCCAGCAGGGAGAGCTGTTGTTCAGTTGTGAAGGGCGGGCCTGCGGTACCAGTAGCGATTGGGCCAATAAACTATTGGATCAGGCCGTGTTGACCGGGCGCGACAGTAACCAGTACTACGTTTCCGGTAAGTACAGTCACAATAACACGCCGGGGTGGCTGTCTGTTTATATCGTGAAGAATGGCCGTCGACAAAATTATGCGCATATCCAGTACGTAAGTGATACCAGAGCGGGGCAGTTCGGTCCGAATGATGTGATCTATCTGCTGCTTGACGATTTGGATCAGGGGCAGAGAGACCGGATTCGGCGGCTATTTGATGGTGGCAATCATGTTCTGATTGGCTTGCAGATGCGTCATACTGAGTCGCTCGCTTTAGCAGAATGGGAAAGTCGCAGCGATTTGATGGAGCAGTGGCTGGCCGAGTATTTGGATAAGCTTGTTCCCGATTGGAAATCAAAATCCAGTGTGTTGCAGACGCCACCCGCCAAAGCGACTCCTGAAAATCCGGATGCAGATGCCTGGTTCGTTTTTGTCAGCATTAAGCCGTGACAAGAGTTGCCGGTCAGCTGGCACAAGCAGTCTTCTCCTGAATATCGCAAGTTAGCCGAATTCGCTATATAATCTGCCGCCTTTTTATGGTCTTACTGGACATCTTGTGACAGATTCGCTGCATACTATTGCCGATCATATTCGATATGCGTTCTCTTATATGAACCGTGCAGAAATGTACTTCGGGCACGGCTATCAGGACGCGTGGGATGAATCTGTTGCTCTGGTTTTGCAGATATTGCATCTGCCATGGGATTTTGATCAGCAGCTTTGGGGATGTCGTTTGCTCGACGAAGAGCGTTCGGCGGTGCTTGAGGCAATACGCAAGAGAGTGGACGATCGCATGCCGCTGGCATATGTCACCGGAAAAGCCTGGTTTTGCGGATTGCCCTTCGAGGTGGACGAGCGGGTGTTGGTTCCGAGATCTCCGATTGCTGAGCTGATCGAGCGTGGTTTCGGTCCGTGGCTAAGGCATGAGCCGAACAGGGTTCTTGATATGTGCACGGGCAGTGCTTGCATTGGTATCGCTTGTGCTCACGTATTTGAAGGCGCGCAGGTCGACTGCGCAGATGTGTCGGCAGACGCACTGCAGGTAGCTGAGCGAAACGTAGTTCTGCACAAATTGCAGGATAGAGTGCATCTGCATCATTCCGATGTGT
The DNA here is from genome assembly GCA_006212045.1 of Oleiphilus sp. Taxonomy (GTDB): domain Bacteria; phylum Pseudomonadota; class Gammaproteobacteria; order Pseudomonadales; family Oleiphilaceae; genus PZPK01. The sequence continues at coordinate 42,914 of PZPK01000027.1, read as the reverse complement.
TCGATGGCCTGGATGCTTCTTGTCGCGGCCAGTACGACCTGATTGTTTCTAACCCTCCCTATGTGGATGCGCAAGACGTGTCGACGATGCCGGAAGAATATCGAAAGGAACCCCCGATTGGCCTGGCCTCGGGCGCAGATGGGCTGGATATAACGCGGCGCATCCTGAAAGAAGCGGCACATTGGCTGTCCGATCAGGGTTTGCTGGTGGTGGAACTGGGGAATAGCTGGGTGAATCTGGAAGCGGCCTATCCTGATTTCTCGTTTACCTGGGTCGAATTTGAGCATGGTGGTCATGGCGTTTTTGTTATGACGGCGCACGAACTAAAAACTGGAAAGTGGTAATTGATATGTCGGGAAACACTTTTGGTAAGTTGTTTACGGTGAGTTCTTTTGGCGAAAGTCATGGCAAGGCGCTGGGTTGCATCGTTGATGGCTGCCCTCCGGGCATGGCGCTGACGGAAGAAGATCTGCAAAAAGATCTGGATCGCCGCAAGCCCGGCACCTCGCGCTTTACAACTCAGCGCAAAGAGGCGGATCAGGTGAAAATTTTGTCTGGTGTATTTGAAGGTCAGACAACCGGTACCCCAATAGGGCTGCTGATTGAAAACACCGATCAGCGTTCCAAGGATTATTCGAACATTGCCGACACTTTTCGCCCTGCACATGCCGACTATGCCTACATGCAGAAGTACGGAGTCAGGGATTATCGGGGTGGCGGTCGTTCTTCTGCCCGTGAAACGGCAATGCGCGTCGCGGCGGGCGCGATTGCGAAGAAATATCTGAACGAAAAGTTCGGCATCGTGGTTGAGGGCTACTTATCGCAGTTGGGGCCGATTTGCATAGAGCAGGTGGACATGTCGATCGTCAATGACAATCCCTTTTTCTGCCCGGATGCGGACAAGATCGAAGAGATGGAAAACTATATGGCAGCGCTGAACAAAGAAGGCAATTCAATCGGTGCCAAAATTACAGTGCTAGCGCGTAATGTGCCGCCCGGTTTGGGAGAACCGGTGTTTGATCGTATTGATGCTGATCTGGCACATGCGCTGATGAGCATCAATGCGGTTAAAGGTGTTGAAATTGGGGCCGGGTTCGATTGCATTGCCCAGAAGGGTACTGAGCATCGTGATGAGATGAGTTCCAAAGGCTTTCTTTCCAACAACGCCGGCGGCATTCTTGGCGGAATTACCACCGGCCAGGACATTGTGGCGAATATTGCATTGAAGCCAACCTCCAGCATTCGTTTGGCTGGTAAAAGTATTGACCGCCATGGTAAGGATATTGAAGTAGTGACACATGGGCGACATGATCCCTGTGTCGGTATTCGGGCCACACCGATCGCCGAAGCCATGGCTGCGATTGTCCTGATGGACCACCTTCTGCGTCACCGTGGGCAGAATGCGGATGTCCAGCCCGAGACACCGCATATTCCCGGCTCCTTATAAATATTGGTCGTGCGCATCAGAACATCCCGAAAGGTCATGATTTGAAAGTATCAGATTTCAGCTTTGAGCTCCCCGAAGAGCTGATCGCAATGTACCCGCCTGAACAGCGCGGGGACAGCCGCCTGCTCGCGTTGCAAGCAGGAACGGGCGCTATACAGGATCTTCACTTCCAGGATATCCTGGACCTGCTTCGGCCTGAAGATATTCTGGTTTTCAATAATACCCGCGTGATTCCGGCGAGATTATTCGCCAGAAAAGCCAGTGGTGGAAAGCTCGAAATACTGTTTGAACGCAGGTTGTCTGACCGCTGTTTTGCCGCGCATGTCCGTTCTAGCCGCTCACCCAAACCTGGCTCTGTTGTGGTCCTCGAAGATGGTACCGAGTTGCAGATGTCACGCAGGGAGGGTGCGTTATTCATTCTGGAGCTTCCTGAGTCGCGAGAAGTCTTTGAGCTGCTCGGTCAGCTCGGGCATATCCCTTTGCCACCATATATCGATCGTTCTGATGAGCGTCTCGACAGTGAACGTTATCAGACTGTTTACGCGCAGCACCCCGGTTCTTCGGCTGCCCCCACAGCAGGGCTGCATTTTAGTGAAACCCTGCTGGATGCCATCAAAGCCAAGGGCGTATCGATGGCGTATGTAACCTTGCATGTTGGTGCGGGTACCTTTCAGCCGGTCAAGGTAGAGGATGTCAAAGACCATGTCATGCACAGCGAATGGATTGACGTGCCGCCGGAAGTTGTGGCGCAAATCGAGCAAGCCAAAGCGCGCGGTGGGCGCGTGATTGCTGTGGGTACGACGAGTTGCCGTAGTCTGGAGTCCGCAAGTCATGACGGGCATTTGAAGGCGATGCGGGGCGATACGGACATCTTTATTTTTCCGGGCTACCGTTTTAGAACAGTCGATGCACTGATCACCAATTTTCATCTTCCGCAGAGCACCTTGTTGATGCTGGTGTCTGCGCTGGCTGGAACCGAGGTTATCAGGCGCGCCTATGCGCACGCGGTCGAACAGCAATACCGGTTTTTCAGCTATGGGGATGCAATGTTCATTTCCTCTGAATCAGGCGCGGTGTAATCCAAAAACCAACCAAGGTACAGAAATGACTCGATCCTGTTTTATGCGTTTCGACACCTTCGCTCAAGACGGAAAAGCGCGAAGAGGTTCATTGCAGTTTCCGCGTGGCACGATTCAAACACCGGCATTTATGCCCGTAGGCACCTACGGTACAGTCAAAGGCATGTTGCCGCGCGACATAGAAGCGATTGGAGCCGAAATTATTCTTGGCAATACCTTTCATCTGATGCTGCGTCCCGGCACGGAAGTTGTGCAGCAGCATGGGGATTTGCATGACTTCATCCAATGGGACAAGCCGATTCTGACAGATTCCGGTGGCTTTCAGGTCTTCAGTCTGGGTGAGTTGCGCAAGATTGATGAAAATGGCGTGCGTTTCCGTTCACCGATTGATGGTTCGCTGGTGGATATATCTCCCGAAATATCCATTGATGTGCAGAAAAAGCTGGGCTCGGATATCGTGATGATTTTCGATGAATGCACGCCATATCCGGCAGACAGGGAGCAGGCCCGTACCTCTATGCAGTTATCACTGCGCTGGGCTCAGCGCAGCAAAGACGAGCATGGCGATAGTCCGAGTGCGCTTTTCGGTATAGTTCAGGGTGGCATGTACGAAGATTTGCGAGAAGACTCCCTGCGCGGCCTCGAGGAAATCGGCTTTGACGGTTACGCCATAGGCGGGTTATCGGTTGGCGAACCGAAAGAAGATATGATCCGGGTGCTTGATCATATCGCGCACCGCATGCCTGAAGATAAACCCCGTTATCTGATGGGTGTTGGCAAGCCGGAAGACATTGTTGAAAGCGTGCGTCGGGGCGTCGATATGTTTGACTGTGTGATGCCGACACGGAATGCACGGAATGGCCACTTGTTTACCTCCACGGGGGTGGTCAAGATCAGAAACGCCGCCCATAAGCAGGATACTGCGCCGCTTGATGAGGCCTGCGATTGTTATACCTGTAAAAATTTCAGTCGCAGCTATCTGCATCACCTCGAACGCTGTAATGAAATGTTGGGCGCCCAGCTCAATACGATCCACAATCTTCGCTACTATCAGAATCTCATGAGCGGATTGCGTCAGGCCATTGAACAAGGTAAATTGTCGGCCTTCGTCGATTCCTTCTATTCCCGGCGCGGCATGGAAACGCCTCCGCTTGAGGAATTATCGATATAAATTAGTGGTTTAAACTGGCCTCTTTTACAAGACGCAAAGCCGTTGGCAGTGCGTAATGAGAGGCTTTCTTGAATTTATTTATTAACAGGTTGATCGCAATGATGTCCCAAATGATTTCTGCTGTATTCTTGATGCTGATGGCATCTTTTTGTTTTGCTGAAGGAGCGCCGGTACAGCCCGAGGGGCCGAGTGCCATGATGCAGCTGATTTTCTTCGGTGGTTTTATTCTTATTTTCTATTTCCTGATGTGGCGTCCACAGTCAAAACGCGCCAAGGAACATCGCGAACTGGTGTCTGCCCTCAATAAAGGCGATGAAGTTGTCACGAATGGCGGGATCGCAGGGAAAATTACCAAAGTCAGTGACGATTTCATCACTGTTGAGATCGCTCAGGGTGTAGAAATGAAAGTTCAAAAGCAGGCTGTAACGTCGGCTTTGCCAAAAGGCACACTAAAAAGTATTTGACTCTCTGTTAGGCTGCACCGTTTTGCCACGCTGTTGGCTGTTCCATTAATAACAAAGAAACTTTAAGCAAGGTTGTGCCAAAAGCATGCTAAATACCAATTCCCTCTGGAAATACATCCTCGTTGTGATCATTCTCGGTATCGGCGTTATTTACGCGATGCCGAATCTTTACCCGGATGACTACGCCGTTCAGATTACCAGCGAACAAAGCGCCCAGACGCTCGACATGCGTATGGTAGAAAGGGTCAAGTCGCAGCTCTCTGAGGCCGGGATCAGTGCCAAAAGTATCGCGATTGAAGATAATGTTCTGGTTGCCCGCCTGAATGATTCCGATGATCAATTGCATGCGAAAAGCGTACTGGGCAGCGTTTTTTCCGGTGATTATATAGTCGCGCTTAATATGGCGCCTTCCACACCGCAATGGCTGAAGTCATTGGGTGCGGGGCCGATGAAACTTGGTCTGGACCTGAGAGGAGGTGTGCACTTCCTGCTTGAAGTGGATATGGCGAAAGCTTTGAGTCAACGTCTGCAGGTCGCTGAAAGCAGCCTCAAAGCCGATATGCGTAAGGAAAAAATACGTTACCGGGCGGTAGAAAAGATTGGCATTCAAGGCATGCGCATCAAATTCAGAAAAGAAGAGGATCGTGACAATGCCAAGGTACTGGTAAGTCAAACCTACCCCCAGTTTACCTGGACGACCCGAAGTGAGGATGATTTTTTCTATCTGGATTTGACGGTCTCTGAAGCCCGCATCAAGGAAATTGAAGATTATGCGGTGCAACAGAACCTAACCACTCTGCGTAACAGGGTTAACGAGCTCGGCGTGGCAGAACCTTTGGTGCAGCGGCAGGGGCGTAACCGTATTGTGGTTGAGTTGCCCGGGGTTCAGGATACCGCAACGGCCAAGCGGGTCATTGGTAAAACTGCAAACCTGGAGTTTCGTCTGGAAGCCAAAACCGGCGCAAGTTCCACCTCTTCCCAACCTTTCGGCTTCAAGAATGATCCGAGTCGCACGGTGCTGTTGGAGAAAGATATTATTGTCACTGGCAGCAACGTATCGGATGCAAAGTCAGGCTTTGACGAAAACGGGATGCCCCTGGTGAATATCAGTCTTGATGCCAAGGGCGGTAACCGCATGCTGGATACCACCAAGAAAGCGCTCAAGCGTCGAATGGGTGTGTTGTTCATTGAGCAGAAGTCGGAGCTTGTGCGAGTCGAGGTAGATGGTGAGGTCGTTGAGAAGCGTCGCAACAAGGAAACCAAAAGCATTATTAATCTGGCGACGATTCAGGGTGTTTTCAGTAACCGTTTTCAGATTACCGGTCTGGACAGTCCGGCTGAAGCCGCCGAGCTGGCCCTGTTGTTGAGAGCAGGGTCTTTGGCTGCGCCCATATATTTTGTAGAAGAGCGCACGGTTGGTCCAAGTCTCGGGCAGGAAAATATCGATGCCGGCCTGCTTTCTGTGCAGATAGGTTTCGGGCTGGTGCTGGTGTTTATGCTCGTTTATTACCGGGTATTCGGAATTGTCGCCAATATTGCGTTGGCGGTGAATGTCATTCTTTTGTGTGCGCTGATGTCGATGATTTCCGCAACGCTCACCTTACCTGGAATTGCCGGGATCGTTTTGACGGTGGGGATGGCTGTTGACGCCAATGTCCTCATTTTTGCCCGGATCAGAGAGGAGCTGGCTAATGGCCTGTCGCCTCAGCAGGCGATTGATGCGGGTTACAGTCGCGCCTTTGTCGCTATTCTCGATGCCAATATTACGACGCTGATTGCTGCGGTGATTCTGTTTGCTGTTGGAACGGGGCCGGTCAAGGGCTTCGCGGTCACGCTGTCACTTGGGATACTGACGTCCATGTTCACCGCGATTATCCTGAGTCGTGTGATTACGAATTTGATCTATGGTGGCCGCAGGGTTGCCAAGTTGTCGATCGGTTAGGGGAGACAGGAATGAATACGCAAATTGATTTTATGGGCAAACGCAAGATCGCTGCTGCCATTTCCATCCTGTTGTTACTGGCCAGTGTCGTTTCACTTGGATTTAAAGGCCTGCAGTTGGGGCTGGATTTTACCGGTGGTACGCTGGTTGAGGTTGAGTATGAAACGGCACCTGATCTGGCTGAAGTTCGTGCACAGCTTCTTGATCAGGGCTATGAAAAGCTGGTTGTTCAAAATTTTGGCGCTGACACATCGGTACTCGTGCGCTTATCCCAGGGCTTTAATGATCAGGTGGGCAATGAGGTGGCACAAGCACTGGCGGCCTCGGGCGAAGCCGTGCAATTAAAGCGTGCGGAATTCGTCGGGGCGCAGGTTGGAGAGGAACTCCGTGAGCAGGGCGGTCTGGGGCTATTGCTGGCCCTCGGTATAGTGATGCTTTATGTTGCAGTTCGATTTCAGTACAAGTTTTCGATTGGTGCCGTCGGTGCATTGATTCATGATGTCATCATTGTGCTTGGTATCTTTTCCATTCTGGGTTGGGATTTCGATCTTACTGTGCTCGCGGCCTTGTTGGCTGTGATTGGTTATTCCCTGAACGACACGATTGTCGTTTCAGACCGTATTCGGGAGAACTTTCGCAAAGTCAGAAAATCGACGCCGCCAGAAATTGTCAATCTTTCATTGAACCAGACGCTGTCCCGTACTCTGGTAACATCTTTAACCACCCTGTTGGTGTTGCTGGCGCTTTACTTTGTCGGTGGAGAGATGATCAATGGTTTTGCCAAAGCCTTACTGATTGGTGTGTTTGTCGGTACCTATTCCTCGATCTACGTCGCGTCCAATGTACTGCTGGCAATGGGTGTAACCGCTGAGGACCTTATTGTGCCGGTCAAGGAAGAAGGCGAAGAGGCTCTGGACGACGGTCGGCCTTAAGTATTCCGTGATTGTCTGTTTAAAAAGCCCGCGTCAGAGCGGGCTTTTTTGTGGCTCGCCTTTTGACGCATTTAGTTTAAAGGTGTGGATATTTTGACGTTTAGTCTTTGCATTAGTTGGTAGGACCATCCATAGCAAAGTTATGGAAGTTAAAATGCCAATAAAAACAACTAACTATGGAATTTTTTTGGGTGTTGGCATCTATTGTGCTTAATCTGCGGTAGAGAATCAATAACAAACTACTGCAGACTAAAATACAAGAATCAGGGGTGATCAGCATGACAAACGTAATTGAGTTATTTCCTGCCAATCAAAGCAAGCAAGAGAATGATATGAAAGCTGAAAAAGCGTTTCTGGAGTATCTTGCCTGGTCAATGAAGTTCGAAAGCGATCCGCATGACAAGTATGACGATCCGGTTGCTGAATTTCGTGAGCAGAGTGAGAAATCTACTGACGTCGCCTGAAAGGCGCGAGAGTAAAAAAAAGGCCTGACTAACTGTCAGGCCTTTTTTGTGTTGGCGGGATTTAAGGCAGCTTGTTGTGGTAGCCGCCAAAACGCTGAACAACTGATTTATATAATTTGGGGTTTGCTGCGACGACGTGGTTAAGGGTGTCCATCTTTAGCAGGCCTCCATCGAGAGTGCCGGTCAATGCGCCGGCTTCCTGACAAAGTAAGGTGGCGGCTGCAAGATCACGGCCTTCAACATCCAGAAGCAATGCCAGGTCAGTTTGGCCGGCCGCGAGCATAGCCAGATCAAAAACCGGATCGCTGGTTACAAGTATGCCGTTTGAATGTGTGCACAATGCGTTCAAAAAGTCTTTGCATGCAGGGTTGTCGGGCTGTTGCTGCAGTTTTTGGTGTGCATTCGTGCTGGTGATGGCATCTCCAATGGCTCTCGCCGGGGTGCAACGAATACGTCGGTTGTTAATGGCGGCGCCTGCACCTTTCGTCGCGGTGTACTCATCTCCATTAAATACGTTTACGATAATGCAGCTCTGCAATTTGCCTCGATGTTTGTGTACGAGATTGAAGGTGCAGCCTGGCAGACGTCTTGTGAAGGCTTCAGTTTTGTCGAAGCCGGAGATATGCCAGCTGTCTTCTTTTTCACTGGTAAGGACTTCGCCGGGTTCACAAACGTAATGCGTGGGGTAGCCGCGTTTCAAATGATCCAGCAATACCTGAAAAAGAGTGGATTCCAGATGAGTGATAAGCTTTCGATCAGTGCTGGCATCCGCGCTCGCAGGGTCTCGTTTGTCTATCGTTTGAACGATGTATTCGTTCGCCTGACGAACGGCCCTTAATGCTATATTGAGGATTGGGGTCATTTCCGCGTGTTCAACCTTAGAAAAGAGTGGGAAAAATAAGGCGCGCATCATAGCAAAATTTAGCGGCCAAAACACTGTTGCCGAAAGGAATATTGTGAATTGTACGGTGAGCAATTGTGCGTCTCAGGTTGAACAGTATAGTGGTACGCGTACAATAGCGCTTCACTCAACGCTTGCCCAAACAGTAGAGATTCAGGACTGCAACCTTGAAACAGAAAACAAACCGAAGACAACCAACGCAACAGCGCAGCAAAAAAAGAGTCGATGCGATCTTGCAGGCAGCCAAGTCACTGATCGCTGAAAAGGGCAGTGCGCAGCTAAAGATTCATGATATCGCTCAGCGCGCAGCTGTGACACCTGCCTCCATTTACCAGTACTTTCCGAGCAAGAATGCGATCACTCATGCGCTGGCGGAATCAACTTTTGACCGGATGCATAATCATATGCTGGATGAGCTGCCTGCCGTTCATAGCCGGGAAGAGGCTTTTCAGACCTTGCAGGGCCTGGTGGAGAAATACTATCAGCTCTACCTTGAAGACCCGGCACTCTACGATGTTTGGGTCAGTATTTCAGCGGATAAAAGTGTCCATGACATGGATATTCAGGACAGCCGGCGTACATCTGAATTGATATACGAATGCCTGCGTCCGTTTTATCCGGAGCAGGCCTGGGTACAGCTTGTACAGGTTGGCTTTTTGCTGGCGCATCTCTCCGGGGCGGCCGTGCGCATGGCTGTCAGCATTGGCCAGGAAGAAGGGCGAATTATGGTGGACAGTTTTAAATCCATGATTAATCCAGCCTTTATAGAATCCCTTCTCGCTTCCAAAGGGGTTGAGTCCAGTGTCTGATGCCGCGGTTGAGGCAGAAGCCAAGCGCTTGTTAGATCGATGTGTGGTGGTGTTGGTCAAAACAACGCATTCCGGAAATATCGGTGCTGTAGCCCGAGCGTGTAAAACGATGGGGATTAATCGTTTGCGGCTAGCCGCGCCCGTGGCCGCTATCGATGACGAGGCGGAGAGAAGAGCGTCCGGTGCTGATGACGTCCTGTCTCGCGCTGAGATATTCTCTGACCTTGGGTCCGCGATCGCAGATTGTCATATGGTGGTGGGCGCAAGCGCCCGTTCACGAAGCATGGTATGGCCAGTGGCGGCGCCAAGAGATATCGCCGAAGATGTTTTTCATCGACAGGATCTGAACGATGGTAGCGCTCAAGCGGAAGTCGGTGGTTTCGGTGACACCGCAACGACGGCGCTGGTATTCGGGCAGGAAGCCAGTGGGCTGACAAATGAAGAATTACACTTGTGTCACCGCCATGTTTGTATTCCTGCCAATCCGGGCTATTCATCTTTGAATCTCGCCATGGCGGTGCAGGTGATGACCTACGAAATGCGTATTGCGGCATTGAATGCTTGTGTTATCGGTGATTGCGGTTCCGGGCAGCCTGTGGTGCATGGCGCAGTGCTGGATCCTGAGTCCCCGGGTTGGGACGAGCTGCCTGCGACTCATGCAGAGTTTGAGGGAATGTTAACGCATTTGGAGCGTGCTTTGACCTGGCTTGGCTACCATAACCCTGATAATCCCCGAATGTTGATGCCAAGAATTCGCCGACTGTTTGCGCGGGCAAAAATGGATAGAATGGAAGTGAATATTCTGCGCGGTATTTGCAAGGCGATACTCAATGTGGATCCACCAAGCACTGGTGGCAAGCAGGCAGCAAAAGTGCCGCCTTCCAGCTGAGCTGGTGCGAGCATTCGATAAAGCAGTGATTAAGCGAGACGAGTCATGTTCAGTCGTATAAAAGAAGATATCCAAAGTGTGTTTCATCGGGACCCGGCGGCTCGTAATACCTTTGAGGTCTTAACCAATTATCCCGGTCTGCATGCATTGCTGCTGCATCGTTTGGCCCATAAGGTCTGGAATCGCGGATGGTTCTGGCTTGGGCGCACCATTTCGACATTCAGTCGCTGGTTGACGGGGATTGAGATTCATCCGGGGGCGCAGATTGGCCGTCGTTTTTTTATCGATCACGGAATGGGCGTGGTGATAGGGGAGACGGCCATTATCGGAGACGATGTCACGCTTTATCAGGGTGTGACGCTGGGGGGGACCAGCTGGAACAAGGGTAAGCGGCACCCGACTTTGAGGGACGGTGTTGTTGTCGGTGCCGGAGCCAAAGTGCTGGGACCGTTTGAGGTTGGGGAAAACGCGAAAGTCGGCTCAAATGCTGTCGTGACCAAAGCGGTGCCTGCCGGGGCCACCGTTGTCGGGATTCCGGGCCGTATTATTCTGCAATCGGTTGCCAGCAAACCTGAAGTCGATGAAGGTCGACGTAAAAAAATGGAAGAGAACTTCGGTTTTGATGCCTATGGGCTTAGCGAGGAAATGCCTGATCCTGTCGCCCGTTCCATACGCAGTATTCTTGATCATATGCATGTGGTCGACGAGCGCATGAATTCGATGTGCAAAGCCTTGCGAAAGCTGGATGACAGCTATGTTAAGGAAGAAGTCCCCCCAATTGATGAAGAGGATATGGATTGTTTCAAGGAAGCGCCATGAACATCGGCGGGTGCACGCGAATAGTTGATTAAAATACTGGGTTAATCCATAATTTTCGCCCTGTCATTTATTAGGCGCGTGTGAATGAAACTGACCACCAAGGGGCGATATGCCGTGACTGCAATGCTTGATCTGGCATTGCATGCATACGATGGTCCGGTTGCATTGGCGGATGTGTCGCGGCGCCAGGGGATTTCATTGTCTTATCTCGAGCAATTGTTTTCCAAGTTGAAACAGGGTGCCCTGGTCAAAAGTATCAGAGGTCCCGGTGGTGGCTACGTATTGAGTTCAGCCAGTGACACCATATCGATAGCGGCTATCATTGATGCGGTTGATGAGTCGATTGATACCACCAAATGCAGAGAGAAAGGTGATTGTCAAAAGGGCGAGAAGTGTCTGACCCATCATTTGTGGGCTGATCTCACATTGCAAATTCATGCCTTTTTAAGCGATATAACCCTGGGTGATCTGATGAACAAGCGGGAAGTGCAGATCACCGCGCGCAGGCAGAACGAGCGTTCAGGTCTGATCGCCACAGAAAGCGTTAAAATCTGAAAGCCACCAGTCACTCACAAGTACCCATGTCTACTCCTATTTATCTAGATTATGCTGCAACAACGCCGGTTGATCCGGTGGTGACCGAGGTGATGTTGGGTCACCTAGGGCTCGATGGCTGTTTCGCTAACCCTGCTTCGCGCTCACATTTTTTTGGCTGGCAAGCTGAAGCTGCTGTCGAAAAAGCGCGCAAGCAGGTCGCTGGGCTTGTTAACGCTGATGTGAGGGAGATTGTTTGGACGTCTGGCGCGACCGAAGCCAATAATCTGGCCATCAAAGGATATATGGATCAGTTTCAAGGTCAGGGAGCGCATGTGCTGACCTCCGCCACCGAACATAAGGCTGTGCTGGATTGTGTTTCCTACCTCGAAGAGCGTGGATTCAAGGTCACGCGTTTAACGCCTGATGGTGGTGGGCGCGTTACTCCGGAACTGGTTGCAGCGGCAATAAACGACGAAACGCGACTCATCAGCGTAATGCATGTCAACAATGAGACTGGTGTCGTCAATGACATTGAGGGAATAGCCGCACTTGCTCGGGAGCGGGGTATTGCCATGCACATCGATGCCGCTCAAAGTGCAGGCAAGATCGCGATCGATGTTGGGCAGCTGCAGGCAGATTTTATTTCCTTCAGTGCGCACAAAATATACGGTCCGAAAGGTGTGGGTGCGCTTTATGTGCGCCGTCGTCCTGATCTCGTTCTAACGCCGCAGATACATGGCGGGGGGCATGAGAGGGGGATGCGTTCGGGCACTCTGGCGACGCATCAATTGGTAGCAATGGGGGCATGTTTTGAGCTTGCCGGGCAGCGCATGGCTCAGGATGCAGAGAAAATCACATCGTTGCGCCAGTGTTTTCTCGAAGAGCTGGGTGAGTGTACCGGACTCTTGCTGAATGGGGATCAGGCTCATGTCTGGCCGGGTATTCTCAATATGGCCATAGAGGGGATTGATGGTCAGCTAATGCTGTCGGCTCTTCCAAACCTGGCGATAAGTTCCGGTTCGGCGTGTACTTCGGCAACAATGGCTCCTTCTCATGTGTTGTCTGCGATGGGCTTGTCCGAGTCGTTGGCCCTGTCTTCTCTGAGGATTTCGTTTGGCCGCTTCACTACGGCTGATGAGGCGCACCTGGCAGGCAAAACGATGCGGGAAGCAATAGAGCGAATACGTGCATAACCAGGCCTTTCCGGTTGTCGGTTAATATTCGTTAATTGCAGGGATGAAGATGCGTTTGACGTATATTTTTTGCTGATACGCGCGTATAATCCGCGACAAATTTTAGACACACTGTTATTTAACTGAAACTGTTCGGCGCACACGCGTCAACTATCTGATATTGGAGAGAACACATGGCGGTAGAACGCACCCTTTCGATCATCAAGCCTGATGCGGTAGCCAAAAACGTGATTGGCAAAATTTATAGCCGGTTTGAGACTAATGGTCTTCAGATCGTCGCATCCAAAATGATGCATTTGTCGAAAGAGCAGGCTGAAGGTTTCTACGCAGAACACAAAGAACGTCCTTTCTTTGGTGATCTGGTGGCATTTATGACATCCGGCCCTGTGGTTGTTCAGGTTCTCGAAGGTGAAAGTGCGATTGCCAAGAATCGTGACCTGATGGGTGCCACTAACCCGAAAGAAGCTGCTGAAGGCACGATTCGTGCAGATTTTGCCGAATCTATTGACGCCAATGCCGTGCACGGCTCTGATTCAGAAAGCTCTGCGCAGCGCGAAGTCGCCTATTTCTTCAAAGCGGAAGAGATTTGCGCACGCAGCTAGATTGATCGGCCGTGAAATAAAAGCAGGACTCCGGCCGGACTCCTGCTTTTGTTCGTATTAAGGTTCCGAAAAAATTGAACAACTTGATGAAGAATCCAATGACAATTGACGTGGTTGAAGACACAAACAGGGTTAATTTGCTGGGTATGCCCCGGCAGAAATTAATCGAGTTTTTTGCCGGGTTGGGTGAGAAACCGTTTCGGGCCAAGCAGGTCATGCAATGGATTCATCAGTATGGCGTTAAAGACTTCGATGATATGACCAATATCAGCAAGACACTGCGCCAGAAGTTAAAAGAGTGTGCCGTTGTGGAAGGCCCGGAGATTACCTATCAGAATATTTCCAAGGACGGCACGCGCAAATGGCTAATGAAAATGCCAGGTGGCAGCAGTATTGAAACAGTGCTGATTCCGGAAGGAAATCGCGGAACACTTTGTATTTCTTCCCAGATCGGCTGTGCGCTTGACTGTAGTTTTTGCTCCACAGGGAAGCAGGGATTTAACCGAAACCTGAGTGCCGAAGAAATAGTCGGGCAGATCTGGAATGCCATTGCTTCGTTTGAAGATCTTGACCGGAATAAAGACCGTCCGGTCACCAATGTTGTCATGATGGGTATGGGCGAACCCCTGCTGAATTTTGATAATGTGATGGATGCCATCGATATCATGATGGATGATTTTGCCTACAGTATTTCCAAGCGGCGTTTGACCATCAGTACAGCTGGGGTGGTTCCTGCGATTGACCGTATGAATGGCTTGACCGACGCCTCAATCGCGATTTCCCTGCATGCTCCCAATAATGAATTACGTGATCAGCTGGTTCCGGTCAATCGAAAGTACCCGATTGAAATGCTGCTGGAGTCCGTGCAGCGCTATTTAAGTAATCTGGCAGATAAACGTAAAGTCACGATTGAGTACACCTTGCTGGCAGGTGTTAATGACAGAAAGACGCATGCGGAGCAACTTATCAGTCTGCTGAAGGGGCTGCCCTGCAAGATCAACCTTATTCCGTTTAATCCTTTCCCGGGTAGCGGCTATAAAAAACCCAGTAACAATGAAGTCAGGCGTTTTCAGGATTGGCTGACGGAAGGTGGCTACATTACCACCGTACGCACTACACGCGGCGATGACATCGATGCAGCCTGTGGTCAGCTGGTAGGTCAGGTGGAAGACCGAACCCGGCGCAGCCAAAAATATATACAAGTGCAGCAGGTTAACGGATAACACTATCAATATGAAAATACTGGTCGCTTTACTCTTTTTAATGCCACTCCTCTTTATAGGCTGCGTCACCACGACAGACAGTGCGTTCACCCGTAAAGCCGATACTGTTGAAGCGGTAGAAAAGTATGTTCAATTAGGGCTTGAATACATCAAACGTCAGGACTATTTGCGAGCCAGAAAACATTTGAAAAGGGCTCTGGAAATAGACGAAGACAATGCGTCTGCGTTGGGGGCATACGGTTTGATTTACCATGATGACGGTGAAAGCGAACTGGCTGAAAAGGCCTTCAAGCGTGCCTTGGATATCGATTCGGATTTTACCCGTGGCAGAACCTATTATGGCGCTTTTCTGTTTTCCGAGGGCCGCTATCAAGAGGCGCTGAAACAATTTGAACTGGCAGCCAAAGACGTTGCCTATGCGGGACGGGCCCAGATTTACACTAACATTGCATTATGCAACCTGAAGCTGGGAAGAAATAAACCGGCCATTGAAGCCTATGTCAAAACGTTGAAACTGGATCGCCTGAACGGGCGTGCCCTGTCCGGAATCACGGAACTCTATATAGAAGAGGGCGATTACGAACAGGCAAATAAGTATTACAACCGTTTGGTACGTCTAATTGCCAGCCAGGGTATTCGCCATACGCCTCAGAGCCTTTGGCAAGGTATACGTATTTCGATGCACTTTGGTGGCGGCCAGCAGGTGCGAAGTTTTGGGAACTTGCTGGAAGAGTTATATCCGGAGTCAGCTGAATATCAGCAGTACCAGTTAATGTTGGGTAATGGGTAAGTCGATGAGCGATACAGAGAGTCAAGGAACGGTTGACGTATCTGCACACCCTGGCGCGATTCTTAAAGCCGCCAGAGAAGAGTCTCCCTATTCTATCGAGCAGGTTGCGGATGCTCTGCATTTGAGAAGTTCTGTCGTGCTGGCAATGGAGCAGGAAAAGTATCAGGAATTCGATAGTGAAGTCTTCCTGAAAGGCTACTATCGATCCTACTGTCGCCTCGTGGGTTTACATGAAGAGCGGATGGTCGAGTTGCTTGAGCGACAACTTGCGGCTCACAGGTCAACACTTGCCGAAGAAGCGGCTGAAGTGGAAAAGGCGCGTGTTGCGCAGAAAAGAGCCAGGCTGTTGCGTTATTCTATTGTGTTGGTGGTGGTCTCTGCGCTGGTGTTGGCAACGCTGTATATGATCATCGGAAACGATGGCGAAGAAGAAACGGCGCCGGCGAGCCAGCCGGAAACCAGTGAGCGCGCTAATGCAGAAACGATGCGTCAGCCGTCAGCAGAAAGTGAATCAGAAGCGCCGGATGTGGTTGCGATGCATGAGAATGTTGAGTCACCCTCACCGATGTCGACATCTATTGAAACAACGGACACGGCGGAAGCGCCTCTCGAAATAATCGAACAGCCCAGCGGCATCAGTGAATTACAGGCAGAAGCCGAATCACAAGTGGCGTTACAAAACACTGCGAATGAAACAGCGAGTCGGCGGCCGGAGCTTGTCTCGCAAACAAACCTCCCTGAATCAGCGTTGGAGCAAGCGGGTGAAAGCTCTTCCGCAATGCTCAGCATTTCATTCGAAGGAGACTGCTGGCTGAAAGTTGTTAACGGCAATGGTGACACAGCGGTCGCGAGGTTACAGCGCAAAGGGGATCTTGTTAACTACAAGGGTCCGTTACCGTTTACTGTTGTGCTGGGTAACGCACGGGTTGCCTCTGTGAAGTATATGAATGAAGCCTTTGATATGGCGCCTTTTATTCGCTCGAATGGGCGGGCAGAGTTTGTTCTGGACTAAGCGTGGAGCAGGTTAAGCAAGTATGAAAACAGAATCCCCAATTGTACGCCGTAAATCCCGGCAAATTATGGTGGGTGACGTCCCTGTCGGTGGTGATGCGCCCATTGCTGTCCAGAGCATGACCAATACCAATACCTGTGACGTACAGGCAACATTAGAACAAATTACCGCTTTACAGGATGCGGGAGCCGATATCGTGAGGGTGTCTGTTCCAACAATGGATGCGGCCGAAGCATTCAAAGAGATCAAAGCCGGATCTGGCGTTCCCCTGGTTGCGGATATTCATTTCGACTACAAGATTGCCTTGAAGGTTGCCGAGTATGGCGTTGATTGTTTGCGCATTAATCCGGGCAATATCGGGCGTGAAGACCGTATCAAAGCGGTGATAGATTGCGCCAGGGATAAGAATATTCCCATTCGAATCGGCGTCAATGCCGGCTCGCTCGAGAAAGACTTGCAGAAAAAATATGGTGAGCCAACACCTGACGCACTGGTGGAATCAGCCCTACGCCATGTCGAGATTCTCGATAAGTACAATTTCAGTAATTTCAAAGTCAGCCTGAAAGCGTCTGACGTGTTTATGACCGTGGCGGCCTACCGGAAGATAAGTACCCTGATTGAGCAGCCCCTGCATCTTGGTATTACCGAGGCAGGTGGCCTGCGCTCGGGAACCGTAAAGTCTTCTGTGGGACTGGGCATGTTGCTGATGGATGGCATCGGTGACACGATACGCATTTCCCTGGCCGCAGACCCTGTTGAAGAAATCAAAGTCGGCTTTGACATACTCAAGAGCCTGAGACTTCGATCGAAAGGCATTAACTTTATTGCCTGCCCAAGCTGCTCACGACAGAACTTTGATGTTATTCAGACGATGAATGCATTGGAAAGCCGACTCGAAGATATTTCCACGCCGCTTGATGTCGCGATTATCGGCTGTGTTGTCAACGGGCCTGGCGAGGCCCGGGAAGCGGACATTGGCTTGGCAGGCGGAACACCGAACAATCTTGTCTATGTCAACGGAAAGCCCCACCATAAACTGGATAATGAGAGTCTGGTTCAGAAGCTGGAAAGCGCGATCCGGGAAAAGGCCCGGATCAAACAGGAAGAGCTTGAGCAATTGATCGCAAAAGCATAAAGAAAGATAAGAGACAGTCGTACAAGGTTAGGGTAAATAGCGTGGCAAAAATCCAAGCGATCAGAGGGATGAATGACCTGTTGCCAACAGAGAGTCCGGTTTGGCAATATTTTGAACGAACGGTCAGTGACCTGTTAAAGGCCTATGGGTATCGTGAAATCAGAATGCCTATTGTCGAGCAAACAGAGTTGTTTTGCCGTTCGATCGGCGAAGTCACCGACATCGTAGAAAAAGAAATGTATACCTTTACAGACCGCAATGGCGATAGCCTTTCACTGCGTCCAGAGGGTACCGCCAGTTGTGTCAGGGCGGCCGACCAGCATGGTCTGTTATTTAATCAGACGCAGAGGCTATGGTATGCCGGACCGATGTTTCGCCACGAGCGACCGCAAAAGGGCCGGTATCGTCAGTTTCATCAGATCGGTGCGGAGTGTTTTGGGCTGGCAGGACCGGATATTGACGCTGAGCTGATTATTCTTACGGCAGGTCTCTGGAAAAAACTGGGTATTCAGAGTGATGTTACCCTGCAGATAAATACCTTGGGCTTGCCGGAAGAACGTGCGGCTTTCAAGGCGGATCTGGTCGCTTATTTATCCAAACACGTAGACCAGTTAGATGAGGACAGTCAGCGCCGGTTAGAGTCCAATCCGTTGCGCATCCTGGACTCGAAAAATGAAACGACTCAGCAAGTGCTCAACGATGCGCCACTTCTTGAAGATTATCTGAGCGAAGAAACCCGTAGCCATTTTTCTTCAGTACTGGACTATCTCAAGCAAGCCGGTGTTGCTTACAGCGTGAATCCAAGGCTAGTGAGAGGTTTGGACTATTACTCGAAAACGGTCTTTGAATGGGTGACAGAATCACTCGGTGCCCAAGGCACGGTTTGCGCCGGCGGCAGATATGACGGGCTGGTAGAGCAGCTCGGAGGTAAGGCGACCCCGGGAATCGGTTTCGCGATGGGCGTTGAGCGTTTGGTGCTGATGTTGAAAGAGCTTGACGTTGTACCTGCAGAAGCGATTCGTACGGTAGACGTTTTTATCGTTGCTGCAGGCGAGGGTACCCAGCAAAAAGCCTTTGAGCTGGCGTCAACACTCAGAGAAGAGGGCGGTTTACGGGTGCTTCAAAATATGGGTGGTGGCAGTTTCAAAAGCCAAATGAAAAAAGCCGACAAGTCAGGTGCCAGAGTGGCCTTGATACTCGGAGAGCAGGAACTGGAGAATGGCGAGGTTGTGATCAAGGATCTCACAGCGGAAGCAGGGCAACGAACACTGGGTCAGGAGGACGCGGTGATTCACTTGAAAAAACTATTTGATAATCAGGGTTAGAGGACACGAACGTGGCGGAATTTAGAACAGAAGAAGAACAAATTCAGGCGATCAAGGACTGGTGGAAGGAAAACGGCAATACTTTGCTGATTGCGATAACGGTTGCTGTATCCGTTTTCTTTGGCTGGAAGGCCTATCAAAACTCTGTTGTCGACAGTAAAACCGAAGCATCCCTGATGTATGAACAGTTGCTGGGTGCGGCGACTACCCAATCCAATGCCTCTGAATCCAGTGGAGTTGGCTATTTGGCAGGTCAGTTGAAAGACAAGTTCGGCGACACCGAATACGGCATCTATGCGGCGCTTTTCCTGGCGCGTGATGGTGTAGAGAACAATGATCTGGATGCGGCAATTTCAGAGTTGGAATGGGCTAAATCCATGACAGAAGACTCGCGCTTACACGATATTATTAATGGGCGGCTGGCGCGCATCTACTCTCAGCAGGAAAAATACACAGAGGCGCTAACCTTACTGGAGGCAAAAGAGCCGGAATTTGAAGGCCAGTTTCTGGAGATCAAGGGTGATATTCTGCTCCGTCAAGGCGATGAGTCGGGCGCTATAGAAGCGTATTCCGAGGCCTACGCGCTGGTTACTGATAATCCACAGGCGCTGCCCTTGTTGCAGGTGAAGCTGGCTGACCTTGGTGTCACTCCCGAAAATATCTAAGGATGCATTGCTTGAAACGATTTGATTTCGGCTTAAGGCTCGTCAGGCTTACCATGACAGGCGCGGTTCTTACCGCGCTTTTTGCGTGTAGTTCGGAGCCCGTAAACCCGCCGGCAGAACTTGAAGATTTCGAGCCTCAAGTTTTTATGAAAAGGCTTTGGAAAGCCCCGGTGGGCAGTGGTGATAATGAGCTGGGACTGTCATTGGTACCTGTGCTCCGTGATGGCAAGATCTATACCGTCGACAGTTTTGGGCTCTTGCAGGTAACGGATGCGCGCAGTGGTAAAAAAATACGTAAGCAGCAGCTGACAGAACGTGTATTGGGCGGTCTGGGTGTTGATCAGCTGTGTTTGTATTACACCAGTTTTCAGGGCGATCTGGTCTGTCTCGAACCGGAAACCGGAAATCAGCGTTGGCGTAGAAAACTGGCGTCGGAAATTGTAGCGGCGCCCAGCAGTAATAATCGTGTCGTCGTCGTGCATACGACGGACGGCAAAGTGTTCGCGCATGATGCCTCTGAAGGTAATCTGCTGTGGCGCTACGATAATATTGGTCCGGTCCTGACACTCAGGGGAAACCCTTCTCCTGTGTTAGCTGATGGCCAGGTGATTACTGCGTTTGCAGACGGTGAGCTTATTGCGTTCGAAGAACGAAGTGGGCAGGTGCTTTGGAAGACGGCGCTGGCGGTTTCCGAAGGACGGACTGAATTGGAAAGGCTGGTAGACGCGGACGGTCAGCCGGTGTTGTCGGATAATCTGGTTTACGCCGTGGCTTACCAGGGCAATGTGGTCGCCGTGGACCGTCGCAGTGGCACAGAGGTTTGGAGTAAGGAAGCGTCGTCCTTTAACGGTCTGGCTGTGGATGAGGAACATCTTTATGTGTCTTTGGCGGATGGCACTTTACTGGCGTTGAACCGTGAAAACTCGAATGAAGTCTGGCGTAGTGAGCGTTTTCTGAATCGCAGGCTGGGTACGCCTTATGCGTTCGGAAACGTATTACTGGTGGATGATTTTGAGGGTTATGTACACGTGTTGCTGAAGTCCAACGGGAAACAGGCTTTTCGTTTGAGACCGGACAGCGATGGCATCATGGGGCGACCGATTTTGGCCGGCAATGATCTGTTTTACTACGTACGTGACGGTTATCTCGTTGCTTATAAAATCTATCGATAGCGAGAGACTTTAGACATGAACCCTGTGATTGCTTTAGTCGGAAGGCCGAACGTTGGTAAGTCAACCCTGTTCAACCGCCTTACGCGCTCGCGTGATGCAATTGTTGCCGATTATCCCGGCCTGACACGCGATCGCAAGTATGGTGAGGGTGAAGCGCTGGGAAGATCGTTTATCGTTATTGATACCGGTGGGCTAAGTGGCGATGAATCCGGAATCGACGCGGAAATGGCGACGCAGTCCAAGTTGGCTATCGAAGAAGCCGATTTGGTTCTGTTTGTCGTTGACGGCCGCGACGGGCTTCATCCTGCCGATGAAATGATCGCGCGTCAGGTCAGGCAGACTGGTAAATCCTGCATGGTGGTGGTGAACAAAATCGACGGCCTCAATGAGGACCTGGTCGCCAATGATTTTTATGCACTTGGATTCGCGGACCTGCATTTGACAGCGGCGTCGCATAATCGGGGGGTGCGTTCCCTGCTGGAAACCGCACTTGAGCAGTTTCCTGAACCGGAAGAATCCGAGGATGAACAAAGCTCAGGTTGCAGGATCGGGATTATCGGGCGCCCAAATGTCGGAAAGTCTACGCTGGTGAACCGCCTGCTTGGAGAAGAACGGGTTGTCGTCTACGACCAGCCCGGCACGACACGCGACAGTGTTTATATTCCCTATGAGCGACGAGAAAAGCCTTATACCCTGATTGATACCGCCGGTGTGCGACGTCGTAAAAACGTCAAGGAAACGGTCGAGAAATTCTCTATCATCAAGACGCTTCAGGCGATCGAAGATGCGAATGTGGTTGTGGTTGTTATTGATGCACGCGAAGGAATTGTTGATCAGGATCTTCACCTGATTGGGTTTGCGATGGATGCCGGGCGCGCGCTGATCATCGCAGTCAACAAGTGGGACGGGATGCAAGCCGAAGAAAAACAAAAGGTGAAACAGGAGCTTGGCCGCAGGTTAGTGTTTCTGGATTATGCTCCGTTACATTTTATTTCAGCCAAGCATGGCACTGGCGTTGGTGATCTGTACAAATCGATCGACAAGGGGTATCGCTCCGCCTTTGCCAAATGGCCCACCAAACGCCTTACCGAGCTTCTTGCCGACTGTGTTGCTGATCATCAGCCTCCGGTTGTCCGAGGCAGACGCATTAAATTGCGATTTGCCCACCAGGGTGGCTCGAATCCGCCAAGGATTGTTGTGCATGGCTCGAAAACAGACGATTTGCCTGACAGTTATAAACGTTATCTGGAAAAAACCTTCCGTAAGGTTCTGAAAGTGTCAGGTACGCCCATTCGGTTTGATTTTAAGTCCGGTGACAATCCTTTTGCGACACCGACACACAAGCTTGATCCAAAAGCTAAAACAAAATTGGCTCGAAAAGCCGAATCAAAAGCGTATGGAAGTCGCCGGGGCAAGAATTCCGGGCGTCGAAAGACGGGGGTGAAGCGTGACCATTAAGTTGTTTACGATGGGCGGCACGATAGACAAAGATTATTTTGATGCGCTCAGCGAATATCAGGTGGTTGAAAGTATCCTGGCAGAGGAAATTGAACGGGTCGGGGTGCCGCTTGCGCTGGACAGCGAGTCTGTGTGCAAAAAAGACAGTCTCGAAATTACCGATGCGGATCGGATTAAATTGCGGGATTGTATTGCCGGAT
This sequence comes from Oleiphilus sp., assembly GCA_006212045.1. Taxonomy (GTDB): domain Bacteria; phylum Pseudomonadota; class Gammaproteobacteria; order Pseudomonadales; family Oleiphilaceae; genus PZPK01. The sequence continues at coordinate 20,685 of PZPK01000027.1, read as the reverse complement.
GCGCGCAGCAGCGTATTCTGGTGTCGCACGGGACAGACACACTTGTCGACACGGCCAGGTTTCTGGCTTCGGACAAGGCGATGTCAGATCGGCGAATTGTACTGTTCGGAGCGATGCGACCATTGCGTTTTAAGGACACTGACGGTCTGTTCAATGCGGCATTTGCTCTTGGCGCTTTGAACACCTGTGATTCCGGTGTTTATATTGCCATGAGTGGACAGTTATTCACGCCGGATCAGGTGCAAAAGAACCGGGATGCCGGACGTTTTGAGCAGTGTTAACGATGGCACGAGGTGTCCGGCCTGCGGCAAGGCCAATGGATGCGTCATTGCCAATCAGGAAGGTCAGTCGGAATCCTGCTGGTGCATGCGCGCTGCATATATGAACCACAAAGACCGGGTCGATAAGCCAAACTTAACCAAAGACAGCGGGCGTACATGCCTTTGTCCGGACTGTCTTGGGAAGTTGAAAAAATGCAGAATTCGGGGCCCCTGGGGGGATCTGAAGTCGTGTAATCCGTGCCGATACGCGCTAGACTTCGGGCTGTTTTAGGATGGCAACACACATGATGCAAGTTTTGGTGTTTTCAATGGCTGCAGTGCTTGGTTCGGGGCTGAGGTTTGCGCTAATGGGACTGCTGGATGGCCGGCATTTTCCATGGGGTACGATGCTGGTGAATGTTGCGGGTTCTCTGCTTATGGGCTTGTGCCTGGTGTTAATTGAAAAAGAAATTGTCTCTCCGGAATTGAGACTGAGTGTCATGACCGCATTTTTGGGCGCGTTCACGACATTCTCGGCCTTTTCACTGGATGCGTTTAGACTCTTTGAAAACGGCGCATGGTTAACCGCCATCACCTATATATTCTGTTCGGTATCCTTGTGTATTTTAGCCTTGGGGCTAACGGTATGGGCTGCCAGAGCGGTGCTTTAATTCACTTTCCTTAACTTTTTGATTGATAAGATAGTCATCATGTTAGATCCAAAAATAGTACGCGCAAACCCCGAACAAGTCGCCAAACTGCTTGCCAAGAAAAAGTACGCGTTTGATGTCGATGCATTCCTTGTTCTGGAGGAAAAACGAAAGGCCTTACAGACCGAAACGGAAGAATGGCAAAACCTGCGTAACACGCGTTCCAAATCGATCGGAAAGGCGAAAGCGGCAGGTGAAGATATCGCGCCACTGATTGCTGAAATGGACGATCTGGGAACTAAGCTGGAGCAGGGCAAGGAGGCGTTGAAGCAAATTCAGGAACAGCTCAATGCGATCCTCGCTGGCATGCCAAATATTCCCGATGAGGATGTGCCGGAAGGAGAAGACGAGAGCGAGAATGTCGAAATTCGACGCTGGGGTGATCCTGTCGAGTTTGATTTTGAAGTCAAAGATCACGTCGCACTTGGCGAATTAAAAGGGGAGATGGATTTCGAAACGGCGAGCAAACTGACCGGGTCCCGGTTTGTCGTGCTCAGAAGGCAGTTGGCGCGGCTACATCGCGCCCTGGCCCAATTTATGATTGACACGCACGTCAACGAGAACGGCTATGAAGAAGCCTATCTGCCGTACATCGTGAATGATGAGTCGCTTTTTGGGACCGGCCAGTTGCCAAAATTCGGCGACGACCTGTTTAAACTGCATGCAGATCGTGATTTTTATCTGATTCCGACGGCAGAAGTCCCGGCAACCAATCTGGTACGTAATGAAATTCTGGAATCTGAAGAGCTACCGATGCAGCTGGTGTGTCATACGCCCTGTTTCAGAAGTGAAGCAGGTTCCTACGGCCGTGATGTACGTGGCATGATCAGACAACATCAGTTTGATAAGGTAGAGCTGGTGCACCTGGTTGAACCCGATAAATCCGGGGCTGCGCTCGAGGCATTGACAGGGCATGCGGAAGGCATACTTCAAAAACTCGGACTGCCATATCGGGTCGTCATGCTGTGTGGTGGCGATCTGGGCTTCTCGGCGACCAGAACCTATGACCTAGAGGTCTGGTTGCCAGGGCAGAACGCTTACCGTGAAATTTCATCCTGCAGTAACACCAGGGATTTCCAGGCACGCAGGATGCAGGCCAGATACCGCGACCCGGAAACCAACAAGCCCCAACTCTTGCACACCTTGAATGGATCGGGTTTGGCTGTTGGTCGTACCATGATTGCCGTGATGGAAAACTATCAACAACAGGATGGCTCCATCAAAGTGCCGGAAGTGCTTGTGCCTTACATGGGCGGGCTTGAAGTGATTAATCTCGGCTAATGGAATTTTTACCACTATTTTTCCGTGTTGATGCCAGCCGGGCGTTGGTTTTTGGGGATGGGCCTGCGGCACACCGGAAAGTTGAAGTGCTGAATAAAGCCGGTTGTCAGATCGATTGGGTGGCGGGTAATGTAAACAATCTGCCGGAACATCTCGCACATCCTGAAAAGGTCAGATGCCTCGCCGAGGCTGAGGATCAGCACTGGGAGGCGGCTGATCTCGTGGTTGCAGCCAATGCTGATGCTGTGCTTGATGCGCAGATTGCATCACGTGCCAAACAGGCGCGTATTCCCGTCAATGTCGTCAATCAGGCGGATCTCAGCAGTTTTGTGTTTCCTTCGATCATTGATCGTTCACCTATATTGGCTGCCGTTTCAAGCAGTGGTGAGTTACCGGTACTGACCAGGCTGTTACGCAACCGTCTTGAATCTTCCATTCCGCATGCATTTGGCAGAATGGCCGTTATCGCAAAGCAATATCGGGCGCAGGTTAAACAGCGTATCAGTAACATCAATAGCCGGCGTCGTTTTTGGGAACGTCATCTGGAAGGGCACTTCGCGGAGCTGGTTTTCTCTGGTAAAGAGCAGGAGGCCATGCGCTTGCTCGAAGACAGTATTGAAAGGGATGAAAGCGACCGCCTTGAACCCGGAGAGGTGTATTTGGTAGGTGCCGGGCCCGGAGATCCTGATCTGCTTACTTTCAAGGCGCTTAGGCTGATTCGACAAGCCGATGTCGTACTTTACGACCGGCTGGTTGCGCCCGAGATCATGAATCTGGTTCGGCAGGATGCGGAAAAAGTCAATGTTGGCAAGGAGCGCTCACGCCACACCATGCCGCAGCAGTCCATCAATGAACTACTCGTGCACTACGCCAGAAAGGGTCACCGGGTTTTGCGCCTTAAAGGGGGGGATCCTTTTATTTTCGGCCGCGGTGGCGAGGAAATCGAAACCTTGGCCGAACAGAAGATTGCTTTTCAGGTGGTGCCGGGTATCACCGCCGCTTCTGGCTGTTCCACCTATTCAGGTATTCCTCTGACGCACCGGGACTATGCGCAATCTGTCAGGTTTATTACCGGGCATCTCAAGGACGATTCCCATAACCTACCGTGGAATGAGCTGGTACACACACATCAGACGCTGGTTTTTTATATGGGGCTATCGGCTCTGGATACTATTTGTCAGCAATTGATCAAGCACGGCATGTCGCCTGATATGCCGGCTGCGTTGATTTCCAAAGGGACGACTGCTGAGCAAAAAGTACTGGTTGGTAATGTCGCAAACCTCTACCAGAAATATAGCCAAAGTGATTTACGCGCCCCGACCATCATTATTGTCGGTGAGGTGGTCAGGTTGCATGAAAAGCTGAACTGGCGCGAACAGGATGAGCGATAAATTCGCTGCAGTGCTGGCCCTTCAGGCCGGGTAATGTCTGGTAAAGGAATGTAAGCGCCGGTTGGCTTTCAGATAAGCAAGGTTGCCATGTGCGCCAGTTAACGAGATTTTGCATTTAGAAAAACTACAGTACGGCTATCACCTATGTGGAGCGTGAACTGTGCAAAAATTCCCTACCCAAGTTCTGAAGCTGCGAGCTTTGTGTAATATTCCTCTGTCAGATCTGGCAGATATTTGTCCGCCTCAAGATCTCAAGAACGAAAAACAACGGCTGAGTTTTCTGAAGCTGTTGCGCAAGAGTCCGTCTGCCAGTGAGTGCCAGGCTAAATTCCCTTCTCAGCTGGAGCTGAATGCGGCCGCCTGGCTAGGCTTTCCGGAAGCGCCAGATTCACCTGTGTCACTCTGGCTTTGTTATAAGGACAAAGCAGGTGAGAGTGCGGTTCTGGTGGACGAGCAGACGTTGATACGCCCCGGTTCTGCAATGTTATCTGGAACAGTTTCGTTGATGTTTAAGGGACAGGTAGAATATATCAAGGTGTGTTGTGGTGGTCTGGCCAACTCTGACCGCTTCAGTGTCGATGAGCTTTATGTCAAAAGAGAAAGAGAGCTGGAAGATTCGGTCAGGCGCGTCAGTTAAGCGTTCATGGGCGATCCTGCAACTGGTGGTGCTTGGCCGGTGTGCGTCAGAAAAAGGTCAGTTGGCTTGTCAATGGATCTACTGGGCGCCCGGCTTCTCCGTTGTTGTGTTGCATGGCAGCGTTTAAGAGCCCGGTGCTCTGTGTTTACTTTAGTCTCACTCTATCCTGCAGTATCGGAATTTCTATCAGTTCCAACTCATCGGCCCGTTTCACTTTCTTGAGCTCGTCATTGCCCAGGTTAATTTCGAGGTTGGGCCGGTCCCGGTTTTCTGGCTGTTTCTGGTGACTCATTTCCAATAACATTGTTTATCTCCTTCTCATTCTACAAAGGCTGATATAGATAGAGCCAAACTCATGCCAATCTGATAATTGTATAAAATACAATGGTATACGCGGTCTATGCTGTTTTTGGTGGCGATTGTCTGAACAGGATGTGACGTGATGTGTCACTTGCTGACATTGCCCGGATGCGGGGAATGCAATCTGAACAGGAAAGGGCCCTGATCGGGCCCTTTCTCTTGTGGAAGCCGTTTCAACTAGCGTTTAGGCAGTACGTCTTTCAGTTTTTCATGCATCTCGTTAATTGCCTTTTCAGTGGCTTCCCAGTCGATGCATGCATCAGTGACCGACACGCCATACTTCAGTTCGCTCAGGTCTTTCGGGATCGATTGATTGCCCCAGTTGAGATTACTCTCGACCATCAAACCAACAATTGACTTGTTGCCTTCAAGTATCTGATTGGTCACGTCATGCATCACAAGGGTCTGCAGTGCAGGATCTTTGTTCGAGTTGGCATGACTGCAATCAATCATTATGTTCTTGGAGAGGCCTGATTTTTCCAGAGCCTGTTCGCATAAGGCCACATTGACAGAATCATAATTGGGTTTTCCACCACCACCACGCAAGACCACATGCCCATAGGGATTCCCCTTGGTGCGAACGACGGAAACCTGGCCTTCACGATTGATGCCCAGAAAACTATGGGGGTGAGACACCGATTTCAGGGCATTAATAGCGACGTCCAATCCGCCATCGGTTCCATTTTTGAATCCGATAGCGACCGACAGACCACTACTCATTTCCCGGTGCGTTTGCGACTCGGTCGTGCGAGCACCGATGGCGGACCAGGCGATGGTGTCCTGTAAATACTGGGGAGAGATCGGATCGAGCGCCTCTGTGGCCGTGGGCAGGCCAATCTCGTTTATGTCTACCAGTAGTTGTCGGCCAATGTGCAGACCTTCTTCGATTTCAAACGAATCGTTCAGGTGTGGGTCATTTATTAGGCCTTTCCATCCGACCGTTGTACGCGGTTTCTCAAAGTAAACCCGCATGACCAGATAGATCGTGTCTTTCACTTTATCTGCAAGGGCTTTAAGTTTATGTGCATATTCCTTGGCAGCATCAATATCGTGAATCGAGCAAGGACCAATAACCACAAAAAGCCGATGATCTTTGCGGTCGAGAATGTTGTTAATAGTTTCTCGCCCGCTGATTACTGTCTCGGTAGCTTTTACCGTCAAGGGGATGTCTTGCTTTAACTTGTCGGGAGTGATCAGGATTTCCTGAGATTCGACGTTTACATTTTCAAGTTTACTAGTCATTGGTCAGCCTACATCTTTACTGAATTCTTATACGATGGCAGCGTATTAATCCGGGTGGCCTGCCTACATTGTATTGGGCCCGGTATTCCGCAAGACCGCATATGTTGCTCTATAGCGCGAGTGTTTGCAACGATGGTTTAGCATTGACGTGAACTCGTATTAAAATCGGATCGAAGCAGTGAAATCGCACAGATATACCCTATACTTTCCACAAAGCTTTCCAAAGCGTCCGCCTGACAACATCATACTAATTCGGAAGTAAATAATTACGTGTCCCTGACAGAAGCGACAGTTACAGCGATAGATTCGGTTTCCCGAAATCTGCGTGTACCTGAATTTAAATATGCCGCAAAAGACGAAAGTGAGTTTTGCGAACTTATCGACGAATACTTTAGCCGTTACGAACTGCAGAGACAGAGTGAAGAGCCCGGCTTGAATGCTTTACGGGTGCAATATTTTGCCGAAAAACAGTTTCCTACCCGGTTTATTAATCTGATATTTCTCGTTGACCGGTGTTTTGATGTCTGGTTACGCAAGTCTGCTCTGGATGCGGATATCCAGCGTAGTTTGTCTCCCTGGCGAATTGTTCTGCTCAGGGTTCTATATTGTTCAGTGGGCAAGGGATCAAGCAGTTTAATGATTGTTGGTGATCTGCTCGACGCTTTTTCTGTCAGATTCAAATCCTGGTGCAACAATCCGGAAAGGGCAAGAAAGCAGGTGCCTGATCTGCTGGACGCCATGCGCATTGACTTGTCTTCGTCGCTTGAAGAAAAAAATTTTGCAGAAGTGCAGAGTCGGTGGCAAGCCTATGTCGGTGACGCCGATAAGAAAGCTGAAAAAATTCGCCATCGGCTGGCTAGCAACGAACAGTCTTTTGTTAGTCAGCGTTACTGTGGTGCCAAGGCACAGCAGTATTTGAATGCCGAATTTAAGTCCCGGAAGGTGAGCGTTTCACTGCAGGTATTCCTGGAGAGTGTCTGGCTCAACCTGGTCGCGCTGGCAATAGAAAAAAGTGAAGAGGCTATTGTTCCCGACGAAATTCATCGGCTGACCCGTAAAATGCGCGCGGTATTTTGTGACAAGGGAAAAGCGGCCTTCCAGTTCGGTGAGGGATTGGCAGATGCGCTTCAAGAGCAACTGTCCCACTATCAGCAGGTTTGTCCCGAGGAGGCGCTTCAGTCTTTGGTGGATGAAACAATTGCGATTTTGAAAGGGCAAGCCGTGCCTGAACAAGACTATAAGGCAGTGGATGGATTTGAATCTTTTTCTGTGTTCAGTCAAACAGAGTCCGCGAGTTTGAGGGAGGGAGAAGTATTTTTGGATCCCGAAAGCCGGATACGACTGGTTGTACTCAAAGTTTATTCGCGTTACGCCCAAGTGCTGCTGGTAAATTATTTGGGAATGAAACTGGAAATAGATACTGTCGAGAATTTTTGCCAGCGGATTCAGAGCGGAAAACTAAAAAAAGTGGCCGCTGATGCCGTTTTTTCGAAAGTCGCGGCAACGACAGTCAACGGCTTGCAGAAAGTTTCTTCGACGCAACTGCAGGCGCGTGAGAAAGCCGCTGAAAAGGCGCGCCTAGAAGCGCAGCGTTTGCGTGAGGAACAGGCGCAGGCGGCCGAGCATGCCAGAATGAAGGCCGCCGAGATTGCGCGCAGAACCCGTGAACTTGCCAGTAAGAAGGAAGAGGCCAAGCGACTCGAAAGTGAGCGCAAGGCGCTGGAATTGATTTCAAAATTAAGTTTAGGGGCCTGGATCTCTATCGACCGTGATAACGAAAAACAGCGTTATAAACTGGCCGTAAAATTTGCAGCCAAGAAGCGATACGTATTCGTGGATAAGTATGGCGTAAAGAAGATTGAGTTTGATGAAAACAGGTTGGTAGATGAAATAGTAGAACAGCGATTGCAAGTGCTGAACGATGGTGCTGATTTTGATGACAGTCTCGAACGTGTCATCGGCCGAATGAGGATGTCAAGGTGAGAGATTTGAACTATGGATAAGGAACTGGGCAAGTACTTTGATATTGATGAGCGTCGTGAAGAAGTGCGGATGAATATTGGTGCAGAGATCTTCATAGAGTGTGTCGCAGCGGAACCGGGAGAAGGACGTAGTGCCGAAGTTTTGCGTTGTGAAGCCGTTGATGTTTCGGCCAATGGCATGCAGGTCATGGTTGAGAGAAAACTGGTGCAGGGTGCAATTCATACGCTGGTGGTCGAAGTCTATCGGAATGAGGATGTATACCGTTTAACCTCCGAAGTTAAATGGGTAGAAAAGAAAGAAGACGGCTATCTGATTGGCCTGGCGCTTTTCGATTCTGAGGACACCGAAATTATTGACTGGAAACTGGCGATGGCCAAATTGCTGAACTAAGTATCGTGATAGCCAGCAGCCCCAGCATGACTCCGGTCAAACTGTTCAGATAGATTTGCGCCATCGGGCGTTGAGCCAGAAATTTGCCCAACTGCGCCGCGATACAGGCGAGACAAGCGAAAACAATAAAAGCTATCAGGATAAACAAAGCGCCCAGCAAGAGTATCTGGCCCCCTAAGTTCCCTCGGTCGGGTTCGGTAAATTGCGGTAAAAAGGCCAGGAAAAACAACGATACTTTTGGATTGCCAAGATTCATGATTACCCCGCGTTTGAACTGGGACGAGCTTGCTTTTGGGTTGGCAGGCACCGCGCGGTTCAGCAGCAACTGGTTGGCCTTGAAAGAACCGCGAGCGAGATAGAGTAAATAACAGGCACCCATAACCTGAAGAGACGTAAAGAGCAGCGGAGAAGTTTGAATAATTGCCGCAAGACCGAAAGCAACTGCAATGGTGTGAACCATTAGACCGGTACAAAGGCCAAGCGTAATCAATACTCCCGTTTTACGTCCCTGAAGTGCCGCTTGCGCAATGACATAGCTATTGTCCGGTCCGGGGGACACGCAGAGCATAAGAGATGCAAGAACGAAAGGGATCAGTAATTCTACTGTCAGCATCTTAGCGGCATGTTTCTACTAAACTCAGATAAGTAGGCAACTGAACTATGGCTCGTCCACCATCTCTTGCGTTTCCTCAGCTCCGCCATTACCAAACAGTTCTTCTTTGCTTAGTTCTCCGGCCGCTTCGTCGATGGTGAAGGAGCCTTCGATTCCGAGACCCTCAATCGAAGGTAAGGGGTCACCCAGGAAGTAGGAAGAGACATCGGCAACTGTGATGTCGGGTTGCTCGATCATAAGTGCATGGCCAAGGTCGGGGTAGGTAACGAGGGTAGCATTCGGCAAGGTCTCGCCCCATCGGCTCGCCAGTTCAGGGTTGCTCCATTTATCCTGTTCGCCCCACAGGACCAGAGTGTCCGTTTCGAGCATGCTGAAATCAAGTGTTGTTCCATGCTTCATCATTTCTTCGGCGAGCTTTAATTTTATAATATTGGTAGCATGCATGCCGTCGCTTTGAGCCAGGTGAAGGTAGCGCTTCATCTGCACCGGTTTGACCTGCTCTGAGGCAAAGAAATCGTTTACGATATTCGTGATCAGAAGCGAAGGCTGATAATAACGAGTGATCAGGTTGGGGCCGGCCAGCCAATTGAGTGAAGATGGCACGTCCTGCTGAAAACCGGCAGGCGATACGAGTACCAGTTTTTCAACATTGTCCGGGTTCTTCAGGGCATAATCAGCCGCAAGATAGGCGCCATAAGATGAACCTACAAGATTCAGGTTTGATAACTGCAGGTCTTCAATAAAATAGCGCAGCGTATGTTTCAGATAGTCGGGGCCAAGATTTTCGTGACAGGTCTCGTCATTGTCGTCAATACAGTGCGTTGCGCCGCTCAGTCCTGATCCGGGTAAATCGATGGAGATGACGCGAAAGTTTGTGCTAAGCATCTCCGTCCACTGTTCCCACATATGCAGCGAGTCCATCTCTCCGTGAATCATTAGCACGACTGGACCGTCACCTGTATCCCGATAATGAATGTCCATGCCAAAATCGTTCTTGATCCAGTGGGAGTCGCTGTAACTGTAACGGCTGGTAATGTACCAGTCCGGTAGTTCGGAAAACCCGAGAAAACTGGTGAGCGATGAAGAGGATTTAGAAGCCACTTTAATATTAGCGCAGCCCCCAAGGCCCAGCAGCAGCCCGAGTGCAAGCAAAAGCGCCAGATTACGATTCACTGATTTTTTCCATTTTTGATAGTGAAAACAAGCTGCCAGAAGCCTAAACCAATGCGTCATGAAGTTCAGTGACGCAGTCCCATTTATTCTTCAAAGCTGCGCATTGCGGTGGTATTGAAACCGCCGTCTACGTAAAGTATTTCGCCGGTAATCCCGCTGGCCAGATCACTGCATAAAAATGCTGCGGCGTTGCCAACTTCTTCCGTAGTCACGTTTCGTCTTAAGGGCGTCTGTTTTTCATTTTCGCTGAGCATTTTCCTGAAACTCTTGATGCCAGAAGCCGCCAGGGTTCTGATTGGACCCGCGGAAACGGCATTGACGCGGGTTCCTTCCGGTCCAAGGGCACTGGCCATATATCTTACATTGGCTTCCAGACTGGCTTTCGCGAGGCCCATGACATTGTAATTCGGAAGTGTTCTGTTTGCGCCGAGGTAGCTCAGTGTCAGTAGTGCGCCGTTCCGCTCTTTCATCAGTGGACGTGCTCCTTTGGCAAGTGCTACAAAACTGTAGGAGCTCACATCATGCGCAATGGCAAAGCCCTCACGTGTCGTCACGTCTACATAGTTCCCATCCAACTCATGCGCGGGCGCGAAGCCGACCGAGTGTATCACTATATCAATACCGTCCCAGATTCCCGCGATCTCATCGAACAATGTCTCGATCTCATCATCTTTGCTGACGTCGCAAGGCAGAGAGAAGGCGCTGTTCCATTGCTCGCCAAAGCTATCGACTCGTTTCTTGAGCTTTTCATTCTGGTAGGTCAGGCCTATTTCTGCACCCTCTCTATGTAGTGCGTTTGCAATGCCTGTTGCTATGGACAGCTTGCTGGCAATGCCCACTACGAGCGCTTTTTTTCCGCTTAGGAAACCCATGCTTGACTCCTTTATGGCTCATTCTGAATAGAAGTAGGCGGCGCTTAACAGTTCGCGCGTATATTCTTCCTTTGGGTCAGCAAACAGGGTGTTGCAATCTGCCTGCTCAACGATTTGTCCCTGCTTCATCACGACGACACGGTGACTCAATGCCTTTACAACGGCCAGGTCATGGCTGATAAAAATATAGGCAATGCCATGTTTTTCCTGCAGTCGCTTCAGCAACTCGATCACCTGCACTTGCACGGTTCTATCCAGTGCAGAGGTGGGCTCGTCCAGGATAATCAGTTTTGGCTTTAAGGCCAGTGCCCGGGCGATGGCAATGCGCTGGCGTTGCCCGCCCGAAAACTCATGCGGGTAGCGGTGCCGCATGTCAGGATCCAGTTCGACTTCCTGCATTGCTTCTATAATCACTTGATCTTGTGATTCCTTGCTACCGATCTGATGAATGTCGAGCCCTTCAGCAATGATCTGCGATATCGACATCCTGGGACTCAAGCTGCCGTAGGGGTCCTGAAATACGATCTGAATGTCTTTGCGGAAAGGCCTGAACTGTGCCTGGTTTAAGTGCTCGATGGGCTGTCCTGCAAAATTGATTCTGCCTTCCGAATTGATCAGTTTAAGGATGGCCATGCCCAATGTTGTTTTGCCGCTGCCGCTTTCACCGACAATGCCGAGTGTTTCGCCTTCGTTGATGGCGATGGATATATCATGCACAGCTTTCATGAATCTGACGGGTTTGCCCCAGAAGTTTCTTTGCACCGGAAAGTGCACGCGCAAATTGTCAGCTTCCAGCAAACGGGCAGAATTTTCAGGAACCTCTGCCGGGCGGCCTTTGGGTTCTGCATGAATCAATGTTTGGGTGTAAGCGTGCAGAGGGGTGTTGAATATTGCCTCGCAGCTGTTCGACTCGACTACGTGCCCCTGTTTCATGACAACAATATGGTCGGCATTGTGACGGACCACGTTGAGGTCATGTGAGATCAGTATAACCGCCATATCAAGCGTCTTTTGCAAAGATTTGATAAGCTCCAGGACCTGTTTCTGCACTGTCACGTCGAGTGCAGTGGTGGGTTCATCGGCGATCAGTATATCCGGTTCATTGGCCAGAGCCATGGCGATCATGACGCGTTGTTTCTGCCCACCGGACAATTGGTGCGGGTAATCGGCCAATCGTCCGGCCGGGTCCGGAATGCCGACAAGTTCCAGCAGCTCTATTACGCGCGCTTTGGCCGCCGGCCGCGACATTTGTTTGTGCAGTAACAGGGACTCGGAGATCTGCTTCTCGATGGTGTGAAGCGGATTCAGGGAGGTCATTGGTTCCTGGAATATCATGCTGATCCGGTTGCCGCGAATGGCCCGAATTTCAGGTTCGCTGCAATGTAACAGCTCTTTTCCTTTAAAGATCGCAGATCCACTTGGAATTCTGGAACTTGCAGGAGGCAGTAATTGCAGAAGTGCAAGTGTTGATACTGACTTCCCGGAGCCGCTTTCACCGACGATCGCCAACGTTTCTCCGGGGTGCAGATCAAATGACAGTTGGTGGACGGCGTCCACGGTCTTGTTGCCTACCGAAAACTGTATCGCAAGATCTTTTACAGAGAGTAACGGTGAGGTCATGGCATTCACTCAGAGTTTCCTGGGGTCAAAGGCATCTCGCACAGCTTCACCAATAAATACCAGTAAAGAAAGCATGACGGCCAAGACAACGAAAGCGGATACGCCGAGCCAGGGCGCATGAAGGTTGGTTTTGCCCTGAGCAATCAATTCCCCGAGTGAGGGTGAACCGGGCGGCAAACCGAAGCCAAGAAAGTCCAGCGAGGTCAGGGTGGTGATCGAACCTGTGAGAATAAATGGCATGAAGGTCAGGGTAGCCACCATGGCATTCGGCAGCATGTGTTTGAACATGATGCCGCGATTGTCCAGTCCGAGTGCGCGGGCGGCCCTGACATACTCTAGGTTCCTGGCTCTCAGAAACTCTGCACGTACCACATCGACGAGCCCCATCCAGCTGAACAGCAACATAATGCCCAAGAGCCACCAGAAATTCGGTGTAATGAAACTGGTCATGATGATCAGAAGAAACAAAACAGGAAGCCCTGACCATATTTCGATTAAGCGTTGCCCGAAGAGATCTATGCGACCTCCGTAGAAACCCTGTATCGCGCCGACAATGACGCCGATGATCGAGCTGAAAATCGTCAAGCACAGTCCAAACAGCACCGAGATCCGAAAGCCATAAATCAGTCGGGCCACAACATCCCGCGCCTGATCATCCGTTCCCAGAAAGTTCTCTGTGTCGGGAGGCGAGGGCGCGGGGACATCAAGATGATAATTAATGGTGTCATAGCTATAGCGCACTGGTGGCCAGAGCATCCAGCCGTCTTGCTGTATCAGATCCGCAACGTATTCGTCACGGTAGTCTGCTTCGGACTCAAATTCCCCGCCGAAGGTGGTTTCGGAATAAACCTTGAACACCGGAAAATAAAGACTGTTCTGATATGAAACAACCACCGGTTTATCGTTAGCGATAAACTCTGCAAACAGGGACAGGATAAACAGCAGCAGGAATATCCAGAGAGAGATGTAGCCTCTACGATTATTTCTGAAATTCTGCCAGCGTCGCTGATTTAGTGGCTTCCAATGATCCGGAGAGAGCAGCTTCAGCATTATCCCTCTCTACTTTCAAAGTCGATGCGTGGATCGATGGCAACATAAGTCAGGTCACTGATGAGCTTGAGTATCAGTCCCAGTAGCGTAAAAACGTACAGGGTGCCGAACATGACCGGATAATCCCGGTTCAGTACGGCCTCAAATCCAAGCAAACCGAGGCCATCGAGGGAAAAAATAACTTCGATCAACATGGCTCCGGTAAAGAATATGCCGATCAACGCCGCGGGCATGCCCGCTATTACAATCAACATGGCGTTGCGAAACACGTGGCCATAAAGAATACGATTTTCGGTCAGACCCTTGGCGCGTGCGGTTGTTACGTATTGCTTTCTTATCTCATCCATAAACGAGTTTTTTGTAAGCATGGTCAGAGTCGCAAAGCCGCCTATCACCAGAGCCGTCACTGGCAGCACCAAGTGCCAGGCATAATCCAGAATTTTTCCGAACAGACTGAGTTCTTCGAAATTCGGAGAGGTGAGGCCGCGCAGCGGAAACCAGTCAAAGTATGAGCCGCCTGCAAAAAGAACAATTAACAAAACACCAAACAGGAAGCCCGGGATGGCGTAACCGACGATGACGACGCTACTGGTCCAGACATCGAAGGGACTGCCGTCGCGTAAGGCTTTTTTAATGCCCAAAGGGATAGAGATCAGGTAGATGATCAGTGTCGACCAGAGCCCAAGAGAGATGGATACTGGCATTTTTTCCAGCACCAGGTCAGACACGCTCTTGTCACGGAAAAAGCTTTCACCGAAATCAAATACGGCATAGTTTTTAATCATGATCAGGAAGCGTTCCCAAGCTGGTTTGTCAAAGCCGTAAAGTTTTTCGATGCGGCTGATCAGCTCCGGGTCCAGTCCTTGAGCACCGCGGTACGTGGCATTCGAACTTCCACTATTACCGCCCGAGGAGGCGCCCATATCGCCGCTACCACCCATTCTGGCCTGCAGGTCGGACTCCATGCCCTGAATATCTGCCAGCATTTTTTCGACCGGCCCACCGGGCGCCGCCTGTACGATAACAAAATTCAGAAGCATGATACCCAGCAATGTCGGTATCATCAGCAGCAGCCTGCGCAGGATATAGGCGCTCATGTATTTAGCCTCAGCCGATCAGCGCCGCTGGGTAAGGCCACGCTGCACCGTTGTACACGGCGCTGAGCTGGTCGGGAGAGCGCTGATGCAAAAACATCCGGCACGGTTATTGAATCCACCAGGTATCAATCGCAACGCCTGATTTTGGTGTTACTTCCGGTCGAGCCAGTTTTTTATGGTAGGCAATGCGATCGTAAGGATTATACCAATTGGGAATGACATAGTGGCCAGCCAACAATACCCGGTCCAGGGCTCGGGTCCGGTGTATCAGTGACGCGCGATCAGGGGCGCTGATGATCATATCAACCAGCGCGTCGACGACCGGGTCACTAATTCCGGCCAGGTTGCGCGAGCCCGGTTGGTTGGCGCGGCTGGAATGCCAGTAGTCACGTTGTTCATTGCCTGGAGATTCAGACTGGCCAAAGCCCGACACCATAATGTCGAAATCGAAATCCCGCATGCGGTTGATGTATTGGGTGGTATCCACGACGCGAATGCCGGCCTCGATTCCCAGTTTTTCCAGATTCTTGATGTAGGGCTGTACAACGCGCTCGAAATCTTTCTGGTACAGCAGAAACTCAAAGCGCATGACCTGGCCGGTGGTGAGCTCGGTGAGTTTACCGTCCTTGATTTGCCAGCCAGCTTCTTTCAATAACTTTATGGCTGTACGGAGGTTCTTGCGAATGCTATTTGGTTTTTCAGTGCTTGGGGCTTGATAAATTTCGGTGAATACACGTTCAGGCAGTTGCTTTCGAAACGGTTCCAGAATCGCCAGCTCCTGCGGTCCGGGAAGTCCTTCGGCAGCCAGTTCTGAATTCTCGAAATAGTTGTCGGCCCTGAGATACTGTCCATTAAACAGATTCTGGTTGGTCCATTCGAAATCGAAAGCATAATCCAGTGCTTTTCTGACACGGACGTCCCGGAACTGTGAGCGCCGTGTATTAATGACAAAGGCCTGCATACCTGTTGGACGCTGATGTTTGATTTCTTCCTTTATAAGGATGCCGTCATCGAATTTCTGGCCAGTGTAGGAATTGGCCCAGTTACGTGCTGTTCGTTCGACTCGAAAATCATATTCGCCTGCCTTGAAGGCCTCGAGGGCAACAGTATTATCCTTGTAGTATTCAAAAACGATGCGGTCAAAATTGTATCGCCCCTTGTTTACCGGTAACTCCTTTGCCCAGTAATCCGGGTCCCGAACATAACTTACAGATCGTCCGGGGACCACCTTGTCTATTTTGTAGGGGCCGTTGCCAACGGGTGGCTCTAGGCTGGCTGCGCCAAAGTCATGCTGGCTCCAAAAAGCTTTGGAAAGGATGTTCATTTGTCCCAATATCAGCGGTAACTCGCGGTTTTCCGGATTCGCGGAAACAAAGGTGATGGTGTGAGGATCAACAATCTTCACCTCGGCGACATCACCGTAGTAGGCGTTATAGAAAGGTCGGGCCTTCTCATGCGTCGTCAGTGTTTCGAAACTGAATTTGATATCTTCCGCGGTAATTGGGCTGCCATCAGAAAATCGTGCATTTTTATTCAAATAGAAGGTGACAGAGGAACGGTCCTCCGGGATTTCGATGCTTTCGGCAATCAGGCCGTATTCACTAAAAGCTTCATCCTGGGCGTGTACGGTCAGGCTTTCATATAGATAGCTGATGCCTGCAGCCGGTACGCCCTTGACAATGAAGGGGTTGAAGCTATCAAAATTGTCGCCAACGACAGCCAGCTTGAGGGTGCCTCCCTTGGGTGCGTCCGGGTTGACGTACTCAAAATGCGTAAAATCGGCCGGATACTTAAGATCTCCATGCATGGCTACGCCATGCTGGGGTTGGGCGAACGCACTGGTTGTTACGAGCAGGAGGAGAAACGAGATAAATCTTGAAGGCATAGTCTATGCTTGCTCTTGCTTTTTATGAATTTAGCCTGAAGATCCTAATGGGAATTGGGCAGGGCGTCTAGACATTTGGCACAAATTGCGTCTTACGTTTTATAAAGATTGTTAAGCTGATTATTTAGTGAGCGAATCGTTCGTGTTTTGTCGTGCTTATCAGTTATCGCCATGCTGGGCATCGCGGGGTTTGTGCGGTAAACCGTTCGCTGGATGGATAGATGCCGACCACAACTGGCGTACACTATTGTTCAGGCTTTACCCAGTATATGTTGTCCGTTTGAAACGGATTGGGTTTTGCCCTGCTGGCCGTAGAGGTCCGGCTTGGTGCCCTGGCCCCGGATGATACTCATCAATTTGGCGGTACGCTGCAACGTTTGGGAGATAATGCTGCCATTGACGGTGTTTTGGTCTTTGCATTGTTTTAAGGCCTGGACGGATTCTTTCCACAGCCCGGTCAGCTCTTCGTCACCATACGACTCCAAAGTTTTGGTGACAGCGCCTGGTTTGATGCCGAGGCCGCAGGATGCCAGTAATTTTGCCTTTTGTTTGGCACGCGTTTCGATTTGTTGTACGAGCGAGGACTTGTTTTGTGTGACCTGCTGGATCGCTTTGCTGTCTCTTGACTTGAGCGCCGTTTTTTCCGCGCTAAGCGTCGATGTTAAGGCTTCGAGATCACGTATGTCCTGTTTGAGGAGGAGTTTGAGGTTTTCTATCGCGCTTGGCATGTTTTGCTTGCCTCTTGATCTGAGAGCTAAGGGTGAATTAACCCTCTAGATCAAGCATTTTCTGCGCCAATTTTTGGTTGTCGATCTGATAATCGCCGTTATCGATGCGTGCTTTGATTTCATCTACCTTCGCCTGATCGACCTCGGGCAGGGATTTCAACTCCGCTTCAATGCGAGATAGTGATTGAGCCTCTTGACTCAGGCTTACGCTATCGGAGGCGTTGCTTTTGGCCTCTGTCGCGCTCTTCTCTGCGGGTGCGTCATTTTTACGCGCAGCTTCCGCTTCCTTACTCCCCTGATTCCGGGTGTTGTCCGGCCTTTGAGGGTTTAAGTTGTTGATTTCAATGCTCATGATGCATCACCTGATTAGTAGAACTGCTTATTTATCGACCCAACATTAAAAAACTTTAGTAAAAAAACAGATTTTGTCCTAAAGCGCAATTTCAACTACGCCCTGTTCTGCAACGCGCGCTTTAATCATCCGCTGGGACTGCTTGTTCCGGACAGAGATTTGTTCGCCTCTGGTTCCGTGATTCATGGCTTCACCTTTCATTCTAATCGAAATTGTGTCGTTGGTCGCGACTATTATGACTTCGTCGCCACGAGACACCAGGCGGGGAGCGGTCAGTAATCCCGGATGAATCTGCCTGTCCGCTCTGATTGTCCGCTTGGCGACCATGCCTATCACTTGGTCAGTCGATTCAAATACCGGGTAGCGTGCTGCGTTGATCTGTTGTTCCGCGATGACAACGTCGGCTTCCGTGATGCGTTGGCCTCTTGCGATCAGATTGCTGCTGAGAACTGCCGGTGCATAGATTTCGAACTCTACACTCAGGAAAAGTTTCTGTCTTTCCGGGCCTTCGCAGGCGAGCAGTAATGAGGTTCTGGCATGTTTAAGCGGTTCTCGTGTAAATGAGATATTCCACTGCTCAGGGCAGTGTTTGATGTTAAGTCGAGGATCGAGTTTGCCGGCCTGGTAGCTGCTCCGGTAACCTTTTTCCGCCATCGCGACAGAATAGTTTGCCAAATGCGCTTCAATAGCATTTGAAAGCGCCTGCATTG
This sequence comes from Oleiphilus sp., assembly GCA_006212045.1. Taxonomy (GTDB): domain Bacteria; phylum Pseudomonadota; class Gammaproteobacteria; order Pseudomonadales; family Oleiphilaceae; genus PZPK01. Next base: position 2,331 of record PZPK01000027.1, on the reverse strand, counting down.
GATCCTCTTGAGGGAAAGGCATCGCGAGACTGGAATTCGCTAATCCGACCAGAATCAGGACTGTAAATAGACTAGGAATTTTCATTTTATGTCCTATCCTTTGAGGGAGATGGTGATTCTTTGATTTCAGTGAGTGTAAAAAAATGCCAGGCGTTGTCTGTCTGATACCGGCATGACAAATTTCTGACTGAATAAAGTAATGTCATCTTGGCGCTGCAATTGTTGTGCCTGAATCAATGCATCGTATTTTTGAGGAAGTTTTATGGCCGGTATTCTGGACAGTGTGAACCAGCGAACCCAGTTGGTCGGACAGAATCGATTAGAGTTGCTTCTGTTTCGTTTGCAGACCAAGCAGATCTATGGCATCAACGTGTTCAAGGTCAAAGAAGTGCTGCAATGCCCAAAACTGACACTGATCCCCCAGCGGCATCCAGTGATCAGGGGCTTGGCTCATATAAGAGGCGGCACCATCCCGATTATGGATATGGGCCTGGCGATCGGTCAGCGCCCCATTCCTGAAGAAGATATATACAACAGCTTCGTCATCATTACCGAGTACAACCGAAAAACCCAGGGTTTTCTGGTAGGCGGGGTCGAAAGAATCGTGAATCTGAACTGGGAAGAAATTCACCCTCCACCGAAAGGTGCTGGCAAGGAAAACTATCTGACCGCTGTTACCGAGATTGATAAAAAACTGACGGAAATCATCGATGTCGAGAAGATACTTGCGGAAGTCGCTCCGATTGAAGAAAGCCTTGATAGTGCATTCGTAGAAAAGGCCTCCGAGAAGACGGCAGGTTCCGAGAATAAAACAGTGCTGGTGGTCGACGACTCTGTCGTAGCGCGAAAGCAGATCCAGAATTGTTTACAGACGATAGGCTTAAACGTGATCACTCAAAAAGATGGTCTGCAGGCTTATAATTATCTTCTCGATCTGCTGGACGAAGGCAAAGATCTCGCGAGTGAGATAGCACTCATGATTTCGGATGTTGAAATGCCCGAAATGGATGGCTATACCCTGACAGCCAAGTGCAAGAATGATCCTCGCTTTGATGGGCTGTATATCATGTTGCATACCTCCCTGAGCGGAGTTTTTAACAAGGCCATGGTGCAGAAAGTCGGTGCGGATGATTTTATGGCGAAGTTTAGCCCTGATGAGCTGGCTGAGCGCGTCATGGAAATTATCGACAGCCGCTCACGTGTAGTGTGATCGGCTGATCCTCAAAACCATACGAAGTAGACGTAGATGCAAAAATTGGGCTCGCCGCAGGCATATCAGCAGTTTAGGACCTTTCTAGAGAGCGCCTGCGGCATATTGTTGGGAGACAATAAAGAGTATCTCGTCAACAGTCGTCTAAAATCGGTACTGGCCAGAAACTCTCTGAATGATTTGGGTGAACTGGTTGAAAAGCTGGAAAGCCGCTCCTCCATCGCATTGCGTGAAGAAGTTGTCGACGCGATGACGACCAACGAAACGCTATGGTTCCGAGATTTACACCCATTTCGAATCCTCGATGAAATGTTATTCGACGAGCTGGAAAAGGAAGCGCGGACCCGGCCTCTGAATATTTGGTCTGCCGCCTGTTCGACAGGGCAGGAGCCATATTCCATCGCCATGGTTGCCGATGAGTATAAAAAGAAAAACCTGGGTAAATTCGCACGTGGTCTGAAAATAGTCGCGACTGACATCTCTGCTTCAGTATTGGAAAAAGCCAAATCGGGTGAGTATGAAATGCTCGCTTTGGGGCGCGGTATGTCGGACGAAAGGCTGCGGCGGTATTTCCAGGCGCTGGATGATGGGCGTTGGAAGGTTAATGTAGATATTGCTGCACAGGTCAGCTTTCGTTCGTTGAATTTGCTGCAGAGCTACTCAATGCTGCCCGGGCCCTTTGATGTCGTTTTTTGTCGAAATGTTCTGATCTATTTCTCGCAGGACCTCAAGCGCGACATTCTGACCCGAATACATGGCAAACTGAGGAAAGGGGGCTATTTGTTTCTGGGTGCGTCCGAATCGATGTCGGGCCTGAATGATAAATTTGAAATGGTTCAGTGCAATCCTGGCATTATCTATCGGGCTAAGTAAAACCACTGGTTGCAATTGTAAAAAGGCTCGTTTAAAGTACCGCGCTCTTTTGCGGTGAGGTGTCCGAGTGGGTGAGGCCTCACCGTTTGCGAAACGTAGTTTCGCGGTGAGCTGAACGGACGGAATCTGTGATTCCGGACCGGACGAAGGAGCGCGCCCCGTGCGGCGCTCTTGCAAAGTGATTCAGGTTGCTCTGCTGCTCAAGTTATAGAATATGGTGAGGTGTCCGAGTGGGTGAGGCCTCACCG
>PZPK01000047.1 GCA_006212045.1 Oleiphilus sp. | reverse complement strand
CCAGATTATTCGCTTTGAACGAGGCCGTCACAAAGCCCGCGAGTTGTTCCTCCCAGCGGCGTTGCATCTGCGGTTCGACCGCCATCGACTTCAGAGTTTCGGCGCCTGCGATCGATTCCACCAAAAAAGCCTGGTTTTCGGCGCCGCGCTTGAATTTTTCATTCAAGCGGTTTCTTAGAATCGGCGTGATATAGATCGACAACACAACGTAAAACGGAATCGAACCGAGCACGATCCAGGTCAGTGTCGGACTGTAGAAATACATCACCGCAAAGAAAATCAGGGTAAAGCCCAGATCAATGATCAGCGTCAGCGCAGAGCCGGTAATAAATTCCCGTATCGTGTTGAGCTCATGAACTCTAGCGACCGTTGTGCCTACCTGGCGCGACTGGAAGAAGCCAATCGGTAGATGCATCAAGTGATTAAACAAACGCGCGCCGAGCGTGACGTCCACGCGGTTAGTGGTATGCGAAAACACGTAGGTGCGCAGGCCATTGAGCACCACGTCAAAGAGCGAAATCACCACCAGGCCAAAACACAGCACATCGAGCGTTGTCAGCCCTTGATGTACCAATACCTTGTCGATCACGACCTGAAAGAACAATGGCGTAATCAGGGCAAAAAGCTGAATAAAGCAGGACGCCACTAAAACCTGATAGAGAATTCGCTTGTACTTGATGATTGAGGGGATAAACCAGGATATATCAAACTTACCGCTCATGCCCGACAACACAGAGCGTTTAGTGACCAGAATCAGCTCACCCGACCAGAGCGCTTCGAATTCGGCTTGGGAAAGCGTTTCCGGTGCAGAGCGTTCTGCGCTGAAGCGCTGGACCAGCACCTTGCCCTGCTCTGACGAACTCAAATCCAGGCGCGCAAGAACAAAGTAGCTACCGTCTTGTGCCTTGGCGATGGCGGGCAATGCAATCTTATCGAGTTGTTCTAGCGCGAATTTGCCGGAACGGGCCTTGAGTTTCAGATGACGCGCTGCGCGCACAATGGTTTGGTTGTCGAAGTTCTGGTCGTTCGAACCAAAGTGATGACTTAGCTGGGATAGGTCGACCGCTACGTGATGTACACGCGCCATAGAGGCTAGGCTATACAAGCCAGAGTTTAGAGTTCTCATGCAACTTCTTATATTTTTTTCATCCGTGACAGGCGTACAACCTTATCAATTGTCGTTTTATAGCGCCAAGCCGATATTTTGGAATAATGTATCTTTGACGCTTCTGTTTCAGAACAGACTTGTTCGATAGGAAAATTGTTCAAAATAGAGTAAATAAAGGCATATCAAAGGACAGATGTAGAAAGACTCTTTTTTCTGCGGTATCGGTTTCAACAAAACTCCTACCTCTCTGAAACCCAACACCTAGTGCCAAAGGATAGTCTTCAAAACCGTAATTCAAGGCAATTGAAGGCGCGACAATTTCGTCAAAATCTACATCCTCACTGGTCCCTTCCAACTTAAGCGTCACCGGATAACCAAAATCAAATGGCGCAAGAAGTAAACCTATTGAATTGTTACCACTCGTCGACCAGCTATACTCCAATCCAATGGGCGCATACACTGCGAAATCCTTACCTTCTGTTTCACCACTGGGAACATCAGATTTTATGCCGGCAACACCTAGATAGGCATTTATGTTGAGAACGTCTTTTTTTCGTTTCTCAAAAAAGCTCACCGCAGGAAGTGTGTAGGCTCTTAATATCTCAGCAACTTGCTCAGGAGATTCCGCGTCTCTGACCTGCGCAAAAAACAGCACGTACTTTTTGACACTGCCGATATCCAAGTTAGGTCGTTTGTCCAACTCTCTGAGTGTCGCAAGTACTTTATATGTGAAAGAATTATTACTTTCGAAAGCATTGACCAAGTTCGCGAGTGTCGTAAGTTCCTCAACTAATTCTCCCGATTCTGATTCAAGCTCTTGAAGAGTAGACTCTAGAGAACTAATCAGGTCTCTAAATGCGCCCTCGACAAATCTGATCCGGTTCCTCGCGTAATAGGACTTAAAAAGTTCAATGGTTTCTTTGAGCTTGCCATCAAGTTCAAACAGCACGCGGACGTTTTGTTTAAAATCTGCAAAACCGACAACAGGAGTTTGGCAAATATCCCTGTCTTCAAACTCCGCGAAGTAAAGAAGCGCTTCATTGATCTCCAATTGTGTGGTGTAGAACTGATTAACAGTCTCAACCAACTTAGGATCGGTATCCATAGCGCCAATTGGAAGAGAATTCAACCGAACGTAGCCGTCTCCATAACGTAATTCTAGTTTGCCCAACAACTCGATATAACTACCCCAAATAGAGCCACTGAGCTTACTGAGCGCAAAGGTTCGCTCGATGGCGTGCGCCGAGGATCTGGTTAATAGCACATCCAAATCATCTTGGAGCGAATCTTCCCAGAGCTTCTCGTCGAACAGTAGCAACTCTTTAATTCCAGCTTGCTCAAGGTTCGAGTAGGTCGAAGGGAAGTAGCAGGCAAAGTTTTTGTTCTCTTTAATTTTGTGTTCAAAAATGTACAGATAATTGTCCTGAGCGCGATCAATTAGAAAATCTGCCACTCCATTGATCCTATCGGAGGTCCCGGCTAATAAAGTCTGCGTACACAGTGAAAACAAGAACACGAGTAGAAGTCGTCTGAACATTATGAATCTCTTTTCTTATGTTTCATTTTTATGGGTAGCAATATTGAATAACGAAGAGAGCGCTGTTCGATTTTTATCAGATATGAGCCTAACCGTAAACCCATTGCGATGGCACCCGTCAGATTTATCAGGTTGAAGTCTCTTTCTGCTAAAGAAGCATAACTCATGCATAATCAGTGCGCTTGTCTCATCGTAAGATTTATTATCTGGATAACCTAAATTGCAAACCGATCTATCGAAGTGTCAATCGTTCTTTCCACCAAGGTAAAGAGCTGCTAACTCTTTAAGACCAATTTCGTAGATTTGCTTGAACTCGCCAGCTTCGAGCAGCCCAATCAAATACAATTGCTTTAACGCGGCATAGAGCTCTGTGTTGCGTGTTAAGGGAAGGAAAGCGGTCGTTCCTAAACCACCGTATCCGCTCGCATAAAAATGCCCCTCTCGATCCACAAAGAATCGCAACCCTTCCCGTTCGGTTTTAAGGCGAATATAAGATAAGGCTTCGTCTATTGATTTCGTGTTCATCGTCTACCCTAACCTACGGTGAAAAATCTGATTGTTTGGAGAGAACTACGCCGACCGACTGCGGAGTCTTCAGCGAAAATTCGCCGCGCTCAGTGCAATAGGAACTAAGATTACTGAGCCACGGTTGCGAGTATGCAATTGATCAGTCTGTGACACGACGACTATCAATCGGCTTGACTTCAATTGTTTCTCGAAACGTACTGGAAGATTCTACTCACTGAAGCGATCTAATACGTCGCTGTTCGATGGTGCTCCGCTCAATGCGACATTCAATTCTCAATCTGACCCGTAAGTAGTGAATAGTGTCCAGGGATTCATTTCCCTCGAACAACCAAAAATGCGAACCTTTTGCCGAATGGAGCGACCCATTCGACAAACAGCACATCCAAAACCCTTCATAATAGGGCGACACTCACGGATGGAGTCAAAAAGAATGAAAGGACCCACAATTTCACGCAAAGTTGGCGAAAGCCTGATCGTTACTACGCCGGAAGGCCGGGAAGTGATTGTTCACTTGAGCGGTCTGCGAAGCAATCAAGCCAAAATTAAGATCCTTGCGGATCAGTCAGTGAAGGTATTACGCAGTGAGAAACTCGAGATACTTGGATTTGTTCCCTAAGTTGTCGAGCTGATCGCCCAATCGCGCTAGCATGGCTTAAAGCGCTATTGGTAAAGCTCGGACTAATGGGCGCGTTTATTCGTTATCGCCATTCGATACGCGGCTACGTATCCACAAACCCCTATCGATTTGAGTAGGTACTGGAATGAGATTGTTGTTTGTTCAGCGTGTCGCCACACTGATCACGCTACTGCTTTGCGCCGCTGGGTCGCAAGGAAAGGACCAGGCGCCCTGGGAAGTGGAGATTGATGAAGATGGCATTAAGATCGAATGCCGCATACGTCAAAAATCTACCCGTCAAAGCGAAGTCGAAACACTAAGTGCATCCCTGACGGCGAAGCAAGCTGAAATTTCGCAGTTAAACGCCACCGGCGCAAGCCGGGAAGAGCTGCTTCAGGCCGAAAAAGATGCGGAAGAGCTAGAACAAGCGATTGCCATAAACACCAAAGAGAAAACGGGCTACAAATATTGCAAAGCGACGGCGCAGGCACCGTTTCCAATGTCGGAACTCATCGCGATTAATCTAGACGCCGAAGGCTTACAAGACTGGATGGACACGGTTAAAATGTCCTTTCAAGCCAAGAAATTCTCGGATAAGAACTACATCAATTGCATGCAGTATGACATTCCGGTATTCCCGGATAGAGAAGCATGCGCCGAAACGAACATTCATACGGATCTGGACTCAGGCGAGTTTAAGTTGATTTTCAGTTTGGTTGATAATCTGGTTAATACGATCGGACATGACCCGATGAAAATCATCAAAGGTTATTGGAAATTCAACCCCACCGATCACCCCAATAAGACGCTACTCGAGTATGGGACTTATGTTGAGCCGGGCGGCGTCATCATTCCCTTCCTTTACAATCCCAGGGCCGCGCAGATTCCATTTAGAACGATCAAGCAAATGTTTGAACTACTGCAGACAGGCAAATACGCAGACACCCAAATCCCCTTTCAATTCTCCAAAGAGCCGCGTCTTTAGTTTAGACTCAGGATAATCGGTGGCGCTTTGGCGATGATATTCCGACCCACTCCGCCACTGCTATCAAGAGACGCACGATCCTGATCGAGGGAAACCGTTATGGACAAGGCATCCGAAGAGCAGTCCATCGAAAACGCCATCGACCGCATTGAACACGACCTGTCTAACCTGGACGAACTGTTCAATCGCTTTGATCTAGGGTATGTCTCAGCGCTGACACGCTTGTTCACCAAAATTGATCGAAGGGTCCAGAGTCGCGCCATCGCGCTCGAATTAACCGAGCGCTATGCGCACACGCTTCATAGAATGGTCACTTTCCTGGAAAAGCGACTAGAAGTGTTGTCGCAGGAAGATGAGCAAAAAAGATCGCAGTATCAAAATGCACCGAGGATCTGGCAAACTTCCAGCCAGAAGGTGGAGGACATTCTATGGCAGTTCCACTTACGGAGCAAAGAGGAACTGCTTGCCGTACCTCATGTGAGAACGATATTGAACGCGATCGTCAAAGCCCACGACCAAGGCCTGGAAATATCGCTTGAAGACTTAAGTCATCCTGATCAGGGCATCGAACTGAAAGCGCCGAACCTTGCTAGGATTCTGAATTCATTGGTGAGCATGGGCTTGGTCGCCGAAGATCTTGTTCACGACAATGGACAGCGAACGCTCCTGACACCTGGTAATTGGCTTGTTAGATCTGATCTAACAATCTAACTGCCGATCGGAAGCAGGCTGTTAGCGGTCGGTATTACCCAATTCACGAAGGCTTTTGCAGTAGGGGTTTCAATTGGAATCGTCTTGTCGGTTAAAAATGGGGGATTACAGCCGCTCTATACTTACAGCGCGGACACATTATTGTTTCAACAACATTAGCCCTCATTCTCATTTATCTCGACTCATTCTCATTTATTGTGGTTTTTTACATATTCCGGCAATTCGTCGAGATAAAGCACGCCATGATGGGCAAGAGATACTTCGCCGGGTTTTGGGGCACTCCCGCCGCCGATCAGCGCGACCGGTGAAGCCGAGTGATGAGGCGACCTGAAAGGCCGTTCAAGCGCATACTCCAAAGGCTCCAAACGCCCACTTACGGAATAGACGGAACATACTTCCAGTGCTTCTTCCTTCGTGAGCGGCGGCAGGATGCCCGTCAAGCGGCTCGCCAACATGGTTTTTCCGGTCCCGGGCGGCCCGTACAACAACAGATTGAGCCCCCCGGCAGCGGCCACTTCCAGCGCACGTCTTGCAAACTGCTGCCCGACCACATCCTTCAAGTCCTTATGCTTTACCGATGCCTGATCTGAAGTCGTGGACCAGTCGGGCGCCTCCTCACGACCGAGCAGGATATTGCAAAGCTGATTGATGTCGCGTGCCGGCAGTAACGAAGTATCTTCGGATATTGCGGCTTCACTGGCATTTTCGACCGCCATCACCAGAGTACGCTTTGCCCTGGCACTGGCAATCGCACCCGGCAGCACACCACTGACCGGCCGTAACACACCCGTCAGCGCAAGTTCGCCAATAAATTCATAGTTAGATGGGTCTACACCCGGCAATTGCCCTGTCGCCAATAAAATGCCGATGGCAATGGCCAGATCATAGCGACCACCCTGCTTGGGCAAATCCGCTGGCGCCAAATTGATGGTGACGCGTCGTGTCGGGAATTCAAAGCCGGCATTGATCAGGGCACTTCGAACGCGCTCCCGCGACTCGCGCACGGAGGTCTCGGGCATCCCGACGATGGAAAGCGAAGGCAGACCGTTGGAAATATGTGTCTCTACAGACACGGACAAAGCAGTGACGCCCAATTGAGCGCGGGTGTGTACAATCGATACTGACATTACATTCCCTGTAAACGTCCAAGCGTAGTTTCAAAAATAGTGCCAGCCGGAAAACGCACCAGCAGCAAGCGACCGCACCATTCCAATGCAAGTCGGGTAAATCCGCTTTACCCGACGTTTTTCTTACTAGGGCGCATTAGAACCCAAGCGTTGCTCCAGTTCCGCGAAGTCTTTCTCAAGCTGTTCGAGTTTTTCACGGGTTCTGGCCAGCACCGCCTGCTGGGCTTCGAATTCATCACGGCTCACCAGATCCAGTTTATTAATGACACCACTCAAAACCAGCTTCATATTCCCGGTCAACTCATCCTGGGCACTCCTGGATGCCTCCGGCAGTACCTGACTGACCTGCTCCTGAATGGCCGCAAATAACTCTTGAGGACTCAGCATCTTTACTACTCCCAATCCCGACACACACTCGACTAAAGCCTCAAGTGTATTCCTTTCCCGCGCCGAGAGCTATGCCAACGCCACCGTTTCTATCGACTCGTCCTGCACAACGGGAAAGCAGAGACAGACTTGTCGCACCTCTTTGGTGCGACTGCGCCACCTTGGCGCACTGGATTCACGTCATACATTCATTGTGCCTTACAAAAATATTCTAGAGCTCTGTTTTAAATGATTATTTTTGTAGTGGCACAGCATCTGCTTAGTTTCGCTCACTTAAGCAACATACGGGATTTTGTTGCATCAGAATAACGGACCTAATCAACCATCAGGCGGCATACTAAGGAGACTTCCATGAAACTTGTAACTGCCATTATCAAGCCCTTTAAGCTGGATGACGTGCGTGAGGCATTGTCAGAGATCGGCGTACAAGGGATTACCGTCACTGAAGTCAAAGGCTTCGGTCGTCAAAAAGGACACACCGAGCTCTATCGGGGTGCAGAGTATGTTGTCGATTTTTTACCGAAAGTAAAAATCGAAGTCGCCATTGGTAGCGATTTGCTGGACCAGGTGATCGAAGCGATCGCCAAAGCCGCCAACACAGGAAAAATCGGTGACGGGAAAATCTTTGTTTCTGAACTGGAACAAGCGATACGTATTCGTACCGGCGAGACAGGCACTGACGCCGTTTAACTTTTAACTTACTTCAAACTTCATAAAGCCTAGTACGGAGGGCGATCATGGAAAACATGATGAACAATATTTATGAACTGCAATACGCCATGGACACCTTTTACTTTTTGGTGTGTGGCGCATTGGTAATGTGGATGGCCGCGGGTTTCGCGATGCTGGAAGCAGGCCTGGTTCGAGCCAAAAACACGACAGAGATTCTGACCAAAAACGTCGCTCTGTTTGCAATTTCCTGCACAATGTACCTGATTTGCGGTTACGAAATCATGTACGGCGGCGGATACTTCCTGTCTGGTACTGACAGTGTCGCTTCCATGGACGAAGCTGCCATTGCGGCGGTACTGGCTTCGGCAACGGAATCCGGCTTTGGCGACATGGGTGAATACTCAGGTGCCTCTGACTTCTTCTTCCAGGTAGTATTCGTCGCGACGGCCATGTCCATCGTTTCGGGTGCGGTCGCAGAGCGTATGAAACTTTGGGCTTTCCTGCTGTTTGCGGTTGTGATGACTGGCTTTATCTACCCAATGGAAGGCGCCTGGACCTGGAATGGCGATTCTGTATTCGGTATCTACGAGCTGAGTTACAGTGACTACGCGGGCTCCGGTATCGTTCACATGGCCGGTGCGGCCGCTGCTCTGGCTGGTGTCATCATGCTGGGTGCACGTAAAGGCAAATATGGCCCGAACGGTGAAGTGAACGCCATTCCTGGCGCCAACCTGCCTTTGGCAACGCTCGGTACCTTCATCCTGTGGATGGGCTGGTTCGGTTTCAATGGTGGTTCTACCCTGAAGCTGGGTGGCATCGGTGTCGCAAACGAAGTTGCCAGCGTATTCCTGAATACCAACGCAGCGGCTTCCGGTGGCCTGATTGCAGCATTGATCGTAGCGCGCCTGCTGTTTGGTAAAGCGGATCTGACCATGGCTCTGAACGGTGCACTGGCTGGTCTGGTAGCCATTACCGCTGAACCTGCTGATCCTTCACCTCTGCTGGCAACCATCATTGGTGCAATCGGTGGCGTGATCGTTGTCTTCTCTATCGTGACGCTCGACAAGCTGAAGCTGGATGATCCGGTCGGTGCAATCTCTGTCCACGGTGTTGTTGGTCTGTGGGGTATCTTTGCAGTGCTGCTGTCAGACGCAGACGCAACCTTCGGCGGCCAGCTGGTTGGTGCTCTGACGATCTTCATCTGGGTATTCGTCACCTCCCTGATTACCTGGGGCGTGATCAAAGCGATCATGGGTGTTCGGGTATCGGAAGAAGACGAGTACGAGGGTGTGGACATCTCGGAATGTGGTATGGAAGCATACCCAGAGTTCACCAAGGACTAAGTCCTAACCATTGGCAGGCCCGACCTGCCAGACAACGAAAAAGGCGCTCATCGAGCGCCTTTTTTTATGGCCTAAACCGCCCTGAATGAAGCGGGCTCAAACCTTAAGCATTCAAATCTTTCATAAACTCAGGCACAGCCAGTGCCGCCTGGTGAATGGCTTCATTGTAATAGGACGTCTTAAAGCCACGACTGGTAGAATCTTCCTTGCGGAATGCTTCGATATCGCCCTCTTTGATCGCCATCGTTGCGCTCCACCACCCCGTTGGATAAACAGGTTGCGGAAACGGCAGCGTGCGGACAGAGGCGAAACCCACTGCCAGCAAATCAGCCTGAACGTCTTTGATAATGGTGTGACTATGCAAGAGTGGCGATTCCGACTGTTGCACAATCACGCCTCCCGCGCCCAATACCCGGTTGCACTCCCGATAAAAGTCAGTCGCAAACAAGCCTTCAGCCGGACCCACCGGATCCGTTGAGTCGATGATGATCACATCGGCCGAGCCATCCGGGGCATTTTTCATCCAGGCAATGCCATCCTCAAACAGTAGGGAAGCACGTGCATCCTCATTACATTCGCATAACTCCGGAAAGAATTGCTCAGACAGGCGCGTCACGCGCTCATCAATGTCGACCTGGATCACTGACTCAACATCTGCGTGTTTCAGGACCTCTTTCAGCGTTCCGCAGTCACCGCCACCAATAATCACAACACGCTTGGGGTTGCGATGCGTAAACAGGGCCGGGTGAGACATCATTTCGTGGTAGAGAAAGTTATCTCTCTGGGTCAGCATGACACACCCGTCGATCACCATCAGTTTGCCGAAGGTCTCGGTGTCGTAAATATCCAGGGTTTGATAAGCGCTTTGCTCAGAATGCAGGTGCTGCTTGATCTGCAACGAAAAAGCCGTGCCCTCATTCTGAAAAATTTCGGTAAACCATGTGTTTGAATCCAAAGCCATATTCTTCTCCTCAGTTGAGCCCCGGCTTGCTGCGGCATTTTAGTTGCGCGTGAAAAGATATGCAGCTATTTTGTGAGCCTTTCACTGAAAGGCTTCCTACCGCACATGACAACAAGCACTTCTGCCCTCCCCTACAGCCTCGAACAATGGGGGCGTGACTACTTCAGTGTCGATGCACAAGGCCGACTCCAGATCAGCGTCCCGAGTGACCAGGTACCACCGGTAGCCATTTCCGATATCGCAGGTCAGCTTGAGGAATCAGGCCTTCGCTTGCCGGTCCTGCTGCGTTTCAAATCGATTCTGCACGATCGCGTGAACCGGCTGGTCAACAGTTTCAACGCAGCGATCCGGACTTATCAGTATGAAGGCGCCTATCAGGTCGTCTACCCGATCAAGGTAAACCAGCAACGACGGGTGGTTGAAGAGATTGTTCAGGCCGAACCGGCTGCCGGTCGCGGGCAAGTTGGCCTGGAAGCGGGGAGCAAACCGGAATTATTGGCCGTACTGGCCCTGGCCACCGGGGATGGCGCGACCATCGTATGTAACGGCTACAAAGACCGGGAGTATATCCAGCTGGCCCTGCTCGGCCAGCGTCTCGGCTATCAGGTCCATATTGTGATTGAGAAAGCCAGCGAGCTGCCACTGATCCTTTCGGAGGCAAAAGCATTGGGCGTGGAGCCGTCCATCGGTGTCAGAGCCAAACTGAACTCGATAGGTGCCGGCAACTGGCAGAATACCGGCGGCGAAAAATCCAAGTTTGGTCTCAATGCCAGCCAGATTCTGCAGATGATCGAACTGCTGACCGAACAGCAGTCCCTGCACACGCTGAAACTGCTGCACTTCCATCTCGGATCACAGATCGCCAACATCCGCGACATCCAGAATGGCCTGCAGGAATGCAGCCGGATCTATGGTCAGCTGCGGGAGTTAGGCGCGCCGATTCAGATCGTGGACATCGGCGGCGGCCTGGGCATTGATTATGACGGCACCCAGTCCCGAAACGCCTGCTCCAGTAATTATGGCTTCGATGACTATGCCATTAATGTGGTGCGGATCTTTCAAGAGCACTGTCAGCAGCATGACCTGCCCCACCCGGATTTGATCAGCGAGTCCGGCCGCGCCATTACCGCCCACCACGCCATCCTAATTGCCGATGTAGTTGCGAAGGAAGCGGATACAGAAACGCCTGAAGCACCCGAGCTGGAATCCGCTTCTTTGGCCATGCAGCATCTCTGGTCAGACTTTCTTGCACTGCAGCAGGAGGATTCGGTCAGGAGCAAAGTCGAGATTTTCCATGATGCAAAACATGCGCTCGATGATGTTCACCAGCAGTTCATGCAAGGCACTGCAACGCTGGCTGAGCAGGCCAGGGCCGAACAGATTTATCGTGGTGTTTGCCGACGGCTGGTGACAGCACTCAAACCCGGACATCGGGGGCATCAGGAAATCATCGACCAGCTCAATGAAAAACTGGCCGAGAAACTGTTTGTTAACTTTTCAGTGTTTCAGTCGGTGCCGGACGTCTGGGGCATCGAGCAGATTTTCCCGATCACACCGATCGAAAATCTCGACAAACCACTCTCGCGCCATGCGGTCATTCAGGACATCACCTGCGACTCGGATGGCAGGATCGATGCTTATGTGTCAACGCAAGGGCTGGAAAGAACACTGCGCCTGCCCGAGACTTCAGGAGAAAAAGAGATACTGTGTTTTTTCCTGATTGGTGCCTATCAGGAAATACTGGGCGATATGCACAACCTGTTCGGTGACACCGACTCGGTGGACGTGGATATCGATGCCTCAGGCAATGTCACCCTGGAGCACGCGATCCGCGGGGATACGACCGCAGATGTACTGAACTACGTCAATCTGGGGACCGGCTACCTCTTGGAAAACTACCGTAAGCGATTGAAAAAACAGGGAATTGAAGGCGAGCAATATGACGCACTGCTGCTCGCCTTTGAACGGGGTTTGGCAAGCTATACCTATCTCACCTAGCCGCTTGCCCGCAATCCGGGCAAGCGGACGGACCCGGCACCGCGCTGAACAGGCCGGCCAATCTGACAGATTCAGGCCGGCATATGCATGCGCAGCGATGCGCTTTTGCTCACTGGATACCTGCAATAAAGCTCCGCATTTCATTGGCACTGCGCTCGGGCACTTCGATCATCGCCAAATGGCCGATGCCTTGATAAATCTGTTTGCTGGCCTTGGGGATCAATTGGGCGTATCTGTCGATATTCCCGGCATTGATCGCCCGGTCCTGATCTCCCCAGATGATCAGCACCGGCGCCTTAATCTGCGCAAAGCGCTGCTCCAGGCCAAGCGTCATATCATTACGAATATCGGTAAAGATTCGCTTGTTCAACTCGGCTTTTGCGACGGCCTTTTCTGCCTGCACTTTCGCGATCGGCCCGGGGATGAACGGCGGGGCCTCCATCACAAAGTCCAGCACCTGATAGAATTCTTCAACACTGGTCGCAACAAGAGGGTTCTGCCCCGTTTCCAGCAAGGCATCCATCTCGGAAGGAATATCATGCACACCCGCCGGGCTAATCAGGGTTGCGGTGATGACCTGATCCGGATAGGTCGCCGCATACAAGGAGGATATTGCCCCGCCCATGGAATTACCCACCAGATGAAACCGCTTAAGGTCGAGCAACTGTGCAACACTCGCCACAAATTCGACCTGGTCAACAATGCTGTATGAGCCATCGGGTTGCACCAGGGTTTCCCCATGCCCCATCAAATCCAGTGCAATGACGCGATAGTCTTCGCTGAAATGCTTGGCAAACCGCAGCCAGTTTGACTTATCGGCACTGAAACCGTGCAGCATAATAATGGCTTCTTTGTCCTCGGCATTCGTGTTTTCGAGATAAGCGAAGCTTGCATCTCCAATAGTGCCCTGCTTTTTAACCAGCCCTGCCCGTTCCGTTTCAAAATTGATCGCGGCGGCATACAGGTCATAGCGATATTGATCCGCTGCAATAGTCAATCCTGTGGCTGCAACGATCAGTACCAACAACAAAACGCCCAGTTTTTTCATCTAATAGTCCCTGCCTCAATCTATACATCATCTGAATTTTATTGATTTCCCTTATTTTTCAGTTTCTTAGGGATATCATGCTGTTCTTTGGCCAGCGCATTGCCTTGCTGTCCGAAACGCTTGAAACCAATACTTCACTTGCCAAGGTTAAAGCCGAAAGGCTAATCGATACCGCAAGTAAATGCTATGCTTAGCTAAAAGACCAGTTGATATATCCGGCCATATCTATGACAACGCGTTCTGTAATGGGTTTGCTTTATACGGCAAAAGCCCTGATCAATCTCGGTTACGAACTTGAACCCGTCATGCAAAAGCATGGTCTACCGATTGACGCCATTGATGCCTCTGCACGTATTCAGCGTTCCAAGGAGCTGGCAGTACTCACCGATATTTTTGCTCTGATTGAAGACCCTAAAATGGGCCTCGCCGTTGGCAACACCATGGGACTGGCAGGTTATGGTCCCTTGTCCATGCTATTGATGACCTGCAGTACCACCTATGAAGCGTGTCAGATAGGCATTAAGTACCAAACTCTGGCGTATCTGTATGGAGACATCCGCCTGGAACTCGGCAAACAACACAGCGCCCTGATCATAGAACCGGTGCCCATTCCCGAGCCTCTCGCCGAGTTTGTCCTGTTGCGGGATATGTCGGGTACCGGGCGTTTTATCCAGGACATCCACAAAATGAATGATAAGCAGATTGACCTCACCGAAGTCTGCTTCACGCTAGGGGCACCTGCAAACAAACGGCCATTTGAGGAAGCGTTTGACTGCCCCGTGCGATTTGGACAGGATCAGAACCGTCTCGTCCTCGAAACACATTACTTCAATGCACCGTTTCCACAGGCCAATCGCAATGCCTTTGAGATGTACCGGGAGCAATGTGACAAGATGCTGCTGGAAGCGTCACGCAGCGATGACAGCCTGGTCAGTTCCCTGCAGCACTACCTTGGTATGTTCAATTACGAAATCCCGAGCGTGACAGAGGCTGCCTCTACCTTCGGGATGTCCGAACGCACCCTGCGTCGACAGCTGAAGGCCGAGGGTAGCAACTATCAAAGCGTGCTGGATCAGGTGAGATACGAGAAAGCGCAAAGCTGGCTGCAGAATTCACAAGTGCCTGTCGAGGATATATCAAACAAACTTGGCTACCAGGAACCGGCCGCCTTTAACCATGCCTTCAAACGCTGGTCCGGTACGACACCTTCCCAATTCAGAAAAGCTCACTCCAACAGGTAGGGTAAGGCTTTGCGCAGCTTCTCAATATGTGAGGGGTGAAAGCCCTGAAAGCTCGAGACGATAATGCCTGTGCGGTCAATCAGAACCGAAGAAGGCAGGCCCACCAAATCATATTTGCGTGAAATCCCTCCACTGCCATCTCTCAACACCGTATAGCTCACCGGATACTGCTTGAGAAATTCGAGTGCTTCCTGCCTGGTCACATCCAGGTTGACCGCCACAACCTCAAACTGTTGTGACCCGATTTCCTTCTGTAGCGCATCCAGCGCCGGCAGCGATTTCCGACAGGGTCCGCACCAGGAAGCCCAGAAATCGAGATAAACAACCTTTCCCCGGTAGTCTGAAAGTGAGTATTCACTGTCATCGTATAGGCTTTTTAGCGTGAAGTCCGGAGCCAACTGGTCCGCCAGGGTCATGACAGGAAAGCACAACAAACAAAGCAGAATATGGGATCTGATCAAACACCCGATCATGTTAAACGTTCCTTTTTGGTCTCCTGGGGCATCAGTTTAGCCGTTCCGACTTTGGAATATGCGATAGCACAACACTAACAGCATGCCGCCCATCGCATCCCGGCGAAACGGGAGTATGGCGGCTATTTGGACTTCATAGAAAAGAAAAGGTTCTGCCGTTCAGCAGACCGAGGCACAACCACCCATCTCTTTCAGGGCCGTCATGTCGACAATGGTGAGATCTGTCCGGTTGATGGTTAGCAAACCATCATTCACAAACCGTTTGAACAGGCGGCTGACCGTTTCCGGCGCCATGTTCAGATGATTGGCAATGTCACGACGCGGCATCACCAGATGAAAACGGGTTTCGGAATATCCACGCTGTTTGTAACGCGCCGCCAAAGCGATCAGAAACCCGGCAAGCTTCTGCTCGGCCGTCAGATCCACATTCAGGGACTGGGACTGCTGCACTTCCTTACTCATCAAATTCAGCAGCTGGTGCTGCAAAGAGGGTAATTTGTGAGAAAGGCTTTCCAGCTCCTTGTATTCGATCGCACACAGACTCGAGGTGCCAAGGGAGACCGCGCTGGACATGTACTTCTTGCTGTAGATGGCATCGAGCCCAAACAACTCACCCGGCAAATGAAAACCGGTAATATGATCATTGCCAAGACTATCGATAATCACGGTCTTGAACATGCCGGACTTCACGGCATAAATGCGGTCAAAGGTCTGACCCGCGTTATAGACCCGTTCTTCGTTCCCGAAAGGAGACGAGCTATCGACAATGTTTTCCAGATCGACCATGTCCTGCCCATCCAGGCCGACCGGCAGACACAGGCTTCCCAGTGAGCACTGACCACATTTCAGAAAAGAGGGCGAACGACTGGAGGCAATCTGTTTAGACATAACTAACGCTCTCGGGAAGCTTACAGGGTCTTACTATAACGGGGTTGGGCACTATTCTGAAGATCTGATTGCGTAAAATAGGCATCAAAAGTCATGGCAATGTTGCGCAGAAACAAGCGACCCCGGTCGGTTACCCGCAAGGACGCCTCATCACACGCGACCAGACCATCTTCGGCAAGCTTGGCGATGCCTGCCATTTCGTCCTTGAAATAGCGCTGAAAAAACACATCATGACGCGCATTGAATTCGCTGAACTGGATCTGACCGCTGCACATCAACTCGTGAATCACCCCGCCCCGAATCGCGTCGTCACGACTCAGACTCACGCCTTTGCTGACCGGAAACTGCCCCTGATCCAGATAGCCCCGGTACTCGGATAGTCGCGTCGCATTCTGGCTGTAGCTGTCGTTGACCCGACTGATGGCACTTACCCCTACGCCAATCACATCGCAATCGGCATTGGTCGAATAGCCTTGAAAATTACGCTGTAGACTGCCGTTGTTCATCGCCAATGCCAGGCTATCTTCGGGCAAGGCAAAGTGATCCATGCCAATGTAGAGATAACCTGCCTCGGTCAATCTGTGCACGCTATCCAGGAAAATCGCCATTTTTTCTTCTGCGCCCGGTAACTCGGAGCTCTGAATCAAGCGCTGCGAAGGAATTCTCTGTGGCATATGCGCATAGTTGTATAAGGCGATACGGTCCGGCCTGAGTTCTATCACCTTGTCCAGTGTTTCGTTGAAGCTCTGCCGCGTTTGTCTGGGCAAGCCATAAATAATGTCCAGGGAGATCGACTTGACCTGCCGCGCGCGCGCTTGTGCCATGATCTGCCGGATAGATTCCGTATCCTGAATGCGGTTAATGGCTTTCTGCACATCGGGGTCAAAGTCCTGTATCCCGATACTGATGCGATTGAAGCCCAGATCCATCAGTTCATCAAATGCATTACCCTGAACCGTTCGGGGGTCGATTTCAATGCCCATTTCCAGGCTGTCCGGCAAACCAAAATGGAAACGCTGCGCAATCACTTCCAGAATTTCGCGTAATTGTCTGGCATTCAGGTACGTCGGCGTTCCACCACCAAAGTGGATCTGCTGCAATAGTCGATCGCCGTCATAGTACTGGCTATGCATGTCGATTTCCCGCACCAGATATTCCAGATAATTGGCCGCCGCTTCGGTTTTATGGGTCACAATCTTGTTGCATCCGCAGTAGTAGCAGAGCGATTTGCAGAAAGGAATATGAATATAGACCGATAGGGGTTTCGGAACAGGCAGGTCGTTGCTCGCCACAACGTGCGTTAAATAATCATCCTGATCGAAGGCATCGCTAAACTGCAATGCCGTTGGATATGACGTGTAGCGCGGGCCATAAACATCGTACTTCTTGAGTAATGGCTCCAAGCCATCAAGCACCTGATTGGCGGACATGGTCTGATTCTCCTTGAGGTAAGCAGGCGCTCAGTCTAAAGATTCGTTCGTTTTGGGGTCTTGACTCATATCAAGCGTCTACTCTTTGAAGGTCTCGTGAACATGTTTCTCTTTTGTTGCTACCCTTTCTACTGGCGAGCGCTTGTTCATTTGCCTTGATGCAAACGAACCAAAAATCAAGCGCCCACAGCTGAGTGCTGCGCACTTCCCTCCGTGTCCCGACTGAAAATGGGAGGCATTTAAACTCGCCTGCGGCTCAAACAGAAAATGCCTCTTGATCCATTTTCAGCCGTGCCACTCCGGCCATCTGTGAAGGTGCGGTGAGGTGGCGTTTTCAGCTTTTACTTCTTGATATTCAATGTGTGTTCCTGCTGATCACAAAACCACTCGTCGCTCCCGCGCAGGCGGGAGCCCATTGTTTTGAGCATTATCGAACTTGTGCATTAGCCCCCGCCATGCTGGCGAGCGCTTGTTCATTTGCCTTGATGCAAACGAACCAAAAATCAAGCACCCACAGCTGGGTGCTGCGCACTTCCCTCCGTGTCCCGAC
>PZPK01000046.1 GCA_006212045.1 Oleiphilus sp. | reverse complement strand
CGGACGAAGGAGCACGCCCCGTGCGGTGCTTTAGCATAGTGATTCAGGTTACTCTGCTGCTCAAGTTATAGAATATGGTGAGGTGTCCGAGTGGCCGAAGGAGCACGCCTGGAAAGTGTGTATACGGAAACGTATCGAGGGTTCGAATCCCTCCCTCACCGCCAATTCTATTCCTTTCTCTGCTTTATCTTTTAAAAACTTTCTTGAAGCCTTTCTGTTTTGTGCCAACGCGCATGTTTAAACCGCGGTGCATGGCTGCCCTGATTCAAAAATTTGTATATACTACGCCACCATTTTGATGGGCGGACAGAAAAACTGTGCGCTCTTAATATTCAAGTGTATTGTTGAGGTTTTGTTCTATGCCCATTTACGAATACTCATGTAAATCCTGTGGTTTGGAAAAAGATATTCTGCAGAAGTTGAATGATGCTGCGCTGACAAAATGTCCCGAATGCAATGAAGATACATTTGTGAAGAAAATCTCGGCTGCCGGGTTCAGACTCAAAGGCAGTGGTTGGTATGAAACGGACTTTAAATCCGGCGCCAAGAAAAATCTGGCTTCCACAGACAAGGATAAAGGCTCAACCGGTTCCGAAACAGCCGCCTGACGAAGGCGGCCGTTGTGCAAAATACTCACTTTCTATTCAAGTTTTATAAAAATCAGTAACAGGAAATAATATGCGTAGCCACTATTGCGGTTCAGTAAACGAAGCTCATATCGGGCAGGAAGTCACTCTATGTGGTTGGGTGCACAGACGCCGGGATCATGGTGGTGTCATATTTCTGGATATGCGTGACAGGGAAGGCGTAGCCCAGATCGTGTTTGACCCCGATACGGTTGAGAGTTTCGCCAAGGCTGAGCGGGTGCGCAGTGAGTACGTGTTGCAGATCAAGGGGTTTGTACGGGCGCGTCCGGACGGGACTGTAAATGAGGATATGCCGACCGGGAAAATCGAGGTCCTGGGCAAGGAGCTGGAGATTCTGAATGCAGCGGAAACGCCGCCTTTCCCGCTGGATGAATATGTTGACGTTGGTGAAGATACGCGTCTGAAATTCCGTTTTATGGATCTTCGTCGGCCAGAAATGCTAAACAGACTGATGTTCCGGTCGAAAACCACCAACTTTATTCGTAACTATCTGGACCAAAATGGCTTTATGGATGTGGAAACCCCCATTCTCACGCGGGCAACACCTGAAGGTGCGCGTGACTATCTGGTTCCCAGTCGCACACATGCAGGTAGTTTCTTTGCGCTGCCGCAGTCACCTCAGCTATTCAAGCAGCTGTTGATGGTGTCCGGCATTGACCGCTATTATCAGATCGCCAAATGTTTTCGTGATGAAGATTTACGTGCAGACCGACAACCTGAATTCACCCAGGTCGATGTCGAGGTCTCCTACATGGACGATGAAGGCATCATGAGCCTGATGGAGTCAATGGTAGGTGACATGTTTAAAGAACTGCTTGGGCAGGATCTCGGAACGTTCCCTCGTATGCCTTACGCAGAAGCGATGCAGCGATATGGCAGTGACAAACCGGACCTGCGGATCCCGCTTGAGATCGTCGATGTGGCGGATCTGATGGAAGGCGTTGATTTCAAGGTGTTTGCCGGGCCAGCCAAGGATCCCAAAGGTCGAGTAGCGGCGCTGAAAGTCACTGGTGGTGCTGAGCTGTCACGCAAACAAATCGATGAATACACAAAATATGTTGGTATCTATGGTGCCAAGGGGCTGGCCTGGATAAAGGTCAATGAAATCGAAAACGGCGCCAATGGCCTGCAATCTCCGATTGTTAAGTTTCTCGGAGATGAAGTCGCGATGCAGATCATGGATCGTCTGGAAGCGAAAAACGGGGATATCGTGTTTTTCGGAGCCGACAAGACCAAGGTTGTGAACGAAGCGTTGGGAGCACTGCGCTGCAAGCTTGGAGAAGATCTCGACCTGTTTACCTGCGAGTGGGCGCCACTGTGGGTTGTAGACTTTCCAATGTTCGAAGAGTTGGACGGTGGCGGTTTAACGGCCATTCACCACCCTTTCACGGCTCCATCCTGCTCTCCGGAAGAATTGCGTAATGCGCCCGAAAAAGCCCTGTCACGCGCCTATGATATGGTGTTGAACGGCACAGAACTTGGTGGCGGCTCTATTCGTATCCATGACGGGGATATGCAGAAAGCGGTCTTCGAGATTCTGGGTATCGACGAGGCAGAGCAGCAGAATAAATTCGGCTTCCTGCTGGATGCACTTAAATATGGCTGTCCTCCGCATGGTGGTCTGGCCTTTGGCCTGGATAGACTGGTGATGCTGATGACCGGGGCCAAATCGATTCGCGAAGTTATCGCGTTTCCGAAGACACAAAGCGCCACTTGCCTGCTGACACAGGCGCCAGGTGAAGTGGACGCCAAGCAACTCAGGGAATTGAGCATTCGGGTACGTAAGCCGGAATCTGGCAGCGAGTCGGCACAATAATAAAACTGAACACAGGAGTTTAACGATGGCAGGTCACAGTAAATGGGCCAATATTAAACACCGTAAAGCCGCACAGGATGCAAAACGCGGTAAGGTATTCACCAAGATTATCAGAGAACTGGTTGTCGCCGCCAAAGAAGGCGGCGGGAACATCGAAGACAACCCGCGTCTGCGCGCGGTGGTCGATAAGGCTCTGGGCGCCAATATGAAGCGCGACACCATCGATAAGGCCATTCAGCGCGGTGCAGGTGGTGGCGAAGGCGACAACTATGATGAGTTGACCTACGAAGGCTACGGACCCGGAGGCGTTGCCATTCTTGTTGAAGTCATGACTGATAATCGTAACCGTACGGTCGCAGAAGTCCGGCACGCGTTTAGCAAAGCGGGCGGAAATCTGGGTACCGATGGTTCTGTGGCCTATCTGTTTGAAAAGAAGGGCAATCTGCTGTTCCCGGAAGAAACAGACGAAGAAGAATTGATGGAAGTTGCTCTGGAAGCCGGTGCCGAGGATATTGTGGCTCAGGATGATGGCAGTACCGAAGTGTTAACGCCACCTGAAGACTTTATGGCGGTGAAAGATGCCGTGAAAGAGGCTGGCCTGGAAATTGAGCAGTCGGAAATAACGATGTTGCCTTCAACCACAGTCGAGCTTGATCTGGACGGTGCAGAAAAAGTGTTGCGGCTGGTCGATGCGCTTGAAGATCTGGACGACGTCCAGAATGTGTATACAAACGCCGACATCCCGGGTGAGATCATGGAAAGTCTCCAGTAGCCATGTGGATGCGGGACGAGTGAATGAAGATATTTGATGCGCATTTCCATATCATCGACCAGAATTTCCCGCTGACCCCCAATCAGGGCTATCTTCCGGAACACTTCGATTCCCGGGATTATCTCAGTGCTGTTTCCAAATTGAATGTGGCCGGTGGCGCCGTTGTCTCCGGTTCGTTTCAGGGCTTTGATCAAAGCTATCTGCGCCATGCTCTGGAAGAGCTGGGGCCAGCGTATGTTGGGGTCGCGCAGGTTCCTTTATCGGTCAGTGATGAAGAATTGATGGATTTGGACCAGTGTGGCGTGCGCGCGGTGCGTTTCAATTTGAAGCGCGGTTGTGTTGATAGTCTGTTAGATATTGCGTCCCTGGCATCTCGCGCCTACAAGATGCTCGGCTGGCATTCCGAATTTTATGTTGATGCTGCAAGTCTCGAGGAGATCAGTGATACGCTGTTGGAACTGCCAGCAGTCGTGATAGATCATCTGGGGCTTGAATCGGGCGCTCGCGCAGCGTTGTTGAAGCTGGTAGAGCATGGGGCGCATGTCAAGGCAACGGGATTTGGGCGTCTCGATTTTGACCCCGTCGCACTCATGCATGAAATCAATGCAATTAATCCGGCGTCACTTGTGTTTGGCTCGGATTTGCCGTCTACGCGCGCACCGGTGCCGTTTTCCCCGCATGATCTAAGGCGGGTGCAGGACAGTTTTGATGCGGATGCATTGCAGCGTATGCTTTGGCAGAATGCGGTAGAGCTGTATCGTCCGCGCAACGTAGATTACTAAGGTTTCTTTTTTTTGTCTCTCATCATGGGTATAGATCCCGGTTCCCGTATTACCGGATATGGGTTGATACGTTTCGTATCCAACCGGTTCCAGTATGTCGCCAGTGGCTGCATACGGATGACTGAATCTGAATTTCCGCAACGCTTAAACACTATTTTTGATGGCGTCAGCCAACTGCTTTCCCAATTTGTACCGGATGAGTTTGCGATCGAAGAGGTTTTTGTCGCCAAAAATGCCGGTTCAGCGCTCAAGTTAGGGCAGGCCAGAGGCGCAGCTATCGTGGCAGCGACGCATCAGGGACTGCAAGTTGCGGAATATTCAGCCCGAAAAGTGAAGCAGGCAGTTGTTGGCAATGGCAATGCCAATAAAGAGCAAGTACAGCATATGGTGCAACAGATCCTGTCGCTGGATGCTTGTCCTCAGGCGGACGCGGCCGATGCCTTGGCAATAGCGATTTGCCACGCCAATACACAGCAGAGCCTCGTCAGGGTGGCCGGTGCCAGCCACAGCAGACGGGGTCGGCTCAGATAAAGATAGAATAATGCTCATCTGGCAGGCCAGTCCTTCGGCTTTTCAGGTGTTTCAAAGCCATGGGAGATAGTGAGTGATTGGGCAGATCAAAGGGCAAGTAATAGAGAAAACGACGCACCAGGTGCTGCTGGATGTTGGTGGGCTCGGGTATGAGGTTGAAGTCCCGATCAGCACGGCATTTGCGTTACCCGATCCCGGCACGCATGTCACCTTGCATACGCATTTTGTAGTACGTGAGGATGCCCAGCTGCTATATGGATTCTCTTCGCGAACGGATCGGGACATGTTCAGGACGCTGATTCGCGTCAACGGTGTCGGGCCAAAGCTTGGTATTGCCATATTATCGGGTCTGGATGGCCCTGCTTTAGCAAGATGTGTTCGGGACGATGATGTGAGCACTCTGGTGAAATTACCCGGAATAGGCAAAAAAACGGCTGAGCGTTTGCTGATTGAGCTTCGGGACAAAGTCAAGACGATCGAGGAAGGAGGCAATGCCGGTCAGGCAGGCCTCGTGTCGATACCTTCGTCAAATGATGTGGCTGCTGAAGCTGAGTCTGCGTTGGTTGCACTGGGCTACAAGCCCCAAGAAGCCAGTAAGGCGATTAAAAAAGTCGCGGGTCCGGACGAAAGTGTAGAAAGCCTGGTCAAGGCTGCGTTGAAGAATATGCTTTGAGGGCTGAGCTGCAGTGCGGGCGTCACATCGTTCGAACGACACTCACTGTGCTGCCAGGTGTTCCGATCAGTCGAGTGCTCTATCGTTGCGGCATCGTTCTGTCTATTGAGCAGATTGATCACTTAAACAAATTTAACTTTAGTCTCCCAAGTGCTTCTGTAAACTAACTCGCATTCCTCAGCTTACGCGGTTAACGAGTCTTTCCATGATTGAAGCAGATCGTCTAATTTCGCCTGGTGCCATTCCGGAACGAGGTCTGAATGAAGACGTGTTCGACCGCGCCATTCGCCCCAAAAAATTGGTGGATTACGTCGGGCAGCCCGCCGTAAAAGAACAAATGGACATTTTTGTTCAGGCAGCGCTCAAGCGTCAGGAAGCGCTCGACCACGTGCTTATATTTGGTCCGCCCGGGCTTGGTAAAACCACGTTAGCCAATATTCTGGCGAATGAAATGCAGTCGAATATCAAGTCCACGTCCGGTCCTGTCCTCGAAAAAGCCGGTGACCTCGCAGCAATGCTGACCAACCTTGAAGAAGGCGACGTTCTTTTTATCGATGAAATCCATCGTCTCAATCCATCGGTGGAAGAAGTTCTGTACCCCGCCATGGAAGATTATCAGCTCGATATCATGATTGGTGAGGGGCCCGCAGCCCGCTCGATTAAACTGGAGTTGCCGGCGTTTACGCTGGTGGGTGCAACGACGCGTGCCGGTCTTCTAACCTCGCCGCTGCGTGACCGTTTTGGCATCGTTCAACGACTTGAGTTTTACAATCATCAAGACCTGAGTTCGATTATCCGGCGTTCAGCCCGGTTGATGGAGGTCGTGATCGATGAACAGGGGGCTTTCGAGATTGCGCAACGTTCCAGAGGTACTCCGCGCATCGCAAATCGCCTGTTACGGCGTGTGCGCGACTTTGCCGATGTGAAATCAGATGGGCAAATCACCAGTGAACTCGCCGATCAGGCGCTAAATATGTTGAAGGTGGATTCGTCCGGCTTTGATCATATGGACCGTCGGCTGTTGCTGGCTCTTCTGGAAAATTTTTCAGGTGGCCCCGTTGGTGTTGAGAGTCTGGCGGCTGCGATCAGTGAAGAACGGGGCACCATCGAAGATGTTCTGGAGCCATATCTGATACAGCAAGGTTATCTCAGCCGCACGCCTCGGGGGCGGGTTGCCACCACCAAGGCATGGCAACATTTTGGGCTAAAGGCTCCGGCAACTGATGGAGAGTAAGGAGTTTGGGATTCCGGTGCGTGTCTATATCGAGGATACGGATGCCGGTGGTATCGTGTTTTATGCAAACTATCTTAAGTACTTTGAACGTGCCAGAACAGAATTGATTCGTTCACTGGGATACTCATTACGTTCCAGTCTGAATAACGGTCTGTCCTACGTTGTGCACAGCATAGAACTCAAGTATCACATGCCGGCCCTCCTTGATGATGAAATTCAGGTGTCAGCCCGGCTCTCAAAGCTTGGCAAAACCTATATGATTTTTGATCAGCAGGCCCATAGAGGCTCAAGCCTGCTGGTATCCGCCAAGGTGAAAATAGCCTGTGTCTCCTATCCCGGGCTGAAACCCAGGGCACTGGATTCGGAGCTGGGCAGCCGTCTTAAACAATACTTACAGGAGTAATTCCGTGCAGCAGGAAATTTCGGTTTGGGGGCTTATCGCAGATGCGAGTCTGCTGGTGCAGCTTGTGATGTTGATCCTGTTTCTGGCTTCGGTCATTTCATGGTTTTTGATTTTCAAACGAGCGAATTATTACAAGCTTTCGAAGTCAGACCAGTTAGCCTTTGAGGACCGCTTCTGGTCAGGTATGGATCTGAACGTGCTGTACAAGGAATCGAGCGGGCATGAATCCAGTGGCCTTGAATCAATTTTTAAGGCGGGCTTCAAAGAGTTTAATCGCCTGAAGCAACAACAGGGTATGGACGCGGATGCCATTATGGAAGGTACGCAACGTGCCATGCGCGTTGCACTGTCACGAGAGGGCGAACGACTGGATGCGCATCTGCCTTTTCTTGCAACAGTCGGTTCGACAAGTCCCTATGTGGGGTTGTTTGGCACAGTCTGGGGCATCATGAACTCTTTTTTGGGTTTGGCGCAGGAGCAGCAGGCAACGCTTGCGACGGTCGCTCCAGGCATTTCTGAAGCGTTGATCGCAACCGCGATGGGGCTGTTTGCAGCTATTCCTGCTGTTATCGCATACAACCGTTTTTCCAGTAATGCCGATTCGCTCTACGGGTCGTTCGAAACATTTCTGGATGAGTTTTCAAGCATACTACATAGAAATGTTCATGCAGTCGTAAGCAAACGTTCCTAGCCCTGTTATTGATTAAAGGTTCTGTACTGTGGCCCGCCAAAAAAGAAAACCGATGTCCGATATCAATGTGGTTCCCTACATTGACGTCATGCTGGTGTTACTGATTATATTTATGGTAACTGCACCCATGCTGACTCAGGGAATAAAAGTCGACCTGCCGCAGCTTGAAGACAGTGACATGAAGTTGCAAAGTAATCAGGAGCCACTAATCGTTACCATTGATTCCAATGGTGCGTATTACATGGAGATGAGCTCCAACGAAGGTAAAGCAATGGATCTTGCTGCATTAAGTGAAGAAGCCGGTAAGGTGTTGCAACAGAATCCCGCTATTTCAGTGTTAATTAGGGGGGATAAAAACGTTCCGTATGGTCGGGTGGTCGATCTTATGGCGCACTTGCAGTCCTTGGGTGCCCAGGGTGTCGGGCTGATCACAGAAGAGTTATGAAGCGCAAACCTCTGGTGCCAGATAAAAAAACGTCGACCCATCGGGCGGCTGGCCAGGATAAACACTGGGTGAAGGGTGACAAGCGCTTTCTGGCCAGAAGTCTGGGGTTGCATGTTTTTGTGGTGGCTGTGTTGCTCTTCAGTTGGAGTTTCTCGGATCCGGTGAAACAGAAGCTGGCGCCTGCCAGTATTCAAGCCCGGGTGCTGAGCGCGGCAGAACTCGAGGCGCTGAGAGATGCAAAACAAAAGGTAGAGCAGCAGGAGCAACGGGCAAAGCAAGAAGAGCTGAGAAAAAAAGAGCTGGATAAAAAGCGTCGTCTGGAAGCGGAGAAAAAGCGCAAGCAGGCTCAAGATCAGAAGAAAGCGCGTGCACGCGAAGAGCAGGCCAGGAAGCAAAAACAGGCTGAAGCGCAAAAGCAGAAGGCGCTTAAACGCAAGCAGGAAGCTGAGCGAATCGCTTTGAAGAAAAAGAAAGAGGAGCAGGCTCGGCTCGAGGAAGAGCGTAAGGCCCGAGAAGCGGAAGAAAGAACGCGGCGAGAAAAAGAGCGTGAGCGCAAATTGGCGGAAAGACTTGCCGAGGCCCGCAAGAGCGAGCCGTCACCTCCTGCTAGCTCGGCCCCGGTCATCTCAAACGAACAGTTAAGTGAGAAGGACCGGTTTGCAGCATTGATACGCAGTCGAGTGGAATCTCGATGGCACATCCCTCCCAAATCGAGGGGCTTGAAGGTGGTACTTCAGATAAATCTGCTGCCTTCCGGGGAGAGTTCGAGAGTCGGGATTCTGACCTCAAGTGGCAATCAGGCCTTTGATAATTCGGCCTTGAACGCTGCGCGCGCGGTTCGGGTATTCCCCGTACCGCAAGACCCCGTGTTATTTGATGCCTATTTTAGAAAACTGATCATGTCCTTTTCACCGCCAGAGCAATAGTATGAATTAATGGCAAGCCAAATGGAGCAACAGCTACCTAGATGATTATTCTTCGGACCTTTTTATTATTTGTAATTTATACCCTGTCGCTGTCTGCACGGGCGGAACTGAATATAGAGATTACGCGTGGTTCCGATGCTGCGTTGCCGATTTCAATTGTGCCGTTTGCCAATAACAGCGGGCAGCCTGTCCCAGAAGACGTTTCTAAAGTGGTCGCCAACGATTTACAGCGCAGCGGCGATTTCGAGGTGCTTCCAACCAGCAAGATGCTGAGTTTGCCCAATTCTTCTGCGCAGATTCATTACCGGGACTGGCGCTTGTTGGGGCAGAACTACGTACTGGTAGGAGAAATCGAAGTCGATTCCGCAAAGCGGGTTTACAAAGTGACCTACGAGTTGGTCGATATCTATCAGCAGAAACGTCTGATTGGTGAAGTATTATCCTCCTCCGGTACTGGGCTGCGAAAGCTCGCGCATCGTATCAGTGATAATGTGTATGAGGCGATCACCGGGGTTGAGGGGGCGTTTTCAACCCGCATTGCCTATGTAACGCAAAAGCGCTTGACCAAAGACAAATCGGAATATCGTCTACAGGTTGCGGATGCCGACGGGCAGAATTCATTTACCCTGTTCAAAAGTAATGACCCAATACTTTCGCCAGCATGGTCTAACGATGCACAGCATCTGGCCTATGTCTCTTTCCATTCCGGCCGCCCCGCTATTTACGTACAGCATATAAAATCCGCTCAGCAAAGAAAGGTCACCGGTTTCAAGGGCATCAACAGTTCTCCCATGTGGTCTCCTGATGACCGTAAACTCGTGATGACCTTGTCAAAGGACGGGAACGCGGAACTTTATAGTATGGACCTTGCAACCAATGCTCTACAGCGGTTGACCAATCACTACGGGATCGACACCGAGGCCAGCTGGTCTCCTGATGGCCGGGATGTGGTATTTACCAGTAACCGTGGCGGTGGTTCACCACAAATATACCGTATGTCGCTCAGTGATCTGCGGCCCGAGCGTATCAGCTTTGAGGGCCGGTACAATGCGCGACCGCGCTATAGCCGGGATGGAAAATCTGTTTACTATGTGCATCAGGTGAACGGGCAGTTTCACATTGCCGAGCTGGATCTGTCGTCTCTAACGACGCGCGTGCTTACTTCGACGCCTTTGGACGAATCGCCTAGCCTGTCGCCCAACGGACGCATGATTATTTACTCTACAAAGTTAAGAAACAGAAGTGTGTTGGCGGTGGTTTCTGTGGACGGAGGAGCCAAGTACTTCCTGCCTTCGGAGCACGGTGATGTCAAAGAGCCTTCCTGGTCGCCGTTTCTAAATTAATTGTAAATAAACTTGGTTGTGCATGCTTGAGTGCTTCGGTTACCATCTTTTCGCAAGTCCCCGCTTGGCTCAACTGAAATTAGCTACTATAACTAAAAGTTGAATACTCAATACCCAATGCATAATGAAGGAAAAGAGATGAAATTAAATTCATTTAAAAATGGTCTGACTTTACTATTCGCCGCGCTATTGCTGGCCGGTTGTGAAAGCATGAGCACTGTCGATGAAAACGAAGCCGAAGTTGCTGATGAAGTGGTAGAGCAAAGCTCCGGGGAAACAGAGGCTGCGCCCGCTGAAGAGCAAATTAGTGCGGAAGAGCTGGCTGCGCAGCAAGCGCGTGAAGCTGCAGAAAGAGAGCAGGCTGCATTAAGAGAAACTCGCACCTTCTATTTTGATTTCGATGAGTCAAGCATCAAGCCGGAATCCAGAGCGCCATTAGCAGCACATGCTACGTTTCTGGCCTCAAACCCTTCGGTTAAAGTTGTGCTTGAAGGGCATTGTGATGAGCGCGGCACGAAGGGCTACAATATTGCCTTGGGTGAAAGTCGGGCTAAATCAGTAGCCAGCTTCCTGAAAGTCAATGGCGTATCAGAAGCCCAGATGGAAATTATCAGCTATGGGGAAGAGCGACCCGCCGAGCTTGGCCAGAACGAAGCGGCATGGTCAAAGAATCGTCGAGTATACATTAGCTATCAGTAAGCACGACTTATGAAAGTGAGTGTTCAAAGGAGCTTGGCTGTGATGCTACGCTCCTTTTTTATTGTCCTGTTGAGTTTGGTCTGTACGTTTCACGCATCTGCCAAAACGCTTATTTTTGAATCCGGTTCAACTTCTGCTGCCAGTACATCCACCGCTAACCCGCCTGTGTCGAATCAGCCTGGCGCGTCTCGTGACAAGACCTATACAACGGCGACAGCACCGGCCAGTAATCCGAATGCCGAATTGTTCTTTATGATTGAGCAATTGAAGCGAGAGGTTTCCGAGTTGCGCGGTATCATTGAGCAGCAAGCTTATCAACTAAAAAATATGGAGCAGAGCAGCAAGCGCCGATACCAGGATATTGATGCGAGGGTGCTTAATCTCACGCGCCAGGTAGCCGGACAGAAGACCGCGTCCTCAGTGCAAACACCAACTGTGGCCGAAGCAGCGATTGTCCCGGTTAAGAAAGCAGAGGCATCGTCGAATGCGCAGGATGTACCGAGCGAAGAGCAAAAACAGGCGTACGCAGAAGCCTATGCTCTGGTCAAAGAGAAGAAGTTTACCGAAGCCGTAGATGCGCTGCACAGCTTTATAGAAAAGTATCCGGAAGGTGAGCTAACGGGTAATGCTTATTACTGGTTAGGAGAGGTCTATTTGGTGCTTCCAAAGCTGGAACAGGCCAAGCAGGCTTTTATGATCGTCGTAAAGACTTTTCCGGGACACAGAAAAGTGGCTGATTCGATGTTTAAGCTGGCTGTCACCTTTGATCGTCTGCATGATCCCGAGAACTCCGAGAAATATCTGGAAATGGTACAGAAGAATTATCCCGATTCAACAGCATCAAAGTTAGCAAAGAACTATAAGATAGTTCGGTAAGTGGTTGATAAATAATGCCAATGCTGTTTCTAAAAGCCTCTGAAATCGAATCGTAATAATTTGCTTCTTAGCCTTGTTATTTTCCCTAAAATCATTACTATATGCGCCTCGTTGGGTCGTTAGCTCAGTTGGTAGAGCAGTTGGCTTTTAACCAATTGGTCGCAGGTTCGAATCCTGCACGACCCACCAACTTTTTTCGAAAACGCCTCAAACTTTGAGGCGTTTTTATTAGACAAACAGATTTACCAGTTTAGGGTCGTTAGCTCAGTTGGTAGAGCAGTTGGCTTTTAACCAATTGGTCGCAGGTTCGAATCCTGCACGACCCACCAAAACAAAGCGCCAAAGGCGCTTTTTTTGTGGCTGCAGGATGAGAACGCAGTTCGACTCGAAGGCGTAGCCGGAGAGAAC
>PZPK01000062.1 GCA_006212045.1 Oleiphilus sp. | reverse complement strand
GATCCCCACAAAGGTGAGATAGTCCTGTTTTAAATCCAGCCCCTCGCTAAAGGAAGCCAGCCCAATTAATAATGAGGTTTCACCCTTATCAATTTTTCTTCTGTGCTCAGAAATAATCGTCGGTCGAGAGCCATCTTCTCCCTGCACCATGGCGACGTCACGAAGGGCTTTCGGAAGCAGGCTGACGACTTCATTTAACTGGCGGCGCGAGACAAACAGAAGCAGGCCGGCCTTGTGGTATGACATAAAGCGATTTACTTCTTCCACAATGGCGCGGGAATGATCGGATTCGTTTCGCCAGTCTGGTTCAGGGAAGTTGGGGTAAAGGTGTAAGCTTGAATACTGAAACGCTTCAACAAACGGTGAATCAAATCGGTATTCAGCAGCTTGTGGTTGGCGCAAGCCAGATTCATGATTGAATGAAGAAAAACAGCCATCATTGGATAGCGTTGCAGACATGGAAACAGACTTATGCACTCTGTCCCAGAAGTTGCTTTTCATGTCGTCGGCAACATTGATTTGCGCACCAAACAGAGTCGCAGAGGCGCTACCCTGAGCCTTATGACGTTTGTACCACATTGCATTGGTTGCTTTGGCATCAATATACAGACTGATCAGTTCGCAGGCGCTATCAATGGTGGAGTGGTGTTGTGAAAGGCTACTGATCACCTGTGCTTCGTCAGGGTTTAAATCGGATTCACTGTCATTTACCCCCTCAATAACGGCACTGAGTTTTGCTCGGATACGGACTAACGCTTCATAAATGTCATGTAAACCATTGAGCATGCCGCTTTGTTGAATGTAATTGAGGTCTAATCGCCAAATTGCTGTACCTCGCTCACGTTCAGGTAACGTGCTGGCGTATTGTTGGTATCGCTCGTCCAAGAACTGCATGAGTGGGATCAGGGCGTTACGCACATGTGTCAGGCCACTGTTGACTTCATTTGCACAGTTTTTCGTGCCAGCAATATCTGCCGCGATGGTGATCCCACTGGCGATAGCGCCAGCATGTCTTACGCAGGTTTCATACAGTGCACTGAAACTGAGTTTACGCTCCATCGTTGCATGGAAATTACTGACAAGGTGATGTGCTTCATCAAGTACGTGATAGGCGCGTTCTGGTGCTGGCAAGATGTTGGATTTTTCCAAATCTGCGAAGACCATGGCATGGTTAGTAATAATTAGGTCAGCGCTTTCAGTATCCATTCTGTTTTTGACAAAGGGGCATCCGCTACCCCAATACTGGCATTGTCGGTTACAGGTTGTCGCTTCGGCGCGAACTTTGCGCCAGGTTGAATGTTCCATGGTGAGGTCACGGTCCAGATCATCAACAATTCCGGACCACGATTCATCTTTTAGCTGATTAAGCGCTTTTTTAATCTTGGTTTTTTCCACTTCGCTAATGGATTGCTTGTCGGGTGTATCAATACCCAGTGCGCTGTCCTGTTCAGACGTCATTGCTGAGGGCACAAGGAGATTTGATTGCTCGCTATCCGGACGAACAATACCAAGGGCGCTGCGCTTACAAATAAACCGAGAACGGCCAACTACAACATGTGCTTTAAAGGTGATCCCTGCTTTATTGAGCAGGTCAACATCACGAAGTAGTTGCTTTTGAAGGCCAACAGTAGCGGTGGAGTAAACAAGCTTGATGGTGTCGTCTTTACTTCTCTTTTCGTTAGTTACCACGGCATAAGCCAATGCAGGGATAAGACCACCTAAGCTTTTGCCGGTGCCGGTTGGCAGCTCAGCAATAATGTGATTTGGGTTCTCGTGATTTTCGCAAACTTCTGCTATGGCATCCATGAATGCCATTTGAGATTCGCGAACTTCAAAGTCCGGCAAAACGGCTTTAATTTTATCGATGATGACTTGGATTTGCTGACGCATATTCATGAGATTCTGACTCTTGGTTATTGCTACTTCATTCATTTCACCATGGGATTTGATATGCGCTATTTTTTTGGCTATCCGCGGTACTGGTGTGAAAGCTGTATTTCTGCGCCGTCAGAATTGGGTTGTTTGGTTAATGGCGGAGTGTCGTTGGCAAGTTAACTTAATACACTGATAGTTCACTGATATTAAAGGAGTCCCTTGATGAGAGTTAGCGAGTTCGAAGCGGCAATACAAGACGATCCAAGTACATCGTATTGGCTAAAGGAACAATTGGCCTCGACAAAGCAGAGAGACCCAATAGATGCCCTCAATGATGCAGAATCATTAGTTAGAGCACTTAAGGGACGTTTAATAATGTTGGCAGAACCTGTGACAGATAAGTCCAGTAGTTAATACATTCCAGACGGTGTAGAGGCCTAGCACAGCCGAAAATACCATG
>PZPK01000045.1 GCA_006212045.1 Oleiphilus sp. | reverse complement strand
CCAGCAGACCGGCACAGACTTCACAGCGTTTAATGATTGGCTTTCCCATGCGCATTGACCTTTCCCCCTTCATCGTTCAGCGCCTGGCCATTGGGCAGCGCTTTTCAAGATCGTTGCCTGCTCATGACAGGCTGGCCTGTGTCAGTCGCATGATGCCATTTCAGTGGCGGTAATACGCTGTGCTCCAACACGATGAAGAGTGTATCGCCCTGCCCGGACAAAACCTGTCTTGGACGCTTATACAGTAGTTTTTGGTATTCAATCTCCGTTGTTTTCTGCAAGCATATTCATAATCAGGCGAATTAAGGTTTCTTTTTGTTTCGGGTCAGATTCAGCTACCAGCAGGGTGAGTGCGGCGAGGCCGGTGTCGTTGATAATGGTTTCGCCTTGGGCATTGAACAGCTGGTCGTTACGATAGAGAAAGTCGACAAACAGAAAGGCGGCGCTACGTTTGTTGCCATCGGCAAAGGGGTGATTTTTCACCACAAAATATAAGAGGTGGGCGGCCTTGCTTTGTACTGTCGGGTAAGCCGGTTCGCCAATTACGCTTTGATCAAGATTACCCAGCAAAGCTTCTAGGCCATCACCTCTGGGCTTGGCGAATAAGTCGGTCGCCTCGCCTTTTTCCATCAGGGTTTGTTTGAGCTGCGCAAGGGATTCGCTGGCCTGCTGTAAGCTAGGTAGGTTTCCCCCTGGCTGCCCTTGTGGCTCATTTAGCAAGCCTTCGTCATAACGTTGCAGCCACAAAAATGTTTGTGTGTATCGGCTGACAATTTCCACCAGACCCCGACCGGTATCAGAGATTAAATCCGGGCTGGCGGCGGCTTTGCGGAATAGTTTTAATGCAGCTTCGAGCTCTTGGGCATTTTGTTCAAAGCGTTGCTGGTTGAGGGTGTAGCCCTGCGTGAGATGCTGGTTGAGCAACTTCGTTGCCCATTGGCGGAATTGCACGCCTTTTTGTGATTTAACCCGATAACCAATGGAAATAATGACATCCAGATTAAAGTATTCTACTTGATAGATTTTTCCGTCTGCGGCAGTTGTTGCATTTTTTGCAACAACTGAGGCTCGGTTTAACTCCCCTTCTTTAAATAGATTATTAATATGTCTGGAAATCGTCGATTTATCTCTTCCAAACAATTGGCTCATCTGGTCAAGACCAAGCCACACACTTTCCTGCTCCAGTTGAACCTGAATTTCACCATGATCACTTTCAAATATGGCTATATCACTCATAAAACACTCCTTGTTTTAATGACTCAGTGCATCACTGAGAATGGTTTTTAATTGACCCCTTGGGCGCTGGGCGTCGCCGTCTGCACCCGCGTCTTTACGCATGATGTCTTGTATGGATTTGATGACTGAGGAGACTGACATAAATGGGCTACTTTTTATAAAGGGGTTGAGGTTATTTCTGTGCCTTCGGACAGAATGTTTACGTAAACCTGATACGCGTATTTTCGATTGCGTTTGCCTTTGCTTATCTGCTTCAGAATACCGAGCGACTCTGCGGTATTTACAATCTTTGTCGCAGTATTACGCGACTTGCCCAGATAATTTTCAATATCCTGGATTTGCACGATGGGTTGCTGCATTAAAAAACGCAGCATACTTATGCCATCGCTGCCTGCACCGGCTTCAATGAGACGGTCACTGTCTTGGCGCTCGAGTTTCTGAATACGCCGGGTGGTGTCGATGACCATATTGCTTACGGTTTCGACGCCCTCCAAGAAAAATGCGATCCACTTTTCGTACTGGCCACTTTGACGCACCTGCTGAAGCCGATCGTAATACTCTTGCTGATGAATTTTTAAATAGGCGCTCAGGTACAACACCGGATAATCCAATACTTTTTGCTCAAGTAAATGCAGCGTGATCAAGAGCCGCCCTATTCGACCGTTACCGTCATTAAAAGGATGTATGGTTTCAAACTGGTAGTGAATGAGTGCGCATTGAACCAAGGGCGGTAGCTGCCCTATTTGGTTCATGTATTTTTCTAAGGAACCTAATAGTCCTGGCAAGGCGTCGGCTAGCGGTGGCACAAAGCGTGCATTATTTAAGTTGCTGCCACCGATCCAGTTTTGCATGGTTCTGAATTCCCCCGGCGTGAGGTTGGAGGCGCCGCCGCGAACGTTGGTCATCAGAATAGTATGCATTTCTTTGATAATGCGAAAGCAAAGCGGCATATCGTCTTGTTTTAAACGCTGGAGCCCGTGTCTCGCTGCCTTGACATAGTTTAAGACCTCCCCCACATCATGCGTAGGGGCGTGATCATCTTCAGCACCCAAGACATCGACCAATGAACTTTGCGTGCCTTCAATTTGCGAGCTAAGTAGCGCTTCTTTTTGAATAAACATGCCCGTCAGTAGATCCGGGTTTGGCAGCACACTTAACACCATATTTAGCGCGCCGATCGCCCGGTCTGCTTGCGATAGTTGAAGCTGTAGCGCTTCGGTAAATTCGATCGCGGGCTCAGGTGGCAGGTTGCTTGGCATAAATGCCGTATAACCAGAAGATTGTTTTACAAATTGACCACTACGCATCACCGAACCTATCTTTAGCCAACATTACTCGAGCCATCATTACTCGGGCATATACTCTGACAAACGATCATTATAAATCAATTATTTGACTTATAGGACAACAGAAACATCCTTATTTCATTTTATTGAACTATAGACCAGTTGCAGCACTGTGTTTTTCATTGCTCCAAACTATGGCACAGGAACATAAGTGTATGATTACGCGTTTTGCTGATATAGCTGCTCTTCAAGCTCAACGAGGGCTTTTTTATACTCGACTTTACTGCCAAACGCTTTCTTCACAATCTCTAGTGGTCGGCCCATTTTGTTGAAAGGCGCGACTTTGAGCACATCCTTCGACTCGATCTCGGTCACGCCTACGTCGGCATATTTATCTAACAGACTATTCAGCACTTGTTGCGCGGCTTCGTTATATTTGGAGAAGTAGTTTCGCTTCTTCACATTGTCGGCCCGTTCTCTGCGCGTGAGCGGTGGTTGGTCGTACACTACATGGCAGATCAAGTCGAAGGGGCCCATATCTTTACTGACATCTTCTTCCAGGGCTTGCCAGATGACACCGGCTTCGGCCAGTTCATCGATGACCGCTTGTTTGCGTTCGGCACTCTTCCAGGTTTTCACGAACTCATCTAACGATTCATACTGCTTGCGTACGGTATTGCGTGTGTAATCTTTGAAAGACTCGGTCACGAGCTTGCCGTCACTGTCGTAATACTGCACGCGCTCAGCCATTTTTCTTACCGATACACCTGAGACGTGATACTTAATAAAACGATCATCGTCTTGGTCGTTACCCCAGTCACCGTCATTACCGTAAGGCGTTTCAAAGCCTGGGCCATCTATCGTGTACTCGCCCTGTTCAGTTTCCACCTGGTGGCCTCCGGTTTCGGGTGAGTCATAATCTACGGAGGATTCCAACTCTTCATCAAACGCGGTGTTATCCAAATCGATAATCTCTTCCGACGTGCTTACCATGACTTTTTCAGGTGGGCCATCAAAGGCTTCATCAGCAAATAGCTCGGTCGCTTTTTTAAAGTCGAGAATGGTAAACCAAAGCTTGTTGTAGCGATCATCAATACGCGTACCGCGCCCAATTATCTGTTTAAACTTGGTCATCGACTGGATGTTTTGATCAAGTACCACTAGCTTACAGGTTTTGGCATCCACGCCCGTGGTCATTAACTCTGAAGTCGTGGCGATTACCGGGTAGGCTTTTTTCGGATTGATAAAGTTATCGAGCTGACCTTTACCGACTTCATCATCCCCTGTAATACGCATCACGTACTTTTCGTTCTTTTTAACCTGCTCCGGGTTGAGATTAACAAGGCACTGGCGCATGCGTTCCGCATGGTCGATGTCATTGCAGAAAACGATGGTTTTCGACATAGGGTCTGTGCGCTTTAGGTAGGCCGTAATGGTTTCGGCCACCAGTTGTGTGCGCTCATCAACCACCAGGGTTCGATCAAAGTCTTTCTGGTTGTAGATACGATCTTTAATCACTTCACCTTGCTTATCGACCTGCCCTTTTTCTGGTCGCCAACCTTGTAGGTCAATATCAATATCCACTCGAATAACCTTGTAAGGCGCAAGGAAGCCGTCTTCAATACCTTCTTTCAAGGAGTAGGTGTAAACCGGATCACCAAAGTAGTCGATATTCGAGACATCTTTAGTTTCTTTTGGCGTTGCGGTTAAACCAATTTGCGTGGCTGAGCTGAAGTATTCCAGAATCTCACGCCAAGCGCTGTCTTCAGCCGCGCTGCCTCGGTGGCACTCGTCGATCACAATTAAATCAAAAAAGTCTCTATCAACTTGCTTGTAGGCTTTTTGATATTCCTCTGGCCCGGTTAAGGCTTGGTAAAGTGCAAGGTGAATTTCATATGCAGGATCGACTTTACGGCCTGTGATTTTGGTCATCGCTTGGCCGAAGGGCTGAAAGTCATTAATACGGGTTTGGTCGACCAGAATGTTTCGATCAGCTAAAAACAGAATGCGTTTTTTCTTCTTCGCCTTCCACAAGCGCCAAATAATTTGGAAGGCAGTGTAGGTTTTACCGGTACCTGTCGCCATGACCAACAGATTGCGATTTTGCCCTCGAGAAACGGCTTCAATAGTTTTATTGATGGCTTGCAGCTGATAGTAGCGCGGGGCCTTGCCACTTCCATCGTCGTAATAATCTTGCATGACATAGGGAAGCTGTTCTTCGGTATACCCTTTGTAGGCGCTATATTTCTGCCAGAGGGTCTCTGGGCTTGGAAAGTCTTCTAAGGTGATTTCTTTTTCAATGGCCTCGCCATCTGCTGCGGTCTTATCATGGAACAGGAATCCATCACCATTAGAGGCAAAAACGAAGGGTACTTCTAGCAAACGAGCATAATCCAAACCCTGCTGCATGCCTTTACCAAGATCATGCTTGTTGGCTTTCGCTTCGATCACGGCCAGCGGCATGTTGGGCTTGTGGTAAAGCACAATGTCGGCAGATTTTACGGTGGTACGCACACCTAACTGGCCCCGCACAATCACCTTGCCGTCTCGAAGTTTGACCTCTTGTCGAATCTGGGTCATCGATTCCCAGCCCACGCTTTCGATGGCTGGAAGGATGAACTTGGTGATGATGTCGGTCTCGCTGAGACGCTTTTTTGTTTTTGTATCCATGCGGG
This sequence comes from Oleiphilus sp., assembly GCA_006212045.1. Classification (GTDB taxonomy): domain Bacteria; phylum Pseudomonadota; class Gammaproteobacteria; order Pseudomonadales; family Oleiphilaceae; genus PZPK01. The sequence goes on along the minus strand of PZPK01000045.1, from coordinate 13,171 downwards.
TCGCTAATCGTTTAATAGATTACTGTAAGAACAACACCATTTCCTGACCAGCAGGCTAACAAAAAGAGGCCTCGCGTTCCATCGAATATCCAATGCACTACTCATTCGCCACCACCTCTTTCCGCTTAACTTCCCTGACAAAGGGATCCTGTTCCCGGGCCAATTCGGTGATTCTGGCAACCACTTGCGATTGCGCTTTGTTCGGTACATCCATCAACAGGTCCAGTGCGGCGTTGAATTGGCCAAGCTCGCGTTTGATTTCGGCGGCCATGATGCGGTCTTCCACATCGGACAAGTCCATAAAGGCTTCCAGCACTTGCAGGTTGGCTTCCTCTTGCGTTGACAGGCGCGACATGTGCTCGCTGTCTCGTCGCTTGTCATTCCCGGCCCACCAGGCGCGCATGCGCAGGTAGCGTTCTTTACTGGCGTCCAGCTTGCCTTGTTTTAGCGCTTTGAAGTAGTCCGCTACCTTGGGCCGTTCATAGCGCTTGATGTAGCCGGCGCGTGTTTTTGTATCGTGAATATTCACGCCCTGTACTTCCTGCAGTTCATCCAGCCAGAGCATGGCCCGGCAATGTGGACATTTCACCAGCCAGGGAATGTCCGGCATCATCGGGGCATCCGGTTTGCCGTCGGTCCAGTTGCGGGCTCCGATGGTGTTGCAGGATGCAATGGTCCAGCAGACCGGCACAGACTTCACAGCGTTTAATGATTGGCTTTCCCATGCGCATTGACCTTTCCCCCTTCATCGTTCAGCGCCTGGCCATTGGACTGCGCTTTTCAAGATCGTTGCCTGCTTGTGACAGGCTGGCCTGTGTCGGTCGCGTGATGCCATTTCAATGGCTGTTATACGCTGTGCTCCAACACGATGAAGAGTGTATCGCCCTGCCCGGACAAAACCTGTCTTGGACGCTTATACAGTAGTTTTGGAAACAGCCTCCTGTTGAAAATTCAAAACTTTCCTCCTCCCCAATACGGGTCGTAATTGGTGACAATCTGTTTGGCTTTCGTCAGCAGTTTTTTCTTGAGTGCACTGGGGCCAAGGATGGTGAGTTGGTCGCCAAAACCCAGCAGGGTACGGATCAGTTCGCGGTCGTCGTTGTAGGGAATGTCGAGCCGGTAGGTTTTGTCTTGCCATTCGCTTTGTTGCTCTGGGTGCCAACGGTAGCTGGCGGCTTCGCGCGCGGCGGCGCCGGTAAATTCCAGCTTGGCGATGTGCTTGGGCTTGCCTGAAAAAATGCCATAGCTGCTGGCGTAAAAGGCCTGCTGTTCTTCCTGCGGAATTGTTTTGGCCGGTGCATCGACAGCTTCAACGCGGTCGATACGGGCCAGCATAAACTGGCGCAGCCCTTCGCGCAGATGGCACCAGGCATCGAGGTACCAGTTGTCCTGATATTGCACCAGTTTGATCGGCGAGACGGTGCGCTCGGTTTTTTGGCCGCGGTAGTCCGCATAGTGCAGGTGCAGCTGTTTCTGTTCGAGCAGTGTTTTGGTGATTTTCTGGAAGGTACGTGCGGCATTGGGCAAGCGGTTGCGCGGTAAAAAGCGTACCTTGTCGGCGAACAGTTCGGGTTCGACCTTACGCGAGCGTAGCAGCTTTTCGACGCTTTCTCGAATCACGTCGGTTTCTTCGTCGAACAGCATCAGGTCCATGTTTTTGGAGATGGCGAGCACGGTCGCCAGGCCCTGGATCTCGGCGGCGGTGAGCCACAAACCTGGTAGTTCGAACTTGTCGTTACCGTTCAGGTTGTAATACCAGCCCTTGCGCTCTTCAGAATATTCGAGCGGGGCCTGCACGTAATCCTGCAGGCTGTGAATGGCGCGCTGCACGGTCTTTTCGCTGCACTCCAGTTTTTCTGCGAGGTCCGCCATTGAGACAGGGGTACGCCGGTCCGAGAAGACGCGATGCAGTTGTTGCATGCGGTCGAATTTGTCCATGTAGGCGGGTTCCGCTTTTTTGTTTTTATCGTGGGCTGAATCCTAAGCGAATGTTGACCGAAAGGTCAACTGGAGTGTAAGTACTGCTACTTTTTCAACACAAACGATATAAGGGGTTTGGCCATATGGTTGCTGTTTTGGGGGTTGGGGCATGTCAGACAATGGATGCCCGCCTGCGCGGACATGGCGGTTTTAGGCTTACCGCGCAAGGGCTAAAGAGGAGGGCTAAAGGGCTTTGACCCCTTAGACCGGTTTTACCAGTGTTTCAGTATCTAGCGAATCCAAACGGAATATTGCGCGCGGCCACCTTTTCAGGTCAATCGGGCCGAAGGGATTGAAGTCGTCTGACATTGCGTTTTCTCCTGTGCTGGTTGGGAGATCCCAGTTTAAAATTCGGGAGGGACAAAACATGTCCTGACGAATTGTTTTTTTAATGCAGGAGATTGTTTTGCAGAAACTGGTCAATGAGATTCGCCAATGCACCCTGTGTGCTGAGGAACTGCCGTGTACTCCGAGGCCGGTGGTTCAACTGCATGCCGATGCGCGTATTCTGATTGCCGGGCAGGCGCCGGGGAAGCGGGCGCATGATTCGGGGGTGCCTTTTGATGATGCCAGTGGTGAGCGTTTGCGCACCTGGATGGGTGTCGATGCAGAAACCTTTTATGATGCGCGCAGGATTGCCATTTTGCCGATGGGTTTTTGTTATCCGGGTACCGGTGGGCACGGCGATCTGCCGCCCCTGCAACGATGCGCTGACACTTGGCGGGCACAGGTGATGGCGCAACTCAGCAACATCCAACTGACTCTGGTCATGGGGCAGTATGCCTTGCGTTATCATCTTCCCAACGCGCGTGGCGGCGTCGCGGAAACGGTGCAGCAATGGCAGGATTATGCGCCTGCAGTGTTCCCTCTGCCCCACCCCAGTCCGCGCAATCGGCCGTGGTTGGCGCGCAACCCATGGTTTGAGCAAGACCTGGTGCCCGCATTACAGGCGCGTGTCGCTTGTGTTCTGTCGGGGATATAACCCGCAGTGGGCTAAAGGGCTTTGACCCCTTAGACCGTGACCCCTTAGACCCGGCATGTTGGATGCCTACCCGATGCGACGACACACGGGCCGAAGACCCATCTACTGAACCGTTTTTTACCGGACAGATCAGATTCACAACATTGCAAGCGCCGCTTTGAGGGGCTACCCTAGGGGTGAATCGAGGGTACTTGGAAAGGCAGGATTGTGTTTCCACAGTTCCCAAAATGCATGAATTTTACGTAGTCCTAATGCCTTTAGGGTACGTCCTGTATAGGAGAAACATGCAAGATTATTGGCAGCATACAATGTCCGCCGCGCTCGACTGGCGACATGACCTGCACGCTCACCCGGAACTCGGTTGGCAAGAGCAGCGCACCGCTGCGCGCATCCGGGAAGCACTGTCCAAACTAGACATCCCCTGGCGTTCCTGTGCCGGCACCGGCACCGTTGCGATACTGAACAGCCAGGCTACATCCTCTGGTTCATCTAAAAAATCACCCCATATTGCCCTGCGCGGGGATATCGACGCCTTGCCGATTACCGAACAGACCGACCGTGCCTGGAAATCCACACACCGGGGCTGCATGCATGCCTGCGGACACGATGGACATGCCGCGACCCTGATGGCCACGGCGCGCTGGCTGAAACATGTCGAAGACCGTTTGCCCGGCCCGGTGACCCTGCTGTTTCAGCCAGCTGAAGAAGGCGGCCATGGTGCACGTGAAATGATTCACGATGGCGCACTCGAAGGTGTTGACGTCATTTATGGCTGGCACAATTGGCCGGCGATTCCGTTTGGTGAAATCCTGTGTCCGGAAGGCATCGTGATGTGTGGCAACGGCACCTTTGAAATCACGCTGACAGGCGTGGGCGGGCATGCCAGTCAACCGGAGCTATGCCGCGATCCGGTACTGGCGGCGAGTGCCATTACCCTGTCCTTACAACAAATTATCAGCCGGCGCTTGTCTCCACAGATGGCCAATGTGGTCAGTGTCACATCGATCGAAGCACCCAGCGGGCCGACGGTAATACCGGAGCGGGCGGTGATTGGCGGCAGTATCCGTGTGTCCTCGGAAGCGGCACGTGAGCAGATCAACACCCTGCTGCAGGAGATCAGCAGCCAGACGGCGGCCAGTTATGGTGTGCAATGCGAAGTGAATATTGTGCGACGCTATCAGGCAACCATTAATCATGCCGCACCGGCGCAACAAGTGCGCAAAGCCTGGCAGGCTCTGCACGGGCCCGAGGCATTATCCACACAGCAAGCATTGCCGGTCATGGCATCAGAAGATTTCAGCTATTACCTGAAGGAAATTCCCGGGGCCTATGCGTTGGTCGGGGCCGATGACGGCCCGGCGAACCAACACCCCTGTCATAGTCCTTACTATGACTTCAACGACCGGTTGATCGAACCGGTGACGCGTTTATACGCAAGTTTGGTCGGCGCTCCGCTGCCCTGAACCTTGTGGTCAACGGTCGATGCCTGCCTATTCGGGCAGGGCAACGTCAGGCCGAACAACAGAGCCGAATCATTCAATCAAGTATTTAGGAGAGAGCCAATGAGTATTTTTGATCAACGCGAATCGGACGTAAGAGGCTATTGCCGTGTGTATCCGGTCACCTTCGACACCGCCTTGAATGCGCGGCAGACCGATACTGAGGGGAATGAATACATCGATTTTTTTGCCGGTGCCGGGGTACTGAACTTCGGGCACAACAACGAACGCATGAAGAAGGCCATGATCGCCTATCTGGAGCGCAACGGCGTCACACACAGCCTGGACATGCACAGTACGGCCAAACAGGCCTTTATGGAGCGCTTTGTGAAAACGGTGCTGGAACCGCGCAAGATGCCGCACAAAATGCAGTTTATGGGGCCGACCGGCACCAATTCGGTCGAAGCCGCACTCAAAATTGCCCGGCGCGCAACCGGTCGGCAGGAGGTGGTCGCGTTCAGCAAAGGCTTTCATGGCATGACCCTTGGTTCGCTGGCCTGCACGGCAAATCAGGTGTTCAGGGGCGCGGCCGGCGTTCCGCTCAATCATGTCTCGCACTACCCTTTTGGCTGCGAAAAAACCTGCCAGGGCTGTGAGTTGGGCTGCGGCCTTGAAGGCTTGCAGCAGTTGCGCGCACGCTATCAGGACGGCTCCAGTGGTATTCAGCCTCCGGCGGCCTTTATGGTCGAAGCGATACAGGCCGAAGGCGGCGTGAATATCGCCAGTCAGGCATGGTTGCAAGGGGTACAGGAACTCGCACGCGAATTGGGCTCGGTATTTATTATCGACGATATTCAGGTTGGCTGTGGCCGCACCGGCTCCTATTTCAGCTTCGATGATCTGGATGTCGACCCGGACATCGTCTGCCTCGCCAAAGGCATCGGAGGCATGGGGACGCCGCTCGCGATGAATCTGGTCAAACCCGAGATCGATAAACACTGGAACCCCGGCGAACATACCGGCACGTTTCGTGGCCAGGGTCTGTCTTTCGTGGCGGGTAGCGAGGCGCTGGGATATTTTGAGGACGATACACTGATGGATCAGGTGAAGTCCTACAGCCAAATCATGCTGAATGCGATTCAGCCACTCGAAGAAGAATACGAAGAGGTACAGATTCGCGGCAAAGGCATGATCTACGGTGTCGATGTGAGTTCGGGAGAGCATGCCAAGGCCATTGTGAATGGCTGCTTCAAGGCCGGTCTGCTGGTGTCGGCCTGTGGCTCCGGCGGCCGCGTCATCAAGCTGATCCCGCCGCTTACCATCCCTGAGCAGGACCTTAAGGAAGGTCTGGTGATACTGGTAAATGAATGCAAAAAAGCACTTGGAGGTACGGCATGATTCCAAGAGATGATATGACCTTTCCCTTTGAGGAATACGAGCGCCGGATCAGTGAGCTGCGCCACCGTATTCAGCAGCGCCACCTGGATGCCGTGGTCATTACCGACCCCGAAAACATCATGTACCTCACGGATTACCAGACTACCGGCTATTCCTTCTTTCAGGCGCTTGTTGTGCCATTGGAAGACGAACCATTCATGATTACCCGGGCGCTGGAAGCCTCCAATATTTATGCCCGTACCTGGGTCGAACGCACGCGCCCTTATCCGGACACGGGCGACGCGATTCAAATGCTGGTGGATGCCCTGCGCGAATTCGGTTTGTCCGACAAACGCATTGGCTACGAGCGTAACAGCTATTTCTTCCCGGCCTATCAGCAGGACTTTATTCACACCACACTCAAGCAGGCCAAATTGCTGGATTGTTTCGGTATTGTCGAAGAGGGGCGCGTTTGTAAATCGCAAGTGGAAATCGACGTGATGAAACGTGCCGCCCGGGCCACTGAAGCCGGAATGAAAGCGGGCCTGGAAGCCAGTGTGGCCGGTGCCACTGAAAATGAAATCGGTGCAGCGGTGAGTGCCGCCATGTTTCGCGCCGGAGGCGAGGCGCCATCGGTCATGCCTTACATTACTTCAGGACCGCGTACCATGATCGGCCATGCCACCTGGGAGGGCCGTGTGGTGCAGCCCGGCGAACATGTCTTTCTGGAGGTTGGCGGCTGCTACCGCCGCTATCACACCGCCATGATGCGCACGGTTGTGCTGGGCCAACTGAGTGATTCGATGTACGAAGCTCAGGAAAAAATGAAACACGCACTGGATAGCCTGCATGCCGAGGTGCAACCGGGCATGACGGTCTCCGACGCCGACAACCTGGTGCGTAACATCATTACCGACAACAACGTGGGGGCCGAACTCATCACGCGTTCCGGTTACTCCATTGGTATCGCCTTTCCACCCAGTTGGGATGAGGGCTATATCATCAGCCTGAAGCAAGGCGAATCACGCATTCTGCAACCCGGGATGACCTTTCATATCATCCCCTGGATGTGGGGCGTGGATGGCGACAAGACCTGTGGCATTTCCGACACCATTTACATTACCGAAGACGGCTGCGAATCCTTCTTCACTCTGGACCGTGATTTTACGGTGAAACCGGAACAGGGCGCCCAGACCGTGACCAAGCTGGATGCGACACCCAATAAAGAAAAAAAGCGACCGGCCCCCGACGCCAAACTGGAAGCCCGACCCGCCTCCAAAGCCGCGAATGCCAGTTCCATTGACGCAAAGAAAAGCAAATAAGGGAGAATCGCCATGTTAATTGCGACCAATCCATACAACGGCCAGGTCATCAATGAATATGCTTCCCTGAAGGGAGAGCAAATTCACGACACTATCGCGCAGGTGCATGCAGCATGTGCAGACTGGTCTGCCCGCTCCTATCAGCAGCGTGGTGATGTTCTGCGTGCCGTTGCGGCGGAATTGCGCCGGCAAAAAGATCATCTGGCGAAACTGATGACCGACGAAATGGGCAAGCCGGTGAAAGAAGGCGGCCCGGAAGTGGAAAAAGCCGCCTGGTGCGCGGAATATTATGCCGAGCACGCTGAGGCCTTTCTGCAACGGGAAGTCATTGAATCCGATGCCACGCTGAGCTATGTCTGCTATCCGCCACTGGGCACCCTGCTGGGGGTGCTGCCCTGGAACGCGCCCTTATGGCTGGCTTTTCGCTATTTGGCGCCAGGCTTGATGGCGGGCAACACCTGTGTGCTCAAACACGACCCCAACGTACCCGCCTGTGCTGCCGCCATTGAGCAAGTGTTTCGTGATGCCGGCGCGCCGGAAAATATCATGCGCAACCTGCCTGTGGAAACGCCCGATGTGGAACAGGCCATTCGTGACCCGCATATCGCTGCCGTCTCGTTTACCGGATCGGCAGTCGGGGGTGCCAAGGTCGCGGCCATGGCCGCTTCTGAGATCAAACCGGCGGTGCTCGAACTGGGTGGCTCCGACCCCTGCATTGTAATGGCCGACGCCGATCTTGAAAAAGCTGCCGATGTCGCGACGCTCTCGCGCATCATCAATGCCGGGCAATCCTGCATTGCCGCCAAGCGCATTTTGGTTGAACAAAGCATTTATGAAGATTTTGTCGCAATGCTCAAAACCCGCCTGGAAAAACTGAAAATGGGCGACCCCAACGAGCCAGACACCGACATCGGGCCGATCGCGCGGCAGGATTTGCAGCAGAACCTGCACCGGCAGGTACAGGCCACAATCGACGCCGGAGCACGCTGTTTGCTCGGTGGCGAGCTTCCCGATGGGCCGGGATTTTTCTATCCTCCCACGCTGTTGGTGGATGTGCGGCCCGAGATGTGCGCTTCACGTGAGGAGACCTTCGGCCCGGTCATGGTCGTGACGCCCGTCGCCAATATCGATGAAGCCATCCGTCTGGCCAACGACACCGAATATGGCCTTGGGGCCGGATTATGGATGGGCGATAGCACAGCCGCCGAACAGGCCGCCACACGCATCCAGGCCGGACAGGTCGCGATCAACGGCATTGTCAAAACCGACCCGCGTCTGCCCAGCGGTGGCATCAAGCGCTCCGGCTACGGCAGAGAACTCGGCCCGCATGGCATCAAGGAGTTCGTGAATGCCAAGCAGGTTTGGATCAAGTAACGCTTGCCTTGCCCTGACCTGACCTGAGCTGAGCTGACAGCCCTTTCACAGACGCATTATTCAGGCGCCTGTTCAAGGGCTGTCAGGGACGCATGCCTAAGCCGCAGCGAATCATCCCTGGTTTTGTATTTCGGCTGAACAAATCAATGACTCTGATCCGAGTGGCACGATTCTGCCAATAAATAAGGTGCTTGCCCGCCCCATTCTGTCTGCGAATTCAGTACACTGTCCCCAACATGAAATTACCCTAACCACTACTCGCCCATCAGGATGCACAATGCGCGGTTCCCGAACAGATTTTAATCCCGACGAGAAAATTGACTGGTCGGTCATCAGACAAGTCACGCCCTATCTGTTTGAGTTCAAGGCGCGGGTATGTCTGGCGCTGTTGTGTCTGGTTGGTGCCAAGCTGGCAAGTGTCGGCATGCCTTTTGTCCTGAAGCAGATTGTCGACCATCTGGATGGGCAAGGCTCTGCGTTAGATTCTTCATTGGACTCGGCTCTGGTGACAGTGCCGATTGCGCTGCTGGTCGCCTACGGTTTTATTCGCCTGATGAATGTGTTGCTGGGCGAGATTCGAGACACGCTGTTTGGCCGCGTGACTGAGCGCGCCATGCGTCGTATTGGCCTGAAGGTGTTTGAGCACTTGCATGCCCTGGATCTGGCGTTTCATCTGGATCGCAAGACTGGCGGGCTGTCGCGCGATATCGAGCGCGGCACCAATGGCATCAGTTTTATTATGCGCTTTCTGGTGTTCAACATTGTGCCGACCTTTCTGGAGCTGTTTCTGGTGATGGGCATTCTGTGGCAGCAGTATCGCATTGAGTATGCCCTGATCGTGTTTGCCTCGGTGGTCGCGTATATCTGGTTTTCCAAAACCACCACCGACTGGCGAACGCAGTTTATCCGCAAGGCCAATCAGGCCGACAGTGCCAGTAACACCCGTGCCATCGACAGCCTGCTGAATTACGAAACGGTCAAATATTTTGCCAATGAAGACTATGAGTCGAAGATGTATGACCGTGAGCTGGAACAGTGGGAGTCGGCCAAACGCCAGAACCGGTTGACGCTATTTGCCCTGAATGGCGGACAGGCGCTGATTATCTCGGTGTCGATGGCGGCGATGCTGACGCTGGCGGCTTATGATGTCAGCCAGGCGCGCATGACTCTGGGTGACTTTGTGCTGGTCAATGCCTTTTTGATGCAGATTTTTCTGCCGCTGAATTTTCTCGGTTTTGTGTATCGCGAAATCAAAGGCTCGATGACCAATATCGAACGGATGCTGGGTTTGATGAAAGTGGAGCCGCGCATCAAAGATGCGCCCGAGGCCCCGGATCTGGAAGTGCGTGGCGGCAGTATCCAGTTTTCGAAGGTGGGCTTTTCCTACGATGGCCAGCGGCCGATATTGCGCGATTTGAGCTTTTCTTTGCAGGCCGGAGAAAAACTCGCGCTGGTCGGTCACAGTGGGTCCGGCAAGTCGACCATCGCCAAGTTGCTGTTCCGCTTCTATGATGTGGACGAGGGGTCGATCTGCATTGACGGGCAGGACATTCGTCAGATCAGCCAGCACAGCCTGCGCAAAACAATCGGCGTGGTGCCGCAGGATACGGTGTTATTTGATACTACAATTCTGGAAAACGTTCGCTATGGGCGTCCGGAGGCCAGCGATGAAGAGGTGAAGGCCGCGATCAAAATGGCGCATCTGGAGCACTTTATCGCACAGGCTCCGGCGGGCTATGACACCATTGTCGGTGAGCGCGGCCTGAAACTTTCAGGTGGCGAGAAACAGCGTGTCGCCATTGCCCGGACCATTCTGAAAAATCCGGCCATTCTGGTCTTCGACGAAGCGACCAGCGCACTCGACAGTGCTTCGGAGATCGCCGTGATGACCGCCATCGAAGAAGTTTCACGCGGTAAAAGCAGCATTGTGATTGCGCACCGTTTATCGACGATTGTGCATGCTGACCGCATTCTGGTGATGGATCAGGGCCGTGTGGTTGAGCAGGGTAGCCATATCGAACTGCTGGCCATGCAGGGGGACTATGCCCGTTTGTGGCAACTGCAACAGCATGAGCAATTGGGGTCAGAGTAAAATTAGCTGTGGCACAATGGGACTGGCAGATATGTATGGTAATTTTACTCTGACCCCAATGATGTAACACACGACCGACAAGAGACCACACACAATGGCCGCAACGCTTGCGCACCTGAATCACGAACAACTCGGCAGAAAGGAATATCAAGCCGAACTCAAGGGCCTGCAGCTGGATCTGATGAAGCTGCAGCATGGTCTTTATCAGCAGCAACTGCGATGTGTGGTTGTGGTGGAAGGCACCGATGCCTCGGGCAAAGGCGGCATGATCCGGCGAGCCACTGAGGTGATGGACCCGCGCGGTTATCGGGTACACCCCATCGGAGCGCCGAATGGTTCGGAGCGGGGCGAACACTATCTGCAACGTTTCTGGCGGCGTTTGCCGAAAGCGGGCCAGCTCACCATTTTTGACCGTTCCTGGTATGGCCGGGTGCTGGTCGAGCGGGTTGACCAACTCGTCGCGCCGCCTGTGTGGCAGCGCGCCTATCAGGAAATCAACAGTTTCGAGCAACAGCTGTGCGACGACGGTGTTATTCTGATCAAGCTGTTTCTGAGTATCGACAAGGCCGAGCAGCTCAGCCGTTTTAAGGACCGTTTCGAGAACGCACACAAGCGCTGGAAACTGACGACCGAGGACTTTACCGCGCGCGAAAAATGGGAAGCCTACGAGGAAGCCTTTGAAGCGATGCTGGTGAAAACCGACACGACCGCGGCCCCCTGGAAAACAATTGGCGCCAACCATAAGCGCTTTGCCCGTATCGCAGCGCTTTCGCATATTCGCGACCACCTGGCCGAAAGGATCGATCTGGCGCGTGTGCAGGTTCTGGACCCGGAGGTTGAAAAACTGGCGCGGCGAATTTTTAGCTGAGCGCCCGAGCAAGGCATAAGGTGCGGCATGGTACTTTTCCGGCCAAGGTGTTCGATAGTATGATAGCGCCTCTCAGTTCTGTTCAACATTCGATAAGCTGCATCATCAGGCACATAACACGCAATGAAGTGGAACCCGCTCAATACAAAAATCGGTCTGGCACTGGGTGGCGGTGCTGCCAAAGGCATCGCACACATTGGCGTATTAAAAGCATTTGAAGAAGAGCAAATCACCATCAGTGCGATATCCGGCACCAGCGTAGGCGCTCTGGTCGCCAGCTATTATGCCTTTGGCCAACCCATTCATCAGATCATGTCGATCGGCTCCACCCTCAACCTTTCCAAGATGATGAACTTCACCTGGAAGAAGCGCGGCTTCTTCAGCACCGATCCGATCAAGGCCATGATCCACCGGGATCTCGGGGATGTGAATATCGAAGATGCCAATATCCCGCTGGCGATTTGCACGACGGATATCGAAACCGGCGAGCAGATCATCTTTCGTAAAGGGAACCTGGCGGAAGCGGTATGTGCCTCCATGGCCGTTCCCGGTCTATTCGTACCGGTCGAAATCGATGGCCGGACGCTGGTCGATGGCGGGCTGGTCGAAAACGTACCGATTTCGCCGCTGGAGTCGATGGGCGCGGGCATTACTGTCGCCATTGACCTGACCCATACCAAGCGCTACGTCATGCCCAAGGACACGCTCGACGTGATTGGTAATGCGATTGATATCGGCATGGATTTGCGCACCAGAGAGCAATTGAAAAAGGCCGATATTGTGGTCGGTCTCGACCTCAGCAAGTACAGCCGCACCAACAACGCCGAGACCGCCCATGAACTCTACATGGAAGGCTACCGGCCAATGAAAGCCCAGATCAGTGAAGTACTCTGGTACAAGCGCACCAACACCCTGCACTACCTCGCCAAGGCGGTGCTGAGGCTAATCCCCTTCAAGGTCCCCGAAATCATCAAGGACGCCGCATCACGCTTCGTAAAACGCTTTGACCGGATGCTGGACAACTAAACCCACACCTCATTGCTCCCCTCGGCCGAAATACAGGTTTTGCGTCGAATTCGCGACTGCCACTCCCTCGTCGTACCCGTGTAGGCCTCTCGCAATATACGCTGCCCCCCTAGTCGTTCCCGCGCAGGCCGCTCACACCATACGCCCCCCCCAGTCGTTCCCGCGCAGGCGGGAACCCATTCGATGTTGATTGGAAGAAAACGAACGATAAGCCCGGATAATCGTTTTTTTTCCATAGCTTAAACAGGTTTTTGGTTTACACCACAGACTTATCCAATACCAAAACATGGATGCCCGCCTACGCGGGCATGGCGATGGGGTTGGGGCTGGGTTTTGTTGCTTTTAACGATGGTGGTTAGGCATGAAGGCGGAATTAGGTTTGGTTGTATTTTGCGATGGAGGTTGGGCATGACGACGGGATTAGGCTTGGTTGCATTTTGCGATGGAGGTTGGGCATGACGACGAGATTAGGCTTGGTAGCTTTTGAATGCAGGGGGTTGGGCTTGGCGATAGACATCGTCGTACCCGCGTAGGCCTCTCGCAATATACGCCGCCCCCCTCGTCGTTCCCGCGCAGGCCGCTCACACCATACGCCCCCCCAGTCGTTCCCGCGCAGGCGCACTGCTGTCCGGAATAAATTTAGATGGGGTCCGCGAAAGGGTTGCAGCACCTGACCTAGACAGGTACAAAGTTAAGATCCGACTCAAAACT
>PZPK01000026.1 GCA_006212045.1 Oleiphilus sp. | reverse complement strand
ACAAAAGCCGAATGCGGTCTTCAATCCATTGTCGGCGGTGTTCAAAGTTTTGACCGGTTTCATGATCCACGCCACACAGAAAGGTACGGCGCACGCAACGGGTCACGACATGGTAGTAGGGCGTGTCATCTATGGACACGAGGGCAGAACGGGGAAGCGTCATAGCAAATTCCTTTTTGCAGATGAGCGATGAGTGTATTCCCCGGCTGGGATAAACTCAAGTGAGTGCCTGTCCTCGAAAGAAAGAAAGAAAGGGGAAACTGGCTGGGGTTTTTCTGCAGTCTCGTTATACTTAATCAAATCAAATTCTTAGGCAGTATCAAACAAATGGATTGGAAAATATTTCTTACCATATTCGCCTCGGTATTTGTCGCCGAGCTTGGTGATAAAACCCAGTTGGCAACGATGCTATTTGCAGCAGACAAAGAGGTCAGCAAATATACCGTTTTCTTCGCAGCCTCGGCAGCGCTCATTGTAGCGTCTGCGATGGGAGTATTAGCCGGTAGCCTTATGTCGGAGTACATTAACGAGAAATATCTTCACTACGTTGCCGGTGTGGGGTTTATCGCAATAGGCGCATTCACTTTATACAATGCATAAGCCCCAAAACCTGTGACGCCGGATCGCCACAGGGGCAAAACCGATTTAGTTTCTATCGATTCGGACCAGCCTCTTTTATTCTGACAGGCAACGTTATTGTTCTCTCCCTTCGATTTACTGCATCAACGGGCTTCCATCGCCAGACAATTCAAAACCTTCTATCTTCGCTTCGTTGGCCAAATTCTGGATATAGTGCGCGATGGATTTAAAGCGCAGTCGCTCGCCCAGATAGTCCGCTATTTTTTTCTGAACGGCTTCGAAGGGTAAGGCCCGGCCGGGTTCGATATGGTCGACCCAAACCACATGCACGCCATAACGGCTTTCGATCGGAGAATCCGCAAGCCCCTCATGGCAGTTAAACAGCTGTCGTTCAAACTCGGGAACGGTTTGACCTTTACCGATCTGCCCTAGATGGCCACCGGTTTTGGACGACGGGCAGCGGGAATACTGCTTCACCAGATCGCCAAAGGCCTGAGGGTCATCCTGCAGGGTGTTGATCAGATTGTTGGCGAGCTCCAACGCTTCGGATCGCTCCGCGGCATTGCTTTCGGAAGCGGCAATCAGAATATGACGACCTTCCACCAGAGGTGAAGTTTTGAATTTATGCTGGTTGTTTTCGTAATAGCGCCTGCACACCTCTTCACTGGCCTCTGGTACTTCCAATTCATGCTCCAGAAGATGGTCGATATAGCCATCCACATCTTCTTCAAAACCCTGCGTATTGGCTTTTTGTTTCAGTAATTCCGATACAACCAGCGCTTCACAGGCTTTGTTTTTAGCCTTGTCGTGGGTATCGGCCTCGTGATACTGCATTTCTTTCAGAATGGCCGATTCGTCGATTTCGGCGCCATTTACTCGAATCATGTTCGTGTCCTCACTATCTTTGTTCGCACATCGCCGGGCCCTTGAAAATCAAAGGGCCCCAGCGTGACAGGTAATACAAGTTATTCCCTTTTGTCCCAATGGCCCTAGCCTTTTGAACGCACCACCTGGTAGTTACGTGAGAAGTATTTCACCGGTACGCTCCAGACGTGGACCAGACGGCTGAACGGGAATACCAGAAACAGGGTCATGCCCAAAAACACATGCAGTTTAAAGATCGGGTGCACATCGGATATGGCCGCCGCTGCGGTTGAGCCATTCAGAATGACGATGTTCTGTGCCCAGCTCATCAGCTTGAGCATTTCTTCCCCATCCAGGTGCCCCATAGACACGAAGATAGACAGCAGCCCCAGAATTAATTGCGCGTAGAGCAGCAGCAGAATGGCAATGTCCATACGCGAACTGTTGGCCCGAATCCGTGGATTACCCAAGCGGCGTTTGATCAGAATCGTCATGCCATAAAAGCAGATAATGCCGAAGAAGCCGCCCAGCCCCATCGCGATCAACTGTTTCACCTGAGTAGATACACCAAGGACATGCCACACTTCCGAAGGCGTAAGCAATCCCACAAAGTGACCGGCCAGGATCGCGATGATCCCGATGTGAAAGGCAATGCTGCCTTTACGCAACTGCTTGCTTTCCAACAGCTGGCTCGACCCGGTCCGCCAAGTGTACTGGTCGCGGTCGTAGCGCAACATAGAGCCCAATACAAAAACACTGAGTGCAATGTAAGGATATATACCAAAGGCCAGATTATTCAGATAACTCATGATTTCCCCCTTATCTATTGCAAACGGCTTGGTGCTGGTGAGTTTGGCTGGCTACCATGGGTTGGCGTGCCGGTTTCAAAATCAACCCAGCCAATCGGAATGTCCTGATCGCGGCGTTGTTGCTCACTCGGTTTACGACTAGCGGAACCACAAGCCTGATCGACCGAATCGGCACCAAAGGTGACTTCTTCTTCCTGCCATTCCTTGTCGATGGCCGCTTTGGTATCGTCCCGTTTTTCGCTGGCAATCTGCTCTCGAATGGCCTTTAGGTCGACCTTGCTTTTGGCAACAAAGAGTAAGGTTTCGAACAATACGGCATAGGGACTTTGGCGTTTTTCAAGGCGACAGAACAGTAATCCCAGAATATGTTCTACATCGCACAACCAGGCGCGCCCATTGTCGGCCCCTTGCGTGGCCAGAAACTCCAGAAACAGCGGAATATAATCGGGCAACTCGTGCTGGCTGATTTCCAGACCGGCCTCACGGTAAGTCGCGACCAGATCCACCATGGCCTGACCCCGGTCGCGGCTCTCGCCATGCACGTGTTCGAACAGCCATAGTGCCAGCGAGCGACCGCGCTCAAACAATCCGTCGTACTCGGCCTGCCAGTCCATCAAATCCCTGGCAACATTGTTTTCGAGAAATTCGATCAGGCGCTCTTCCAGTTCCGTTTTAAGTCCGGCCTGTTCAATCACCTCAATCATGGCTTGCTCATTCATCAGAATTTCTTCATTCGGATAGTCGAGCAGGCGTGAAACGACGCTGAGTATTTGCATGTTCATGCTACTGTCCCTCCGAAACATCAACGATATTGATCATTGAGCGATTGCTGGGTTTATTGCCGCCGAAGAGATTCACATCGCTGTTGCCATCGCTACAGCCATTCCCGAAGCTGAAGCCACAAGAACTCTTCATATCGTAGGCGTCTTCGGCATAGGCTTTGTGACTGGTAGGAATCACGAAACGATCTTCATAGTTGGCGATCGCCATGTAGCGGTACATTTCTTCTACCTGATGCTGGGTAATACCGGCTTTCGCCAGCACTTCCAGATCTTCCCTGCCATCTACCTGTTGCGAGCGTTTGTAGGCGCGCATGGCCAACATGCGCTCCAGTGCACTGAGTACCGGGGCTTCATCGCCGGCGGTCAACAGGTTCGCAAGGTAGCGCACCGGAATACGCAGGGATTTCAGATCCGGAATCACGCCATCCATGCCAATGCGCCCCTGTTCGGCTGCATTCTGAATCGGAGAAAGTGGCGGGACATACCAGACCATCGGCAAGGTTCGGTATTCCGGGTGCAGTGGCAAGGCAATCTTCCAGTCCATTGCCATTTTGTAGACAGGCGATTCCTTGGCCGACTCTATCCAGCCATCGGGAATGCCTTCGGCGCGCGCAGCAGCCTGCACTTCGGGGTCCTTCGGATCGAGGAAGATATCAAGCTGGGCCTGATACAGATCTTTTTCCTGCGCCACGTTGGCTGCTTCTTCAATGCGGTCGGCATCGTAGAGCAACACACCCAGATAGCGGATGCGTCCGACACAGGTTTCGGAACAGACCGTTGGCTGACCAGCTTCGATACGGGGGTAGCAGAAAATACATTTTTCCGATTTGCCCGATTTCCAGTTGTAGTAGATTTTCTTGTACGGGCAGCCCGACACACACATGCGCCAGCCGCGACACTTGTCCTGATCGATCAACACAATGCCGTCTTCTTCACGTTTGTAGATCGCGCCAGAAGGGCAGCTGGCCACACAAGCCGGGTTCAGACAGTGTTCGCACAAGCGGGGCAGATACATCATGAAAGTTTTTTCAAACTCGCCATAGATGTCCTGCTGGGCCACTTCGTTAAAGTTAACGTCGGCTTTGCGCTTGGAGAATTCGGTACCGAGGATTTCTTCCCAGTTGGGGCCCCAGTTGATCTTTTCCATGCGCTTGCCACTGACCAGTGAGCGAGGACGCGCTACCGGCTGATGCTTGCTTTCCGGCGCCTTGTGCAGATGCTCGTAGTCGAAATCAAAGGGCTCGTAGTAATCGTCGATTTCGGGTAGATCAGGGTTGCCAAAAATATTCGCCAGCAAACGCAGCTTGTTACCCTGTTTAAGGGTCAGCTTGCCATTTTTGCCACGCACCCAACCGCCATTCCATTTGTCCTGATTCTCCCATTCTTTCGGAAAGCCGATGCCGGGCTTGGTCTCAACATTGTTGAACCACGCATACTCCATTCCGTCGCGACTGGTCCAAACGTTTTTACAGGTAATGGAACAGGTATGACAACCGATACATTTATCCAGATTCAGGACCATGCCTATTTGCGCTCTTACCTTCATTATTTGGCCTCCTCAGCAGATCCCTGGTACTGGACATCGCCTTCGTCATCCAGCCAGTCGACTTTGTGCATTTTGCGTACGATCACGAATTCATCCCGGTTACAGCCCACGGTGCCGTAGTAGTTAAAACCATAGGCTTGCTGGGCATAACCGCCAATCATATGGGTGGGTTTCATGACCGCTCTTGTCACCGAGTTGTGAATACCGCCACGGGTTTGCGAGATCTCGGAACCAGGCACATTCACAATACGTTCCTGTGCGTGATACATCATGCTCATGCCATCAGGCACTCGCTGTGACACCACCGCACGTGCGGCAATCGCGCCATTGACGTTAAACACCTCGATCCAGTCGTTGTCCTCAATACCACCGGCAGCGGCGTCGTTTTCGCTGATCCAGACAATCGGTCCTCCGCGTGACAACGTCAGCATGATCAGATTGTCGGAATAAGTGGAGTGGATGCCCCACTTCTGGTGCGGCGTAATCCAGTTCAACACCAGCTCCTTGTTGCCATTGGGCTTTTTGCCCAGCATTGGCCGCACGGTTTTCATATTGATAGGCGGCTTGTACAGACATTGGGTTTCGCCAAAGTCGCGCATCCATTCATGATCCTGATAAAACTGTTGCCGACCTGTGACCGTGCGCCAGGGGATCAACTCGTGCACGTTGGTGTAGCCCGCGTTGTAGGACACATGCTCATCTTCCAGTCCCGACCAGGTCGGTGAGGAAATGATCTTGCGGGGCTGTGCCTGAATATCGCGGAAGCGGATTTTTTCCTCTTCTTTTGCTCGCGCCAAATGCGTATGATCGCGCCCGGTAATTTTCGATAATGCGTCCCAGGCTTTGACCGCAACATGACCGTTGGTTTCGGGCGCCAGACTCAGAATGACCTCGGCCGCATCAATCGCACTTTCGATCTTCGGACGTCCCTGATGCGCCCCTTCTTCGGTGTGGCGGTAGTTCAGCTTGCCCAGAAAATCGACTTCTTCCTCAGTATTCCAGGTGATGCCTTTGCCGCCATTGCCGAGTTTTTCAAGCAGCGGCCCGAGCGAGGTAAAGCGTTTGTAGGTATTGGGGTAGTCACGTTCAACCACCACCATATTGGGAGCCGTTTTACCCGGAATCAGGTCGCACTCGCCTTTCCACCAGGCTTTCACACCATCGGGCTGTGCCAGTTCTCCCGGAGTATCGTGCTGCAAGGGCACGGTCACCAGATCTTTCTCGACACCTAAATGCCCTTCGGTCAATTCGGAAAACTTCTTCGCAATGCCTTTGAAAATATCCCAGTCAGACCTGGACTCCCAAACCGGGTCGACCGCCTGCGAAAGCGGGTGGATGAAGGGGTGCATGTCCGAGGTATTCATGTCGTCTTTTTCATACCAGGTCGCCGTCGGCAACACGATGTCGGAATAGAGACAGGTGGTAGACATCCGGAAATCCAGCGTGACGAGCAGATCCACTTTGCCCTCGGGCGCTTCATCATGCCACTTCACATCTTCGGGTTTCTTGGCGCCACGCTCACCCAGATCCTTGCCTTGCAAACCATGTTTGGTACCCAGCAGGTGACGCAACATGTACTCATGCCCCTTACCGGATGAACCCAGCAGATTGGAGCGCCAGATAAACATGTTGTGTGGATGGTTCTGGACATCGTCCGGATCTTCACAGGCAAACTTCAGCGCGCCGCTTTTGAGCTGCTGCACGGTGTAGTCTTTGGGGTCCATACCGGCCGCTTCGGCGTCTTTGGTCAACTGCAAGGGGTTGATGCCGAGCTGAGGTGCCGAAGGCAACCAGCCCATGCGTTCTGCCCGGGTGTTGTAGTCAATAATGGACGCCTGCCACTTGGACTTGTCCGCCAATGGCGAAACCACCTCTTCCATTTCCAGTTTTTCATAGCGCCACTGGTCAGCATGGTTATAGAAAAACGAGGTGCCGTTCATTTGACGTGGCGGGCGCTGCCAATCGAGCCCAAAGGCCAGTGGCAACCAGCCGCATTGTGGGCGCAGTTTTTCCTGCCCGACATAGTGCGCCCAGCCGCCGCCTGATTGACCGATACAGCCGCACATCATCAGCATGTTGATGACGCCGCGGTAGTTCATGTCCATGTTGTACCAGTGGTTCATCGCAGCACCGATGATGATCATGCTGCGGCCGGTAGTCTTGTCGGCATTGTCAGCAAACTCATGGGCGATGCGAATAATCTGCTCCGCTTTGACGCCGGTAATTTTTTCCTGCCATTTTGGCGTGTAAGGCTTGTCCTCATCAAAACTGGAGGCGGAGTTAGGGCAATTCAAACCGTGCTCAACACCGTAGTTGGCCAGCGTCAGATCAAAGACGGTGGCCACCAGTGTTTCAGTACCATCCGCCAGTTTCACGCGTTTAGCCGGCACCTTGCGCAGCTGGTTTTCGTTGTGTTCGGTATTTGCGAAGTAACCGAACTCATGCTCCTTGCCACCAAAGTAAGGGAAGGAAACCTCCACGACTTCATCCGCACTGTCTTTCAGCGACAGCGTCAGATTCACTTTTTCGCCGGTCTTGCCATCGATCTGGTCGATATTCCACTTACCCGTTTCACCCTGCTCACCCCAGCGATAACCGATTGATCCGGTGGGTGATACCAAGGCACCGTCGCCAGAATTGATGGCAATCGTTTTCCATTCAGGGTTATTGTCCTGACCCAGATTTTCAGCCAGATCCGAAGCTCTCAGATAGCGGCCCTGTTGCAGTCCTTGTGACGATTCGTCCAGCCTCACCAGATACGGGAAGTCGGTTTTAGTACGCACGTATTCCGTAAAGTACGCGCTGGGTTTATCGACATGAAACTCCTTCAGGATGACATGGCCCATCGCCATCGCAACGGCCGAATCCGTACCCTGCTTGGCATGCACCCACTCGTCGGTCAGTTTGGCTACTTCCGAGTAGTCGGGTGTAATCGACACCGTTTTGGTCCCTTTGTAACGGACTTCGGTGAAGAAGTGCGCATCTGGCGTACGTGTCTGTGGCACGTTGGAACCCCAGGCAATGATGTAACCCGAGTTATACCAGTCAGCGGATTCCGGAACGTCAGTCTGCTCCCCCCAGATCTGAGGAGATGCCGGAGGTAAGTCGCAATACCAGTCGTAGAAGCTCAGGCAGTTCCCGCCGATCAATGACAGATAGCGCGCGCCCGCGGCATAAGACACCATCGACATGGCCGGGATCGGAGAGAATCCGGTAATACGGTCCGGCCCGAAGGTTTTTGCCGTATAGACATTGGATGCCGCGATAATCTCATTCACCTCATCCCAGGATGAGCGCACCAGACCACCCAGCCCCCGCTTGCTTTTGTAGGACTTCGCTTTCACCGGATCGGTCACAATCCACTCCCAGGCCTTCACCGGATCGGAATGCATCGCTTTGGCTTCACGCCACAGTTTCAGCAGCGGCTTGCGCACCTTGGGATATTTCAAACGGTTGGCGCTGTAGATGTACCAGGAGTAACTGGCACCGCGTGGACAACCGCGCGGCTCATGATTGGGCAGGTCCGGACGCGTGCGTGGATAATCGGTTTGCTGGGTCTCCCAGGTCACCAGTCCGTCTTTGACATAGATTTTCCAGCTGCAGGAGCCCGTGCAGTTCACACCGTGGGTTGAACGCACGATCTTGTCGTGCTGCCAACGGCGTCGATAACCATCTTCCCATTGCCGGTCTTCATTGGTGGTGACACCATGACCGTTGGAAAAGTCCTGCTTCCTGACGTCGAAAAAACGCAGTCGATCCAGTAGCTGGCTCATGTTTAGTGGCTCCTCTATCGGTTAGTCATTGACGCCGGCCAACCAAACATTCCTGGACATTCGACGACGATGATGTGTTGATTTGCAATCCATCCAAACAGGACGGATGGCTATTTTTACACCGAGTATAGAAAGCGAATTGGCGCTCAAAGTTGATTCAAATCAATTCACTACAGACCGCTGCAGGGCATGCTATTGCGAGCTACCCATAAGGTGATAGATTCAAAAAACGTAAACATCTGAAATGATTGACGATTATTTTTGAAGCGGACATCTGGCGGGTACTGGGTATCTTTGGAGGTAGAGGTCGGTGCAGAAACTGAAAAGGCTGTTTTTTCATTCCGTGATGAATTACATCCACTTGTCCCTGTTTACCATTATCGGGATCGCGCTGCTGACGATTTTTTTCTCGTTCTGGATCACGGAAAAAACAGACAATGACGCCAAAGCGATCAATCTGTCCGGCTCCATGCGCATGCAAACCTATCACATTGGCCTGGCGCTGGAGACGGCAAAAAGCGAAGTCCCGGCGCTCATCAAAAAGCTGGACCAGACCTGGCAACACTCTCTTTTCACACACCTGCAGCGTGACCCGGACGCCCCAGAACTGCAAGAGCACTTCACACGCGGATACACACACTGGTCAGTAACACTGAAACCGGCGCTCGTTAAGACGCTTGAAGCACGGGGCCATGTCACCGATCTGTACCCACTTCTGAATCATCAGGTGGCGCTCACTGATGCGTTGGTTACACAACTGCAGCTGGATGCGGAAAGCAAGGTGCGCCAGCTTCGAAGCCTGCAATTACTATCGCTGTTAATCACCACCATTGTCGGCAGCCTGATCTTCTCCCTGCTTAAAAACCGGGTCGAGGCGCCACTCAAATCGTTGACCGAAGCCGCCACTCGGATTGGCGAGGGTAATATCGAACAGCATATCGATGCCAGGGGTGATGACGAGCTTTCGATGCTGGGTAAGGCTTTCAATCAGATGAGCACTTCCCTGAGTGAAACCTACCATGCGCTGGAAGAACGCGTTGCGATGCGAACCGAAGAGTTGCAGCGACAGAACACCATACTGGAATTTCTGTTCCGGACGGCGAGGGAAGCGCTGGATAATCAGGGCCAGAATCTGGATTACCATCAGGCCATCGCCGAACTATCCCGAATACTGGAAGAACCAAAGCTGGAATTGTGCCTGTTTACCTCTCAGGGTGACCGGCCCTATCTTCAGACAGATGCAAGTGCCAATGATCTCCACTGCCAGAAAATCAGTTGTGCAGACTGCAAAGGTAACGCCCCTTTCGACGCGATTTCACCGCTCGATTTTAGTCACCGGTATCCTGTCACTCAGAACGATAAGCAATACGGCGTCATTCAGATCCCAGCACAAGGGGCAGGGAAGATACCCGAGTGGAAAGACAAATTACTGTGCTCCATTGCAGACCAGTTTGCCATTGCGCTTTCTTTGCAGGAAACGCAGAATCAGGAACGTCGCTTGGCCATGCTGAACGAGCGCACAGTCATTGCCCGCGAATTACATGACTCACTTGCGCAATCACTGTCCTATCTGCAAATTCAGGTGACGCGTTTGCAGAAGTCAAAGGATCGGGAGAAATACGAATCCCAGCAGGCCATTATCGACGAGATCAGGGAGGGACTGTCCAATGCCTATCGCCATTTGAGAGAACTCCTCACTACATTCAGGATCAAGATGGATGCCGAGGGCTTGCGCGGAGCCGTCGAACAAACCGTGGCGCAACTCAGAGAGCGCAGTGCTATGCAGATCCATCTGTCCTATGGCCTGCAAAATCTCCCGTTAAATCCGATGGAAGAAATCCATCTGCTACAGATTACCCGCGAGGCAAGCCAGAATGCCATCAATCACTCCAAAGGTAACCACATCACGATCGTTTTGCTGCAGCACCCGGACAAAAGCATCGAGCTAAGCATTCAGGATGACGGCGTTGGTTTGGGCGAGAACCCGGAAAAACTCAACCACTATGGCCTTACCATCATGCAGGAACGCAGTGCACAGCTGGACGGCGAACTGCGCATTGAACCGGCCTCGCCTACCGGAACACATATCTCGCTGCGATTTATGCCCAGATACCTCCGCGAAGCGGCCTGAGGCATTCCGGCCCTCGATTCACCTGCCCCTGGCGCACAATTGTTCGCAGAATTCAGGATTACGCGAGATGGTGGCTGTGCTCAGCATCAGAACCTGTGCGCTCTCGCAAACCCCACAACGATAGACCCACCGCGATAAATGAAACCAGACCAACACTCATTAACATGAAGGCGACCAGTGCTTCCGCACTTTCAGATCCGGTAAGGCCTGCTGCGGCAACCGGTGTGGTTTTTCCTGCACCCAGAACCGCCCCGGTCAGACAGCCCAACCAATTGACATAGCTGGAATACAACCAGCTGAAGCCAAGCCACTTCAATTGTTTTTCAGACAGCGCAAACACAGCCCAAATGGCGCCCAGCAGAATCAGCAGCATGCCACTCATTATGCCGATAGTATGCGAAGATAAACCCAGTCTCGGAATTTCCATTGCTGGCACAAACAGGCCGGAAACAAGTGCAAGGAACATCAAAATAAAGCCATGACGGATCAAATTTTTATTCATTTTTATGCCTCTTTTTTTTGTTTAGCTTTCATGTAACTGATGTTTTCTATATAACTGTACGCTGAATTCGAAACTCAATACGTTTCAGGAAAATCACAGAGAACAATAAAAACCATAACACAGGCGTTACGCGCTCACCCAGAAGTGGCTAAAGCGATAATGGCTTTATCGACTTCCATTCATGGTCGCAAGAAGCTCAGATCGCTCGGTTTGAGAGTCAAACAGGAGCATTTCGAAGTGAACTGTCGAGTACATTGCCTGTACAGGAAACGCACATGCACTTTTTAAAGCCGGACACGCGCGCAATTTTTCAAAATTCGAGCTTACTAATCTATACTCAGAGTGTTGCAAACTTGCATGAGCACGGAGGCACCGCATGCGCTCGATAAAGGCCATCCTGTTTTTCTGCTCCTTGCTATGTTTTAGCAGCGTCCTGAATGCCGAAATTCTGGCGATTGTGGGTGATCACAACGCAAAGCCCAAAAACTGGCTGGATAAAAACGGCCAGGCTCGCGGCATAATGATTGACCTTCTCGAAGAGGTTTCCAAACGCACCGATATCCGCTTTACCTATCGACTGATGCCATGGAAACGCGCCTTTGAAGTCAGCGCTTTGGGCAAAGCATCCATTATCGGGCTTTCAAAAACAACAAAACGACAAAAAACCTGGGACTATTCAACCGCCATGTATGATGACCCCCTGGTTCTGGTCACCACCAAAAACCGCGCTTTTAAATTTGAGGGGTATGAATCACTTCGAAACAAGTCCATTGGCACTAAACTCGGCACCAGCTACGGTGATGACTTTGAGCAGGCGCGGACTCAGGGACTGTTCAAGATCGTGGAAACGCCCAACCGTGCCGGTCAACTACGTATGCTGACGTTGGACAGGATAGATGCTGTACTGCTCAGTCCCGGCAGAATCGCGCTGGAAGCCACCCTGTCAGAGACCAAATGGCTCAGAGAGCACAAGGACGAGTTCGTGGTATTAGAGCCGCCGCTTAAGCTGGATCCGAATTATCTGGGCATGCCCAAGTCTCTCGGAAAATCTGCCATGCTGAAGCAAATAAACTCGGCTCTCGAAGCCATCAAGGCAGACGGCACTCACGCCGCGATTGTCAGCAAAAACATTGACACAGTCCTGGAACAGCTACGCGCCATGCCCTAGGGCCCTAAGCCCGCCCTCCAGACATAAGAGCCCCCAGTAGACGACGGGAAAACGCCCACTGACTTGAAAGAAAGCCCTCATATTTAGGCAGGCTATCCTGCGCGTCGGCAACTCGGCGATGATAAAAAATATGCAGGGAAGGATCCGGAAGAAGCGCTGCCTCTTTAACACTTTCGCTGGGAATCACGACAATTTCCGGCATTAGCGGAAGCTTCAGTCGCTCAATGGCGGGCTCGCCGCATACCACACACTTGCCGCGCTGAACCGCTGGGGGCGTTTTTTTGTAGGCTTGGTACGCCACGGTATCCGGCGCCGGGAAGGACACATCACTGCCTCTGAAAAGCGAAATATCAGCAAACGGCGCCTTGTTGAACGCCTGGCAGATGGTGCAATGACAGTAGCCTCTCAACAAGGCCGGCGCGCTTACCGAAAATTGAACGTGCCCGCAATTACACTGGCAGCGGGTTGTTGTCATCAGCTTCTCCCTTCTCTCTTGTTGTTCTTGCCCGGAGCCTAACTGAACGTGCATTTTGCTATTGTTCCAGGCATTTCGGGATATATGCTTGAAGACCTATTTAAAACCAGAGCATCACCATGATCAATAACCATCGGGTAATTGCATAGCCATAGTATTCACCTGCAGGGCACTGAGTGACGGGATTTTGCGTGCCAGGACGGCTGAAGTCCGGAAGTCGTTATAGCAGGATGATATGAATTCAAGCATTAATCCCATCACAACAAGGGGGGGGGCAATACGCGTAACGGTCTATGAAATTGGTTGCCCAAGAAGACGTAAGGGCATTACGAATCAGCTGCCAGATCAGAAAAATCTGGCATATTCAGTTGCGGGGCAATCTGATCCGACATGCTTTGATAAAAGTTGTAGTAGGGACTGGAGGCGCGAATTTCCTGATGACTCTCAAGATAGAAAACGGCTTTCTGCGCATCGTCTTCAGCCAGTGCACTGGCGTATTCAAACTGTAAACCGCGCGCCCGGAACAGCTTGAAACGTTCCAGATTCAGTTCGCACAGCAGTACATCATGAAACAACAGTCTTGCCAGCGCATAAGCAGAAAGCGTCATCGCCTGGATGAGCACATCTTCCTCCAGTTGGAACAAGGACTCACGCTCTTTTTCGGGCAACAGGTGCACTTCGGATAATTCGCTGACCTGAACCTCACCTGCCAAGGCTTGGTGGACATGCGCAGGAAGGTAAAGCCCGGTGCGCCGAACCTCAGGCTGCAGGCGCTGTTCAATGGGTAGACACGTCCCTTTGCCTGAAAGGGATGCTTTGGGAATCAGACGTGTTGCCGCGATGGCTCGTCCGGTTTTCCGGTGACTGAGATAAAGGTGGTGCGCCAGCGAGTCGAAGGGATCAATGCCTCTGTTGGGGCTGTCTGAATATGCCGAGCGGCAACGCAGATCATAAATCTGGGCTTTCTGCGCATCGGTTAGCGCCACTACCAGATCAAAATCCTCGCTGAATTCCGGGCCCAGAGCCTGTTCGAAAACCAACTGAATCATATTGCACCGCCTGAACATTGCTGTTCCTGGTCATTTTCCATAATAAGTATGCGAGGCAATCGAAGCCAAGCGACAGTAAACAACGACAAACGGTCAGTATCAGCGCTAAAGTGTTTGTCCAAGCCTTAAACTGTGACTTGGATCAAGCTCCCTCAACGGGGAATCAAGGGAGTCAGGAAAGAGCCAGGAAGGGACAGGTACGCCCCCCAACGGACAAAAAAGAAACTTCAGTCTCAAATTCAACCCTAAAAAAGCCCGCATTTGCGGGCTGAAAAAGCGTGATTTCTGTGGAGGAAAATCACGCTTGGGGGAGCAAAACAATGATCGGCTATGGATTGTAAAACTCGCCGTTCTTGCGCAGGTAAAACCACCAGTTAATCAGAATACAAACGCCGTAGAATACCGCGAAACCAATCAGCGCTACTTCCGGTGTGGTTGCCTTGATCTGCTCACCCAGTACTTTCGGGATATAGAAGGCGCCATAAGCGGCGACCGCGGAAGTCCATCCCAATACAGGTCCTGCCTGCTCTTTGGGGAATACCATGGCGATCGTTCTGAAGGTTGAACCGTTGCCAATCCCTGTTGCAGCAAACAAAACAAGAAACAGTACAAAGAAAGGTACAAAGAACTCTTCCGGTGTTGCCGAGGCATAAGCGGCTTTCATGTAGTAAGCCACGCCCAGTGCGCTTGCAACCATGATCACAGAACACACCTGAGTCACCAAGGCCCCTCCGACCTTGTCAGAAATCCAGCCGCCTACCGGTCGTATCAGGGCTCCAATGAATGGCCCCATCCACGCATACATCAGCGCGCTGGGACCGTTCGGGTTGCCTGTATCATGCGTCATGACACCATCAACCATCACATGCTGAAAACCGAAGATCACTTTGATCGCCAACGGAAATGACGCTGCAAAGCCAATGAAGGACCCGAAAGTCATGGTGTAAATCACACTCATCACCCAGGTGTGCTTGTTGTTAAAGATCTGATACTGACGCTGAAGTATGCCTTTGGTTTGCCCCGGAATCTGCTTGAGCAAAAACACAGTGGACGCAATGACAATCAGCAACACAAGTTCTTTAGGCACCCCAAAACCCGAGCCATTGGCGGATTCCGGCAACAACAGCCACAGCCCGAAGATCGCGGTCACAAAACCGATCAACAGCATGAAACTGATGATGGCAAAACTTCCGACCGGACCGGGAATATTTGGCGATACGTCCTGGGTACGGATGTTATTCATTCCAAACCAGCCCAAAAACGCGAGAGGAATCAGGAAGATCAGCCAGACAAAACCCGCGTTCTGAATGTAGGTTTCCGAACCCGCCGGAATCTTTCCGATCAGCGTGCCCGACGTGTTCTGCAGAATCATCGACTCACCGCCCAGCGCACCGAACAGGCCAAATGTCATAACTAGCGGCACCAGAATCTGCATCGTAGTTACACCGAAATTTCCCAGTCCGGCATTCAGACCAAGTGCCAGCCCCTGTTGTTTTTTGGGAAAGAAGAAGCTGATGTTGGACATTGAAGAGGCGAAATTCCCTCCACCGAATCCGGACAGCAAGGCCAACAGCTGGAACACCCATAGCGGCGTATTCTTGTCAGCCAGGGCAATCCCGGCCCCTAGAGCAGGAAGCATCAGCAAGGCCGTCGTAAAAAAGACCGTATTCCTGCCCCCTGCAATCCGGATAAAGAAACTGCTGGGAATACGCAGGGTCGCGCCGGTGAGCCCGGCAATCGCCATGAGGGTAAACAACTCGGATTTGGCAAACGGGAAACCCAGGTTAAGCATCTGTACCGTAATGATTCCCCAATAAAGCCAGACGGCAAATCCGCATAACAAACTGGGAATGGAGATCCAGAGATTGCGGCTGGCGATGGACTTGCCTTTGGCTTCCCAGAATTTTTCATCTTCCGGATCCCATTCATGGATATCCGCGCCTGAGTCGGGCTTTCCCGGTTTCAGGACTTCGGTTTTCGCTGTCATAAGGTCTTCTCCCCTATCGTGATATACAGGCTCACTATGCGAATTGCACCGGGAAGCAGCAATTTACACGAAGGGGTAGAGCTTCCGGGAGATCTGGGATGCCAGCGTCTACCACCAATATCAGCAATCCGGACCTGAACACCTTAAGTGCCGCCTTTCGGGCAACAGTCCGCTCCTTTCAAGCGCTACCCTTTTGGGGGTATAAAAGCCCCGCTTTGGGCGTGATAAGGGGTATTTCCTATCTCAATCCGGCATGACTTGGGTCAATTCTTTCAGCGCCGCCTCTTGCTGTTGAGCGAAAAATATAGAAAAGTAAGCTCCCTGCTCTACCACACCAAAACCTGAGGCAAACAACTGAAAATGAGCGAAGCTGCCAGCATATTACTCGTCGACGACCACCCATTATTGAGAAAAGGGCTCGCCCAGCTGATTGAGCTTGAAGACGAGCTTGAAGTGATTGGAGAAGCCAGTGACGGCAAGACCGCACTGGCGATGGCCCAGGAATCAGAACCGGACCTGATTGTCCTGGATCTGAACATGCAGGGCATGGATGGTCTGGATACACTGCATGCCATGCGCGCTGCCAACGTGACCTCGCGCATCATCATGCTGACAGTGTCGGATAACGACGAGGATGTCGTGCGTGCCATGACCTACGGGGCCGATGGCTATTTACTGAAAGATATGGACCCGGAACAGATTCTGGAACGACTTAAGGAAGCCGCGCAGGGCAAACTGGTCATCAGCGAGAAGCTGACCCACGTTCTGGTAGGCGCTTTGCGCAAGGGCGACAATAGCCGCGCTCAGCAACTGGCAAAACTGACCAGTAGAGAACATGAAATTTTAAAGCATCTTGCCAAAGGTCTGTCCAATAAATTGATTGCGCGAGAACTCGATATCTCGGACGGCACAGTCAAGGTGCATGTAAAGCACATTCTCAAAAAGCTAAACCTGAAATCGCGGGTGGAAGCGGCGGTCTGGATGATCAATCAGGGTAAATGATCACGGCTCAGGCAGATGCTCTACTATCATCGCAACCATGGCGGTTTCATCCACCGGCTTACCCAAATGACCATTCATGCCGACTTCCATGCAACGATCAATATCATGCTGCATGGCATTGGCCGTCATCGCAATAATCGGCAGCTCCTGGGGGCTAAACCGACTTCGTAGTTCCTGGGTTGCCTGATAGCCATCCATGACCGGCATCTGGATATCCATCAGCACGACGTCTATTGAACTATCTTTATCGATGCACTCCAGAGCGATTTCACCATTGCCTGCGATAGTCACTTTTGCCCCGGCATTTTCAAGCATGTGCTGTGCAATAAACTGGTTCATTTCGACATCTTCAACGACCAGAGCATGCCGGCCAGCCAACACTTTCGAACCCGCGTCCTGCTCAGAAGTCGCAGGGGCTTCGGCCTCCAAAGACAGGGAAGGAAGATGATCCTGCCCCATCAGTTCCCCTTCGTAATCGCCATCCTTTAACCGCTGGAGAATGCTTTCCCGATCAACAAACCGCACATCGGCAGGCAGTTCAAAAGGCAAACTCACCGTAAAAGTGCTGCCCTGTCCATCCTGGCTCTGCAACGCAATTGAGCCATCCATCAATTCCACCAGACGCTTGCTGATTGACAAACCCAGGCCCGACCCGCCGAAACGGCGTGTCGTGGTACCGTCCGCCTGATGAAAGGGCTGGAACAGCTTATCCTGATGTTCCCGGGCAATACCGATTCCGGTATCCGTTATCTCGAACAGCAGGTTAAGTTTCGTTGCAGTTCGCTCTTCAAGTTCGATTGCCATCGTGACCTTACCCTGCTCGGTAAACTTGATCGCATTGGAGCAAATATTGGTCAGTATCTGTTCCAGG
Organism: Oleiphilus sp.; assembly: GCA_006212045.1. Classification (GTDB taxonomy): domain Bacteria; phylum Pseudomonadota; class Gammaproteobacteria; order Pseudomonadales; family Oleiphilaceae; genus PZPK01. The sequence goes on along the minus strand of PZPK01000026.1, from coordinate 47,755 downwards.
CGAAGTGGGTCACCCACAAGCTGCTGCGGAAGATGCTCAGGAAAATCCATCTCCAATGTGAGCCCTTTCTCTTCTGCCATCATGGAAAACAGCACGTAGAGCTTCTCAATCATTTTGAGCAGGTCGAAGCTGGTAGACTCAAGTTCAATCTTGCCTGACTCTATCTTGTTAAAGTCCAGGGTATGATTGATCAGCGACATCAGAGTCTCGGACGCGAGATTGGCTTTAAACAAATAGCTCTCGACCGGCTGGCCCGGTTTTGCATCGGCCGACATCCGTATCAGATTGATGATCGCGTTTAATGGCGTTCGCAACTCATGACTGATATTGGACAGAAAATTGCTCTTTGCGACATTGGCGCGATCCGCCTCCAACAAGGCTTCCTCAAGCTTCCGGGTTTTTTCCGAAACCAGCCGTTCGACCGCTGCAACATTCCCTGTAATAATAAGAATCAGTGATTGCAGCAGAATAGCGAACATCACCCCGGCGGTCATCACCCACCAGCTGTTCCAGTCTTTGCTGGCGACATTACGGTCTAACCACTTTAGCGCCACTTCATAACTGCGCGTACCCACGGTAATGATGCTGTTGAATCGGCGCGCACTGTCATCAAGATTCAGCGATGACTCCAACAACCAACCCTCGCCGGATTGCAGGGACAGATCCCGAATTGAAATGTCCAGGCCCTGAGCTTGCGCCTGATCGATCAGGTCATCCAACATGGACTGGACACGAAATACCCCGCTGACAAACCCCAGAAACTCCTTTGACTGTCGGGATGGATCCGGGCGACTCACCGGAATATAGAGCACGAATGCAAACTGCTCATCGGTTTCCTGAACCAGAAGGATGGGCTCCGTGGCAACCGCGCGACCACTTTGACGTGCCTTTTTCAAAGCGGAAACGCGTGAAGGGTTGTAGCCCAGATCCAGGCCATACGCTCTCTCGTTACCTTGCAAAGGGTGAATATAAAGCACCGGATAATGGACTTCCCGTTGCTCGGCTGACACCAGCTCGCCGCGGAGATTGATCTCGGTGAAGCCAAAGGGCTGTCCGCTAATTGTTTTCATACCGGCCTGCACACGTTCACGCTCGGAACGCGTTACCATCTCGGTCCAGCCCACAGCCTTCACCGAAAGGTCGCCATGCAACACCTTGGAAGCAAACTGCTGAAACTCATGCTCTGTCACCGGAGCACTGGACATCACAAAAGCCTCAAAGGACTGTAGTTTGGACAAAGCCAGGTCAAAGCGCTTATCAATCGCATTGAAAAAATAGTCAGCAACGCGCTCGGATTCCTGCTTGTTCAGTGCATTCCGGCTTTGGATGGAAGTGAAAAAGAACACCAGAATCAGGGAAAACACCACCAGTACCGGAAGAACCACTTGCGCTTTCCGGACGATGGACAAAGTAGCTCTGGGGGAGCATGCGGCGAGTAACATGGGCGCAAACAACAACACCCCGATGGTGTCACCGGTCCACCAGGTAAACCAGGTGAAGAGCAGGGCTTGCTCTGGAATCACCTGAAACAGATAAAGAGTACCGGCACCAAAGGTGGCGCTGAACAGGCATCCCAGCGGGGCAACCAGCAGCATCAGAAAAATAACGTCTTTGATACGATCCGGTAATAGTTTGGTACCAATGGTCATCCGATACAGAAGCAACAGGAACTGCACCTGAATGTAAGTACCAAGCGCAATACTCGCGGGAACATAAAGACTGTCAAGCGTCAGTGACGCGATTCCGGGTACCGCAACAGACAGATTGAGTAAAAAAGAGCCCAGGGCAATACCAATCGATGCAGCCGAACGATTCAGCAGCATCACCGCGGCCAATGCAAAGCCTGCAGCAGGCCACACCGATGAGGCAAAACCGGGCGGAATCGCGAGCATCAGGCCAAAGCGGCCCATGACAAAATAGCCAAGCAGCCCGATGACTGCATGCAATATCCAATTCATACGCGTTTTTTGATCCTTCAGCCCTGTCTTAAAAGTGTAGTCAAGAAATGGCCGGGCACCGCGATTAGTTTTATTCTCGAGATTGAGTCCCCGCTCTTCAGGCCGGTTTGTTTTTTGCCAATGCCAGGCACACCTTGAATCCAGGGAGTTCGGGGGCAAGCGAGCAGGCTAAGCCTGACTGAACAGGTAGACTACGATCAACAGTGTGACAAACCAGAAACCGGACATCAGTTTCCAGAACATCTCGCTGTTGGCACGTTGACGGCTGGGTGCTTCGTCACGTAAAAATTCGGGGTTTGGGTGACTCAGGTCCTGCATCAGTTCATCAATACTGCCGAAGCGTTCTTGCAGATCAAATTCCACACCCTTTTCCAGCGCGCGATCAAACCAGATCGGAATCTGCGGATTGAAACGGGCAGCTGGGCGATACCTCAGACCATCAAATTCCTGTTGCCGATGACAGTCATTAATCACCTGCCCATAAGGGAGATGCCCGGTAAAGACTTCATAACAAATGGTCGCCAGAGAATAAACATCGCCGGCAAACCCGGGCTGACGACCGAGCAGATAGCTTGGATCGGCATAGCCGGCCGTGCCAAGCGCGCTCACTTCCTCCCGGGACTGCTCGAGTTCAGCCAGCCCCGCCACATAAACCGAACCAAAATCCACGATGACTGCACTACCGTCCGGGCACACCATAATGTTCCCGGGTTTGAGATCCTGATGTACCGTTTCGTAGCGATGAAATGCCCTCAGTCCCTCGGCAACGTCCCGAATAATGCGAAATGCCTGTTTTGGGCTGGGCGGCAGATGTTTCGGCATCCAGACGTCCAGTGGCTCGCCTTCAACCAGCTCCATCAGATAGTAAAGTGCGGTGCGCTGGCGTGGCTGTTTGATCAATCGCACCACATGAGGCGACTGAATACGCATGCCGATCCACTCTTCCTGAACAAAGCGGTCAATGTAGGCCAAATCCTCGTCAAAATTCATTGAAGGCGTCTTCATCACGCATTCGAGGCCCGAATCAGTATCCTTGACCAGATACAGCTGGCTGCGAGATGAGGCGAATAGCTCGCGCAACACCTGATAACCGTCCAGCACCATGCCCGGCTGCAAATCCGGAGGAAAGGGCAGACGTGTCAATGCCGCACTATGCTCTTCTTCATCCTGCAGATATAGCGATTCCACCTCTGCCAGGACTGCGCTCAGATTGTCATTGCTCCCCTGCGCCAGGGCCAGGGCCTTTAGATTTGATACGGTGCTTCTTACGTCAGATTCCGGACGCAAGAGGTCTTCAAGCTGCGACTGTTCGATAAAATCGTGCACGCCATCCGAACTCAGCAGCAAACGATCACCACGTTGAAGGTCGATACGGCCGTAATCAATGTGCAAACGATTGTCCATCCCCACTGCACGGGACAGTACCGCAGCATTGTCGGAGATTCGTGCAGTATGATCCTGGCTGAGTTGTATTAGCTTCCCGGCACGAAACAGGTAGATACGGCTGTCACCGACATGGAAATAGTGACCTGTACTCCCTTTCACGATCATTGCGCTAAAGGTACAGAGAAAGCCTTTGTTATCCGAAAACGCATTGCTCTTCCGGAACAGATTAAGATTCAGGGTAGAGAGAATTTTTTCGCCGCAGTGCGAAACCGTCCAGGTATCAGGCGTCCGGTAATACTCTTCAATGAAATGATTGACCGCCGTTTCACTGGCTTCTTTTCCGGCTTCAGCCGTGGAAACCCCGTCACTGACACAAAGTGCAACGCCTTTGGTACGCAGAGGGTAGGATTCTGCCGGCTGATAATAGGCGACAGAATCCTCATTGACAGGTTTGATACCGGCATCGCAAAAGGATGCGATCTGAAGTTTAAGTGCGGTCATACCATTCGCATTTATCTAACCGACATCAATCATTTGTACGGTGCCGTCAGGCAGCATTTCTGCGATCTTTCCTTTGGGCTCAGACAGCATCATTGCGATAAAAAAGATCACCAGAGCCGAGGCACCAATCACCATAAAGAAAGTACTGTAGTCGACAAAACTCAGGACCGTCAGATAGGTGACTGCGCCAACATTTCCGTAAGCCCCGGTCATACCGGCAATTTGTCCGGTCATACGCCGTTTGATCAGGGGAACAATTGCAAATACGGCACCCTCTCCTGCCTGCACAAAGAAAGAACAACACATGGTTGCGATCACCGCCAGAGGAATCCACCAGGTGCCATCGACCTGAGCCAGTACAAAATACCCCATCGCCAGGCCACCAATCAGTATCAGCAATGACTTGCGACGGCCAAAGTTATCCGAGAACCAGCCACCGGTAGGACGCGCCACGAGATTCATAAAGGCAAAACCGGAGGCCAGCAAACCCGCCTTGACCGGATCAAGACCTTCAAAGGTGTCGAGGAAGAACAGCGGTAACATTGAAACCACAGCCAGCTCCGAACCAAAGGTGACAAAGTAAGACCAGTTCAGAATCGCAACCTGCTTGAACTGATACTTGTCATGCTCGGGGACGCCATGCTTCAGGTTCTCCCTATTGACTCCCCAGATCGCGTGCATCTGAAAAGCAAACAAAGCAATCAGTCCCAGCCAGATTGGCCAGACAGCTGCTTCAGGGAGCAGCGCCACGCCAGAAGGAGACAGTTTCCAGACCAATACGGCCAGCGCCGCATACATCGGAACATTCATCGCAATCAGTAACCAGAAATCCTTCCAGCAGGTGACTTCGAGACCACCCGATTTTTTGGGCTTAAAGTACGTGGAGCCCTTGGGCGTATCGCGCGCGTTCACGAAATAGAAGACACCGTATAGACCGGCGATGACACCAGTAGTCGCCAGCGCATAGCGCCAGCCATCTTCACCGCCATACAATAGCGCCAGCGTGGGCAGACTCATGGCAGCGGCGGCCGAGCCGAAATTACCCCAGCCGCCATAGATGCCTTCCGCAATACCAACGCTTTTGTGTGGAAACCACTCGCCGACCATTCGAATCCCGATGACAAAACCGGCGCCGACAAAGCCCATCATAAAACGGAACAGGGCCAGCTGCTCGTAGCTGTTTGCAAACGCAAATAACATACACAGCACTGAGGAGGTGACCAACAAAGCGCTATAGACACGCCGTGGCCCGAACTTATCGACCAGAATTCCGATGATAATTCTTGCCGGAATCGTCAGCGCGACATTCAATATCATCAGGGCCTTCACCTGCTGGCTGCTCATATCGAACGCTTCTTTCATAAACACCAGCAGAGGCGCATGGTTAAACCACACGACAAAGGTCAGAAAGAACGCAAACCAGGTAATGTGCAGCGTTTTTATCTTGGGATCTTTCAGATCCAGTAAACGAATTTTATGATCCGCATGCATAATGCTTCACCTTCTCTTAATTCAAACCGAGCAAACCGGACAACTTGCCACATGACATCCGGGACATGGCAGAAGTGTGCTTTGCCATGCGCCGGATTCAGTTGATCTACATCAATACAGCTGCCTGCAAACACCGCCCGATCAGGCTTATCGCTATGGAAAAGCACCCCAATGGAAATAGCCTCAAGCGACGGTCTCGCAAGACTTTTACTGAGCCGACTACTCCTTTGGGGTTAGTGCATCCATGCATCGGGAGGTATTTGGAGGTAGGCACTGGAGCTTCACCCCTGGCCTTGGTTAAAGTCACTTCATCGTCCCCAAAAGGGCATGTTTAGTGAATTGCATATGTCTCACGTACCACAACATTCCGGAAAGGCCCTGTTCCTTTCGACCTTTGCATTTGCCGTCAATTTTGCGGTGTGGACACTCTATGCCGTACTGGCAACAGATTTTCAGTCCCGCTTTGGTATCAGCAGCACACAGCTCGGCATGATCTTCGCCGCCCCGATGATGACGGGCGCACTGATGCGCATACCTGCAGGCTATCTGGTAGACCGTTTCAATCCGAAACGGGTATATGTCGTACAAATGCTCGTCACAGCTCCCGGGCTTTTTCTACTGCCCCTGGCAACGACGATTAACCACTATGTATTGATCGGCCTTTGGATCGGCATCAGCGGCGTCTCTTTCACCATTGGCATCCGCTATGTGACGGACTGGTTTGATCGTGCCGAACAGGGTTCGGCCATGGGTGTCTTCGGGGCAGGCAACGCCGGCGCAGCGATCACTCTTGCGACAGCTCCGCTGCTCATGCAGCACTGGGGGCTGGAAAAGATTGGCCCTATTTATGGCTGCGCACTACTGATATGTGCAGTGATTTTTGCCTGGTTGGCGCCGTCATACCAGAACAGCAGTCAGGTATTGGAGAACTATTCCAGCCGAAAGGAAAGACACTGGATACTGCACCTGCAGGTATGGCGCTTTGGTCTCTATTATTATTTCGTGTTTGGCAGCTTTCTGGCCTTACTGCTTTGGCTGCCCCAGTACTATGTGAATGCCTATCGGACAGATGATCAGCTTGCCATGGCACTGACACTGGCCTTTGCCGCCAGTTCCTCAATGATTCGAGCCCTTGGTGGCTGGTTTTCAGATCGCTATGGCGGGCGCTCCGTCAATTGGAATGTCTTCTGGATCTGCCTTGTGTGTCTGTTTTTTCTGAGTTACCCGCCGACAACGATGACCATTCATGGCATTGATCAGGAAGTGCACTTGAGTATTGAAATCAATATCTGGCTGTTCACACTGCTGATACTCGTGATCGGCATTGCACAGGGGTTTGGTCGTGCCAGTGTCTATAAAATCATTCACGATTATTACCCAAACAAAATGGGAGAAGTTGGAGGCTTCGTGGCAGCCATCGGTGCACTGGGGGGCGCCACCCTGCCACTAGCTTTCGGGCTGGCAGTCGACTGGGTCGGTATCCACAGTGCCTGTTTTATGCTGCTCTACGGCGTGCTGGCGCTATGCATGATGACGATGTTTTTCGCTGTCAAAGCAGATCACTTGTCAAAGCGCGTGCAGGACGCTGTGGAAAACAATTTTCTGGAACAGGATGTTACGCCCCATGACTAACCCGGCCTGCCCTTCAATCTCATACGAGTGTGCACCATGAATCTTCCCCTTCGCAATTTGCCGCAACCATCGGCAGTCCTGAAAGACAGACTTGGCCGCCGCTTTGACTATCTGAGATTGTCGATCACAGAGGCCTGCAATTTTCGTTGCAACTACTGCCTGCCCGATGGTTACTGCCCCAGTGAGAAAGAAGCACCGCTCAGTCAGCGAGAAATCGAAACCTTGCTCACTGCGATGGTGCAAGTAGGCACACGTAAAGTACGAATCACAGGAGGCGAGCCAACACTGCGCAAGGATCTGGAGGACGTCGTTCGGATCTGTGCGTCAACACCGGGCATTGAAAAAGTCGCCATGACCAGCAATGGCTACCGGCTGTACAAACAGATTGATGCCCTGGCAGCGGCAGGCCTGAAGCACCTCAACCTCAGCGCTGACAGTCTGGACCCGCGTACCTTTCAGGCGATCACCGGCCATGACAAGCTGGCAGCCGTGCTGAAATCGCTGGATCGCGCATTGGCGCTTGGCCTGCAGGTCAAACTGAACCTGGTTTTAATGCGGGAGTATAATGCCGGCGACCTGAATGCATTGCTTGACTTTGTGCGCTATCAGCCCGTCAGTCTTCGCTTGATCGAGCTGATGCGCACCAACGACAATATCGATTTTTACACGCGCCAGCACGTCTCGGGTCAAAAGGTTCTGGATCAACTTCTGGATCGGGGCTGGGTGCAGCAACCAAAGTCCCCGCTGGCAGGCCCGGCACTGGAACTCAAACATAGCAATTACACGGGCTCCATCGGTCTGATTATGCCCTACAGTCGAAACTTCTGTGCCGACTGCAACCGTCTGCGTGTCGCTGCCAACGGCAATCTGCATTTATGTCTGTTTCATGAAGCTGACGCCAATTTGCGGCCTTATTTACAGCGCGGCGACAAACAAGGTTTATCAGAACTGCTGCAAGCGATAAGCTATCAGAAATGGGCAGGACACCGATTGCAGGACAACGACAGCCGCGACACTCACCACTTGGCCATGCTGGGTGGATAGCACCGACAACAGCGACAACACAGCACCGGATGCCCGATCACAAACGAACAGCCGTTAAAGCAGACAGGAGACCCCATGGGGCACAACACAACCGAACAATTGGTTCCACTTAACATCGCGGTGCTGACAGTATCCGACACACGCACCGAGGAAAACGATAGTTCCGGCCAGTTTTTGGCCGAGGCATTACAAAAAACCGGACATTCACTGGCCGACAAGGCCATTGAGATCGACGATATTTACAAAATTCGCGCACGCTTGAGCACCTGGATTGCGAGCGAGCATATCCAGGCCATTCTCGTGACCGGGGGAACCGGATTCACCGGACGTGACAGTACCCCAGAGGCAGTCACGGTCTTATTGGATAAAGTTGTTGAGGGTTTCGGCGAGCTGTTTCGACATATTTCCTATCAGGAAATCGGTACCAGCACGCTACAATCACGTGCGCTGGCCGGACTTGCCAATCAAACCGCGATCTTTTGTATGCCAGGCTCCACCAATGCCTGCCGCACCGCCTGGGAAAACATTATTGATGCGCAACTGGACAGCCGACAGGGGCCATGCAACATGGTACCGCACCTGAAAGGCATCGACTTTGATGCCTGCCGCACTCGCGCCTAGATAAAAAGTGACACTTCAAAAAATAAAGCGTTCGTCGAAATAGGCTTTGGTATTCGGGTGAACGCGATCTTCCGCCAACAGCTCGGCCGTTGACCACCAACGCTGTCGAGCATGCTGGTCATCGAGAGAACACTGCTGGTCGGGCGCTAATTGCAGTTCATACGCCAGCACTACATAGTGCGTCCCACTGCCCTCGCGTCCCATAAAATTATCCGAATACAGATGTTCGTATGGCCCCAGAAAAGCCGCTTGTTGTCGGCTTATATCGAGCTTGAGTTCTATATTCGTCAGCCGGGTAAACGCGTCATCCAGACGCTCGTTCTTCCGCACCCTTCCACCCGGCACAAACCAGAACGACTGAGCAGGTTTGTTATTACGGTAACCCAGCAGGATGTTTCCCTCGTGGTTCCGGACAATCAGATCCAAAGACACCAAGGGTGCCGCCTCGACCACGCCGGCAAAATCTTCATCATTCAGCTTACTCATGACCTGTTCCTTTACTTCGATAATGGCGTTTCACTTCACTCACCTCAATCTGATAGCTTTCATACCAGTATTTTTCTCCCATCGCCTGCGCTTTTTTGTGCTCGGGATCCTGCCGCCACCGTTGGATCGCCTCAGCATCGGGCCAGTAAGACAGGCTCAACTCCTCGTCACCTTCCGACATGGAGATAAAATCAAGACAACGATAGTTTTGCATGGCCAGCTCGCGCATGCGTTCCGCTGTCTCTTGATAATCCTGCCCCTGATGCTTGACCTTTGCTCTAAATATTACGACATACATCATGCGCCCTCACTCGTTCCGAACCACCAATGACATGGCAGGGTTAGTATCCCTGGCATATTACGCTGCCAGAACCTCGCCCGGCAAAATCTTTGCTTCGGTGCCAACCGGCCGGTGTCTCAAATTGACGCCGGTCAAGCGCTCTGCGTCTTTGCTTGAAGCAAGCTCCCGCTTCCATCATAGTTGACCGACAGGGCGCTACCAAAAACGTAAGCAGATGATTCACCGAAAGCCGCGTCGTATTTCAGGTATAAATACGGCAACCGGGAGATTGCCATGATGAAAACTAGCGAACTGATCTGGCAAGACGCCCAGCATCAAACCCTGTTCCGCTTGCTGGATGATTTAAGACGAGAGGAATTTGACTGCTCTGTCATTCATCAGTTGCGTCTGTATGCAGACCACCATTTCTGCCTTGAAGAAGCCTACATGCAGGAACTCCAATACCCCAAAATGATGCAGCATATTCAGGCCCACAACCGATTTCGTGAAGAACTTGGGCAACTGTCCCGCGACCCCGACAATCTGAGCCACCAGATCCGGACCTCTTTGTCACAGTTTCTGGAAGAGTGGTTGAAACGGCATATCTTCGGCGTCGATAAGGAATTTGAAGCCTTTGTGCTGGCATCCTCGCGCAAGTAATCCACCCTATCAGGGAGCGGCTGGCCAGAAACCTCCTGCAGGCAATGCAATTACAATTGGCTTGAAATTGTTGCGTCCGGCTGGGATAAATTACGACCCTGTCTCTTCCGGTGGTTCGGAATCGGAATACGACTGACGACAAACCCTACCGTATAAAGAGCAACAAAAGACAAAGCCAGCGTCCAGTGCTGAAACGTGGACTGGTTCACTGCCAGTGATGCTGCGGCTTTAGTGCCAAGCGGCACAACGACCGGGTAGATCAAACAGACGACTCCGGCATACCGCGCGAGCATACTGAAGAAATGACTTTTCGGTAGCCGGCCATGTATCGCCAATAGCAGAATAGCACTGGCCAGAACAATCAGAGAGACACGGCTAACGGTCGGTAATGCGGCCAGCTGTGCTTTACCATGCTGGGCGGACACCAGATGTGTCCATTCAAAGACGGCAAATCCAATAGCTACCAGAATCAGAACCAGAGCAGCCGGCAAGGCCTTATCCCGCAACCAGTCGCGGTGTTGATGCATACATACGACAATGCTGGCGACGGGAAAGGCATTCAGTGGACTCCATGGCGCGAACAGGTATGGCAGCTCGGAGGTGAATGCGAACCCGGGGCCCCAGAACATCAGTACCAACCCGGAAAGTACAGCGCCCATCACGAGCCAGGATGGACAACGTCCAAGCCACTCCGTTACCAGAATACCCGCCAGCATCGACCAGACCACGTAGTACACAGTGCCGTAAGCACTCAGCCAGGCCAGCATAAAATTCCCGGATTGCCCAACATCGAAAATCTGCAGACCTTTCATTCCGAGCGTCGTGAAAAAATGTACGCCGATCATGGCGATGCCCAGAAGCAGAATACAGGCCGAGCTGACAAGCCATCTTTTGAAACTGCCGGGTTGCATCAGGTAATACAGGCAAGCCATCGCAACACTGAGAGGGTAGGCCAGCGCCAACACATGAAAGTTCATAAAATCACTGAAAGCGAAATCATGCTGTTCCAGATTCATAGGAAGATAAATACCGGAGCGGCCAAAGAACTGCGTACCCTGTGCCAGATATAACAGGGGAATCATTGCCAGTATTATCGCCACTCCGGGGTACGCACCCAACAGGGTTTTAAACGAAAACGGCACCGTCGTTGTCGCGCCACGGCTGAAAACCGAAACAAACTTCCGGTTCATATCGCTGCCCCATCTGATAAATGGTTTCTCGACCCATTCAAAGGAAAAATGGGCCAGAATCAATGCCAGAGGGATAGACGCTACCGCCAGCGCCAGGCCAAACAGAAAGCGGTGACTATCGACCCAGGCCGGGGCCACGTGGAACAGCGCAAGATAAGCCAGCCAATACAGAACGATAAAGTGCAGGACATAGAAAGAATAGGAAACACGGCCCAGCATTCGGGCCCAGGGTTTATCCAGAAAGTTTCCTGTCAGGCGACCTTCAAGCCGGTTCGCCAATACCAGAATGATCAGCACCGCACCGATACACTCCATGGTCGCAATGTCCAGCGTGACTTTGCCAATCACCAGCCGCGCTGACAAAAGCAGCACAAGCCCCAGCCCCAGTATCATACTGCTGGCCCAGCGAGGTATCCCGGACAGCACCCTAGGATTGATCTGGGAAATGATCAGGCCACTGTAAAACATAAAGCTGTACAGTAGAAAGAAGTTCTTCAGTTGTGCACAGAAGTAATAGATCACCAGTAATGCAATCAGGTTACCCGGCAAACGCAAGCTTCTGCATAGCACAAATGCCAGTGGAAACAGCAGGGACATCAGCAATTCGACTTGCAAGGTCCAGGTTACGGGGTTCAGATTGGATTCCAGCAAAAGATAATTGTCGATAATATTTTCTACCGACAGGCTGCTCCGATAGAAACCGGTAAACCAGGAAGACGCATTGGGGAAGACAAAATGTTCATGGAACAAAGCCAGTGATATGAGGATCAATGTGAGACTGGCAATATGGGCCGGAAACAGCCGCAACAGCCGTTTGATCATAAAGCCCAGAGCGCCGGCAAGTCCGTTTGCCTCACCAGTTTCAGCCTTGCGGTTCAGTGACAGCCCCAGAACATAGCCACTGAGCACAAAAAACACGCTCACCGCAGCACCACCATTAAAAATAACGAACATTCCCCGCGTCAGTATTTGTTCCATGCCATGAAGGTCGGAATAGTGAACCGCGTAAGGCCCGGCCATATAGGCAATATTGACAACGATGAAGGAATGGCCCAATGCGACCATGAGCGCAGCGATGCCCCGAAGGGCTTCCAATCTGGGATTGAACATATCTGGACTTCTACGGGTAAGTGTTTGGCAATGGCCCCGCATATTAATGCAGAACAGGGATCAGATGCGGTCGAATAGTCGACAGATCTTCGGGAATTTTGCTTTGTTTACATCGACAGCAACCTTCCCGGCACTTTTCTATTTCGAAGCGCTCAGGTCCCCGGACTTTCGCGACAGCACCATCAGGGTACGCCCCAGCAGCGCGACCCGGCTGTTCAGCTGTCGGACACTATCAGACCGACCATGCTTCTTGCGGGCGAACAGGCGAATGAAAGGCATTAACCAGTAAAACCATTTCGAGGTGGATTGCAGTTTATCTGCCGCGACATCAACGACCTGAAGACCGGACAACGACAGCAACCAGGTATAGCGGTCAAGGGAAAAAGGAGAAATATGCTGTTCAGCGGGCGCCTTCACGCCTGGCTCGAGAGGACCAAACGAATAGCCATAACCGGTAAAGAGAAAACCCAGCCGATACTTGAGTGACAGTATGTTTGGCGTTGTCAGCACATAGTGGCCACCGGTTTTTAATACGCGCTGGACCTCGGAAAACAAAGAGCCATGGTTTTCAATATGTTCTACCACCTCCACCGAGATCACGAGATCAAAACTGCCATCCGGATAAGGCAATTCTCCGTTGGCATCGACTTCAAGACATTCGATTTCCGGAACCCGAAAGTTATCAGCATCCAGATCACAGGCCCTCACATCAAAGCCCGCCTGTTTTAACTTGAGTGACAGCGAACCCTGCCCTGCACCGAGGTCGAGAACCCGCAATGCAGATTGTTGCGGAAAGTGATTTTTAACATATTTGACGACAGTATCGTGAGTACCGGCAATTGCCATCTCCCCCGGCGTGTTTTTTCCCTGAGTCATTCCTGATCCTGTGTTAAGTGTTGCTGAATCCCGTTTTCTGGCTGACTGGAACGCACCAAGATGCCATAAGTGCAGGAGCTTAGCCTTTTTTATGGCATGGGCAAAGACTGCCCGGGGCCGAAATCACGCAAGTAAAATGTCCGTTCTACCGAACTGGCGACGGCCTATGAACCCGGCGATCACAAAGACTTGCTCTGTTGTTCTTTTTGTTGCAAAACCCATAGTGCAGCGTACTTATGAAAGGTATAAACGGCAGAAACACCCGCCAGCATTAAGCCATGCCTGCCTTCAGTAAAACCGCGCCGAAGCAGATATTTAACTAGAAATGTTCCCAAACTTCTTACAAAAACACCTGGCGCGGAGGTTCTTTTGCCACGCTGATATCGCTCATTTGACCAGTCCTGCGCATAGCGAAGCGATTTTTTCATGAAAGCATCGTAACTGCTGGTCGTGTAATGCAGCAACTCACCCGAGAGCCGGACTTTCTGGCTTTCCGTGCAGCGAACACGCTCATGTACCTGGGCGTCATCATAGGCAAAATGTGCGGTATGGTAGAGACGCTCAACCCAGTCCGGATACCAGCCGCTACTGTGAATCAATCGCCCAAAAAAATCACTGACACGATCGAAGCAGTACACTTTATCCGGATCGGGGGCTTCCAGTAAGGCCTCAATCGAGGCTCGTAACTCGGGCGTGACGCGTTCATCAACATCGATCATGAAAATCCATTCATGGCTGGCATGTTTTTGTGCCCGCTGCCGTTGCGGGCCATAACCCGGCCAGTCCGTGTGTTGGAACACCTTCGCGCCATAGGATTCGGCAATGGCAATGGTCTCATCATCACTGCCACTGTCGACCAGCACAATTTCATCAACCCAACGAATTGAATCCAGACAGGCAGGTAAATCATTGGCTGCATTTTTGGCAATAATGACCGCGGAAACCGCCTTTCTCGTCACCTGTCTTCCATCCTTCAAACCTGTTCCAGTAATTGCTTGACCCGCCCCGGCCATAAAAACTAGCGCTGCCTGACCTGATACTGCGCCGTGCTGGTCGCGACAATCTTCCCGTCCCGATCCTTGATTTCGCCTTCCAGACTGAACAGGCTTTTGCCTTGCGCACGGGCCTCGCTGTGAATCCTGTCCAGGGTCTCTTGCGTCAGATGGAATTCAACCGTGACATCACTCTGCGCCGGTTTCAGGTAGCGCATCGTCATTTCGGTCAGGATAGGATAGAACTGCTCGTCAAAATTCAACAGCGACAGAATTCCGCCCGGCAGTTCCGCGACCGTAAACAGGGCGCCAGCATACATGGCATTAAAATGATTTTTATTCGGTTTCAGCGGAATCCGCGTTTTGATATAGCCCGGACGATAATCAATGACCTCGAAGCCATTTCGCGTAGCAAAGGGAATGGCCTTCCCGACATAACGGGTTAACAACTTTAGACTAGCGGTCAATTTGTAGCGATCAAGCGCAGATTCAGAATCCGCTCGCTGTGCCGTCGTATTGATCCAGGTCTTGGCAAATTGTTGCAGTTGATGAGCGATACTGGTCATGTTTCCGGCCCTTGTTGCAGCATTTTTCGCCATACTAATCGGGCTTGGCAATGAGCGCCAGTGCAGCACAGCAAATTCAAGCGATTTTGACATAAACCAATCACCATTGAGGGGTACATTTTCTATGAACAATAGGGCAGTTCAAGCGAATATTAAGCGCGTCGCGGCATTATCCGGCTGAGCACATGCTTTACTTTGCTTATGGCTCCAACCTTTCCAAACAGCGACTATTGTCACGCGCACCCTCGGCCCGTCTGGTGTCCAAGGCTGTTTTGAGGGCGCATGCCTTGCGCTTCCATAAGGTCAGCCATGTCGATCATTCGGCGAAATGCGATGCTTTTTCACCGGCCAATCCGGTGACAGGGTTTACGGCGTGGTTTATGACATCGCCGACAGCGACAAAAATATTCTCGATGAGATCGAAGGACTTCATGTCGGGTATGAGGAAAAACAGGCAGACGTAATGAGTAGCGAGGGCGTTTGTTACGCGGCCTGGTTTTACTACGCCACCGATATAGATGCATCAATTCAACCATTTGAGTGGTACAAACAACATGTCCTGATTGGCGCAAGAGAGCATGATTTTCCTGAAGACTATATCGCCGAAATTGCGGCTGTCCCGACCAAAGCCGACCCTATCAAAGCAAGAACGAAACTGGAAACAGGGCTATATAAAAATGCACTCGGCCGTGATTTTTCTGAATGACCCCAATCTACCGCCCGGGACCGAGTTAGCGGTATTTCGGGGCTGGCTGGGCTAACATTAACCATACTGATGTTTGACAATACGAAACACCCGACAGGACACTGATACCCTTGCCAGCCGAAAAAACTGCCTCCTTCACTGACTCAGAACCTGAGGTCCATCAGGACTTACCAGAGCGTTTCGAGGACTACCGACACCAGAGATTAATTAAACGCGTGCCGACAATCTCCTGGGCAGGCATTACCATTTTTCTGGCCTACACCTTGCTGGACTATTACACACTTCCCCCTGATATTTCCCGCATAACAATGGCTATTCGCCTGTTTGTGGTGTGTCCGATGATCGGACTTGTGCTGATTACCACCTACCTGAACTGGCCCTCCCGACGTTTCGCGTACTTTTACCTGTTTGCCTATGTGGTAGCTGGCACCGCTATCGTAGCGATTATCTACACGGCACGCAGCCAGCAGTTTGACCTGCCCTATGACGGACTGCTGCTTTTGATGGTGTTCGGGTATTTCCTGATGGGAATGCCACAAAGCCATGCGACCCTGGGTTCGTTGATTGTTTCTGTCGTTTACTTCATTGCGCTATATTTGCTCGATTCTCCCGTGAAAGAACTCGCCTCAAACGCCCTGTTTATCTTAACTCTGAATGTCTTGGGTACGCTGGGCAGCGCACTGCAGGATCGCTCCCGGCAACAGCTGTTCCGAAACGAAAAACTGGTGGCGAAGGCTCAGGCCAAAGATCGGGAAGAAATCGCATCCAAAACGCGTTTGCTGGCCACTGCAAGTCACGATCTGCGACAACCACTGCATGCCATGAACCTGTTAGTGGAAACACTGGAAAGCGAGCTGGAACCGGGCAAGCACCGTCAATTGGCCGCTCAGCTGAAGGCGTCAACCCGGCAGTTGAATACGATGTTGTCTTCCTTGCTCAATATGTCCCGACTACAGACCGGCGTCATTGAAACCCGTATAAAAACTTTTCAATTATCCGAGAGAATGCGGTTTTTGGAACGTGAACTGCAATTCAGGGCCCGTCAGGAAGGACTAAACATTCGTCTTGAAGGAAGCCCGCATTGCTGGGTCAGAACTGACCCCTTATTGCTCGAACGTATTCTGCGCAACGTTTGCGAAAACAGCTTCGTACATGCGCAGGCCACCAACCTCAGTATTACCTGGTCGAATCAGGGCACTCACATTCTGCTTCAAGTGCGCGACGATGGGCTGGGATTTGACCAAGATCAAACCTCGCAAATCTTCGAGGCATTCAAAAGGCTGAAAGGCCGTTCGCAACCGGGGATGGGGCTTGGGCTGGCCATTGTGAAACAGCTATGCAATGTTCTGGAGATTGGGCACGGCGTCGATTCATCACCCGGAAAAGGCGCCTGTTTCTGGTTCCGCCTTCAGGCAGCGGAAGCCGTAGCTGCCCCTGAGTCAACACCAGCGCCACCGCTTCGTTTCGCGCAGGTTCATAACAAGCATATCGCGGTCATCGACGATGACCCGGCCATTCTCGATTCAACCGCACAATTGCTGCAGCACTGGGGATTCGCAGTAAGCAGCTTTAGCGAACCGGACGTTGCAATCAAGGCCATTCCGGATCTGAAAATCGACCTTCTGGTCTGTGATTACCAATTTCCCGAGGCCTTGCATGAAAACGGTCACTGGAATGGATTGGACCTGATTCAGGCAATCCGATCTCGGGACAGGCAATCATTACCAGTGATTCTGGTCACAGCAAACACTCAGGCAAACTTATCCGAGGAAATAAAACTACACTTTGGGACAGACGCCCGAACACTGACAGAAGTCCTTTACAAGCCCTTCTCTCCGGCAAAATTCCGGCTCGTGATCCGCCACTATCTGGACCAGACGACCTCTGCTCCGCAGGAACGGCCTCAAACAGGATAATTGACGAGAGAGTCAGCCCAGTAAATGCCATTCCTGCGCGACGCGGGCACACTCGGTCCGGTTATGCACCTTGAGCGTGGCAAACAGGGTCTTTAGGTGGCTTTTGACCGTGTGCTCTGTGAGGTTCAATCGCTGGCAAATCTTCTTGTTGGGCAAGCCTTCGCAGACCAATTGCAACACCTCCTTCTGCCGAGGCGTCAGCTCTGGAAAGCCGGCCGTTTCGCTAGGAACCTGCGTGTTGCCTTCTTGCTGATAAAAAGAGGGCAAGCAGATTTCACCCTCAAGCACCTGGTTGATCGCTGTCAGAATTTCCTCACTGTTACTCGCTTTGGAGATAAATCCGCTAGCTCCGCACTGTAAGGCATGCTGTACGTCCCGTCTGCTATCGGAAGCCGACAGGATCACGGCCGGAACAAAGAGTTTATGCTGGGAAATAAAATTGAGCAGCGACAAGCCACCTTCATCAGGTAGACCCAAATCCAGCAACACCAGATCAAAATCCCCCTGCTCATTCAAATAGCGCTGCGCATCACTGACAGTTTCGACACAAATAAGGGTCAGCGCATCACCCATTCTGGAAAGTATGTGTTTCAAGCCATCCAGATATACTGGATGGTCTTCTACAACAAGCACTTTAAGTTTGACAGTGCCCTGCCTTAGCCCAGAGGGCTGCGATCCGGATAGTTTATGCATCTTTTTTTTGTTTTCGCTATTGGAGTCGCTAGTCTAATGCACCACCGTCTTGGAGGTAAACCTGTCGTCACTATTGAAGTTCCGAATAGAAGGTGTTTCAGTCACACGCGTGCGGATAGCTGAATGACATGGCGTCGCCTGCACAAATCGGGACGGTGCCTGTTCAATTAGCCGTCCTCCACCAAGGCACAACAGGAGACTGCAATGAAATTTCCATTAGAAGGCACATGTCAATGCGGCAATGTCCGCGTCCGCTTATTGTCCGCACCCTCCATGATCGTCGCTTGCCATTGCAAGGAATGTCAGAAGCTCTCTACCAGCGCTTTCAGTATTACCGCGATGGTCGATGCCGGAGAGGTAGAATTCTCGGGCACGATGCAGGACTGGTCACGCACGGCAGAAAGCGGCAATATCAGCGCTGCGAAATTCTGCCCGCAATGCGGCAACCGTATCTACCACTACAATCCGGCAAAACCCGAGCAGATCAAGCTCAAGCCTGCGCTTCTCGACGACACTGCGCTGATACGTCCAATTGCCCATATCTGGGTCAGTGAAAAACAGGACTGGTATGAGATACCCGAAGGCGTCAAAACCTTTGAGAAGCAGCCCGGGTAATGCCTCCATCGTGGAATAGAAGCATTTAGCAAGTGCTGACTAACCCGCTGCGACAGGTGGCTCGCCATAGAGTGTTTGATAGCATCTGAATCCCCGGGCCTGATAATTGGCTAAAGCGGAAGGGTGGTCGGTACTGCAGGTATGCACCCATACCCGCCGAGTGTCTCCCCAGCCCCAGGCTTCTGCGATTGCATGGGACAATAATGCGGCACCAAAGCCCTTGCCGATAAATTTCGGCGACAAGCCAAAATAGACAATCTGGACATGTTCGTCCGCCTGTTTCTCCAGCTCAAAATAACCCGCAATAGCTCCTGATGAATAGGCCACCCAAGTACGCAAGTCCTTGCGTTCCGCATATGCCTGCCAGTCCCGATCGGACCAGGAAAGTTTGTCTGTCCATTGCCAGGCTTCACCCACCAGCTGGTAAAGAAAACGGTTCAGCCGAAAATCCTTGATCTCGGCTTCAGTGATGGCCAGCGCGCCCGGTTTTGCTTTGGCTTTCAACTCGGACGGGGCGTTCATTTCCAGATAATAGGTCTTTAATTCGGACATTCAGGCAATCTCATTGGCGCATGGTAATGCATCGGCCGGGCCGATTTGGGTTGATAAAGAGGATGCGCGGGCTCTCCGGACTTGTTTACTTTGAGGCAGAAGAGTTCCGGGAAGCGCTTACGCACATCCAAAGAGCGCTGATGCTTCGATCCATCATTACCCCAAGCAGCAACGATCATTCCAGCTTCATCAGCCAGTTTTGCCAGCCATGCATCATTCTCTGGTCCGACCGGATCAGTTGCAGCAAACAGGTCTACCGGTTTGGTGGCGCGGTAGGCGAACAGATTGACAACCATGACGCCGCCAAATTCCCAGTCCTGCGCAAACTGAATACAGCGTTTAATCGTAGGGTCGTTATGCTTCTCATCGGCTGTTGAGGGATTCAGTCCGATAAACATGAGCTGGCGGCGGCCTCGATCCCAAGCCCGCCACAAGGCATAGCGATAACGTTTACATTCGGAAAATACTGCTCCGGACTCCATCGCCCATTCATCCGTTTAATTTATCAGGCGTCAGTTTACTTTGTCGTTGATGTCTTGTGCAGCCGCAAGCCTGAAACACTGTTTCCATTTTCACAGCCTCAACATACGAGGGCGCTCTCGACAGCGCCGGCATCTTCCCGCCGGCATGGCCACAAAACTGGTCTTCTTTTCAGGCAGCCCTTAAGATAGCGCTCATGGAAAGTACACAATCCCCTTTACACTGGCAACGCCCAAACCCTTATACGCAAGTCATCAGGGTAAGCCCAGAGGATACGGACCGCCTCGGCCATACCAACAACGTGCGTTATCTTGCCTGGCTTGAACAGATTGCCTGGATGCATATCACCTCCCTGGGGTGTGGCTGGGACGAAATGGAACAAGCAGGTTATGCGATGGCAATTACACGCACCGAGATAGATTATCGCGCGGCGTCCTATGCCAATGATTCACTGGTACTCGGCACCTGGATTACGGAGAATGACCGGCGTTTCACTTGCGCACGCGCTTTTGAACTTATCCGGGAATCGGACCGGAAAACCTTGCTGACCGCATCCATGCGTTTTGCCTGCATCAATCTTAATAACGGCCACCCCGCGCGCATGCCCGAGCTATTTATCTTGGCGCTTGAGCGCGGCATGCTGTCCTCTTTCACTTCACAGACCTGAATAGACCTTTATGACTCTGGACCAACTACTGAACAAAACCTGCCTGATCGGCCTCACCTATATGAGCAGTCAGGGAGAAGTACTCAAGCAGGCACAACACGCAGGGACTGTGATCAAAGTGGATGCGGAGGAAGGTATTACGGTGCGCCTGATGCCCATTCCCGGCGCAGAGATCGGGCCGGAAGGGCTACCGGAGTTTCATTTGCCACCAGGACTGGAAGCCTGGTTTGTTGCGCCAAAAGGCCACTACCGCCAGCCGGATTTTGGTATCGACATACAGGACCCGGATTTTTTTGTGACCTGGGATATTGTACGCAAGAAAGACGATACACAGGAAGGGAAACAGCAATGGTGGGAATGGCACCCGCGTACCTCTCCACCCAGCGTTAATTAGCCCCGTTTAGAAACCCCACAGAATGGAGCATCTGCGCCCCTTGATGCAGACTCAAGGTGCGCCCATGACATCGACCAGTGAATTGATCCAATCACTGACTTTGTCATCCACCGCTTCTTGTTGATCCGCACTTAGCGTTGGCAGCAGCTCAAACAGCAGCCCCTCCATCGCCGCACGGTTGAAGGCCCTCAATTGCCGGTAGTCTTCCGTCCACCATTGCGACGGATCATCCAGCCAGGCTGACAGCGCTTCCGTGTCCCCGGCAAGCGAGGCCTGCAACAAGCGTTCGTTCCAGTGCCGGTTATTATCGATGCGAATGGTATATTCATTCGGATACAGAAGAATATGCTGGGCCACGCGCGCCTCCTGACCCGGATCAAGATCGCCAAACCAGTCTTCCAGACGCTCAATACGGTTTTCCACCTTGGCCTCTCCCGAACGAGCATACTCGAACCAGTCCTTTTGTTGCTCGGTGTTGTACTGCCGGAAATGCTCCGCGTTCTGTGCATCCAGAGTCAAGGCAAAACGCACCACCTCCGGTTTCACCGCCTGCAAAAAGGATTGCCAACCTTGCTCAAACACGGACTGCATATTGAGCAACGCAGATTGCTGCTTCCCTTCGCGCCAAAGCGAGCGGCTTTGTTGGAGCTGCTCGACCCAGAGCGGAAAGGCTTCATGTCGAAACCAGTCCTGCATGGCTTCGCTGCCTTCCTCCACAATCAGTTCCTGGGCTTCATCCAGCTGATACATCTGGTCCAGTTTCCAGCCAACCAGCCAGTCGAGTCGCTCAAACAGAAAACTGAAGGCGCTGCAGCCGCCCAGAAACAGGACCATGATCAGCACCGTTAGCCACCGAGATTTCATTTGCCTGCCCCATCACTTCTGATTTATGTTGAGTGTTAAGCTTATGCCAACCATGGTTACCTTAATTCGGAACGAAGCACTATGTCGACACCCGCGGTTGGACTTCTTGATTCAAAGAAGATTCCCTATCGCCTTTTACAATACGCGCATCAGCCCGGAGCAGATTCCTATGCCCTGGAGGCCGTTGATAAACTCGGGCTCCAGGCAGACATGGTATTCAAAACCCTGATGATCCGGCTGGACAATCACAGGAATGCCATTGCGCTTTTGCCAGCGGGGCGTCAACTGAATATGAAAAAAGCAGCTGCGGCCTTCAAGGCAAAAAAAGCAGCCATGGCCGATCCGCTGGACCTGCAACGAAGTACCGGTTATGTTCCCGGAGGTGTGAGTCCTCTGGCACAGAAAAAGAAACTGGACACCGTCATTGATGTCTCGGCTCAGGCACTGAGTGAAATCGCAGTCAGCGGCGGTCGACGCGGCCTGGAATTATGTTTGGCGCCAGCCGATCTGGCGCAGCTTACCAGTGCATGTTTTATCGACATTTGTGATGATCGAGGCTAAACGATGCACTGGAGCCAGAGGTAAAGCCAGACAGATTGTTCCATTCAAGTATTTCCATGCAACAGAGAGAGGTCATCATGAAATATCTATCCATTTGCAGTCTGCTTATTCTGCTAGCG
Source organism: Oleiphilus sp. (assembly GCA_006212045.1). GTDB lineage: Bacteria > Pseudomonadota > Gammaproteobacteria > Pseudomonadales > Oleiphilaceae > PZPK01. The sequence goes on along the minus strand of PZPK01000026.1, from coordinate 25,395 downwards.
GTTTCAACTGCCGCAGTTGCAGCAACAGGCATGGAGTCCATCAAAAGTAAGCACAGTGTCGAAGCGAGCCTCGACAAGCTGGAACAGATTCTCGACACCAAAGGATTGACTGTATTTACGCGCATCAAACATTCAGAAAATGCCGAGAAAGCAGGCCAATCGCTTCGCCCTACCGAGCTGCTTATTTTTGGCAACCCGAACATGGGTAGCCCCTTGATGCGCTGTCAACAGAGTATCGCGCTGGATTTGCCTCAGAAAGCCCTGGCCTGGGAGGATGACAAGGGACAGGTGTGGCTATCCTACAACAGCCCATCCTATCTGGCAGACAGGCACGGGGTGCGAGGCTGCGAAGAGATTCTGAAAAAAATGGAAAACGCACTGAGCAAGCTTGTCAGCTCAGCAAGCAAATAAAGCCTGATAGACGTTTAGAGAAGCTGCGCTAGCGTGTTTCAGAATATTGCCTGGGCGTCTTCCCGGTCCAGGTTTTAAAGGCTTTGGTAAAATTGGAAGCGTCGCTGAATCCGAGCTGTTCCGCGACCAGTTCTACAGAGCTGCCAGGCTGCTGCATCAGGCTCAGTGCTTGAGCGAGACGCAGCTCGTTCTTGACATCCTAGTAGGAAACACCATATTCGGCCAGACGCCGTTTAAAGGTCGCCGGCGACATGTAGAATTGCGCGGCGATGTCATTCAGGGAAGGCATCGTTGAAAGCTCCCTCAATAGAAATTGCTTTACTTGCTCGAGCCAGTCATTGGGAGCAATACGCTGCAATTCCTGTTCGCAGGTTTCCAGCGCTGCCTCCACTACCGCCGGGTTTGCCGCGCGCAGCGGTGCTGATTTCCATGCCACCGGCAAACGAAGCTCCATCGTCTCCTGCTCAAACAGGGTTTTAATGCCCTCTAATGAAGCATGCGGGAAAAACCTTGGCTCAGGGGTATTGATTAACAGTCGAATTTGCCCGCGCAGTCCGGTCATATCCAGAGCATGAAAGGTATTTGTTGCGATGCTCACCAGCGTTGCCAGATCAAAAAACTGTTGCACCGCGGGCCCGACCTCTTCATCAACAAATTTGTTCTCCAGAAAGACCCTGATGTCCCCGGAAGTTTCCTGAATTCTCACGTCCTGAGAGTTAATCCGGGTATTGTAGAAATGCTTGAGGATGTCATAGGCCTCATCAAGATTATTGGCGTATTGCACAGCAAGGCCAAGCGCACCATGACTGGCTGCCGTCATCCGTAAGCCGAATTCAGTGGCATCAGCAACCGGATTTTCAAGGTAGGCAAAGAGATTGATGCCGACCTTGTTTACGATCAGATTGTTGACCAGCTCGGGCGGATGAATTAAGTCCTGCCACTGGATCTGGCTCCCTTCCAGCAACTGGGCGGGTGAGATGCCTTTGCTCAGAGCAAAATCACGCACCACTGCCAGATACTCACCAGCCGATAAAAACTGTTCTGCATTGGGTGTCGTCATCAGTTTGAGCTCAAATAACCATTGCATTGATACCGTAGCACCTGTTTCAAGTGCGCACAATTGCCGAACATACCCAAACAGCGGAAAACAAAAATCCGCTGGTGCGACGAATCCATACCTGTGCAGCCCTGAAAATCAAAAGGTGAGACCTTATGAGCATGCCAAGTCAACCCGTAAACCATACACCCGTCGACGTTCGTCCCCGTCGTATGCAGTTCCCTTATGCAAACGTCGAGCAACGCGCGTTCTTCGACAACAATGTCCTGAAATCCGCCTATATCGCAGCGTTGTCGGCAACCTTTCCAGCGGGAGAGGCCGAGTTTATTCACTCTGTCCGCTTGCACCAGAAGCAGGTAACCGACCCGGAAATGCAGCGCCAGATCCGGGGCTTTATCGGACAGGAGGCCCACCACAGCAAGCAGCACAGGGACTTCAACAAGGTACTCACCACCCTGGGTTTTGATGCGCTGGGTGTCGAAAAAGTTTTTGAAAAGGATCTGGCAAAGTCTTTACGTGGGCGGGATGCGCGTACTCGCCTGGCCTTTACGGTCGGATTTGAGCATCAGACAGCGATCCTGGCGCACGAGTTTCTGACCAACCCCAATATACTGAGAGGCATGGACGATACCATCGCCTCCCTGCTGCGCTGGCATGCCGTCGAAGAAATTGAGCATAAGAGCGTCGCTTTCGACCTGTACATGTCCTGTGTCGGCGACCGTAAACTGCTTTGGCGTACCCAAAAACTGGCCACTGCTCTGTTTTCAGCGCGCACAGCCAAGTACATGATGCTATTGCTTTGGTGGTCCAAAACCATCCCTAGCTGGCGCGATATTCGCGGCTACTACCAGTTTATGTTCGGCAAGGAAGGCCTGGTAAGGCGACTGCGTGGCCCTTATGGAGAGTATTTTCGAACCGACTTTCACCCCTGGCAACATGACAACCGTGACCTGGTAACCCAATGGAAAGAAAAGGAGTACCAGGCACAATACGATGTCGCTGAAGCCGGTTAGAAAGGCACAACACCGGAGTAGCATAGAGGGGGCGTGAAGTCGTTTTCCGGGTAGTTGCCAATGCGGGCAATATAAATCTGCTCTTGTCTGCAAAGAGCAGCAATCTTGGCTATAGTGAAAAGAACGCTTTCACTGGCCACTTACCATGCTACTTAGAACAAAAACAAACCGGTATCTCGCCCGCACGCTGCTTTTCGTGGCTCTGGTATTTTGCCACGCACCACACACCTTTGCCGAACAGGCTGAGTCATCGCTGTTTGAGCTATCGTTGGCAGAGCTGGTCAATATCAAGCTGAGCGTGGCATCGGTCTTTGAAGCCTCTGAACTGGATGTTGCCTCCAGTGTTTCCCTTCTGAAACACGAGGACTGGGAAAACCGAGGCGCGCGTCGTGTTGGAGATGCGCTCGAATCGGTGCCTTCGGTGCTCGCCATGCCCACCTGGGGTGGTGCCGAGGCCATCGCCATTCGGGGTTATGCGACAGAACTGTCAGTACGCAGTGTCACCAATATGCTGGATGGCGTGCCTCTGAACACGCTCACCTTTGGCACGTCGTTCTACGATAAACCCATTATCAGTCTGGGCCTTCTGGACCGAATTGAGGTCATTAGAGGCCCAGGGAGTACCCTCTATGGCAGCGATGCTTTTCACGGCGTGCTGGCCTACCAGACACGCAACTTCGACAAGGACCACGACGAGGTTCGTGTGGACACCGGCGCTCCCTCCTATACTGCGACCAGATGGTTAAGCTCAAGTTCGCTTGGGGAAGGTCGTCTGCATAGCGGCATTGCGACGCAGCACCAGGGACGCCAGGGGATAGAGTATGCATACACCAACCCCTATTCCAGTGAAAGGGAAGCCGGTACGCGAGAGCACAGTTTCAGCGATGTCAGTGCATTTTTAACTTATGAGACGGGTGATCTGCTCAATGGGTATTGGCGCCTCAATACCTATACAAGCCACTATGAATCAGCAGATCAGGCCGGTATTGGTACCCAGTTTTTCGTTGGTTTTGCGGACACAGCAAATCTTTCCAGTGCAAGTGTGGTAAGAGATCTCGATCATAGTGATCAGGATTCGGATTTTTGGCTCGGACAAGTAGACTATGCGCGACAATTGTCAGATTCACTGGAAGTCTCGGCTCAGGTATATCATTGGGAGTCGAAACAGGAATGGCGCTTCGACAACCGGCGCTATCTGGAGACATTCGGGCCGTTTTCCTGCCTGACAGAACCAGATCCAGCCGCTGTTTACCCTTTTTATTGCCCGCATGAACTCTCCCAAGGTAGCAAGGAGAGACGTAGTGGTTTTGAAAGCCATTTTAATCAGGCCTTTGATACATTCGACACCAAATTTGTTTATGGGATTGGTATTGACCAGCTCAAGATTAAACAAAGTTATTTTCGACGCATATCCCCGGATAATGACGTTTATGTAGATGGCACAAGCTCCCACGAGGGAAAAAAACGCACCATTCGCTTTGCCTTCTTGCAGGGTAGTACGGAGTTCCTCGACCAAAAATGGCAACTGGTTTACGGCATGCGCATCGACGACTATTCCGACATTAGTTCCCACCGGTCCCCACGCCTTGGGCTGATTTATCGCGTCAATCCGGACTGGGTGAGCAAATGGCTGTATGGACATGCATTCAGGGCTCCCACTGCGATTGAAAGCGAAGGTGGCGTGGATGGCGCTGTGCCCAACCCGCATATTAAACCCAGTGAAATTGATACCTATGAATGGATTAATATCTTCAGTCATCACAATGGCCAAACGCAGCTGACCGCGTTCAGCAGTCATTGGGACGATGCCATCATCCTGACCCCAACTGGCAGCGGCAATGACAACCAGTATGTCAATACAGGAAAGAATGCGGCCTATGGTCTCGAACTCAGCACTCGTCACCAGATAGAGCGCTGGACACTGCAATCAGCCAGCAGTTACGTCAGGTCTAGAAACAAGGATTCCGATCTTGAATACGGCGCTTTTCCAAAGTGGCTTCTGACCTTCGACCTTCAGTACCAATTACCCGATCTGCCTTTACTTCTAACCCTGCATGAACGCATCATGGCCAGCTATCGCCAATCTGACACACTCGGAATGGATATTTCGGACAAGTCCGGGAACTATTACCGAACCGATATTGGGCTGCGTTACCGGCTGCCAGGAAAATCTTCATCCCAAAATCATCTGTATCTGACCGTTCGCAACCTCTGGAATAAAGACAATACCCTGCCTTCCGTCTACAATGCTGAAGGCGGCATACCGGACTTCGCACGTCAAATTACGGCCGGGCTGCAACTCAACTTCTAATTGCCTCATGACATAGGGCTCAACGCATGCGCCAACTCCTCGTAACCGGCGGTACCGGCTTCATCGGTCAGGCACTTGTTCGACACTTGCTGGAACGAGGCTACCAGATTTATGTATGGACGCGGCATGCACAACGCTGGCAGGCCAAAAATAGCGCACAACTGCATTATTTCAGTGATCTGGATAGCCTGCCGGAAGCCCTCGATTTGTACGGGGTCATCAATCTGGCTGGCGAATCACTGGATGCCAAGCGCTGGAATGCCAAGCAGAAGCAGATACTGATCGACTCGCGCGTCAAAACCACCGAGCAGTTGACGCACTGGCTAATTCATCGACAGGCGACGCTTAAGGTTTGGGTGAATGGATCGGCAGTGGGCTGGTATGGCCCGCAGTCAGACCAGCCATTAGATGAAAATTCAGCCCCGGTAGAAAGTTTCAGCCACCAGCTTTGCAAACAATGGGAAGAGGCTGCAGCCAAAGCTACGCAATGTTCAGAGCGCCTTGTTCTGGTGCGCATTGGTATCGTCCTGGAAGCCGATGGCGGGCCCCTGGCAGCGATGTTACTGCCCTATCGCCTTGGTCTGGGCGGAAAACTGGGAAGCGGTGAACAGGTATGGAGCTGGATTCACAGGCTGGATTTAATTCGCCTGATCGAGTGGTCATTAGAGCACAGCAACATTTCCGGCCCCGTGAATGCCGCGGCTCCTCAGGCACTGCCACAAGCTGATTTTGCGCGAGCGCTGGCTAAAACCCTGCGTCGCCCCTGCTTTGCACACATGCCGACAGGTATTGCCAAACTGATGCTGGGCGAATTCGCAGAAGAAATTTTGCTGAAAGGGCAACGCGCCGTTCCATCAAAAGTAAATACCGCTGGCTTTGAATTTAAATTTCCGGAGCTTCGGGCTGCGCTGAACGCGATACTGACCTGAGTATGTTTGCATGGCTGGCAGGCCATTCCGATTCTGCACCTTTCTCAAACTGTCCATGTTTCAGAAAGCTACGAATCAAGCGATGCGTTTCATCGTTATAGCGCATCATGGCATGCCCGGCATTCACAAAAGCCATATCATCCATTTCATCCAGCACCATACTTTTCAGTGATACTGTGCCATCGTTAGGGCTTGGCAACCAGCTTTCCGGCCAGAGACTCCAGCTTCGATAAGCGGCAATCACACCAACGTCGGCTTGAATCGGAGCCAGTCCAGAGACAATACCTTCGTCGTCCTGGCGCAGAGACGCTCCCGCCGGACCGACTAACCATTCATACCACCAGCTATCGGCAAAGTAAGTGCTTAATTCCGAGCCTTGGTTCGGGGGGCTCATCATCACGACTTTGCTTCCTTCCGGTAGTATATGAGTTTGTAAGTACTGGCGAACAATAATGCCGCCCATGGAATGACTGACCATATGAATCTGGGTGACTTTGCGGCTTCGACAATCTTCAACACTTTTATGGAGGTACTGTTCAGCCAACTCGGGGATACCGGCTGAGGTCGAGGGATAATCCACAATCTCGGTGATATAGCCATAGTGACTCAAGTCGCGTGCGATCACATCCATCGCCGCGCCACTGCGCCAGAGGCCATGCACCAGCACAACACACTGTTGCGCATTTTCTGCCAGGGTTGCCGGTGCGACTTTCGGCAGACTTGCGCAAGCTGCCAGCGACAGGCTGATGACAATGGGAACGAAACGTTTAAAGGCCGACACCGCCACTCACTCCGGATCATGCAGTTATGGAAACACCATACTAATGACCCGGAGTCATTTAATCAAGTATGCAGGCTCATGCCGCATGAACAGCCTTATTTCCGTCCTCAATAACGATTTGGCATATTGCCCACTAACAACGCATTTCGGCAGGTTCAGGGTTGCACCGAGCATACCTTCGGATGCTTGCCCAGCACCGATTCCACGTAGCTCTGCTGCTGACGATCATAGTCCAGTATCAGCATGTGCTCTCCCTGATGCAGCTCGTCCTGAAAGCCTTCATAGCGGCTGTTCCAACGATGCAAGCCCATTAGCCCGGCTTCCCAAACTGAAAAGCCTACCGCCGCGACTGCGGCAAAAATAAATGGTGCCATCCATACGGAACTGGAAACGCCCATCAGATAGGATAAACCAATCACTGCGGCCGCCAGGACACAGCCAACCAAGGCCCCTCTCACCATAAATGCCAGCATACCGGTCTTGCCGATCGAGTTGACGTTACGCATATGATGCTTCTGAACTTCTGCTTCCTGCTCGCTCAATACATGGATCTGCCGGTCCTTCAGCCCACAATCGAGTAACTCGTCGTGCACCTTTTCCAACTCGTCCAAATCATCTGACAAATAATATGCATGTTTCATATTTTCGCCTCCTGCGGCTTTTGCTCCGCTTTCTGTGTTCGCTGATTCGTTTCCAACCGGCTTTACGGTCAGACTCTATGACAGCAGCATAGACCCGCTCGAAAAGTTTTTGAAAAGACTATTTCAGACTAAAGCGATTACTTTTTGTGCAGTTCAACGCTATCAGGCAAGATTCCATCTGACGTATCAAAGTCAGGGCGCTACAATTGCGTGTTTTGTATGCCACAGGAAAACAAATGGGCCATCGGGAATTTGAACACCATGAACAGCGAATACTCGAGGAAATCATGCGTTTACGCCGCGACGTCCGTGGCAATCGTTTTCTGAATACGCCACTTGAAGAGCAGGTTCTCGATCAGATATTGCATGCCGGGTTGCTGGCTCCCTCGGTAGGTTTTTCCCAGCCTTGGCGCATCATCGACATTCGGAACAGAGAGACGAAACAGGGAGTTGCCAAGATCTTTGCTGAAGAAAATACCGAAGCCGCGAAACAGTTTGAAGATCAGCGAAGACAGCAATACCAGCAACTTAAGCTCGAAGGTATCCTGGAAGCGCCCGTCAATCTGGCTGTTTTTTATCAGCACAGCGATGAGGCTATTCTTGGGCAAACCAGTATGCCGGTTGTTGGTGAGTACTCAACGGTCTGCGCGATCCAGAATATGTGGCTGATGGCTCGCGCGCTCAACGTCGGCATGGGGTGGGTCAGTATTCTAGACCGCAAAAAAATGGAAGCGTTGCTGGGCGCCAGCCGTCATCAGAAATTCGTCGCATATCTTTGTCTTGGCTATGTTGATAAATTCTATGACCAGCCGGAACTGGAAATGCGAGGCTGGGAACAACGTAAACGGATCGAGGAGCTTATCTTCAGGGATTCGTTCAGCAGCCAGGGTAGTGACACATGCACCTGAATTACAAGGCTGACAGCAATCTGCAGCAAGTGCTGCAAAGAGATGAGCGTCGCATCGAGTTTCATGTTGGCAGATTAAATAGTGAACTCTTTGCCATGATTACGCTCTCGGGTAATGATCAGAGCCGGCCCGACCGCATTCGTCTGCAAGGGCCATATCATGCGCTGGATCAAACCAGGGCCGCCATCAGTGCGATCAAAGGTATTCTTGAGAGCAAAGGCTACCGCCCCCGGGAAACGGTCACCATCTGGCAGCTACAGGCGCAGGCAGAACTTAACGCAGCGCGCCTTACCCGCCAGCAGCACGCTGTCGATACGCGCTTTGTGCCACTGGGCACCCCTCCGGAACCAAAGTCGCCCGAATAGCGACGTTCACTCTTCGTTTAAGCCTGAGAGCAGGGCCGATAAAGTCTGTTTGCCTTTCTGCTGGGCCCTTTCCCGGTCCTGGTGCTCGCCACCTTCGTATTGCAGATCTTCTTCGGGCAGCTCATCCAGAAACCGACTCGGAATCGTTTCGATTTTCTCCCCATACTGTTTCCGGCTCGCGGCATAGGTCAGCGCCAGCGTGCGCTTGGCGCGCGTGATCCCCACATACATCAAACGCCGCTCTTCTTCGATATTATCTTCTTCAATACTGTTGCGGTGCGGAAGGATCTCTTCTTCCAGCCCCATCATGAAGACGTGCGGAAATTCCAGGCCTTTCGATGCATGCAGGGTCAGCAGATGCACCTTATCGCTGTCATCCTCTTCCTCCTGCTGCTCCAGCATGTCGCGCAATACCAGCTTTGAAATGGCTTCATCGATACCTATTTCATCTGCCGTACCCTTATCGCTGTCGAGCATGTTTTTCAATGACTCGATCAAATACCAGACGTTGTCCATTCTGCGCTCTGCCTGGGTCGGCGAATTGGCATTCTGATATAACCACTGGTCGTATTCGATATCGGTAAACAACTGCTTCAGCACGGGTACCGGATCTTCCTGATAGCAACGGTCCGTCACCCGTTTCAACCAGTCACAAAACCGGCGCACGCGTTCCAGAGCCTTACTGTTCAACGCTGTTTCGAGACCAACTTCACCGCAGGCCTGATACAGACTGACCCCCCGTTCAGTTGCGTAGTTTCCGAGGCGCTCGAGCGTTGTGGGTCCGATTTCACGCCGCGGAACGTTCACAACGCGCAGAAACGCCGCATCATCATCCGGGTTCACGATGAGCCGAAAGTAGGCCATGGCGTCCTTGATCTCGTTTTTGGAGAAGAATGAAGAACCGCCGGACATCCGATAGGGCACCTGGAATGCCTGCAATTTGATTTCCAGCAGCCGGGACTGGTGATTCCCGCGATACAACACCGCAAAGTCTCGAAAAGGAATATTCTGTTTCAGCTTTCGGTCCAGAATTTCCGCGGCGACCTGTTCAGCCTCGGCGTCTTCGTGACGGCAACGAATCACGCGAATTTTTTCACCCTGGCCAAAGTCACTCCACAGTGATTTTTCAAACACATGCGGATTGTTCGCAATCACCTGATTTGCCGCATTAAGTATCAGGCTTGTTGAGCGATAGTTCTGCTCCAGCTTGATTAATTTCAGGGTTGGGAAGTCCTGTTCCAGTCTCGCCAGATTTTCTGGCCTCGCGCCGCGCCAGGCATAAATAGACTGGTCATCATCTCCGACAACCGTCAAAGCTTCACGATCTCCCACCAACATTCTGACCAGTTCATATTGCGCCAGATTGGTATCCTGATACTCATCAACCAACAGATAGCGAATTTTCTGTCTCCATTTTGATAATACCTCCGGATACTCCTGGAACAGGCGCACCGGCAACAGAATCAGGTCATCAAAATCGACGGCATTATAAGCTTTCAGGTAGCGATTGTAGGTTGCGTAAATCGTGGCGAATACCTGTTCGCCCGGCGATTGCGCCTTGGACTTGACCTGCTCCGGAGACAGCATGTCATTCTTCCAACTGGATATCTGCATCTGAATCATCTGCAAGTGATCAGAGTTTTCGTCCCCTTCCTTGAGCATCAAATCACGGATCAGGGCTTTTGCATCTTCGCTATCAAAGATCGAGAATCCCGGTTTGTAGCCCAACACCTTATGCTCACTGCGAATAATATTGAGCCCCAGATTATGGAAGGTGGAAACCGTCAGGCCACGGGCCTGTGGACCAGAGACCAACTGGCTAACGCGCTCTTTCATTTCGCGCGCGGCCTTGTTAGTGAAGGTCACCGCCGCGATATGGCGCCCCTGCAGACCGCAGGTGTTGATCAGGTAAGCTATTTTGCGCGTGATGACACTGGTCTTACCGCTACCGGCACCGGCCAGCACCAGCAAGGGACCACTCACATACAGCACAGCTTCACGCTGCTTGGGATTCAGTTTATTCAGCAATTGTGGCGTCGACCTGTTTGCTCAGGGGTACTTGGAGGGCCGACATTGTATCTGATTGGCCATACATTTTTGGTAAATTTTTTATTCCCCCAACGGTTTAATTTGGCAAAAGGACACCCACATAGAGAGTTTTCCGCAACTCAAGAAAACAGCACCTACATGATCACGATTGCAGCCCGTATTGCCCAAGAACTCTCCATAAAAACAGCTCAGGCCAATGCGGCGATCGCTTTGCTGGACGAGGGTGCGACCGTCCCTTTTATCGCCCGTTACCGCAAGGAAAAGACCGGCGCACTCGATGACACGCAACTCAGGCAACTGGATGAGCGTTTGCGCTATCTCCGGGAGCTGGATGAGCGGCGCGACAGCATTCTCGACAGCATCCGGGAACAGGGCAAGCTCGGCCCAGAGCTGGAAGCCGATATTCGGGCAGCCGAAACCAAATCACTGCTCGAAGATCTTTATCTGCCTTTCAAACCCAAAAGACGTACTAAAGGGCAGATTGCGCTCGAAGCCGGGCTCGAAGCCCTCGCCAATCAGTTGTTTGACAACCCCTTCACTGACCCGCAGGAGGCCGCGGCAAAGTTCCTGAATCCTGAACATAAAATCGAGACCGCTGCACAAGCGCTTGAAGGCGCCCGTTTTATTCTGATGGAGCGCTTCAGCGAACATGCCAAACTTCTGCAACAACTAAAGGATTTTTTATGGCAGGACGGCGAGGTCCGTAGTGAAGCCATTGCCTCAGAGCAGACTAAAGGCCAGAAATTCAAGGACTATTTTGATTACAGGGAAAAGATTGCCGAGATTCCTTCACATCGCGCGCTGGCTTTGTTTCGAGGTCGCAATGAAGGTATTTTGTCACTACGCTTGGAAGCCCGTGATTTTGAGGGCGACGAGCCCGGAAAGCGGCACCCCTGCGAGATTAGAATTGCACAAATGTTTGGCATCGAAGATCAGGGGCGCGCTGCTGACAAGTGGCTTGCTGAAGTCGTACGCTGGACCTGGAAAGTCAAGCTACACACCCATATCGAAACCGACTTGCTGTCCCGTCTTAAGGAACGCGCCGAAGCGACTGCGATACAGGTCTTTGCCGACAATCTCAAGGATCTGCTGCTGGCGGCTCCCGCGGGCCCCAAGGTCACTATTGGGCTGGATCCGGGACTGCGCACGGGCGTAAAGGTCGCAGTAGTTGACCGCACCGGCAAAGTGCTGGACCACACGACCATTTATCCGCACGCACCACACAAAAAGTGGGACCAGAGCATCGAATGTCTGGCGGCACTGGCGAAAAAACATGCCGTTGAGCTGATTAGCATTGGCAACGGCACAGCTTCACGGGAAACTGAAAAACTGGCCGCCGAACTCAGCCGAAGACATCCTGCCTTAAAGCTGTCCTTTGTGGTTGTCAGTGAGGCCGGAGCATCCGTTTATTCCGCATCGGAAACGGCAGCCAGGGAATTCCCCGATCTGGACGTGACAATCCGTGGCGCAGTATCCATCGCACGGCGGCTTCAGGATCCACTGGCCGAATTGGTCAAAATTGACCCCAAAGCGATTGGCGTGGGCCAGTATCAGCATGATGTCAGTCAGATTCAACTGGGCCGCAGCCTGGATTCGGTGATAGAAGACTGCGTCAATGCCGTCGGCGTAGACCTCAATACCGCCTCCGCGCCACTGTTGTCGAGGGTTTCTGGCTTGAATCCCGGCATCGCAGCTAACGTGGTTGCGCTACGTGACCAATCCGGCGCTTTCAGGTCGCGAGAAGAACTCAGGAACGTTCCACGCCTGGGCGCCAAAGCCTTCGAACAATGTGCCGGCTTCCTGCGTATTTCTCACGGAGACAATCCTCTCGACGCTTCTGCGGTGCATCCGGAATCCTATACTCTGGTTGAGCGTATCGCCCAACATAAACAACAAGCCGTGGAGGATTTGATTGGAAACCAGGGTTTACTTGCCCAACTCGCTGCGAACGATTTTATATCCGACAACTATGGCGAACACACCGTCAAAGACGTGCTGGCCGAACTGGCCAAACCTGGACGGGATCCGCGCCCGGAATTTCGCAATGTGAGCTTCAAGGAAGGCGTGGAGACGCTGGCAGACCTGCGCCCGGAAATGATTTTGGAAGGCGTTGTCACCAATGTCACTCACTTTGGTGCGTTTGTTGATATTGGTGTACACCAGGATGGACTCGTACATATTTCCGCGTTGGCGGAACGCTTCGTTAAAGACCCGAGAGAAGTCGTCAAAACAGGAGACATTGTGAAGGTCAAGGTCATGGAGGTGGATACGGCAAGAAAGCGCATTGCGCTTTCCATGCGACTGACCGACGCTGTCAACGGAGAAAACAAGGCTAAGCACTCCGGCAGTCCGGAAAAAAATAAAACACACGCAGGAAACAATCGCCGCGCCAAAGCCTCTAACAAAGAGCGACCCAAAGGTTCCGGCGCCCCAGGCAATACAGGCAATTCCGCCTTGCGCAGCGCCCTCGCGGCGGCTTTGGAAAAAAACAGCTGACGCAACAAAGTTTCTCATTCCCCGGCTGGACAGCAGAAGCCGTAATCCGCAAACTAGCAAGCCTCAGATAGGGAAAAATACATGACAGATCCTAGCTCCAACTTGTTTCAAACGGGTTTGTCGACCCTGAACGAATACCTTGGCACACATGATTCTCCCATTCTTCGGGGCATTGAAAAAGAAGGCTTGCGTGCCTCCCGCTCGCTTGATATCGCGCAGAGTGACCATCCGTCTGCGCTGGGCCACCCGCTGACACATAGTCGCATTACCACCGATTACTCGGAAGCCTTGCTGGAGTTGATCACGTCGGTTCACAATTCGCGGGAAAGCCTGCTCGACGAACTGGAGAATGTTCACGCCTTTGTACAAGCACAACTGGGTGACGAATTGCTCTGGGCCGGCAGTATGCCGTGCCGTTTGCAGGGTGACGAAAGCATTCGTATTGCCGAATATGGCGACTCCAATATCGGTCAACTGAAGCATGTCTATCGTCAAGGGCTGGGGGTACGTTACGGCCGAATTATGCAAAGCATCGCGGGCCTGCATTTTAATTTCTCTTTGCAGGACAGTTTTTGGCAGGCCATGCAAGCGCGGCAGAAAAACCAGCAAACCCTGCGTGATTTCAAATCTGATCAGTATTTTGGACTGATTCGCAACTTCAGGCGACATGCCTGGTTGCTGATGTACCTGTTTGGCGCATCACCTGCTTTGGACAAAAGCTTCCTGAAGGAAGGCGAGCAAGCAGGACTTGAGACACTGGATAGTCGCGGTACGCTTTACAAGCCCTTTGCTTGCTCGCTTCGAATGGGCGACCTTGGCTACCATAACAATGCCCAGTCCTCGCTGAACATCTGCTTCAATACTCTGGATAATTTTACCCACACTCTGGGAGAGGCGGTCAAAACTCCTTATCCGGACTATCAGAAAATAGGCATTCTTCAGGACGGCCAATACATCCAGCTTAATAGCAATATTCTCCAGATTGAAAACGAATACTACAGTTCCATTCGTCCAAAACGTACGACGCTCAGTGGTGAAAAACCGACACAGGCGCTCATTGAACGCGGCGTTGAATACATTGAAGTACGCTGCCTTGACCTGAATCCGATGCTGCCTCTCGGAATTGATGCATCCGAAGTCGATTTTCTGGACCTGATGCTAATGCACGCACTACTGAAACCATCTGACTTTATCGATGACGCCCACTGTCATGAGCTGGAATACAATTTCACCCAAACCGTCGACAAAGGACGCGACCCCTCATTGCTGCTGAAAAGGGAGGGCAAGGAAATCAGCCTGAAAGACTGGGGGCTGGAGCTCGTTCGGGAAATGCAAGGTCTCGCAGAAATAATGGACCAGAAAAGCGGGGATGGCCGTTACCGAAGAACATTGGAGATTCAGACAGGCAAGCTTCAGAATATCGAGCTGACACCCTCAGCCAGAGTACTGAATACACTGCGAACAGAAAACCTGTCCTGGCTTGAGCTGGCCGGCCGGCTGTCTGAAACGCACCAGAATATCCTGTCAAAACAGTTCAACACCGAAAGAGCAAACCTTTCACCTCAGTTTTCCGACGAGGCGCGCCGGTCATTTGAACTTGCCGAAAACAGAAAGGCCAGCGACGACTGCGATTTCAGCACCTTTTTGGCGCGCTATCAGGAAGCCTGACAAACATCGCGAAGAGCACTCAATCACACCGAAAGTGTGCGTTTGTATTCAGTTCCGAAAACTATTTGAGAGCTCCCTCAGTTTTCTTCTTTTCCCGATTGTTGTGCCTGATGCCCTGTGCTAGTTTGTAATTGTCTGTAAGCGATGTTTCAAAGATCTAAAAAACATTAAAATACTGAAACAATTCTCGCTGGCAGACAGCACAATGTTGCACTAACGTAAATATTGTAACAATAAAACCAATAGCGCTGTTTTTCGCTTGTAGGAACCCGGGTTGGTCAGGTCAGACGATTCGGGCAGGAAGAACAGGTAATGTGCAGTATTAATTAGCTAGCGTTGCTAAGCCAATTTTTTAAGTCGAACAATGTATCAGGCATATTTCAGGTTCCTCAACCTTCGTATGCCAAGCGCTCGCTTGATAAAAAGGATAGCAGCTTATTGAAAGGAGTGGCCTCGTGGCCAAAGACTTTTCTTTATGCTGGGATATCGACTCTCTTAACAAAGCCTATCGTCAGGGCTATATGGCCGGCGTGATGGGCATGGAACAGAATCGTTGTCCTTTTGTAGGTGAAATAGTGCAAGCAGCCTGGGAAGCCGGTTGGGAAGACGGCTACCAGAATTGCGAGCTTCAGAAACCGCCGAGACAAATCGCTTCTTGAGTGTACGCTAAACTAGCGTTGCACCACGAAGCTGGTAAACAGCAGGTCGTCTACCTGAGGCGCGCCCGTCTCTTCCTCCAAAGCTTGCTGAATAGAAGCCAAAGCCGCCAGTCGCACGTCTTCCTGGCTGGTGGCCAACGCCATTGCTTCTTCTGTCTGACTACTGAGCACCATGACAATGTGATGG
Source organism: Oleiphilus sp. (assembly GCA_006212045.1). Classification (GTDB taxonomy): domain Bacteria; phylum Pseudomonadota; class Gammaproteobacteria; order Pseudomonadales; family Oleiphilaceae; genus PZPK01. The sequence continues at coordinate 9,920 of PZPK01000026.1, read as the reverse complement.
CGCACCAAAGGACTGTTGGACTCAATCTCGGCCGCCGCAGCCGCAGAGGGCACCCGCAGCGTGATGTCCGCCTTGATATAGTTCAGCTTGGCTGCCCCGGAGCCAAAGTTGGCAACAAAAGAAGGCTTCAACTCCAGATACTGTGCTTTTGGGGCGACCGCCTCGCCTTCCTCTTCTGCAAATACTACTGACGCCGCTACCGATAACCAGACCCAGGCCAATACAATCCGGATTGCGCTTGAAGTCATCATGTCCTCTCAATGTCTCAGAAAAACCGCTAGGGATTATAGGCACTAAAAGCATGACTCGCTACCCGAATCCGGGACACGGCCAAAGTCAGCTGTGAACGCAAGCATTAAAAGCTATTAATAGAGCCTCGCAAAGGTTTACAGTGACCCATGATTTGGTAACTATAAGCGCCCGACCATCAACCGTAATCACGACAATGAACCGCCTGTTTCAACCACGAATGATCTTTCTTTTATTACTGATCGGCTGCAGTACCTTGCTGCTGACAGCTATTTTCGTTGAACCGTTCGCAAGTATGGAAGCCTGCCCAATGTGCATGATGCAACGCGCCGTTTTCATACTTGTCGCTGGCGTGAGTCTGATCGCGTTGCTGCACAACCCTGGGACAATTGGAATCCGAATATATGGGGCCATACTTGCTCTTGGCGCGGCAGGCGGCGCGATGATCGCCGCAAGACAGATATGGCTGCAACATCTTCCCGAAGACCGGGTACCGGCCTGCGGCCCGGGCCTCGACTACATGCTTGAAGTATTTCCAATTCTTGAGGTGATCGAAATGGCAATCCGGGGTACTGGAGATTGCGCCAAAGTGCAATGGACATTTGCCGGTCTATCGATCCCCGGCTGGAGTCTGATCGCATTTACCGCAATAGCCCTGGTATCTCTTTGGCTGATTTTTCGTCGCAATAAAGACTAGGTGCAGGTCCGGGTTTAAGCTGCACCGTTGCGGGCAATGTCAGCGAACAGAAATAACGGTTGCCTCTGTGGCATAAATTCGTTACTTTTTTATCTTCCCGAGCAGACGCAGACGAGTGCTGAAATTTATCAAATGAGCTCGAACCCGGGTTGCCAGGCATCACTTTGCTCAACCTTATTAAAGCAACAAGTTCAAGGAGTTTTAAATGCTCGATAATTGTGAGAGCGCAAAGCAAAGATGGGGTGGGGTTAACAAGCTCATCGACAAATGGCTCAAAGAGCGCCAAACGCTTATCGTCAAACTGTGCGACCTTTCGGTGAATCAGGGCAGCTCTAAAGAGAACATAGTGGAACGCTTTCAGGTGTTCTGCCAGATCCTTGTGGATTACGTGTCTGTTGGCCACTTCGAGGTCTACGAACAACTATTGAACGAGGCGGCAGCCTTTAACGATGGCGGTACCGAACTGGCCAATAAGATCATTCCACAGATTCAGGCCTCTACCGAAATCGCGCTCAATTTTAATGACCGTTTTGATGACATCAATAAAGTTGATGATGGCATCGAGGGCCTGATTCTGGAGCTGGACAATCTTGGTAAAACACTCGAAGAGCGCTTTGAGCTCGAAGACATTCTGATTGAGGCATTGCACAAGACCCACGCCGGATCGGTTGCATAAGCACACGCAACCTGCATAAAACAAAGTAAAGGGGCTCATCGCCCCTTTTTTATTCCCTCAATTGCGCTTGCGAACAGATTCAAACGGCTATACTTAGCGGTGTGAAAAAACGAAAGTACATATCATGACCAGCAATCCCGGATGCCGAACATTTCGATGGCTATGGCTTATTCTATTTGCAATAGCCTTATCCGCCTGCAGCAAGGGCCCTGATTCCAGCTATCAGCTGGCAACACAGGGCCTGCTCAGTGCAGCTCTGAGCACTGATGGCGAAGTGGCATTGATCGGTTCGATTCACCATGGCGGAAGTCTATGGGATGTCGAACGCAACGAACGACTGTTTTCATGGAATCATCGCCCTGAAGGCTTCAGTTCGTTCCGAACTGTCGCCCTGTCCGGCAACAAAAAGATTGCAGTGACGACAGAAGAAAAATCAATTGGCGTCTGGAATACCGAGACCGGCGAATCGCTCAATTTTCTTGAAGCGGCCGACCGAATCCTTTCTGTAGCCCTGAATGAGCAAGGAAGCCGTGCATTAATCGGCATGCGAGGTGGCGGGCTGGACTACTTTGACCTTGAAAACGGATTGATACTTGAGCGCATGACACACGAGACAGATGTGCGCTCCGTCGGCATTTCCGCTGATGGCACAATCGGCATCAGTGGCAGCGATGACTTCAGTGCAATTGTCTGGGATCTTGAGGAAGGCAAAGCCTTGCACCGCTTGGCGCTGAACAATCAGATCAAAACAGTTGCTCTGTCTGCCAGTGGCGAAAAGGCTTTTACCAGCGCTCAACGCGAAGGCGTCATCATTTGGGAAACCAATTCCGGGCGCACCATTTCAACCATAAACAGTCGCTATACCAACTATCCCGCTGCCCTGTTTTCGGAAGACGAGAACAAACTGTTGCTGGGGACCAGTGCGGGACAGATTCAACTGGCCAACGTCAATGACGGAAGCATTGTTTCAGAGTGGCAGGCGGCACCCCGCAAGGCATACGGTAGTGCGACCAGCAAGGCGGTACTTGCTGTAGGTTTTGGCCAACAAGTAAAGGCTATCGCGGCCGACGGCATGGTGCAGAGTTTCGGCCAGTAAGCCTAATTCACCAGCATGGTTTCCAGTTTTGGCCGAATGTGCGAAGGAACGGGAACCGCGAGATCATTGCCGCGATCCACAAAAACATGCACAAACTCTCCAGACGCCTTGATCGCTTCCTCGCCCTCCACAAACACACCCAAATGGTAAGTGACCGAGGAGCGCCCAAGACGTGTCACCCGGACACCCACTTCAACCTGCTGCGGATAAGCCAGTGCTGAAAAGTACTGTGCGGAGGAACTCACCACATAAGCGATGACCTGATCGTTCTGAATATCGAGCCCGCATTCCGTGATCAGGAAATGATTCACCGCGGTGTCGAAAAAACTGTAATAGATGACATTGTTGACGTGGCCATACGCATCATTGTCATGCCAGCGCGTACTGATGGCATGATGGTAAAAAAAATCTTCTCGACGGGCACGTTTTGCATCCATAAGGTCCAAGGGGTCCTGTCAGGGATTCAATGAAGCAACAGCAATCGGTTTACGCAACACCTTTTCGTACAAAAAAACCAGCGCCTCACGGGCCTGATTCAGTTTTGCACGGGACAGCGAAAGCCGCTTCATCAGGTAAACCAGAAAGTCTCGCACATTCTTTTCCGATAAATACCGGGGATTTTTGAGGTCGTTATACGTCAGATACTGGGTAATCCAGTGCTGGTAGGTGCGAACAGTTCTTGAGCTCAATTGTTCCGCCCTGACCGCCTGCGCCAGGTCCTGGGACAAACCCGGCTGGCTCTCATCGAGTGCTAGAGTAGTATCCATTTTTTACCTTACCTTGCTGTTCTTCTTATTCGATATCATTTCAATTCCACTGAAACTGGGTCCTCGAACCCGCAATCCATCCATGTCCTCCGTAACATCCGAAGGTAGTGTAAACGCCGTTCTCAGGACTTCAGCGCTTCGATTTCATCAATATACTGTTGCATCGCCTCATCGGCCGTCAATCCTTTCAGCTCTTCCCAAGCGGTATATTTCGCGCGCCCAACGAAATCCATCATTCCCGGTTTCTTGCCGGTCACATCTCCTTCGGTAGCCTGCTTATAGAGGGCATACATTTTCAGTTTCACTTCATTCGAAGGATCTACATTGCCTTCTCCGTTCTGAACAAAATCAACAGTGGCTTCAAATTTCTGTTTAAGGTCGCTCATAGCTTATTCCCGATTCATTGCCTGCTTCCCGAATAGCGATCAAATTCAACCTCACTACCCGCTCGAAATCGGCGGCAAGTATAACGCGCCTGATTCAGCTCCGGTAGCGAGAAAACAGAATCTTTTGTTCCATAATTGGAATCTGGTCACAGGCAGAGAACGAAACCCGACCCAAAACTTCGCTTGTCCAAATGTCGTCCAATGCCGTTATAATCTGCGCCAAATTTACATGGCTCTTTGAACGGGCTGTCCAATATTCAAGGTTTGGAAACAACGCTATGCCTCAGAAAAACAAACTCAACAAAATCGTTAGCCGTATCAATATGCTGCCCGAATTTGTGCGCAGTAAGACTTTAACAACCCTGTTTGGTAAAACCGTAAAGTTTACGGGAACCGCGGGCATCAAGGTCGAGAAGCTAACCGAATCCGGCGCCGTCATCAGTGTCAAAAACAAAAAATCCGTGCAGAATCATATTGGCTCCGTCCATGCTGTCGCGAGCATTCTCATCGCCGAGTCAGCAACCGGATATGTCGTGGGCATGAACATTCCCGACAGCGCCGTCCCCGTAATCAAAACCATCCGGGCGGATTATCTCAAACGGGCCAGTGGTGATATGCGTGCAGAGTCTTCTCTCACATCGGAACAGATCAGAATGATGCAGACACAGGAAAAAGGTGAAACCGTTGTTCCGGTTACCGTGACAGATGGAGAGGGCAAGGAACCTATTGTCATGGAAATGACTTGGGCATGGACACCCAAAAAACGCTAGTGCAAGCGGGGCGCGGATCTTAGTGTTCCAGCTTTGGATCTTATTATCCTGACAGAACTCTGGTATAACTGCAGCCTAAAGTCCGATTGTCCAAATTTGACATGCAAGAACAACAACAAAATAACCGCTCCTCGCTACCCATTGCATCTCTGTGTCTCATGCTCGCCCTGCTTGTGGCTGGCTATTTCACTAATGAAACGCACAGAGTTCGAATGGACCTGGCTTTAACTCATTATCTTCAGACAGGGTTATTTGCCCTGGAACAACCGCTTTACCGAGATTATCTGGCACGGGCAGAACGCCTTTCGGGAAAGTCGACCGAATCGATTCCGGAACCACAGACACTGCCCGAAGGTCATCGCCCAAACCAGGCCGCGATCGTGATGCTGGACCGCGGTTTTGGAAATTATCTGGACCAGAATGCGCATCTGTTGTTCAAACCACAACAGGGCACTCGATGGAAGCGACAGAAACAGCAATTTCTTGAACAGTACCTGAAGCACCTCCCGGCCTATGCGCTGGGCCTGGTTCCGCAAGCGGCCCAGGCCCGGCACTTTATCACCTATCTCTTTGCCGAAGCGGTATGGCTGAGCCTGCTGCTGAATCTGATATTGCTGGGGCTACTGGCGCCCTTTATCGAAAAATGTTTTGGTCGCGCCTCTGTTCTATTCTGGTTTTTCACAGCGGGAGCCCTACACGCGCTACTCTACTATCTGTCTGCAAGCGCGGCTCATGCTGTTTTACTGGGAACGTCCGGTGCAACGGCCGGCTTGACCGGGGTATTTCTGGTTGTACTTGCGGTGAAACCGTCAATTCATCTGCCCGACATGCGGACCCGGTGCACCCTGGGCCTCGCGTTGCTGGGGCTATATTCACTAAAGTCCGCTATTTGCATCTATTTCGGGCTGAGTGACGCCCTCGTATTAGGCGCAGAACTCGGCGTTATGATCATGTGTGCAGCTTTGTGCATCCTCTTGTTCGGATCAAGTCTGGCAGGGGATCAACAAACCCAAGGTTCAGACCTCTATGGTAACGATGACCCGGACTACAGACATCGCCTGCAAGAAGCACTCAGTGAAATCTGCCAGTTTAATTTCGACCGGGCAAAACAGCGAATAAAATCCCTTTCTTCTGACTATCCGGCAAAACTAGGCGTTTCAAAACACCGATACCAGCTTGAAAAACTGGATGCCGGCTCCCCTGCCTATCAGGAAGCGGTCGAACAGTACATCAATCTGATTGTTACCCATAACGACTATTCCGCTGCAAAATCCGTACTAAAAGATTGTGTGAAGCGTGCGCAGCAAAATCAAACCATTACATATGGGATTCTAAACAAACTGTTCCGTTTTTTTCTGGCGCATAGCGATCTGCGCAAAGCCGAACACTGCTATCGACTGCTGGAGAAAAGCGCTTGCCCGCCACATTTACTGACAGAAGCGGTCGATGTACTGCGCAAGGAATTTTCAAAGCGTCAACTGTTTGCCAAAGCAGAACAGTACTCCACTTATGCTCAAGAACTGCAAAATAGAGGATTCATACTTTGACCGTTTCACGCCTGTTGATCATTATCGTATTGCTGTTTGTTGTTGTGCTTGGCTATCGCTTTATAAACAGTACCGGACTGCTACGCTCGCTTGAAGAAGTCAGTTATGGCCAATGTGAAACCTTGCCAGGGCCGATAGGGCCGGAAGATATTACCGTCGACCCAAGGAATGGAATTGCTTTTATTTCAGCCGATGAGCGGCGCAGGTTTCTGGGTGATGGTGAGTTTGGCGATACCCCAAATGGCGAAATCTGGACACTTGACACACGCACTCCCAATGCAAAACCTGTCAAGATGCTGCACGACCTGGAAGGCCCCTTCCACCCGCACGGTATAGCCCTGTTTGCCCCCACGAATGAACTCTATGTGGTGAACCATATTTCCGGGGAAAGTCACGAGATTAACGTCTTCAGAATCGAATCACCGGAACGCTTGAGTCTGCGCACAACGATCACCTATCCGGAACTCATCTCTCCCAATGACATTATCGTCGTCAGTCAGGACAATTTTTACGTCACCAATGACCACGGAAACCCGCGCGGAACGCTCATGGAAAAAGTCGAAGACTACCTGACACTGCCATTGTCTTCGGTATCCTACTACGATGGCAGTCAGGGGCATATCGCGATTGAGGGCATCAGGATGGCCAATGGTATTGCCATCAGCGAGGACCAGCAAACGCTGTTTATTGCCGCCTCCATGGAAAATAGCCTGCTGCGTTATAAGCGGGGCGCCAATGCCTTGGACTGGAAACCGGATGGCAGCGTATTTGTCGCATCTGTTGTGGACAATCTTGAATGGACCCAGCATGGCACCCTGCTTACAGGGGCACATCCCAGGCCTCTTGATTTCATTCGACACGCAAACGACCCGTCAATTTCCTCTGCTTCAGAAGTCATTGAATTTGACGTACGCGCAACGCCAATGACCAGCCAAACCATCCATCTTGATTTTGGTGATGAAATTAGTGGCTCATCTGTGGCCGCATTGGCTGGGGATACATTGCTGATAGGCACCGTGTTCGACGAGCAACTGACACGCTGTACACCTTCAGCAGCGGCTAACTAAACGCCCCGATTTAGGCTTGCCAACCAATCCCTGACGGCAGGTCCGGTGCCAAACGACCAAGGGATCAGGTTTTCCGGTACCAGAAGCTTATAACGATCCAGTTCCTCGTTAAGCTTTATTTCACCAGAACACTCGGCCGCATACGCCATAATCAACTGGTTTTGTTCAACGAAACTATAGTGACCAATAAAGCTCAGCTTTCCGGTGCTGAGGTTGGTTTCTTCCTGTATGGGGTTTTGTGCCCATTTCCTCGAAAAGTCCAATAAATCCTCTGTAGCCCAGAGTTACCAATGGTTTAGCATCAATTTTCCGATTTGATGCCCAGTACTTGCTTCCCGTAATCCCTAAGCTCACCATTTGGACTCACGTATCGATAAAGCGTTTGTCGGGATATCTCTAATTCACGGCACAGTTCACTAACGTTAGTATCTTTGTCTTTCATTGAGGCTTGAGCAAGTCGAACCTGGCTTTTGGTTAGATGAAACTTTCTGCCGCCTTTTTTTCCTCGAGCTCTTGCAGACTTTAACCCTGCCATTGTTCGCTCTCTAATTAGCTCCCTTTCAAACTCAGCTAAGGCGGCAAAAATGCCGAATACCAACTTGCCAGACGCCGTTGTGGTATCAATGTTAGCTCCTTGTCCAGTCAGGACTTTAAATCCAATGCCTCGCTCCGAGAGATCTTGGACGGTATTAACCAGGTGCCGTAAATCTCTACCTAAGCGATCTAATTTCCAAACGACTAAGGTGTCGTTTTCTCTGAGCGCCTTCAGGCAGGATTCTAAACCCGGACGATCATCTTTTTTGCCGGATGCTTGATCCTGGTAAATGTTGCTCTTATTAACACCGGCTTCAGTTAAAGCATCCATTTGTAAGTCTAGAGTTTGACTGCCATCTGCTTTGGAGACACGAGCATAGCCTAGTTTCATTTGACCGCCTCTCATACTTAATAGTCTTCAAGACCTTGTGAAGTAATGTCGGTAACTTTGGATAGCATATCCTGAATTTGCTCTAATGATTCAGCCAAGTCAGAAATTTGCACTTCAATATCATCAGCGTCTTCAAATATCTCTGATACATCACCAGAGCCATGATTAACGAAATGAAAGAGCTTGGTATGCAATTCAAGAAGTTGTTGGCGTAATTCGCATGGAGCGAAAGTAGTCTCATCATCAGCTAAGACTTGCCTAACGGTGTCTAAACTTCCAACTGAGTCCAAAATATCATTGGTATCGAAATCATCATCGAGTCTTTGGCGAATCTCATCTTTACTAAGCATTGTTGTTATCCGTGGTAAGCTACCAATTTTGCATTCCATAAACGGTCGTTTGTGGAACAGTTCTAAAGCACTGTTGTTACACTATATTGACCTGTTTCATAATCTGTCAATTATTCTGTGTTGCACAAAATGTAGTAAATTAGATAATGTGACACCCATGAAGAACAGGTACAGATAAACAAAAATATTTGTACCATGTAGCGATACAGGATACACTTAATAATGATTAAATCGTTTCGGGATCGATGGCTGGATGATTATTACTTCAGTGGTGAAAAATCTTCCAACATACCCAGCATAATTGAGAGCGCACTAAAACGTAAACTCGACATTATTCACGTAGCAAATGGTGAGAAGGATTTAAGGATACCGCCAGGTAATCGATTCGAGCATTTAGAGGGCAAGCTAAAGAACTGGTGCTCGATACGCGTAAACAAACAATATCGACTGATATTCCAGTGGGATTCAGGCGAGGCTAACGGGGTTTATCTTGATCCCCATAAATACTAGTAAGAGGTGATATATGGCTGAAGCACTAAAAATCCCAGCTCATCAACCTACCAGTGTAGGCACTATGCTCAAAGAAGAGTTTCTTGAGCCGCTTGGCATTTCACAGGGTGAGTTAGCAAAAGCGATGGGTGTAGGTCGAAAGACGGTTAATGAATTGTGTGGTGGTCGTCGTGGCGTGACTGCGGAAACCGCTTTTCTGCTGGCAAAAGTACTGGGAACGACCCCAGAGTTTTGGCTCAACCTTCAGCTCATTAACGACATGTGGTTAGCGCAGCACAATGAGGTTTTAGCCGACAAGATCGAACACGCTAAATCCTTGGTGGCAGCTTAGTTAAGGGGTTTGAATTTCAGCGGTACGAAAACGTACGCAAAGCGAAACGTCTCCCGTTCTAGATCAAAAAACTGAACTAATGGCGTAGAATATCGACTCACAACTAGGCTTGAACACCACAAGTCGGTCACTGAGATTGAAAATTAGATTTGGAGAATTTGGCCATCATCAGCTTGGTTAATTACATTCCTTCTGACGGTAAAGCGGTCATTAAGCCCGCCAACAATTCATAGCTGTTCAATATACGATTGCGGACCTTTTACCCCCTAAGCTTCATAGCCAAACCCGATCATTTAAGCACATTGGCTTTGATGTGGAGGCTGACATCAAACTTGCCTGTGATTCACATCTGTTCTTATACGGTATACATATTTCTTTTGCTAAATTCGCCGTATATTTGAGGTGTATTTCCATACACTTTATTTCCATTGGTACTGCACCGACTTAGCGAAAAGATCCAGCATGTCATTCAATGTTTGTTCTACAGTGCTACGGACCATCTCGTTGAGATTATCCTGCACTAGGGCTTCATTAATGCTCACAATCTTC
>PZPK01000044.1 GCA_006212045.1 Oleiphilus sp. | reverse complement strand
GCGCTATATTTTGGATCATATTCTATCCCTGCCTATTTTGTAAGTGCGTCATCATGACGGGTATTCAATAATATAAATATTGTGGTAACCATCTGTTATTACTAGTTATTATTTGCGTTTATGGCCGCATATAAAAATAACCTTCAACGCGACAGAAAACTTATGCTTGCAAATTGCCTTTCGCAATAATACTGTATATGCAAACAGCTATTAGAAGATTTGAATCATGGATGATGTCAGACGCCCCCTCCCGCTGAAGCCGAGAAGATTTATGGATCAGGTTCGGGTGATTATGCGCAGCCGGCAGATGGCGTATAAAACCGAGCAAACCTACTGCAAATGGATTACACACTTTATCCGCTTTCACGAATATCGACACCCCCGGCATATGGCGGCTTCGGAAGTAGATACTTTTCTCAGTTATCTAGCCATAAACCGGCAAGCGGCGATAAATACCCAAAAAACAGCTTTGAACGCGTTAGTCTTTTTATACAAACGTGTGCTGGGGACTGAATTGGGCCAACTCAACTTTCAGCCCAGCGCAAAACCTCAAACCATTCCTACTGTTTTTTCGCATGCCGAAGCGGTCAGCGTCATCAAGCAACTGACAGGCACCGCTCATCTCGCCGCTTCGTTGATGTATGGTTCGGGTTTGCGTGTGATGGAATCCGCGCGCCTTAGAATTCAGGACATTGATTTCGGAAACAAGTGCATTGTTGTGCGTGAAAGCAAGGGAATGAAATGGCGACGAACCCTACTGCCCCACTCTCTTGATTCCGCACTGCGCTCTCAGATCGATTATGCTTTAGCCTTGCACAGCAAAGACTGCGAGGATGGTTTCGGTGAGGTCTACTTACCGAATGCGTTGGCAAAAAAGTATCCGGGGGCAGCCAAAGAACCGGCTTGGCAGTATCTTTTCCCTTCGAGCCAATTGTCCATTGACCCCCGTTCCGACATTAAACGCCGTCACCACATTGGGGAACAACAGATCCAACGGGCTGTAAAGAAAGCCATATCCGCGGCACAGATATACAAAAAAGCGGGCTGTCATACCTTTCGCCACAGTTTCGCGACTAACTTGTTGCGCGCTGGAACCGACATTCGGAACATTCAGGAAATGATGGGGCATAGCAATATCGCCACTACCCAAATTTATACACATGTTGTTGGTATTCAGGAGCGAGGAGTTGTGAGTCCGGTCGACCAATAGCCACCATCGCTATAGGTGATGGGGCAAGTTTAAACCAACACCACCACAGCCAAATAAAACCCGGCCTCGGTTACTTGTTGCATGGCGCCCAGGCCGTCTCCGGTATAGCCACCGAGCCATTGTTTTAGCTTGTGATACAGGTAGAGTCCGGGCGGGAGCATGCCGAGTGCGGCGAGCTGCCAGCCCCACGGCAAGAGCAACAGGCCAGCGAGTGAGGTGACGCTGGCAATCCTAAAATCTTCGGACGCCAGTGCCTTGGTGACCGGTTTGCTTTTACTGCTTTCGTCGAGGCGCACATAGGGCAATTGGTGCATGGTGAGCACGGCACTCCAGCGCGACAGGACGTGTCCGCACATTACCACCATAACGAGCAATGTTGTCCCCTGCCCGGCGATCTCAGTCAGTGCCAGGCATTTTATGGCCAGCACCGATACCAGCCCGACCAGACCATAGGTGCCCACGCGGCTGTCTTTCATGATGTCGAGAATACGGGCTTTGTCCCAACCACCGCCAAGACCGTCGCAGGTATCCGCGAGGCCATCTTCATGAAAAGCTCCGGTGAGCCAGATGCCGAACACCGTCGACAGAACAACCGCAATGGCGACTGAGGTAAAAGGCTCAGCAAGCAGGTACACCAGCGCACAGCCAAGGCCAACCACGCCACCGACCAAAGGAAAATAACGGGTACTGCGGTTGTGCGCGTCTTCGCTGTAGACCAGATGTTCACCCACCGGAATTCGGGTGTAGAACATCAGAGCCAGCCGGAACAGCTGCCATTCCTGCCTGACGTGCTGGTAAAACTCTCGGTATGTTGATTCACCGTGCATAACCCTTTACGACTCCTACTCCCTGCTTCAAGCGTCTACCGTCTAGCGTCCAGCGCCTAATAATCAACACCCTGTCGCGCCTTGATGCCGGCTTTATAGGCGTGTTTGATGTCCTTCACTTCGGAGACAGTATCGGCAATTTCACGTAAGGCGCTGCCGCCACCGCGACCGGTGACAATGACGCTCTGCTCGGGCGGCCGGTTCTGAATGGCGTTAATGATCCTTGCTTCGTCCAGATACTTGTAGGCGATCATATAGGTCAGCTCATCGAGCAATACCAGATTCAGACTCTCGTCTTTAAGCATGCGCTCTGCTTCGGCCCAGGTGCGTTCAGCAGCGGCAATATCGCCACTACGGTCCTGTGTGTTCCAGGTAAAGCCGGTGCCCATCTGGTAGAAGTCCACCTCGGGCATTTTTTCTTTCAGAAAGATTTCTTCCCCGGACAGCTGCGCGCCTTTGATAAATTGCACAACGCCGACCTTGTGGCCATAACCCAGCGCACGCAGCACCATGCCGAAACCGGAGCTGCTTTTGCCTTTACCGTTGCCGGTGAGCAGGATGGTCACACCCCGTTCAATATTGGCTTCGGCAATATGCGCGTCGACATTTTCTTTCTGCTTTTGCATTTTCTTTTTATGGGTTTCGTTTTTGTCCTGATCGCTCATTGGTTTGTCTCCGTCGTCGGTGTGGTCGCGGCAGGTCGCGGGCTTGTCTCGGTGATTTGATTGTTCGAGGCTTGATCCTTTCGGACCCGGTCAAACACGCGACAGACTTCGCGCATACCTTCGAGTACGCGCAAGGTGGGCCGGTGCAAGAGATCGCCGTCGATATAGTAAATATGGTGATGTTGTACGGCGGGAATCTCCGGCCATGCTTTCCAGCGCTCGCCACTGGCGATCACATCGCCATGATGCGAGGGCACAATAATCACTTCCGGTGCTTTCAATAATACGTTTTCGAGGCTCACCTGAGGATAGTCGCTGTCCCCCTGATCGGGAAACACATTCACCCCATTGCAGCTGCGCAGGGTTTCATTGACCCAGCTACCGGGTGTCAGGGTCTTGAGCGGTTCGAGCCATAACTGGTAGAAAAACCGTACCGGCGGCTTGCGTGCGTTTTCGGACCGAATGGCTGCAATCTCGTGCATGAACTGCTGCGCCAGGGCTTCTGCCCTGTCCTGCAAGCCCAGCATCTCTCCGAGTTCACGCAAGCGCTCGGGCACGGCGTCAATACTTTCGATTTTTGAGCGATTGACCGGCAGGCCAAGCGATTCAAGGCGCTCAATATCTTCAGCCTTGTTGCCGTCCTGCCAGGCCAGAATCAGGTCCGGCTGTAGCTCAAAGACCTTTTCAATCTGCAGGCCGTTGTAACCGCCAACACGCGGAATGGCCAATGCCGCCTCGGGATAATTGGCAAAATCCGTGGTGGCAACAATGCGCTCACCGGCCCCCAGAGAAAACAGGTGTTCAACGGTATGCGGAGCCAGAGCGATGACTCTTTGTGCTGGCGCTGCGCGGGTTTCATCATTCTCCGCAAACAGGAAGCCCGGCAAAGATGTGAGCAAAGCCAGGATCAAGCACTGCCCTCGATTGATTCGTTTTGATGATCTGCTAGCAGCCAACATGTTCTGGTTCCTGCAATTGCGAACAGTCTTTCTTGAGTGGCAAGGTTAACAACGCCTCGGTCAAGCGCGCCCAGGCAGATTGGTTTTTTACTCCCGCGCTGACAGCACTCTCTTTGTCAGTCGGCGGTAAACCAAAGCGTAAACCGCTCTTGGCGTGCCCGCCCGCTAAAGGCTCAGAATCCAGCCTACGCACGGCGATGCCCTGTCGACACAGCGCATCATGAATCGTGCGCGCTTGCTGATCAGGCATCCAGACGGTTTGAAACAAATGACAGCCCGACACTGGATGATTGAAAGTCGCACGCAGCAGGCCTGCCAGACGCTGGCTATCGCTTTGCAATAATTGCCGCATTCTCTGCTGCCAGGGCCGATCTTGCCAGGCTCGTCTGGCAATAGCGCGCCCCGGTCCGGCAATCGGCCATTGACCCAACTCCAATCGTAAGGCATTCAGGAAGGCAGGCCATGCCGCGACAGCGCCAATACGCACACCGGCAAGACCAAAAAACTTACCAAAGGAACGCAAAACGACCAACTGCCCCAAGGCAATCCGAGACAACATACTTTGGCTGTGTTCGGCATCAATAAAGGCTTCATCGACGATTAGCAGCACATCCTGAGCTATGGCTCGCTCGTGCAGATGGCACAGCCGGGCATAGTCAATGCAGGTACCACTCGGATTATTGGGATTGATCAACACACATATATCGGCTGCGTTCAGCTGGTTTTCGCTTGGCAGGGTTTGGTATACATCAAGCGAAAACTCCTGCTGTTGCCAGCACCACGCATGCTCCCGATAACCGGGCTCTGGCACCAACACGCGTCCGCTTGCCTGCCCGCTGAGTTTTCGGATCAGGGCCGGAATGGCCTCAATCGCCCATTGCGAACCCGGCACCAGCAGCAGATCATCCTGTCCATAATAGGCTTGTGCTGCCAACAGCAGGCCATCCTGATCGGAGGGCAATTGCGCCCAGCTGGTCGCGGGGACTTCCGCGACCGGATAGGCATTGGGATTCATGCCACTGGACAGATCCAACCACTGCTCGGGCGCGATTTGATAGGCTCGTGAAAGCGCCTGAACACAGCCACCATGCAGAGGTCTGGCCTCGGCTGGACGAACAGTCGAATTGGTTTGCTGAGCGCTTGCAGGGGCATTCCGGCTCATATCGGGCTCCGTCTGCGATGCATCACACTGATAAAAAACACACTGCCCAGCGCGGCGGTAATGACGCCAATCGGTAATTCAGCCTGTTCCAGTAGCTCGCGCGCCAGTACATCCACCCACACCATAAACGTGCCGCCCAGAAGCGCACAGCCAATAAACAAATGCCGAACATGTCGTACCAGTAGACGCCGCACAATGTGCGGAATCATCAGGCCGACAAAACCAATGCCTCCACAAGTCGCCACCAGAGTGGCGGTCATCAGGGAACTTAACACCAGCATGGCAATACGAAGCTTTTGCACTTCGACACCCAGCGCGCGGGCATTTTCATCTCCGGCCAGAATCGCTCTGAGCGGTCGCGCATAAGCCATAAACAGGGCACAGCTAAACACCACCACAACCGCTGGAATCATCACCTTGGTCCAACTGGCCGCACTGAAACTTCCCAGAGTCCAGAACAGGAGTGTGGAAGCGGCTTGGGGGTCGGAGCTATACAACACCAGGCTGGTCGCAGCACTGAACATAAACGACACCGCCACACCGGAGAGCAGCATGCGCTCGATCTGAACGCCCGTGCCGGCCAGACTCACCACCAGAAGAACCGACAATATACTGCCGGCAAAGGCTCCAATGGTAATCGCATATTGCCCTGTCAGGACGCCGCCGACACCCCACGCAGCGATCACCAGCACCGCCCCGAAGGAGGCACCAGAGGAAATACCAAACAGGTAAGGATCAGCCAGGGGATTGCGTGTCACCGTCTGCAGAACAGCCCCCGCCAGAGACAAACCCGCACCACAGAGAAAAGCCAGCAGCACGCGCGGTAGCCGCAAGTCGAGCACGATGCGTTCCTTGATCGGACTCAGGCCTGATTCCGCCCCGAACATCGCCTGCAATGCTGACCAGACTTCCCCCGGACTGATGTCAGCCGCGCCAAAACTGACGGCAAACAAGGGACTCAGCAGAAGAATCAGGCCAACACCCAACACCCGGAACCCTGGAATAATGCCTTTCATGAGTGCGCTCCTTCGTGTGCGTCCGGCTCTGGCTCTTCGCCCTCGTGGTAGGCATAGTTAATCCGCGGATGCGCATACAAGGGGTGCGCATCCACAACCACACAGGTTTTGAATACACGCGAAATCAGGTCTTCTGTGAGAACTTCTGCAGGGGCGCCCTGAGCGACCAGATGGCCGTTTTCGAGCACCAGTAGGCGGTCACAAAAAGCCGCTGCAAGGTTAAGGTCATGAAAGGAGGCAAGAACGGTCAGCTCCAGCGCTTTTACTTTTTGCAGAATCTCAATCTGGTAGTGCACATCGAGATGGTTGGTCGGTTCGTCCATGATCAGGAGTTCGGGTTTTTGCAAAATAGCCCGGGCCAGCATCACACGTTGTTTTTCACCACCGGACAAGCGGCTGAACTGCGCATGCTCAAACGCCCCCAGATCCAGTTGCTTCAGGACCTGGTCTATCTGTCTCCGGTCCTGCTGGTTATCGCGCTCGAACAAGCCCTTGTGCGGCGTTAATCCGAGCGCGACGATGTCCCTCACCGTCAACCCGATATGCTCGGAATGCTCTTGCAGAATCACGGCCATTTGTCGGGCATTTTCGCGCGCACTCCATTGCCAGATATCCTGGCGCTTGAACAGGATCTGTCCTTGTGCCGGGCGGTTGACCCGGTAGAGGCAGCGCATCATACTGGATTTTCCGGCTCCGTTTGGTCCGATCACCCCGACAAATTCACCAGCTTGCAGGTTAAAATTCAGCCCTTGCAGAATAGCCTTGCCGTCTGCCTCCCAGCCGAGATTGCTGACTTCCAGGAGAGAATGTGCGGTCGTCACAGGCAAGCTCCTATCACGATCACTACCAGCAGTATCAACGACGCCTGTTTCACCAGGCGCACAGCGGCGTGGATATCTTTCGCGGTGGCCACCCTTCCGTCACCCAATATCGGGCGTTGTTTTCGCTCACCATGGTATTCGGCAGCGCCCCCGAGCTGAAGCCCCAGGGCTCCGGCGCCTGCTGCCATCACCGGGCCTGCATTGGGACTGTACCAACCCGAGCCATCACGCCATGCAACCCGCCACGCGCGCCGATCACACAAACTGAACAAGAGCACTGTCAGGCGGGCAGGTACATACGCCAACAGATCATCCATGCGCGCAGTAAAGCGGCCAAACAGATTGAAGCGATGATTTCGGTAACCCCACATGGCATCGAGCGTGTTGCTGAGCCGAAACAGAACGATACCGGGTAAACCTGCGAGCACAAACCAGAACAGTGGCGCGATGATGGCATCGTTGGCATTTTCTACAACGGATTCGATGGTCGCCGTGGCCAATGCCGGAGGCCTTAGCTGAGCGGTATCGCGGCTCACCATTTGTCGGCAAGCCTGGCGAGCATTCTGCAAGGCGTCGGCAGCCGCTTTTTGGCTGCTTTCGTTCACCTGACCCTGATTGCCTTGCGTGACATTTTCCAATTCGATGAGTGCTACGCTCACGGCCTCCGCATGCTGCTGCAAGCTGCGCGCTGCGATGCAGCAATAGACGATGAACAGGGTCACCAGAAATTGCAGCAAGCCAGGCAAAGCACTGATCAGGGCTAGCAGAGCCGCCAAAGGCAGCAGCACAGACAGACTCCAGGCAAACCAACCTCTGATCAAGGAATTATGCAGCGCTTTATCATGCGGTTGGGAACTGTCATTCGAAGCATTCACATCAGGATTTAAACAGGCCTCGAGCCATGAAGCAAAACGTCCATAGATCACCAGAGGGTGCCCGCGACGCGGCTCTCCCCACCAGGCATCAAGCAGATAGGCCATTGCAGCCACCAGCGAAATGCTAAAGGCGGAAGCGGGGTCGGCCAGCACGCCATACAACATGCTAGCGCTCCGTTTTCAGATTAAGCGGCAGACCGGCTACGACCAGATCCACCTGCTCAACGATGTGTGCCAGGCGCTGATGCAACAGGCCCGCGTGATCGCAAAACCGCCGCGACAGCTCGCCCAATGGCATGATGCCAAGATTGGTCTCGTTGCCCACCAGAATCAGCGGTTTCGGAAATGAGCTCACCGCTTCGACCAGTTGATCGACTTCGCGCTGCAAACGCGTGTCATCTTCCAGCATCAGCAGATTGGTGATCCAGAGCGTCAGGCAGTCAATCACCACCACATCGGCCTGTTGGCATTGGGTGAGCGACCCTGCGAGTCCCAAAGCCTGCTCAACCACCGTCCAATGCGCGGGCCGATCTTTGCAATGACGCTGAATACGCTGCCGCATTTCCTCATCCAGGGGCTCGGCCGTAGCGATCAGGGTAATACCTCCAGAGCCGCCCTCGGCAATGCCTTCTGCCAGCGTTTGGGCATAACGACTTTTGCCGGACTTGACGCCACCCAGCACTAGATAACGTTGCGATGAAGCTGTGCCTGAGCGTTTCATGCTGAGCCCCCTGCCCGCTCTGTCCGGGGCAGTCCGTTGTCGCCGCCCAGCATGGCCAACAGCGCTGGCATGTCGATCGCTGCTTCGAAACTATCGGCCAGCCGGTCGAGCGCCTGTTCACGCGCCGCGTTTAAGTCCACAGCGGCATCGCTGTGCAAGCCCGCCCAACGCAACAGCGCCTGGCAGGCCTCGGGCTGATCAAAAATGCCATGCCAGTAGGTACCGGCAACCAGCCCATCGGCATTCATTGCGCCGTCACAAGCGACTTCCGTTTTTTCAGCCGGTTGGCAGTCAGCCCCTTCTATCCGGAAACGGATCAGGGGGCGTTCACAATCGCTTCCCTCGGTGGTACCGGCATGTATTTCGTAACCTGAGACCGGAACTTCTTCAGCGACACATCCCAGTGTTTCGTCCAGAAAGCCCTGCCGGTTTTCCAGAGCCTTGTGCGTCTGCAGCAGCGTGCGGCATTGCAGGTAAGCAAGCCCGGACGCACTGCCCGGTTCACCTTCTACGCCCAAGGGGTCATTGATCTGTTCGCCCAGCATCTGATAGCCACCACATATCCCCAACACCTTGCCGCCATAACGCAGATGCTTTTGCAGATAGCGCGGCCACCCTCGCGAGCGCAGCGCTTCAAGATCATCCCTGACCGCTTTGCTGCCCGGTAGAATGACAAGGTCAGCGGGCGGAATCTCCTCATCGATGCTGACGAAACGAAAATCCACCTCGGGATGCTGTTGCAGGGCATCGAAATCGGTATGGTTGCTGATGCGCGGAAGTACCGGCACGATCACCCGGAAACGGGCGGTTTTGTTGCTATGGTCAGAATGCGTATCGCCAGAACTATCCGGCTCCGGACGCGCAATGGCATCTTCGGCATCAAGATTCAGCCCATGCAGATAAGGCAACACGCCCAATACCGGCTTGCCGGTATGTTCTTCCAGCCAATCCAGGCCCGATTCCAGCAGGGAAAGGTCGCCCCGAAAGCGGTTTATCACAAAGCCTTTCACGCGTGCCTGTTCGCTCTCGCTCAGTAAGGACAGCGTGCCGACCAGGTGGGCAAACACGCCACCCCGGTCAATATCAGCAACGAGAATGACCGGGCAATCTGCCGCTTCGGCAAAGCCCATATTGGCAATATCCCGATCGCGTAAATTGATTTCGGCCGGAGAGCCTGCACCTTCGACGATGATGTGCTGATAGCGCGACTGCAAACGTGCATGCGAGGTCATAACGGCTTCCATCGCAACCTGCTTGTACTGGTGATAGGAGCTCGCATTCATATTACCCACCGCTTTACCGTGGATGATCACTTGCGCGCCTATATCGGTACAGGGCTTGAGCAGCACCGGGTTCATATCTGTATGCGGGGCCACAGCACAGGCTTGGGCCTGCAAGGCTTGCGCCCGGCCAATCTCGCCACCGTCTTCGGTGACCGCACTGTTCAAGGCCATGTTCTGCGGCTTGAAAGGAGCAACATTCAAGCCCTGACGATAAAGACAACGACACAAGGCCGCCACCAGCGTGCTCTTGCCCGCATCCGAGGTGGTGCCTTGTATCATCAATGTTGCCATCAGGCTGGCCTTATTGTGGTTGATATCTCACTGTAAAAAATACGCTACGCTCCTGCTGGTTGTAGAAAGAAGCAGTTTGGTAATCGGTGTCACTCAGGTTCTCTATTTTCGCCTGAATTGTCCATTCCGGGTTCAGCTCTTTCTCAACGCGCAGGTCAACCGTTCTGTATGCACTTAGCTTGCGTGTATTGGCGATATTGTCATAGCGCGAACCCGCAACGTTCAGCGTGGCGCCTATGCTCCATCCCTTGTCGCTATAGTCCAAATCGAGTTTTGCAGTGCGTTGCGGTCTGCGAGGCAAGTAGTTTCCTTTATTTGCATTATCAGAATCATCAAGCGGGCTCATAAAGGTCATGTCGACCAGCGCCTGCCAGTTTTTATTGAAGCGATGAGCCAGTTCCAATTCAAGCCCCTCGATTACCGCCTTGTCCAGATTATTAGCTGCGAAGATATCCGCGTCGTAAACAATCAATTCATCAATTTCCGTTCGAAACAGCGTAACAGCCCAGTGCTGGTTTTGATTGCTGGCACGCACGCCCAGTTCTGTAGTGCGCGATTCTTCCGGGGTCAGATCGGGCGATCCGAAGAACGGGAAATAGAGTTGGTTAAAGGTCGGCGCTTTATAAGCTGTGCCATGAGAGGCTACGAATCTTAAACTGTCCGATACGCTGTAGCCAACACCCATTCCGAAAGTGGTATTGCTACCGTATACATCGTTGTCATCGTGACGGCCGCTGAGTTCCAGATCAACTTCCCCCACATCGATCTGTGTTTGCAGGAAACCACCAAAATTCTCACGTTGCTTGACCTCATAATCGGTGCTGGAATCCACCTCATCGCGCTGATAGTCACCGCCAAAGG
Organism: Oleiphilus sp.; assembly: GCA_006212045.1. Taxonomy (GTDB): domain Bacteria; phylum Pseudomonadota; class Gammaproteobacteria; order Pseudomonadales; family Oleiphilaceae; genus PZPK01. Next base: position 1,975 of record PZPK01000044.1, on the reverse strand, counting down.
TCAGTAAAACATGCTTGCCCAGCGAAATATCGTTCTGCAACGAAACCGTATCGCGCAAGGTATCAAATTCCGAAGCAAATGCCTCATCGATGAAATTTTCGGATTCGTCAGAGCTGCGACCGGCCTGGACTTTCAGCAGATAGTGGTTTCCGAGAACCAGATCGCTGGTCAGACCAAACACGCGTTGTCGGGTTTCACTACTGTTCTGAAAGTTGCCGTCAAACTCGTTATCACCATTGGTTTCCATCGCCAGCACAGTCAGTTCGGAGCCATTATTGAAGCTATATCCCAAACGGGCATTCCCTGAAAACGCCTCGTAGCCGTCTTTATCCGGCTCATCGTTAAAGCAGGCGCCGGTTAGGTTCGCTTCAGCCTCGCAGGAATCAAATCCGGTGGTATGCCTGCCGCTTGCGCTCAGGTTGTAGAACAGGGCGCCATTGCTACCGCTCAAGCCTGCCGAACCGTCAAACGTGTCCTGACTGCCGATCGTGGCACTGGCGAATGGACGCGCACCTTTGCCACCTTTGCGGGTAAAAATCTGAATAACACCACCAATGGCATCAGAGCCATAGAGACTTGAACGTGCACCGCGTACGACTTCTATACGCTCGATTTGTTCAATCGGCAGATCCTGAAACGCTACGCTGCCAAGTGTTGCCGAACCGATTTTGACGCCGTCAACCAGCACGACCACATGGTCTGAATTGGTTCCGCGCAAGAATAGTGAAGTCGCCTTGCCCTGCCCTCCGTTGTTGGTGAAATGCATGCCGGCATTGCCGCGCAGCAGATCTTCGACAGACCGCGCCTGGGATTTTTCGATGGCTTCTCGGTCGATTACTTTCACGGTAGAAACACTGTCATTGACGGTCACTGCAGTCCGGTTAGCCGTGACAACAACCGTATCAAGAGCAGATTTAGCAGCCTGTTCTGTAGCTGCATAACTTGTCTGACTGGAAAAAGCGGCCACTGAAACAAGCACAGTGGAAGCCAGACGAGATGAGATAAGCGATTTCAATTCAAACACTCCTTTCAGAACGCACACCCGCGCGAATAATAAAAGCAGCGTAAGGAAAAACAGGAGATGAAAGGAGCAGGAAAAACCAGGCAGCAATCAACATCCAGACAGCCCTCCGCTGCGACGGTGAAAGTTGCAGGCCGGTCTCCGGGCTTATGAGATGATTCGAAGTTCCTACAGGAACTTATCTTTGCGAATCGCGCCCTTAACACCTTCCCATGCCGAGGCACAGTGGTATAGGTTAAGCAGCACTCTCAATTACCGTTGCGGGGGCAGCGTTGGACTTGGGATTCGACCCGTCACCAACTTCCCGTTTCATTCTCGGCTCGAAGATCAAGCCGGAACACCTGTAACGAGGCGCAAATTTATAGCGTTGCTTGGGTGATGTCAATGGGAGATGATTGGTGGGAGACGCTTGATGGGAGACGGGAGACGCTGGACGCTGGACGCTTAACGGAAGACGGGAGATGCAACCATGGACTCCCGCCTTCGCGGGAGCGACGCCTGGCTTTAGGTAACTGCCCGAAATATTGGCCATGCGCTTGATGGGAGATGCTGAACGGGAGACGAACGAAGCACCATTGGGCATGAAAATGCCCACGCCCTTGCGTCTTCCGTCTTCCGTCTTCCGTCTTCCGTCTTCCGTCAAGCAAAGCACGCATCTAGCAATTAAATGTGCTAGCCGAGTTTTTTCGTCCGACGTCGGACGGGAGATGCTTGATGGGAGACGGGAGACGAACGATGCAAACATGGGCATGAAAATGCCCACGCTCTTGCGTCTCCCGTCTCGCGTCTTACGTCTCCCGCCTCACTTCTCCCGTCAAGCAAAGCGCGCATCGAGCAACCATGGGCCCCCCGCCTTCGCGGGAGCGACGCCTGGCTTTAGGTAACTGCCCGAATATTGGCCATGCGCTTGATGGGAGATGCTGAACGGGAGACGAACGAAGCACCATTGGGCAT
>PZPK01000064.1 GCA_006212045.1 Oleiphilus sp. | reverse complement strand
CACTGGTAAGTTACCCGGAAGGCGGGTTTGTGTTGTGGGTTGAACTCCCCAGCCAATACGACGCCGTTAAACTGGCTGAACAAGCCAAAACAAAGGGCGTTATTGTGGCCCCAGGACAGCTGTTTTCCGCCACAGGCAAATACCGCAACTGCCTGCGCCTGAACTACAACGACAAAGACAACGACACCCGCATGCGCGGATTGAAGATTCTCGGGGAAATCATGCGGGCTATGTAGCCCTTCTCCGTCATCCCACCAATATTTCGTCTTCCTAACAACATTTCGTCATCCCGGGCTTGCCCCGGGACCTAAATCCGTCATCCCGGACTTGTTCCGGGACCTTGACTTGTTCCGGGACCTATTCAAAAAGGCCGTGATCTAAAAATAACCTTTGCTGGACGTTTCCTAAGATCCCGGATATGCGCTTCGCGATTCCGGGGCCTTAGCTTGCCCAGGGAACTGACAACCTTGTGCCAGTACTTCCAACAATTTGCTCTACTCATAACTAACACTACTTACGCCTACAGTTAATTTACTTTTAAAGAGTTACTTGACCTAAGTGTTTGAAGATGAATAAGATAACGATATTGAGCTAATTCGGTAATCTGTGATTTTAAAAGTTATGGTGAACTAATGCCCTTTATTACCTATTCCAACTTTAGTGCTTATATTTTGCGTCTTAGTTTTATTCGTATTAGGCTAACTCAGGCATGCCAAATCCCAGTCAATGATTAAACTATTTTACTTTATGTTCATCATGGACTTCGTTTTTTGACGCATTTCTTTTTAAATCAACTATCTAGCGAGATGGTTAACCCTTGGTAACTTTGCTTGCGCTTAAAATATGAAAAATTCCGATTTTTATCGAAGGGGAATAATGTTTCAATGAACTAATTACTGACTGAATTGATTGCACTCTCTTTAGGCACTTATTCACAAATTATAGGTCACCCTATTCATTGGTGAATCCTTGCCGCTTTTTATATATTTATGGAATACGCATCATGGATAGAACCAAGATTAATTCGAGAACAGACTGGGTTGATTACGCCAAAGCTTTAGGAATAATCCTCGTTGTATACGGTCATGTCGCAAGGGGACTCTTCAATGCGGGAATGGAAATACCTGAGCATTTATATAGATTAGTCGACAGTATTATCTATAGTTTCCATATGCCGCTATTCTTCTTCCTATCCGGTTTGTTTTTCTATCAATCATTTTCAAGAAGAGGTAGCATAGGGTTAACCTTGAACAAGGTTGATACTATTATCTATCCGTATCTAATATGGTCAATTCTACAAGGTACAGTTGAGTACCTGTTATCGAGTTATACAAACGGAAATGTTGAATTAACTACGGTGTTTTCACTTTGGGAACCGAGAGCACAGTTTTGGTTTCTTCTCGCTTTATTTTTTGTTTTTGTCGCTAGCATCATGATTTTTCGTTTTTTATCTGAAAAACATGCGCTTTTAGTTTTCGGATTATCTTGCGTTCTTTACCTAAACAGAATGTATCTTCCAGATATCAAGATTATCTCTTTTATTTCTAATAACTTGGTTTATTTTTCTCTCGGAATCGTTTTCACCAAACACCATTTAAGTGAGACTTTGTCTTCAAACAAAGCTCTTCTTCTAACAATGGCTATTTTTTTGTTATCTCAGTATTTCTTTCACAGCCACTTGGGTAAGTTCTATACAGACAAAGGTTATGAGTCGTTACTACTAGCTTGTATTTCGATAACTTTTTTCGTCTCATTGTCTGTTGCTATAGCAAAAAAGAAAAACAATATTCTTCAATATATCGGGGCGTCATCCATGGCGATTTATCTAATGCACATTTTAGCTGGAAGTGGTATTAGAGTTATTTTAAGTAAATTCCTATCTGTTGAATCAGTGTCCGTGCATATAGTTGTCGGTTGTATTGCGGGTATTTTACTCCCTTTACTTGCTCTTAAAGTTATTAATGCCTTAAAAATTTCATTTGCATTTTCAGCTCCTATTAGTCAATGGTTGGGACTCATGTTTAACAAAGTCTTTAAGCCAACAAGTCGAGGTATTTGATAGATTACCTTAGCGAGAGGTGCACGGTGGCTTTGAATTCCCGGCTACTGGTATAACGATTACTAGTAGCCGGCCAATGGAGCTATCAAGATAATGCTGTAATTCCCCCGAAGAGTAGCCAAGTTTATTTAGTAAGAATCCACAAAATACGCTATCTTTAGCTAACCCAAGCGCATAAATAACCCGGCACAGGACATGTCTGTTCAGGAAGAACTCACCACCAAACCACCAAAATCGAAATGGTTGATTCCCTTCCCCATTATTTTGGTGATGGTTTTTTCTATTCTGTCAGTACTGTTTTTTATACCCATCCCCGATTTTATGAAAGGAAGGTTAGGCGGCGCTATACTTAACACTGG
>PZPK01000043.1 GCA_006212045.1 Oleiphilus sp. | reverse complement strand
CACCGGCCGCTGTGCAAGTTGGCAGTGCATGAGGAGAAGCCTGAAACATTAGTCAAACAGGCGAGACTGTGAAGGCTCGAACAGGCCGGGAGTCGACAAATCTGGAAGCATACTGGATTTAGCATGAAAGCTTCTTAACTTGGTCAGTTGGCACCAGCCTTTGGCTTCTGGCTCTGAGTAGCAGAATGGTTCAGGTCGGTTCTGTTCCGGCAAGGTTTCGTTTGCGATAAGTCGCATGTTTTTCGTTGATAAGGCAGTGGTCACAGGAAATTTAAAGCTCAGCAAATGCTTTGAATAGCTTAAAGCAACGCTCCCTTTTTCTGACTCAACCAGTGCCGAGACTCCCTGAGCGGATTCCGCGAATGAAAATTGTCCAAGTTCTTTTTTGTTTGCCCAGTTAAAGCGGCCACCGGAGATGCTCTCTTTAGTCGATACCCAGATACGATGTATTTTCGGGTATACCCCTCGGCCTGTTCGAAATCGTCCCATCATGCAAAGCAGTTCATCATAGGGGCCGCAGTCCGCATCAAAATATCGGACAAGCATGGTTAGAGCCGGGCCGCCCTCGTAGTGATCTTTCTCCCAATCACTTAGACCAGCACAGTCTAGAACCCACTCTCGTTTGGGTAGAAACACACTGATGCGTCCCCAGCCGCTGAGTCGGTTCCATGGCGCGGGGATCGGCTCAGGCAAATCGGTGAGCGTCGTCAGTGGGGCTCTAGCGATTGCGTTCATAACAAGTCTAATTAGTGCTCAGGCTGCAGGGCTCAGAGTGTTCGCTTCAATCTCACTAGTAGAAGCGATCGCGCCATCGAAATGCATCACTCCGTCCACGATTGGTCCATCAAGCAGCATTTTTTTGTCTTTCCCATAGTGCATCTCGATTTTCCAGGGACCGGATTTTCCTTGCCGAGGCATCAGGTGCTTGGCGCGTTGAATGTACCCCGGAGTAAAATCGTCGAGCACCCCTGTATCGACACCGTTGCTGTAGAGATCTTTGGGTGTGGCGACCTTCAGGTTATTGGCGTCCATATGCTTAATGAGTCGGCATAGATAACGGCCTGCAATGTCGCACTTAAGTGTCCAGGGGGCGTTGGTATAGCCGAAGATCCAAGTAAAATTCGGAATGTCTTGAATCATGATGCTCTTGTACGTCATTTTTTCTGAAAGCTGAGTCAGCTTTCCATCAATTCGCATCTCCAGCCCGCCCATCATTTGGAGTTCCAGACCGGTTGCTGTGACGACTATATCTGCATCGATCGTTTTTCCAGATATTGTAACAATGCCCTGTTCAGTAAAGCGTTCGATACGATCGGTCATGACGGAGGCATTTCCTGCTTTCAAACTTTCAAAAAAGTCGCCATCGGGAGCCGCACATAATCGTTGTTCCCATGGGGAGTAGTTAGGCGTGAAATTGCGCATATCTGAAGCAGAATCCAGTTGCTTACTCGCCTGTTTGAGAAAGAAACGCCGCATGAGATTGGGCCAACGCATACTCGCGAGGTAGATCCCTCTCTGGATCAATATATTGCGCTTTCTCGTGATCTTGAATACCCATGATTTGGGCAAGAATTTCTCCATCAGCATGGCGATTTTATCGGTGTCGGGTAAGGCCATGATGTAGGTTGGCGAGCGCTGCAACATCGTCACATGTGCCGCTGTTTTTGCCATGGCAGGTAATAGGGTCACGGCCGTTGCGCCACTGCCTATGATTGCCACCTTCTTGCCGCTGTAATCCAAATCCTCTGGCCAATACTGAGGGTGTACGATCTGACCCTTAAAGTCTTCAGTACCCTCAAACTCTGGCTGGTATCCCTTGTCGTAATTGAAATAGCCCGTGCAATTATTAAAGAAATTGCAGGTAAAGGTTTGCGTTTGACCGCTTGGCTCATGGGTGGCGGTGAGTGTCCAAAGTTGTTGCTGGCTATTCCAGTCGGCATTAGTGATTTTTAAACCGAAATGGACCTTGTCTTTGATGCCGTATTCTTCAGCTGTATCGACGACGTACTGTCGAATGTCGGGGCCTTTTGCTAATACTTTTTCTGAAAACCAGGGCTTAAAGTTAAAACCGAAACTGGTCATGTCTGAATCGGAACGAATACCAGGGTAGCGGAAAAGGTCCCAAGTACCGCCCATGCGTTCTCGACGTTCGAGGATCGCAAGACTTTTGTCGGGGCATTCGCGTGCAATATGACAGGCACTACCAATGCCTGAAAGTCCTGCCCCGACTATGATTACATCAAAGTGTTGCGCCGTCATGTAAGTCTCCCAATGTTGTTTTTGCTTTTAGACTTTAGGCATTATCTAGCATGATGCGATACAGGAAACAGACCGAATGCGGCGAGTAGTTGATCGATATGGACAAGGCTTTGCTAGAGATTTTGTAGCAGGCCAGTTACGTTTATCGTGAAACGACTTCCATAACGAAACCCAAAATTATCTATACGGTCGTACAGAGTTCCTTTTACACTTGAGCCTGTTCAAAACAAAACGCCTTACGAAGCGCCAGGGGAAATATTTTGAAGATCCTAAAGCCTTATCTAATTTTGTGGTCGCTCATCTTACTTACAGGCTGTTCGAGTCTTAACCACCGAACCGAGGTCATTACCTACGGAGCCGGTTTTCCCAGCGAGGCGTTATCTGGTGGTAGTGAATTGAGCTGGCATGCGATTAGGTTTCGAATGCCATTTGGGCCCGAGGAACAGGTCAATTGGGATATGGATTTGCTCTTAGCTCACGGAGTATTGGGTTTGATGATTGCTGAGAATCGCGATGGCTTGCCCCTATGGCGGTTTCACCGCCGGGCAGCGAGAGACTCAACAGGACATCAACTGAGCCTTTTGTTTTATTCAGATGAGTCGACGGCCAATATGCTGTTTGATTGGATCGAAAGTGATCCAATTATTGAGTCTGCCAAAAGTGCGGGCTTGTTGACAGGCCTCATAAATAAGGCTGAGGCTTTTGAAAATGCTTCATCAATTGCTGCGACCAGCGACCGAAGTTGGGATCCAGCAATACAGCGACAATGGCCCTCATTCATTATGGGGGTGAGTGCCACCTGGCTCGGCTTGATTGAGGAGTTGCTGCCTGACGCCGAAACAGAGAAGGAAACACTAGATCAGAAATTAGCTCGATATCATTTAGCCAATGAACGACTCACAGAGTTGTGGAGAGAGCAGGGGCAGCACGCGCTTTTGCATCATCTCAATGCGCTGTTCGGATATGAAGCCCTGTTGATTCAACGGTATATGCGTTTCTAAGTCTTGGGCTCTTGGTTGTTTAATCTGCGTGAGGTTCCTCCGTTTTCGCTGTAAAAGATTAGAGTAACTACTCTTTCCCTTTTGTAATGAAATCCTGTAACGTGCGCCCCGTTGCTATTAGTGTGAGCAATTTCGTTACCCTTATTAAGTGGAAATTGCTTTCGTCTTTACTATGGTTAAAGACAAAAAAAGGATGATTGCTATGAGTAAGAAGTTCTGGGGTGTATCGGCCTCAATTATCGGTGCAGTGGTTGTATATCATTTTGCTACATTGCCTCCCGCCCCCCCAGGTGTGCCTCCCGTCCCCGATCAATTTACAAACCCTGACGTTCCGCCTCTGACGCCTTACGATATGCCCACGGGCAATGTAGCGGTGTCTGACGAACCATATCGCGCGACTTTTCGCAGCGTTGGGCTTCCAGATTTGGCTGAGAGAGATCTCACCACGGGTACCTATAAAGGCACGCCATATTGGTTGGAAAGAGCCGATTGGTTTGAAGAGAACTATTACAATACTCTAGCAGCACGTAAAGTCTGGCCAGAAGGTAAATCGGCGGATACCCATGAGCGTGGTGATCCAGTGACTTGGAAAATTGAGCCGATTGCTCAATACACACCTCCTCCGTGTGATCAGCCTCAGCCAACGGGTTATGACGCGGAAGGCTGTCGTTATGTGAATGCGCTGTTTAAAGATGTCGAAGCCGTTGACCCTGAAAAAGCGCAGGCGATGAGAGATCAAGCTCGTCGCGGTCGAGATGTTTGGTTCAAGGGCACCTTCGGGAATCAGGACGAAAACATCATCCACCAGGCGCGCCTCACGGGTAAGGAGAACATGAATTACCCTTGGTTGGATACGCGCACGCGTCCATATCGTTTTACCAAGTGGGGCTTAATTAACGACCCTGATTGTAAGCAAGGTGATGCCTCCTCCAATTGGTATGATATCTGTCAGGACCCGCATTCGACAGGTGTCTTGGGTTACCGTAAATACTATCAGGAGCCGACCACCGATGCCTCTGGCGACGTGGTGTATGATCCTCGCACTGCAGCTTATGAAGAAACCGAAATTAAGGAGAACAAGCGCTTTGCGATTGGCCACCCTTGCGTTCAGTGCCACGTTGCGTTTGAGCCAACGAATCCACCTGAAGATCCCAATGAGCCTAAGTGGGAAAATCTGAGTGCCACCATAGGTAATCAGCATACTCGCCAGCCCATGGCCTTCTTCCAGGGCGTCCCAGAGGATCATTTGGCTAACCAAGCTCTGATGGCGGGTCGACTGGGAACAATCGATACGTCGTTGGTGGCTTCAGACTGGAGTCATAATCCAGGAACACAAAACAATATTATGGATTTCCATAACAAGCGTGTGTTCGAGCATGAAATGAAAGATCCAGTGACCGGAGAAGTGTCTACTGCACGTACTCGCCATGTACTTAAAGGCGGCGAAGACAGCGTGGGTGAGCATCTGGCCTTAATCCGTGTTTATGTCAATATCGGTATGTGTACGGAAGAGTGCTGGGTGCCTAACTTCCCATTCCCCGGTCAACATTTCGGACAGGGTAACAAGCAAAGCCCTATGCGCATTATGCAATGTGCAAACGAATGTGATGCATGGAACTATGCCGATGCGAAAATGGATGACTTGGCTGCTTTCTTAATTACCGGTGGCCCAACCTATTTGCTTGCGTCTCAAGATCTGGATGGTAAGCAAGGTGGCGATTATATCGATTTAGACAAGGTGCCTGAGGGCCGTGATATCTTTGCGCGCGAATGTGCCGGTTGCCACAGTTCGAAGACGGCTCCTGAAAACGTCCGAGCAGATAAGAATGCCTTGGCGAAGTTTTACGAAGGCCACGTTTTTGGCTCTGAAGATTACTGGCAGTACGAGTTTACGGAAGCTGAGCGTAATGACCCTGCATTCGTCGCTAAATTCATGAAACAAGACGAGCAGGGCAACCTGCGTCCTAAGCAGTTTGCTGAGAACGGTGTCTTTGGTCAGGATTGGCTATCGAATGATGAGCTTGTTCCATTCGATATCATCGGAACCAATTACTGTCGTGCGATCCATGATAACCATAACGAAGGCCATATCTTCGAAGAGTTCTCCTCTGAAACTTACAAAAACAAGCCTTCACCAGGCAGTATCCCTCGGGTTCTTAACCCGGTCGCGCCTGTGGTCGGTGGTATGGAGATAGGCGAGAAGAAAATCGAGGGTGGCCCAGGCTACTTGCGTAACTTCTCTCTTTTGTCTGCATGGGCAACCGCGCCATTCCTGCATAACAATGCGATCGGTGAAGTGACGTTCCTGGAAGATGGCACGCCTGACTACACGGTCAAAGGGCGAATCGAACAGTTTGAAATGGCCTTTGATGAATTGATGCAGTCCGATGATCCGCTTGCAGAGAACAGTCGTCCACAAAAGATCACCAAACTTCAGCATGATTTGAATATTACGCTTAGTGGTCAGCCTGATGGAATCGTTCCTTTTCCAAAGGGAACGCCGGCCGCGCATGTGTTGTCGTCTAATCCGCATGACGCTATATTCTTGAAGTGTGGTGATTTTGTCGAAAACAAAGGTCACCAGTTTGGCATTGATTTAGCCGCTGCGGAAAAGCTGGCTCTGCGAGAATTCCTGAAACTCATGTAATTCATGCAATTGACTTAGGGAGTCTAAATTACTTTTGGGTGAGGTATGCTGTTATTCTGGTTGCTACCTCAGCTAAGGTCATGTTGTTTTCATGAAAATTTCTAGAATACTTATCGCATTAAGTTCGATTGGCCTTCTCGCTGTAGGGATCGCCTATTGGACGATTAATCATGCCGATAAGCCCTCTATCTCTGAGATTTCTCAGGCCTTAGCCGAGCAAGGTGCGACTGGACAAGCCCTGCCGGTGCATGCTCAGGTGATTCCCGATACCGATCTCCCGCCCGAGGGCACGCGCTCTTTATTTGACCATCTGATTGCGCAGAATGACGGGCTCCCGTATCCGTTTTCTGATCTGATCACCTTGATCAAGAATCAACATCCAGAAGGCAAAGCACCTTTGTCTTTGCTAATTCCAGACGGTCGCTCCTTGCTCAAAGGCCAGGCAGACAATCATTTGCCTCGTATATTGGTTGCGCCAGATTTTGAACAAGACAACACGCCGGCCGGTTTGGGCTTAAAGACACAAGGGCAACTGTTTGTCGCGCTAGTTGAAGGCGCCAATGAGATTGAAGTGCTCAGTTACAACGAAGGGGCGGGTCGCTTTGAGTTTCAGCTGGTTCAAAATTACTGTGAGGGCTGCGTGCCGAGAATCGTTTATGCGCGTCGAGCGATTTGTCTGACTTGTCATCAAGGCGGGGGGCCTATTTTCTCTCAGCGACCTTGGCAAGAAACCAATGGCCAGCTCAGTGTTGCGAACCGAATTCAGGGCGCACGAGGCAACGACCCATATCTTAAAGTAGCGATAGAGCAGCCATTAGCGACTCCAGAACGATACGATGAATTAACTGACGTGGGGAATTTCCGGGTGGCCACGCAGCGCGTTTGGCTAGACGCTTGCGGTGCAGAGGGTAACGAGTGTCGTCGTACGCTGTTATCGCTGGCGATGCGTTATGCTGATCAGCCGGGTTTGTTTGATGCCAAGAGTGAGGAAGTTCAAGCCTTGCTCAAACTATGGGAAAACTCTTATCCCGAAGCGGGCATTGATGTGCCCGAGTCAGATTTGGCTAACAGAGATCCAGGGCGGGAGTCCGAGACCTTCACTGAATGGCTATACGCGACTTTAACGCCGGATATTAATTTCGGTGATGGTGCTAAAGATAATGAAGATCTCAATGCCTTTGAAAAACTTCCTCCTTTGCCCCCAAGGCAAGACCCGCTGACTCGAAGACCTGCCAAACAGACGCTAAGTAAACTGGACATTGACGGCGTATATGGTCTGGCGAATATGTTCACCGAATCTGATTTGAAAAACTTAAACGAAGCATACGACTATAAGCTCGATTCGCTCTTACAGAAAATTGCGGAGTTGCCAGCCTCGTTCTTTGACGCCCAGCCCTTTTCTCGCGTAAAAGTGATGAAGGCCTTACTCGATCGCGACTTACAATATTGCTGTTTGGATACGTCTGAGATGTCGCCGCCTCGCGTGAGCAGTGCGCCGAAGCTCGAAATAAATGAGTATCCTGAACTGAAGTTGTTTGAGCAATATTGCTTCACTTGCCATCGAGGTAATCCTTCTAAGCGCTTGGATTTTATGTCTGGCGATGATGAGTTGACGGTGCTTGAAAAGATCAAAGATAAAACCGAAATTAGAGACGCCCTTGACTGGGAGCGTTACGAGAACACGGACAAAGCAAGCACACTGATGCCGCCCAAAGATTCTGTTCAGTATGAAATGCTGATCCAGGCTCATAATGAACATGGGTCTAAGGAAGAGGCGCTGCAACAGATGCGCGACACGGTGCCAGGGATGTTCGGTTTTTAATCTATAATTGATCGCGTTGCGTTTCGTCACGACAATCCGCGTTTTAAGCATACAGTCATTGGGAAACTTTTTAATGCATGTACCCCGTATGAAAACAGACACTAAACTCATACCGCTTTTGCTATTGATATGGATGGCTTTGAGTGCGGCTCATAGCTATGCAAAGCCGACGTATGCGCGCGAATTCAAACAGTTCTATGGTTACACGCCATCGTGTCACGCATGTCATAAAGATGGAGGTGGCACGCCGATCAATCAGTTTGGGCAGGACTACAAAGATCAAGGCAATAACATCTCAGCGTTCAAGCTAATCGCAGAGCTTGATAGTGATCAAGATGGCTTTGCGAATGGCATTGAGGTCGCGAAGAAGGCGAACCCTGGTCACCCCAAGTCAACGCCCGGTAACAAGGGGAACTGGTTAGACCTATCTAGTTTAATTCCCAACGAAGTACAGGCATTGTTCCCCAAAGCGACTGCATGGAAACCCTTGGATGCACTGTTAACGGAGAAGGATATCGAACGAGCTAAGGGCTTGGGTGTAGAGTTAAGCCGCGATGACGAGAATATGATTTATATTCCGGTAGCGGAGCGTCGCCCCATTGGCACGGCGCTGATCTTTCCAGTGGAATATCAGTCGGAAACATTTTTCCTTCTCATGGCAACGGATCGGCAGTTGAATATTAGCGAAGTTAAACCCTTGAGCTCCCAGACGCTCCCATTTGAACTAGATGGCGCATTATTTAAAGGGTTTGCCAGTCAAGCTCTCCAGTCCGTATCACTGGCGGAAGGAGATGATCTCGCGGTATCGATCAGTCAGGCGGTCAAACGTGCCGGAGCGCTGGTGTATATTCGCTTAAAAGGAGCTTAAACATGCAGTTGCTCACTTTTTTTAAATCCTCAATCTTCGTTGCTTTAATTGCAACCTTTCTCAGTTTGGGGGCGAACTCTGCTTTCGCGCAACAAGAGGAATTTGATTTCTTCAGTGATGCGCCGATCGCAGAAGAAGAGTTGATTGTTGTGCCGCCGGAAAAAACCGTCTGGGAAAACATCGTGGCGCCTTTGGCGCTTGTTGCTTTCTTTTTTATGTCCTGCTTCGTCGTTAAATGGTTTTTTCCATTTAAGCAAACGGCGATGGAGTTCAGCCTGCACGACCTGCCAATTGCCGCCCAAAGAGGCATTGGGACTGCCGTTATTCTCTATGGAATCGCTCTGGTATTTGGCGGCATCACCGCCCATTATCAAGTTAGTCTGCATCCTGATGCCCCGACCTATTTCAAGACGATGGGGGAAGGCAAATTGATAGCTTTCACACATGCCCATTTGTTTGGGTTTACGACGAGCTTTTTTGTCATCGGGATTCCATTCTCTTTACACTTTAACCGCTTGAAAGTGTATCAGTGGATATTCCCTGTCGGTTTGATCGCATCTCTAACGGATATTATTTCCTGGTGGGGCATGAAGTATATCTCTGATAATTTCCAGTACATTACCTGGGGTTGCGGATTAATTTTTAGCGTGTGTTTCATGTGGATGTTAATAGGCTTAGTCAGAGTGCTGTTCTTCCCAAAAGTGAAATGGTTTCCAGATTTTATCAACGAAGATCAGCAACGGCGCTATAGAGAAAAAAATCCACCATCCTGACACGCGCGGCTTTTTTACTTTTGAATCTTTGAGCGGGCCGGAATAAACATGCGATCACTCGGGATTTATGAAATTGATTATTACGCGCACTCGTTCGTTACAAACAAGTCGCCAATTAAAAGGCGGCTGAATAAGGATCTTTAAGCTTATGAACCACTTTTTTGGAAAGTTATTAAATTATGTTTGGATGTTTTGCCTCAAAGTCACTGCTAGTCTCCCTTTGATTAAGGAGCCTAATCTGTTCGAAGGGGAAAACTCTTCGCTTGATTTGGTCGACGATATAGCAGGTCAAAATCATAAAAGCGTACTGATCGTGACCGGTGCAGGGCTTGTTCGAAGAGGGCAGGTACAGCCGATTGTTGATCGTTTCGAAAAGCATAATATTAGTGTGACTATTTTCGATCGAGTTGAGCCGGACCCTACTTTTAGTATTACGAATGAGGCCTTAGATCTACTCCTTGAAAACCAATGTGAATGTGTTCTTGCGATTGGCGGAGGCTCCGCAATGGATCTTGCCAAGGTCATCGCCTTGAGTGTTTCTAATAAGAAAAGACCCGAAAAATTAACAGGTTATTTCAAAGCGCTTCGGAAACCACTGCCTTTTTATGCGGTACCTACTACCGCCGGCACAGGCTCAGAAGTGACCGTTATCTCGGTCCTGTCGGATAACCAGACCAAGAGCAAAAGTTTTGTCATTGACCCAAGAACCGCAAGTTTGTCGACCGCGCTTGACCCAACATTTATGGTCACGATTCCTCCAGCATTAACGGCGGCGACCGGCATGGATGCTTTAACCCATGCGATTGAGGCCTATGTAGGAAGAAATGGAAGTGCTTACACCGACGAGCAAGCTATGGAGGCCATACGTTTAATATGCAAATACCTGCCTACGGCGGTGGCCGACGGTAGCAATATCGAAGCACGCAGTGCATTGGCATTGGCCTCTTACAAAGCCGGCCTTGCCTTTACCAAGGCCTCACTGGGGTATGTGCACGCGATATCTCATCAATTGGGGGCAAAATACGGCGTTGCCCATGGTTTGGGTAATGCGATCTTACTGCCTCACGTGATCAAATATTCGGCTCCTTCTATTGAAAACAAATTGGCGACGATTGCGAAGGCCATCGGGATTGATCAAGCCAATGACGATACACAGCAATTAGCCAAGCGCATGGTTGAGTTTCTTTTTGACTTCAACAAAGAGGTGGGTATACCCAATCACTTAGCTGAGCTTAAAGAACAGGACTTTCCGGGAATTGTGAAAGACGCGATGAGCGAAGCCTATTTTAACTATCCGGTTCCGAGGTTTATGCAAGAACAGCAATGCAATCAACTCTTACAACAGCTATTGCCAAGCGCCGCCGCTTAATACCCTCTAGCATAAAAAAGATCAGCATTTGCTGATCTTTTTTGCTTGAAGTAGTGCAAGAATTACAATTCGATCTACCTATCCCGACTCGTCTTCCGAATCATTTCAGCGGGTCGAAACAGTTGTTCCATCAAATACGTTTTCAATGAACCAGGGTAGTCCATTTCGTTGAGCGCCTGCTCCAATCATTCATTGTTCAAAGGAATCCAAAAACAAGGAAAACCAGCAAAAAGCCGGCCTTTAACGTTACTGGAATGCTGAGGCGCAAACACTTTACGTTACGGGAGTCAGGGCTCTTTTGAGGCCCCTGTCTGGTCATGCCTTGTTCAAGAATCAATCTTTGGAATAAAGGCTTCTTTTTCAAGCCGTGTTATTAAACTTCTCATGAGAGTGTTGTTGATAAAGCTCACGTAATAAGTTCGGGGGTTATCTTTTGGTGATCTAATAAAATCTGATTCCTTTAGTTTTGAAATCATATGCGTTCTTTGCCTGGAAGTGGTTTCAGGCAAAACTTTTGCTATGTCTTTTGCAACAAAAGTTGGTTGTTTAGGGTGAATACCGACCATTAGTATTTTATGTTCAGAATGAGTGATGTATTGCCTTTCGAGGGCATCGTCGAGTGTGGGTACAAGAATGTTGGGGTGCAAGTATCGGTAGTCTAATAGTTTGTCGACCTTTGTTATTTCTTCCAGTATTCCGTCAGTAACATACGCACACCACTGCAAGATACCTTCGTCTGTTCCCGTATCGGCTTTACTCAACATTTCATAATAGACATTCCTATCATTACAAAATACAGCGGTTGGGTTTATGATCTGGCCTTGTTTAACATTGAAACCGCATTTAATCATCATACAGTAGGTCAGCAAACGAACCACTCGCCCATTCCCGTTTCCAAAAGGGTGAATCCAAGTAAAACGATGATGTGCTACGGCTATTTTGAGGAGATCGTACTTGTCATCAGTGGGCTTGTTGATGAACTCTAAAAGCTCATCCATTAGGCCTTGAACAAGACTCAAGTCAGGAGGTAAATGGTCAGATGAGGCGATACTGACGTTACTGGTGCGATATGCGCCAGGAGTCCCATCTCCTTCATTATCTAGGTCTGTCACCACGATCTGGTGAAGTTCCCTAATGAAGCGGTGGCTTATAGCAGTTCCTTTGCTAATGTTATCTTCGATATAGGTCATAGCCTCTTCTACATTGGCTATTTCACTATATCTTTCTTCTGAATGTTGGCCGTGCTCGATTTTTTGTTCGACGTATTCAGCAATGGTGGTGTGATTGCCTTCTATTCTTGCTGATCCAACACTCTCCATGAGGTGGAAAACTTTCTTCAATTGAAAGAATGTAGTCGCAGGAGTTGAGCCGCCTAGTTTTCTTTTTCGTAGGTGATTCAGCTCCATTATCGAGTCCGTTAACGGAGATTCGAAAGGAGGGCTGATAATCCTTAATTCAAAATCATTAAATGTAGGCATAAAAATCAAAAACTACACAGGCGAAATTAAAAAACTACAAGAAAAAATCATAAGTTGTTATTTGTAATATATATATTATGCATGTTTGTGAAACAAAAACTACATAGGGATAAAATAATAACTACATATAGTCGATATGCGAACTACACGGATCCGCAATAATTACTGCAAGGAACCCTAGAATAATTGCGAAAATTGAAGCTTGTGACGCTCAGTATTAAATAGTCTATGAATCGCCCTTGGTACTACCTATCCTGACTCGTCTTCCGAATCATTTCAGCGGGTCGAAACAGTTGTTCCATCAAATACGTTTTCAATGAATCAGGGTAGTTCATTTTAGACAGTGCTTTTTCCATACACAGCATCCAAGCATCGCGCTCTTCACTTTCGATGGTCAAATGCATGTGTGCTTTCGGAATACTGATCGAGCCGAAGTGTTCTGCATAGAGGCGAGGACCACCCATCCAGCCACTCAAAAAATAGGCAAGCTTTTGGCGAGAGAGCGTTAGGTCTTCTGGATGCATATCCCGAATATGTTTCGCTTCAGGCAAGCTGTCCATCAAATCATAAAAAGCAGAGTATAGGAAGAATAAACCACCTCTTTGCTCTGGTGTTGAAGTAGTGTTGAAGTACCATATCCGAAATCTCCACATTTATGTACCATCCAA
>PZPK01000068.1 GCA_006212045.1 Oleiphilus sp. | reverse complement strand
AGAGATTGTTACCTCTGGCACATCGATATCATGCTTCCCACCGATGAAGATACCAAATCCGCTTTCACTTTTACCCTGCCCAGGGGCCGGGTTTACCTCAATAGCCTGGTCTAAACCGACAAATACGCCAGCAAGGGCATCAGTCAGGTTTTTATACTTTTCCTCATTGACCGAAGAGATCGCATACATCACTACAAAAAACGCGAACAACAACGTAATAAAATCAGCATATGAAATGACCCAGCGATCAGTGCGCAGGTCTTCATCTAAACGTCTTCGGCGAGGCATTGTTTACCTCAGATAACCCTGAAGGCGTTGCTGTATTGCTTTAGGGTTCTGTCCCTCAGCAATAAACATCAGACCTTCCAAAACCATTTCCTGATATTGGTATCGTACCAAGACCAGATTTTTAATCTTGTTAGCAACCGGTATCAGGAATAAGTTAGCCAGCCCGATACCGTATATTGTTGCCACAAAAGCAGTAGCGATGCCGGCCCCCAAACTATCAGGGTCTGAAAGGTTGCTCATCACGTGAATTAACCCAAGCACCGCACCAATAATACCAAGGGTAGGAGCATAGCCCCCCATACTCTCAATTACTTTAGCACCTTGCAGGTCTCGCTGCTCAGCTGTAATCAGCTCTACTTCAAGTGTTCCGCGAATAACATCTGCACCTTTACCATCAACCAGCAAAAGCAAACCCGCTTTAACAAAAGGATCGCTTTCTTTTTCTGCCTCTTTCTCCAGGGCTAAAAGTCCTTTTCTACGCGCGACTACACACCACTGCACAATTCTATCGATGCTACCCTTAAAATCCTGATTATTCCGACCGAACGCCCAGCCCAATAATCGAACGGCCCGACGCACATCCTGAGCCGGAGACTGAATGATAGCTGCTGCTAGGGTTCCTAAAATAACGATAGCTGCGGCAGGCAAATTGAGGAGTTCTTCAACATGACCTCCTTCAAGATAGTTACCACCAAGCACCGCGGCAAAAGCCAGAAGGACACCAAAAAATGCCGTTAAATCCATTCGTCTACCTGCTAGTCAGCGCTGCAGCAAACTGCGACAAATCCAGAATTTCATTCGCAAGCCCAGCATTTACAACCGCCTGCGGCATACCATAAATCGTGCAACTCTCTTTATTCTGTGCCCAAACCGTCGCTCCCTGCTGGCGCAACATTTTTGCGCCATCGCAACCATCCGCTCCCATCCCCGTCAGAATAACAGCGAGTACTTTTTTGCCAAACGTTTTTGAAACAGAGGCGTAGGTCACATCAACACTAGGTTTATATGTTAAACGCTCATCACCCGGCATAATTCGCACTTTGTCCTGCGACCTGGGATCAACAATCATTTGATGACCACCAGGTGCCAACAGTGCCGTACCAGGTCTCAATTGGTCACCATCCTCAGCTTCTTTAACCTTAATATTGCACTGTTGATTCAACCGCGTAGCAAAAACTGAAGTAAACGTTTTTGGCATATGCTGAACCAGCAATATTGGATAAGGATAATTGGCAGGAAGCTCCGTAAGAATCTGCTGCAAAGCGGCAGGTCCACCCGTTGAAGAACCAATGACGACAATCTTACAATCCGAAGGAACAGAGACTTTCTTAGAAAACGAAGCCTTTGTTACAGCGGTTTTAGGCTCAGGCGTAGCCGGCTTATTTAAAGGTGAGCTCTTAGATTGAGAAGATGAAGGCAGCGGTCTATTGCTTGTAGCCGACATCGCCTTTCGCTGAGGAGCTGAAGCAGAACCTAACCTTGAAGGTCGCTTATCTGCATCAGGGCGGAAAACCATCGACTTACTACGCGAATCGCTGCTACGGAACTCGCTAGTAAAAGTACTTCGTTGTTTAGCATGCCGGGAACGACCAAGTTCAACTACTTTGTCACGTAGCTGTTTTTCCAATGACGCAGAATGCTCCATCCAAGCGCGCATATCTTTAGAAAGATAATCTAAAGCACCCGCTTCAAGCGCTTGCAAGGTAACCTGAGCGCCCTCATGCGTCAGAGACGACAGCATGAGGATATTTGTCGGACATTCCCTCATGATAACGCGAACTGCCTCAATGCCATTCATCTGCGGCATTTCAACATCCATCGTAATCAAATCTGGTTTTAGCAGCTTAGCTTTCTCAACTCCATCGCTACCATTTTGCGCGGAACCAACCACCTCAATCCTGCTGTCACCAGAGAGCAGATCGCTGATTCTATGCCTGAAGAAAGCAGAATCATCAACGATCAAAACCTTAACTGGCATAAATTACGCTCTCCGCAACGCGCCTCATGAAGCGTAATGTTTTAACAGATTTGGAATATCGATAATTAAAGCGATACGGCCATCACCTGTAATTGTCGCTCCTGACAGGCCCGGTGTACCGTGAAGGATTGTACCGAGAGGTTTGATAACAACCTCTT
>PZPK01000072.1 GCA_006212045.1 Oleiphilus sp. | reverse complement strand
GACTTTCCTATCAGCTTGTTGCCAGATATGTTAATCAAAAAAGCGCTAACCAAAAGAGCAATACCCAATATGGGAATCCAAAGTTCCTTGTTTTCAACTTCGAACAGTTGTAGGGTATAAGAGCCAAAAGTTCTGGCAACCAGGCTTTCGTTGATTACCATGGATAGTGCCATTAATAATGATGCAGAAGCTGTTATGGTTGATTTACCATAAGCTTTTTTCAAAATCATGGCTATCCCCCCAGCCGAAGGATACGTATTTGAAACTTTGATGTAGGAGTAAGCACTAAATGCTGAAATGAGAGCTCCCAAAACGAAAATGTAAGGAAACCAGGTCCCTGACAGTTCAGCCACCTGGCCCAATAATGCAAAGATTCCTGCACCGATCATTACACCAGTGCCTAAAGCAATTGATCCTAATAAACTTAAACTTCCTTTTTTATAACTTTCTTCCATAACTTCCTAATTAAAACATGACAGATAATCCGCCCCCTGCTCCGAAGCGGTTGTCATAGCTTGTCATCAGTGAAAAATTCTTAGAAAGCATGTATTGTGCACCGGCACTCCATACAATTTCTTCTTTGTAATTTTGGCCGGCCTCCAGATCATTTACCCAACCGGCATCTAGCTGATATTCATAATAGCCAAAAACAATAAATCTTGGGAAAAGCATTACAGATCGACCTATACCTACTCTTGGTCTCAATTCGTTATCAATTCGCAAGTCCACATTAAACATATAAGGGGTGAACAATCGAATACCGGCCACTGCCGTGGTTTTTATATCATTCAGACTATTTCGTGTGGTATTTTCAACATTTACACCCCCAAAGACACGCACATAATCGTAAAGATAATATTCATAAGAAAATTCAGTTTCTACATTTTCATTCCAGCCATATTCCAGCGAAAAATTGAACTGGTTTCGGATGTTGGATGAAACCACATTTAGTGCGCCAGTGTGGGAGGCAATATCAGCCATTCCCCAGGTATAAAACTGATTGGTTTCATGCACAAGTTTGGACACGGGATATGGCTCCATTCGTGGATCTCTTGGCGTATCATAGCTTACTACACGTGCCATACCACCCATCATATGATAAAGGATATGACAGTGGAAGAACCAGTCACCGTATTCATTTCCATAAAACTCAATCGTTACCTTTTGCATCGGTGGCACATTCACGGTATGCTTTAATGGTGAATAATCTCCATTCTCATTGATTACCCTGAAAAAATGACCATGTAAGTGCATTGGGTGGTGCATCATGGTAAGGTTATTGAAAGTAATCCTTGTTACTTCTCCTTCATTGATCTTAATCTTATCGGTTTCAGAAAGTGGTATGCCATTCATACTCCAGATATAGCGGCTCATATTACCTGTCAGATTTAAGAGAATTTCTTTTACGGGAACATCCTCCGAGTAGGTTGTATTTTCTGTAGACTTGAGGTAATCATAGTTATATTCAGAAAACATATTCATTCCGCCCATTTCTGCAGATTCCATATTGGTTGATGGTGGTGAGGTTTGCATCATTTTATCATCACCCATTCCGCTCATTTTAGTTTCTTCAGGATCGTCCTTTTTCATATCCATCCCCTGATGCATTGATATGTCACTTTTCGTGTTGTCCATGTTCATGCCGCTCATTCCATCCTTCATCTGCATTCCCCAGTTTCGCATCATTTTTTCAGGGGCATCTTTTTTTGGACGGAATTTCAGGGCTGGGGCTCCCATACGCATATCCATTTTGGACATTTGCTTCATCATTGCAATTTTATCTGGCCGGGGCACCGCAGGTGCTGGTAGCATTTCACCTTGCCCCAGAAATGCGGATGCGGTACCGGATCCATCTTGCGCAGTGATTTTAAATTCCATTTTGCCTTCTTCTGGAATAGTCACAATGAAATCATACGTTTCGGCTATGGCGATGAAGGTCTTGTTGTGGGCAACAGGCTCCACATTAAGACCATCGGCAGAAACAATAGTGGGATTTCCACCACCAAAGGTCATCCAAAACTGCGTTGAAGCTGCGCCATTGATAATCCGTAACCTTACTTTTTCACCTGGTTTGAAGTCAGGGTATTCTTGCTTTTGCTCGCCATTCACCAAAAAAGCCGGGTAATAAATATCTGCTATGTCGGCACTTTCCATTCTCTGCCTCCAAAAATTAAGCTGTGCACCCAGTGCTCCACGAGCGATTACCTGGTTCAGTGGCGTGGCCGTTCCTTTTCGCCAGTTATACCACTCCGTTCCTCTTTTTAGAAAACGAAGAACGCTCATTGGATTTTCATTTGTCCAGTCTGAAAGCACCATCACCAACTCTTTATCATATTCAAGGGGCTCTTCCTTTGGTTGAATGACAATAGAGCCGTAAACCCCACTTTGTTCCTGAAGCATGGTATGCGAATGGTACCAGTATGTACCGGATTGCTTT
>PZPK01000061.1 GCA_006212045.1 Oleiphilus sp. | reverse complement strand
TCGATGAAGTGAAATCGGTGCGTGTTGAACTGACTGTGGGTTCCGGCGAGGTCAGCAAAGAATTTATCGCAATTGGCAATATCAGAAATAGGGCGAGCTAAATGAAGAAGTCTCAAATTTATTTTCGCGACATGTCAAAACAGCAGGGCGCAACGCTGATCGTGGCCCTGATCATATTGGCCGTATTGACGATCTTGGGCGTCTCCAACAGTCAATCGGTGTTGTTGCAGGAGAAAATGACCTTTTCAGTGCAGGATGCTCACGTAGCGTTGCAGTCGGCAGAACTCGGTATTGCCGAAGCAGAGGCGTTTATCGAAGCCAATGTGGATGTGAATAAATCAAATTTTGCTGACGACGGTCAAGGGACTCAGGTAGGTCTTTATACCCAGGGTAATGGGCCTGCCGATATTTTTGATTCGTCAACTTGGCTCAGCACCAATTCGCAACAGGCAGGCGCAACTGTTCACAGTGACGTGCCGGCACCACGCTTTATTATTGAAGATACTGGAATTTCCGATGAGGCGAGCGATGCCACATCGGTCAATATTCAGGGCTATGGCCAATCGACAGGGCAAGGTAGTGTGAACGGTTTTCGCATTATTGCTCAAGGGAAAGGGCGCGCCAACGAAACGGAGCGCTACGTGATCAGTTATTACGGTATGCGGCTGTGATAACAACGGAACACAGGTCAGCTAACTTGGGTAAAACGGGAGTTAATATCATGTCAAACAAACAAAACTGGTCAATGCGCCTAGCAGGTTTGCTGGCGGGGCTATATGCCTCGATGCCCGTTTTGGCTGCACCGGGAGCCATCTCAGACACGCCACTAATTGTTACTCAGACCGCACAGCCCAATATCATGTTGATGCTAGACAGCTCAGGGTCCATGGCGGCATTTGTGCCACAGTCACCCTACGATGAGAATGTGAAGTATGGGAACTGTCCGTCCAGTTTGTATATGTCGACGGCCGGCTCTATCTGGGTGCTGGTCAAGAGTGATGGCCGGGCCTATTTCGAGCATGTGAATGGTGGTTATACCTCTTATGATTGGGGGACGACATCCGGGAATGGCCATACTGGTAGCCCCAATCGCTGTTTCGATCCCGATGCGACCTATCAAGCGGATCTTTCTGCAGATTACCTCGATACGAGTAACTCCTATGGTTACGGAGCTTCCACACAAATTGTATTTGGTGCAGGGGGGCGCGGTAATACCTGGGGCGGTATTTCGGGAAATTTTCTGAACTGGTATTTCTCTGACAATGGCACAGCGGGCGAAAACTTTGGTGCCGGTGCCTATGAAAAACCGGGCATGAGCACGCGTATGGATGTGGCGGCCGACGCGGCAGAAGCAATGGTTGATAGCCTTTCGAACGTTAATATTGGTTTGACGGTTTTCAATGGCAGTAGTGGCGGTACCTTGCTCCAGCACGTGCAGGATATTGGGTTGTCGGGTTACAAAACCGACCTCAAATCGTCGATTTCCGGTATATCGCCCGGTGGAAGCACCCCCTTGGCAGAGACCATGGAAGAAATCGGTCGTTACTTCATTGAAGGCTTTGAAAGCCAAAGCCTGATCATGCATCCCAACGGTACACCTTCCACCATCGATGGTGATGATCTGTTCAGTCATGAATTGAACGACGGAACCGGTACCGACCCAAGTGGCCGAAGGTATACAGGTTCGAACTGGCCCAGTTCATCCGACCCTATTATGGAGACGGATAAATACTGCCAGAAAAACTTCATCGTAGGATTAACGGATGGTCTGCCCAGCAGTGATGGCGATGTCGATAGTGATTTGAGTGGCTACGCATCCGATGGCGATAGCTACGACCTGAACGATGTTGCGCTGGCGCTCTATGAAATGGACTTACGCCCAGATATCGATGACCTGAGCGGCAATGACTACACGAATAATATTATTACTTACATGATTGGCTTTGCCGATGAAGCCTTGCAGCAGGACACTTTGCTGCAAACGACTGCAGCCAATGGTGGCGGCAGCAACTATGTCGCCGATGATGCCGCTCAGCTCGCGGCGGCTTTCAATGCGATTAGTGCAGATATCGGCTCCAAGACGGGGTCCGTGGCATCGGTGGCCTTCAACTCCAGTACACTTAGCAGTGATAGTGCGGTGTTTCAGGCGCGCTTTGATACCACCAAATGGAGCGGCAACTTGCTATCCATTCCACTGGATTCCAACGGAAATCTGGTGAATGGCTTAGACAGCAATGGTTTTCCAATTCCCGACTGGGATGCGGCGGATGAGCTGGATGCCCTGAGTGCCTCAGGTCTCGCTAGTCGAGTGATTATGACCTTTGACGATTCTTCCGGTGTTAAGGACGGTGTACCTTTCGCCTATGCGTCGGTATCGGCCGCACCGACAGCAGACCATGCAAGCGACCTGGCCTTTGACAGTACCACCAATAGTGCTGATAACGAGGTTCAGGCCCGCTTG
>PZPK01000025.1 GCA_006212045.1 Oleiphilus sp. | reverse complement strand
ACAAAAGCCGAATGCGGTCTTCAATCCATTGTCGGCGGTGTTCAAAGTTTTGACCGGTTTCATGATCCACGCCACACAGAAAGGTACGGCGCACACATCGAGTTACGACATGGTAGTAGGGCGTGTCATCTATGGACACGAGGGCAGAACGGGGAAGCGTCATAGCAAATTCCTTTTTGCAGATGAGCGACCAGTGTATTCCGCGACTGAGATTAACTCAAGTGAGTGCCTGTCCTTGAGACTCGTGCTTGAGACTCGTGGGATTAACTCAAGTGAGTGACTGTCCTTGAGACTCTTGCGCCTAAGAGTAATATTTTCTTGCCAATCCACTGCGAATATGGCTATATCAGTGGAGTGGTAAGTAACAAACGATCAAGTAGCTATCGCACGCATGCTCTCATTAATAATAAAGCGTCGCAGGAAATTCAAACAA
The DNA here is from genome assembly GCA_006212045.1 of Oleiphilus sp. Taxonomy (GTDB): domain Bacteria; phylum Pseudomonadota; class Gammaproteobacteria; order Pseudomonadales; family Oleiphilaceae; genus PZPK01. The sequence continues at coordinate 67,870 of PZPK01000025.1, read as the reverse complement.
TGACTTATAAACGCCCTCTCACAATCGTCGACAACGGATTCATCATAACCGAGTCAGATGCCAGCCCCAAACACATCGCCGGTCTTCAGACTTACAGAAAGCCCAAGCGGGCAGGCAAGAACTTTGTCAAAAACCTGTTCGAAAAGTGGGTTAAGGTGAACAGGATTTGTGCGCCTTACAATCTGGTGCTGAACAACCGCAATCCACTCGCACCGCATTGGGAGGAATGTCCCAACTTTGATGCCAAGGAGCATGTGTTTTTTCGAACACTGGAGCATGGCACACGCGAAGAACTGAATGCACTGGTGTCGAAGCTGCATGAACCGCGCTTATCGATGAAGAAGCCGTTGTGGCGCTGTTATTTTATTGACGGACTGGAAGACGGCCTGTTTGGTATGTATTTCAGTTTTCATCATAGCGTGCTGGATGGTATTTCGGCAGGTAAAATTATGGAGCGCACGCTGAGTGACCGGGAGGATGAAAAAGGCCGTCCTCCCTTCTGGGCGATGAAAGATAATCCCTACAATAAGACCTCCCGACGCAAACCGCCGACCTTTGCGGAAAAATTGAAGATGGCGGCGACCGGCAATGTGATGGCCCTGTATGGCCTTTCCCGGATCTCAACGCAGTTGTGCCTTGAAACCATTGGCCTGACCAAAAATGCAATCTCGCTGCCGTTTACGGCAACGCCAACACCCCTGACCGGAAACGTCACGTCAAAGAGAACTTTTACCACGGCGGCGTTGCCAATGGATCGCGTAAACTACCTGCGAAAAATAACGCGTAATACGCTGAATCACATTGCCCTGACCTGTCTGGATGGCGCACTGCATCGTTATCTTGACCACATTGGCCATCCGCTGGACGGAACTCTGACCATTACCATGCCGGTCAGCTTGCGCAAGGAAGATGCGAAAGTCGGAGGCAACCAGATCGGTTTGGTCGCCACCACGCTGGCACCGAAAACGGACGACCCTATCGTGCGTTTGCGTGAGATTGGTATGTCCTTGCAGGCCGTACGAAACCAGATAGATGATTCGCCAGCCGTCAGTATTCAGGCCTATTCTCTAGTCACCAACGGTGTCGCGCAGTTGTTTGATGTGATGAATGCCAATACGGTGTTGCCGGCCTTGTCGCACACGATTGTGTCCAATGTTCCGGGGCCACGGCATCCACTCTATCTGGAGGGCGCCGAGTTAATCGGCTGGTATCCGGTGAGTACCCTCGGGCCGGGTCACCGCCTTAACGTCACCATGTTTTCTTACAACGGAAAACTGGATTTTGGAATTATCGGTGCCGCTGACTATCTGCCAGATCTCGATATTCTGGGGCGTTTTATCTATGAAGAGTTTGAAGAACTGGAGCAGGCAGTCATGTCTCCTGACATGGGAACGGAAAAGCTTGAGCAGAAAAGGCAAAGTAAGACTATTTCGCAGTAATTGCTAAGACCAACCGGAGGCCTGGTTTTACTTTTTGGAGCGTGTGTGATTTTCCTGCGCGTCGATTCAACAAACAAAAGGACTGAAACGAAAAAAGAAACAAAAGGACAGGCACTCATTAGAACAACCTATCTTTTTTCTTTCTCTTCGCCTTGTATTCCCCGGAATTGCCACCCTCAGATTATTTCTGATTTGTTTTTATAAGGGACGAGGGTGTTCAAACTGAAAACGTTACTAATTCGTGATACTTCTGTGATAACTCGCTTCAGGTGATCCTTCACACTGGTTCTGCTTTCCAACAACAGGAAAGACAAACCAAACAAAAGAAGGGGGTTTACCATGCAAGGCTTTACGAAAACACTGGTCCTGGCATCGTCTTTGATGGCGGTTTCCATTGGCGCGTCGGCTGACTATCGTAATGACCATACGCGTCAATACGAAATCACACTTACCAATATCACAAAAGGGATATCCTTTACGCCGTTTCTGGCTGCAAGTCATAACCGGCATATCGCACTGTTTGAGGTAGGCGAAGAGGCTTCCGAAGAGATTGGTGCCGTTGCCGAGGGAGGCGATATTTCCAGCTTAAACGCGCTGCTTGAAGACAACTACCGGGTCGCCGATACGGCAAGCTCGGAAGGCTTGCTAGCTCCGGGCGCATCAACCACGATGACGCTTGAATCCAGACGCGGTTATGGGCGTTTCAGTCTGGTTTCCATGCTGTTGCCGACCAATGATTCAATGGCGGCCCTGCAAGGTGCCAAGCTACCAAGGTGGGGCAGTCAGACCTACTTTCTGGATGCCTACGATGCGGGTACCGAAACCAATGATGAGTCCTGCGCCAATATTCCCGGCCCACACTGTGGAGGCGTACCTTTCTCACCGGAAGATGAAGGCGAGGGCTATATCTATCCGGCCGCTGGCATTCATGGAGAAGGTGATCTGAGTCAAGAGGCCTATCAGTTTGACGGGCCGGTGGTGAAAGTGACGGTTCGACGCGTGTATTGAGGCTGAACTGAGCCGGATTTCACACTCCGGCTCAGGCTTTTTAGATTGGAGTGAACCATTGCAGGTTTGAATAGTCCCAATGCCTACTTGAATTCAGGTCGGCCAAGGGAGCTTTCAACATTGCAAGGATTGAGCTGCAACAACGCGCAACAAAAACGTTTTCTCATCGTTGAAGATGAAAGGGATATCGCCAGGTTGCTGGCGATGCATTTGCGCGAATATCCGGCCGAAGTCACGACCTGCAGTAATGGCGCCGAGGCGCTTGCGCTGGCTATGAAGGAACACTGGGATGCGATGATTCTCGATCTGCAGTTACCGGTCCTGAATGGTATCGATATTTGCCGGGCCCTGCGCGACGTAAACTCCCGTTTACCCATCATTGTGCTGACCTCACGAACGACCGAGCAAGACCGTATTCTGGGTCTGGAAACCGGTGCTGACGACTACATGACCAAGCCTTTTAGCGTGATGGAACTGGTGGCACGTGTCAGGGCACTGGTGCGGCGAAGTGAGTACCGTCCGGAAGCACCAAACCAGAGTCAGTCGCTTCTGGTGATTGGTGAACTAATTGTCGATACGCGCACTCATCAGGCCAGTCTGGCAGGCAAGAAGCTCGATCTCACGTCCAAGGAGTTTGAGTTGCTTGGTTTTTTCGCCAGGCAGCCAGGGCAGGTCTTTACGCGTAGTCAGTTACTCGATCAGGTGTGGGGATACGGACATGACGGATATGAACATACCGTCAATTCCCACATTAATCGCCTTCGGAATAAGCTCGCCGAGTCTGGGGCTGCAAAGTCGATAGACAAAAGTTGCCTTGAAACCGTGTGGGGGGTGGGTTACCGGTTGAACCCTGACAGGATTGAATCATGAACATACATACCCGGGTCGCCCTGACGAGTACGGTGCTCGCCGTTTGTTGCGCGTTGGCGTTTGTTGCCCAGTGGTTATGGAGCAACGATCGTTACCATCAGGAAGTGACCCAGCGTCTTCATGCCGGTTTGGCGCAATACATTGTCGAGCATCTTTCAGAACCGCTTTTCACTGAGGCGACGATAGACGGACAGTCTCAGGTAAATCACCCGGTCTTAAAGAGTATTGCGATGAACACCATGATGATTAACCCAAGCGTCGAAGTGTATTTACTGGATTTGGAAGGGCGCGTGCTAGGCCATGCTTTACCTGAGCAGGAAGTCGAAGCCGGGCAGGTCGATGTTGCGCCCATACTCAGATTTCTGGAAGGGCAAAAATCCGGGGCTGTACGCGGCGAAAATCCGAGGGACCGCTCTGTCCGGAGTATTTTTTCGACGACGCCAGTGCTGCATGAGGGGCAGCATGTTGGTTATTTGTATGTTCTGCTTGGCAGTCATCAGCAGCAGACTATCGCCAGCACACTTGAAGCCAGCCATGCGTTTCGGGTCGGCCTGGTTGCGTTGGGAGCGATCGCATTACTGTTTGCGCTTCTTGCCTGGATGGCCTTCCAAAAATTAACTTCGCCCTTAAGACGCCTGGCGTCACAGGCTCGAAACTACCGGTTAGAGAATTTTGAGGCCGCTGAAGCAAGCCCTTATCGCGCTGAAGACGAAGTAGAGGAGCTCAGACATTCGATGCATTTGATGCAGCAGCGCATTCAGGACCAGTTTGACCGATTAACGGAAAGTGAACAGCATCGAAAGGAGCTGGTTTCCAATGTTTCTCACGATTTACGTACGCCACTGACAGCAATTCAGGGCTATCTCGAAACTCTGCTATCGGCGGAAAAGCGTGATCAAGCCACACATATGGAGTATCTAAAAATTGCGCATCGGCACAGCCGTTATCTGGGGACCTTGATAGAAGAGCTGTTTGAGCTGTCGCGTCTGGACGCCGGTCAGGTCGAGCCCGATTACGAAATTTTCTCAATCACAGAGCTGATGCACGATGTGTGTGCCGACTATCGTATTCGCGCGCGCTCGAAAGATATCACTATCGAACTGGACGCCCCGGAAGCGCCGCTGACAGTACGTGCAGATATCGCGCTTATCCAGCGGGTATTACAGAATTTGCTGGACAATGCCTTAAAACACACCCCTGCAGGTGGTGTGGTCAAACTGATTGTCCGTGAAGATCATGGGCAGGTGGAGCTGGATATTGCGGATAGTGGCTCCGGTATCAGGGCAGAGGACCTGCCCTATGTTTTCGACCGCTACTTTCAATCGCTTTCTCAGGCAGGCGATACCATGCAGGGTGCGAATGGAAGCGGGTTGGGCTTGAGTATTGTGCGCAAGATTCTGGCGCTGCATGACGCAAGCATTCAGGTGCAGTCCAAGCCGAACGAGGGGACACAATTCCAGTTTGCATTGAAGCTTGTTTGATAAAGTCCCTTATTGGCCGCGTCTGGCTATGGCTCCAACCTGTCGTTGTATCTGCCTTCAGCCATCATACTCGCAAGCGCTCATTTGAAATGTCTCGGAAGCGTTCGTGAGATGACGGTGCTTTGTCCCATGCACCTGAATTAGGACGCCTGTTGCCTTACGGCTCGAATATAGGAGCTAGGGCCGGCAGGAGTATTCCACACTCCAGAGCGCCCAGAGATCGAGTCCGGCAGAGCCGGCGTTGTAAAGCAGGGCATTGTCCAGCAGACCGAAAATGGCATCCAGCGGCGTGACTTCTGTGGTGATCTGGTTCCATTCGAGGCCGCGACAGATGCGGTCAAGCTCAACCGGATTGCTCAGTTCCGCCATCTGGAAGACGGCATGATGATACCAGCGACGATAGCGCAAAGAGTCGCTTTCAGAGTATTGCTCGCGTTCATCTGACTCGATCAGTCCGAAACTGAGCTTCTCGGGTGACAGCGGATGCAGCTTGATCGGGCTTGGTACAACATCGGCATTCTCAAAGTGAATGACGGCGCAGCCGTTGATTGAGGCCAGAGCAAGGGTGATGAGAAGGTGCGTTAGGAAAACCGCGGATTTGCCGGTCATGATTCTGCCACCTCGCGCTCACACCACACCAGCGCCGTTCTTGGCAGATAGATACCCAGCGTCAGAGCTCCAAACAATACGTCGCGAGCGGTGAATTTGGTTTGCATCTGGACAACGGGTATTTCTTTGCAGACAGCACGCGTGTTCACACTATGCTCTCCGATCAGTCCCCAAAGAAAAAAGTGCTTGGTTTTTTCGTAGTGGGGGCGGTAAGTGAAATCCGAACTGCCGGACTGCGTGATGGTAATGGCGGCGCAGCCGCTGAGCTGAAGGAAGCAGATCAGTATGAGTAGTTTGCCCAAAGTGCTTGGTATTGGCATGCGAAGTCCGTTGCGTATTCGGTCCGTAATTGCTTCCGGACCCGGATTGGCTTATTGGTTTTGCCAAGGATTATATACAAGGCGAGGGCCCAGGCAGGTGACTGAGTAGGCAAAATTGAAGCTGTCTTTTTGACGTCGCCTGTCTGCTCGGCCTAGCCTTCCTTTTCGCTCTGCTCTTTCAGATGCTCCATCAGCTGTTTTTTCAGGCTTTTGGGAATGGAGGTGATCGTCAGAGTGTCTTGTTTCTCGTCAAACAAGATGGTTTGCTGGATCAGATCCGAGGAAAACGACAGGCTCATGCCATTGCCCTTGCCGGAAAGTCTCACCAGATGTTTCAGCTTGCGCGTGTCCGGGTGCAGTTTTTGAGTCTCTTCGAGCTCGCTATGCTGACAGGCAAACTGCGCAAATTTCTCCGGCTGTTCCTCGTCCAGAAATCCGGATAGTGCCGAGAGCGGCACGGTCTCACCAACCTGCTGCTGTTCGACGCAGAAATCGTAAGCTTTCTGGCGCAGGGCGGCACTTTCTTTCGGATCGGCTTCCTTGGTGTAATGCGAAAGCACGTCGATCAGAGTCTCGGTTTCCTTGGCTGTATCAATCTTGCTCTTGAAGGCCAGGCTCTGGCTGAAGGCTTCACCTACTTTGCCGACACCGCGACCTTTCACCATGACCATTAAAGGTTCTTCGCTGGTGTTTCTTTCCTGCCATTGCTCAATCTCGATGCGCACCGCAAGGTCAAGCTTTCCAGGGTTAAGGTGTTCGACCGTATCCAGGCGAAGCTGTTGATCTATTGTCATGCCCGAGCTGGTTTCCAGCATAAACAGGTACAGGCGTTGACCATCTGCGCGGTCTTCGTGGATGCAACACAGGTAGTTCGCAAAGCTTTCCGAGGTCTTGTCGATATAGCTTTTCAGCTTGTCTGCATACAGGAGGCTCATGCGTTCGAAGGGTATCTTGCCCTCAAGATATTCACCCACCCAGGCTTCCATGGCGCGATCGGACTGTTCAAGATCGAAACTCCCGAACAACTTTCCGGGTTTGAACTGAAACAGTTTCTTGAGTTGGCTGAACAGGGCTTCGTGATCCGCGTCTGCCTTGCCCGCGACTTCGCCGGGAATCAGCTTGGCAGGTTGGTCGTCTGCGAAACGTTCAATGCGATGAAAGATAATTGACTGTATGGCCATAGTAGGGATTCAAAGGGCTGATAAGCGTTGTCGCAAAACCCGCGTTGATGTTTTGATTCATCAACGCGGGGCCTGGCGTCAGATGCAGGGGTAGGCTAGATGTCCAGCGCGGCAACCTGGGCCACAATATCGCCATCGTCCGCGGCGCTGAGGAGAGTGTCCGCTGCCTGATCCGGTTTTTCCAGTGTGACAATGGCGAGCAGACCGGCGTTTTTCAGTGCCTGGGCGATCTGCAGTCTCCCTGCATCGTCATCTGCCGCCTGATTGCCGATCACAACGGCGGTGCGTCCAAGGTTGAAAAGCTTACGCTCAACGGCTTGGGCCAGCACTTCTCCTGCCGTGCCCGTACAGGCCACAATTGCCGGTACCTGTTGCAGTCTGGCGCGACGTTCCGCATCCGTGACGGGTTCCCAGTTGTCTGCCGCGTTATCGGCCAGCTTATCGACAATCATGCCGGCGCCAACCGTGACGTTGGTCAGGCGGTCTATCACAATAAAGGCACCGGTCGCCCAGTTCTTGTCGTAAGGGTCGAAGGCCAGTGTCTGATTCATATGCAGATCACAAAGCGCGATGCTGTTTAGATCCAGCTGGTCTGCGGCGCTTTTTTCCATGGTGTTGACGTCAATCGTGTGTTCGATTTTCTGAATCGAACCTGAGGCCACCTTGGAGCCCAGTTTGATATCAAACAGTTTGCCGGGCTGGATCGGTTCTTCGGCCATCCACACAACATGTGCCGAAAACGCGCTGCCCATCAGCGGCTGGTTTTCAGGCTTGACCAGCATATCGCCACGGCTGATATCTATCTCGTCATTCAGCGTGAGTGTTACGGCCTGGTCAACAAAGGCTTCATCCAGCTCACCTTCATAGGTGACGATAGATTTGACTGTGCTGCTTTTTCCCGAGGGCAGGGCCATCAAACGATCACCGGGCTTGACGGTACCGGACGCGATGGTGCCGCAGAAACCGCGGAAATTCAGGTTGGGGCGATTAACATACTGGATCGGCAGGCGGAAATCTTCAAAGTTACGATCTTCCGCAATGGAAACGGTTTCCAGGATCTCCATGAGAGGCTTGCCGGTAAACCAGGGGGTCAGTTCGCTGACCGAAACCACATTGGTACCTTTCAGGGCCGACAATGGAACGAACTGGATGTCCTGAAGTTTAAGCTGCGAAGTGAAGGCCAGATAGTCATCCCGGATCTCGTTGTAGCGTTCTTCACTGTAGTCCACCAGATCCATCTTGTTGATTGCGACCACAACATGATTAATGCCAAGCAGGGATGCGATAAACGAGTGACGTTTGGTCTGGGTAAGTACGCCATGGCGTGCGTCAATCAAAATGATCGCCAGATCTGCAGTAGACGCGCCAGTTGCCATGTTACGGGTGTACTGCTCATGACCGGGTGTGTCGGCAATGATGAACTTGCGTCTGGCTGTGGAAAAATAGCGATAGGCAACGTCAATGGTGATGCCCTGTTCACGCTCGGCCTGCAAGCCGTCAACCAGCAATGCCAGGTCGATTTCACCTTCGTTGGTGCCGGATTTGACGCTGTCTTTTCTGATGGCTTCGAGCTGATCTTCATAGATCATCTGTGAGTCGTGCAGCAATCGGCCGATCAGAGTGCTTTTGCCATCGTCGACACTGCCACAGGTGAGCAGGCGCAACAGTTCTTTTTGCTCGTGCTGCTTGAGGTATTCGTTAATATCTTCGCTGATTAGGTCTGACTGGTGTGACATCTAATTGATCTCTTCAATATTCTTTGTTGCGTAACTGCTGTCTGGTTAAGGCGGTGTCTGATGCCTGCATGATTGCAGAAGACAAGAGACTAAAAATAGCCTTCGCGCTTCTTCTGCTCCATGGAACCGGCCTGATCGTGGTCGATGACACGGCCCTGACGCTCGGAACTGGTGGTTAACAGCATTTCCTGAATAATATCGGGCAAGGTGGCCGCTTCCGATTCGACTGCTCCGGTCAAGGGGTAACAGCCAAGCGTTCGGAATCTGACGGATTTCATTTCCGGCACTTCACCTTCTTTCAGTGGCATGCGTTCATCGTCCACCATAATCAGTACGCCATCGCGCTCGACGACTGGTCGTTTGTCCGCGAAGTACAATGGAACAATTTCGATATTTTCCAAGTGAATGTATTGCCAGATATCCAGCTCAGTCCAGTTGGAGAGCGGGAATACGCGAATACTTTCGCCTTTATTGACTTTGCCGTTGTAAATATTCCACAACTCGGGTCGCTGGTTTTTCGGGTCCCAGCGGTGGTTTTCGTCGCGAAATGAGTATACGCGCTCTTTCGCGCGGGATTTTTCTTCGTCCCTGCGCGCGCCACCGAAGGCCGCGTCAAACTGGTACTTGTCCAATGCCATCTTCAGGGACTGGGTTTTCATGACGTCCGTATGCTTGGCGCTGCCGTGGGTGAACGGGCCAATGCCTTGTTTGACGCCTTCTTCGTTAATGTGCACGATCAGATCAAAACCGTACTTTTTGGCGGTTTCATCCCGGAATTTGATCATCTCTTTGAATTTCCAGGTGGTATCAACGTGCATCAGAGGGAATGGTGGTTTGCCGGGGGCAAACGCCTTGCGCGCCAGATGCAGCATCACGGCCGAATCCTTGCCGACGGAGTAGAGCATGACGGGGTTGTCGAACTCTGCGGCGACTTCCCTAATGATATGGATACTTTCAGCTTCGAGTTGCTTCAGGTGGGTCAGGTTGTACTTTGACATCTTTTCTGTGGTCTCGTGTTGCTTGCTGCCGGCTATTGTCGCGCGTCTGGATCTCGGTGATTCAGGTACCGGCGGATAAAGTCGCGTGACAAAGGGCCATAAAAAAGAGCGCGCACTATACCAGATAATCTGCCAGAGAATAAGGTGTCTGGGGCATCTTATCCGGGCAAGGAGCTTCCATGGGGCGGGCACCGGCGCATGTGCTTTAGTCGGGGCCTTAAAACACGTTATACTCTGCGCTTTATACGAGCACATTTAAACCACAATTCGCGATTGAGAACATAGATGGATGTAAGCAGTTATATGGCCGAACTAGGCCAGACAGCCCGCGTAGCCGCTGGCAAAATGGCCGCCGTAAGCTCCGCGCAGAAGAATCAGGCCCTGCTGGCGACAGCAGAGATTCTGGAGTCGCGCCGTGACCAGTTGGCTGAAGCGAATCAGAAGGACCTTGCCGAAGGTAAGGCGAAGGGCCTGGAGGCCGCTATGCTGGACCGGCTTGAACTGACGCCCGGACGGATAGATACCATGATAGAGGGCCTGAAACAGGTGGCGGCACTGGACGACCCCATTGGCGTGATCAATGACCTGAAATACATGCCTTCCGGTATTCAGGTGGGCAAAATGCGAGTGCCTTTGGGTGTTATTGGTATTATTTACGAGTCCCGACCCAATGTAACGGTCGAGGCTGCCAGTCTGTGCATCAAATCCGGGAATGCCACAATTCTTAGGGGTGGCTCGGAAGCCATTCATTCCAATCAGGCGGTTGCTGCCTGCATAGCCGAGGGTCTGGCGCAGGCAGGTTTGCCGGCGGGCGCGGTGCAAGTGGTTAAAACCACGGACCGTGCAGCTGTTGGTCAGTTGATCACCATGCCTGAATATGTGGATGTTATTGTGCCGCGCGGTGGCAAGGGCCTGATCGAACGCATCAGTCGCGACGCCAAGGTTACGGTGATCAAGCATTTGGATGGTATCTGCCATGTCTACATTGATGCCGATGCGGATCGCGAAAAAGCGATCAAGATAGCTCTCAATGCCAAAACGCAGCGCTATGGTACCTGTAATACCATGGAAACACTGCTGGTACATGCTGCCGTGGCGCAGGAAGTGCTGCCTGAACTGGAAGCGCTTTATGCTGAAAAAGGCGTTGAGTTACGTGCCTGCCAGCGTTCGAGTGAGATACTTGAACGCTGCGTTGCCGCAACAGAGGACGACTGGAGCACTGAATATCTGGCCCCGATCCTTTCGGTTAAGGTCGTTGATGATCTGGAGCAGGCCATGGCGCATATCAACGCCTATGGCTCTCATCATACGGATTCGATTGTGACCGAAAACTATACCACCGGACGCCGTTTTTTGACTGGCGTCGATTCGAGTTCGGTCATGATTAATGCTTCGACACGCTTTGCCGATGGCTTTGAGTACGGACTCGGAGCCGAAATTGGGATTTCGACCGACAAGATTCATGCGCGCGGTCCGGTTGGCCTGGAAGGGCTGACTTCCGAAAAATACGTTGTATTGGGTGATGGTCATATTCGCCAATGAAGGTGATTTTTGGCGGTACCTTTGATCCTGTCCACAATGGCCATCTGCGGATGGCCATTGAGCTTGCAGAGGCGCTTGGCGAGCGGCAGGTTGACTTGCTTCCCTGTTATCAGGCGGTCCATAAACAGGGAGTTGGTGCCAGTCCATCGCAGCGTCTGGCAATGCTGCATCTGGCGACGCATGGCGATGCTCTTCTGGCCATTGATGAAAGGGAAATTCGCCGGGAAACAGCCAGTTATACCATCGATTCGCTGAGAGAGTTGCGCGCGCAATGCACCGACGAGACCTTGGTGTTGGCGGTCGGGAGTGATGCCGCAGCAGATATGCCGCGCTGGCGCGAGTTTTCCGAGTTTGCTGCCCTGTGTCATGTTGTGGTCATGTGTCGGCCCGGCTTTCATGATGCCGGTGTTTTCGGTGCCCTCGAAGCATACGGGTTCGAGCAGCTGCAATGTGTTGATGCGCTGCATTCAGAAAAGGCTGGCGGCTTGCTTGATCTGCGGCTGAATCTTCTGGAGATTTCAAGCAGCGACATCCGGAACAGGATTGCTCAAGGCAAAAGCATTCGCTATCTGGTAGAGGGTGCAGTCAGGGAATTTATCTGTGATAATGGCTTGTATCAGCCGAAACAGGAGGGTAAGTAAACAACCCCATGCAAACGAACGAACTCAAGCAAGTGGCGCTGGAAGCTCTGGAAGAGCTCAAGGCAGACAATATCTCGGTGATAGATGTCAGTCAGCGTACCAGTGTGACAGATGTGATGATTATTGCATCGGGCACTTCAAGTCGACATGTTAAATCGCTGGCCGATAATGTCGTGACCGAAATCAAAGAGCATGGCGTCAAGCCCTTGGGCATTGAAGGCGGTGATTCCAGTGAATGGGTACTGGTAGATCTGGGCGGGGTGGTTGTGCATGTCATGATGCCGGCAACACGTTCTTTCTACGATCTGGAGCGATTCTGGACCGATGATCCCGATTCCATGGAAGCGATTTCTGAACACTAGACACTCCAGACGGCGCTAATACATTCTTTTCCTTTGGGCGAAGGCCCTCTCGTGACCTGTTTTACGAAAAAGGCTTCTGTTTGTCATTATGAGAATCAAAATTCTGGCGGTTGGAAGCAAAATGCCCGCATGGGTTCAGGATGGCGTCAACGAATACCTCAAACGATTCCCACGTGACCTGACGATCGATATCGTCGACATACCGTTGGGCAATCGATCCAAAAGCGCAAGCCCCAAAACTGCCATTGAGCAGGAAACCAAAAATATCCTATCCCAGATCGATGACAGGGACTTTGTTGTTGCCCTGGAAGTCAACGGACGCATGATCAGTACCGAAAAACTGGCTACTCAGCTCGATCACTGGCGCATGGAAGGCCTTCAGGTGGCCTTGCTTGTAGGAGGTCCGGATGGTTTGGGGGATGCTTGCCGGCAGCGGGCCAATGCACAATGGTCACTGTCAGCTCTGACCTTGCCGCACCCGATCGTCAGGGTGTTGCTGGTCGAACAGCTCTATCGTGCCTGGAGTATCACCCAGAACCACCCCTACCATCGAGCGTGAAGCCGGATGATATCTGATCGTAGACTCAAGGACGCCGAGCGCGAACGCAGAATATTCGCCTTTCGTTCTGTAGTGGCGCTGGTCTTTGTGTTTAGCCTTTGTACTGCGCTGGTTTATCGACTTTACGACCTTCAAGTTGTCAATACTGCACATTTTCAGACCCTGTCCGACAAAAACCGGATGCAGCTGCAATCCATCGCTCCCAATCGCGGGCTGATTTATGATCGCAATGGCGTGTTGCTGGCCGACAACCGGCCTGTCTACAGCGTCAATATCATTCCGGAAAGTGCGCCTGACATTGATGTGGCGCTGCAGAGTCTTGCCGGAATTATTGATCTGGATGCGGATCAGATCAAGCGCTTCAAAAAGCGCATGCAGCGGTCCCGGCGACCTTATCAGCCAGTCCCGGTTAAATCGCGGCTGAGTGAGGAAGAAATTGCCCGCATTGAAGTTCGTCGCCATGAACTGGCTGGTGTGGAGATTGGTGCAGACCTGGCCCGCTACTACCCGCTTGGCAAAGCGACGGCGCATTCATTGGGCTATGTCGGGCGGATCAACAATGAAGAGCTGGAGAAAGTCGACCAGAAGAACTATTCGGCGACAAATTATATCGGAAAACTGGGCGTAGAGCGCTTTTATGAAGCCGAGCTGCACGGCACCGTTGGCTATCAAACCGTTGAAACCAATGCGGGCAACCGGGTGCTACGGACGCTGGATCGGGTCGATCCGGTACCGGGGAAGGATCTGATTCTGCACATGGATGCGGATCTGCAGCTGAAAGCAATGGAGCTGTTGGGCGAACGGCGAGGGGCGGTAGTAGCGATTGAGCCCGAAACCGGCGGCGTGCTTGCACTGGTCAGCACGCCCAGCTTTGATCCAAACAAGTTTGTGACCGGTATCGATTTTGACAGTTATGCGGCCTTGCGTGATTCGCTTGATTTGCCGCTCTTCAATCGCGCGCTCAAAGGTCAGTATCCGCCCGGGTCCACTATCAAACCGATGATTGGTTTGGGTGGACTGGATGTCGGTGCCACCACGCGTAACTTCTGGATCATGGACTACGGTCGTTACCAGTTAAAAAATGATGAGCGGATTTACCGTGACTGGAAACGCGAAGGGCATGGCAAAGTCGACCTGAAAGCAGCGATTGCGGAATCCTGTGATATCTACTTTTATGATCTGGCTTTTAAAATGGGCGTCGATGAAATGTCGCGCTATCTGGGCTATTTTGGTTTTGGTGAAAACCTTGCGCTGGATATTTCAGAGGCACGATCGGGTATTTTGCCTTCTCGCGACTGGAAGCGGGCAGTAAGAAGGCGGGCATGGTACCCCGGCGATTCCCTGAATATGGGGATCGGGCAGGGATTTATGCTGGCAACGCCTTTGCAGTTGGCGACAGCTACCGCCGTGATGGCGCTTGACGGAGAGTGGAAGCCCCCTGTAATGCTGAAGCGCACCGGGGACGGTTCGATCGTCCTTGGGCAGCGCAATGTGGATGTGCCGCAGTTCTCTATCAATAACCCGGATGACTGGGGCTTCATCAAGTCAACGATGGAGGAGGTCATGCATGGCACCAAAGGGACTGCGCGATCCAGTGGCCGAAGGGCAAATTACAGAATGGCCGGTAAGACCGGTACCGCGCAGGTGGTAAGCATTGCCCAGGGCGAAAAATATGACGCAGAGGCGCTGGCCGAACGACACCGTGATCATGCTCTGTTTGTAGGCTATGCGCCAGCGGATGATCCGGCCATTGCTGTTGCCGTGATCGTCGAAAACGCGGGTGGTGGCAGCACAGCTGCTGCGCCGATTGCGAGGAAATTATTTGATACCTGGTTAGCGATCATGGCCGATGAAGCTTCTGAAGAAGTGCACAAAATCGTCTCGGGTGATGGCGTATGAGTCGTCGGGATTTTATTCGGCAGATGCCGGGTGCAGACCAGCATCTTGGGCGTGGAGGCAGCTGGATCTACCGGTTGCATATCGATTGGATTTTACTCCTGCTGATTTTGTTGTTGTGCAGCGTGGGTTTGGTCATTCTTTACAGCGCCAGCGGCCAGAGTATGGCTCATGTGCAGGCCCAGTTGACGCGTTACGGGCTGGCCTTTGTCGTCATGCTGGTGTTTGCCCAGATAGAGCCTGAAACCTATCGACGCTGGTCTCCCTGGTTGTTTGCACTGGGTTTGCTGGCGCTGTTAGGGGTGTTGCTGTTTGGTACCGGAGCCAAAGGTGCGCAACGCTGGCTACAAATACCCGGACTGCCGCGCTTCCAGCCTTCGGAGCTAATGAAGCTGGTTGTGCCCATGATGGTGGCCTGGTACCTGTCCAAGCGCTATCTCCCGCCCAATCTGAAAAATGTATTGGGTGCGTTGGCCCTGATTATTGTGCCGGTCGTCATGATCGTGAAACAACCTGATTTGGGAACATCCATCCTGATCGCTGCTTCCGGTTTGTTTGTAGTGATGTTTGCCGGCATTAGTTGGCGTCTGGTGAGCGGGTTCGGGGTGCTGGTGGCCGGTTTTGCACCAGTGATGTGGATGTTTTTCATGCGCGATTATCAAAAGCAGCGCGTGCTGACCTTTCTCGACCCTGAGAGTGATCCGCTGGGCGCGGGCTGGAATATCATTCAGTCAAAAACGGCCATTGGTTCGGGCGGCGCCTGGGGCAAGGGCTGGCTGGAGGGGACGCAGTCGCAACTTAACTTCCTTCCCGAAAGTCACACGGACTTCATTATCGCGGTGTGTGCGGAAGAATTCGGATTTGTTGGGGTGATGGGCCTGTTGGGACTATATTTAATGATAGTCTTGCGCGGGCTGGTGATTTCGATCAATGCTCAGGATTCCTATGCCAGATTGCTTGGTGGAAGCCTGGTGATGACATTTTTTGTTTATGTGTTTGTGAATATCGGTATGGTGACAGGTATTTTGCCTGTCGTTGGTGTGCCACTTCCGCTGGTGAGCTATGGTGGAACCTCTGCCGTAACATTAATGGCGGCCTTCGGTGTATTGATGTCGATTCAGACTCACCGGCGCATGCTGACACGCTAGTTTAAGTAATGTGAATAACACGACTTGTTCGGGGTTTTGTTGTCCCTGATCATACTGGAGAGGGCTCGTGGCGGCGTGACTGTTGCGAGGCTGGAATGATTTGGCTTTAACAAGTAATCAAGGACTGCTTTTATGTTTCGAATTATTGGGCTCGGCCTGTTGTTTGTGGCAACCAGTGTTG
This sequence comes from Oleiphilus sp., assembly GCA_006212045.1. Lineage (GTDB taxonomy): Bacteria > Pseudomonadota > Gammaproteobacteria > Pseudomonadales > Oleiphilaceae > PZPK01. Next base: position 51,899 of record PZPK01000025.1, on the reverse strand, counting down.
TCGCGTCTTACGATCAGCGCCCGGAGGTCATGACCTTTGTTGACGAGTTGGTGACTGAGCATCAGTTTGACAGAGAGGTGTTAATTGCCGCGTTTTCAGAAGCAGAAAAGAAGGAAAGCATTCTCAAGGCTATCTCGAGACCGGCAGAGAAGCGACTGGAATGGAAAGGTTATCGCAAAATATTTTTGACAGATGATCGTATCAAACGGGGCAAGGACTTTATTCGGGAACACAGAAAAACCCTGGAAAAGGCGCAAGAGAAATTCGGGGTTCCGGTAGAAGTCATCGCCGCGATCATTGGCGTCGAGACGCGCTATGGGCGTAACAAGGGCAGCTATCGTGTCGTAGATGCCTTGTCGACACTGGCATTTGATTATCCGCCCCGTTCGAAGTTTTTCAGGAAGGAATTGAAACAGGCGTTTCTGCTGGCCAGAGAGCAGGGTTTTGATGTGCTCAACCTGAAAGGCTCCTATGCCGGGGCCATGGGTTTTGGGCAGTTTATCCCCAGCAGCTATCGTCATTATGCGATTGATTTTGACGGTGACAATGTGGCTGATATTTTGGATAACCCGACCGATGCCATCGGCAGTGTCGCCAATTATTTTGCTGAACATCGCTGGAAGACAGGCGGTAAAGTCGCTGCGCCTGTCACGGTCAGCGGAAGTACCGGCGATCTGTTATACAAAGAACTCAAGCCTCGTCATGTATTGGCCGATTTGTATCGCCAGGGTGTCAGTACGGTTGAAGGACAAGACCCCGAGCAAAGCGCTAAACTCCTGCGTTTGCAGGGAGAGCAGGGCGAAGAGTTCTGGGCAACTTTCCATAATTTCTATGTCATTACCCGCTATAACCACAGTCATCTCTATGCAATGGCCGTGTATCAGTTATCGCAGGCGCTGAAAGCCGAATAGCCGATGACCAGATTATTCTGCATTGCCTTGCTGGTTCCCGCACTTGTTCTTCTGAATGCGTGCACGACCTCACGCTACAAGATGAGCCAGGACAAGGCACCGGAGGGCTATTTTGATTTTTCCAAAGTGCCTGACGCAGTGCCGAAGTGGGAGCCGATGTCACCCGGAGGAAACAAAACGCCTTACCGGGTCAACGGTAAAACCTACCATTTGCTCCCCAATGCACACGGCTATGTCGAAGAAGGTCTGGCGTCCTGGTATGGGCTCAAGTTTCATGGTGAGCTAACCTCCAACGGCGAAACCTACAATATGTACGAAATGAGTGCGGCACATAAATCCCTGCCCTTGCCGACGTATTTAAAGGTGACCAATCTGGAAAACGGGAAGACAGTTGTGGTGCGGGTGAATGATCGTGGCCCTTTCCACAGTGAGCGGATTATTGACCTGTCATTTGCAGCAGCTAACCGACTGGGTTTTGCCGACAAGGGGACGGCAAAAGTGCGTTTGGAATCCATTACGCCCGCGCCGCCGACTCCTGCGATCAAGCCGAAAAGCACGAAAGCCACGCCTCAAAAGGAAAGGGTAGAGGCACCGTTTCCGGCCAGTGCCAAGGCAGCGAAGGAGAAACTCGCGCCATTTGTGCAGGTGGCGGCCTATTCCAATCGGCAGGCAGCGGAGCGGCTCAAAAAACAGCTCACCGAACGATTGGGCATGGATAAGGTATTTGTAGCGACGTCGGCATCGGGTGATCGCCCGGTGTATCGTGTGCGTCTTGGACCCTATCTAAACGAAGGTGAAGCGACTGCCGTTCGTCAGCGTATCGAGGCTGAAAACATTGGCGAGCCGATTGTAATCACACGCTCGGTATTGGCCAGGGAACAATAGGCGTGTTAGTTCGGGCGTTGTCAGGCCAATGCCTGGCACGCCACAGTGGTATGGCTCTCAATGTTTGTCTTTATCTGCTGTGCTACGCCTCAGTTTCAGTCCGACCGTAGCGATGCGATCATTCCTGATTTCACGTACCACGAGTTTTACCGGGCCCAGCAGTACCTGATCACCAACGACTGGTTTGTCATGAAAGTGCTTCAGAATATATTGTTCCAGGGTCAGGTCTTCGATTGTTGGGTCGATCTCGAAACCGTATGTTTTGGCCACTGCACTCAGTGGCGCCTCCGGCTGCAGCACAAATCGGCCAAAGAATCGACTGCTCTCAAGGGAAGATACTCGTGCTGCGGGTGCAAAAATGCGGCCTAGCGCTTCGCGCGCGTCATTGCTGGCCAAAAATACGACCTGGTCGTCCGCAGCGAGTTTTTCATGTTCGATCCTGTCAATCAGGACGCCCTGACGGATAAGCCCCATGACCTGGCTGCCTTCTGAGGCCGGCAGATGATCCAGTGTCAGGCCAATCGCCAGGCTGTCTGGCAGTACCGGGTAAATCAGCAATGCCTTATCATGTTCCTGTTTGATAGTCAGGCGCAAGCATTCGTGTTCTCTGGCCGTGCCCGGCACCTCAATTTTCAGCCATCGCGCCACGGGTGCAATTGTCCAGCCTTGCAGGATCAACGAAACCAGAACGACAAAAAACACCAGTTCAAAGTAAGTCTGGGTGTTCTCAAGCCCCGCCAGAGATGGGAAGAGTGCCAGAATAATAGGAACTGCCCCACGTAGGCCACACCAGGAGATAAACACTTGTTCGCGCCAGGGAAAGTGAAAGGGTATCAGGGATACAAATACCGCTAGGGGGCGGGCGATAAAAATCAGGACGCAGGCGATGGCCAGCGCTGGAAGCACGATGGGAATAATTTGGCTGGGGGTGATCAGCAGGCCCAGCATCAAAAACATCCCTATCTGGCTCAACCAGGCCATGCCATCATGAAACTTGTGAATATCGTTGCTGTAGGGCAGAGGGGTGTTTCCTACGATAACGCCGGCGATAAAGATTGCGAGGAAGCCGCTGCCATCGAGCAGTGTGGTCGCGCCAAACAGGCTGATGCTCCCAACCAGCGCAAGCAGGGGGTAAAGGGATGCGGGCAAGGGAAGTTGCCTTAACAGACTTGCCAGCAAGTGCCCGCCGGCAAACCCGATGACCAGGCCCAGTCCCATCTGTTGCACAAGTTCGCTGAAAATTGTCCATCCCTGACTACCTTCGCCTCCCAGCTGCAATACCTGCACCAGCGTAATGGTGAGGAATATGGCCATGGGGTCGTTGGAACCCGACTCAATTTCCAGCGTGGCACCGGTGCGTTCCTTTAGTTCCAGGCCTGCGCTGCGGAGTAGCCCGAACACTGCGGCCGCATCAGTGGAAGCGACGATAGCGCCAATCAGCAGGCTTTCCTGCCATGCAAGGTCCAGAATCAGGTGCACTGCAAAGCCGGTGATCGCTGCGGTTGCGAGCACCCCAATCGTAGCCAGGGACAGCGCGGGCTTCAGGCTGACCCGGAAACTGTCTTTTCTGGTCCCCAGACCACCGTCAAAAATGATAATGGCCAGTGCAAGGTTTCCAAACAGAAAGGCCAGTCCATAGTCATCAAAGCGGATGCCTCCCAATCCGTCTTCTCCAGCCAGCATGCCGAGCACCAGGAACACCAGTAGTATCGGCGCACCTATGCGTCTGCCCAGTACGCTTGCCAGCACACTGAGCAGTGCCAGCACAGCCGCGCCAAAGATGTATTGATAAACTAATTCGATTTCCATATTTTCCTTGAACTACCTGCCCATTCGCGCTGTTTGGATAGCGAACGAGATGTCGCCTTGTTGAGTGTTTGCCGATAATTGCGACCCGGTTCGATTCTTTTGAGAGCAAAGAGTACGTTTTAAATCCGGGAGGATCATGGCGTCAGGGTCTTTGCTGGTATCAGGATGCTGCTGCGCTCGAACCGGTATCGAGGGAATTGCATTCTGGTATGTTACACGCAATAGCAATCGATTCTAAGCGGTGCCTTGTATTCTGCGCTTTGCAGAGAATAATGTACTGGCGGTAACGGACAATTCAATGGTTTTGAGTTCGTGGCACGGGGCAAGCGGCAGGCGCGCGTGCCGGAATCCTGCAGGTTAACGGTTTATGCGCTGATTGGCCTCAAATAACCGCATTTTTGACCGAAGACCTTACCAAAGGATTACGTTTTGATTCTCGCTCAGTAGACGGGTGATTCAAGGCTTGAAATCAGTTAAACTCTGCAGCCTCAAAATTGCTTGGAAATGCGTTTCGCGCATGCCCTTCTAATTCGTCTCAGGTTAACTTTATCCATGAATACACTTCAGAATGTGTCTCTTTTTGCTGTCCTAATGCTGGTCCTTTCGGCCTGTTTGCAAGCCAAGCCGGCGTTAATTCCTTCACCTCCGCAGGTTTCCGCAAAATCCTACATACTGATGGACGCGACCAGCGGCGAAATTATCGTGGAGCATAATAGCAGTGAGCAATTGCCCCCTGCGAGTCTGACCAAGATGATGACCGCTTACATTGTTGAAAGTGAGGTGGCGCAAGGCAATATCAACCTTTTCGACGAAGTGCCGGTCAGCGTGAAGGCCTGGAAGACTGGCGGTTCAAAGATGTTTATCAAAGAAGGTACCAAGGTCTTGCTGGAAGATCTCTTGAAAGGGGTCATTATTCAGTCCGGCAACGATGCGAGTATCGCATTGGCCGAGTATGTCGCGGGCAGTGAGGGCGCGTTTGCCGATATTATGAACCAGCAAGCCGCAGTTTTGGGGATGCGTGGCAGCTACTTTAAGAATGCGACCGGCTTGCCTGACGAAGAGCATCAGTCGACTGCCTTTGATTTGGCTATTTTGGCTCGTGCCATTATTAATGACTTTCCGGAACAGTATGCGCTCTATTCTGAAAAATACTTTACCTATAACAATATTCGTCAGCCCAACCGAAATCGCTTGTTGTGGCGCGACAAATCGGTAGACGGTCTGAAGACCGGGCATACTGAAGCTGCCGGTTACTGTCTTGTGGCATCGGCAGAGCGTGACGGTATGCGACTGATCAGTGTGGTGATGGGAACCAATAGCGAAGATGCGCGGGCGCGCGAAACGCAAAAACTGTTGAATTATGGTTTTCGCTACTATGAAACGCATGCCTTGTATGACGCCGGACATGCATTGACGAATGCGCGGATCTGGTCAGGCGCCAGTGATGAAGTGTCGATGGGGGTCGCCGACCAGGTAGTGGTCACCATTCCCAGAGGGCAGAAAAGCGAGCTACAGGCTCAGATGGATATTGAGCCGGTTATCAAGGCGCCATTGTCTGTCGGCGATGAGCTTGGCCGTCTGGTTGTGAAGCTGGATGATAAAATTATTGTCAATGAGCCGCTGGTTGCACTAAATTCAGTGGAGGAAGGAAGCTTTTTCAAACGTATCTGGGACTGGATCAAGTTGTTTTTTATGAGCCTGTTTGCGTAATGACTAAAGATCAGGCGCCAAAAGCGCCCAAGATTGAATTTCCGCTCGATTACCCGATTAAAGTGATTGGAACCAACGAGCAGGACTTTGAAGTGCAGGTGAGTGAAGTCATTGAGCGCTTTGATCAGGGCTTCGATCGGAAAAGCATCGTAAAGGTTGCCAGTCGCAAGGCAACTTTTGTCTCCTTGCGTTTCAGTATATGGGCGACCGGCAAGGATCAGTTGGCCGGTATGCACCAGGAATTAATGAAACTCAGCTGCGTTAAGATGGTCCTGTAAACCGGACCCGTTGTTTCAAGCTCGCGGAGGTCAGTTTGTCCGAGAATACAAAGTCCGGAGCGGTGTCACCGGAGACGGCTCTGGTGGTTAAGATGTTTCATGGCCTGAGCCCCTATGAGCCGGTTTGGCATGCGATGCAGACGTTTACCGATCGTCGTGGGCCTGACACTCTCGATGAAATCTGGTTGTTGCAGCATCCTTCTGTATTCACGCAAGGGCAAGCCGGTAAGGCAGAGCATGTGCTGGCTCCAGGGGATATTCCGGTGATACAGGTCGATCGTGGAGGCCAGGTGACATACCATGGTCCCGGACAATTGGTGCTCTATCTGATGCTGGATATTGAGCGCCTTGGGATTGGGGCGCGAGAGCTGGTATCCCGGATCGAACAGTCAATTATCCGGACGTTGCGCTGTTATGCGCTACAAGCGGAAGCGAGGCAGGATGCCCCGGGCGTGTATGTCGATGGTAAAAAGATCGCGTCGATTGGTTTGCGCATTCGCAAGGGCAAATCCTTTCATGGCCTGTCCCTGAATGTCGATATGGATATGGAGCCATTTCAGCGCATCAATCCTTGTGGCTACAGCGAGCTGGAAATGGCGCAGCTTGCAGATTACCCTGATACCGAGCCGATGGAACCGGTCGCTGGGCGGCTGATCTCAGTCATCCAGGAAGCTTTTGGATATGACAGCATCCAAATGGATTATTGTGAGTCAATGCAGAACTAAATTATGACACAGCGAAAACCCGTCCAGCAGGGCGAAAAAATGCGCGGTGCGGACAAGGTCGCCCGTATTCCGGTCAAGGTGATTCCGACAGACAAAATGCCGCGCAAGCCAGATTGGATACGGGTGCGTATTCCAGCTACGCCCAGAATTGATGAAATCAAGCGGAAATTGCGCAAGCACGGCTTGCACACAGTCTGTGAAGAAGCTTCCTGCCCCAATCTGGGGGAGTGTTTTGGCGGTGGTACCGCAACCTTCATGATCATGGGAGATATCTGTACCCGGCGCTGTCCTTTTTGCGATGTAGCGCATGGACGTCCGAATCCCCTGAATCAGGACGAGCCCAGAGAGCTGGCAGAAGCCATTGCAGACATGGGTTTGAGCTATGTTGTGATTACGTCTGTGGATCGTGATGACCTCCGGGATGGCGGAGCCCAACACTTTGTTGACTGTATCCGGGAGACCCGTGCGCGTTCCGAAAACATCCAGATAGAAGTGCTGGTGCCTGATTTCAGAGGGCGCATGGATGTTGCGCTGGAAGTATTGAAGCAGACACCGCCGGATGTGTTTAACCATAACCTTGAAACAGTGCCCTCGCTGTATAAAAAAGTACGGCCGGGCTCCGATTATGACTGGTCACTTGATCTGCTGGAGGGTTACAAGGAGCTGGTGCCGGAAACCCTGACCAAATCCGGTTTGATGCTGGGCATTGGTGAAGAAATCGCGGAGGTAGAGCAGGTGATGACTGATCTCAGGGCGCACAAAGTGGATATGCTGACGCTTGGGCAGTATTTGCAACCGAGTCGAGATCATTTAGCGCTTGAGCGATTTGTCAGACCAGAAGAATTCGACGCACTGGCTGAGCTTGGCAAAAAAATGGGCTTCAAGCATGTGGCAAGTGGACCGTTGGTGCGTTCGTCCTATCATGCAGACAAACAGGCGAAAGGTGAAAAAGTTGGCTAGCAGTCTTCAGCTCCTGGAACCCGGTTTCGGGAGGGGGCGCTTGCATCGTTAAGCCAAAAAGTGTTCTGTCCGAAATCAAAACAGGTAGTTTCGAGCGCCGGCTCAGTCTGACGCGTGCAGGCCTGGTGGCGGGTTCCCGTCTTGCCGGTCATATGACCATGTCGTTGTTCAGTGGCAAGGCCTCGCGAGAGGACAAACGTTCCAGAATATTATCTGAACAGGCGCACTATCTGGTCGAGGAGCTGGGGAAACTCAAAGGGAGTGTCGTCAAGATCGGCCAAGTGATGGCGCTCTATGGCGAGCATTTTCTGCCGCCCGAGGTGACGGAAGCGCTCCACACGCTGGAGGATAAAACCCATTCGCTGGATTGGTCAGTGATTCGAGGCGTTTTGTATCAGGAACTGGGGCCTCAAAAGATGGCGCAGCTGGAGATCGAAGAGGAGCCGATCGGATCTGCCTCGTTAGGGCAAGTGCATCGTGCTGTGATCAAAACCAGTGGCGAACAGATCTGCCTGAAAGTGCAGTATCCGGGCGTTGCTCAGGCCGTTGATGCAGATCTTGATGCGGTGGCGCAGCTGCTCAAGCTGGCCCGCATCGTTTCCGCGGGGCCAACTTTTGATGGCTGGCTGGAAGAGGTCAGGCTGATGATGCACCGAGAAGTTGACTACCTGCTCGAAGCACAGACCACGGATCATTTTCACAGTTTACTGCGAACGGATCGTCGTTTCGTGGTGCCCTCAGTCTATTTCGATTACTCCACAGGCCACGTTCTGGCGACGAGTTATGAGTCCGGCGAATCGATCTCCAGCAACAGTGTTGCGGCTTTATCGCTGGAACGCCGCAATGCGCTGGCAAGAGGCGCGCTGGAGTTGTTCCTGAACGAGCTGTATGTCTGGCACGAAATACAGACGGACCCGAATTTTGGCAACTACCGGATCAGGGTTGACCAGGATGGCAATCGGGATCAAATCGTGTTGCTGGACTTTGGCGCGGTGCAGAAATATCCGCTCAAGTTTATTGAGCCGGTGTGCCAAATGATCGATGCAGCCTACCGTGCTGACCTGGATGCCGTCGTGAAGGGCGGGATCGCTCTGCATTTTATGCACGAAGACTGGCCAGAGAAGGTATTGCATGAATTTGGCGCCATTTGTATTTCTGTGCTGGAACCTTTGGCCCGTGATTATGGCGAGAGTGACCAGGTCGTTCTGAATTCGCAGGGTGAATACTGTTGGGCAGACAGTGATTTGCCATCCAGAATTGCCCGGCGTGCCGCGCGCTCGGCGATCAGTCGTTATTTTAAGGTGCCGCCAAAAGAGTTTGTGTTTCTGAATCGAAAACTGGTGGGTGTTTACACCTTTATTTCGGTGTTGAAAGCGGAATTCAACGGTCAGGACCTGTTGTCCCGCTATGTCAGAGATGATGACTGAGCCTGGCGGCGCCAAATTGTCTGCTTTTCTTAGCAAACGCCCGGTAAATACTTTAGAATGCCCGGCTCTGTATTTCCCGGATCAGATCCAAAGCCTTTGAGTGTAAGCCATCAGTGAGTAGTCTCCAGCATATACGTAATTTTTCGATCATTGCCCATATCGACCATGGTAAATCCACATTGGCCGACCGCTTTATTCAGGTATGTGGTGGTCTCAGCGAGCGCGAAATGGAGGCGCAGGTGCTGGATTCCATGGATATCGAGCGTGAGCGCGGCATTACCATCAAGGCGCAGAGCGTCACGCTCAACTACACCGCGAAAGATGGGGAAACCTACCAGCTTAATTTTATCGATACGCCCGGGCACGTGGACTTTTCCTATGAAGTCTCCCGGTCGCTTGCGGCATGTGAAGGCGCTCTGCTGGTAGTGGATGCCGGACAAGGGGTCGAAGCGCAGTCCGTAGCAAACTGCTATACCGCGATCGAGATGGGGCTTGAAGTATTGCCTATCCTCAATAAAATGGACTTGCCCCAGGCCGAGCCTGATCGTGTGAAGCAGGAAATCGAGGACATTATTGGTATCGACGCGACGGATGCCGTGCCCTGCAGTGCCAAAAGTGGCATGGGTGTAGAAGAGGTGCTCGAAGCGCTGATCGCAGCGGTGCCGCCTCCTGAGGGTGATACCGACAATGATTTGCAGGCGCTGATCATTGATTCATGGTTCGATAACTATCTCGGTGTGGTGTCGCTGGTGCGGGTCATGCAGGGAACGCTCAAGAAGAGCGAGCGGATCATGATCAAATCTACTGGCAAGATTGAGCAAGTCGACTCAATCGGCGTCTTTACGCCCAAGCGGCACGAAACAGGTATTCTGAAGGCCGGTGAAGTGGGCTTTATCGTGGCCGGCATCAAGGATATTCATGGTGCACCGGTCGGGGATACCATTACTTCCGCCAAAACGCCTGATGTGGCGCAATTGCCGGGCTTCAAAAAAGTACAGCCACAGGTATATGCAGCGCTGTTTCCAGTCAGTTCAGATGATTATGAGGCGTTTCGTGAGGCGCTTGAAAAACTGACGCTGAACGATGCCTCTCTCCACTACGAGCCTGAAACATCCGATGCGCTGGGTTTTGGCTTTCGATGCGGCTTTCTGGGCATGCTGCACATGGAGATTATCCAGGAGCGCCTGGAGCGCGAATATGATCTGGATCTGCTCACCACAGCCCCCACTGTTATCTACGAAGTCTTGCTGCGTAACGGTGAGGTGACGCAGGTGGACAATCCCTCGAGACTGCCGGATCCCGGAGCTATTGAGGAAATGCGCGAACCGATTTGCGAGGCCAACATACTGGTTCCGCAAGAGTACTTGGGAAATGTCATTAGTCTGTGTGTAGAGAAACGCGGTGTCCAGAGGGACATGCAGTTCGTGGGCGGACAGGTCGCATTACGCTATGATCTGCCGATGGGCGAAGTTGTACTCGACTTTTTTGATCGTGTGAAAAGCGTTAGTCGCGGCTTTGCATCGCTGGACTATCAGTTTGTCCGTTTTGAAGTGGCCAATCTGGTGAAACTGGACGTGATGATCAACGGAGATAAGGTCGACGCTCTGGCGCTGATCATTCACAAGGACAATGCTCAATCCAAGGGGCGCTTGCTTTGTGAAAAAATGAAGGAGTTGATCCCAAGACAAATGTTTGATGTCGCGATTCAGGCAGCAATTGGCGGGCATATTATCGCGAGACAAACGGTTAAAGCCTTACGTAAAAATGTCACGGCCAAGTGTTACGGTGGTGATGTCAGCCGTAAGAAAAAACTGCTTCAGAAGCAAAAAGAAGGTAAAAAACGCATGAAGCAGGTAGGCAGCGTGGAGATTCCGCAGGAAGCCTTCCTGGCCGTACTAAAAGTGGACAGCTAACCTGTGTTGGTTGCGGGTGGCATAGCAGGGCCGTTGCTGCAGTGATTCAAGCCAAGGGCCGCTCCAAATCCAGCGCGTATCAAAGAGAGAACTGAGAGTTTCATGGATATAGATTTTCCCCTGGTACTGGTCGTACTAACGTTTGCGACGGGTCTGGTCTGGCTAATGGATATCGTGCTTTGGAAGAAAGGCCGAGACGAAAAGGTGGGTCAGATACAGGCGCAAGGCGCAAGCGCGGCGGCCGAAGCCGAGCTGTTGGCAGACATTAAAGAGCCCTGGTTGGTCGAAACCTCGCGCTCGTTTTTCCCGGTACTTGCCATCGTTCTGGTATTGCGTTCCTTTCTGGTCGAACCGTTTCAGATTCCTTCCGGGTCGATGCTGCCTACGCTGGAGGTTGGCGACTTTATTCTCGTGAACAAGTTTGCCTATGGACTGCGCTTGCCGGTTGCCGGCACCAAAGTGCTGGAGATCGACGATCCACAGCGCGGTGATGTCATGGTGTTCAAGTTTCCTGCAGATGGCAAAACCAATTATATCAAGCGGGTCGTCGGCCTGCCGGGTGATAAGATTCGCTATGCTGACAAGCAGTTGTTCATCAATGGTGAGCTGGTACCGGAAAAACACCTGGCCAATTTGCAGCCACTTAAACTGTTTGAAGAGCAATTAGGCGACGTGACACATCACATTTACGAAGATCAGCGTCGTGCCAATCTTGAGGGCGAGGGCGAGTGGCTTGTGCCCGAAAACAGTTACTTCGTGATGGGAGACAACCGCGACAACAGTAACGATAGCCGTTATTGGGAGTTCGTCCCGGACGAATTGGTTGTCGGCAAGGCGTTCGCAATCTGGATGCAATGGAAATCGCTGACATCCATTCCCAGTTTTTCCAGAGTTGGTGGTATCGAGTAAACAGGCAGGCATCATCCCTGCGGATTCTTGATTGAGTTATCTTCGGGGGACAGCTACGCTTAAAAGTGTCATAAAACAAGGCAGTAGAAAAACAACTCTCGAGGATAATGCATGCTTGCAAATGAGCCTAAGTCTCTGGCGAACCAAACGGGCGCCTCAGCAATAATAATTCTTATCTGTCTGGGCATGGCTGCCCTGATTCTGTTGGCCGCGTTTAAACTGTATCCCGTATACTTTGATCACTGGGCGATTATGTCGGTCGCAGACTCCTTCGAAACCGAGGCGGGGCTGGAAGAAATGAATGAGCGCGAGGTCGATAAACGGTTCAAATTGCGTTTGCAGACAAATAATGTGCGTGATTTCGATTACGATGATGCCGTGCTTGTTGAAATGGAAGACGGTCTGCTTTCTATTTCGATAGATTATGAAAAACGGGTCAATTTATACAGCAACATTGATGCTGTAGTTGTTTTCAAAGAAGAACGCCTGTTTAATTATTGAAACATGGGTTGGGTCGGCGGTGAGCCATGCAGACAGGTTTGAGGAACGGTGACGGATAGAGAACTCGGGCGACTGGAAAAGCGCCTCGGCTACCAGTTCAGGGACAGAAGTCTCCTGAATCTGGCGTTGACTCACCGCAGCTACAAGGGCCCGAACAATGAGCGTCTGGAGTACCTGGGCGACTCGATTTTGAGTTTTGTCATCGCTGAATATCTCTATCAGCGCTTTCCGAATGCCAAAGAAGGCCAGATGAGCAGGCTGCGAGCCTCGCTTGTCAAAGGTGTTACGCTGGCTGAAATCGGCAAGGAATTTGAGCTGGGGGGATGTCTGCGTTTGGGGGCAGGTGAGTTGAAGTCCGGGGGATTTCGACGGGATTCCATTCTGGCAGACGCCGTTGAGTCCATTATCGGAGCCATTTACCTGGACAGCTCACACGATCAGGTACGTGATACGATTCTTTCCTGGTATAGCGGACGACTTGATGCGCTGACTCTCGACAAGACCGCCAAAGATCCTAAGACGCGTCTGCAGGAATATCTCCAGTCCCTGAAGAAAAATCTGCCTGATTATCAGGTAGTGGAAGTGAGTGGAGAGGCGCATGACCAGACATTCAGTGTGGTTTGCACCTTGAGTGACTATCAGATCGAAACCCATGGCACCGGTTCAAGCCGGCGCATCGCTGAACAAGAGGCCGCTATGGCGGCACTCAAGCAGTTGGAAAAATCATGACGAACGAGCATAGCCCGACCAGTGCTGAACCGGAAACGCCCACCCGTTGCGGCTATGTATCCATTGTCGGGCGGCCAAATGTCGGAAAGTCGACGCTGATGAACCGGCTTCTTGGTCAGAAACTCAGTATCACCTCAAAGAAACCGCAAACCACCCGACACCAGATTCTCGGAATTAAAACATCAGGCGACAAGCAGGTCATATACGTCGATACACCGGGCTTGCACCTGAAAGAACACAAAGCGATCAATCGGTATATGAACAAGGCGGCATCCAGCGCATTGCAGGATGTCGATCTGGTCGTTTTTCTGGTTGATCGAACCAAGTGGACGAAGGAAGACGAGCTGGTGCTTGAGAAAGTTGCAGCGTGCCGCGCTCCAGTTATTTTGGCCGTCAACAAAGTAGACCAAAGTAAGGAAAAAGCAGCCCTGTTGCCACATTTGCAGGTACTCTCCGAGAAGTTTGATTTTAAACAGATTATTCCGGTTTCAGCCAAGCATGGCCATAATGTAGACCGGCTCGAAAGTCTGATAGAAGGTTTTTTGCCGGAAGGTTTTCATTATTTTCCGGAAGATCAGGTGACGGATCGCAGTCAACGTTTTCTCGCGGCCGAACTGGTCAGGGAAAAGTTGATGCGCCAACTGGGAGAAGAACTGCCCTATTCGGTAACGGTAGAGATTGAAGAATTCAAGACCGATAAAAAGGTGCTGCATGTCAGTGCCCTGATTCTGGTTGAACGCTCCGGCCAGAAGAAAATCGTCATCGGGGATAAAGGTGAGCAGATCAAGATTATTGGCCGGGATGCGCGTAAGGAAATGGAGCGACTGTTCGATAGCAAGGTGATGCTGAACCTTTGGGTCAAGGTCAAAAGTGGCTGGTCAGATGATGAGCGTGCGTTGCGCAGTCTTGGTTATCGTGACGAATAAGCGTTGCTGAGTTCAGAGCCTCGATCGGGAGCTTAAAATGGTGCAGGAGAGCCGGTCCACCGTCGAAGCCCAGCCGGCGTATGTATTACACCGCAGCCCATTCAAGGAAAACAGTTATCTGTTGGATGTGTTTACCCGGGACTACGGTTATGTGCGTCTTGTTGCCAGGGGGGCTGGCAGGAAAAAATCTTCCGGGGCCGCCCAACTGCAGGTTTTTCAGCCACTTCTGCTAAGCTGGGCCGGGCGCAGTGAGCTCAAAACATTGACGGCTTACGAATCACCCTCGTTGCCGATTTCCCTGTTTGGCAAGCGTCTGTACTGTGCCTATTATCTGAACGAGTTGTTGTTGTATCTGGCTCCGCCTTGGGTAGCGCTGGGTGACATTTTCGTGTTTTACAGCCAAGCGCTGTCGGAGCTCAGCCAGTCGTCTTTACTGGAGATTCCCCTGCGCCGCTTCGAATTGCGATTGCTCGGAGATCTTGGTCTCAAGCCGGACTTTCAGGGCTGTGGTGGAGGTGCTTTGATCGAGCCAGAGCAAGACTACTATCTTACGGAGGATGGTGTTTTCGAGTTATGCCAGAATCCGTTAGAACACAATTCGTCTGTTTATCGTGGAGATACCTTGCTATGGCTGTCTCGGGATTGTCCCGACGGCGAGGCTGGGGTTACGACAGGTGATGCCAGTTTAATGCCTTCGGCCGCCACCGAAGACAAGGAAGTACCAGTCGAAACCCAAAGCAGGAGAAGCAGGCAAGCTAAGCGTATGATGCGATACCTGATTGATCAGGCATTGAACGGCAGATCCTTGAAAAGTCGGGAAATGCTAAAGCAAATGACAGAGGTGAGAACCTGATGGAAAGAGTATTACTTGGGGTGAATGTAGATCATGTGGCGACTTTGCGACAGGCGCGCGGTACCCGCTACCCCGACCCGGTGCAAGCGGCCATGCTGGCCGAGGAAGCCGGGGCAGATGGTATTACGATTCACCCCAGAGAGGACCGCAGACATATTCAGGAACGTGATGTCAGGTTAATGAAAGAAACCCTGCAGACACGCATGAATCTGGAAATGGCAGTCACGGACGCAATGTTGGCGTTGGCTGCTGAAATCCAACCGGAGCACTGCTGTCTGGTGCCGGAAAAGCGTGAAGAGCTTACGACAGAGGGAGGGCTGGATGTGGTGAGTCAGGAAGCGCGGGTTGGCCGCGCTTGCGAGAAATTGGCAGCACTTGGCACGGAAGTTTCCCTTTTTATTGACGCAGAGGAAAGCCAGATCGACTCAGCGCTGCGTTGCGGAGCGCCGGCCATAGAACTCCATACCGGTCATTATGCCGATGCGACCACGCCCGAGGCGCAGGAGACAGAGCTGGAAAAAATCAGGCACGGGGTTAGTTATGCAAGATCCCATGGGCTCATCGTAAATGCCGGGCATGGATTGCATTATCACAATACCCGTGAAATCGCGTCCATTGATGGAATTCATGAGTTAAACATTGGGCATGCCATTGTGGCGCGCGCCCTGATGGTGGGATTCAAGCAAGCCGTCGCTGAAATGCGACAAGTGATCGATTCGGTGAGTCGCGCTTAGTGAATTAAAGGGACGCATAACTTATGGCAATTATCGGTGTTGGCACGGATCTGGTGGATATTAGCCGGATTTCAAGTTCGCTCGATAAGTATGGTGATCGCTTTGCCAGGCGCATACTGAGTGATTTGGAATACAGCCATTTTCGCGCTGCTTCGAGGCCTGACGTCTATCTCGCCAAGTGCTTTGCCCTGAAAGAAGCCGTGTCCAAGGCTCTGGGCACGGGGATTGGAGGCGGTGTGTCCTGGCACAGTATTGAATGTGACCGGCACGATAATGGCCAGCCGTTTGTCCGCCTTTCGCATGGCGCTGCGGCACATATGCAGACACGATCTGCCAGCAATGTCCATGTGAGTCTTACTGACGAAGCGGGGTTTGTGTCCGCCTTTGCTGTACTCGAATAGCTCAGTTGGCCTTGTCGCCCAAACTCAAAGCGCCCCGATTGCCATGCCTGCCAACCATGACTACACTCAATATAGATCAAGGGGGTGTATCTGCGGGGCATAGCGGTCACCGAGCTGTCATTTTCCGACAGCAGTGTATGTTTTGCAGGCAAAGACGGTAGTCGGATCAGCGTTCATTTGGAATTGCATGCGCCTTTGGTCGTGTTATTGCCAGCCGCCAGTGGTGAGTTCCGGCAATAGTCAATTATAGATTTGCATCGGGTATCCGGCTTCGAAGCCGAGAAAGTTCAATGTGTTGGTAGTGGTGCTGATATGACAGGGCAGTGGAATCCTTTTTTGATGTGCAGGACGAAAGCTTGAAGAATATGCAGCATACTGAAAAGCCATTAGGACTCGGCAACTATTTGCTTCGAATCGTTTTCGGTGTGTATCTGCTGGTCACGCTTGTTATTCTGTTGTTCCAATCTTTCAGCATTGTCGAAGATCACAAGCAAACGGTTTTGCGTAATTTCCAATCCTATGAGGCCTTTTTCGGACAAGCCATCGTCACCGCCATCTGGAATCTTGATGATGAACAGCTGGGTGCAGCCTTACAGGGTGTGATGCAATTGCATGATGTTGCAGGCGTCAAGGTTGAGGGCGTAGATGGGCATAATCTTTATCCAGAAGGGATTGCCGCAATCCGAAATACGCCTGTTACTGATTTGCTCAGCTATCAGTTTGATTTAAGAAAAGGGGGCGTCAAACTTGGCCATACTGAGCTATACGCCAGTATTGATGAGATCCGTTCGCGTGCGTTCGAGGAATTATACGGCCTGCTGACCGTGACGGTACTACAGGCAGTGGTGATTTGGCTGGTATTTCTGTGGGTGATTCGAAAGTTTGTTGTTCAGGCCCTTAACCGCTTTATTCAGCGCATGGAAAATACCAGTCTGGACCCGGTGGCGTCTGCAAAAGCCGTCACCGAACGATCCGCGGTAAATGTCGAAAAGACATCCGAACTTAAGCGACTGAATCACGTGTTCAGTCAGCTTAAAGAGCGCATAGGCAAGCAACAGGAATTTCTGCACTCCATGAACAATGAGTTGGAGGCGCGCGTTAAGAAGCGTACAGATGAACTGCAACGAGCCATGGAGGCCGCGGAGTCCGCTAATCGTGCTAAGAGCCGTTTTCTGGCAGGTATGAGTCACGAAATTCGTACGCCAATGAATGGCATTATGGGCATGCTGAGTCTTCTGGAAGAATCCGGTTTGAAGGAAGCGGATCGGGAACGCGTCTCGATTGCCTTGGCAAGCGCCAACAACCTGTTGAAAATCCTGAACGACATACTCGACCTTTCCAAAATCGAATCAAGCAAGCTGCGATTTGAATACGCAACATTTTTGCCAAGTGAGCTGTTTGCGGACATGGTCTCGTTCTGGACGCCAAGTATGCAGCAGAAAGGTTTGGAATTTTCAGTCGATATATCAGCCTTGTCAGACCAAACTTTGCAAGGTGATATGCATAGAATTAAACAGATTCTCTCGAATTTGATCAGCAATGCGTTGAAATTCACTGAAAAGGGAGCTGTTCGCGTCGAAGCTGGCAGTGAAGCGCTTGAGGGCGATCGAACACGCATTTTCTGCACGGTTTCTGATACCGGGATAGGCATTGCACCGGAAAAGCAGACCGCAATCTTTAACGTCTTTGAACAGGCTGATGATTCCACGACGAGGAAGTTTGGCGGCACCGGCCTGGGCTTGTCGATTGTCAGCAAACTCTGCGAGTTGATGGACGGTGGTGTTGAGGTAGAGAGCTGCCCCGGCAAAGGTAGCTGTTTTCGCTTTAACATAGAGCTGAAAAATGCCGGGAATCAGGTGCCTGACAGCGTAGCCTCTAATCGTCTTGGAGAGATTCAATCGGGGCAGGAGAGTTTACGCACCGATCTCCGCGTGCTACTGATTGAGGATAATGCGGTGAATCAAATGGTCGCTAAAAGCCTGTTGGAGCAGTTAGGGCTCAGTTGCGACATTGCAGAGAATGGCGAGCAGGCACTGTCGATATTGCGGGAAGCGCCTGATAATGCAGCTTACGAACTGCTTCTAATGGATTGCCAGATGCCGGTGATGGATGGCTATAGGGCGACGGCGGAAATCAGAAGAGGCGCCGCCGGTGAGCGTTATCGCGAAGTGCTGGTGATTGCGCTGACGGCCAACGCCATGAAAGGAGATCGGGAATATTGTCTGGAGCAGGGAATGGATGATTTTCTGAGTAAGCCGATCGATTTTTCGGAGTTACACAAGATGTTGCAAAAATGGTGCTCCCTGATTGACCGAAACGGGACCTGAGTATCCGGTTCCCGATTCGGTGCCTGCGTGATACCTGTTAACTCGCTGACAGGATTCCGTCCCTGAGTCATTGTCCTCCCCCTCAGAACTTGATTTTCAGGCCCAGAAACAAACCACTTTCCAGCGTGCGTTTTCTGCCGCTGGTGAGTTTCGTATGAAGATAGCGATACCCGGCGGAAATGTCGGCGGTACGGATGATGCGATAATTGGCCTGTGCCCTGAACCGGGCAAAGCTCTTGGCATCACTGAACGCAAGGACATCGGGTGCAAAGTGGGCCTCACTTTCAATGGAAACCCCGGGCGCTGATGGCAGGTTTACTCTGACGTTTCCGCCAATGCCGATAGCTGAGCCTTTGATATTGTCCTCTTTGAAATAATTGCCCTGTATTCCCAGTCCTACGGTTGTTGGCAGATTGCCCATTGCGGTTTGCCCTTGCGACTGAAAGTCCACATTGACGACGTTGATCGATTCATCCGCATCTTTATAAAAATAACCCATGCCATACTTCAGCTCAGAGTACTCATCAATAACCGCGAGATTGGCATGCAATGCATCATCACTGATACGCAGATCAAAGTCATTTGCGAAACACACAGAGCTTAAGCCAGATAAAGCAATGACAGTCAGGGTGAGGGCGGAAGTGTATTGTTGAATATAGGATTTCGTCATAATGTCAATTTGTCCAGATATAGCTTTCAGAATAATGTGGAAAATTCAAAGCTGAAGATCACGTCCGGCGTTACCCGTGGCCGCAAGTCTTCGATGATGGTGGCGCTCAGATACCGCGTGTCCGAAAAACGGTACTGCCCGCTCAGGCTCGCTTGTACCGGCATCCAGCCCAGCTCCCGGATTTCGGAGTCGAACAGGGGGCTATTGCTGTCCAGCTGCCCCTTTATTTGCCAGTGTTCGGTGCTTTTCCAGGCCATACCCACCCGAAATGTCGCGGCCAGGGGGTACTGGTCCATGGCGTCCAGTTTATCGGATTTTCCGACGTAAGTAAGGCCGCTGCCCCACCAGAACGAAAGGGCGTGTTGTGACAGCCAGCTGCGTTTTGCAAGCCAGTCCGGATTGGCCTGACTGAATGATATGCCGGCATCCAGCGCTTCACTACCACTTTGTTTGCTGAAACGTCCGCTGGGAAGCTTGAGCATGGCATTGATCTGCCACTGTGGATTGTTGAGGGCTGTTGTCAGATGAAGCTGGATATCTCCAAGACGATGTGTCGACTGATTCAAGGTTGATATTTCGTCACTATCCTTCTCCAGGCGCCAGTATATTTCATCATGCCTATCATCGGTCCGGCCGTTCTGGGGCAGCTGAAGCAGGTCATGAAAGGTGTAGATTGAACGGTCAAGCTTACCCGGACCATGTTTTAACCAGGGAATCATGACGCCTATTTGGTAGTCTTGCCAGTTAAACTCAAGCGACTGGCTGAGAATCCATGTTTCGCCATCGATAAATATATTTTCCTTTGGATCACGGTGTGCACTCAGGTAGTTACTGAGCTCGAATCGTGCGTTGTAACGCCACTGTTCATCCTGCAAAAGGCTGGTAACGTGCGGACGTGACAGTCCAAACAGCATCAAAAAAGGAGAGCGGTTTTCGACATCAATGCTTGAGGTTTGAAATATCTGTTCTGCGTAGCTCTGTTGAGGAACAACGAGTAGCAGAACGACGATTACCTGCACAATCAGATGTGTGACTCTTCCGCTAAAAGCATGGAATGTTTCGATCATAAAAGCACGAATTACGCGTGTAGATGCAAAGGGGCAGCAGGCAAAAGGTTAGCAAGAGTGGTTAAAGTCTGCGAGAAATGAATGATTAAAACTGATCCATGTATTGACTGGATTGTTTTGTATTTGCTGCGGATAGATAGCAAGAGCTGCGGTATCTGATTCTCTGTCGCGCGGTCAAAGCCCGAACAATTTTCTGCGCTGGTGGGCAGAGTTCGGTTCAAGTCATAGTGAAGCAGATAAATATCTGATAATGTTCACTAAATTACCGGATTTTGCACGCTTTATACGCGCAATCCCCAAGCATCTTTTCAGCACAAAGTATACAAGCCAAGGCGTATGCGACGGATATTGAATCAATTCAGGCGAGCTCCCCTGTTTCGGCGAATCGCGCTATTTACCATGTTATTCGGCCTGCTTTTAAGCGCCGTGTTACAGGCGACCCTGGCAATGCTCAGCTACGAGAATAGCAAGGCGCAGATTCAGACATGTTTGAAAGATGAGCTGGAGCAACGCTATGCATCGCTGACAGAAGCGATCTGGGCGCGTGAGCAAAGCGGTGTGACACGCACTTTGTCTGAGATAGAGCTGGCTTGTCATCCTTTGGGAGATGCCTACTCGACCTTTTTCTGGCGTATCGATCTGCGTGATCAGGAGCGCTGGTTGGAGCGCGGTAGCAACCTGCAGAAACAACCTACTCATACCATTGAAGAGCCGATCAGCTACTGGCGTCTGGAGACAGATGGCTATGGCATTGGCGTGTTGACCATATCCGTGTCATATCAAGCGGTTTTTCAGCAGGTCGTCAATCAGTTTTGGCAAGCCTTGTTATGGCATGGGCTGGTTCTGCTCGTTTGTGCGGTGTTCGCTTTGCAGCTCGGAAACCTGTGGATGGTTGCCCGTACCAGGAATTTTCTGAAAGATCTGGATTCTTATGGTTCCGATGAAATGATTCAGAGGGTGGCCAAACAGGAAACTACAGAGCTGTCTACGCTTTGGCAGTTTATTCTCAAGAGCAAGACCGATTCGGAGTTCAAGATCCTGGAAGCGCGACAGCAGGTCGAAAATGCTGAAGCGAAATATCACAAAGCCCTTCGGGACGTAGAAGCCAAAAATCAGTTCATCGCAAGTCTAAGCCACGACCTGCGAACGCCCATGAACGGCCTGATTGGTTTTTCCGCCTTGCTTTCAGAATCCGACCTGAACGAGACCCAAAAAGAGTACGCCAATACCATCAAGGCGTCGCTTGAATCCTTGTTGCATGTCATAAATGATGTTTTGGACTTATCCCGCGTCGAATCCGGTGAATTGCATGTAAACAGTATTCCTTTCAGTTTGAGGGGGGTGGTTTCAGGAGTGATCTCGTTATTGCGTTTCAGGGCGCAGTCAAAGGGAATCGATTTGGAGACACGTATCGCAGCGGAAATTCCGAACTATATGAGAGGCGATCCGGCGCGTATTCGTCAGCTGCTGACGAATCTGGTATCCAACGCGATTAAATATACTTCGAAAGGTTATATTCTGATTGATTTGGAACTGGTGTCGGGAAATCGGGAAGATTGCACTGTCAGGCTGTCCATTGAAGATACCGGCTTGCCCATTGAAGAGCGTGGCCAGATCTCTTCTCAGCTTGATCAGCCCGGCCATAACAGGTTTTCCAATGAGCTTAGGGAAAAACGCTCCATCAGTCTGGAAGCCTCGGAAAAACTGGCGCGATTGATGGGTGGACAGTTGCTTTGGGAAAACGCCGAACAGCGCGGCGCAACCTATTGGTTCGATCTGCGCCTGCCTTTGGTACAGAGCATTGACGGCGGCACAGTACTGGATCGATCTTCGCTTCAGCACGTGTTCGTGGTTGTTATCGATACATTGGAATTAAGTCGTCGAATTACCCTTGAATTGCTGGAAGGTTGGGGGGTTGCGTTTGACACGGTTTCTGATACCAATGCGCTTAAGGACGTGGTTGAGCTGTATCGGGGTGATGACTACATTCTGGTGTTGCTCGATGACCGCCTGGAACAAGGTAACAGTTTCGGGCTGGTGCGCTCCCTCGCGAGCGAGCTTGGCCAGAAAGGGGGGGTGATTGTGCTCAGCAGCTATCCGCAATTGGGCGATGCAGAAGGGTTTTTTCTGGCAGGCGCAGTCGGTTTTCTGAGCAAGCAGGACAGGGACCCTTATCTCAGAGACGTTATTTGCCAGGTGTATGCCGAGCGGGAAAGTAATGTCGGACGTGACCGTCGGCTTGTAACGCGCTACACGGTGCAAGACCTTGGCGACAGTCCTTCGGATATTGTACCTGTGTGGTCAGTGCTGGTTGTTGAGGAAAATATCGTCAATCAGCAATTGATAGCCAGAGCGCTGGAACAGAATGACTGTCGCGTAGATATTGCTACCAATGGTTTTGAAGCGATCGAACTGTTCAAGTCTGACTCTTATGATCTTATCTTTATGGATTGCGAATTGAGTGAAATGGACGGTTACGAGACATGCCAGATTCTTTGTGAGATAGAGCGCTCCCAGAAACGCAGTGGCCATACTCCGACCATCGCATTGCTTGAAAGCTCTCTGGAAAGTGACCAGGCTCGCTGCTACCAAGTGGGAATGGATGATATTTTGCCGAAACCGATCAAACTTTCAGCGCTAAAAATGGTTTTGCAAAAACACTTGGGCTAGACTGCTGGTAAATGTCAGGCTTTTTGCTGGTGGTGATTTTTAAATGCGAGCCTATATTCGTCATCCCTCCGATGTACCGATCGAGTTTACGCCCTTGTTGGAGCGTGACATGCGCATGGGTCCATCCGAATCAAATTTGATTCAGGATGTCAGTCTCGGTGGTTTAAGCTTTGGTTCAAAAGAGCGCTTAGCGGTGGGTACCAAGGTAAAAATCCGGATTCCCGTTGTTAATCCGCCTTTTGAAGCGGAAGCGCGTGTGATCTGGTGCTTATCCAGGCCTGACAGGTACGAGGCAGGTATTGAGTTTACATCGGCTGAGGATGCCTATACCGCACGTATGGTCGAGCAAATCTGCCACATTGAACATTACCGCCTTTGGGTGAAAGAGGTCGAAGGCAGGGACCTGGACGCTGAGGGTGCCGCCAATGAGTGGATTGGCAAGTACGCCAAGGATTTTCCGAATATTGCCTGAGTTTCGTTCAGAATCCGGGTTTTACCATGAACAGAGCGCTGGCAGGTGGTCTCCTAGCCCGTGACCACCTGATCCCGGCCGGAGTTCTTGGCTTCGTACAATAGCTTGTCAGCACGTTTCCATACACTTTCCAGGGTGTCTTCAGGGCGGATTTCCGTTGCCCCGATTGACAGAGTGCTGCCCACTCTTTGGCCTCGCATATCTTCAACCAGTAGATTTCTGAATTCTTCTATCAGACGTTCCGCATACAGCTTGGCCTGACCGAGAGAGCAATCGGTGACCACGACAGCGAATTCCTCTCCACCAATGCGCCCTGTGATCGCCCTCCGGTACTGGGTCTGATTGGGTTCGGCTACCAGTTTTGCTGCGAGGTCCTCGCGGCGCCTGCTGGTATCCAGAATATTTCCGAATTCTGCCAACAAGTGATCGCCAGCCATGTGACCATACTGGTCGTTAAACTGCTTGAAATGATCGATATCAATCGTCAGCCAGACACGAAGTTGTTCTCTGTTCTGAACAATTTCTTCAGCCTGACGCAAGAATCCGCGCCGATTTAGTACGCCGGTGAGTTCGTCGGTTTCGCTGAGCTCCTTGAACGCTGTTTTGGCTTTATTCAGCTGTTCAGTCTGATCTTTCAGATAGGTATAACGATACGATAACACCAGCGAAAGGAAGGTGATTTCGATCATCGCTCCGACCTTGAAGACCTGCGTAACGAACACGGTAGGTTCGAAAATACCTATCCACATGCCGACCCAGATAAAGATGGAAGCGATGAATAGGCTCCACGCAAACAGAAAATACCCTGCGTAGGGATGATTGGCGCGATAGCAAAGGGTCGCCGCTGTCAGCACGGTGATGGGCGCAATAGTGCCAAGAATCAAAACCAGCAACAGCGCGATAAAATCATCAAGGAAGGAAATGAAGAGCAGTGAAGCGAATAGCAGACTTTGCATCAGACGAAGAATGTAATCGGTTTTGGGGGCATAGCGGGAGGTATTTAGAAATTCCCTGACAAATACAATGCCTGAAAACAACACCAGTGAGGCGCCCAGATTACCCATATTTCCCAGTCCTCCCCATTCCGGGAATATCAGTCTCAGGTAACCGGAGATGATCGAAATATAAATGGCATTGCAGAAGACGTAGAAAGCGTAATAAACATACATCCGCTCGCCGGCGCTGATACCAATTGTCAAATTGTAGATGATGGCCAGAAACAGAAAACCGAGCAGAAATCCGTTGAACAGATTGCTTTTGACACTTTGACCAATCAGTTCATTCTGGTCGATGGTGTTGATACGGAAATGAAATACAAGAGATGTATCGAGTTTTAGATAGGCTGTTTTTTTCGGGTTGTCGGTGCTGACCGCAAAGGTCAGAAAATTGACCGGATGGCGCGTTTCTTCTGCCGAAGACAAACCTTCGGGCTGAAACCATTGCCAACGACCATTTTGATACTCGGCCAGTCTTCCATCCAGTCCAACGTTTGGTGAAAACTCGATCCAAACCTTTTCGTCGCGCGTTCGGCGAGGCAATTGAATTCTGATCCAAAGAACCGAGCGTTCGTTACTCGCCAACTGGCCTGACTTGAAAAGACTGGCCGAGTACATGTTGTTTTCGAGCGCCCGCCATTGATCCTCCTGGTAAGAGATCACCTCTTCAAGCGGAACATCTTCCTCAGTGACGAGTGAAGAGAATTCCAGTTTCGCCTTGCCATAGGGGTTGGCTTGCAGGAAAAATGCAGCCAGAAACAGCAGTGGCAGTAATAACAAACTTGACTTGCGTTTAAACACGGTCTCCCTGCCTACTGCCCCTATTCAAGAGTTTCCCAATGATCGTTTTTGATTATAACCTGACCGGACAGTTCCCGTCTTTGTTAAATCGAGCCATACGCCAGCATCGCATCAGCAACTTTGATGAACCCGGCAATATTGGCTCCTTTGACGTAATCGATGTAAGTGTCGGACTCGCGGCCATAAGCTTCGCACTGATCATGAATATTTTGCATGATGTCTTCGAGTAGTTTCTGCAGTTCGTGCTCTTTCCAGGAAATGCGAGCACTGTTCTGGCTCATTTCCAAACCGGAAACCGCAACGCCACCGGCATTCGCTGCTTTACTCGGTGCAAACAGTATCTTTTGTTCCTGGAATATTTTTATGGCTTCGAGTGAACTCGGCATATTGGCACCTTCGGAAACACCCATACAGCCGTTTTTAAGTAGTTCCCTTGCGTCCTCCTGATTGAGCTCGTTCTGGGTAGCGCAGGGGAGTGCGATATCGCAAGCGATGCCCCAAGGTTTTTTTCCCTCGAAGTAGTGCGCGTCCGGATATTGCTCAACATACTCGCTGATTCGGCCGCGCCGAACGTTTTTAAGGTCCATGATATAATCCAGTTTGCTTTCATCGATTCCTTTCGGATCAAATATAAAGCCGGAGGAGTCGGACAGGGTGACCACTTTCCCGCCAAGCTGGTTTACCTTTTCGCAGGCATAGGTTGCGACATTGCCGGAGCCGGAAATGGATACCGTCTTGCCCTCAAAAGAATCGTTCCTGGCGTTCAGCATATTCTGCATCATATATACCGTACCATATCCGGTGGCTTCGACCCTGATGAGACTTCCACCGAATTCCATACCCTTGCCAGTGAGTACGCCAGTAAACTCTTTCGTCAGGCGTTTGTGCTGTCCGAACATGTAGCCTATCTCGCGGCCACCCACGCCGATATCACCTGCAGGAATATCCATGTCGGCACCGACATAGTGGCGCAGTTCTGTCATGAAAGACTGACAGAAACGCATGATTTCTCCATTTGACTTGCCTTTCGGGTTAAAGTTGGCTCCGCCTTTAGCGCCGCCCATTGGCAGCCCGGTCAAGCTGTTCTTGAATGTTTGCTCAAAGGCGAGAAACTTTAAAATGCTCTGGTTGACAGAGGGGTGAAACCTTAACCCGCCTTTGTAAGGGCCAATGGCGTTATTGTTCTGCACGCGCCAGCCCCGGTTAACCCGGACATTCCCCTCGTCATCTTCCCAGACAACACGGAACGAAATAATACGATCAGGTTCACTTAAACGCTCCATAATCTGGGCGTCTTTATACACCTGTTTCCCCTGTATATAGGGGAACAGGTTGGCTGCAACTTCGTACACGGCTTGATGAAATTCTGGTTCGCCGGGGTTACGACGGATCAGTCCCGTCATAAATTGATCAAGGTCGTCTTTCCAGGCCATTTTGGTCTCACTGTATTGTTTTATTAAAGTGTTTTATCGAGTATAGCGTGTAATACGCTGATTCCTATGCTTCAAATTGGTTAAAAAATTGACAATGCATTGTGGTTTGCTACCACTTAAGTAAGTGCTTCTCTTGCCTTGATGTTGCGAAACCATGCCACAGCCAAGTCTTTGTGTGCAGGAGTGACATGAAAAAACTATAAATATTATGCGAGAAATACCATGATTACCGAAGAGTATCTGGTTGCTCGAGTTGGCGATTTGTACTTCGGCATCTATTGTCGAGATGTCAAAAACGTCTATTCGCAGCAACTGAAGCTCGCGAAATTGCACTACCAAACCAGCATATTTCGCGGCATCACACACATCAATGGTCAGCTTATGCAGATTGTTGATTTACGTAAACGAGTTGGCATGTGTGCCAGGGAGGAGCCGGAACAACTTACACTGATCAGTTTTCAGACAGATATGTCTAATCTGTTTGCCGTGATCGTCGATCAGATACTTGGCCTGAAAAGGCTTCCCCAGAACAAAATCATGCATCATCCCGGGCATATCAATAATAGCCTGAACAATATCAATCTGCTGTTTCCAATGGTTGCGTTACTTGATGATGGCCAAATGATTCATCTTCTGGACTCGACCTACCTGGCTAAAACCGAACCGGTCAAGGAGGAGGCGGGAGATCTGGAGTTATTTTGAGATTGGAATGGGAGGCACGCTTTCGCCGGACTAGGCGCTGTTGCGATTCTGTTTTGGATTATAAAGGCTTTCTATGCGAGACAGGGCATTGTCGATTTTTCTGCAGTACTGTTTGCTGTCGATTGCGTAACTGAAACGGATGCTGGTGCGGAAGTGGTCTTCCAACTCGATACTTTCCGTGACCAGCCCCGGGACATTTGACTGGCTGATGTACTTGCCCTTGAAGCCGATAATGACCCGCTCTCCAGACTTCAGTGCCTTGGATGTCTGAATGGCCATGCCATAACGATTAAAGTCCAGGCAGTGTGCCTGAATTGCGGGTGTAAACCATCGCTTGATTCCCATTGCATGAATGGTCACCTTTAGGTCCGTCGCTTTGTGGCGTCTTTTGATGCGACGTTCCGCCCAATCGATAACCTTCACGTTGTCACCCGTTGCTGAAATGCATTATAGCGAGTCAAAAAAATTCTCTTTGGTTTGCTTAAGCGCTGGAATCTTAATGCGGTTACAGGGGAAAAATCAACCTTGAGCCCTAATCATGCGTTCATACTCGGGTATCGATGTGGCGGCCTTTTTTCGGCGATGCCGGTCCTGCTTGTGCTCGCATCTGGGCGGCGGAAGCAACGATGGGTCGGCGATCTCTGCGGTCTCTCCTCTTCCTTCGATCCGCAAAGCTGATTGCCAGGCGTCGTTGGCGACGTTCTTTTTTTCGCCGGTCCTTGTCTGCACCCTGTAGCGGTTTTGACGCTGCATGCGCATGATTGACTCTTCGGTCCTGTTGCCTGGTGTGCGTAGCTGTTACTGGGGGCATGTACATAATGTCTTTCCAGCCAAAAATGAAGTTTGGCTTTCGGTGCAGGTTAATTAATACACATTCTGATTAAAATATCGTCAGCTTGTCCGGTATCTTTAGTCCGGTCTTAGAGTCAGTCATGGCGGGCTGGAGTTTGTGGTGGTCAAATTCGTTCGCAAAGCGGCAGGCGGATGCGCTAACATCCCAGCGTGGTGCCAACGAATTCTGGTCGTTCGTTTACGAGCGCGTTGGCTGCAATTTTTGCCGGTTATCAGGAAATCAAATTGAAAGCACTCTCTAGCAAAGATGTCTATGCCTCGTGCCCAATGGAAGATCTTCCGTTCGGGTCTACAAAGGCACTTGAGCCCCTCGATGAGATCATTGGTCAAAGCCGCGCCCAGCAAGCATTGAGGTTTGCGATGGCCATGCCGGACAGCGGCTATAACATTTATGCTGTAGGTCGAAACGGATTGGGCAAGAGAACCATGATGTTGCGGTACCTCAAGCACAAGGTTGATGACAAGAGTGATCCGAGTGACTGGTGCTATGTTGCCAATTTTGAAGAACCACGCTCTCCCAGAGTTCTGCAGCTGCCGACGGGAATGGCGCCTCTGCTGAAAAAAGATATGGAAAATCTGATGCAGCGGCTGGTAAAAACAATTCCGCTGGCGTTTGACAATGACAGCTACTATGAGCGTTCAGAGCGATTAAAAACCGAATGCGCCAACCTACAGGAGGAGGCGCTCGAAAAGTTTGCCAAACAGGCCAAACGCAAGAAGGTACTGCTCAGTGTGACGACTCCGGGCGGCTATCGGCTAACGGCGATGAATGGTGAAGAAGCACATACCGTTGAGAGTTTTGCGGCGTTAGCGCCGGAACAACAGAACAGTTTTGAAGACGTAATTGCCAAGTTGGAACTCAAGCTTCGCAGCATCATCCGGAAGATGGCCGCCTGGGAGCAAGAGTATTCAGACAAGCAGCAGGCCTTGAACGAAGAGGTGGTGCTAAGCGTATCCGAAGTGCCGATCTCAAATTTGTTGAACAAATACAAGGCTCAGGAATCTGTCGTTGAATATCTGAATGCCTTGCAGAAAGACCTGGTTACAAATCTGGATATTTTTCTTGAAGACAATGAAGATCAGAGTGCACTGGCTTATGCGACCCTGGACAAGAAAATGCCTCGCCGCTATCAGGTCAATGTGCTGGTGCAGCACAAGAATGATCGCCAGCCTGTCGTTGTCGAAGACAACCCGAATTATCACAACCTGTTCGGTTATGTCGAAAATGTGACATATAAAGGCACTGTTTTTACCGACTACTCGCTGATACGTCCAGGCTGTTTTCATCGCGCCAACGGTGGCTACCTGTTGATGGATGCGATCAAAGTGCTGGAGCAGCCTTTTGTATGGGATGGCTTAAAGCGAGCTTTGCGCTCAGGCCAGCTGCATATCAACTCTCTAGAGCGCGAAGTGACTCTGACCGGCACGATATCGCTGGAGCCGGAACCGATTCCGCTCAACGTCAAGATTATCCTGTTTGGTGACCGGGAAACCTATCTGTTGTTGCAGCGCTATGACCCGGAATTCAAAGAGCTGTTCAAGGTGACCGCGGATTTTGAAAATGAAATGCCACGTACCGAAATGTCCCAGATTCAGTATGCCAAGTTTATTTCCAGTCTGGTTCACGAAAAAGGCTTTCTGCACTGTGACAAGCGTGCGGTAGGTCGTGTGATTGAATACAGCTCGCGTCTGGCGGAAGACCAGAACAAACTTTCGTTGCATGCATCGGATATCGCCAATTTGCTGAGAGAGTCAAATTTTTGGGCGAAAGAACAGAATTCGACCATGATCCGTCTGACCCACGTGGAAAGAGCGCTAGAGAGTGATCAGCACAGGAATAGTCGTCTTAGGGATTGCATGTTTGACAGCATCCGCGATGGCAGTACGCTCTTGAGTGTGTCAGGTGAGGTTGTCGGACAGATCAATGCCTTATCTGTTCTGAGTACAGGCGGTGTCGAGTTTGGTATGCCCAATCGGGTGACAGCCAATTGTTATTTTGGTTCGGGTGAAATTGTGGATATCGAACACAATGCCAAATTGGGCGGTAACATCCATACCAAGGGCGTTATGATTCTATCTTCTTTTCTGTCGCGCCTGTTTGCCAAAGAAAAAGCCATGCCGCTGTCGGCAAGCATCGCGTTTGAACAATCCTATGGCGAGGTGGATGGTGATAGTGCTTCGCTTGCTGAGCTTTGTGCCTTGATATCCTCTCTGGGGGATATACCAATCAAACAGTCATTTGCAATGACCGGTTCCGTGAATCAGTTCGGAGAGGTTCAGCCTGTCGGCGGGGTGAACGAAAAAATTGAAGGGTATTTCGAGGCGTGTGAGATCCTTGGTAGCCACAAGGAGCAAGCGGTGATTCTTCCCCGGCGCAATATTCATAACCTGATGCTGGGCAGCAAGCTCAGAGAGGCTATTCGCAAGAAGCAGTTCTCCGTTTACGCCGTTAGCAGTGTCGATGAAGCCTTAACGCTCCTGACCGGAAAGCACCCCGGCAAGAAAAACAAAGCAGGGGACTATCCTGCCAATAGTTTGTACGGGCGCATTCTTTCCAGGTTTGAACAGATGCGGGAGGCGAGCACCCAGGACAAGTCAGACAATTCCTAGGAATTGCTGATAAAGCGCTGTCGCTTTACGGTCAGTTTGTGAAAGTAGCCTGTCGATAGCGGATATAGAATGCTCGTGATGATCAGGGAGTCGATACGATAGTTCGGAAAGTGAGATTGATGCGTGGGCTGGCACAGCGTTTTGTTTTAGGCAGTTGATGCACACAGTATTTTTGGAGCTGTGGAGGCATAAGCAGCAAACTGTTATGCGCCAATGTGAGCTTGAGCAGGCCTTCTTCAGGGAAGGTATCCCGGTAACGGGGTTTCAGTTTGATATGAAAATCTCTTTCGGCTCCCAGTGACACTGACGCAATCCATGGCGAGTTACCGAGTTCGGGTTCGTCATCGGCATGCCACGATACGCTGTCCTGGCCATCCCGGTACAGATTACACAGAACGCTATTGAATTGAATGCCGCTTATCGTCTCTATACAGCGTTTGATGGCCAGCACATCCGGGTGCCAGGGTTCTGCGCGAAAACATTCGCCCGAGTATCGGTATTCGTGTGCCTGGTCTCCCTGCCAACACTGCAGTCTTGGAATAGGAACGCGTCGTCCCCCGATATGGATAGAGGGTTGCTGCCAGTTCAGCGAATGCATCATTTGCTGAAGGTATACCTGAGATGAGGCCTCGGGCACGCAGGCCGGAACATAGCGCAGGGGGTGGGGGCAGGCAAAAGCACGACGTCCGGGGAAATCCGGCGTAAATTCGTCTTCAAACAGGGCGCTTTGCGTTTTACTATGCATATATCCGGCGAGCAGGCTTCTTTGGCTTGTTGCTAATAATCAGAGATTTAACGACAAAAAATAATGTATTTCATCATACGAGCCAATGCCATCTTTATTTGTTTTCTGGCCCTGATTCTGTGGGCTGCGAGTCCGGTTTCTGTTGCAGAAGAGCCAATGGTCGTTCCGGAACTGACGGGGAAGGTGATACAGGGCGGATTGATTCGCGGGCGCTTGCCGGTTGGCAGTCAGCCAAGCATCGATGGTGAACACATCGAGCAGAATTCAGAGGGTTATTTTGTTTTCGGTTTCGGGCGTGATGCCGCCCCCGAAGCGGTATTCAGCTGGCGTGATGCTTTGGGGCAGGAGCAGTCAATGCGCTTGAGCGTAGAGCAGCGGGAGTATCCAACACAGTACGTCGAGGGTGTCCCCCAAAAGACCGTGACCCCGGACCCTTCAAAGCTTGCGCGTATTCAGAACGAGAGCCGTCTGGTCAGGGAGTCGCGAGCGCAGTTACACCACAACGATTATTTTCTAAGCCCGTTCGTGATTCCCCTCAAAGGCCCGGTGACGGGAGTATACGGCAGTCAGCGGGTTTATAATGGCGTGCCCAAAAGGCCTCATTACGGTATCGATTACGCAGCGCCGGTAGGCACCCCGGTTGTTGCGCCAGCAGATGCCATTGTCACACTGGTTCATCCCGATATGTACTATTCCGGGGGAACACTGATTATGGACCATGGATTTGGGCTCAGTTCCACATTTATTCATTTGAGCGAGATTCTGGTAGAGGAGGGACAGCGGGTCAAACAGGGACAGGCGGTGGCTAAGGTCGGTGCCGGTGGGCGGGCATCAGGCCCGCATCTTGATTGGCGTATTAACTGGTTTGATACCAGGATAGACCCCGCGCTGGTCCTGAACAGTCCGCCCGTTCCGTGATTCGGCCCGGCGATTTCCTTGCCGATTCCCAAATCAGGGATGGGTTTGTGAACCGGGCGGGGGCGCTCAAAAATCGGTCTTACTCAGGCGCGATGCTAGCGCCCGAGAATACTTTGACCGCAGACCCTTAGAACATTGCCATTCAGTGCCTGTGAGGCAGGGTGGCAGAACAAACTAACGGCTTCAGCGACATCCAGGGGCTCGCCACCCTGTGAGAAACTGTTGGTTCGCCGACCTACCTGCCGCGTTACGGCGGGTATCCTGCTTGTCATTTCGGTTTCAATGAAACCCGGGGCAATGGCATTGATTGTTTTTCCATCCGAAAGCAGTGTTGCTATTTTTTCCACATAGGTGGCAATGCCTGCTTTTGACGTTGCATAGTTGGTTTGGCCAAAATTTCCTGCAATGCCTGAAATTGAGGAGATGCAAACGATTCGGGCGCGATCACTCAATAGCCTTTTCTCGAACAGTCGCTCATTGATGGCCATGATTTTGGACAGATTGATATCAATGACCTGGTTCCAGAAATGCTCCGGCATGTTGGCCAATGTTTTGTCGCGTGTGATACCGGCATTGTGGACAACGATATCAATCAGACCCAGCTGTGAGGCCAGTGCTGTCACCAGTGTGTCGGGGGCATCGTCGGCGCCCAAATCAATCGCCAGCGCATGTCCGCCTATGGTATCCGCAAACTTTTTCAGCTTGGCTTCGTTGGATGGTATATCCAGACAGATAACACAGGCACCGTCGCGCGCCAGTACCCGTGAAGTTTCAGCACCAATGCCCTGTGCAGCCCCGGTGACCAGGGCGTATTTACCTTTGAGGGGTTGGCTCCAGTCGATTTTTCGTGAAATCGCCCGGCCCTTCACAAGCTGCAGAGACTGGCCTGTTACAAAGGCTGATTTGTCTGTCAGGAAATAATAAACGGCGGACTGCAATTGTCGTTCCGCTCCTTTTTCTACCCGCAGCAAATTGCAGGATGCGCCCTTTTTGCCTATTTCCTTGGCCAGCGATTTGACAAAGCCTTCCAGCGCGCCGCTTAATGTGGCTTCGTTTACTCCGTCCCCGGACATGCACTGTCTGCCAAGTACAAGGACGTGGCCATTTTTCTTGATACTTTTGATTGTCCGATGAAAGAATCCATACAGTGCGAGCAGGTCTTCGGGTTGACTTAGCCCGGTCGCATCAAACACGAAAGATTTGAATCGATGGTTGGAGTTTTCGTTGAAGGTGATCTGTTTGATCTTTCGATCTGGCCCACCCAACGAATTTGATGCAAACAGTTGCCGGTAAGCCTGCTGTGGTTTGGGAGTGCAGAGACTTACGGATTCACAGTCAAGGACGTCAATCAGTCCCTTGAGTGCGAAGCCGTTTTTAACGCCCGCGACCAACACCCGTCCTTGTGGAGCCTGCAAAGAGGCTTCGGGTGAACGGAATAACTCGGGCGGCTTGGGCAAATTGAGCGCTTCAAAAAGGCTTTTTCCCATTTGAGATTGTGCAAGGTTCAGGTAAAGATCATTCATAGTGAAAGATTGTGAATTATTGGACGCCAAGTAAAATAATGGACCAGAAACATTACGCCACGTATTCTGGCCCTTTTAATACAATAATGAAACACGTTTGTGAGCTGTAAGGCTTGATTTGAACTACTTTCCGGATTTTAAGTACCTATGAATAAAAACAGACAGGACGATCAAACCCGGTCCAGGGATTCGAAGGGTGATCAGGATATTGCCCGGCAGTGGATCGACTATCTCAAACGCAGGAATACAACGCTCAATATTCTGGTGATGACCTTCCTGGTCGCAGCCCTGTTACTTGGCGCTTCCAGCACGCTACTTTATCTCAACGTTTTGGAGGTTGAAAAGGCGACCATTCTGGCTCGAAGCAATGCCGATCAGTTGAGTCAGAAACTCAACACACTCAGTTCCCGCTACGAGTCGCTTCAGGAAACAACACGGCAGTTGGAACAGGACCTGAAGGACAAGAATGCGCGCCTCAACGAGCTTCAGAGTTTCAAGGGTGAAACTGATTCGCAGCTAAATCTGACTGCGCGGCTGGTTGATGCACTAAAACAGAAAGTAGCATCACTGGAGAAGGAAAACTCCCTACTGGAAGAAGCGCTGATCGAAAGTGAAACGAAATTGAAAGGCACACTTGCGGAAAGCCAGGGCAACCGACAGATGTTGCAGGAGCAGAAAAATATGCTCACATCCAGAAAGTCGGCTTATGACGCTTTGGTCAAAAGGCATCGGGAGACCGAGGAAGAAATGCGGCGTCTCGCCGATGAATTGCTTAAGGCCGGAGAGCGGGAGCAGGACCTCGATCGTCGAAACGAATATCTGGTGAAAGAATTGCAGGCGGAGCAGCGCGCTTTGAAGGAAGCTCAAGAGCAGAACATTATTTTATCGGATCGATTGAGGGCCTTAACGAGCCCGATCATTCCCAAATCAAATCCTGCGCCAGTCGCACCGGTTCAATCAGCGCCATCGTTGATGGTATCGCCCAATCTGGTGGCACCGGAAGCCCCCTCGGAAGCCTCTGAGACCGGACAATCCGGGGCAGAGGTGAAGCCCAAAGTGCCATTGACTGGATCATCTCCTCTGGATTTTGACAGTATCGTCATTGAGTAAGGGCCGAACACCGCTGGCCCGGGAAGATATAGCGAATACTTGAGCGTAAAACGTTAACTAGAGCAAAGTGTTCTATCCCTGTTTTTGAAGATGTGCCTACCTTCGCCTATCTTTAATAAACCTCTGCCGAACAGGGTTCGGATAGAGAGGCAAAAATGCGAGGCAGATGGTGATTCCGAATTTTGGTTGGGCAACAATTTTTCATCCCCTTGCGCTGTATTTTGACGTTCTTCAAGGGGCAGATATTGAATGAGTGGTAGCGGTGGGCTGGAGCATACAGAGCAGTTTCTCCAGGCTGAAGGCCTGTACTCTGAATATAAGATTTTTATCGGTCAGTTTGAAGCTCTGGACCGGATCGAAGCATCCGCCAGAAGCATGTTGGTGATTCAGACCTTTTGTTACGAGCTGGAAACGCGGCAGGAGGTCATGAAAGCCGTTACTCGATTGTATACGGCTTCCCAGACCGATTTCCAACGCGCTTTGTTCTGTAGCTGGATAGCATTAGTGTCTGCACGTCACTTTAGCTTGAGTCTAAACAACCAGCGTCTCCTTTTTTTCGGTGGGCTTTTACAGGATATCGGGAAGTATGTGGTCGATAATTCGGTCGCACGTTTCATCTCGAACCTAAATGGTAACAAGATTCCCATCTACGGGCAGCATGATCTGGAAGACGCGCACCCTTTATTGTCCAGTAGTTTTATCGAACATCAGTTTCCCGACGAAGACAAATTAAAGGATCTCGTTCTGCATCATCATGCAAGGGCGGATGGCACGGGTTATCCAAATTTTGTGGTGGAGTCGCAGTTGGGGCTCGATGACCAGATCTTGATCGTTGCGAATGAAATCAATGATCGCTTGGATCACTTGGGCGGTTATGCGGATTTTTATCTGACGCTACCATATCTAAAGCTGGCCGGCATGATGTATTTCAGTAAGGTCCAACAATCCATGCATCGCATGTTGACAGGTCTGCTCGCTCCACCTGACGGAGCGGAGCAGAGTAGGGTATGTAGTGCCGGCGCATTGGCAGCATCCTCCTCGCATGCTCTGAGGAATAAGGAGCGCTCCGCCATTCTCAAGCAGTGTGTGGACAGTTTACTCGCGTTTAGTTCAGAACTCATACCCTATGATTTTGATATTGTGGTGCGGGGAATCCGGTCGAATATTGCAAGGCTGGTGTTTCTGATGAACGAATCAGGGCTTTCGCAGGAAAGCGCATTTCGGCCCGAGGACGATCTTTCGGAGCAGGAACGCTCAGAACTCGATGAGATGTTTGGTGCTTTGCCGGAGTGCCTGTATAAATTCAAGTATTATCTGGACTATCTGAAAGGGGCGAAGCAATTTGAGGTCTGCGATTCCGGGCTAAAGCAGGCAAGCGATGCCGTCAGGCAATGCCTGTTCGCGTTCGATCGAGCGGCTTCGTTCTAATCACCTGAAAGCGTTCTGTGCAGGGCCTTTCCCCGTGTCGCGACTTGCTGACGACACATTGTCTGGATCTATCGCTGCGGTAAATCTCGCAAAGCTTTGCCGGTCTTATGCTCTGCCGCATAGAACGCCGTCGTTTTTGTCTTTATCATGGCCCATCAGAATAACAGGCCTAATGAGGGTTTAATGCAAGCTATTTTCGATAAAGCCGTTGCGCTTCATGACCAAGGGCACGTGGCGCAAGCGATTCCAATCTATCAACAGCTATTAAGCGCGCAACCGGAACATCCGATCGTCAACGCACGTATGGCGATGGCGAAGGCGCAACAAGGGCAGTTGGCGCAGGCTCTGGTCTGTTATGACGTGGCAATCAAGTCTCTTCCCGCTGAATTGCGTCTTTTACAGCAGGCTTCCGGAGTCGCCGTACAGGCTGCTGACTATGAGCGCGCAGAACGCTGGTTACGTCTTATGCTCGCTCTGGATGCCAGTCACCAGGTTGCTAACGAGCAATTGGCCGGCGTATTGGTGGGGCAACATCGGGAAGAGGAAGCGCTCGACTATGTGAAGGCTGCAATCAAGGGTAACCCCCAAAGTGCCAATGCATATAACCTGAAAGGTTTGGTCGAGTCGCGACTGGGACAGACCGATAAAGGGTACAAGAGTTTTAAGAAGGCATTACAGTTAAATCCCGGCCAGTTAGGCGTGGTCCGAAACCTGATTCTGTATGGAAAGGGTAAGCCGGAGCCTCTTCTGGAACAGTTGATGCCCCAGTTGGAGCAAAAATACCAAAGTCCATTGCAGTCGAATGCGGCAAAGATGAATCTTGCCTATATCCTGTTCATGTACTTCGAAAAAAAGGCCCCTGAAAAGGCTTTCCGGTATTTACAGCAAGGCAATCTGATCAATCGAAAAAGCTACCAGTATAGTCACGATCAAACACTGGTTACTTTTAAACAACTGATGGGACTCTTCTCTGAACCACTCAAGCACGCTTTTGAAGGAAAAGGCCTGGAAGAAGCGCCAATATTTATTGTTGGTATGCCGCGCTCCGGGACAACACTGATAGAGCAGATTCTCTCGAGTCATAGTCTGGTGGAAGCGGAAGGCGAAATCGAAGATCTTCGTAAAGCGTTTGAATCCGGGTCATCTGCACTGTTGAGTGGCTCAGCCTCTCTTGATAAACAGGTGCAAGCATGTCAAGCGATCGCGACAGGCTACCTCGGCAAGGTCAGGTCCCGTCAGTCGGCTCAATATTTTACTGACAAGATGCCCTACAATTTTATGTTGCTTGGTTTGATCGCCACCGCCATGCCCCATGCCAGGATAATTCATTGCACACGGGACCCTCTGGAAACCTGTTACTCAATCTATAAGCAGAATTTCAGCGGCAGCCATGCCTACACTAATGACCTGAAAGAACTCGGGCAATATTATAATGCCTATCGCAGTATGATGGCTTATTGGGAAGCGCTATTTCCTGAAAGCATTTATGAAGCGAACTATGAGCGCATGGTGAAAAATCCGGATGAAGAAATTCGGTCCCTACTGGCCTTTTGCAAGTTGGAGGAGGAGCCTCAGTGTCTGGCTTTCTACAAGAATAAACGCGCAGTCAGAACGGCAAGCGTGGCCCAGGTGAGACAGCCTATCTATACAGATTCATTGAAAGCCTCAAAGCCTTTTGAGGAGGAATTGAGGGTTCTGACGGAAACGCTTGCGTCGGGCGATGGGGGCGAGTTGTAAAGGTTGCTGCAAAGAAGGGCGCCCTTTATAACTCGCCTGCAGACTAGGCCCTGCGTCTGAATAGCGGGCGGGGCTCATCTGCCGCGCATTGGTAGTTTTCACTGAAGTCGTTTAAACCACTCAAGGCGGCTTCTGCATCTTTGTCATCGCGAATGGCGTAAGCATCAAACCCGCAACGCTTCATGAAATACAGCTGGTCGTGCAGAACATCCCCGATCGCTCTGATCTCACCCTTGAAACCATAGCGGTCTCTTAGAATCCGTGCGTAAGAATATCCGCGGCCGTCAACAAATTTCGGGAAGTTGATCGCGATCAGCTGTATCCTATCCAGATAAGGAACGATCGACTCGGGTTCTTCGTCACTGTCCAGCCAAACACCGATTCCTGAATGTGACAGTAGCATCTCAGAATTATTGAGAAAGAGCTGCAAAGGCACCAGACTGTGTTCCTGAACGGCATCTAGTTCCGCATCTTTTGGAAGCGTTTGCCATTTGTTTTCCTGCACTGCGTTGTTCTTAATTAGCTTTGGCATAAACGCGCTCCTTAAATGGCTCCATTCCAATGCGATTGTAGGTGTCGATAAACAGTTCGTCTTCCTGTCGTTGGTCTACATAGACATTGATGATTTTCTCGATGACTTCGGGCATATCTGCTCTTGCGAAGGATGGCCCCAGGATTTTTCCGAGCGCGGCGTTTTTACCCGAATCGCCACCCAGTGATACCTGGTAAAATTCATCACCGCGTTTGTCGACACCCAGAATTCCGATATTGCCGACGTGGTGGTGTCCACAGGCATTCATGCAGCCGGAAATATTGAGCTCCAGTTCACCCAGATCGTACAGGTAGTCCAGGTCATCAAATTTGACCTGAATCTGCTCTGCTACGGGGATTGACTTGGCGTTGGCCAGACCGCAAAAGTCGCCGCCCGGGCAGCAGATAATATCGGTCAGCATGCCGAGGTTAGGCGTTGCAAACCCGGCCATTTTTGCTTCCTGCCAAAGTGCAAACAACCTGGATTTCTCAACGTCAGCAAGAACGATGTTCTGGTCGTGCGCCACGCGTACTTCTCCAAAACTGTACCTGTCGGCGAGACCGGCGATGACTTCCAGCTGTTTGTCGCTGGCATCACCGGGGGGCGTGCCGGTTTTCTTGAGTGTCAGCGTAACGATGGCATAGCCTGATCGCTTATGCGTATCTGTATTTCGTTGCACCCAGTTGGCGAATTCGGGGTTTTCTGCCATCTTTAAACTGAAGTCGGCGGGCAGGTCTTCCAGTGCCTTGTATTCCGGTTCTGTAAAGAATGTTTTGACCCGGGCAATTTCATCGCTGGTGATGCGAGCCTCCGATTCTTTGAAATGTTGCCATTCGGCTTCCACGGCTTCGGCGAATTTTTCAGGCGTCATCGCCTTCACCAGAATCTTGATACGTGCCTTGTACTTGTTATCCCGGCGACCATAGCGGTTGTAGACGCGTAAAATGGCATCCAGATAGTTGAGCAAATCCTGCTCGGGCAAAAAGGATCGGATCTCGGAACCAATTACCGGAGTTCTGCCCAGGCCTCCGCCAACAAACACCTTGAAGCCAATTTCGCCTGCATCATTTTTAATGATCTGCAGGCCAATATCATGCACAAGAATGGCTGCCCGATCTGCATCCGGGGCCGCATTCACAGCAATCTTGAACTTTCGGGGCAGGAAGGCAAATTCAGGGTGGAAAGTTGACCATTGTCTGATAATTTCGCAATACGGGCGCGGGTCCGTGATTTCATTCGCAATGACACCTGCGAACTGGTCGGTGGTGGTGTTTCGAATGCAATTACCACTGGTCTGAATGGCGTGCATCTCAACTTCGGACAGCTCTTCGAGAATCGCCGGTACATCCTTAATTTCAGGCCAGTTAAACTGCACGTTCTGGCGCGTAGTAAAATGGACGTAGCCTTTGTCATAGTCACGTGAAATACGTGCCATCCTGCGCAGTTGATTGGAAGACAGCATACCGTAGGGTACGGCTACCCTCAGCATTGGAGCGTGACGTTGAACGTAAAGACCGTTCTGTAAGCGCAATGGCAAAAATTCATCGGCGGCAAGGCTACCTTCAAAATATCGTTCTGTCTGGCCTCGGAACTGGGCGACTCTCTCTTTAACGATTTTTCGATCGTAATCGTCGTATTGGTACATCGTGTCTCTCTTGGTTTATTTACCCTTTTCAATCCGGGTAAACGAATTCAGGGTATTTTTGGTGTTTTATATCGTGACTTCGGTTGGCCGCCTACAAGCGAACGCGAGCCTAGTGTCAAAAGAGGGCAAGAATATCAGTTTTTCGTTTTCGAAAAAATAAATTAAAACCGAAAATAGTTATCGGAGTAACCGAACGAAAAGGAGGTGAAAGCCCCGAGATAGCTGGAAAGAGCTGGCGTTCAAACCGCGGCCTGGCCGCGATATTCGCTACAATTGCAAGTGGTTTTCACTCAAGGGGATAATGCAAGCGATCAGCGGGTAGCCGTCAATTATTTTTGGGGGGCCTGCTCTGTGAGCCCTGAAACCGGCACGCCGTAGCAACCGTTCGACCCCTATGGGGGAAACGCTGATGACCTGTGTTGCGCCACAGTCTTTGGCGTACTTCAGGGCGTTCTTCAGCAGATCAACGGTGACCTCGCTTGAGAATTGACCCGGCCGGGGCAGGTCATTGGCGTTAAGATCGAAGGCGCTGAAGCGGGATAGCTCCCAGACACTTGGATCCTTGGGTGGTGTTTGTCCGTTTAGAAGTTCCGGGAAGACCTCTTCCAGCAAATAGGGATCAGTCGTAGGTAGCAGGCGCGCGCACCCGACTATGTGCTGCTGATCATCCTTGGCTATGACGTAAAGCGTGTCATCATGATCGAACTGGTCTCTCTCCAAGCCTTCAGGCGTATCCAGCTCCCATCCTAATTGCTCGATAAACACTTTGTGTCGATATGAAAATAATGCTTGCCGCATATCTGGGTTCAGGGAAGTGTAGTCACCGGTAATAAATTTCATCGCGCTCACTCAATCAAGAATGTCGATGGTATTTACCCCGATTTATTCTTGTTTTAGTAGCTGGCAACTTTGACAGTTTATCAAGCGTATTTCAGTGTGATAAAACTCTTAACTTTTGACTTCCAATCGAGGCTTGATAACGAATCTGCAATGAGCCGGCGGTTTTCCCTTTCTGAAAGGTCGGTGTTTGATTCGCTTTGCATCAACAGATTTGTGTACACATCACCGGTTTTGATCAAGTCAGGTTCCGTACCATGTATGATCAAATCCCAGTCCCAACCAACAGATACGTAAGGGCTGGAAAGGCTGATCCATTCAGTATACCCGTTGATTTTGCAGCGTGTCCTGTCCAGAAGTGGATATTGATCTTCTGGTGAATAAATACCAGAATCCAGATGTAAAAGTTGAATGGAGCCAAGTTTCTCTGCCGGAATTCTGATATATCCGTCATGTGAGACTCGGAATTGCTCGTTTATAATGTCGTTACAAGGTGTGGCCATTTGGTCCTCGTTAGTTTGTGTGTCCCATCCGACCGGCAACGTGTCGGGAAGGGTACATATCAATTAGGTTTCAGGATGAATAAACAGCTAAAACCACAACTGGATGATCAATTATTTGCATTGACCTCCGTTGAGACTAAAGAAGAGTTAATCGAAGCGCTGGACAAAAGTGCCCGTTTGCTTGGCTTTGATTACTTTGCCTATGGTCTCCGGGTTACATTTCCCTATAGTGCTCCCAGGTTCGAATTGGTTAATAACTATCCTCTGGAGTGGCAGACATCCTACACCTCCAACGATTACTTAAGTGTCGACCCCACTGTCAGACATGGTATGCAGTCCATTGCGCCGCTGATCTGGGAAGAATCGATTTTCGAGGACGCGCGTGATTTCTGGGAAGATGCTAATTCCTATGGTCTCAGTCATGGTTGGGCTCAATCCTCGTTTACAAGTTTTGGTGTCTCGGGCATGCTGACCCTGGCACGATCCGGAGAAGCGCTATCGCCTGTAGAGTTGCGTGAAAAAACACCTTTGCTGGTCTGGTTTAACCAGCTTGCCCAAATGGGCCTACAAAAATATCTGTTACCGGATCTGGCGCCAGCCACGAAAATTGAGCTCACGCAGCGTGAAACCGAAATCATGCGATGGACTGCCGATGGTAAAACCGCCTATGAAATTTCCGTCATCCTCGGTATTGCCGAGCGCACAGTTAACTTTCATCTCAATAATGTCCTGAGTAAATTTCAGGTGAACAACAAGATCGCAGCGACTGCAAGAGCAGTTTCGCTTGGCCTGATATAGCTTATCCCGGTATTAAGTAATCAAAGGCCTTGATCGCGTAAAATACTGAGGGCATCCCTCGACTTCTTCTAGCTGTTAATTTTGACAGTTATCCCCCAACCATGCTTTTGCGAAGATCCTTCTTGAAAGATAGGTGTCTGTTATTTCTGTATTCCCCCGCTGATCGGTTTGGAGGTGAGTTCGGACGTGAGACTCCCGCTGCATAAGTTCCTGTTACGTAAATTGCAGCGGCCGTTCGAATGCACTGATCCGCCTTATAAATACATCCGGGGTAGCGGTATTGCGCAGACGTAAGGGGCCCGGCGGTCCCTGTTCAATGGGGCTGCTTGAGCGCGGGAGCTGCTTTAGCCAGATAAGAGGCCGCCCCAGAGTATAAGGGGGCTCTTCTTAAAGCCGTGTCGGGAAAGGAAAACCGGTTGCACATTTTGCACGTAGTAAGAGGATATACGCCCGGATGAAATTCGTTCACTCCATTTCTGAGCTTAGAACTGCAGTAAAGCAGTGTGACAGAATTCTGGTGCTGGTTAATGGCAGTGTGGAGAGCACGCATCTGTGCCATTTGCTGACCCAGCATCACCGGAACATCACGATGTTGGCGGTTGATTTTGGTACTTTGAATCGACATAAACTTTCGGAAATCGCATGCTATTTCCCTGTATCACTCGATATTGCTGACGGGAGGGAGCGTCTGCAAACGCTCGCAATTGCGCCAGCTCTGCGCGCCCTTGCCTTTGGTACTGATGGTGTCCCGTTTCATTCCGAACTGCTTAAGATGACGCTCGCGGACATGGCAGTGAGTTATGCCAAAAAGAACTGCTGCGAAGGTATATTCTATGCTGAGTACGATGGCGCCGTGCATTGCTC
The DNA here is from genome assembly GCA_006212045.1 of Oleiphilus sp. Classification (GTDB taxonomy): domain Bacteria; phylum Pseudomonadota; class Gammaproteobacteria; order Pseudomonadales; family Oleiphilaceae; genus PZPK01. Next base: position 8,989 of record PZPK01000025.1, on the reverse strand, counting down.
AGACCTTGATCGTGCCATTGAAGCTCTGGGTTTTGATGGCTATTGCGGGTCACCAGGGCAGGCTGATGCACAAGGATATCTATACAGGAAGGGGGTGTTGTCCAGTCTGGGGCTAAGATTGCATGATCAGCCTTATCTGGAGCACAGTAGCTCATTCTGGGGGCGATACTATGAAATTCCCCGGTTGCTCGATTCGGAAGATTTCAGGGTGCCCTCTGTCATCATGAACCAGTTACGCTACGCACGTTACCGCCATTCGGAAAATTTCTCGCTTACTTTCTCGGAAGGAATGGTGACCCATCTAAACCTGCAAAGAATGCCTTTGTATGTGATCTGTGAGCATATTAACGATGTGGCCGCACCCTCGCTGGTTGGATGTTTTTCCGGTCAGCAATACTGGAAGGCCGGGCGGGACCACTTGCAAATCCTGCATGCTCCTGCCGCCGCAGTGATTACCCGAGCGCTTCAGATGCTTCAGGAGCAGGTGTTGACGAAATCCCAGTTGAAAGAAAAGGCAGGCATGGAGAAAGCATGGCGGGTGAACCTTGCACAGGGGGCTTGGTTCGGGCAGGCCAGAGTAACGGCGCAGCGGCTATTGGATCAGTATTCACCTCTGCTCAATGGGACTGTGCATCTTACTGTCAGAGCAGGGCATATTGAAAGTTTGGGCGTGTCTGTAAACAAGGCGACGCTCCAGGCAGGTCCGTCTCGCGTTGCTGCAAGCTGAACCTGCCCTGAAGCAGGCTCATCCACTACGTTGCTAAGCGTCGTAGTTCAACACCGGAGATAGCCATCTTTCTGTCTCCGCGATGGACATATTTTTTCGCTTGGCATATGCGTCCACCTGGTCTCGCGTGATCTTACCGACGGAAAAATAGCGGGACTCAGGATGCGAAAAATAAAAGCCACTGACGGCTGCTGCCGGAGTCATTGCAAAATGCTCGGTCAACGCCATGCCGGTATTTTCTTCGGCATTGAGTAGCCGGAACAAAGCGGCTTTTTCGGTGTGGTCCGGGCATGCCGGGTAACCAGGTGCCGGGCGAATTCCCCGGTATTTTTCCTTGATAAGTGCATCATTATCAAAGGCTTCATTGGGGTCGTAGGCCCAAAACTCTTTCCTGACTCGCTCGTGCATACGCTCGGCAAATGCTTCTGCCAGTCGGTCAGCCAGCGCTTTGACCATGATGGAATTGTAGTCATCATGCTGCGCCTCATATTCCGCCGCCAGTTCTTCAGCGCCAATGCCCGCCGTTACAGCGAAACCGCCAATGTAATCAGTGATACCTGTCTCCTGTGGGGCAATATAATCTGACAAGGACATTTGTGGCGTCCCATCGGGCTTTTCGGCCTGTTGGCGAAGGTGGTTCAGGCGAGTGATTTCATGGCTACATGAGGTGTCTTCGTAAACGATAATTTCGTCGTCAGAGCTCGTCTGGGCGGGCCAGAATCCTATCACTCCCCGTGCCCGCAGCTTTTTGCTGTCAATCAGGGATTTGAGCATTCGTTGTGCATCGTCATAGAGATTCTGTGCGGCTTCGCCAACCTTTTCATCTTTCAGGATTTTGGGAAACTTGCCGACCAGATTCCAGGTGATGAAAAATGGCGTCCAGTCTATGTAGTCAACGAGTTCTTCGAGCGAGTAGTCTTCGAACACCTTCAGTCCCGTAAAGGTGGGTTGGGGCGGTTGATAGTCGCTCCAGTCGAATTTGGGTTTACGAGCACACGCCGTCGCATAATCCAGATGTTTTTTCTGGGAACTGCGATTTTTTCTCCGCTCACGCACTGTCTCGTACTCTGCCCGTGTGTCACTAACAAACTTTTCTTTCATGGTGTCACTGAGTAACGAGGTGGCCACACTAACGCTGCGTGAAGCATCTGTCACATAAACGACCACATCGTTTTTGTATTGGGGCTCAATCTTGACGGCCGTATGTGCCTTTGAGGTTGTGGCCCCGCCAATCATCAGCGGAATATCAAAGTTTTCGCGCTGCAGCTCTTTCGCAACATGCACCATCTCGTCAAGGGACGGGGTGATCAGGCCGCTCACGCCAATGACATCAACATTGTGTTCCCGCGCCGCCTGCAGGATTTTGTCTGCCGGTACCATGACGCCCAGGTCGATCACTTCATAGTTATTACACTGCAGCACGACTCCTACGATATTCTTTCCAATATCATGTACGTCGCCCTTGGCCGTTGCCATCAGAATCTTGCCTTTGGGTTCTTGCTTGTCGCCTTTTTCAGCTTCGATAAAAGGGATCAGGTGTGCGACAGATTGCTTCATGACGCGGGCGCTTTTGACCACTTGCGGCAGAAACATTTTTCCGGCACCAAACAGATCTCCAACGACATTCATGCCATCCATGAGGGGGCCTTCGATCACTTCAATGGGGCGACTGGCCTGTTGTCTCGCTTCCTCGGTATCCTCGATGATGTAGGTTGTGATGCCTTTCACCAGAGCGTGTTCCAGGCGTTTTGCCACTGGCCAGCTGCGCCACTCCAGATTCTCGACCTGTTTTTCTCCACCAGCGCCGCGGAATTTCTCCGCGATCTCCAACAAACGATCAGTCGCATCATCTCGCCGGTTCAGAATCACGTCTTCGACACGTTCTTTCAACTCGGGGTCGATCTCGTCATAGATCACCAACTGACCCGGATTGACGATCCCCATATTCATGCCTGCCTTAATGGCATGGTAAAGAAAGACTGAGTGAATCGCTTCTCTGACCGCGTCATTGCCCCGGAACGAGAATGAAACATTACTCACACCGCCGGAAATGCTTGCATGGGGCAGATTTTCCTTGATCCATTTTGTGGCCTGGATGAAGTCCAATGCATAGTTGTTATGCTCTTCAATGCCGGTGGCCACAGCAAAAATGTTGGGGTCAAAGATAATGTCTTCCGGAGGCAGGCCCAACCCCGTCAGGATCTTGTAAGAACGCTGACAAATTTCAATTTTGCGTTCATATGTATCGGCCTGACCCTTTTCATCGAAGGCCATCACCACCACCGCCGCGCCATAACGGATGCAGCTTTGGGCTTTTTCGACAAACTCCTCTTCGCCTTCCTTCAGGCTGATGGAGTTGACAATGGCTTTACCCTGAACGCAGCGCAAACCGGCTTCGATCACTTCCCATTTGGATGAATCAATCATAATGGGAACGCGTGCGATGTCAGGCTCCGACGCAATCAGATTCAAATAGGTTTGCATGACTTCCCTGGACTCAAGCATCCCTTCGTCCATGTTAATGTCGATAATCTGCGCACCGTTCTCAACCTGCTGACGGGCCACATCCAGAGCTTCTTCGTACTTTTCTTCCTTGATCAGACGCAGAAACTTTCGCGAACCCGTTACATTGGTGCGTTCCCCGACGTTAATGAACAGGGTCGTCTCGTCAGCAACGAAGGCTTCGAGTCCCGAGAGCCTCAGTTTGTGTGGGATTTCCGGGATTTTTCGGGCAGGGTACTTCGCGACACGTTCTGCGATCGCCTGAATATGTTCCGGTGTCGATCCACAGCAGCCGCCGATGATATTGACAAAACCCTCTGATGCGAAGGTTTCAACTATGTCTGCCATTTCTTCAGGGGTCTGGTCGTACTCGCCAAACTCATTTGGCAAGCCGGCATTGGGGTGCGCGCTGACGTAGCACTCTGCCTTATTGGAGAGTTCTTCTATATAAGGACGCAGCGCATCCGCGCCCAAGGCGCAGTTGAAACCAATACTCAATGGCTTGCAGTGTTTGATCGAAATCAGGAATGCTTCTGCTGTCTGACCGGAGAGTGTGCGACCGGAAGCATCTGTGATGGTACCGGAAATCATGATTGGCAGGCGCTGGCCCGAATCGTGAAAGTACTGCTCTGTCGCATAGATCGCAGCTTCAGCATTCAGGGTATCAAAGATAGTTTCGATCAGAATGATATCGGAACCGCCTTCAGTCAGTGCTTTCACCGCTTCGTAGTAGTTGTCGTATAGTTCCTGAAAACTGACGTTGCGGTAACCGGGATTGTTGACATCGGGACTGATGGAAGCTGTACGAGAGGTTGGGCCTACGGCGCCAGCGACAAAACGCGGTTTGTCCGGATTTTCTGCTGTTTTCAGGTCTGCCTGTTCTCTGGCAATTCGCGCGGCTTCGAAATTAAGCTCGTAAACCAGCTCTTCCATATTGTAGTCAGCCTGACTGACGCGCGTAGAGTTAAACGTGTTGGTCTCGATGATGTCTGCGCCCGCATCAAGGTACTGTTTGTGGATGCGTGCAATGGCTTCAGCCTGGGTCAGGCAGAGCAAGTCGTTGTTACCTTTGACATCAGAAGCATGGTCGGCAAAACGCTCACCACGATAGTCATTCTCCTCCAGCTCGAGCCTCTGAATCATTGTCCCCATTGCGCCGTCGAGCACCAGAATGCGTTGATCAATGGCAGCTTGCAAGTGCTTGAGGCGGTCGGACAATGTGCTCATGTATGAAAACCTTTATGTTTAAACGCTTGGGAGGTGGCATTCCTTGCGGTTTGCCGGACAGTTCAGGGGGCGCATCATAACTCATCTAAAACTATATTGAAATATTTTGATATAGGTTTAATCTGGTAATTCCTGAGTAAATTAGTAGGACTTTATTGATGGCCCTAAAACGTCTAGAATGCAGAGCCGACTAACACCCACTTTTATTCCGAACAAGGCAAGGTATATGGTAACTGTTTCTGAATCCGCACAATCCTATTTGGCGCAACTTGTCAACAACCAGGAGGTTGAAGGCATGGGGGTTCGCATGTTTGTTACCCAGCCTGGCACCAAGTTTGCGGAAACCTGCCTGGCCTACTGCCAGCCTGACGATTTTGTTGATGATGACGAAGTGGTCCAGCTCGAAGGATTTAAGCTTTTTATTGAAAAGAAAAGTTTGCCATTCCTCGATGAGGCTTTTGTAGACTACGCAGAGGAAAAGATGGGCGGCCAGCTGACGATTAAGGCTCCCAACGCCAAAATGCCCAAGATTGATGAAAACTCAACGCTCGAAGAGCGTATTGCCTATATTTTAGTGACGGATATCAATCCCGGGTTGGCATCGCATGGCGGAGAAGTCAGCCTGGTGGAACTGACTGAGGACAATATAGCCGTTCTGAGATTTGGTGGTGGATGTCAGGGTTGCAGCGCGGTGTCGATCACGCTCAAGGATGGTGTCGAGAAGCGTCTTTTGGAGGTCATCCCGGATTTGAAGGGTGTGCAGGACGTGACCGATCATACCAATACTGAAAACGCCTACTATAAGTAGCCGTTTTGATTGCGCCCGTTAGGGCGTATCCGGATCTAGCCAAAGTACTGCCGATTTCTGTTCGCCCAAAGGGTCTGTGCCTTCTCTATTGCCTGGGCCTGATTGTGCTCCCTGTCCAGCTGTCGGATTGCAAGGGCTGCGGTACTGATAATGGCCGCTTCCGCATATTCGTCTTGTACTTTTCCTTGCCAAAGTTGCGTCATAAACGACGTTGTCAGATCCTTTGCTTTGACATGACGGCGGGGAAACAGGGCGGGCCATTGCTCTTCGCTCAGTTCTCCCTGAATACAATGAAATACTTTTAGTGCGTTATCAGGGTTGCGCTCAATCTCGCCACCTTCTCCTTTGATAACGGCCAGATTCGGGTAAGCGAGCAACTTTGCGGCTTCTTGATGCAAATGGCTGTAGGGTGGATGAAAAATGCCCTGAAGCACCGTGCCGGCCTTCAGAGGATTGATCAGACGAGACAAGGAATGTACCGGCGAACGCAGCCCTAGAATCGAGCGCATGTCGATCATCTCTGCCAGTTTTGGGCAAAATACACGTAGGGGGATATAGCAGAAGCCCAGTTGATCCAGTTGATTTGCACAATTGTCCCACCCGTCAGCGATTGGCAGCCCAAGTTTGCGCATCACATCTTCGGTATATAAACGATTGGTCGTATGGCCGCTGGCACCATGAATGAGTACGCGATAGCCAGCTTCGGCCAGTAGCATAATGGAGAATATGAACCAGGGTGGATGCCGTCGCTTACCAGCATAGGATGACCAGTCCAGATCCACGTTCAAGTCGGATGGCGCATGGCTAAAAGCGTTCACGGCTTTGACAAACCCGCTAAGCTCTTCCGGTGTTTCTTCCTTGACGCGAATAAGCATCAGAAAAGCACCAATCTGAAGATCCTCTGCTTCGCCATTCAGAATCATGCTCATCGCCTGAAATGCTTCCTCCTCGTTAAAAGAGCGGCTTCCTTTTTTTCCTTTGCCCAGAATACGCACATACTGTGCGAAAGGGTGTTCTTCAATATCCAGAATCAGGCTGTCATGCGTCATAGTGCGTTACTTTTTTGGGATGCTATAGGCAGTTAGTGGGTTTAGGTAAACCGGCAATTTTACTGGCAATTCTGGCCGGGCTGCCTGGAAAAAGGCTTAACAGATACATACTATTGCCTTTGTCTTCGCCAAGTTTTTCTTTGCAGCGCTTTACGAGAATGCGCATGGCAGGTGACAGTCCGAACTCCTGATAGAATTCCCGCAACAAGGTAATAACTTCCCAGTGGGCCGAAGACAACTCGATATTCTCGGCTGCCGCAATGGCTTCTGCTATCGCTGGATTCCAGTCTTCCAGATTCAGCAGATGTCCCTGGGCGTCGCAGGCGGGTAGCTCAGACACGGGCGATTAATACCAGTTAACCAGTTTGTCGTTTTCGCAGGTCAGGTTGACGAAGTCTTCATAGCTCGCCAATAAAACATCGGATTGTTCAATCGGGATGCCGCGCGCATGGACATCGTCTTTTAGCGCATAAACCTGGATATCCTGGATTTTTCGGTTGAGTTTGTTTTGAAGGCAGTAATACACGCCGTCTTCAAGCAGCAGTAAGGTATCGCCGGGCCGAATCGTATTAATCAGCTGTTCAAACAGCTGAATATTGGCCGGGGAGCGATTCAATGTGTGCAAGGTGGGCATAAGTCAGAACCTGATCACTGTTTTACTGCGGTCATAGAGAGCTTGAATCGACTTGGCATTCAGCAGCTCCAGATTAAGCTTGGGGTTAATGTGTTTCTCGGGGTGCAGGTCCCGCTCGAACAAACTGTGGCTCTCGACAGCCAGGGTATTCACGCCATAAAAGGAAAGGGCATTGAGCATTTTCTCGAGGTTCTTCTGTTGCGCGGCATCTGGTGCCTGTTCTGACATCAGCTGATAGACGCCATCCTCGATGAACAAAAGTGCGACACGCTGGTCAAATGTGCCGCCAGCCAGCGCCAAGTCAAGAGCTTCATTCGCTTGTGCAGAGCTGTAAGGGGCATGTTGCAGTACTATCAAAAGATCATAGTCAATCGTGGTAGGTGCATCTGCTGTCATTATTCAGGCCCCAAATGTCACGAGACGGTCAGATTCGGCATTCGCTTCAATGAGTTGCCCAAGTCCTGACAGAGAGAACTGCGTAGCCAGGTTGAACGCGGGCAGGTTGTGACGCTTTGATTCCTCTTCATTAAGGACGCCACGTCTGGCCGCAGCGGCAATGCACGTGACGCAGTCCAGTTCATGTTTCTCTTGCAGTGTCTGCCAGGCCTCATAGGTATTGAACTCATCCTGTGGCGGTGCTGGCAGATTGCTGCATGCATGCACCCCGTCCTGGTAGAAAAATACCCGATAAATCTCGTGGCCAGAATCCAGTGCTGCCTGCGTATAGCGCAAAGCAGAGTAGGCGGCTTGGGAATTGTAAGGGCTGCCAAGAACGAGAATAGAGAGTTTCAAAGTCTACCTTTTCATCAGGGAAGTGCGATCTAAATAAAAAAGCCCCGCTGGTGCGAGGCTTTTATTGTAAAGCTGTGGAGGCTGCTACTCAATTAGCCTTAACGGTAACGCTGGGCTTAGTCGTCACCACCAAAAGCCATCAGTAGTTGGAGCAAACCGCTGAATATATAGTACAGCCCCAAATACAGATCAATGGTAGCCAAAATATAGTTGTCCTGACCTCCATGTATTATCTGTCCAGTTTGGAACAAAATAATAGCAGAGCCAATTAAAACAAATCCTGAAGCCATTGCTAAGTGAAGTCCGGGGATTTCCACAAACAGCGAAAGCAAAAATGCGCCCAATATTGTAAAAACACCTGCAACTATGAAACCCGCAAGAAAGCTAAAGTCTTTCCGAGTGACGAGTGCGTAGGCTGACAGGCCAAAAAATACAAAAGCAGTTAGCCCCAGGGCGTTTACGACGATGGGCATAGCTCCTGCCCCGGCAAACATTCCAATCACTGGTCCAAGCGTATAGCCAATGAACCCGGTAAACGCAAATATGCTAATAAGCCCCATTGCGCTTCTGGATGTTTTGTACGTCAAGAACAATAGACCATAGAATCCGACAAGAGACACAATCAGACCCGGGTGGGGCAGACCCATGGATAAATAGGCTACTAAAGCTGAGAATGCGACAGTCAGCCCCAATAACATGTAAGTGTTTCTCAGAACTGATGATGCGGCTTCACCGACCAGGGCCTGCTGTGAATTCATGACTGAACCCAGTTGGTCGGGATGCGCGTTCGCAGCTCGAGACTGAGGAAAACGATTGTCCTGCATAGTGATGCTCCGTTTGGTTTGATCCACTAAGTTACACGTAAAGCTGATGATAAACTAATTTCAGCTGACTTTAACTCTAATAATAATGCCGAAAACCTAAATTACAACAGTGGCTTCCATCGAAATATTCGTGAATTCAGACAGTGATTTTCGAGAAATGTTCAAGCCGTGACCAAGGTACCAATTAACCGTTGACAGCAAATTCTAATCAGGTAATATGCTCCCCGCTGTCGCCGGCCGGCGGCGCGAACAATGCGGTGAGCTGCCAGAGTGGTTGAATGGACTGGTCTTGAAAACCAGCGAGGGTTAATAGCCCTCCCGGGGTTCGAATCCCTGGCTCACCGCCATTTTTCTTTTTTCTCCAAAGTATCAATTGTCTCCATTGCTGAGAAGTAGCCAAATGCATCAGCCAGGGTGAGAAGCCCG
>PZPK01000074.1 GCA_006212045.1 Oleiphilus sp. | reverse complement strand
CCGACATGGTTTTAATGACGGGCTGCCACCGGTAGAGTATGAGAAGCAGTATTTAATGAGGCTGGGAAGTGTCTAATTAATTAGTGGCGATTCATAGCTGATGATTCTTTGGTCATTGTGTTTATAGCTCATTAATATTCTTCTCAGTTGTAGATCTTATCATCGAATTTTAAACAATAAGTTTTTTCCCCGATTAGTCGTCAACAATTTCGTTGCAGTGAGGGCATCCCCAATACGTTTGCGAATCTCGCTCGTACTTACCCGAATAACTGCCACGACAAGTAGGGCAGGGGCGAAGAATCATGCAGTCAGATTGAGACATTACAAGGGAAAACCCCTCATTCTTCATTCCTAAGAAAAACGGTGTAACAATGCTATCTACCAGCATGCTTTGTTCTTTTGATTGAAGCATCACTTGATATTCTTCATTAGCTTTCTGAACTGCTTCCTGACTTAGTTGCATTCCCATATTTATTCCCCTAAGAGCCCCGGCTTTTTAGACGCCTGATTCCTGATTCTAAAGCACTAACCTTTTTATTGTGTTCTTGCGCCATCTCAGACATTCTTTTTTTGTGCTCGGCTACCATTTGTACAGATACTATTCGCAACCACGGCAAACTACCTGCTATGGCAAAAATAATTGCTACACCTAATCGGCCAGAAAGTATTGCCAATAGTGCGGCTAATAAGCACGTTACAGAGACTGTTATATTTATTTTCTTAGATCCAAACATATTATTCCCCTCATGCATCTAAAGTCGAAATCAATGATTCACTAGAATGGATAACTGAATCAATTCTATTAATGGACCATTGTTTCTTATCTTTTTTAAGCCCCTGCAATTCAATTTTCATAAGAACTCTACTTTTTAACGGTATAGCAGCCTTGCGATTCCTTAATTGCCTTATACCTTGCTTGGTAAGCTCCAAGATAGACGCCAATTCTGTGTCAGTTTTTATTTGGCAAACCCGTTTGAATCCGTCTAATAAATCGGTATTTTTAGAATCCTGGTTGCTCTGCAGATTGTTTTGATTACTCAGGTGTTCATACAGAAGCCTCGAAGAGCTCGCGAACTTCCATACGTCCTCTTGATCGATCCCCCAGTACCTTTTGTTTAACCTACCTAGGCTACTTATCATCTCGCATCGATCAGCAATGCTCAGAACTTCTAACTCTTGTTGGACCTTAATCAGCTTGTCGTGACTTATTAAACCTAAAAAAACTTTGTTCATTTTAAGGCTAGGTGTATTTAATAAGAGTTCGCATAATAATGCGTCAAAGTTTCTTTTGGCATAGACACCTGGGGTTATTATCCGCTCGATATCTTTTGCCAGTTCATCCTCAGATATTTGAGTTATGCTTATTTCTGAACCTAGCAGTCCGCAAGACTCTGCCATTTGAAACCTCTGACTCCAGCTTGAAACAGCATCACCAGCCCTAAGTTTTTTCATCGTCGAAATCGGCACTCCTATGTATAGAGCCAATTCTTTATCGGTACCAGCCTCAACGTAATGAGCAATTTTATTTAATATCTTATTATCGATACTTTGAATTTCTTCCAAAGACATTATTCCCCTTAGTATCTAGCTGTAGTGCATTAGCTTTGTTCATCCATATCGGTACCACCATAGATCTTATCTCTTGCGATGACGATATTTTCTGTTGGCGGCTTGCTTGCCAAACGAGATTCGTGATTTGGCTGTTCAATCTTCAAAAAAGGCCCTTCGTTGCAAAGCTGTGAAATGACATGGCGGAGCTCAGCAGCATCACCCTGTGGATCGACCATTCTGCTTAATCGTGATCTTAGAATATCCACCAACACTTCGGCATCTTGTAAGGCATCCACGACATCACGCTCTTTCGAGTCGTTGATCTGATCCTTCAGCCACAACGAAATCGATGGATCTCTTAGTCGCTTCTCCTCATCTTGCTCAGTCATAATATTTTCCACCTTACTAATAATTTTCCCTTATGTATTTTGTCAACCATCAGATAGCTTGATGTTTTCCTCTTTCTTTTTGGTTCCGGTGATACTTTTTGATAAGGTCGCGATCTTGCCTGTAATTTTTTCATCAACAGAGCTTACGGCATAAGCAATACCGCAACACACGATAAGACCTAGAATACCTTTTATCCCCAATGTCAAACTAAAGAGAATAGTAACAGCTGGAACAACAAGACTGATTGCGTTGTTCATAACCTTAAGACCCACAATTACACCAACAACCCCTGAAACTATATAAACAATGGGCGTACCGTTACTAATAAGACCGCTAACCGCAATACCAACAATGACAATCAAAAAAACCACAAAACACCCGATAAGCTTTTTTTGATTAAACTTTAATCTCTCGATCTTGTCTGACACTTTCTTTACATTTTTTCCTGGCGCTTCAGTGTTTTTTCCTCACTGTAATTATCGCGATCTGACATCACTATTATTCCCCGTTGTTTATCTGTTGAGATCTAACAAGGCTAGTACTGAATAACATCACCAGGAAAGTCGGTAGTCCAATAATGACTAATTGCTG
>PZPK01000060.1 GCA_006212045.1 Oleiphilus sp. | reverse complement strand
CGGGAATGGTAAAGAGCACCTACGGTACAGGCTGTTTCATGATGCTCAATACAGGAGAAAAAGTTATACGTTCGCAAACACGCCTGCTTTCAACGGTGGCATATCGCGTGAATGGGAAAGTGACTTACGCTCTGGAGGGCAGTATTTTTGTAGCAGGTGCAGCGATTCAGTGGTTGCGAGATGGCTTGCAGTTGATCGGGCACGCTGAAGAGAGTGAGCGACTTGCCGAGCAAGTGGGCTATGAGAACCCTGTCTATCTGGTGCCCGCATTCACAGGTCTGGGGGCTCCATATTGGGATCCGAACGCTCGTGGTGCCTTGTTTGGCCTGACAAGAGACACTGGAATTGCTGAAATCGTCACAGCCGGGCTGCAGGCGGTGTGTTATCAAACGCGTGATCTTCTCACTGCTATGGAGCGCGATGGCGCTGAGTTTACCAGCTTGCGTGTTGATGGTGGTATGGTGGTGAACGGATGGGTAACGCAATTTCTCGCGGATGTACTGGATGTTGCCGTCGACCGGCCGGCCATTGTGGAAACCACGGCGTTGGGGGCTGCATATTTGGCCGGTCTACGCATCGGTTTATTTGAGAGTCTGGAGAGTATTTCTGAGTTATGGGCGCTGGATGCGCGTTTCGAGCCCGCCGTTGATCGCAAGTTGGCAAATCAACTGTATAGCGGGTGGCTCGAAGCCGTAGATCGCGTTAAGAGCCAGGGGGCAAGGTGAGGGTGATATCGCATTGTCTTGGTTGCGATTAAAGTTGTTACATCGACAGTGAATCAAAAAGGCTGCTCTTAAGGCAGCCTTTTTATTGGGTAAACACCTTTCACAGGTGTTTATGAAGCGCCGAGTCGCGCCATGCGGAAGTTAGGCGTTGCACAGCAAAAACTCTAGCAGGGCTTTTTGCGCGTGCAGCCGGTTTTCGGCTTCGTCCCAAACGACCGAGCTACTGTGATCCAGCATGTCTTCACTGATTTCTTCTCCGCGATGAGCGGGTAAGCAGTGCATAAACAATGCGTCGTTGTTGGCGAGCGACATTAATTGTGGCGACACCTGATAGTTGGTAAACGCCCGCAGCCTTGCCTGTTGTTCTTCTTCCTGGCCCATCGATGCCCACACATCGGTGACAACAAGGTCCGCGCCAGTAACGGCTTTTTCGGGCTCGCGCTCGATGTGTACGCGGTCACTGTGTTGCTGCAGAAGTGAACTGTTGGGGTCGTAACCGTCGGGGCAGGTGACCACCAGTTCGAAGTTCAGGAGGCTGGCTGCGTTAATGAAAGAGTTGCACATGTTGTTCCCGTCACCAACCCATACAACTTTCTTCCCTTCAATCGACCCTCGGTGCTCGTGATAGGTTTGCATGTCCGCGAGTAACTGGCAGGGATGAAAATCGTCCGTTAATGCATTGATGACGGGAACGCTGGAATGTGCTGCGAAGGTTTCCAGTTTCTTATGTTCGAAGGTGCGAATAGTAATTGCATCGACCATTCTGGACAGCACGCGCGCACTATCTTCAATGGGTTCGCCCCGCCCCAGCTGAGTATCGCGGGGTGACAGAAACAGCGAAGAGCCACCAAACTGCGCCATACCTGATTCGAAAGACACCCGGGTGCGTGTTGAGGACTTTTCAAAGATCAGTGCCAGCACGCGGTTCTTGAGCGGTTCATATATGTTTCCCTTGCGTTGTTCGCGTTTGAGGGTAATTCCGCGTTCTATAATTTGAAGCAATTCGTCTTTGCTCAGGTCTTTCAGGGTCAAAAAATGTCGTAATGCCATGGGTGTCTCACGTGACGGTGACTGTTGGAGTTGGGATCAGGCGCGCGGCTGATTGCGGTCATCAGCTGCGTAAAGTCTGATGATCTGCACGACCGCATCAATGAGGAATTCGCACTCCTCATCACTCATATTTAGCGCTGGCAATAAGCGTATAACGTTCTCAGAGGTAACATTCAGCAGTAGACCTTTCGCCTTGGCAAGCGGGACGAGTGCCAGGCAGGGGTCGTGCATTTCAATGCCGATCATCAGGCCGCAGCCACGTATCTCTTTCACATAGTCGGCGCTACCGAGCTGGTTTTCCAGCCCATCAATGATGCGTGAGCCGAGCGTCTGGGCTCGTTGACAGAGTTGTTGCTTTTCTATCTGCTCAAGCGTAGCCAGAGCCGCCGCACAAGCAAGAGCATTGCCGCCAAAGGTGGAACCATGCGAGCCGGGCCCCAGTATTTCGGCAGCCTTGTTCTTCGCCATGCAGGCACCGATTGGAAACCCGTTACCCAGGCCTTTGGCTGTTGTGATAACGTCTGGATCGATATCAAAGGTCTGACTCGCAAAGTATTCACCGGTACGGCCATTACCTGTTTGCACTTCGTCAGCCATAAGCAGCCAGTCCTGCTCGTTACACAGGGCTCTCAATTCTTTGAAATAAGCTGATGATGCGAGCTGAACTCCCGCTTCGCCCTGAATAGGTTCCAGCATGACGGCTACAACGTTGGGGTTCGAACGTGCGATGTTTTTCAGTGCATCGATATCATTGAAAGG
>PZPK01000059.1 GCA_006212045.1 Oleiphilus sp. | reverse complement strand
GGCAGCACCAACCCCAGGCTCCTACTTTTCGTATCGCTCCGCTCATTTGCAAGTTGCCGCTGCCATGCTCATTGAAGCGGCTCAAGTAAATTCCTGGGCCGATATCTTTGCTGAGTTTCAACAGGACAAGGGGTTATTTTCTGGTGCTGCTTATGACAGTCCGTCATTGGGCAACCCCACCCTTGCCGCTGGCCTACGTTACACGGCCAATGAATACCTCGAGTTCTTACGAGCGATCTTTCATGGCCAGTTCTTTAGCAACAGCAGCTTTATCGGTGAATTAACCCGGTACATCAGCCAAAACGTGAATCGCGGTTTGACGTTCAACGACAGTAAGCCCAATTGGTATTACTCATTGGGGTTTTGGGTGGAATGTACTGTGCCTCGAACCCAATGCAGTAACCTGGATCGGATCTCCAGTATTGGCGCCTTCGGTTCCTATCCATTTATAGACTTAAAACAGCGTTATTTTGGCATCATTGCCACCGAGGGCTATCGCGGCACCGACCGCAACAGTTACACCCTTACTCAGCTGGGTAAGAGCACGATCGATTACTGGTCCTTGCTGAGTCGTTAGCCTGTAATCACCCGATTCCCACCGACAAAGCCCCACTGAGCTTTTTTTGAACAGTTCAATGGGGCTTTATCCTTTTTTAATCGCCCAGAGAAACTGCTCTACAACCTCTCCCTCCCCCTGGCTCACTCGTATTGAACACGACTGTCAAACCGCTTCATATAGTCTATACCTATATAAATAGCATGTGTTTAACCGCAGTAGGAAAGGACTCCGTTTGTGACAAGCCGTCAGTCAATCACTAGAACCCTTAATCGTTTTGCTTTCTCTAAATAGAGTCTGCTCATAAAGTAGCGGCTCCCGATCTGCGGAGCCGCTCACTGCTGGAATTCACGGACCCACAATCCTCCAGAATACCTCGAAATAATAAATTTCAGCCAGTCGTCCATTCCAGTACTGACCTTTTTCCAGAACCAACAAAAAATCTTAAGCAGGATCAGCAGGTTCATCACCAGAAAGATGCTGTTAATCCACGCAAGCGAAGTATCTGACCGTTTTGCCCGAATGTAGTTGAGATTGTAGCCGTTCTTGCCTTGACCGAATTTCCCTTCTATCGGAATGCGTTGCAGATATTCCTCACGCCGCTTTGCTGCTTCGTGTTTCAATGCTTCCTGATTCTCTTCCGTTATTTTCTTCGGTCTGCCCAATGGCTTTCCGGCAAATCGAATGCCGCGATCCTTGAGATATTTTCGATTATCCCGACTGCCGTAAATGGTGTCACCAAGAACCACTTCCGGGTAATGACCATGATGATTTCGATAGGTTTCAACTTGTGACGGCAAATCAAGACCTTCATGGAAGGCATCCCAGCGCAAGTGATCGACTCGGGCTACGCCATCTCCAGTCAGACTGACACTGAGCTTGGCACCAAATTCGGTTGGTTTGTCCACTTTGCCTCGCATGATCGGGCGCACATAGGGCTGGCTGATACTCACGATTCGATCATCACAACGATTGACTTTGTTGCGATACATCTCCCTTTGCTGTTCGTACACGTGCTGAATCACCCAGTATCGATGTAACAACCAATGTGGCAACGGGAGTGATGTTGCTTCGGGAAAATGCTGTAATAACTGCTTAATATGAACCAGGTTCCGACGCAAGTACTGCCATTGTTGTTTGATGCCCTTGCGTATCAACTTTGCGCCAGGCCGCTTCTTTTTTACAATAGCGAGGTAGGCTTTGCGCGCTTTCTGACGATAGGTTCGGGGTTTATTTTTCAGGCCTGTGTTCTCAAAGAGTTTATCAATAATCCGTTCGCTGAATTCTCTGGCTTCATTCAGCAGCCCCAAGTCGGTAGGAAATCGAATCGCCTGTGGTGCCACCGTGGCATCAAGTATCAGTTTTCCTTTGTGCTCTGGTTCTGCTTTAACAGGCTCAGGATCGCTATCCGAAAGACCGGGCGGCGTATTGTCTTCGTCGTCTGTTTTATCCGCCTTTTCCTTATTCTTGGCTGCCGGTTTCTGTTTGGACCGCTTCGACTCTACAGCCGCAATCACTGCATCGTAAAACACATCAAACACCGACGGCCCCATGCGCTTGCGAATCTCGACAAACAGTGAGGGCGCGAAAGGCGCTTCCATTTGATAACCCGGCAGACCGACAAAAAATTGTAAATACGGATTTTCTTGTATCTGGGCAACGGTTTCGCGATCAGAAAGGCAAAGCTTATGTTTGATGATCACTGCACCGACAACCAGTCGGGCATCTTTAGTGGGTCGACCCTGCATACTGGAAAGGCCTTTGTAGTAAGCTTCGGCCAGTGCATCCCAGGGGATGCACTCACTCATTTTTACCCAACGGTTTTGTTCATCGAGTGCAGCCTGAAAGGGCCAGTCAAATTCTGCCAGTGAGAGCTGGCGGGAACTCTGAGTTCGGATCATAAGTGCACGCTATTTGAGGCATATGGCTTGGTTTTCGTGCACTATTGTAACCCCCGAAGCTCATATTTCATATTACAAACAGTAACTTAGATTATTTGAGCAGGCTCTAAATA
>PZPK01000058.1 GCA_006212045.1 Oleiphilus sp. | reverse complement strand
TGCAAGTGGAGGTGGGTGTGCAGCCGGGATCTGTGGTACTCCAGCATATGCAGGCCGAACCCAGTGCTGAAGTGGCTGCGCGGGTAAGGCATGCCCGCCAGCGTCAGCTCTCACGCCAGGGAATGTTGAATCGCGAGTTAAGCCCCAAAGCGCTGGTTGAGTATTGTGCTTTGCCTCCGGCATTGCATCGTCTGCTTGAGGAAAGTATGGAAAAACTGATGCTGTCGGCGCGCGGTATTCACCGGGTTTGGCGTGTAGCAAGAACACTTGCAGATCTTGATGATGAGGCCCATATCGCAGAAAACCATCTGATGGAAGCATTGTCTTACCGGAATATGTCACGACAGGCATAACAAGTTACTTGAGGCCTTTTTGCCCTCTATGATAAATTTCCGGCCATCTGTATGTTTTTGAGTATGATGAGCCTTGTGCTCACAAATGTGTCGAGGCCTGCTTATGATTCGCGCCGCCTTTTTGGTGTATGACCTGGTACTGTTTTCGGGTGTGACGCGCCCCTTTGAGATTCTGAAGGCTGTAAATGCGATGGCGAAACTCGATCGGGAGTCGCGCCCGCTCGAATTGCAGCTGGCACGGATTGTCGATGAACAGCCGAAACTGGCGGGTGATTTGCCCGTGATGGTCGATACGCGCTTGCAGGACATGCCCGCGCTGGACTGGATTTTCATACCCCCCAATTGGCGGGATCCTGAAAAACTGCTGAAGAAGTACCCCTTTTTGCCAGACCTCTTGCGGCACTACTACCGGCAGGGTACCAAGTTCATTGCGACCGGTGGAGGCGTGTTCTTTCTGGCTGAAGCAGGTCTGCTGGATGGCTTGCCGGCGACTACACACTGGTATTTTTTCGATGCGTTCCGCAAACGGTATCCAAACGTCGAATTGAAGGAGCAGCACTTTATCACCTATGGAGAAGGCATTTACTGTGCGGGCAGCATCAACGCCTTATCCGACCTGGTATTTCATTTGATAGGGCAGGCTTTTGGCCCGGAACGCCGGCATCTGGCAGAGCGACATTTTGCCCACGAAGTTGGTAGCAGTTATGACCTGCCCATGTTCAGTGTGGGGCAGGCAGCACATGCCGATGAAGCGGTGGTGGAAGTGCAGGAATGGTTGAAAGAGGCCTGTTGTGAGGATATTGACATACCACAGATGGCGGAGCGCGCTGGCATGCCCGTGCGCACTTTTACCCGACGTTTTCGTCAGGCTTTGGGCATGACACCTAATCAGTATCTGCAGGATCTGCGTATTGATAATGGGCGGGATCTGCTAAAAACCACAGATCTAAGCATTCAGGATGTCGCCGAGAGCGTGGGTTACAAAGACACCGCGTACTTTTCGCGCGTGTTTAAGGCAAAAATTGGTTTAACACCGACCGAATACAAAAAAATGGTGCGGCCAAAGTTGTTTCAGGTCAGTTCTTGAGGCCCAATCTTTAGGCAAAAAAAGAGGAGCCAGATGCTGGCTCCTATAATAGGGGTTTCTTCAAGGAAGACAGAATCACGATCGCTTCTTCGTGATCTGTACGTTTAGTATACGCCTAAATTTTCTGTAATGTGATCAATATATGATCAATTATGTAACGAATGGTTAAATCGTGAACAGCTCGGAATGGCTTGCACACTTTTCGGGCAATCCCTATTATCCGCGTCTTTCAATTATCCGGTATGTATGGCCCCCAACTATGGCTCAAGAACATTCGCGCCCCAAAGAAACGCTCCACCGTCGCATTAAGAGTTATGTGGTGCGTAGTAGCCGCATGACAGCCAGTCAGCAGCGTGGCTGGGACAACTACTGGGCCGCCTATGGTTTGGAAGAGGGTATTTCCCCGGAAGAGCTTGATAAGCGCTTTGCCGTGTCGCGCCCGCTGGTAATGGAAATTGGTTTTGGTATGGGGCAGTCACTGTTTCAAATGGCACGTGATTTTCCACAGTTCAATTATGTGGGCGTTGAAGTGCACCGACCCGGTGTAGGTGCGCTGCTGGCGGCCTGCGGTGAAGCCGAGCTCGACAATATTCGCCTCTTCTGTTGCGATGCCAATGAAGTGCTGGAAAAAAGCATCGCGGATAATAGCCTCGCGCGTTTGCAATTATTTTTTCCTGACCCCTGGCATAAAAAACGTCACCACAAACGGCGGTTGGTGCAGCCGGAATTTGTTGAGCGCGTGCGTCTCAAGCTGGCAAAGGGGGGGCATTTTCATATGGCGACCGATTGGGAGCCCTATGCCGAGCATATGAAAGCGGTCATGGAAGCCAATAATGCATTCGCGAACACGGCAGGTGTCGGCCATTATGCAGAAAAACCGGACTATCGACCGACCACAAAGTTTGAGAAGCGTGGTCATCGTTTGGGGCATGGCGTGTGGGATTTGATCTATCGCCGTGAACAATGATTAGTCGGGCAGACGTTTCGCGGCATACCAGTCGGCGACGAATTGCAGACGGGGTCGAAGACTTTCGGTATAGCTTGAAAGTGCATCCGGAAATGCGTCGGGCCAGGGCAGGCCGTATTGCACTGGCTGTATGAGCGGGGCCAATAGCGCCGCAGTGGCCAGGTCTGCGCGTGTAAATGTATCGCCGGTCAGGAACGGGGAACG
>PZPK01000024.1 GCA_006212045.1 Oleiphilus sp. | reverse complement strand
TAGAGATTGACCGAAGGCGGCGCAAAGCAAAAAAGCTGACTCTCGATTTACAAGCGAGCTTAGCGTTATGAATTTATTCCGGACAGTAGTGCGCATCCGGGACACTCTCATGAAGCGTGGCCTCACCGGTGATTCGCGCCACATAGAAGACGGAATTATGGGGTACTACCGCATAGTCATCTATCTGGCACTCCCGCAGGAAACGCCATGTTGCTCCTGCAGCGGCACCGGCCGGCTTGTAGTTTCTCGCGTTTGGGTAAAACGCACGGGCAATAATTTCGCGGAATGCAAGCCAACCCAGACCCGGGTTCATCAGGCCGCGTTCAGCCCAGCCAAGGATTAATTGATTGTCTGCAAGTGCCTCGGGCACTAGGTCGTCACCGCCGGGCTTGATACGGACAATATAGGCCTGAGGGGTTGTAGCTGTGTTCATCGTGATTCTCCTGTTGGTTCAGTAAGGGAGCCGCATAGAGCGGCGTTGAGGAGCTTGAGAATATCCGTGAAATCGTGGATGTTCTTTCTCCGCGCGAAGCAACAGGGTTTAGCCCTCTGTAAGCGCTCTTTTTTTTTGGTCTATTCAAGGGGGGCAAGGCAGCAAGAATAACGGTGTTTGAGAACGGCGTATCATCGCAGGCGTGGTACCGGCTTGTGCATGTCAAATGGTCTGCGGCAACATAGCGGTCTGATTGAAAAGTTTTTATAGGAATCGCCAATGAACTGGGATGCAATCATTGCAGTAAACATTATCGCGACAGCCATTGTCTGGGGCATAGCAATACGTATGTGGTGGCTCAGGCGACAGCGCCTTGAGTACATAGGCCGTTGCGACGATGAGCTGGCAGATAAGTCGGTAGACGATCTTGTGGCCGAGGTGCGTGCGGAGCGCGAGACACTGGAAGCGCGGATGGGAAATGGGCGCGGTCTTTTTGCCAAGCTCAAGCAGGCTCTGAATCAGGTTAGCCAGGAGTCGGACAAGATTGCGGTGGGTTTGGTGCCGCCGATATTTGGTATTGAGGATAGCGAAAGATTGAAGCATGCAGTGCGCAACGTCCGCCAGATGCAGTATGCATGTATCAAAAATGGTGCAGCAATGGATTCAGGTGACTGGATCTGGGAGGGTAGTAGGGCCAAGGGCAAGGAAATGGTGAATGATTGCCGGTTGTTGATGCTAAAAGCCTTTAACGCGGAGTTTGAAGTCATTCGGCGCAAAATGCGCGCCTCAACATACGACGGGGCCTATGAAAAACTGGAGCGTTTACGAGAGCAATTCGGGCGTCTGGGCGAAACCGCCAGGGTGAGAGTGTCGTTCAAGTACTCACGGCTGAAGCACAAAGAGCTGGAGATCTGGCACGAGGAGCTTGAGCATCGTGAGGCTCAAAAACAGGAGAAAAAACGACAACAGGCCCTATTGCGCGAACAAAACAAGCAGGGGATTGAGGATACCGAAGAGCTCGATGAAGAAATCGCCGAGTGCGACAGTGAATTGAGGAAGGCGCGGGCTAAAGCTGAAGCCTTGGCAGGGGAGGAGCGAAAAGCGCTTGAAAAGATGATCGCGCAGATTGCCGAGGAAAAGGCGAAGCTGGAGAAAAAATTTGCGCGTGCTACGTCGCAGGCGCAAGTAACCCGGGCAGGCTACGTCTATGTGATATCCAATATTGGCTGTTTTGGCGAGGGGGTCGTCAAGATCGGAATGACGCGACGTCTTGAGCCCATGGACCGGGTAAATGAACTCGGGGACGCGAGCGTTCCATTTAAGTTTGATGTGCATACTCTAGCGTTTGTACCGGATGCACCAACCCTGGAGAAGGCCCTGCATGCTCGCTTCGATAAGATGCGTGTGAATACGGAAAACCTGCGCAAGGAGTTCTTCCGTGTCACTGCAGAGCAGGTGCAGACCGTGATGGAGGAGATGGGGGTCGAAGCCGACTGGTATATGGAGGCGGAAGCCAGAGAATATTACGAGAGCTGTTTGCGTCACCAAGCGATGCAGAAACAAGCCCAGACGAAGGTGTCCATGTCTGACAGCCTGCCGGCCAGCATATAGGAAAGGAGATACTCCATGGATAGCATAACGATGACAATGCTGGGTGCCGGAATTACTCTTGCGATAGGATTGGCAGCAGTAGTAGTAAGCTGGCGTCGACTCAAGGCGATCGATGCAGATTTCAAAGCGTCGCAGACTGCGTTTGAGCGTGTAGAGGCTGAACGCCATGAGCTGGATTTGGCACGCAAAGCCTTTGAGCGACTGCAGAGTGACTATGAAGACAGTCGCGCGATGCTTCAGAAAAAGGAAGCCCAGGTAGCCCTTTATAATATTGGTGTGGGTACAGTGGATACGCAGGTGTATATCCGAGAGCAGGATCCCGACCGTTTGCCGGCACTGGAAGAGGAACTTGAAGATGTGCTCGAGAAGATCAAGGTGATGGTAAAAAACAAGCGCGCTTGCGTGTGTGGTTTGAATGATGACTTCGTGGTGAATGGGAAGCGGTCCGAGGCCAAAAAGCTCATTAATCGTGAGATCAAATTGCGTTTACGTTGCTTTGATAATGAAGTGAAGGCCGCAAAGGAGCTCGCAGACTGGCACAATATTCATCGCTTGATTGAGCGTGTAAAACAGGCCCAAAGAGAGATTAATGAGAAAAGCAAGATAATGGAGATCGTGCTGAAAGTGGCCTACCTAAATTTGCGTGTAAGGGAAATCCAATTACATTACGAAATACGACAGCTCAAGCATGACATTAAAGAGACTGAGCGCGAAGAAGCCCGTGTGCAACGTGAGGCCGATCGGGAAGAGGCGCGATTGCAGGCAGCCACAGAGAAGGCAAAAAAAGCGCGTGAGCGTATGGAGAGGCTGGTAGAGGCAGAGCTGGCCAAACTAGATGGAGCTACCGAGGAGCAGCGCGCATTGCTGGAAAGTCACAAGGAGGAGTTGGAGGCACTGAAGCAACGTGAGGCGCGTGCAGTATCAATGGCGCAGCAAACCCGGGCGGGTTTTGTGTATGTCATCTCAAATCCGCTTGCGTTTGGTCAGGGAATGGTAAAAATCGGTATGACTCGCAGGCTGGATCCATATGAGCGGGTGCGGGAATTGGGCGATGCGTCAGTTCCGGATACCTTTGATGTGCATGCTCTGTTTTATTGCGATGATGCACCGGCACTAGAAAGCCATTTGCACCAACTATTTGAGAAGAAGCGCATCAATCTTGTGAATCGTCGCAAAGAGTTTTTCCGGGTCGCGCCTGAAGAGGTGATTGAGGCCGCGGAAGCGGCACAATTTCCCGTAGAGCGTGCAGCATAATGCAATGCACTTCTGAGTACCTTATTAGCTAAATGGGGCACTAACAAAGCCTTATTATGTACGATAAATATTTATTATCATTCTATATTGATTTGAGCCTCCCCCCTAGACTATTCTCAATATATATCCGACGCTCTTCACTTTAAGTCATCCCTATGTCCGATAAAAACACCCAAAGAGTTAAAAAGCTAACCTCCATCATTAAGGAAAAAGGTTCGCGTCATGAGACTGACCGAGCGAAAGCCGGTGACCTAGAATATTTTTGGGCATGGGTTGATCTCGCATACGGGCAACAGGAATCTTACCCGGTAGATCCTTCAATTCTCCTCGATTTTATAGCCAGCCACCTCGAAGGTAACTTTCCTGACGACATTGATAACAAACTTGTGGCAAAGAAAATTAAAGCCTCACTTGGGCCTCATAAGCTTTCAACGATAAGGCGTCGGATCTCTACATTGAGCTGGAAACACAAAGAACTGGGATTTAATGGTGAAAAGAATCCTACAATGAACGCCCAGGTCGCTGACCTTTTAAAAAGTGCTGCAAATGACTCTGAGAACAGATCGTTAGCTTCTAAGGCAGCGGTAAAGAGAATACTAGACCAAGTCATTGAGTCTATTAATGGCGATGACCTTCACAGTATTAGAGACCGCGCGCTAATCCTACTTACATGGCAGTCTGGTCGCAGAAGATCAGAAACTGTTGGAATGAAGCTTGAGCATAGAATCTCTAGTGTGCGGGATACACCGGAATGCCCTGGCTATTACATATTTGAGTTCCCCCACCTTAAAAACCGTTCTCGCACAGAAACGGCACTTACGATTAAGATTGGTGGCCGAGCAAAAGAAGCCCTTGATAGATGGTTGGAAGCTGCCGGTATATCTACCGGCCACATCTTTAGAGGAGTTAGCAAAGGCGGTAAAACTGTTCTTGAAAAACCTATTTCAGGGACACAGGTTTATCGAATTGTGAAGAAGCGCTTTCTGGAGGCGGGTATAGAGGACTGGGAAATGTTTACGCCCCACTCTTTTAGGTCTGGCTTTGTAACAGAGCTTGGAAAGCGTAACAAAAGCGTTGGTGATGGGATGGCCATGACAGGCCATAAAAGCCTCCAAACGTTCATGAGTTACTATCAGCAAGGCGGTGCTGAAACTAATACTGCTGCTGACATGCTTGATGAGTAACTCTCCTATTACCAATAGTACACACTATTGGTAATAAGGCGCATGCCCCCACACTGAGCAGTTCTCAGCGTGTTTAGTACTTTGCTTGGTCGTCCAGCGTGTGGACTGATCTGAGCACTCTTTTGGTCTGGCCAAGCTTTGGCTATTCAGCATCAAGAGTCTCCAAAAGCCGGCTCAATGAAGCATCCTGTCGCTCTTTATCATCCAGATGTCGTGCGAACTCGCGTGTATTTTCCAGGATGGTATGCCTGATTTCACCCTCACTAGGGCGACCGTGTGGTCGTATTCGAATCAGCGGCACGCCGCCATGTTCAAAAATAGTATTCTTTTTCTCATCACGATCGATCTGCTTTTCCAAGTCATGATAAGGACTGTCAACCTCATAGCAGAGGATTGGAAGATAATTGGCCGTTGAAATGATGCACACATCAGCGCTAGCCATCAGGTAGTACTTGAACTCCTCCGGTTCCAAAACGTCCTTCATTTTTCCGTAGTCGAATATCGATTGAAGTGCGATGTTTGGAAATACCAGGTGGTTGGGAAATAGCCCAATCATCAACTTATAGATCATAAACTCGAGCTGAGAGTTAAAAACTGGCTTATAGCGAATACCCTCACTATTGCGAATGACCTGTATCGCGACGCTGTGTGAATTTTCCTTTTCAATCAAGGGTATTATTTCTGAGTTTATTTGGTACCCACCACTCGTCGTAGTAATCATGCCCAGATCACACAGCTTGTTGTAATGAATTTCGGCCCAGCGCCTTTCCATATTAGCGAGCTTTGCGAGCTCGTCCATACCGCTAAACCCATCGACCATCATCAGTACGTTGAGGATTTTCTTCTTGTTGAAATCGAGAGAAGGCCAGTGAGCAAGCGCTGATTTCTTGAGACGTTCGGCGGCTTTTATGTTCGCGTTTTGCACTTCTAGTTTTTCTTGAGCGCACTTTAAGTTCCTGGCTGCGTGTTCGTCCTCCGGTTCAACAGTCAGCGCCCGCCGGTACAAGTCTATCGCTTCTGACACCCTATCTTGATCAAGGTAGATATTTGCCAAATTGTTCATTGCGGCATTCGATCGAGGCGCATCCTCGAGGTAGCTCTCGTACACGTATTGCGCCAAATCAACCTCATTGATTTCATTCAAAGAGTACGCAGCTTCGAAACGATTCGCATCCTTAAACCAATGCATGTTATCAATGTAGAGCTGGGCTATCAGCTCATAATTCTTCTGGGAAAAAAAGTACGATATGAAGACATTCAGCGCATTCTGGAGCTCACCCAAGCTATCACCATGACCTTCCAGATAGTCACGATATATACGGAAATAAAGCCTTACGTGTTCAGTATCGGGCTCCGAATTATTCTCTGAGACTATGTTTCGCGCGATGTCCTCTAACAAGAAAGACTTTGCCTCTGCGGCTGGCCCCGTTTGGACTTTGAATGCGTGCTGAATCGCATCGTCGTATGTCGCATGCTTAATGGCATTAACGCACTGCATAAAATGCATCCACGAAGCGGATGCGTCTGACAGATTAGAGTAGTTCGCCAATCGCTCTATGGCTGAACAAAATAAGGCGCTGCATTGGAGCGAATGTCTGTAGAACAATACATAGCCCAGTTCTGTTTCGTTGTATCCACAAAACGTAAAATCCTGCTGTTCATCGCTATAGTACTCAAGCTTCAATTGGCTAAAAATCGAATCCAGCTCATCGTCCTGAACGCAGCTAAGCAACCCTACCAGGGCAATATTAAGCGAAGACTGGTCATCTTCGGCATATAACTCTGCGGCCTCAAACGCATCACGTGCCTGACCAATTCTGTTTGACACCAATAGGGACTGGCCAAATTCCAGCGAGTACAGGTATTTTGGCCCTGACAATGTTTCGCTTTCCATTAACCCGGCATGTTCCTTTAATGCCTCATCGACCTGATCAAAGTGGACGAGCCGGAGAACGAATTGATGACGCACATCAGGTGTAATCGCGCTCGCTTCTGAACATTTGAGCCAGAATGAACGAAGCGCTTCCAGAGATTCTGAATTGGCGATGAAATATGCATAAGCAGATCCATTCGAGGGATACTGCGCTAGGCACAAGGAATAGATTCGTTTCTGATCCTCACGAGTGGCGCGAATAGCTGCTTCCTCGTAAGCGTGTTCACAGGTATCACCTGTGTCAACCGCGCGATTCAGCCAATTTGTACACTTCTCTGCTTCTCGACCTTCAAACGTATACCGACTGAACACCATATACAGCTCATAATAAATCCACCCCTCTACAACATCCTTTTTTGACTCAAGGAGTTTCAGCCCTTTCTCGAGATAGTCTAGCGCCTCTTCGTATTCCTCAAGTTCTCGGCAAATAGAACCCAGCAAATAATAAGCTCTAGGGGTTTCGTCCAAGGACAAAAATTCAAGCAGTAAGCGCTTCGTTAATTCTAGATCTCCAGCCTTTAAGGCTTCGTTGACTCGTTTGCGAAGATCAGTGCTAACCGAGTTCTTTGATTCTTGCTTTGATGTCGATTTATTACGCTTGCGTTTATTCTTCTTGGGCATTTATGTCGTCCAGGTAGAAAAATGTTAAGTGTTCAGTTATCAATTCCCGGCTCCAAATTCCCGGTACTCAGCAAAATTCAATATCGGCATAGGCCTTTGATTTAACTGCTTTGGGAGCGCAGAAAAGATACAAATGCTTCCTGAAATACGACGCAGCTTTGAAGTCGCTTCTCCCAACTAATGAGCTATGTCTTCAAAGCGGTTACGCCAGGCGGCTTTCACTGTGCGTCGAAGCCCATTGGGTCAGCTCCCGCTCCATCAACCACCGCCATACAAACGGCACTAACGCAATTGTCGTCATTACCGGATAGCCAAATGGCAGTTGTGGTGACTCCTCGTTCGCACTCAACAAATAATAATCCCGTGAGGCACATGTGTGGTGGTCCGCATGGCGCTGGACCATAAAGGTCAGATAATTCGAAAATCGATGATAGGAATCCCATGAGTGCACTACCCTCACCTGTTCGATGCCCCCGTCCACCTTGGATCGCATCAGACCATAGTGTTCGATATAAGAAATCAATTCC
This sequence comes from Oleiphilus sp., assembly GCA_006212045.1. Taxonomy (GTDB): domain Bacteria; phylum Pseudomonadota; class Gammaproteobacteria; order Pseudomonadales; family Oleiphilaceae; genus PZPK01. The sequence goes on along the minus strand of PZPK01000024.1, from coordinate 63,105 downwards.
ATAACGATCACAGCAACGGCGCTCTGCGCTAGAAGGAACAGGAAAATGGCAAAGCCAAAAATACTAACCATCGTGACCAAAAAAATACCGGTAACTGCCAACTGGAGATATGCAGTATTCATGGGCGATATTCTGGTTTCTGTCGACTGTCTGAGTTTCGAGTAGTTCCATGTAAACAGGAATGTACCGGGGATAGTCCTGAGCACGTAGCTTAACGCTGATTCGTTCATCCACGCGGTATTGTTGTCTCGTTTCAGGCCAACATACGTGTGATGCCCAAATACATGCGATTGCTCGTAGTGCAGATAGCACATATGCAGCAGAAATGCGCGTGATACAGCCAATCGTAATGGCGAGCCGCGCTTATGCATCAGTTCATGACAGGCGGTGAAAGCAATTGCACCTGTCATCCCCAGAGAAGCGAGGGCTGCACAAACCTCCCATGCATTCAGCTGATCAAAAGCAAACAGGTAGCGGTATAAAAAGAACAGGTACCCAATTACAAAACCCACCGGCGCAAGTCTGAGTAGTTGCGTTTCAATTGGGCCAAAGTCATTCTTCCGAAAATTGTCTAGATCCGGAGAGCTAAACATATCGAGTAAAGGCACGATCACCGAAACAAAGATAAAGCCACTTAAATACCACCAGCCACCCAGTGACAGACCAAGACCAAGACACAGGAACAGCACATAGCTGAAGTACGCGCCCCCGAGCCGGCTTAGTTTATCCCATCGAGTTAATGTCGAGTTCATTACCTTAGGCTCCCGGTAAGGCCGTTGAATGGCGAAAGCACGCAGCAGAGAGTCATGCCCTTTGCATTTGCGCAATAGAGGCATTTTAACACACGATTCAGAGTTTGAATTTTCGGAAATTCATCAGAAGTACTTCGCGCCGACGTCTAGACCTAAGCCTAGTAAAACCGCTTGTGCTTAGAACCTAGCTATGGCGATCGCGTTGCCGACTCGTAAAGGCGATCAGGCTCAAACACGATAGTGAAGCGCGTCCCCACACCTTTAGTAGAGTTTACACTCATCTCGGAGCGATGCCCGTTCAGGATCTGGCTCACGATAAACATTCCAAGCCCCTTGGCTGTTCCGTCTTTGTCGGTGGTGTAGAAGAAGTCAGCCATTCGTGACAGCTCATTCTCACTCATTCCTATCCCATTATCCGCCCAAGACAGTGTCACGACTCGACTATTTCTGTCCCTCTGCTGGGAGATCGAGACCTGTATATGACCGGTACGATCATCCTGTACTTTTGAGATAGCTTTAATGCTGTTTGTCAGAAGATTAGAGAATACTTGCGCGATATGGACCATCGACCCATAAATATGAACATTGTCTTCAATATCTAAACTTGTCTCAATGCCCGACAACTCGCTTTGCGCGAGCGAAAGTGTCCTCTCAAGCGGTTCTCTCAAGCTAAACCAGTCCATTTGCTCAATTTTGTTGCTCGAGACAAACCAATTCAAATTATTGACTGTCTCTGTGATTCGTTCAATTCCGCTTTCCACTCGATCCAGATACTTGTTCAATTTCTCCGGATTATCCAGATTTCGCTTGGCGATCATCACTGATGAAGACAGCCAGGTGAGAGGGTTCTTTATTTCATGGATAATCCCAGAACTCATATCATTAATGGTTTCGGCCTGCTCTGTTTGGAAGATAAGCTCGTTCGCAATCTGCAAGTTCTTTTCGGCTCTGATTTTCTTGGATTTTTCGATTTCTAGATTATTCGCATTCACAACCAGAGAACACACAACCACACCAATACCACCTATCAGCAGACCGTTACTCGCGAGGTACTCATCCTGGATCAGACCATATTCCATCAAGATCTGAACCAAGGCGCCCACCAATAGCACGGCCCAAGAAATCAGTACCGTAAACACCAGACTCCAATACTCGCTATCTCTTCGACTAATCAAGTAATGAATAGGAAACGCAAGCAAAACAACTGAAGCTACGCCTAAGTATACGAACATCAAATTCAAGGCATACTTGTAACTTAGGAAGAAGCTGCTCACCAACACAATAACTGATACATAGCGGATATATCGGTAATAGCCGGCGTACATAGTTTCACCCCACTCATTGAACAGGGATCGCATCGTCTCAGTACCAGCATAAAACGCCAAAATCATTCCGAAGATGATCGTTGAATGTAGCGTCTCGATCGAAACATTGGGTAGAAATACTTTTATCACTCGATAGTGAAAAAGCACGAACACCATTAATCCGAGTACGGCAATAGCATAATACAGGTAAGAATTAAGTTTATATGTGGAGTAATAAACGAGGTAATTGAAGATCGCCAGAACAGCCAGTCCCACGAAGAACAAAACCATCAAGCTGATATAATCAGTGCTTTCAACAAACTCCTTCTCAGAGTAAATCCTCAACGGAGTATGATTAACACCGGAAGTTACGCTCCGTAAGTAAACGTCGATGTGCTCTTTTTTGTTGACCTGGAAAACAATTCGTTCTGTCGCAAATTGTTTAAGGTGATCCGGTATACGGTCGCCAGAAATATAATTCTCGATATCATAGTTTGAACTTCTGTCGACGGCATAAATCTGAACGTTATCCAATTGCCTAAACGGGATAACAATAATATTTGGCCCAGGTTTAAACATTCTGTCATCGAGCTTGATCCAAATAATGTCATCGGTTTGCCCAAAATTAAGTCTGTCAGATTTTATGGGTGTCCATGTCACGTTTTCGTCTAGCAAAAGGTCTCGGAGACCACGTCGTAATTCGCCTGACTCCTGGAAGTACTCCAGATCAAATGCTTCCGGCTTATTCAATGCAATCGTAGCACCAATAGAGATCACAACGAGCAGCAAGAGGGCAGCCACAACGACCATCCTCTGCGTAATTATCCCGTAGTTTACTTTTTGATCTACCATTGATGGCCAGGCGTTACCGAAATAGATTAGTTCTGTGCAACAGGAGGAGAGTCTGCCGATGTTAAACCTTTGTGACTCGATACTTTTCGGTAAGGGAAAGGTACTTGGTTATCCTTGTATTTGCCGGATTCGAGAACCTTCATCATATTTTTGATTGTTTTGAAGGGAATCACAGCGGCGCGAGGGTTATATAACCACGGAATGATAGGACCGCCCGGTTCAACATAGGTGCCATACTCGACAAGCGTTTTCGAATCGTCAGCCGTAGGCTTAAACTTCCAGAAGCCCTTAATGACCTTCATTGGTTCATGTCCAGGTGTTTTCAGCAGATTTTCCACCAGCTCGAAAATCAACTTGAACTCACCTGTCTCCAGATCAACCGAAATGTTGGTCTCGGCACACGCTTCTCGATCCGAAAAAACTGGAATGTCGTACTGCATACAATTGACATAGTTCGTTTCCGAGAATTTTTTGGCCTGAAACGAAGTCTTAACTGTATCCATCCAGTCTTTGAGACCATCTGCATCCAGATTAATCAAAATCAAATCCGCGATGGGGAATGGTGCGACTGTCTTGCCCCTACAATACTTGTAGCCGGTCTCTTCTTTCTTATTCAAAGCGATGGCACTTTTCAACTCGTCCGCATTTCGTTGGGCAGCTTGTAGCGCACTATTCGCCGCAGGGTCTTTTTGGGCGAGAGATTTCAGCTCAGCGATCTCTGATCGTTTCTCTCTAAGCGCTTTTTGCAGGCTTGAGACCTCAGCATTCTGCGCCGTTTTCTCTCGAATACGACACTCAATTACAATGCCATCCTCATCAATCTCCACTTCCCAATCATCCAAAGCCTGCTTGGCTTCAGAATATGCATTCGACACAATGAGAGTCAGCCCACAAAAAATTAGTAAAAAGAATCGAATTAACTTTTCCACAAACGCACCCTATTAGTTCGTACTACTCAATTACAATGCTAGTATTAGACTATCACTAACACTAAAGTATATTTATTACAATGTCCCGATTCCTCGTAATATATTGGCATCTGGTGTTTCGTTTTATGATGCCGTTAATAAAACGAGTCAACTGGGATGTCGTGTTTTCCGTTAATTTAACTTCTCGTGAGAGCTACTACCAAAACTGCCCTGCCCCACTCGCAAAGTATGCCATTCGAAGCAAAATTTATTATCACAAGAACATTCCATTTGCTCTGGTCTTAGGAAAGCGTTTCAAAGGGCTTATCCTATTTACCGGAACACCGAACCAACTTCTTGCTTCGAACCCCGAACATATACACCAGATAGCTAGCGATCTACTGACCTATAAAGCAAAGAGATATGCACTCGGAGCAGGCCTACCCAGCGTCTACAATCGGGCAACTGAACACCTCACTCGCCATCCAGACATCGTTCATCAGCACTCGGGATTTATTTTTCTAATGCTGGGCAGTTTCGGCTTAGTGCTCGATAGGTTCCAGCACTATCATCTTGATCGTCGACCAATTGCGATCGTCGGCGCCGGCTATTCGGGTAAAGCCCTTGCCAATGCATTAGTTGACCAAGGCTACCGGGTCAACCTGTTTGATATTCGTCAAGTCAGCGAAGAAACGACAAAAGAGAACTTAAACCTGTTTGTCGATCGCTTTGAGGAAATTGGTTCGTCCGGGTTGATCATTATCCTTTCAACAGATGGAGAGTCAGGCTTCAGATCGATTAAAAGGCATCTGAAACCAAACATGGTCGTTTTGTCCAATGCATTTCCATCTCTTTCGCCTGAAAGTGTGGCGATCATGAAGTCTAGTGGTGTATTCGTGTTCGAAACCTTCGCATCAATACCCTCTACTCGAACATTTCCAAACCTCAAAGGACTTGTTCCGCCAGGATTTGGTGGGTGCTATATCCAAGCGCATTTGGAAAGTATTACTGGCACACATTATGACAACGATATTGCTCGATTTACGCAGGATGCCAACGAACACAACATAAAACCATTTCTGGTTCCTTTATAAATAATGAAATATGCGATTTGTCTACCGTCTTTCCAGCTTCCTGGGAACATAGAATCTCTCGAGGATCTTTGGCGAGCACTTATCCATAATGAGCCGGTGTACGCTCGCCACCAACCACGCTTCTCACCCGAAGGGTTTGAGATTGACCAGCAACACCTCGATCCGTTTGAGTGGTTTGGTGCCATCTCACATATCGCGGAATTCGATGGCCAAGCCTTTGGCATGTCTCGAGTGGAATGTTCTGTGACAGACCCTCAACACAGACTGTTATTACAACATGCAGTGGTAGCTCTTGATCATGCAGGCATCAATTATAGTGATACGCAAGACAGTAAAACTGGCGTTTATATTGGACTTTGCTCGCGCGACTATGCGGAGCTAATGCAGCAACACCGCGTCCCTTTTCTCAACAATCCTTATTTTGCGATTGGTAATACCCCTTCAACCGCTGCAGGTAGAATCGCCCATAAACTAAACCTGACTGGACCTGCCATTGCGTTTGATACGGCCTGCAGCTCCTCGGGCGTAGCGCTAGGAACAGCGATCTCTGATCTCGCGGCCGGAAATTGCGACAGCGCGTTGGTAGCTGCATCAAACCTTATACTTTCGCCGTACGCAACCGGCGCATTCAATGCGGCTCGTATGCTTTCCCCTTCACACCGATGTCGTCCATTCGCCCGGGACGCGGATGGCTATGTTCGATCAGAAGCCGTCGTGGCTTTTGTGGTTAGGCGCCTGGATGACGCGCTGGCTGACAACACTCCCATTTTGGCTGTACTTAATGGCATAGCCGTGAATCAAGACGGCAAGGGCCAAGTACTGACCGCCCCAAATAGCAGCGCTCAGGTCGAATGTATCGAGCGTTGTCTCAGTCGAAGCCAGCTCAATGCGTCTGATATAGCTTTGGTCGAGGCACATGGCACCGGTACTGTCGCAGGAGATCAGGCAGAACTGGATAGTTTTTCTGCAATATTCGCTCAGCCCATCACACCCTATATAGCTGCATCAAAAGGAATACTGGGCCATACCGAAACCAGCGCCAGTATCGTGGGACTTCTTTGTGCGGCCGAATGCATTCGGCGCAAAACAGCGACGCCGTACTGTGTGCCAGAGAAAGACCGCGTCGAATCCGCAAAGCGTGGAGGTTTGAGATTTGCCGATGGTCCCATACCCATAGAGGCAGAAGATTTTCATGCACTCGTGGTGAGCTATGGTTATAGCGGAACGAATGTTGCGATGACACTCTCCCCATCGCCGACCGAACTGCCAAAGAAGTACAGCGCCATCACCGCCTCTATGGCATTTGAAGACCGCTTCAGGAACAGAGAAACCTTTTGGTTCGACTCAAGTACGGTACCCGCGTTTGAAAGTCAGCTCCCCGGACTTACTGACTATCGCCTGGATGATGACGAGATTGCCTTCCTCAAGTTACATATAGTCGACTCCTCAATCATCGTCCCAATGGCGTTCTATCTGCAAGTCGCCATGAAAAAAGCATCACCCTCGTCACCAGACAATCATTTCGAACTAGCCTCATGTGAAGTCTTGGCAGCCTGTCAGTACAGCGATAATACACAGTTCCGATTTTCCCAGACCAATGATCTTTTTACGATCGTGGCCATTGAACAAGCGCAGACAGAGAAAGTTTTCCAGTGCCGCGTAATTGAACGTTCAACCAGTTCAATGAACGATTTGCATTCAGGTCCATCAGGGCGAACAGTTCCGCCCAGTGCAGTGTATCGCTGGCTGGAACAGCTAGGTTTCACACACCAGGGAAAGATTGCCCAATTTTCTGATGTGTCCGTGTACGAGAACATCCTCCGGACCTCTGTCACCGGCAATAATCGAGTTGCACTCTTGGATTGTGCAATTCAGGCAGCTGTATGTTTTTTCTATCGACTGATCCCCGAGCTGTTATCGAATAATTTGATCTTCATGCCAACAAAAGTTGGACTATTTCGAGTTTCTGACAGCAACGATATTTCACAGATTGAAGTGGTTCCGAGGCAATCCAGCCAACATTCATTCCAGGTCGACATTTGTCTGGCAGATTCTACTGGAACCGTAATTGGCTTTATTGAAGCGCTCAGATTCGATACAAAAAAGCGGCACCAAGATCGCTCACTCCCCCTTTATCGTCCTAGAATGATATCGGTGCCCATTCTGAATGAGCTACAAGCGTTTCTTCAGCCCAATTGCTCCATCTTTTACTATGCGAAAGATGCTTCATTATTCCATGATCATAACTGCATCCACGATGAAGACACCCTCTACACCACAGTAAGCAATGAACTTTCGAAAGCCAAGCCATTATTGCTAACATATGTCATCGACAATGCGCTTACACACGCTCAAAAGATAGCTGCGGTAGGAAAGCTTGTTAGCACCGTCAATGACACTCGTTCTTCTCAGTTGATTGCCATACAGATTGTCTCTTTCAACGAATATTACAGCCCCCCTTCCCAACAACCTTCAGAGACATTCGAGCTACTCAAAGCAACGGTTCTAAGCCAGTCCATCGAGTACCCGCACATCAATCTAAAATACCTCGACGTCGATGTGACTGACCCAAAGGGTTGGCGTAAACCCATTATTGAGGAAGGTTTCGCGTTCGTGAACACTAATCAGAACGATGATTTAATCGTAGTACGAACAACGTCAACCCGGTTGGTGTATCGAATCCATCCGACAAGACCTCACGTTTCAATCCCGCAATTTCCGCTCGCCCATTTTGAAGCTCCTCGCCCAGGTGCTGTAGCTCTCACTACAACAGAAACAAAAATGGACCAGGTCCGCGTTCGTGTGCTCTATTCCGGCATTAATTTCCGGGATGCGCTTAAGGCCAAACATCTATACCCGGGGGACACGAAACTGGGCTCTGAGTTTCTGGGAGTGGTTCAACATGATGACAGCGGCACATATCGGCCTGGTCAATATGTGTTGGGATTTCACGAAGGTGCGTTTTCAGATGTGGTTTGGGCAGGGCCACTTCATCTTGTCCCAATTGCCGACGTTGATGCTGATCCAAGGCTCGCCGGAGTAGCAGTCACCGGACTAAGTGCCTATTACGCGATTGCCAAGTGTGGCGATCTAAACAAAAAAAGAGTCTTAGTGCACAATGCCACCGGAGGCCTAGGCCTTGCGCTAATCGAGTTATTGCGCCCGTTTGAGGTGGTTATTCTCGCCACTGCCCATGGTGAAACTAAGCAGAACTACCTGGGACAGATTGGAATACAGCATGTGGCGGATTCAAGAAACAGCGAAGAAATAGCAAGGTTCAAAATGGTTGATATCGTGTTCTTCACGCTTGATTCAGGCCTCCTCACCGCGACATTGGAGACGATGACTGAGAATGCCATCTTGATAGACTTTACCCTGAGTCATTCTGAGAATGAGCAGATTGTGAGTGCCCATTCGAGTAACGTGCGATACATACCATTTCACCTGCAGAATGAATTAGCCTCACCTTCCCGGGAAGTTGTTAGTGCTCTTCGGAAATTAACGCAAACGAACTATTGGAAAGAGATACCTACCCGGGCATGGAACTGCACACAACTTCCTGCCGCCCTGACGCATCTACAGGAACCTGAGCACATAGGAAAGAACCTCTTGTCCTGGCCCTCAGAGACCGCGATCATCTTGATCACAGGCGGGACATCAAAACTGGTCAGCTATCTGGCACCGCACCTGGCGAATAGCAGCAGGGTACTACTAGTTGGTAGAACGCCGGCGCAAGATATTCCGTTGCACACATCGAACATGCTAGACCCTGGAAAAATTGACTATTTCCAGTGTGACTGCACCGATGCAGATCAGCTTTCAAACTTCCATCAAAAACTGAGAACTGACAACCTCGCGATCACAGAAATTTATCATTTCGCGGGATTTGTCATTCAGGAAAAATCAAACGCCATTGATCCAAAGAGTTTTGAAGCGCTTTATAAAGCGAAAGTCGAGGCCTTACGCTTGCTCATAGCAGAGTTCGATTCAATTGTGTTACGCCAGGTCGTAGCCGTTAGTTCTATGGCCTCTGTTATCGGCTCACCCGGACAGTCTTCATACGCCTCAATTAATGCTATTCAGGAACGCGTCATAGCTGGGTACGGCGTATCAGGTAAGCTAGGGAAGGTGATGTACTTTCCTCCTGTCTCCGGCACGGACATGCAGGCTAACACATCACCCAGCGTCGAGGCCTTTGTGCCACCATTAACGCAGGACCAGTTTGTAGAGGGATTTTCCGTGATGCTGGCCCATCCTGAATCACATCTAGCCTACGGCCATATTGCTGACAAAAGCTATGGTCTCAAACAGCCGCACCTCGTTGAGGTTTTGCGCTCCAGAGCCAATAGAGCCAGTATTTCCCGGCCGTCCATTGCTGGAGCGACTGAGGGGGACGACCTGACTGAGAAAGAAGTTGTAACGTACCTCAAACAGCTGGCCAAAGAGTGCTTCGACTATCTCGACCGTACGGAGTTTGATGACGAAACAGCCTTGTCGGAGCAAGATATCGACAGTTTAGGTTTGATGGAGTTTGCAACACGCGTTGAAGACTTCTTCAGTATGAGTATCCCCCAAGAAGGGCTGAGTAAAACGACATCGCTTAAAACCCTTGCGCAATTCATTACGGCAAGCAAGACGAAGGAAAATTGAAACTTTGATTAATATTTCATCAGTCTATACTCTACTAAACACTCACTCAAAACAAAGTGGTTCACATGCCTGACATCAAACTGCTATATGTGGATGACGAGGAAAAAATTCGCGAAGATTTCGAAGAATTATTTTCCGATTTTGTCAATGTTGACACAGCTGGCTCAGTGAAAGAGGCGGTGCAATTGATTCAGTCAGGCGTCACGTACCAGATCGTGATAACCGATTTAAAAATGCCCCATCAAGATGGTGAGGAATTACTCGGGTATTTGAAAAGCCAAAATCACCCAGCATTACGATGCCTGTGTTCGGCCTTTCCGCCCAGCATTGATACCAGCCTCTACGATCACTTCATCCCCAAACCTTGGGACTATCGCAAAATTCACTCTATTTTCAAAGACAACTACGTAGACCGGGATGAGCTATAGGACAAGGCTAGAGCGGATCCGGAAACCGTGACAATACGTCCTTAGCTTTTTCAATGAACTTCTCCCCGCCTCTCATTGCGAGGATGATTTTCTTGTTCTTCGGACTCGGATTGGCCACTTGCTCTAATCTCGTAATTTTGGCGTCAATAAGAGCTTGAATACCCTGCTTTCCAATCCCCGTGATCATGCTCAATCTTCGATCATGCTCTTTTGTCGGTTTCGCGGTATCGCTCTTCGTAACTTTCGCCTTGGGGGCCGCCTTCTTAGCGGTTTGCTTGGAAACCTTCCTAGGCGCCCGGGCCTTTTTGACCGCACTACCAGATCGCTGAACAGCCTTAGCTGTCGATTCGACTTTTTTACTTGCAGCTTTCCTTTCAGACGCGGAGCCAGACTGCAGACCATCCATAATGCCGGTAAGCATGGAGCGAATGTCGCTCAGTTGCTGTTCCAGCTCAGACTTGATTTCATCTCTCACCTGCGCCACTTCTCGACTAACGATGGCCTCTACATTTTCTAGCGCCTTCCCAGTCAATAGGGTATCGCCACCAACCTTTTTCGCCAGGTTATCCAAGTGGTCAGCCACTTCAATCTTATAATCCTCTGTCGATTCAATAAATGCCTGCGCGGTCGCCAACACTTTATCCATCGTCGCTAGCAACTGATCACTTCCCGGCTTGGTCGCTGCGTGCGAACCTGCACGCGCAGCCGTTCGTTTTGAAGGTTTGTTCATAACTCACCAATAAAAGTTTTGTAACGGTTTAGTCAAAAATACTTATTGTTATTCTAGCACGCATCACTAAGATTTCCCCCATCGACGCAAACTAAGGGAATACACTATGCATAGTCAAACAAATCAAACTGCGAATGTTCTGATCAGCAATGTACTGAACCGTACCCCAGATGAATCAGCATCGATTCAAACATTGATTGATCATGGTTTAGTATTCGGATACAGCTTGCTTTTGGATCACTATTGCATAGTTGGCGTGCTCGAAGACCATTCAATCAAAGTACTGCCTATCCCAGACACCACCAGGGCACTCACGGCGCTAACACCGGATCAACTGCTCATGAACACGCTGAAGCTATTCTCCATGCAGGGCCGCAATGCTGATTCGATGCTGCATTGGAATAGTCCGGATACGGCGGTGCGCGCCAAGTTTCAGGAAGCCCTGCTTACGCTCGGTATATACGTAGAGGAATTTTCTTACGGAAAGACGCTGCTGCCATGTACCGAGCCGGATGTGTTCGAAATGATGGCTGCAAGCCAAGCCAACCCGCGCTTGGCGAGCACACTTGTGACCAATACTATGCATTTAGATGGCAAATATGATTTAATTCGGGTACCTTATTCTCGAAACTCCGACCCAATTACGGAGTGGATGAGATTTGAAAATACTGAATATAACGTTGCTATCGATGCTAATGCGGTGAACCATGAGCAAACCTGCCACTAAAAACATTGCAGTCGGGAAACTCGCATACTTTGCGGCTTACCCTGATCGATACAAGAAACATAGAGGAAAGGCATTTAATCCCGAAGGCGCAAAGGTCGGCACTGAGTATCACAAGCAGTTGAAACCAACTCACCTTTTCGTCCGCGTGTTTATCGTGTTGGCATTGGCATGGATATCATTCAATATTCTTCAGCAGCTCTAGCGATATATTTGGTGGCTTCGATTGGATTCGACTACCTTTTTTTCGCAAAGCTTTATGACCAGCTGGATTACAACCCGTTCGTGTGGAAGCTCGTATATCAAGATCTGGGTTCCCGCTATCGGAGGAAAAACCCGTTTTTTAGCGCTCGGTACCGCAACTACTCAATTCGCGGCAACCCAGACCTGATACTGCGTAATCGGTTTATGCCCTGGTCATTGGTAGTAATCGATTACAAAGTACGCAATGGGAATGAACCCAATCATTATGAGTTTATTCAGGTCAGCTTATATGTGTGGTTGGCCCAACAGAATTCTATCTTCTCACATGTGAGAGGCTATATCCGATTCGGCAATGGGAAATTGGCACCGGTAAAGCATGCCCAACATATTACCCGTGAAGTACTGGCGTTGAGCGAGGAGCTGCACGCACTTGATTATTAACTTTGATTCGATCAATTACGCTTACCCCGGTGCGAACCAACCGGTTTTTCAGGGTCTAAGTTTTGAAGCAGAAATCGATGGTGTCACTAGCATCGTAGGGGATAATGGGTCTGGAAAGACCACTTTGCTTCGATTGATGTCGCAGGTGATTTACCCTACTGCCGGCCATATTACTTATTCCCCAAACAATAAGCTAAAGATTGGGTATCTACCTTCGTCCGGAGGGTTGCATTCACACCTCACTGTGCGCGAAAGTATCAAGCTTCGTGTCGGGCTGATAAGACAGGACATTGACGCTACGATCGTTGAGTCTTTCAAACTGCAAGAGCTACTTGATAGGAAGCATCATGCTCTGAGCCGAGGTCAGCTGCAGAGAGTGCGCCTTGCAGCATTTTTTATGCAGACACACGACTTATACCTGTTGGACGAGCCAACGACTGGGCTCGACCTGGGCAGTAGTTTTGAATTTGAGTCGATTATTAGTGCAATCAAGTCCAGCGGACGGAACATCATACTGGCTACGCATAACGTAAACGAAATTGAAAACCTGTCTGATCAGATCATCACAATCTCGCCAAGCAAACAATTGACTGCCTGCACTCTCTCTTCGCTGTACGCCAACTATGGAAACTTTAAGCAATACTGGTCGAGTACCTACCATGCCTAGCCTACTGTTGCATATGTGCTTTTGGGATCTGCTGCGAATATGGCGCTCCTTTAAACTGCCGATCATCATCGGGATACTCGTCTCGAGTGCCATCCTCGCCGTTTCGTACGCATCGCACCCTCTTCTGCTTGGCAAGACGGAGTCAGTCACAACGATAGCAACGGAAGCCAAAACCGAAACGAGCACAAAACTAGATCTAAGAATGATCAACTGCGATCGCGAAGTGCGTCAGGCGTTCAAACAACATTTCAACGTATTGGTGTTTCAGGACGCGTCATTGCGCCTCGAATGCATGAAAGGCGCAGAGCCTCATGTACTCAGCTACAAGCAGGCCACGGACGTGATGGCACTCCATCAGCAAGGGTCGTTGGTCCTTGATAATCAACTGAGTCTTGCGCTCGTTAAACCGCTAAAGATACAGCGAGCTGCTGCTGAATATGGTCTGGCATCGCCCACAATGATGGTGTTCATCGTTCTACTGACACCCATTCTTATCGCAGTCTTTAAGGCGGTTCGGTTTACCTTGTATGATGAGAAACAATTGGGCATTACAGAAGAATTGGTCGGGGCACGGATCCCCCCACCCATCTATCGCCTGTCAAAGCTCGTAACCGCCCTGATCGTCACGATCACCAGCACGATTATTCTTTTGTTGTGCTGCGTGGCTGTCTTCGCCAGCATACTCACATTTGCATACTCTCAATCACCTCATATGCAAGTTGAATTTGCCGGCATTGTACAGGGGTATGGAAATCCACTTGCTGCATTCATAGTATTCATTTGGGATCAATTTCTGGTCACCATTGTGTTGCCACTGTCCGCAGCAACGCTGCTTTCAGCGATCGCCTATTCGGCAATATGCCTTAGGTACTATGCCCAAAGGAGTACCTACGGCACATTTCATCATTTAGGAGAGCTGATTACTGGGTGTATCCCCGTCGCGTGCATCGCCGTTTACTTGATCGTGCCCGCGGATATCGTGTCCCTAATTCCCGCAGCGAATCTGCTATGGTATCTGGAGCATTTGATGCAGCATAGCGCACCCAGTAATGCCTTCACGATCGTAACGCTGTCTAATCTACTGCTCTGTTTAGCAGTCGTTGTACACTTTTTTTATAATACTAGATCCGTCGTAGAGTCGAGCCATTAATGCCTGAGCTAAAATGTACAGTAGGTGACCTCACCTGCACTTTATCTGTTCCTGATTACGTGCCAGCAAACCTGCACCACTTTAGATCGTATGAAGTCAGATTTCCAGATTGCACCTTTTCCCACGAAGTACCACCTGGTGGGAAGCCCTTCATCTGCTGTGACATGAAACAGAATTCGTTCGAATTTTCATCGGAGCTAAGTGCTAACGCAATCGACCCGTATTATCTTCATGAGGCACTATTTGCAGACTGTCTTAAAGCAGTGATTCTAAAGGCCTGCCAGGAACACCCTAAACTTCAGCTGCCGGCCACAGCGCTTCATTATTGGGGACTGGAGAATCTATCCCTTGAGCAACCCTTGCTGCCTCCAGACGTCGCGTTTAAGCGGAGTGCGGAGTATCTCTACGCTAGAGAGACCGTCACGGCAACGCCCTCATTCAGCGAGCAGGATATACATGATGGCAATGTTCATGTAGTGCCCTACCGGCCAATGGCGATCTCGTCTGCGTTCACCTCGACCGTTGAACAAGTTTTCTCAGCGCTGCATCCAAACGCCTATGAGATATTCGAAATGAAACTCCCCGAAGACCATTGGATCCATGGCTATCTGCAAAGATCCTCTTTATCCATTCAGGTGGGTAACCAATACGGCACCTTGGGGCAGTGTCCTTCCGCCCTGGCATCTGTGCAGCTTCTTTTTTGCGACGAATACTCAATTCATTACGCTCCAGGAAATATCACGCTCAATCAAGTTCATTATCCGTGTATTGCGCAACTAGAGGGAATTCAAACGGCAGTAATTCCCCTCAATCAGCCATACTATGCAAATTTCGCTCGCTATTTGTGTCATATACTTGGCGTGTTCGATGAGTCAGCCATCCTTGAATGTGAACAGTTTTTCAATAAGCAGTTTAATGGCCGAAATAAGTTAAAATGCATAGTTTCTAATTGAAGCTGTACGCAATTTAGTCTAAAGTCATAAATACCTTTCGGTAATTTCGACCTGTTCGAACCTCCTTTAACGCGATTTGTTCTTGCCAGAGAACGCATTCGTGTTCAGATCCCTCTCGGGATTTCTCAATTCAAAACTATTTATGTTTTTGTGGAGGTTCTCATGGCTCGTGTAGCTGATCATGTCGAGAACTTGGATGATGGTTTTCAGTCATCCATGTATCTGTATGTCAAACAAACCAACGAAGCTCAGGTCGTTCAGACCCAAGGCATCTGCCCGACACGCAATCACCTGGATATCGATCCTAGTGAATTTAATGTGGAGCAGAAAAGAAACTGGAAGCGGGTTCGTCGCCGTTTTCTTGAATCAGCGTTATCCAAGCCTTTTCGCGACAAAGTGCGTAAAAACTGGCTTGAGAAAGCAAAAGAGCAGGCCACTAAGGCTGCTCAGATTGCTGCAAAAAATCAGGTCGACGATCTCTTCGGAGACGCCGCACCAGATCCGCAGCAACTATCCGTTAAAAGCGGTAGAGGTCGACCTCGTACCGAGACGTTTCTTGATATCGAACGTGTTATTGATGACATCAATAACCGTGAGATCAAGATCGCTTTGGTCACGAAGGACGACATACTCGAGTATGCTCCCCACATGTGGGCGAAAGTATTCGAAGTCGAAGAGAAAAGGCCTAACGACGAGGGCCAGCCTGTTGCCGACCCTGTAGCTGAAAAGCATTACAACTATTGGGTGGAGAAATCGATCCAAGCGGATCGCAAGCAGGTACTTGCAAATTCTAACGCTGTTGCCACAGTGCGCATCATCGCTCCGACCGATGTGCGTTCAGCAACAACCGAAGAATTTGCAGATTCGGAGACTGCAAGGGGCTTTTTAGAAAGTCTCGGATTTGTGGTCGATGAAGTGCGTGAAAAAAGCACGCGATTTGTCTCTCAGAACGGTGATCGTGCCATTCTGACTGCCAAATTCGACTGACCTTACCCAGCCTCAATTTACATTGAGGCTTTTTTTTAGAAGGCCTTAATATTTTGATGTCTTATCAAACCTATGCCCAAGAGTATGCTGTCCCGGATCTCCGCCATGTGGCAATATTCGTTGCGCTCCTGACCGGTGCGCTGTTTACCTACAGCTTTAGCCAACCACTTGCCTTCGTGCCCAGCGTTGCGATTTTCTCGATACTCTGTGGCGCCGTCTTAGTATGCCTAGCTTGGATCGTTCTGCAGCGTGCACAGGTCAAGGAGCTCACGCCCTTTCTATTTGTTACCTCGCTGCTGCTCAGCGTCACGCATCCGGCGTCCGGGCTACAACACTATTTTGGCTTGCTTTTTCCAATTTGGCTGGCGATTAACTACACGCCAAATTTCATTACCTGGCTTGCCCCACATACAGCGCTAATCCTTCTTGGCAGCGTATATCTTGATCACTCTGTGGCACAGCCACAATCAATTGCGTTCTACCTCTTGTCCACCGGTTCAATTGCGATCGCACTGTATTCAACTAGCGCAGAGCGCAAGCGGTTTTCACGCCTCTCATTCATTGATCCCACCACCGGCATCGCTAATCGTTTGAGCTTCAATCACGCCAGAAAAAGTCTTGACCAGTCCATCGCGAGACAAATACTTAAAGACTACAGTGTGCTCGCGATCGATATAGATCACTTCAAGCGCGTGAATGACAGTTATGGGCATACTGCCGGCGATGAAGTGCTTGCCTGCGTCGCGCGACGATTGAGCGACTCCCTCAGAGGCGTCGATTCAGTATTTCGCACCGGCGGAGAGGAATTTACTATCCTTCTTCCTGGGACACCCGATATCGAACTCAAACTGATTGCCGAGCGACTCAGGCGTGCCGTCGCTGCAACAACGCTAAAATGTTCTAACCAAGAGCTCACTGTCACGGTATCGATTGGGGGGGCATCATTTCAGTCTGCTTCGCATGAGCACAAAGAAGTTTTCGAAGTGGCCGACCAGCAACTTTATGATGCTAAAAATACCGGCCGAAACCGTGTAAGTATCTTTACCACACCCAACAAAAAAATGTAGAACAATTCACATTTCAAAAATCGCCAATTGCACTAATTCAATTTTTATAAAGATTTTTTAATGTACAGCAGAGCCCCGGTTTTACAAACTGCAGGAAAACAAACAACAAAACTCAATCAACGGGGACAAAAAAATGGATGTAATGAATTCTCAATCCGCAATGCACAGCTTTACTCTCGCCGAACAAACCCAAATTGCAGAGGTTTTAACCATTTTAATAGACGTCGGCGCAGTGCAAGGCCCGGACGAGATCGCTATGAAAATCGATTGGGCAGCCGAAGATCTTTTCGATTTTATAGTGGCCGCAGAGAATCAAATTGACTACCCCCTTGATAGCTACCAATACCAAAATCTTTGTAAACTCCTTAAAGAGCTCCATCAGGAATCTCTTGATTCCGCTCCAGATAATGTTTTAAATATGTCATTTATTCATAATCAGACTGTCCGCGTCGCAGCGCATCACTGATCGGGCGGTTAATGGGGAACTAAATGAAGCCCTTGATAATCGTTGTCGATGATGAATCCCAGATTATCGAAATACTCCGAGAAGACCTCGAAGACGAGCGTGTCGAATTTAAGTACGCTGAGTCTTTCGAGTCTGCTCATGGGCTGATCGCCTCGCTTGACCCGCTAGCACCGCTAAAAGCCATTATTACAGATCAACACCTGAAAGATGGCGTCGGTAATGATCTTCTCGATCTGGTGAAGGTATTATTCCCCGGGGCATTTCGTGTACTTATTTCTGGTGCTAATGACGTCCGTTTGACACTGCAGGCGGTTAATAGCGGCCTGGTGCATCGGTATATCACCAAAAGCAAAAATATCTTTGATCAAATCGAGGAATGTATTGATAAGGCAATGGGACAAGGGTTGCCCTCTGAGTCCTTTGTGCAGGCCTATCAAGCGCTGGTTGATAATCGTTGTGACACGTTCGCTGAGTTGTTTGCCAGCGATTACCCGCAATATCGAAATAAAGTGTCGGCCCTCTTAGATTTGGTTGATACCAGCCAGCTTACCGAACATATGATTAATCGGTGGCTAAACAGCGACACCGAATTGCACTTCCGAAACTTCATCGCTCAAACACATTCCATGGCCGGGTTACACGCCACCGACGACGTATCCATATGCTTGAACCACTCCATTCTTCATACGATTAGCTTCTCGTCTGAGGACTGGCTAAAAGCATATTCATTATTTAACTCCGACCTATTGTTACGCGACCATAAACCCGTAACGCAACAATAATGTGGGCATGTGAATCATGGATGTGTATATCTGCCTCGAAAAGAACATGCATTCAGTAGGTATTCAGCACATCATATCAGCCCGGTACCCAGATATTCATTGCAGAGTGTGGCCCTGTGACAGTTCACGGGAACTGGCTGCATCCATCGGCCTGCGCGGTCGTTTAATCGTTGATCCTGACATGATTCCTCTGGAGGAGCATCAGGAATTATTTCGGACGCTGAAAGTAAAATTGGTCAAGACCGCATTCTACTATTCATCTAACATCGCAGCACAGCGAATATACAAAGACCTGAGCTCTATTCATATATGCGATCACGACGAGCTCGATCACTTCTTGGCCGCATTGAAACACCTGCTGAGCAATACCTCAGGGCTATACATATCCCCCAATATTATCAAACAATCTGATAAGGAACGTCAGCACATTCAGGCGCTCTTTCATGGCGTAGAAAAACGGTATCTGGAAATTCTGCCTTACATACACAAAGACTCCCAATCCATTAGCGAACTCACCGGAAAATCCGTTGCAACGATCTACCAATATCGTCACCATCTAAAAAGTAGACTTGGCCTCAAACGGAATGACGATCTGGTTCAATTGGTCTTAAAACACGGACTAGCAAAGGACATTTAGCATGCACTTGGATAAACGTATTTTATTTGTCGACGATGTCCCGGAAATTTGTGAGACGTTCACTGAATTGTTCGGTGAGCACTTCAAGATTGATACCGCGAACTCCGCAGAGGAAGCCATCAAAATATTGGAGTCTTCGAATGACTATGTATTGCTTATTACCGACCTTAACATGGCGCCAAAAGACGGCTGGGATCTGATTAAAGCCGCCAAAGCAATTCACCCTAGAATCAAAACGATGATACAAACTGGCGATAATAAGTTCGAGCCGATCGTCCAGGCGATTAATGAAGCATTGGTGAATGGCTATATCATCAAACCATGGAACGAATATGATGAGATTCGCTCCAACATCTACGCCTTAATAAATTAGACCGTCAATCAGCGCTCATGTCTCTTTCGTATGCGATTGTCGCGGCTACCTGCTTTGGCCTGCTTTGCTTGTACATACAAGCTGTGCATTACCGTCAAGAACAATCAAAGCATGCCTTTGGCGCATTAAAACTATCGATCAGTTTTTTCAGCCTTGTCACGGTATTCAGTCTTTACCCGCACGTTCCGGAATCCCTGGGAATCATTCTTCTTTGCGCGCTCACCTATGCATACGTACTGTGTAATTTGGACTTTGTCGTTGCATGTTGCAAATACGTGCCACTGCACCAGGTAACGTTTATCAAGAGATATTGCGCGGCGGTACTCCTGGGCCTTGCCGCGGTACTATGGGTTTACCCTCATTTAACCCTTT
Source organism: Oleiphilus sp. (assembly GCA_006212045.1). GTDB lineage: Bacteria > Pseudomonadota > Gammaproteobacteria > Pseudomonadales > Oleiphilaceae > PZPK01. The sequence continues at coordinate 43,564 of PZPK01000024.1, read as the reverse complement.
CAGGGATACTACTCGCCCTCTGCGCATTTACCTGTGGCTTATTGATGGTATGCATGAAGCGTGAGTATCGACATGGCTCGCACTTTATTTTGCTTTACCTTTACAGTTTGCTCTTCTTCTACTTTGGGGCGTTCTTCACACTGGAAGTCAACCCGGCCTACTTACTGGCAGTGCTTTATGGGGCTTTCTTTTTTACCTTCCTCGCATTGGCATACTTGCAACTGGAATTTAATCAGCGTACTGCGGATTACGTAAAAAACCTGGAGAATCAATTGTCCGCCACCAGGCAACTCCTTCTACAATCTGATTCGCTTAATTTTCTTGCTCGTATTGCCTCAGGCATGAGCCACGACCTCGGGACGCCCGTCTTTCTTGCCGACACCTTAGTTTCCAGGCTAGAAAAGAATAGTCCAGCGGATGAAACATCTGTTAAACGCGCCAGACGTTTGCGGGATAACTTAGTCGCTATGAGAGAGAAAGTGAATACCGTTCTCAGCCCCAAAAATAGAGAAAAGCTTCCTCACCCATCCATGCTGTCAGCAATCAAGGAAAGCGCCAGGTTCCTCGAGCATGAAAACTCAACCGTCAACATCAAGATCGATGTTCCTTCCGCGTGGATTTGCCATATCCCTCAAAAGATCTTGCTACACTGTCTGTTCAATATTTGGTCATTCACGTTGCACCATGCCAACCAATCGAAACAGCCCCAGATTATTATTCGATGCAATGACCGGGTCGCCGCTAAAATGATCATCACTTGGGAATATTCCTTTAACGTGCCTCATGATGTACATACGTTAGGACCGAATCAGGACACTGATAGCATTTCAACCGGCTTGTTAGTCGCGAAGGAGATCCTTGGGTCTCACGGTATTGTCATGCAACTGGCAGCTCCCGGGCAAATCCTCCTTGATGCATGACAATGCTTAGCTGTCTGGTGGGTGCCAAACCTTCATGCGGAGCAGTTCTTTAATTTCAGATAAAGTTTGGCCCGTTGTGCCTTCGCCGATTCGGTTTTGAAGTCGCTGGATTGTCGTACTTTGCTCTGGCACTTGCACCGAATAATCAGAGATCTGCATATTGTTCAAGTTGTTAATCTTTGTATTCAAAATGCCTCGATCCTCTATCGCGATATCACGATCCGCTACAGCCAATGCAATCTTGTTCTCTAGGTCCGCGATCAACTCCATATCCCTTTCCATCGGAGCTTTGGCTTCTTCAGCGGCCTTGCGCGCCTGCCAGGCGGCGATTTGGTCGTTTAATTGAGCAATTTTGCTTTCGGTTCTCGCTAAATCTTGGGTCGCTTTAGCAAGAGTCGCGTCGCGCTGCTCAGCCGCCTCTTCCCGTGTCGCTTTCTCCGCGTCCATCGCATCCTGGGTCATATAGGTATCCCGGGTCATGTTCTCAAGGCTCATAAAATTCTCTGCATCTTCCAAGCCATTTGGCAAGCGTCCACTTACTGTAAGAACCTCGAGCCACTCCTCATGCTCTATGTCATCCCAGTCGATCGCTTTAATTTCATTGAGCGTCAGCGCTCGGCATTCCATATTAGGACCCGTACCGAATGAAGGCCTCACATTTTGTCTTTCAGCCGCCTCCTGAATCAGGCGTGCCAGTTTTGTTTCGAAACAGCATGCCGTTCGCCATTCTTCAATGCAGCTATTACCCCATTCATCTGCGCAGTAGGTATTTCCACCGGCACAGACCTGGCCAGAGTTTTTCTTCTCGTATTCCATTTCCTCAGGCTCACAGGCGTAAATCATGTGTAGAGCCATATCAACCATCTGATACACTGCATAAATTGTCATTGCGGTAGAAAGAGCCGACATCATAGGCCCCCCAGACACAGTTGGCGGTTCGGGAGGCCCAACAGCGTCCGGAGGAGGGGGGGGTGGCACATAGACGATGTAAGCCGCATTATCTGGCCCCATCACATTAATAATTTGTTCAGCGACCCAGCGGTCGGCCGCGACTATTGCTCCCTCAATCGACGCACTTGCCGCAGATAGCATAGAGTCTGGCGCGGCATAGCTCGCCGCCGCGTCCGCGGTAACTTCGGTCGCAGCCTCTTCGACAAACATGCTTTCCCAAGCAGATACAAATGGTTCCGAGAGTTCCGCCATCGCCTCACTCACAGACGATGCAGCGTCATCGTAGAGATTTTCAGCCCCTGTGGAGACCTGTTTCCAGGAACCCGCAATATCAAATCCTGTCGCCTCTACCAATGAAGCGTTGGCGGCACTTAGTGCCGAGGATGCCATTGTTGATGCATTTTGATAAATACCGGCTTGCTCGAGCATGTCATGAATCGCAAACGCTGCCTGAGCGTACTGGGCCATCCCGACCGCCATTCCATTGTTACAACAATCCACCCAGCCTTTCATGGCTTGCTTGCACCCAAGCTGCTTGCCCCCGAACAATGAACAATCTCCGGGATCACCACTTAAACATTCGCTATCAAATTTCGCCTCAGAATTGGCTGAAGCCGCCACAGCAACCGGGATAAAATCAGGATTGGTTTCTTCCCAAGTATCCATGCAGTCGTTACCAACGCAGGGCGTATCCGTCACGCAACTCATGCTGGACTCAACGTCTGTGTCAATAACGGTATAATCGAACCCACAATCGAAGGTTTTCTCGAACACCAATGGTCGTCCGGTACTGGTAAAATCGATAGCCTGTTCGCTTAACAACACACAAGAAGGATCCTCATCCAGCACGTCGCACCCTTGGGCTGCCTGCTCGTAAAAATCCTGATCCAATGGAACGTCACGCGTTGAACCATTGGCCAGATCAACGGGTAATGTTACTCCTCCACCGCCACCGTCCTGATTTCCGAAACCACAATCATAGTTGCGCGCTTTCGCTTTGTAACACACCAAATCATCCCGGTCGCCCGGAAACATCGGTGCAGGCCCTTCAATTCGGGTATTCAAAAGAGGATCAGCGTTCCAATAAATTCCGAACAGCGTCGGGTCAGTGGGATCAATCTGAATATCGTTGTATATGTAATCGTTCGTCGCATCTTGGCATTGCCAAGTATTGCTCGATGTGGAATCCAGAATACTGGCCTCGATCGGCTCCCAAAGTGGATCTGCTTTGATCTCACAACCAGGGTCAGTGTTGCAACCTGGCGGGTCGTAGGTAAAATCCTCATGCACCGTATACTGCAAACGACTTCGATAATAGGTGAAAGGCCGCCCTTGGTTATCATCGCGCACGTAGTTTGCTAAGTCCCCCGAAGCATTCTTTTCGTCCCAAGTCTCTCCGTCACTATCCATACATCCAAAGATCCCGCAAATTGCCCTCGCATTCGTAACATCATTGCGAAACTCCATGGCAAATTCGATTGAGCAGTACCCGGTGTATTCTCCATCTGCATCCACGTCGCAGGCATGATTCCGGTACTTCAATCGGCCGGACCGACCAAGATCATTGGTGTAAATCCAAGAACTTCCCCAATCCACGGTCTTCCAGTTCGGGTCGTTATCGACAGGAATTTTTCTTACTTTGTCATCGTTACCAAAACGCCAATTCGATAGACGGAGGTAAAAAGTTCCCACTTCTCCGTCATCTATGACATTGACGTTTGTGCATATCGGCCTGATGCGCATGCGCGTCCAAGAATCACCGGGTAAATAAGTGGTCCCCAACCCTTTCTCAGCTGTGTAACGGTAAACAAAATCATTCTGTTCGATATCGCTAACCTCACAGAGGTTCAGCTTTTCAACACTTGTAATAAATCGATTCAAGGTACAGGTTGGCGGAGTGACGTAGGTTTGGCATATACGGATGTCTTCTACATGGGCGTCTGTTTCTGTGCTCGTAAATTGTTTAGTGACTGTGCAATTCGACTCGCCAACTTCATTACTCAGGTTGGCAAAGACGTCACGGGAATGCACCATAATTGGGTCGTTGTAGTAGTCCGGGTGTGTCGATGACGCGATCCCTACATTCGCTGTATCGTAATATTCCGGATTTGAAGCAATAAGGTCGGCCGTTTGGCTATTGATTTCGCCCGGGTCGTTCGCAAGATCCGCGGTACTGTCCTTTAATGACTCCAACGCACCAGGGTCATCGGAATAATGGATATCCGTCGCCGTGTTAATTGTGACCGATTGATTCGTCCCTTGCTGATAATTGAATTGGCGGTATCGAAAACTGGTATCGCCCGAAGCATCAGGCGTTTTCATCCCTGGGGCTACTGCCTCATTGAAAAAGTCATTGGCTTGGTTCGTCCCTCCCCTATTGTAGGATCGGAATGCATCATCATCGGCAAACCTACTTTCAAGGGTTGAGGTATCAAAGTAGCTTCCACCAGGAGCCGCTATATCGCTTGTGCTAAAATATGACCCTCCAGCAGAAGGAAGATCACCATCCCAGTACGAACCTCCACCATCGGGGAGATTCGACCCGTCGTTGTAGACCCCACCACCGCGGGGCGGATCCGAGTAGTCATAGTAAGAATCCGCATGAACGGATGAACTTATAGGACTGTAGACCAGCAATACACTGATCACCCAGACCACGTATCGTTGACAGCGAGTACGCACTAAGACCCCCCGATCAGGGTATTGCAGCACTGGTGGTACTGAAAGCCCATATAAACGGAATTTTCACCAGGTCCTGGGTACTTCCGTCCAAGCCCCCACTTCCAATGATGCTCTCCAAGGTAGTGGCAGCATGAGCCCGTACACGATTCGTTAATGTCGGCGTCTGGAGGATTCCCCCCAGGCTGGCCTGCGGGAATGGGAGACGCTTCTTTCACGGGATAGAGCATTGAGAAACGATATTGTTGTTTTGGTATCGTGTAGGCGAAGCCACCCGTACTACAAAACGCGTCTTCCCCATATGTTTTCTCAAGTACGCCCATGCGATGGTTGTACTGAATATAACGCGCTTTCAGTAGGCTCTGCTCGATGGTCGAATTGACTGGTGCATTGACGTGACCGGACATGGGACATGTCAGCCCCCAAAACCCGGCGCAATACGGTAGCGAATCCATCGGACTACAAAATAACGTTGAAGACACACCATCAATGGAACATAGCGGCGCCATTAATGGATTTGCTGCTAATGTACATTCTGCAGCAGTGAGTAATGAAAGCTCTTCATCATTCCATGTTGGCAATAACTCGCTTGGCGCAAGCGCCATATCTACCGTAGCGACCCCGCCATTCATGCAATTAACGTTGGCAAACAACTTGAGAATGGTCAGCAAGGGGAACTCGAATGCATGGAGGTGGTACCGCGTCCGCTCTGTCACTTCATTTGGGCGCGAAGGTCGCTGACCTACAATATCCAGTACGGACATCCCCTCTAGATCACCGGTCGTACTACCGATGACAGTGCCTGCCAATGTGGGACTGCAGAACGGGACCTTTACAATCTCGTAGACCCTCTGCGGCATCCACATAGAGATCGTTGTGCTAAAAGTAGGCATTCCAAATGAATCATTGCAATTGCAAGTAATGTCCCTGGACGCGCCTTCTGGCGCTTGTCCTTCTCCAAACTCGATATACCCCATTAACTGCATGGGCATCATGCACGAATAACATATTCCGGTGATCATGTTTGCTCCAAACACCTCGGCATCTGGGCATAATGCATTTGAGTCGGTGGTGATCGTAGCATCGGCTCTTGTGGTAACTGCCGAGATCGCCATGATGACGAGAACAAACCACTTGATCATTTCATGCCCTCCTGATGCAATTGGCTGATCACTTCTTCAGCACTTTGAGGTCCGTCTACGAGTTCCTGCACTCCATAATTCGACACTCCCTCCGATATCCGCCCCATCAGCCCATCTACTTGGGGTATGTTATGTGCCGCCAACCCTCCTATGAAGAAACCGCACACCAAGAACGTGACGGGCTTTTTTACGAGAAAAAGAAGACAAAATATCAGTCGGTCAATTAAGTACATATCAAAATATCCCGTACTCACGAATCAAGAGTTGATCGCCGGCCTGCTCAACCATCGCCGGGATATGTTCGATTCCAAACTTGTTGTGCACGATCTGGGTGTACAAGTAGGCTTCCGCCAGGAACTCTTTGCGCAATTCGAAAATCAAGGGCGTAAAATTCTCTGATGGAATGCGCGTCAGTAGGAGTGTTCGTTCTTTGCCGCCAATCTCGCCAGTTCTCAACAAATCACGTAGTTTCTCGAGATGTGCTTTATTTAAGGGGTCAATGACGATGTATTGTTTACGCAGCGTCACGTTCGACAACGGGTTATGAGTCTCATTGGCCTTGTACCAGTATTGACCAGTAGGCAACAGCTGGTCTTTGGTAGTTCGAAATGATGGGTCCAAATAATACGAACGATTTTCCTGTGCTGTAGGTAGGTGGATAAAGCGGTGCTTTTTCTCGAAGTAGTTTTTCGTCGCGTCTTTGCGCAGCTCATCGTAGTCAACATTAGCCAACCGGCGCTGGATCTCATCGATCATATCGACTTCTGATATGTCGACGATTTCCCCTGACAGCCCGAAATCTTTGTAACCGTATAGACTGACCTGCTGCTTGATCCAAGCCAGATTCAAACGCCCGAGAAAGGTGGCTTGTTGGCCATCTGCTCCTTTAACAAGAACAGCTGGAACCTTCTGCACGTCCAACCTGCGAAAACTCAGTGGATCCAATAACACCTTGGGAATGTCGTCCCATCCATTATCTCTTACGATGCCGCCCATTAAGTTCAGGATGTCATCGATCGGCTGATCCTGGTTAACGCCTCGAAATACGATCACAGCGTCATGTTTAATGGCCTGCACAATACTTTGCTCCAGTAAGCTCCGGCCCATACTCTGGGAAACAAAAATAACGATTCCCTCGTCCATGGCATCGATGACGTTATCCGACTTCCCTTTTGGCCTGTGATTGATGACTTCATCACGCGTCTTACCCAAGGCTCCAGGAATATCAATGCCAAAGGCTTGCTGTGTTTGGTCTATCAGTTTTGCTGGATCGAAACCAGGCCTTGCGATTGATGCTGTGGACTCGTAGTCCAACGCCATGTCAGTAATCGCCCTATCTTGCTTCGTCAAAGGTGAACCCTCACCCAATAGCCTCTCTGTCTCAGCAACGATGGCTCGAATGTCGTCGTCTTGAGACATTGCATGTGTCGCAAGCGATATCAGCAGTGCAATACAGATTGAAATCAGCCTCATATCGAAAACACCACTCTACCGACAATGTCGTCATGCTTCACCAAGCCCCAATAGCGCGAATCAAACGAGTAATCGAGGTTTTTGCCCAATACAAAGTAGTGACCTTCAGGAATGGTAAAAGTCTTACTGCTGTAATACTCCTCACCTAACCCAATCTTGCGCAACTTGGCACTCAGACTTCGATCCGCAACGAGTCGGCCATTGATGAGCGTCGCGTTGTCCATCAGCTCCACACGATCGCCAGGCAACCCCACGACTGTCTTGATAAACATGCGTTCTTCTTTAAATAACCCCTCTACAGGGGATTTGTTGAAGATCAGATAGTCATCGTAAGCAACACTGTTTACTTGGCGATTCTCCATCAAGAACAGCCGGGCTGAGTCGCACGATAGGTCGGTTTCGTAGTAAACGTTTACTCCGATCAGGTAGTAGTGCTTGAACACCAAAACGCTAGCCAGCATTGCCCCGGATAGTGCTAGGCACTTGATCAGCATTACCATTCTTTGCTTGTCCCAAAAGGCGACGACGGCGCGGAACTTATATTCCAACAGGCGTATCATGTAGCACTCCTCGTGAATGACCCTTAGCAAGCATGATTTTAGCTGAGCCCGGTCCTTTTCGCTATTATGAGTATTATTGCATAGTACAGATGCAAAAAAATTGGCGGTTCCCCGCCATTTAAAGTCTGATGAGCTAGTCGGCTACGCGACTCATCAGGTCGTGGATCAGAGTCCTTGTTTCAATCGGCCCTATAGCACTGAAGATATCATTGAACTCGCTTTTGTCCTTGCACAAGACCCCGAAATCATCGACTAGCTTGGTCACATCGATCTTGCTGCCGATCAGGCTAGTGACCAAATTATGCATCTTCCGGTCTTTCTTCACCATCTTGACCAAGCGATCCAACTTCTCAGGGCACGCAGCATCCAAACCGAGAAAATCGCGCATATTAATCCAGCCCCTGTCACGGTACGCCGCTTCGGGATTACGCGGGCACTGACTTGGGCGCTGGTCAGTAGATGCCCACAGTACGAACTCTTTGGTCCCCTTAAATCGCTTACCACGCACATACTCGCGACAAACTTCAAAATTCCAAAGGGTTTCGATGTCCATCAGCTTCTGGAAGGGGCCCTTTTTAGTGTATTCCTTACCATAATGCAGATTGATCCGCATTGGGTAGCGCTTTGGAACTTCGGACTCTGGATCCTGACAATATCGCACCCAAGCCGCCATCGTGGTAATCGGATTTTCCTTTAGTTGCGTTGCATTCAAGTGCTTGATGTATTCGATGGTTTCTTCGAGAGATGCCCACTCTTCGCCATACCGGCGTCGACCAGTACCCAGAAAGCCACCCCAACCGCCCATTTCTTTGAAGCCGGGCATCAGCTGAGGGTTGAAGAAAAAATCCTCCGGCATCTTACTCTTTGGATAAGCCATCCACTCACGAAAGGTTCTGATTTTCTTTTCTTGCGACCACACCGACATCTCTTCGAGCGAAGCGTATTGTGACCAGTCGCGCTGTTTATCTGAGTTCGGCATGTAAGCCCTCCTGTTTACTTTGCAATAGTATACATCAAAGTCTTAAAACTCAATAGAATCCTATTGCAAAGTAGCAGCCGATACCTCAGATTCCTGCCCACCTCTGTTCAAGTTAAGGAACTTGTTCTGCAATTCATGCAGTCGCCCTTTCTCCTCATAATCGACGAACAGTTTAATAGCCTCTTCAGCGCTATAACCCTGATTCTCAATTGCGTCCAGCAAGGCCACCTCATTCGGATCAGTGGTAAACAGTAGTACACTCTCCCGGCTCATCGCCAATCGCAGTACACCATACCGTGATCCTTGCATAACAAAAATTTCGGAGTAGACCCCACGAATGGTCTTGACCGATTTTAGCTGCTCCCAGCCGTAGTCATCGAGCACAATATCTTTATCCCGCTTGGCCGATTCGATTGCTTGAACTTGTTGTCCAAGCAACAGCTTGTTGGGGCTGTTGTCGGCGATCGCGCGACCTGAAGGCGATTTATTAATATCCTTGATACCCTGGGAAATGAAGATACATGCCCCAAATTTTTTCCGGATTGTACGATACATTCCCTCCAGGAATTGTGCCACATCCTCCGATTTGGAGATCAGCGCCCACCCTTCGTCAACCAAGATATTCTTACGGACGTGTTTTGGTAAGTCGTTCACAGCCCGCGTAATCGAGTACATGATCATATACAACACAGAGCGCTGTAAGGTTGCACTCTCTTTCAGACCTTCAAGCTCAAGGACGACAAGCTCATTCTGGTGCATGTCGACATTTGACTTGCCATTGAAATACTTACCAAAGTCTCCTGCAGTCGTATAAGGTCGAATCTGGCGCCCAAGTCGCCGCACCTCTTCATATTCATCGGTCAAGAATGACTTAGCAATATCATCGATCGTAGTTTGCTCATGCTTAGAGCTCCATACCGACCGCAGATGATCACGCATTGCGGACTTCTGCAAATCCGTTTGCGTCTCTGTTGGAGAAGCCATCACAGAGATTATACCCAGCAGCATTTCAACTGAGTCCTTATAGTCCTCTTCTGTTTTTACCGTCTCAAATGGATTGATAACCAGATCGTGATCTCGAAAATCAATATAACTGCCGTTGACTCGCTTACAGTAGCGCTTGTAAGAACCGCCTATGTCGATGATCCAAGTGCGGCAAACCTGGGTGTTTTGATCGCGGTAAGATTGGTACGATGCTACCAAATACTGAGCTAGTACAGATTTTCCTGATCCTGACTCCGCTACGATCAACCCAGAAAAGCTGGTGCTGGACTCGTAGAGGTCAAAGAAGGCCGGGGCCCCCAACCGCGTAGTCATGATCATCGCGGGCTTGTATCCTCCTTCCCATTCGGTTACCAAAGGTAAGGAGTTGGCCACAACAATAGAAGGCATTGTCCAGTAGCGACCTAAGTAGTTGTAAATTTGGTAATCGGTGTTCAACGGTATCTGTTGAAGAAAGACAGGCAAGGCAATAAACGAGTCACGGTAAAATTCGAACTCCTTACCATTCCAGTAACTTTGCATCGAGCTACAAGCGCTATCCAATTCACGCTTGGAATCCGCAAACAGCGTAATGGTATGCATTACGCGCAAGATCGAAGAGCCATCATCCATCTGCTTCTTCATGGAATCGAAGTCGACTTGCCGGCGTCCGTACTCGGGCACCCATTGCGCCATCTTCCCAAATGCCTGGCGCTGGTTACTCATTTTCTTCTTCTCGAAGCGGCCACGCTCTTTATGCTGGTCCTCGACAATAATATTCACCGTCATCAGGAAGTGGTTGCGGAGGCCTTCATTGTGCCCGTCTTTTACATTGCCGATCAGTCGAACAATGTCATGGATGCAAATGTACTCCGGATAGTTTTGAACGGACATCAATGCAACATGCTTACGCCCCAAGCGCAGATTCTCGTGATCATCGATACTAAGTCGATTACCCGGTTCGAAAAACGAATCACGCACAGGCTTTGAAGGGTCATAGTGCGTGGCCCTTAGATCGGTGGTTTCGTTCTTCCAGTACGCGTTGTCATCCCAGTTCAGAATGCTCTGAACGAACTTTACGTATTCATTCGCATCCATCACGTAAGGCATCAGCCCAATCGCACCCAGGATCTCAAATGATTCACTGATGATCTTCTCTATTTCCTGATCGAACAGATCTTTTTTCAACGGTAGCTCGTACTTCGGTATCTTGATGGATACTACGCATTCGAAACTCTTCAGGAGGTTGTGGCTGGCGCGGTCAATTCCTGTTTTCGTGGCTTGCTCAAGATACTCTACACGTGAACTGATAAACGCATCGAGGAATGGCTGTCCCGTATTTTTGTGAAAGTCTCGATAGAGCCGGGTTTTCCCGTAGACATTGGGTCCCCCAAACATACTGACTTGAATGATCGTCCCATGCGGATAGTGTTTGGAGATGAAGCGGTTGATCTGCGATACGTGCTGTTCACTTGCTCCATTGAGCGCGGTGACACCGATTGCGAAACCAACATATTCGTCATCCAACTGAAAGTACGTGAGCTTTTTCTCGCCCACTTCACCAACAGATAGGGGATAGAACAGTTCAGCACTGTTGACACGATTGAGCAGGAGTCGGTTCCGAGATAACTGGTCCATTGCTTTGCCTATTAGTAGTATGTTTGCATAGTATAGGCAAAAAAAAAGGAGGGATAAACCCTCCTTTTTCGATTTTGCTTCTTCGGGTATTAGACAGTAGCACCGAAGATAGTCAGCAAAATACCAGGGCCTTGAGACAGCGCGATCGCTGAAGCAACCCCAGGCACTACGGCCGCAATGCTCTGGCGCATAATTCCCATACCGATACCAACAACCAGCAGAGAGAAGGCCAGCAATGCACCCAGAGTGCCTTCAGTCCAGTCTTGTACTTGCTGCATGGCTGCCTGGAAGTCCAGTGCTGGACCAGAAGCTGGAAGCGCAGCATAGAGAACGCTTGGTACAGCGATAGCAGCTGCAGTGGCGATGGCAGTTTTGTGGTTGCTCAGAAAAGTTTTCAGTTTGTTCATGGTAATTCTCCAGATATCGTTTAAATAGTTTGTGTCATTAAAGACATAGATATATATGCATAGTAAGGACTGGAGAATCGGGCCGGGGTTGGCGGAGAATACAAAAACATGCATATTAACGATATATTTGCATAGTATTGTTAGGGCCGCCGGTGACTACGAAATATTTCCCCCCTGAAGAAATATTTCCTTGATGCTTGGTTTCTGTTGTCTGAGCGCAATTGGTCAACACCAATGTCGTTGGTCGGCGCATCTGTTTGGCCTACCTGCATGGCGAATTTGCACTGAGGAACGGAACCCTCCCAGGCTTAGGTCCTGGGATGGTTCTGGGGTGAGAGCACTCTAGGAAATGAACACTATCCAGAATAACGGGTCTATTGATGCGACAGACTGGCCGCTAAACCAATGGAGACTGAGGTATAAGAGGGAAACTTAGCTTGCGCGGTTGTGCAAATACGACCAAACAAAACTACTGCTGTTGACTGATTAAAGACGGTCTTTCGAAGTGATGATGCCTTCGAATACCAACACAGCTGCATCAACATTAATTGATGCAGCTGTGTTTTCAGTAACCCGAAATCATTATGTTCTAGTTAACGGTAAACGATGCATTGGCACTAAACTCACGGCCATAATTGGTGTAAAACGTCAGCTCCACATTGTTCGCTGCACCATCATCACCAGATACAGTCAAGACATCCTGATAGTAGCGCTTATAAGAAGGTGTTTGACCATTTACCAAAACGTCGTAGTACTGAATACGTTCAGGCAGCACCACACCACTTGTAGCGACGCTGTATACCGCTTTTCCGCTGGCATCTATATAGTCTTGCTCGACTAAGGACGTCAGCGCTGCGTTCAGTATACTTGGAGCCGCACTCTCAAATGAGAAGTTCGCACTTTCCGTCTTGGCGTTCTTGGTTGCAGTAACACCAATGGTTCCAGTCACCTGTTCGGTAAAGCGTAACCAGATCACGTTGTCGTTGATCGCCAATAGTTCAACGCCGTCGGGTACCGTGGCAGTAATCTCCGCATCCTGGTAATAGCGGTGGGAGTGGTAGCCATCAGGGAAAACCGTAATTGACACAGTGCCGGGTGAGGCGACAGGCATGGATTCACTGGCAATTAACAACAACCGCGGCGCTTCATTTGAGCTGTGCGGGATGTAAGCATTACGCATACCCGTAACAAGCGGCCTTTCGTCATAGTGTCCATGGAACTGGAACTCACGCGCATCCCATGTCCTTTCGCTTACGGTATAACTGATGGTCGTCCCGTTGTGCGTGCTACCATCAGGAGCCACCCAGTATCCATTGAGCGTTAAGCCCCAGGGATTGTCTGTGCTTGCAGTTAGCGTGTAGGTTTCGCCTTCTACCATTAGATTGGGAAGCTGCAAATCAAAATCCAGTGCCACAGGATCCATCATGGACAAAGCTTTCTGTTTCTTAAATACCAGCTTGTTCGGATTGAATTGCTCCGACCGTTTATAGATTGCAGCATAGAGCGTGCGCTGAGCTGGCATCGACTCTATCAATGAAACAGTTGCGCGGTCCAAATAGTCAGAGTTGTCGTAGTACCAATCAACCACCCACTCCATTTCATCGATTGGCTGCCCATCCAGAAATAACGTCTGCTCCATAGTTTCGTTCAAGAGACCGTTTGCAGGGCCTTCGATCGAGAAAATAGGTTGAGAATAGACGTCTACGTTGATGTCACCGATGACGGTAGTATGTGCGATACCATTGATTCGTGCTCTAACGGACCATTGCCCCACCTCAAACGTAGGCTTGAAATATCCTTGGCGAGTTTGTGTGCCTAGACTAGTCCAACCAAAGCCATCATCAGCTTCCCACTCAATACTGCGAATGTACTTCCATTCATTTGGATCATCCGGGGTATACATAAAGTAGGCTCGATAGGGAGCAGGACCTGACAAACTTATGGCGCTGATTTGACCTTCAAAATCACTGCGTTTGACTGCCGTGACAGTCATTGGTTGCGTCGTTCGAGTATCGACAACGCGCCCCTCTTGATCTATGAATTTTAGCACCCCCACATAAGAAATCGTCTCCAGAGAGGTCGGCACGTTTTGTGAAACCTGCCCGGAATATAGAGGAACATCAGACACAAGGATATTAGTCTCATAGCGCGTGGTTCCTATTACATCGAGGTACCATTGACCGATTACGGCTGGGTCATAAGGACAAACATTGCAATCCAGATCAACCATTTTGATATCAATGACGGTAGGATCCAGATCGGACTCGCCTCCGGTAATCGTCATTTCGGGGAGTATCCGCTGCTTGGGTATGACCACGACCTGCTGAGTCGAGATCCCCCGGATATCAGGCGCGGCTTTGTACTGTGCGACAAACTCCATCTCCCTCACGGTGCCAAGCGTGTAATTCGTCGGACTTTGTAAAACTGGAAGGCTGCGGTAAGGCCGCACAGACGTCATATTCCCTTCGAAAGCCCCCTGGCGTACAAACACATCGAGATCAGCTTCGCCACCCACATACCCACGTACTCGAATCGTATTGCTTCCAGAGTCCAGAAGATAGTAACTATTCTCTGTCACATAAGGCATTACAGACCACGTCGGCATTGCAGGCTCGAGAATATCTTTTATAAACATTGGGGCGCCGAGGTGCACAATATCGCCAGTTTCAAGCATCGCTGTCACTTCAACGATAAAAGTACGGTCGTTCCTGTCTTCATTCACTCCCGTCAAGCGTTCCGGCCGGTAATTCGAAATAGTGAAACCATTCGGTAGTTGAGTCCAATTGACATGGCAATATACCGCCTTACTATCCAGGCGCCTTTGGTCCGTAGGGATGTGCTCACCGGTATAAAACATACACCGATGCCCCTCGTTGGTTTCTAACCCTGATAGAGTAAGCTCATTTCGCAGATAGGCACGATTAATGTCGTCACCATTCAACACAAAATTGAACATCGGCAGCGCAGCGGAAACTGCGACCGACTCCGATGCCACCAAATGGTCACCTTGGCTGTCTCGGTACATAAGATCAAAGCTAATCATATGACCTCCGGGTGGCAAATCTCCGTGCAGCACAGGCCCGTTTGCATTGAGTCCTGCAGTATTGTTCCAAACGATATAGCACGATAGGCGAGCGTCAGGCTCGGCAACGATTGGGCAAGATGAATCGATGACCGTCGAGATCTTTTCTACAACACTAACGATATTCTGCTTGATTCCGTGCGATACGACTGTTTCGTACCCATTAAAATCAATACTCGAAATATTAGTGACCGGGTCATCCGGTATAAAGCGGAGTGTCAACTTCGCATCACCATTAGCACCTGGCTGCAGGGTGTACGAGAAGTCCGGAATACCGTTGTCATAGGTGATGGTATAAGGTGTGGTAGCACCGGCTCCCATCGTATTTCCAGCGATTGTAATTGTGCCCTCGGCACCAGGAAGTACTTCGAGACGACCAGTTACGCTTGCATTCACCACCTTGTTGCTACTGTCTCTCTGCGTGGCAGTAATAGACAATGTCCGTGGAGAGCTGGCCGCGGCAATCGGCAGATTTTCGACACCCAGTCTGAATATCGGAACGATGGACTCAACAAAGTTCACACGCATTCGCTGCTCGGTTCGATAGGCCGGCATTTCTGTATAGTAGCCCTCGAACCGAATATAGTTAGACCCTAAAGACACACCGGAGGGCGTGTAGTTCAAGGTTGTTCCGCCGACTCGTGACCCATCAGGCAGAATCCAGTCACCTGCTAAGGTGAGTCCGTAATCGTTACTGGTCTCCAAAGCATGGAACACAAAGGAGTCCCCATTCACCAACCGGTTAGGGCCAGATATTGAGAACCCCACGTTACGTGGCACACCAGATTCGATATACCGAATGCTCGAAAACGCATTGGTTGGACCTTGAGGCAATCCGCTTTTAGATACTTTTGCTTCGACTTTGTAGCGAACACCTTCAAGAGCATTGGCGATTACATGTTCCTGAGTATCGTTACCCACCGATACATCGTTCACTAACCATTCGATCGTCCATTCCCCTAGATCAATAGGTGAGTCATTCACCAACGCGGTTGATGTATGGGAATCTCCGGCCAATACCCGGGGAAGCGCGTCGATACTAACGTTCGGTGCCTCGAACACCGAAAGGCTCAAGTTGTTCGTGACACGCGAACCCCCACTGGTATCGAAGATCTCTGCGCGCACCAAATAGTCGCCTTCTATGGCAAAGGTATGAGTGATATTAAGGTTTGATCGACTTCCCTCAGAAAACGGCACCCATGTTGTACCGCCATCAGTAGAAGATAGCCAGTTGACGCGAGACACATACTCATAGTCTGAGAAATCATCAAGCAGGACGTTCAGCGACGTACGGAAAGGTATCGCACCGTAACTGTAATTTGTTTGCGCGGTACCACTGATGTTGGTAGCGACCGTCTCATACCGTACCGTGTTGGATTGCTTCTCAATCAGCAATCGGCCGTTATCATCGTAGAATCTAGCTATCGCTACATATGTGGACCTACCAGTAGAAACAGAGGTATTAAAAGACGCGCTACCATTTGCATCAATTTCAACCTCAGGCACCAAATCAGTCTCCGCGCCATATTCGCGCAGAGCCACTCGCCATACGCCGTCACGTGCGATGTCATATTCGCACGCTGTACAGGCTGGTGTACGCCCAACGACATTCACTTCAGCGGTCAAACCATCCACGTTATTACTCGAAAGTACATCGAGTATCGGATAGGTGTTTAAGTCAGGAACGCCCACTATCTCCATAGGGATCGTACTGGCGATATCAGGAAGATTGGTATAGGAGGCGCGTAACTGCGTATTCCGGCTCGCCCCGATGACAGTATTGGCTGCATCAACAGGCAATGCAGACAGGGATGTATTGGGCCAGACAGTAAGTTCGGTAGCGTCACTGACCACTTCTAGGTCAAAGAAAGCGCTACCATTCACCTCTCCGGAAATATACACGCTATCACTGCCTACCGGAGTAATGAAAACACTCGGATTTAAAGACAATCGAGGTTCAATATTAATCTCTGGCGGTAAAGGGTCGATTACTGAGAGGGTTCTCGAGATTGAACCCAGGGAGATGACTGACCCATCCTGCGGCAACATTCTAATTTGTGCAGATACGACCACGCTGTTCGGATCAGTGATGGTACCCATGAGTGTTCCACCTGACTGACTGACAGGAATCTCGTAGCCCGTAGGGATTTGTGTCCACACAATATTACAATACAGCCGATTGCCGCTAATAGCTGAATCGGGCGTAGGAATTATCTCGCCTGTATGCATCTGACAAATATGGTCCGATACAGTGGACTCACCGACCAAGGTCAATGGATTAGATGTCTTAATTCGCTCAACCGGTGCACCCAGCAACTCAAAGCTCAAGGTCAAAGGTGTGGCGCTTAACGTAAACGAATCATCGATCACGACTTGCTCCCCATCCCAAAGCATAACCACCTGGTAGCCAAAGGTAGTTGTGCCTGCTGAAAGCTTAGCGGTCAGAGTATTTGTCGAGCTTTGATGAGTTGGTCCTGAAAAACGTATGAAACAGTTCCCGTCTTTCTCCAATGCCGCACTCTCACTTACCACGGGGCACGAAGTATCTATCCGCGCGGAAGCATTTTCGAGCCCTGCCAGAACGTTGTTGACCGTCACGACGTTAGCTGTCACCTCATAGCCCACGATCGGCAAGACGACCATAGGAATCAATGGGTCATCCGGAATGAATTGCACGAATGCTTGGGCTTCACCATTTTCGTCAGCGACACTAAACGTCACTTGCGGTCGGCCATCGTCCCCAAAGTTCATATTGAAAGGTATTGGAGTCGAACGTGATACAGGCTGACCATCAATTCGGATGACACCGGTACTTGAGGAACTTAAAACCAAACTACCTGCGATAGTGCCTTGCAATGGACCATCGTTCCCATTCGCGACTGCATCAGTATTAAACGGAATGCCGCCACCGCCGCCAAAGCCAAATGGGACACTGTTAGTATCCAGAATTCGACTAGGTAGAACATTGATTACGCCCGTTGAAAGAGCAGTCCGTCCATAGTTTGATTCAAGGCGATAAAAAAAGCTGATAGGAGCCACAGCATTATCGCCAATCAGAATATCGAGCTGCGTTTGATTAGCGCTAGGGGTAATCGTCGCATTCGTTGGTGAACTATCCACGTGCAGAGTGAAGGTCTCCCCTCCCCTCAAATTGTCAACAACCGGAGAGACGTTGAGGTGAGTAGCGCCAGGCCGACCAGTGAGTTCGATATGCGATGCCAGAGGCGGTCTGTAGTCCCACTCAAAGTCAAAGTAACCATTAGTGGTATAGCCTGGTAACTTAGAAGCACAATCCGGCCCATCACAAGCTGCCGTAAGTGTAATTCCCACTTCACCAAACTGATCAGAAGGCAAATGGGTGATGCCAAATGAGCATAGGGTAGAACCAGCAGGGACGTTACAATTTGGCTCAGCTGTGGTCAGCTGAGCATTGCCAAAACTGATCGACACAGATTGATCGTAGCCTCGAGCTTCCACTGAAGCATCTACCGAAATGTAGGTTTCGTTCTGATCTGTAAAGACATGAGGTGAAAAGATGGACACGGGGCCGGAACCCGTTTGAACAAAAACGGCTTGTATTGTGGGTTGCGGCGCCGGTAGAACCGCTACATCAACTGTGCCAGTACCAAAGGTGAGATCCAAATCCGTACCATTAGACGACCCATTGATCGTATAGGAGATGGACTCGTTGCCTTGTTGTTCAAATACGCCCGATAAGCCACTCGCGACTTGAGATATTCCGTCAGGCAAGGCCCCCCACTGGACAACACAATCGATTCGCCCACTGTTATACACGGGAAGCGTTTCCGTCACGGTGCACGCACCTGGTGTGTTGTTGGTTAAGGTCGCCACCCAATCAGGAGATTCGTAGGCAGTTGGATTTGCCTCATATACTGGACTGATCGAAGGGGAAACAACGGTCAATGATCCAGTCAGTGTAATTGTTTCTGCCATAGCGCTGGCTGCGCACAGACATGTGACCCAAACTATCGCTCCCTTTAACCAACGCATTGCTCTACCCTCTATTCTCTTTGATTACTGTTTCTTATAAATCCAGGCCTGTTTCTGCCTGCGCTGCGAGAGTTACGTCCCGCTTGGTCGCCGCTCATCATTTGGAGCGGGTAGATATTCGTATCAACGAACGTCTCGTAGTGTTCACCCACAGACCAACTCCAATCCTTGGCTTTAACAATCATGTATCCCGGCATTAGCAGGTTTCTACGCTCATCTTCATACGGTGCGACCCAAACCCGGACGATAAGTGGAAGATTCATAAGCGTCTGCGGCTGCTCGAATGTCGGCAACACCACATCCGGCTTTGCGACGCGATTTTCCTGTTCAGCCTGTTCGACCTTGTCACCTTTGGCTGCTCGTTCCCTTTCTTCTTTTTCACGCTCTATCGCTGCCGAAAGATCACCATCCCCTTCGGATAACTCATAGATCTTCGAAGCCGGCAGACAATGGTTCGTACCTGGCTCCTTCTGGCATGAAAAATCGCTCGACTCCTGAAGCCCCAATCCCGTGCAGCCTACGAGGTGTGCGGAGAAAGCCAATGCAATGAACTTCTTCATAAATCAGTACCCTTAAAAACACGTCGCAGATCCGAAAGATCATCGCGAATAAGTGCTATATCGTTTGAAATCGCCATGGGAATCTGACCTGATGTAATGGCCAGCCCCATCTGCATGCCCAGAGCAAACGTCCGAAAATCACGACACTCTCGTGACGCTTTTTTTCCGGCCACAAAATCAGTCAGTGCTTGATGCCCTTTGGCGTTCAAGCCACAGAAAATGTGTTTGAGTTTCTTGGCTGAAAACTCTGATGTAGGCACTAATACTATTGCATAGTCTAGTTGCGTAGATTTAGAAGCTTCGACTACACGAGATAATAGATCGAAGGATTCCTCTTGGAATGGATCAACAAAAAGCAGCACGTCATCACTATCTGGGTTTGTGGAATAGGTGACAAAAGTGGACGTATCAACGTCGACCTCCTTGGGTCCCCACTTATCCAGATCAATGTACTGTTTGGCTTCGATCAACTCTCTTGCGTTCGTGATCGTGCGACCGTTGAACGTGTCTCTCAGCTTAAAGTCTGAAATGACATACCGCATATCCAATGAGATTAATATTGGATCTCCGGTCAACGGATCCGTCGAAAAACCAAATGGCGCATCAGTGACTTTTTGTTTGCTGTTCGCTGCACTGCATACAGAAACAAGCACTATGCATACTAACATCATAAATTTAGATTGCAATTTCTACACCTTTCAAAATGATCATTTCAATGTTCTCTCCCGCTGCAATTTCAATAACTGGGTGCAAATTGTCCAAGAGCTTACGGTAATAGTCCGAGAGATTCTTAAACGCTTCTGAAGCCCCGTTGTAGCCTGCAATAGCGCCAACATCACTCAATCGCGCACTTTGATACATCTTATTGTCATCGCCTGTGTCGAACAGCACTGGTACTTCACTTGGTGCAAGCGCCTCTGATAAACCAGACAACGCCCCATTGATAGTAGAATTAAACAGTACTCGATCATTACGACTAATGATCCGGCCGCGAACACCAAGCTGCCCATCACTGCCCACCGCATAGGCCTCGACCGGGATTTCAATGGCCCCGCCGTCTTCCTTAATGCAACTGATCAGGCGAGCTCTGATATTCACTCGGGAGGTATTGAGTTGGCCAAACCCGCTGCCAATCAACAAACATTCACGCATATCCAGGCGTTTACGGTTTGGAAGAATTGCCTCTTTTTTGATGCGCATTAGAACCGGGGTTTCTTCAGCAGATGCCGAAGTATGCGTGGGCGCATACACCCCGTTGATCAGCAAACCACTCATCAACGACCCGGCGGCCAGTACTTGTTTTGGCTCCGGCATTTCCTCTTCGCCAGCAACTTGAGATGCTTGCTCAGATGCCTTTGAAGTTGCTGCACTATGGCTGGCATTTGGCTCTAACTCGATATAACCGGTATCCGCCACTTTATGCAGTCCTTCATTGGACACAATTGATAACGACAATGGACGGCGCGTGCCGGAGCGGTTAATGGAAGTAGTCTCGCTAGTCGCATCCCCTTTGGAAGTCTCGTCCGCGGTGCGCTTCGCTCTTTCTCGCTCCTCGCGTCGAGCCTCATCGCGGTAGTCAGCCATCATCAGCTCATACTCGGTGAGTTCCACTGGTTTCGCTGGTGGCGGTTTTGGGGTCTGGGGGGCACCGGATGTCGCAGCGATTTGTTCCGGTCTCGCCGCCCTCTGCAGGTACTCAACGCCTTTCCCGCCTAAGCCAATTTGCTGCAGGGTTTGCTTATGTCGTTGTTCATACTGCTGATCAATGATTTCGAGCTTATCCATGAACTGCTTTTCCGCCTGCTTGAATGCCTCTACTTTTTCTTTGGAGAGATTGGCATTGGCTTCGCTCAGTCGAGTCACACGCTGATTCAGTTCGTCGATTTTTTTGTCGTAGGTCTTAGACCCCTGCTGGTACTTGGCTTTGAGTTCTTCCAACTCCTTCGTCATGCCTTGCTGCTGGTACGGATTGTCAGGCTCCCCCATGATCCTCGTGATATCAGTCTTGTACTCGACCGGAGGTGGTTCCTCAGCGAGCTTCTTAATCCCGGTTTGAAGGAGATACATCACCAGCAGGAATGCGGCGATGCCACCAAATATGTGCACATTCTTTTTGAATGCCGGATCTGATTGGTATCTGTAAACCCACTTTTGCATCACTTTGCTCCCAGAATCATGGTGCGCTGCAAACCAACAGGTTCAGGCTTCTTACGAACAATGAACAGCTCGGCCTCTTCTCCTGGTGCTAGCTGGGGAGATGGGTTTGCGAAGATAAATCGCACACCTTTGGAGTAACATTGCGGTTCGACGATGGTCTCGGTCATCTGACTATCGTTCACAACACGGTACACATCGATTCGGTTTTCCGCGCCGTTAAGAATGTAACCTGGTTCAACCATCAAACGGTCCAGTTGGCAGGTCATGGCATCGTCAGATCCGATCTCTGCATAGCCCGAGGGCACTTTCCCATGAATGAGTTCAATTGCCAGGTCGTTAATCCATTTGTTGTATTTCTCCTGTTTTACGGCATCTGAAGCTTCAGCAAGCTTATCCATTTCCTTGGTACGAGTTTTTGGCTCATACCCCTTCACTTTGATATAGACATCTTGAGGAGGCACATGATCCAACGCTCGTATCGACAAGTTGATGGAAACCTCGGGCTGATCTTTGGGCGTGATAAACATTCCTATGGGGCGGGCAGTAATCGTTTGATACGTGACTACGCCGCCTGCTGAGGAAACGGAGATAATACACTCTCGGTTTTGCTCTGATTGCTCACAATCTGCCAGTGACATTGGGTCTTGAAAAGGCGTTCTGATGCGATTTGGGCTTCCTTTCGACACGTACAACACCAGGTTCTCACCAGATTCTACTTCCAATGTCCGGTTGGTCTCTTCTAGAGCTTCGCGATAGTCTGTCCGACTGCGATTTGCCGTAGCAGTGCTGTTCAGGATCTGGTTATAGAATGGCTCATCAGCTTCGTCATCAACATCAGTAGCGCCAGCTACATTTTCGGCACCAGCCGGCTGTTGCGCTTTGCTTTTGTCATCAAGCTCAGCCGCCAGGAGGCGTGCCTTATTCAGCATGTCATTGCGTTGAGCCTGAAAACTAGTCTTGGTCTTTACCTGTTCTATCCCCATCACACCTTCGATCGACATTTCTGTGCCTGCGTCCTCGGCCAGAACAGAGATAGAAAAAAGTGATGCAACGATCAACGTTACTATACGAACCATGGGTTACTTAGCCCCCTGCTTTTCTTTGATTGCCGCTTCGCGCGCGAGGTAAGACAAATCGCGCATGTCCCCAAGATAACTGTCAAAATGCTTAACCAAAGGTTTGCCGTCAGATATATCGATCACAAACTCGTAGACTTTCTGGCGCGGAACCTCTCGACGATTTTTACGATCGGCATATGCGGTCATGTCCGTGGTAACAAAATAGTCGCCGATGACGAACACCTTATCTGTCTGCTCTTCATAGGCTACATCGCGTGGCACGAAGCGAGTAGTCCGACCTTCCTGCTGAATCTTGTAGACTTTCGAACCAATCTCCCCAGCAAACTGATGGTACATGTCAGAACTCATGAACCCGCTGATGTAGTCCGCAACAAACTGGATCGTTTTAGGGGTCACGTTCCCGGCCATCTGCGCAATTGAAGTCGCCCAGAGCTCTTTGTACCCCTTATCCGCCAGGTTGTTGGCCACCTTAATTGGCTTATCGAGCTTTGGAGGCATCAAAATCACTGTTTCGCTTTTTTGAGACAGCAATGAGATGGTTAAAAGCAAGCAAAGCGCTAAACCAAGATTGGTAAAACGCATGGTCTTATGATCAGCGGTCAGCATCGCGACCCGGCGATTAAAATTGCTGTTGTTCATTGAATGAATTCCCGTTTATCCGTTCCAGGCATCGTCTTTGACGCATTCTGAAGCGCTGCGCCGTGCCAATACATGAAATGCAGTTGCTGCATCCTCAACTTTCCATCCATCCACTTTCGGTAAAAATGGGCCGCAACAAAACCAACCAGCATGCTAACGATCATGTAGTCAACAAATATGCCGATGCCCATTATGAAAACGATCACGCACAACTCATCAAATTGCCAAAACAGCAACATGATTTGCTTATCGATTGAACGCGGTACACGTACTCTATTCATAGCTAACTATTCCTAATATATTTGCATAGTATTGATACATGCACAGATATGCAATAGTAATTTAAAATTTGGGAGGTAAATGACTGACGATCTGACGAATAAAAATCGCTATCGCTAAGCATCCTGTTGCGATCAACCAGAAGGGCAATGCAAAAGGAATCGTTGTTAGCGCCAGCATCACTGCCAAACAGGCGAACAAGGCAACATAGCCGTACTGATAGATCACCGGCGATGCAAACTTAAAGCTTTCACTATTAATCGCTCGCACCGTAAAGCCATCATATGCGGCAACGAGTACGATTAATAATGTGATTGGCATCAGTTCAAAGATAATCATGGCGCGTTGCAGGGACTGGTAAATCATACCCCAGAAAATGTTATGTGATTTGTTGTAGGAAAGGTTAAGCCACTGAAAGCACCACTGCAGAAAAGCAGAATCAACCTGCTCGTATTCAGTTTCTTTATCCGGCAGCATGTTGTGTGTGAATTGATAGATCGGCTTGAGCTTCCCAAATAGGTAATCGGTATTACTCACCGCGGACTCCAACGCGTCATGCCCCATCACGTGCGCGACCATTACGCGTTCGTCGTTAATGGTGCTTACGACCTGCTTGTCATCCCCGGCGATCACATACAACAAAGTGAATATGCCTGTGGTAATGAGCACGGACCATAGTATTGTCCGGATTGTCTTCATTGAACCTCCGGAGCAACCAATGGAAACCGCCCTTTGACCAGGTAACTTCCGCCGAACACGCCCATATATTCAAAGTTCGGTAGACTCCCCAGTAGCTCCGGTGTCATTCGCTCACCATCCGCTTCTGTTACACCTTGTCGATAGCCTCCCGAAAAGTTTGTCACATCCCCATCGTTACCCGCAGATCCTGTATTCATGCCATAGGAACCGCGTTTTATGATCGCCTTACCAAACTGCTTAACAAAGAACTCCTGTGTTTCCGGGTCGACACAACGCAAAGCAACCTTGTTGTTGATGTTTCCGAAGATTTGATAGGTCTTGTCTTTAGAGCCAAGGCCGGCGGTAAAATCGCTCAAGTTCTGTGAGAAAAGAACCAATCTATATCCAGCGCCACGACCTTTGTTCAATAACTGCAGTAGTCCCTGCGCGCCGGTAGGACCCACATCCACTAGCTCCGAACATTCATCAAGCAGCATGTGCACCACTCGATCGCTAGTATCGGTTTCGCTTGCGTAAAACCGGCCTGCCACAGCCGAATAATCAGCCAGGAATATCGAGGCGATCGCACTTGAAGCAAACCGGTCAGACATCGTATTCAAGCCAATATAGAGGATGCCGCCCTCTCGGATCACCTGCTCAGCATCGATAATCAGACGTTCATCGTCTGCATCTGGATCAGGGGACAGCAACGCACCTACCTCCCCTGCGGTAAGCTGCTGAAGAACCGGCTTCAGGCCTGCAATCATCTTCAGGTGCCAGCTTTCGGGGTTCTTGAGCTGGTCGATCAAGGAACTACATATATCCGAGCGTTTCGAAGGCTCGATGCCCATGTACAAGCTAGTCAGTAACTCGATGCGTGCCTCATCGTCCCGGGCATCATCCAACTCGCGTTCGATCCTCTGGGCATCAAGCCCAACATGAATCAAGTGCTTCTTGAACACCTCAATGAAAAGGTGGTCCCACCCCAAATCTAGGTACTCCTTGATCTGCGCTATCGTTGGCACTTTGCAAAGAAAGCGAATGGCCTGAGACAATGCACTCAATGTCAACCACGCCTGAGCCTTGAAGGGGTCAGAAGCGCTGGTAGACGGTACAAGGGAGCCGAGCCGGTTCGCCACGTCCTGCGCGCTAGAAACGTTGCCAATTGGATTAATACGGACACTGTTTTTAGGGTCTGTTAAACGAAAACTGTAGTAAGGTCGCGATGTCATCGACGCAATTTTTTTCGTCATCGCCCTTAGATCTGCATCATCCTTCGGATCGAAGATAATGAGAGGTTCACCACGAAACGCAAACTGGTGCGCTAGCATCACCATCATGAAGGTCTTTCCGCTACCCGGCACCCCCATCACCGCTGTATTACCCACCCATTGGCTCATCGAGATTTCGAAATTGTCCTCATCTTCACGATTTATTCCTTGAATCCAATGGCGGCCAATCGCGTCTTTTTTTGGCGTCCTTATACCCAACAAGATTCGGACGATTAATCGCCCTACGGCACCCAAAGCAAATTTCTCAGGGCCGATTTTCGTCAGATCATAGAGCTTTTGGCTACAGTCATTGGTCCACTCAAATCCCCAACCGAGCCAGATACCCTTCTTTCGCTTGATCAACTTGAACAGCTTCTCAGAACTCCAGACTTCAACAGGACTGCCCAGTAGGTGAAGCTTCTTGGTAATGTGCAGATAGCCTTTCATCCCCCACCAGCAAGCCATCAACAGGCAGACCATTAGTAAGGCCATTTTGCCGGCGACACCCAACTCGTTACCCATCGTGCTGACAGCCAGGTAAGAACCTACCAGTGACCAGGCGATACACGGTCGAAATTCGTAAGTCGCTCTCCATGGGTTGATGTTGTCACTCTCAAGTAGGGTTAAGTAACCCATTCGCCCCTCCCGACCTTGATTGTCACTTCGTTAATATCTGTCTCCTCAACATCCACAAAGTCTCCAATCCATTGACGTATCTGGTAGGTCTTTTTGTTCGTTAATGATGCGATCTTCTCGTAAATATCTTGCGGCCTGCCTCTGATGGTGTAAGAGTCGGCACTAATGTCAGTTTCGAACTCCTCAATCAGGTCCGATTGTTGGACCAGGCCGGCTAGGACACGACCAATGGCCTCAGGATTGTCCAGTGAGGGTATGTTGCTCGCTTCAGGTTCCTGAGCTGTCTGCACCTCCTTATCGCTTTTAGCGGGTTTTTTCTTGGGCTTTTTGCTGCGCTTAGACTCCTTTGGGCGTTCGTCAGCCGCGGAAAAATCAATATCGAGCAATGCGCTACAATCCTGGCTAGCAGTCTCTGTGTTATTTGGTTCAGAAAACGATACTGCGGCACTGCCTTTATCCTCTTTGAATTCAATCACTGTAGTATCTGGTTTAGTACGTGAAGGTTGAGGATTGCGGGTCTTGCCGGAGGGTTTGGGCTTAGGAGCCCCCTTCTTTTTGTCTGATGTGATCGGCATGGTCTCAATCGATCGAATAGCCAACGCATCATGATCTGCCAGGTAGTCTTTAAAGCCCTTATGGCACAGCTCGTAGGCCTTCACCTGCTTGCTAATGTTGCCGGGAAGTTTTACATCGATATCGATTGCACCACGTGAGGCGCCGTTCCCTTTGAAGACCTTTTTAGAAAAGAGAATATCGAACAGACGCTTACTACCTTCTGGCACCGAAATACCGCTGTTCAAACACTCTTCCACTAGTTGTGCACACAGATCATCCGACCACAAAAGATAACTGCACTTGTTGCCCACATAGACACGGGAGTTTCCCTCGTTAACAGTAATCACACCAATATCGATCAAGTGGATTAACTTGGATACGAGAGACTCCTCTATAGGAATGGAGCTGCTATCGTCGCCTACTACTTCCATTCTGCCCTGCAGGTCACGCGTCACACTTCGCGAGTCAGCGGCTTTCATCAGTCTGGTCAACGTCTCAACATCATCCATATTCCTCGTCCGAAGGCTGCCGCTCATTGCGAGGATGAGGTGTTCATACACCTCTGGAAACCGGCCATCTCGAGTCATGTAATCGATATCGGCCTGACCAATCACGCGTTCCAGACCGAACAAACTGAAGGATTCATGAAGTTTATTGACCCGTTTTCGAAAAATTACGTGGTACTTCCCGGCACTTTGAATTGAAGTAAACCATTGGATAATGTTGCCCTGAAGGGGGCGCCAGTGTTCTCCAGACTCAGCGCATCTGACATGCATGTCACTGAATACTTTGCCCAGATCATGCAGCAAACCTGCTATGAAAGCGGCGTAAAGGTAATTGTCTTTTACCAGCGACTGGTAGTTTTCACCCTGTTCACCGCCAAAAACCGTCGAGCCTGCGCTGGTAGCGCTGTAATAACCTACCTCCAATGAATGACGGATAAGCCCGCCCGCTGCGCGATGGTGGTCATTCTGCGAAGCCGGAAGCAGGTGCGCATACGACGCAAAGCGCCTCAGTAAAGGCAGCAGTAATTCGCTTTCCTGCTCTTTTGTAAATCTAACGGCTAGACGAATCCTGTTGATAATATCAAGGTGCGGCTGGATGCATTCATCCACAGAGTAGAATGGGACCCCCTGTCGTAGCGGAGGGTAACGGACGTTTAGATGCTCGGTAAAAGCTTCTTTTGGCGGATCGGCTTTGTTCCGCCTTTTAAAAAGTGAAAGCATTAGCCCCCCACAATGATGACCTTGCGAAAGGTGCTCCCCTGATGGTGAGAGACTAGACCCTGCGTTACCACGACATCGGTTATGCCAGAATCATTCATCATTTTTTTGACTGCCAAAGCACGGCGAACGGCGAGATCCTTGTTGTATTGGGTGTCGCCCAACTCATCTGCCATACCTATGAGCTCGATACGCTTTCCTTTAAACCGCGATAGATCGTCTGCCAAAAACATAGAATCATTGATCACGTCAGAGTCGAGCTCAAACTCGACATAGTTGCGCTCACATGGTTGCGATTCGCTGGTGCAGGCTTGAGCCCCAGAGACAATAATCGCGCTAGTCGATATATCCACTGGTTCATCAGCAGGTGCTTTTGGGGTTTCTTGCGCCTCGCCTGCCGTAGTGACTCGAGAATCCACTACAGCTTGCTCTAAGGATAAGCCTTTGTGCTTCCTATCATCAGCTGCCGATAAACTAACCTCTTCCGTCACCGCACCTTGAGGTTTACCCACCGCCAACGCTGCTAGCCCGCGCTTGGATTTAATGCCTACACCCGGTATCAACACTGTGTTCACTCGGACCTCTGATAAGTCCACCTCATGATGCTGGACCCGGGTTGTCCCGTAATCCCGGGACACATCCTGGCCGTTATCAATCACCGGGTCACTTGCGCAGCCAACACACAGCGCAAGAACCCCAATCAGACATCCTCTATAGTTCATACCCCACTCCCGGGCCTTCGCTAAGACTTTGAATGACTTCGACAGCTGCACCCATAATCATGCGCTTGAAGCTGAAAGGCACAGTGGTGTAGTTGTGCATGGCGCCCTCTTCGATTCCGTCGATTGTTCTAGACAACTCAAACACATTGCCAAGCCCGTCTGCCAGGCCCAGTTCAACCGCATCTTCACCAGACCAAACCAAGCCATTGAATAAGTCGACACCCTCAGCTTTATCCAACTTTTCGCCACGCGTTGTCCGAACGACTTCCTTAAACCGCTCATGTGTTTTAACTAACACGCTATCACGGAAAGCATGCTCAGCCTCAAGATCGCGGTCTGAAAAGGGGTCCATGAAGGTCTTGTGATCACCAACGGATATGCTGCGTCGCTCGACACCCAGCTTATTCATGATCTCCGTATATCCGAAATGCTGTGCCTTCACGCCAATTGAGCCGAGCATTGATGTCTTGTTTACGAGAATTTCATCAGCCGCTGTAGCGATGTAGTAGCACCCGCTTGCGCAGACATCTCCTACAGTTGCATACAGCTTCTTCTCCGGATACTTGGATTTGTAATACTGCAGTTCCGTATGGATTTTGTCCGAATGCGCCGGTGAGCCACCTGGTGAATTGGACTGAAGAACGATCGCTACACTGTTCTCGTTCTCGAATGCTTTTTTGATAGAGGGAACGATTACTGAAGCATCAACCTGCTGACCCGAGCCGATCCCACCTTCAATGTTGATGATTGCGATGTGTTTCTCTTTGGCAGCGTTATCTGACCCAAAACCAAACATGAACATGTAGGTGTAGGTAGTCACAAACAGATAGGCCAAGATTAAGAACTTGAAGATGTAGCCCATCAATCGCTCTTTTCGTTGACCATCCTGAAATGCCTTTACGATTTGATGATATTTGTTGTGCAGATCCCGTTCTGTAATGTTATCGCTCACTCTTAACCTCTCGTTGTATTCGCTAGCAAAAGACTGACTTTGTCGCGTCGAATTTGTTTTTTGGGTTTGCGCAGCTCGGAGACTATTTGCTCCCATGCCTTGTCCTTTTGTAAGCTGCATTGATACACCGGAACCTGGAAGTACTCGACATATTCTTCAAGCTCTTCCTCCGTCAGTTCTAAGACCCAGTCCACAAGCACCTTTGGGGCATTGAACAGCGTCTGGACGAGATCCTCATTATTCTTTCTTATAGCCAGATCCCGCAGCGTTCGCAGCATCTGGCGGTTCATCTCAACAATTCTTTTGTTTTCGTACATATAAAAGCATAGTAATTGGTGGTTGGCTTGCTTGATTTTATATCTCAAGGGAGCATACTATGCAAATATATTTTTAAGAGTATCCAAAAATGCAATTGTCTGATGAGATAGTCGCATACGAGCTCATTACGCTCGGTATGAACGCCTCGATGTTAAGCCAACTGTTCGACTGCGATATACGCACTGCGCGGGCGCTGCTCGTCCAAGTAGTCGCCATGCGAAGAATTCCCGCGGGT
Organism: Oleiphilus sp.; assembly: GCA_006212045.1. Taxonomy (GTDB): domain Bacteria; phylum Pseudomonadota; class Gammaproteobacteria; order Pseudomonadales; family Oleiphilaceae; genus PZPK01. The sequence continues at coordinate 13,437 of PZPK01000024.1, read as the reverse complement.
CAACCCCGTGGACGTAAACCTAATCGCGGATTTCTAAATATCGAGAGCAATAATGTGCAAGCCGCACTCTGGGTGCAATGTGCAATCAGCAGCAATGACTACAAAACCTTCCCAAAACGTCTCATAGACGACTACCGGCATTACAAGGTGCATTCGCACGCGCCACTGAGTATCAACAAATGCTTTTCGTTAAGCCTTGCTATTCAGGCCGGCGAACTGGAGGTGAAGACCTGCCCTGAAACAGGGGTTAAGTATGTATACGATGGCACGATTTGCAACAAGCCGCCCTCTGCACTGAGTTCCGACGACGCCGAACAGCGTGAAAGTGCTAAGCCAATGCATGCCAGTGTATTGAGATCAAAGCTAGACCTTGGAGATATATTGTGAGGCATTATGCTTTCGCATTGCTCAGTATTGTGTCGATCGCGGCCAACGCGATGGCCGAGGATTATTATCGCAATAGTAGCTGTGATTCTTGGCACCTCTATTGCGATAGCACTCCAGTTGAGGAAGAGCAAGCCAAGGAACCTCCCCCCTCCCCTACTCCACCCAAAGAAGAAGAATCCAAAGAAGCGCCGGCCGTAGTATCACAAACACTATCGGCGGGTGCGAGCGAATCAGAAAACTTTGGATCGGTGGTTTGGCTTAGGGAAAATATGCCAAAACTTCTCGAGAAAGCCATCGATCACCCTACAGATCAGAATATTAAAGACTGGGCGTTTGCACACAAGTTGGCGATGGACAAATCAGAGCGATTTTCAATTCGCGTTGAACGGATCATGAAAACCAATCCTCTTCTGGATGAATCCAACCGAAAACCATCATCACTTGGTGCAAATAGAATATCGGGACAACGTGTGCATCGTGAGCGCCTCGACTTGTTCTCAAAAGTGATCAAGGAAAAGCCCATCGTATTTGTCTTTAAATCCAATTGTCCTATGTGCGATGAAATGGCGAAAGAGCTTCGGACTCTTCAAGATCGGCATGACCTCACGATACTGCCCATATCCAAAGACGGTAAGCCACTATCAAGTGGACTTTTTGCAAACTTTAAACCTGATACTGGGCAGCTTGATGCTTTGGGAATATTCACTTACCCCGCAACGCTTTTCTATGATCCTGAAGGCGAACAATGGCTTCCCATTGCCTACAGCATTGTCCACAGAAAAGTCTTTATCAAACAAGCCCTCTTAGTCGCAGTCGAGAATGGCTGGATTTCAGAGCAGGACTACCTAAAAACGCGCTCACTTGAGCATTACACCTACCTTTCAGTAGACCCCGATAAAGAAGATAAACCACTCGCGGAAGGCGAATCCATTCGCGATCGACTATTGGTGAACGACGGCTATGAATAGATCAATCCTACTATTATGCATGTTTTTTTCTACCTTTGCCCAAGCCGGGCTGGATCTCCAACAGCTTGTCGATGACGCATTTGACGAAATCATGATCGACAATCAGCCATCAGCGATCCGGAAAGCCGAGGCCGGTAGAATGGGTTTTGTCGGCGGTGGGTCTTTGCGTATACGCACACCAACATTTACGCCAGACCTGATCAGTATTAAGGCACCTCGGATTAGTGCGCCCAACTGCAACTCTGTGGATATGAACTTCGGAGCCTTCAGCTTTATCTCACTAGACGACATCAAACAATTACTTCGTTCAGTGGTTTCCCAAGCGAGCACGTACGCTTTCTCGTTAGCAATGAATGCAATTTGCGGTGACTGTATGGCTGTAATGCAGAAGCTCGCAGACAAAGCAAACGAGTTTGCCGCCAAAGCAAAAGACTCCTGCTTTTGGGCCAAGGAACTTGTCCATGCATCGGTTGAAAAGACGGCTACCGCGGTGAGCGAAAACGACCAAGAGGCGAACGAGTTGATCGGTTCGATGGGCTTGGGCGTCGTTACGGGTGGAGCCAGAACGCGAGGTATTGACGCTGAAGGCGCCGATTGGTCAGGTTGGAGCGAGGGAGCGATCAACTGGGCTAAAGACGCGACCAACTTTGACGTGTGGGACACGGATCCACCTGAGGCGGCTGATCCTGGAGATGCAATTCTATCGAGCGGTGATGAACCACCACCCATCGGTAACATTCTGAGAAACAATCCGAATTCGTCACCTAGAGTCATCTGGAATGTCACATGGGATGTGCTGTCGCTGTCCAACATGGATGCGTGGTCTTCTTCAACATCAACGAATGTAGATGTTGCTAAACGCATGTTCATGACGGCGATGGGTACGCACCTTAGGGTGCCAGCCAATACAGTGGATAATGGGTACATCAGTGGTGTGGATAATGACCCGATTGCTCATACGCTGGAGTTCGCCACGCTTTTGAATCCTGATATCGAAACCATTGATATTTGGGTGTGCCAACCATTGACAAACCGAAGTGGTGACGGCTCGGCAATGCATGCGCGGGTGCTCGAGATCCATCAGAATACCTGTATCGGTCACCGACCTGATACAGATGACGGTGCGTTTTTTGCGAAACAAACAATTCCTAATCCAATTTATGCTGCAAGTAATCGCATCAGCGAATTATACAGAGAGTATTTGTGGAACCAAACGGGTTTGGACACTTCGATTGAGATGACTCCGCAGCATTATCAGGTCGGCAATATGGACCCGTTCGGAATCGTAGGGCTAGCTCATGATGCACCAGCTCAGTTCATAGACGTGTTTGTCAACCTGCATTACGATAAAGTCCGCAAAGCCATTCCGCGCCTTGTAACAGCGCGGCTTCTTCGAAATACCTGGGACATGATCACTGTATCGAGAACCGGGTTCTTCAGTTCGAATGAACAAATACCTTATTTCAATAAGATTTTCGAGAATGCTAGAGACCGGCTCGAACGGGCGTATAGCGCTGTCATCTTAGAGAATCGTGATCTCCTGCAAGAGTATACAAACCACGAGCGGATTTATAACGACTTTAAGAAATATCGTGAGAAACAGGGGATGATGTAAGATGGCCGTAGACTACACCCCGTTTGGTGATCCCGATATCACCTTTGCAATGCTTCGTAACATTCAGCTGTTTTTTGCAGAGGATGGAATGCTCGGGTTGATTCAGAATGCTGCAAGCCTTGGTGCGATGATCGGCTTGATCGTCATCGTTTACCAAGCGATATTTAGCCAACGGTTGGAGTTGCAGAACCTGTTTGTCGGGATGCTAATATATTTTTCCCTTGTCGTTCCTCAAGTAGAGGTCCATGTACGCGATAAGTCCAATGGTGCACTAGTTGGAATAGCCACTGTTCCGGCGGGTATCGCCTACCCTGCATCAATCATTTCGCAGGTATCCGGCACGCTTGCCTATGCCTTCAAAAAAGTCTTAAACCCTGGTATGGAGTACAACGTTACAGAAGCATTGCGAGCGTTGTCTTCGATACGGGAAGTCGTCATGCAGGATGATTTCAACGCTCTCTTTAAATCAAGTGAAGCAAACTATGCTGGACAAAATCTTAAGAACTACCTAATCCAATGCATGGCTAAGGACCTTGATGATCCCGCTATACGCGCCAAGAAACTGCCGGATTTGCTAAAAAGAGAGATGCAAGCCGCACTTGCTCCGACAGTCGAAGATCGCCATTTTCTCAACTACATTCACACAGACGGTACCATTGATAATAATCTCAATTGCGGGCAGGTGTGGGACGCGCTGGACAATAACTGGCTAAACGATGATGCGGTACAGGCGCGTATTCTCGAAACCGCTGCCCGCCAAGTTCTCGAGATCTCAGGAGCTGCCGCTAATACGGGTATTGGAGCGATCTATAATAACCTCCTTGAGCCGCTTCTCCGCACCGGAGGCGATGCAGCTAACTTCGTCAATCTGATCGTCGGCTATCGTTATTTACAAGAAATGTCGAATAATGAGTACCTCTATCCTACCGCGGCTGCGAATGCAAAGATGGTCGTCGACGCTGAAGAGATGCGAAATGTTACCACGGCGACAGGGGCCGTTCTCTTTGGTGAGCTAGTGTGGAAATACGCGACGATAATAGAAGTTCTGGCCTATTCGATTTTTCCATTCCTCACATTGTTTCTTTTTGTCGGCTCTGGTGGAGCTGCATTTACAAGTTTTATCTTTATCATTGCTTGGGTCGCGCTTTGGGCACCTTTGGAGGCAATTCTGGACAGTTTCATCGGTACCGCGCTCACCATTAAAGGCGCTTACCTAGCAGATTCAGCTTATGAAGCATTGAGTATTGGCCAAATGCTGGATGCCTATTACGGACTATCTCGCTGGCTTAGTGTGGGTAATGCCCTGATGGTGGCTGTTCCATTTATTTCGTTCTATCTAGTCAAACAGGGTCAAGTCACAGCGAACAGCCTGATGGGTTCTATCAGTGGTGGCGAAGCCACTTCAGCCCGTATGGGGGCGCCCGACGGAAAGTTTGATATCGGGTCTTACGCCGCTGGCCAAGGAGAAGGTGCAGGAGCCGTTGTTACCGGCAGTGAAGTACAAAATGCTCTAACGTTTGGACAAGCGGGAAATACGAATGTCGGCGGCCAATCAAATTTGCAGGGTACCAAACAAGTCAATACCGGTGGAAGCGGAACTGTCGCTGTTAACAGCTTAGCTGGTGATAGTCGCGGTAATGGAGTAGTAGTCGGTGCTGATCTTAGCAATTCCGGAGCGAACTCGAATGCAAGTGGAACAATTGAGACAGCAACTGCGGGCACTGGAGCAACAGAAAGCGAAGCACAGAATACATACTGGGGTGGCGCGCTTGGCGGATCAAGTTTTAGATCCTCATCCGCGAAGAAACCTTCACGCACGAACAATAACCCCTCAGAAGGGGCTACTCCTCCTTCCGGTGATGCCGCGACCGATGCGGTACAATCTGCTGCCTCCGCGGTAGATGCCACCGGTGGGTCCTTATCAGCCCCTTCGGGCACTAATCCCGGCGCTACGGGCGAAGGGTCTGGAGCATCACGATTGGCTTCTCTTCTGGACAAAGGCGGAGCTCCAGGTAAAATCGCGGCGGCAGTTGCAAGCGCTCTGCAAGCCGGAATTACAAATAATAATGTTACAGGAGAATCCAAGAACACCGGAGATCATCGGACCGACCATGACTCAACCAGCACGTCCAATTCTGAAACTCTTGCAGGGAAAATCGGTAGAAATGCCCATGCAGGCATGGTGCAGAGTGATACTGTCACCAAAAACACGCAGAATCAGGATGGCTATAATACTAGTGCGGGTATTAGCGCGCTAGCACAGTCATCCAATGCCCTATCGGCTTCCCTGGGACAAGCCTCGAGCATTTCGCCCGAGCGACTGCAAAGTACCCTTGTTTCGCAAATGCAAAATAATACAAGCAAAGCTGACGCCATGCGTGCTCTCATTGAACAAGCAAACCCAGAATTGGCACAGGGTCTCTATACTCCAATTTCAGACAAGCCCTCCAACGGTGAGTTGAGGCGCCAAGCACACTCGCTGTCGGAAGCTGCTATGCAGCTATTTGGTGATGGCTTTCAATCCATCAACAATGCGACACAAGCAGTGGCAGCCGCTGCGCAGAACCCAACCCAAGAAAACCAGGCTGCCGCTACCAATGCACTGCAATCAGCGAAACAAGGGTTTGATAGTATGGACACCATCTTGGGCATGGCCTACCCGTCGTATGACGGTGCAAGATCACGCTCTGAAACCGGCGGTTTTGGCACAAACCTCGCGCGAGGCGGCGAAGCATTATTTAATACGCTCAACAACGTACGTGAAGCCTTCACCGGGGCTAATTCTGCTTTACAGATGATGCAGGCTCCAGGTGATGTAGATCCTAGAGCCGCATCGATAGATCAGCTTCAAACGGCGTTTTCGGACGCATTAGCACAACATGGTCTCGACCAAGCACAGATCGAGAACATCCTGGGCAACAAGTCCAATGACTCGATCTTGGCGAACACGTTAGAAATGAAAGAGCGTCTCGGAATTGAGAATATGGATGATGCAATTGCACGAGCGCCAGACCTACTCAAGGGGCTTGTCGATATGCAACAAGCAAGCGACTCGCCACATAACGAAGCCGGCGCAATTGTTGATCAAGAATACCCAACGGGCGATGCTCGCTCTAGTGGGCAAGCGGAACGCCAAAAAATGTATGATAGTTTTGATCCTGATTCCGGGGGCATTACAGGAGCGATTGAAAATGGGGTTGAAGCCGCTGCAACCTCTGTGTGGTCATTATTGAGTGGCGATTCTGGACCCGTCGGAATGACAAACGTCTTTGGAGGAGGTGGAACTAGCCCAGGTAACCCTAGTACCTCATGGGATCCAACACCGATCACAAGTGATACCATTACGTACGGTGGCCGCCAACTGAATGATGACGGTAGTCCGATCCCGAATAATACAATCGAATCTATCAATTCATTCGATGACATCGAGTATCCACTTCCAGAGCAACTTGAAACAACTGAACCTGCATTGCGCAGTAACGGTAACCAACCAGAAGTGTCTGATAATGTGCGAAGTGATTCCGGCGACGGCCAGAACAACAAAGCCTAATATTAAGATGAGATTGAAATGAATTATGCGTTACCACCCTGTTCAGTGGCATAGTTGGTTAAATTAATGATTGGGAGCGGGCAGTCAACTTCATGACAAAATGTGGATTAACTCCCTGAACAATTGTAACTAGCGAGTAACACGCGATTAGAAAAGAATCGCGTACTACCAAGAGCCAGTACGCGTTCGTCGCCGAAACGCACCCGCGCTGATAAACGCTTCTAATTAGTAGCGTTGATCTTCCTAAGTGGCACGCTTGGTATTTCTAGGCGATACCATAGCCTGAAAATAGTCTAGTCCATGGCGTGAGCGCATCGAGAACCCTCAGTCGAAACAGCTATGATGAGCCGCTACACTTGCCGCCTCCAAGATTGAGAATACCGAGCTGTATAATAAGATAGCATTTCAAGTTCAACGGTCTAGAGGACTTTGCAAATGATCCGCATCGCATCCAGCAAAGCTTAGAGCAAGGTTGATTGATATAGACGCCCGCCGACATAGATGAAGTGCCGGCGGTAGACGGCAGTAAGACCCATATTCATTTGATGGCAATGCATGCAAAGGCTGAAGCCAAACGAACCTTACTCTGCGTCATTTGCTGCTAAATGTGCTTTATATTTCGAGCAGCCGCGCATCCAGCGTTGACCCTGTAGTGAACTGTAGTTACTCGCGGCATTAAAACTCGCAACTGCATTATTTGGCCGCCAGCGTTTCCTCACAAATCCGTCCCATGATTCGGTGATTCAAAAGCTTCGAGGCCTGCAACTCTTCAGCCCTCTCTCTTGTCGAACATTCCAGCTCATTGATCACTTGTTCAACACGATCCAGATTATCTGTCGGGCAAGAATGCTCAGTTGGGATGGTCGCCTGAATTTCACTAAACCCTTTAATCTGGCCCTCTTGCTCGTCAATGACCTTTTGCTTCACCATGGCGGCGTAGGAATAGCCAATCCACGTACCACCAATAAGCATCGTCAAAGCAACTGCCAACATTCGTAGTTTTTCTCTTGTGCCCATCGCAAACTCCTATACACTATGCATTACTATTTTCAGTATTGTACGAATTATAGGGCCATCATGCACGACAATAAAGAACTCGTTCCCGTTCTAACTATTCCCGAGTATGTCATCAACCGGTATGCGCTGCACTTAAGTGAAATTGAGAAAGATGAATTAAGGGCGAGCCTAGTGTTCAAGGCCCACTCCCTCTTGAAGAAGCATGACCCTCGCGAGGCACAACTTTCAACCTATCTCTCCCGCTGTCTTGAGAATGAGGCCCTGTACTTTATTCGTCAGAACAAAGCCAAACAAAACAAGCATGCTCAGTTCCAGGAACACAGCATTGGTTATGGAGAAGACGAACTGGTTTTTGGTTGTCCCTCGCAAGAGCTTAACGATGACCGAGTTCGTAAGATGATCGAAAAACTGATGGGCAATTCAAAATTGGATTCACAATCACGCGAAATTTTGAAACTTAGGTTTTGGCATGAAATGACGATCGAGGGTATCGCCAATCAGCTGAAGCTTTCGACACGCAAGGTGCGCGAATCAATCCAGCGATCAATCGACGACCTTCGCTCTGCACTTTTTCATCTCAGCAATTAACTGAGCACATGCTTCTTCGGAATCACAACGCCTGGTGTTGGTCACGACTACTTCGCGCGCGCGTTCGATTTCTTTTGCGCCGTTTCGCTTTTGGATAGCAGATTTTGACACCTGCGTGTCCCACTTAGGGTCATTCGGTGCAACAGAGCAGTTGGGATTTTCGGAAGCCATTGAAATTGAGCTATTGACAAAAGTAATAGATATGGCGATACCAATAGCATTTCTAAATTTATTCATGATTTCCCCGCGAAAAACGACCTCGCCAAACAGCGTATAGGCGACGATCTAAGCCCCACGCGCACCCTACCCTTCCTCACACCTCAAACAGCCTTAGCGGCCTCAGAACGCCCTTCTTTCAACTTGAAACATGACCCATTTTTTCCAGTACACCCTGCACTGCGTCAAGATCGTAAAACTTTACCCGAATCTCTCCTTTCATCGACTTCGCACAAAAACTAACTTCGCAAGGCGTGCAAAGGTACTCACTAATCTCTTCTGAAAGACGGCTCAAGTCCTCTACCCTACTCCTTTTAGAATTCTTGCTAGCGAATAGTTTTTTAAACTCACCAACCTTCTTCTCTAATGTTTGAACGCTCCATCGATGCCGGTTGCACAATCGCGCGTGATGTAAACGAGCATCCCCTTTCAAGGATAACAGCGTACGGCCATGGCTTGGCTTTAACCACTCATCGTCATCCAAAATGAGATCCCTAATCTCATTTTCAAGATCTAACATACGAATGAGGTTCGTAACCCATTCGCGCCCAATCTTCCGCCCAGTCCCGCTGCACAGCTTTGCAATATGCTCGTGCCGGTAGCCAAATTCATCTGACAATTTTTTGAAATGCGCAGCCTGCTCAAATAAATCCAGTGCTTCTACCTGAGTGTTATCGATCAATGAGACCAGGGCCAGCACCTGATCCTCGACTTTTGATCTTACAACCGCATCAATCTTTGTCAGGCCTGCTATCTGACACGCTCGCCATCGTCGTTCACCAGAAATCAGCTCATAACCACCGTCTACCTCAAATACGGCTATCGGCGTCGTCAATCCGACCTCTAGAATAGAATCTGCCATCGATTCAAGTGCAACTGGATCAAAATTTCTACGCGGCTGATAGCGGCCACGATGAATCAAATCGATCGGAATCGAGCACAATTCAGACTGTTGTCGCATTATCTAAACTCTCTTCGTAGCATCCAGTAATGAACACATAAACCGAACGAGCTCACTATATTTTTCCTGGTCGATTGTTCTTATGTCTAAAGTGAGCTTCTGCCCTCTGCGCTTGGATACAAATAAACGTTTGCCCTTACCGTCGACAAACTCATCATCCTTTGCATCACTTGGATTTCTGGTAGTCGCTTTCTTTACGAGTGTTTGGACGATCTCTTTTGTATCTGGCCATTTACCGGATAACGAGTATTCTTTCAGCAAATCCTGATGATAGTCTTTAAGCCACTCATTTCGTCGCCGTTTGTTCTCAGCGAAATATGCGTCCACTAGGCTAAGCTGTTTTACGTGGGTCGTCATAAGATCATTTGGGCTACCGAATAGTTTTATGATTTTGGGCGACAGCATTGCCAAAGCTATTCGATTTCGAATCGTGGTTCGAGATACACCATCCTCTTCCTCGTAATGTTTATGCAGTTCCCGTTCACTAGGGAATCGATCACGAACCTTTAAATAGAACAGGCCTCTCTCGTAAGCTGATACTTCTACGCCAATATTGGCTATTTCCGATAGGCGCTCGACATCTTCATCGGGAATATCGCCAACCCAAAGGCTAATGGTTTTTGCACCGATATGGCGTAAACACCAATACCGTCTAGAACAATCGACAAGCTCAAATTTCCCATCTTTATCCTTTCGAGCATAACCAGGTTCTAACTGACCCTCATTTTGAATCGACGGAAGTATATCGCTTACCGCTGACTCTTTAAGAAACTCAAAAGAACGCTTGTTGAGATCAGACACATACGCATCATCCAGATCAACATCCATCAACGTAAACTTGACCTTCGTTTTGGACACGGGCATTGTCCTCGAAACAACATTCCCGCCTTTCAGCGCCACATCAAAAGCCACCATTGCCGGGTTTACATGCTTCGCAAGACTTCTTTTTGACTTCTTCTCGGGCTTTGAACTAGCCATTTGTTCCAACGTTGAAATACTTTTATCAGCCATGATTCACCTCAAGCGCACGATTTCCGTAAACGCGATTCTCAAATACATCCTGTATCAAACTCTCTATCTCATCATGCACCGATCTCACTGAATCAAGTGCCCGCTGCAATGTTTGTGATGTACATTTCATATCGCCGGGTTCAAGCTCTAGAACAGATCTAAAGTTTGTGCTTGCCTCCTTGAAAGCCTCTGAGAATAAGTATTCGTTCTGCAGTAACCCTCCGCCAAACGCGGTTGCCATTAAGGCCTTTAGCGTCTTGGCATTTTTGTGCGCACCTTTGTCAGCACCATTGAGTAACTCTTCAGCACTCCCCTTCCCTAGACCAGGCGACTTAGTTAACACCATTTTGACAAAGTCCATGTCGAAGCTTTCGTCATAAGCCACCAAGGTTCTAGCAATATCTGCTAACTGTAAGAAAAACGACGTGGCCGAAGTAAAGTCCAGCATGTCAGGAGGCATGGGCACTATCAGCGAATCCGAAGCGTAAACCCCGTTGATAGCCGAGTATCCGAGGGATGGTGGAAAATCAATAATGATCACATCGAAGTTGTGTCTTATGGTATCCAGGCCTAGTTTCAACACCTCAAAAAATCTAACCTCATCACTCTCGTTTGCAATGTTTGATAAGGCAATATCCATGTGCCCTGTCCATAGGTTCGCTGGAATGAGTTTAAGTCCATCACCCCAGTTAGTGTCGCGACAAGCATAAGCAAGATTGCGAGGTTTAAAGCCATCAAATCTATCAGTATCCAAAAAAGACTCGACAAAAGGTGCAATAGTCTCCTCGGGCTCAACATCTTCATCCGGAGCTAAACCAAACAGTGTCGTCGCCGATCCCTGACCATCGAGATCTACAAAAAGTGTTCGATATCCTCGAAGACACAAGTCGTGCGCCATCGTCACCGCTACCGTGCTCTTCCCAACACCACCTTTAAAATTAGCGACCCCTATAACCTGAGATTCTTTTCTTTCTCTAAAAAAAGAAAACTTGTCATGCTTTTTACTGGTCGTGGCCAGATATGCCCTAATCTCATTTATTTCCTGTATTGTGAAAAATCTACGCTTATTTGCTCTAAGCGTCCCCGACGGAATCACGCCCTTCTTTATCAACTCAGATAATCGCGGTGGTTTAACATTCAGAAGCTTTGCTACCTGGGCTTGCGACCAGCTCTTCAACGGTTTTTCATCCAGAGGAGAGAAACCGTTCGCCCGAAGATTATCTAGTAGATTGGAAGCCCGCTGAGCATTCTTAGTAAATTCCTCTACAATCCCCATTCATACAATCCTTAAGATATATTACGTACTGACGATATTTAACAAATATCGACTGAATGACAAGATAATGTTAATTACCAAATATTTATTTCAGATGGTGTTTCAAGCGATTCGATAATCCACTTCAATATCCTTCGACCCCGGCTCACCTCCATTAGCCGGCAATGATCTCTCACCTTGGAGCAAATGCATTGGTCTGCATATAAGGTGCTTCTTACAGATTTCGTTGTGGGTTAACGAGGAAACGTTTGAGCGATTCGACTAGCGTCGATCCTCAAACCATAACTACGCTGTCCATTCTTAGATCCTGGTGTAGCCGGGATCAATGCAATCTACTAGATAAAGCCAAAGGGAAGTGACTACGCTCGTATCTCTAGCGATAGCCTTTCACAGTCGTTCTCTTTTCGGGGTGGATACGAAATTCCAGCCTAGTGGGCAACCGTTGCCCACCCCCAGACCAGCGTGAATACTGAGCTTCTCGATTTCCGGCGCCCTGAGCTATTGGTAGAGGATCAATGTTTCTTCAGCAGCCAGACATGCTTTGACGCATGACTCCCATACCGAAACCTACAAGTAGGAGAGAGCCGCCAGGACGCTCAGATAATCACTTTGTTTGGGGCATTCTGAGGCAGGCCCACTGTTTCATATGAAACAGTGGCGCAAGTGGGCAACCGTTGCCACCCCCCAGAGCAGCGTAATTACGGACTTTCTCGATTCTAGGTGGCCTGAGCTATTGATAGAGGATCTATGTTTCTTCAGCAGCCAGACATGCTTGGAAGCATGACTCCCATACCGAAACCTACAAGTAGGAGAGAGCCGCCAGGACTCTCAGATAGTCACTTTGTTTGGGGCCATCCTGAGCCAGCCTCACTGTTTCATATGAAACATTTGCCCAAGTGGGCAACGGTTGCCCACTCCTGAAGCACCGCGATTAATGACTTTCTCTATTTGCACTGTCTTCATGATTTAGTGGCGGATCCAGCTATTGTGAGTAGCCAGCATGTAGAAGTATGCGCCAATAGCTGCCATAGATCGCGAGATCTACAAGTGCTTTTTCACGAAAGTACGAACGGCAGCGCAGTCAAGAAAGCCATTTGGTTTACGATTAGTCTATAAAACGAGCACTCGTAGCCTGGTACTTCAGTACACTTTTAGCATAAGTTTATAAGGCGATTTATAGGATAAGTTTGTAAAACAACATAGCTTGAGCTGAGCATTCCAAATGCCATTCACCTCACGAGGCCGCTTAGAATCGGGAGTTATAGACTTTACCTAAAACGTTTTATAAGAAACTCCTATAAACTTAAATACGATTCCTAGGATCTTCACCCTGCAGTTTATAGGACCTAACGTTTTTGGAAGGTTCGAGATGGAAGCAGCAGTTTGATTCAAGAATGTAATCGAGAAGGATAGTTTTACCCATGTTCGCTTGAATGGGAGGAAAGCGAACCATATTTTTTACTGCTGAGCGCTTTATTTTACGCGCTGGTTCCGTCATGTCAGAGCCGTCCAAGCAGTGTATAGGACTGACTATACGCTCATTTATCAGCTTATGCTTTAATTTTTATCAGCTTATGCTTTAAATATATCAACTTATGCTTTAATCGACAGATAATCACTTCGTTTGGGGCCATTCTGAGGCAGGCTCACTGTTTCATATGAAACATTGGCGCAAGTGGGCAACCGTTGCCCACTCCCAGAGCAGCGTAACTACTGAATTTCTCGATTCTAGGTGGCCTGCGCTATTGGTAGAGGATCAATGCTTCTTCAGCAGCCAGACATGCTTTGACGCATGACTCCCATACCGAAACCTACAAGTAGGAGAGAGCCGCCAGGACTCTCAGATAA
>PZPK01000057.1 GCA_006212045.1 Oleiphilus sp. | reverse complement strand
ATTGCTCAGCAGCTCAGAGCATTCCGCAATCGCATTTCTGGTTTCGGCGGCAATACTGAAATCGAGTTTGGCCGCAAAGCGGACTGCCCGAAGCATTCTCACAGGGTCTTCGCGGTAGCGCGTCTCGGGATCGCCAATCAGCCTCAATGTGCGGGATTGAAGATCCGCCATTCCGTCCACAAAATCGTACACACTAAAGTTTTCGCAACTGTAGTAGAGTGCATTGACGGTAAAGTCTCGACGAATGGCATCTTCTTCAACGGTGCCATATACATTGTCGCGCAACAGCATGCCATCGGCTGATTGGTGATGGACGGTATTGCCCGCGTCGGAGTCGGCCTTGCCCCGAAAGGTTGCCACTTCAATCATGTCGCGACCAAACAGAATATGCACCAGCTTAAAGCGGCGACCAATCAGGCGGGAATTTTTAAACAGCGCATGTACTTCTTCGGGTTTGGCACTGGTGGCAATGTCAAAATCTTTAGGTTGCTTGCCCAATAGAATATCCCGTACACCGCCACCAACCAGATACGCTTCGTGACCATTGTTTTGCAGTCGATACAAAACCTTAAGCGCGTTGTCGCTGATGAGTTTTCGGGAGATCGGGTGTGCATCGCGAGGAATGACGTTGGGTGTCATCGTGGAAGAAGCCTTACCGTCTAATCAATACTGTGGGAATGGGTGTAATAAATGCTGAAGCGGAGGAGTTTACTCTTTTAGCGCATTGAAGACTACAGAGGGTCCCAACGTGGGTCGAGAAAATGATTATGCATGAAAAGATCTGGCTACATCCGTTCCGGATCTTTTCATGCCCAAAATAGAGCAGACCTTCACTTATTGTTGTTGTGGATCCTTGTCTATACCTAGGGCAGTGATCACGATCACTGCTAGCAAACGGACTACTTTGAACACTTAGAGCGTTAGTCGAGGAAGCTTGCTAAGTTGTGGCCTGACGCTACTTGTCGTAGTTCTTTTCAAAACACAACAACACTCAACACTCGTGTTATCTGCCGCTAAAAAGCTAGGCGTTCAAAACAATCAGTTCGCCCCGCATTTGTTATTTTTATTTGCCGCGGATTTTACAACTGCAACTAACTACTTTTTTTATTTTTCTTCTCTATCTGCAGTCGATATTCTTCTTGTTGTTTACGAGCAAGTAATTTGCAGTCCATGTACCATGTTACCTTTAAGTCATAAATATCAATAGCTTATCTATAAGGTCTACGCCTTTTGGACTACTGGGCGTAGAGAAATGTCAGTTTGTTACTGTTTTTCTGCACACCTTGTTCCCTTGGGTAACAAAAGGTAACAGTTGTGGTGCTTTGGGTGAGGTGCTGCTATCGGGTCCGCGTCGACAATCTATTGTTTTGTGAGGGAATTCACACTTCTTGAGGCTTAGCTGCCCTGTGAGCTTTTTTTGCGCGGTATACCCAGTTTCTGGCGACGCTCCCAAAGGCTTTTTCTGCTGATACCCAGACGTTGTGCCAACTCGGTTTCACTCATGTGCCCTTGATTTTCGAGTACGAACTGCTGGAAATAATCTTCCATCGACAGGGTTTTGGCAGGAGGCGGCATTTGATAGGCGTTGCTTTGATGGACGGGCGTAATGAGGCCTTGTGGAATATTGATGTCGTCGACTTCTGATTCAATGTCCAACAGGTCGGCCGAGATTGTCGTGCTCTCACAAAGAATTGCGCCGCGTTCGATGGCATTTTCAAGCTCCCTGACATTGCCTGGCCAGTGGTAATCGCAAATGGCCTTTTTGGCATCGTCGCCCAGAGCCAAAGCACCCACCCCCAGTTTGTGGCAGGCTTTCTCGAGCAGCCTGTCTGCGAGGCCGAGAATATCGTTGCCGCGATCTCTCAGTGGCGGGAGCTTGACCTGTACAACATTGAGACGATAGAACAGATCTTCCCGGAACTGGCCAGTACGCGCCAGCGCTTTAAGATTTCGGTGAGTCGCGGCGATCATGCGCACATCCACTTGCTGGGATTGCGTGGAACCGACGCGACGAATTTCACCTTCCTGCAGAACCCGCAGTAATCGTGCCTGTGCTTCAAGGGGCAGCTCGCCGATTTCATCGAGAAACAATGTGCCGCCATCGGCTGCTTCAATCAGCCCGTTCCGCGCACTGACCGCGCCGGTAAATGCACCTTTTTCGTGACCAAATAACTCAGACTCTATGAGTGACTCGGGTATGGCCGCGCAGTTGATACAAATGTATTCCTGATGACGGCGTCGGCTTAGCTGATGAATGGCTCTCGCGGCGAGCTCTTTACCGCTACCTGTCTCGCCCTGTATCAAGACCGTGGCTTCAGTGGGTGCCACCTTCTGCATGAGTTTGAAGACCTTGCGCATTGCCTGGCAACGGCCATAAATCATGTCGCCTACCTGTGGATCGGCATTCCGTGCTTTGCTTTTGGCGGCACCGGGGCGGGCTTCTTTGGCGAGAATATTACTCACAATCTCGACAATGTCGGATTGATCAAAGGGTTTGGCAATATAGTCGACCGCACCCAGCTTCATTGCATCGACGGCAGAGCGCAGGCTGGCATAACTGGTCATCACGAGCACAGGTACACCTTGAGCGAGCTGAATGATGTCGGTGCCCGGCTGGCCGGGCAAGCGCAGATCAGTAATGATCAGGCTAAAGGTAGCCAGTGCAAAATTCT
>PZPK01000069.1 GCA_006212045.1 Oleiphilus sp. | reverse complement strand
CTCGATTGCGATAGCCTGGAAGCCGAAACGCAAACCGGGACCTACGCCCGCACGCTGTTGAAGCAGGCCGATTTTCTCGAGTTGGGCCAGGCCGATGTCGCAGAGGCGGTGCAAACCCTGCAGGTGCTTGATCAGTCGCAGAACCGGCTCGGCTCCGATGTCGCTGTGTTCAATGAAGACGGTACCGGCAGCACCGTGCTGCTGGGCCAGAGCTTTACGTGGTCGCTACTGGCGGATGGGCGCGGTCTGGGGATGAGCTTCGACAACGGCACGACAGCCACCTACCGCCTGCTGTATGCAATCGACGGCTACGTCAGCGACGGCTTCTTTGACCTGACCACGGCTGACGGTGTTCGTTACATCGACGCCGGCGCGTCGATTGATGTCGACCCGGATGAGCTGCCGATGGTGACGGCGCAGGACGTACCGGGCCGCTACTACCAGTTCGGCGTTGGTGACGAGACGATCGACGACGAGCGACTGGGAGGGTTCCGCCTGCGTTTTGATGCCGACTTCACCGGTTCGCAAGAAGACGACTACATCGCCGAAGACGGCAGCGTTCAGACCGATGACGCGTCAACGTACCAATACTACTTTTTCCGCTGGGAAATCGACGGCATGGCTGTTGTCGTGACGCGTTACCAGGATAGCGAGACAGCTGACGCACGCTGCGAACCAACGACCGCATCTTGCCTGCTGCATGACGAGCGCCGGATTGTTCCATTGGTTGTGGATGGCAATCGGTATTACTGGATCGAGATACGAAAGTCTGGTTTTCCGGTGACGTCGAGTTCCCCGGCGACCTACCTTTCAAGGTTTTATGACCGCGTCGATCTTGGCCAGGGCGCCACGCACAAGCGGGGCAGCGTGCAGCGCCTGGTTGACGGGCGCGGCCTGGCAAAGCGCCCTCACTAACCTGCAAGGCGCTAGGGAAACACTGATCTATTCACACCACCAAGACGGAGCCGGTTTTCGCGCGGCAACTTGGCGGCGGGAATAGATCAGTGTTTCCCTGGCGCGTCGAGGCGAAGGCCCGGTCGAATTGACCGGCCCTTTTTTGTTTTCGGGGCATTCCCGCGGGCGATACATCGACCAGCCGCCGCCCCGGAACATTGCACCATCATTCCCACGCGACACGCACATGGGACAGTGCGTGTAATCTGAGGCGACTTCACGGAGCGCGATGCAGAGTTCTGACTGGGCCTGCTGCCGTCAAAACCTCATCGCAACGGGAGCGCCATGGCCATCAGCGCGAAGGATCTCAGCCGCCTGATCGATATCATCTACGCGGCGGCGATGAACCCGGACCATTGGTCCGACTTTCTCCGTGCGTGCCGACCCCATATTCGGCACGGTCGCGTCGTGCTGCACGCGCATGACGTCGAGCATGGCGACAACTTCGCGATGCGCCATGTGGATTACCCGGAGGAGTGCGTCAATGCGTATCGGGAGCACTTCGCGGCGTTGAATCCGTTTCCTGCGGTCGGCAGCGTCCAACAAGCGCCGGGACGAGCTTATGTCCAGGATGAACTCGTCCCCGTCGATGCGCTGCGCAACACCGAGTACTACGAGGATTTCCTGCGCCGCTGGGGCCTCGAAGCCAGTATTTCCGCCAATTTGCATACCGATACGCAGGTGCGTACCAGTCTGTCCGTGCAAGGTCCTCGGCAAACCTTCCCTGACGTGGTCGACGATTGGGTGGAATTGATCGGCCTGCTGGCGCCTCATCTGGAACGTGCCGCACAGATCGCGAAAGTCACGAACAATCAGGTTGTTCGCGAGCATGCCTACGAGGCCGCACTGGATACCTTGCGGCACGGCGTCTTCCTGACCAACCTGCGGGCGCGCGTTCTGCATTGCAATCGCGCCGCAAGGCAAGAGCTTGATCGTGGTGACGCGATGATGCGGGTACACCGCGGGCAGCTGGAATTGCTTCACCGCCACAACGACCGCCGCCTGCAACGGGCCTTGTACGACCTGTTGTCTGGCGCGGGTGTCGCCAGCGGGCGATTCAGTGCATTTCCGCTTTGCAACCAGCAAGGCCAACCGGCCTATGCCGTCTATGTCATGCCGTGGACATTACCGTCCGATCGCCAGGCGTGGAGCCAGGCACTGTTTTCGGTTCCCGAGCCGCTGGCATTGATCTTCCTGTGCCGCGTGGGGGCATCGGGCATCACCGGAGCAGAGCTACTGCGGGAGTTGTTTGGCTGGACGCCGGCAGAATCCCGGCTTGCATTGGCCCTCGCCAATGGCGACACGGTGGCGAGTTTTGCTCGCCGTTGTCATGTATCCGTCAATACCGCCCGCTCACAGCTGCAGTCTGTGCTGCGTAAATCAGGCCTCACGCGTCAGTCGGAACTCATTCAACAAGTCGTCCATGCCCTCGGCATCGTGGCTGATGACGGTTAAGGACAAATGGTCCATCAACGGCCCTTGCGCGTTGACGGGGTGCGGCACTCTGTCATGATTGCGAATCATTACCATTTTCAATTATGCGGGGCGGGGCAAGATGATGGTGTGTGCGAACGCAACGTCAGCGCGGTTGGGCGCGACGGGGATTGTTGTATTGGTGCTCTCGCTCGGAGCGGCCCACGCCCAGTCAACCAGCGCATCGCCGCAACCCTACGACGACACGATATCGGTCGAATCTGCCGCTGAGCAAACCGATGAATCGCCCCTC
>PZPK01000023.1 GCA_006212045.1 Oleiphilus sp. | reverse complement strand
TGCATTTAACGATGTCGTTGGTGAGTTTTTAGAAAATACAACGAATAAAACACGATTTAAACAAACGGATTTGGAGGAAATATCAGGTGAATATGAACGAGCGTGCTGACAATCGTGTTATTGGATATAAGAAGCTAACAATTGGTGGCTCAAAAGGGATTCAACAACGATGAGTAACGATGATATTTCAAGAATAGGAAGATACGTTGTTTGGTCAATTGTGATATTCATGAATGTTACAGGTTGGATCTTCCCGTTTTTATTCCCGGATGGTTATCTGCATTTCGTAGAGTTTTTGTTGCCTTATTATGTTGAGCAAATAATCTCTCTTCGAGATAGCCCTATAGCCGATAATTCACACCGATTCTTCGGTGGAATATTGCTTTTATTAGGAGCCCTTCAGTTTGAAAGTGGGATACGTAAAAAATATGCAGTTGTTCATAGAGTCCTGGGTATCGCCTATTTAGTCCTTGGTTTGGTTACGGCTCTCACTGCTATTGCTATCGCTCAATATCATGCCTTTGGAGGGTTTATTACCAAAGTTTTTACTATTGGAGTGGCGTCAATGTATATTTTTATGCTGTTAAAGGCATTCATGTATGCGAAAGTCAGGAACTTCCAAGCTCATAGAGAATGGATGGTCCGCGGGTTTTCTTTCGTATTACTTATTTCTACTTTTAGGATGGTAATCCCTATAATGTATTGGTTTGGTGGATTTGATGTTTCGCCTGCAGATTTGTTTAACGCCGCTTCTATCATCGCATTGTTTATTAACGTGTCGATAGGAGAGTGGTGGATTGATCGAACTAGGCCTAAGAGGCAGGTAGAAAACCTAAGTGGCTATCGCACATACAATTAGTTAGTCACCATTGAATATTTCTTTCAAGCCCCAAACATATTAGGAGTGTTGTAGTTAATATAATTGCTCAAAACCTTGCGATTTCGGAGACAAAAACAATGAACGGCAGGAATAAAATACCTCATCAGATGACTTGTTCCTATAAGGCCTTGTCAAACATTAACTTGAGTCATGAGCTCGTTCTAGGCGCCGATAAGATCGATTGGGGGTATCTGGATGACTCCGCAGATTTAACTTTATCCTTCAGTTCTCATAACTTGACACCTTCATTGATTAAGCGACGATTGTGTTATTTTGGATATGTTCGAGATTCTTGCCAAATCTTCCAAGTTCGCCAAAGAATTATATATTTCCCTAATCATCGACAATAGCTACTGTTTTCGCCATAAAAATCACTTTCATTCCATGCTATTCAGTTAAAGTCATAGGAACAAAATAAGTATCACTCTTGCCTACCTTTACCTTATCCATCAAGTTAAATCCGAGATGTCTAAACGGATCGGTGTTATTGTCAACATTCGAATTCTCCGCATAAAGTGGATAACCCTGAGAAAGAATATGATCAAAAAGAAATCGAATCATTCTCCCTCCTTCCCCCGACGACTGTCGTAAATTTTTAACGCCAACCGCAAAAATATAATAATGCGGCTCAGATATCACTGCGTTATGATTCTTATTCAATAACCAATCCAAGTATATCAAACGAAAAGATGTCTTTAAGCCGAACTTGGTCAAAAGCTCTTTAGACTGTCTCACCGTTGGGCTCAATTTAAATGTAATATTAGGGGGGAGCAATACCGCTGCACAAGACTGGTCTTCAGAGAGCCAAATTTCTCCATTAGTTTGATAAAAAGGTAAAATTACAGAAAACAAAAATTCTGGAAAATCTTCATGGCCGCTCAAGAAATTTACCAAAGGGTCATTGGCAAAAGATTCCGAAAGAATACTCTTTGCAACATCAAAATCTCGCTCTTCTTTTACCTGAAAAAAGACACCTGTCATACATTCATCCCTAATAGTTTTGTAAACTCCTGAAGTATACAGGATCGATAATAAATTCACATAAAAAGGGATTAAGAATGTACACGCAGTACTCACGCCCAAAATTGGGGGAGCTTTTTGAAACGCTTAATATTGACAAAATGTATCATAAAGGTATGGGAAATGATTTATTCTATTTTGATGAATCAAATGAAGAAATCAAAGTAAGAGACTTCATAGGAGGCTATGGAGCAAATCTTTTTGGCCACAACCATCCTGAATTAATACATGTATTTAGAAACTTATTCGAACAGAATGCGCCGTTCAATTCGCAGGCTTCGAATCGTTTAAGCGCAGGAAGACTCGCGAAGAAATTATCAGATGCCTTAAGTAAATCGACAGGGGAAAGTTACACCACCTATTTTGGTAACACCGGAGCCGAAGCAGTAGAAATAGCTATCAAACATGCGTCGATCAGCAGAAACAGCCGCCTGGATAAAATAGTAGATAAGGTCGACAAAGCTTTAAACATTGCTAAAACCGAAAAACACTTCAATTTATCCTCTTTGAATACCGATTCTACAACGGTCATCGACTTAGGTCGTCGGCTCTCCAGTGAGATTAAAAACCTTAAAAAACGCCCTCCATTATTCATTGGCCTCAAGGGCGCTTTTCATGGCAAAACTACTGGGGCACTTAATCTAACATTTAACTCTGAGTACAGAGTCCCATTCTCGATGCAGGGAGTGAACTCTAGATTCATCAATGTAAACTCGATCATTGAACTGTCAGAGCTCATTAACAAATACTCGATTAGTTATAGCCTGCCATTTTGGAATGAAGGAAAACTTACAGTTAAAGAAATGAAGTTTTGCAATGTCGCGGGGGTTTTTATTGAGCCAATTCAAGGCGAAGCTGGAGTAATCCCTATTCCATTTAAATTCATTCGCGAGGTCCGCGAAGCCTGCGACCAAAACGACATACATCTGATCTTTGATGAAATCCAAACAGGTATGGGAAGAACAGGAACCTTTACGTATTCAGAAAAGTCTGGCGTCGCAGCAGATTATTACCTTTTCTCCAAAAGTTTAGGCGGCGGAGTTTCCAAGGTATCCTCAGTTAGTATTAACAACGCTTGCTTGGAGGAAGCTTTCGACCTTATTCACAGTTCCACCTTCTCAGAAGATTGCTACAGTTCATCTGTTGCTTTGAAGGCAATAGAGCTTCTTGAAAGCGAAGGATATAAACAAATTGAATCTAGCAGCAAATACTTATTTGAGGGGCTCGAAAAATTACAGTCTAGCTATCCAGAAATAATTAAAGATGTTCGAGGAAGTGGCTTAATGTTGGGGCTTGAGTTTTTTGAACCCAGGAACTCGATCTTGAAGGGTTTAAGTGGCCAAAATAAGTTAGGCTACATACTCATGGGTTTTATGCTAAACGAATTTGATATTAGGATTGCGCCAACACTCTCAAACAATCTAACCCTGCGTTTAGAACCATCATATTTAGTTGACAAAGAAGCATGCGATGAGCTGTTTTATGCTCTGGACAAAATGTGCAATGTTTTACAACATGAAGATTGTTACTACTTGATGAGATTTATAATCAACGAAAGTAAAATTGATGATCCCAATTCTTGGACGTATCATCAGCCTAGATCTACAGAACTAAGTAATAACGGCGATGACAATCACACAAAAGTAGCCTTTATTGGTCATCTAATAAACAAAAGCCATCTGAATATTCTTGAACCTAGTTTTAGCAGATTCTCAACCCATCAAAAGGAGACATTTGTTAACAAAGTATCTCCTATCTTAGAAATAATGGTCAGTCAAAAACTTACCGTTGTATCAGAAACAAACGATAAAGTTAGCTTATATTTTCTAGCGTTAATAGCTGACGCCAACGATATTATGGAAGAGATTAATTCGGCCAGCACTAAAATTTCAGACAAGATTTTAGATGCAGTTTCACTCGCACAAGACCTAGGCTGCCATGCAATGGGCTTTGGAGGGTACACATCAATTATGATGAAAAACTGCTTGAACCTGCCTACGAGGAGAATTAATTATACAACCGGAAATTCTCTAACCGTAGCCATGGGCTTGCAAGCAATATATCAGACAGTAGATGAGAACAACCTCAACTTCGAAGAGCTCTCCTTTGCCGTAATTGGCGCTAAAGGGAATATAGGAAGTACCTATTCTAAAATGGCGATTTCAAAGTTCAGGAAGTTTATTTTGATAGGGAAAGAAGGACATCACTCTAGTTTGAAATCACTAGCTGCAGACATGTATGAACTAGCTTATCATGCTAAAGACACTGATCGTAATTTCGGTCTTAGTGCTGAAATTAGAAACAATCATTCTCTCTTAACCTCAATCAAAAACCTCAAGCCTAAATATATAGGCAAATACATCTTCGAATATTTCGAACTGCAACAATCTTCTCCAATAAGGTTAACAACTGATTTAAATGCCCTTCGGGAAGCGAAGGTAATATTGTGCTCAAGCAGCCATACAGGCGCCTTAATTTACCCGGAGATTCTAGGAGAAGGCAAAAAAATCATCTGCGATTTGTCAGTCCCGTCTAATCTGGATGAATCATTACGTAACGAAAATAAGGACTTAATTATTATTCAAGGAGGAATCGTTGATATAGCAAACAACAAAAATTTCAAGATCAACGGTATTCCGTTGGAGGACGGACAGTCGTTCGCTTGTATTTCCGAAACACTACTACTTGGCCTGGAAGACTATAATGGCCACTTTTCCATTGGAAAAGTAAAGCCTTGCCAAGTGAATACAATCAAAAAAATTTCAGACAAACATGGTTTCAAGCTTGCACGCCCTAAATTTGAAGCTAGTTATTAACAAGTGATGCACCCTTGGTGCACTCTAAATAGAGTAAGTTGCTTATCCAGATAAAGGCGTTATCACATTAATTTTCAACAAAAAGTGGCAACTAGGTAAACGATTGTTTGAGTTTTATAAAGCTCATTAATGATTTTTATAAAGGTAAAATATATGTTTTATCGCTCATTTTGATCTTACTTAAGCTTAAATTGTACAAATTATATCTCCAGTTTTTAAGTTGTTGATCGTAATGCTTTGTCGTGTAGAGGTCATTCTCTGTTAAAAGTGTTGTAGCCCAGTAATTACAACGTATTGTTCAAAATTGCCATTGGGGTACTCTGGGCTCAAAAACCGAATCTGTCGCGAAGCAAGATATGGCAAGGGTAGGGCGGTTTAACCAATAATCAATAGGTTAAGAGCCTATTTTGACATGGTAGAGGTCGGCAGTTCGAATCTGCCTAGTCCTACCAATAAAAGAACCCGCACATGTTGCGGGTTTTTTTGTTTAAAGGGGTCGGGTCGAATAAAAAACGTACTACAACAAGCGATGCAAACAATAGGGTTAGGCGCTCACTAGAAATACATTTTTCCCGGTTCTCTATTCGCGTCTTGCCTGCCTCTGAACTACGCTTGGACAATCACATTCATAAGCCTAAAGTCGAGGTGGTTGATATTGCCTGGAAATGCCCATCCCTGGTTATTTTTAACGCTGGCGAGTCTCTTATCGAGTGCCTTTGGTGCCGACGCTTCAGAATCCGGAGTGTCAAAGACGGTGGCGGTCGAGCGTGGCGAAATGAGCGTCAATATCGGGCGCGGAATTGCCTATCGGGTAGATGCAGATAATATTTGGGATGCAGAGGATATTTTGGAATTGGAAGGCGGCTGGCAGGTCAGTGACGCGGAAACACCCAATTTCGGAGTAGATGCCAGCGCCTATTGGTTTCAACGGACCATCTCAGTTCTTGATCCTGATTCTTCGTACCTGTTGGAAATTGCCTGTCCAGCATTGGATGATATCAACCTGTACTTCGTCCGGGTTAAGGTCGTCATCGGTAAATACGAGACGGGTGATCGTCAGGTTTTTTCAAGTCGACCTTATAGCGCACCGGGATTTCCTTTTTCCCATACCTGACGCGGCTAAAACAAGTAAAATGCTTCTGGATCAGGCTGATCAGGCTCTGTATGAAGCCAAACGGGCGGTTGATATCGTGTATTATCCAGGGCCTTGCCAAATGGTTGAAAAGCGTATGTTCGAAAGCGCAGATGAAAGAAGAATAATAAAGAGTAGGGCGCAGGCTTCTTTGTCGATGCGACGCGCCGTTGCTGATGAGAGTGATCACGTTGTATTGGGTTCCAATGCGAAGGAAGGCTGCCTTTTGAGGCTTGTTATCCAGGTTTTTGCTTTTCTGGTGATCTCCGGCCCTTTTCTGTCGGCACATGGCAAGGCGGATAATCTGGTGAGATGTGGTGTGGCAAAGGGCTATCCTCCGTATCAATATGTGGAGAAGGGTCGTATAGGCGGTTTTGATACCGACGTGTTGCGCTTATTGATAGCAAGGATGGGCGCAGATTTGGGTGTGTCTGCGGACCATTGGGATAACGTTTTCGGATTCTTGCGCGTAGGTCAACTGGATTGCGTCGCCGGGATGGAAATCAACGAAGTCCGGAAAAAATATGTACTGTTCACTCGCCCTTATTATCGGCGATACAGTGCAATGTTTGTGCGGGATGACAGGGAAGACCTCAAGACCCTGGAGGATCTGAAAGGCTTCGTCATCACCGGTGACAGGCAATCTTTTCTTGAAGAAGGACTTGTGGCGCATGGCGGAAAGGACGCCTACCGGATATTGCAGACGGATACAAAAGAAGACGCCATTATGATGTTGAAAGAGGGAAGCCTCGTGCATGGCAGTATTATGCCAGTGGCGGTGGGGTCTTATCTGGCGGCCAGAGCAAGTCTGAAAGTAAGAGTTATAGAGATGTCTGATCCCGGCACTCTTGTTGCGTTTGCAGTTCGCAAAGATCAGCCAGTCTTGAGAGACCTTATGGATAGCGCCTTGGCAGAGCTGCTTTTGGATGGAACAATAGCGAGGCTATACAGCGACAGATTCGGCGTCGGCCCGATTTCCGTCGTGGATTAAACGATTTCGCGCGCGTTGCTTCCATAGGGTATCGCCGAAATATTGTTGTCGAATGTTGTTGATGCCCTAAAGTTGGGGAGCGGTTGCCGCTTCTCAGGGGCGCCAATCTAATGCCTTTCAAACACTTCATATCAATAGTTGAAACAGTTCACATTCCTGCTAGCTCAGTTTGTTACACTGTGTAATTGTAAGAGTGGTGCGTAATGTATGTTTTTGCGTGCGAGGCGTTTGTTGATTTTGGCTGTCTACTGGAACCTGTGAGCTTATAAAAGCAGGTCGGATTAGATGCTGGGATTTGCGGGGGTACTCGGTGTTGAAACGGACGTAACGAAACAATAATAAGTTGGAGTATAACAATGAAGGGCCTGAATAAGATCGCGTTGGTGACTGCTATTTCGGCAGTTTCCGCTGGCGCGCATGCCGAACTCAAGGCGCTGGATGACTCTACGATGGGCGAAATGACAGGTCAGGCCGGCCTGACAATCGACCTCGAGACCAAATTTAGCGTTTCAGAATTTATGTACAAAGATGCCGGTAGTGTTTTGATTACGGGTATCGAAATGGGTGGTAACACCGGGGCTAACGATTTTGACGGTTCCGGTACTGCGATTCAGAACAGTTCTTACCTCGACAATATGCGTATGGTGATTGACGTTGCCGGTGCGGGCGCGGTCGATGGTGGCGGTTCTTTTGGTTCAGTTGCCTACACACACGAAGACAATAAGCTGAATTACGGATTTTCCGATATCGGCCATCTTGGTGGCTATATGGCGTACGAAGAAGGTAACCCTGATGCGGGTTACGCGGCGGCCTACGTAGATCACTTCGAAACGACCTCCGGTCTGTACACCGATAAGAAGAAAACATACGGCGATGGCGATTTGGTTATCCATTGGGATGCCACAGATTTGCTCGCTGCCGGTGGCGGTCTGCAAGCCTATAAGAATGGCTCCGGTTGGAACGGCACGGACATGACCGGAAGCCTGAACGATCTGGATTATGATGTCGCTATGGACGTTGCAACACGCGCGGTTGACTTCAACTTCAAGATCGATGCGATTGGTATTACTGATTCCAGTTATGTTCAAGGTACTAACGTATCCTACGATGCCAGTGGAAATCTGAATGAATGGACGTCCACGGCATTCACGACGGGTACCGATTCTGATACTTCAGACACAATTCTGATCTCCCAGTTGAACGTTAATGGTTATTTGGGGCCAGAAGACCTGCATATCGAGAATAACGGTAACGGCTTTGGCGGGCTTACTGGTTCAGGCGATGCTAACTCCAAGATCTACCTGGATGTGTATTTCCGTATCACTGATCTGGATATCTATATTGATATCGCTGGTCTGTATCTGGGTGATGTTCAGTTCCACAATGATCGTGGTGATTTGACTGGCCTGAACGAAACGACTGATGTTTCAGGAAATACTGTCGGTGCATACTCGTTTGGGTTTGCGCACTCCAAGCGTACGATCTACGCGGTGAAAGACACTGTTGTGAAACTTGATTCGGATGCGAACGTCAACGGCTCAGGTAACCCTGAAGATTTCGTAGACGGTCTGGCTCTGAATACCGAGTTCAAGGGTGATATCGATATTGGCGAGCTTTCCTTTGGGGATACGCGTGATTCGATTGGTGAAATTTATTTGACGGATGTGTATACCGATACGCGCTGGACAATATCTGCTAACTAAAGCTCTGCAATTCAGGGTATAACTATGCCCTATCCAAAAAACCACCTCTCGAGGTGGTTTTTTTTGCATATAATCTTGCGGGAAAGACGCTGAGAGGGCCAATTTGAAACCTCTCTGGCCGTTATTGATTGCTACGGGTTGTTAGCCTAAGCAGGCATGGGTTTCAGGTTGTCTATGTCACTTTTTTAGTGATGCGCTTCACAGGCGTTTTACTTCAATCATTTCACACAAGCCAGGGTATGCGTCATGTCGTATCGTACACTTGCTCGCCAACCTGCCGGTCCTCCATAACCTGCGGGAAAGTCAGCATTTATGTGTGCTCAGGATTCATTATTATGTTTTGCTAAAAGCGACTGTTTGTCTTTTGAAAATACGGCAAAGCAGTAGCCCGACTTCACTTGTTCGCTTCACCGTAAATTGCCCAGATAATGAGCGGTAGTATCGGCACATTCAAATAATAAATTTAACACTGGTACGAAAATATGAAGATGAAACGATTTGTGTTGTTAGGCACTTTGGTCTCTTTAATCCTTGGCGCGGGTTTTGTTGCGGCGGGCAAGGGTGGAACTAAAGGTGGAGGCGGTGGAGGTGGCAGCGACCCGGCACCTTCCGAGGGCTGCAGTCAGGAACCCATTATTATGATACATGGGTACACCGGCTCAACGTCCAATTTCAACACCATGGAGGGACGGCTTGCCAATGATGGTGTTCCGGCCTGTGCCTTATATAAGTTTGGCTACAACAGTACAGGCGCAAGCAACGAAACCAGTGCAGCCGAGCTGAAGTCCTTTGTCAACTCTGCACTTCAGGCAACCGGTCAATCGAAGGCCAGATTGATCGCGCATTCAAACGGTGGTCTGGTTTCACGCTGGTATCGTGTATTTGAAGGTGGGTCCAAAAAAACAAGTCGTTTGATTACGCTGGGAACGCCGCATGAAGGCACCACGTGGGCCTATGGTTGTTTCAGTCCTGCCTGTTTTGAGATGCGCCCCAACTCTTCCTTCCTGCAATCATTGGGAGGGAAGGGCTGTGATGTTTCGATCTGGAGTGATGCGGATGAAATCATTGTGCCTGTTGAAAGTGCCAAATGCGGCAAAAGTATCCAAACTGTGAGTGTCAGTCATAATGCCTTGCTCACAGATCCTGATGTATACGTGGATGTGAAAAATAATCTGTAACCA
The DNA here is from genome assembly GCA_006212045.1 of Oleiphilus sp. Classification (GTDB taxonomy): domain Bacteria; phylum Pseudomonadota; class Gammaproteobacteria; order Pseudomonadales; family Oleiphilaceae; genus PZPK01. The sequence continues at coordinate 62,157 of PZPK01000023.1, read as the reverse complement.
CAACATAAACTAAATGGCGGCTGGGCGGTGCTGATAGTGATGATGTAGTCACTCCGCCCATCCTTGCTTCACGAGAGCCTTGAACGTTTGCGAAAGGCAGTCGGTAGGCTTATCGGCGTATCTCTTTTGTTGTGGCGCGTACCTATGCCGATTTTGATGACCAACGCAGGGACTGTTTATCGGAGCATATGAAATAATAGAGAGCTTGCATTCAAAAAACTTCCGGAGATTCACTAGATGCCAGGCTCACGTTTTCATAGCTTTCTGAAACAGATGATGGAATTCGGTTTCGAAATGGATCGCCGGATTGAGCAAAAAGAAGTGGATGGCTTATTAGGAATGCATGCAACGGAGAGCATTCCAAAGGGAACTGTTTTGGGGAAGTTTCCGGCAGCCATGATGATCCCGGCCTGTCCCTCAACCGATTTTTCTGCGGACCCAAATCGCGAGGCGCATAGCCTTATTCACGCCCTGGCAAAACAACTCGCAGACGAAAACTCCCGTTATCGTTGTTACTTTGAATATTGCGGCTCGGTTGAAGAGCGAGAGCATCGCAGTGTTTGTTTTTTTACCCAGGAAGAGTTCGGCTTACTGGAAAAAATGAACCCCATGTTGGCTCAGCTAGCGCTCACCTCAAAGCACCTATGGATGCAGATGATTGATGCCGTTGCGGCAAAAGATGGGTCATTGGACAAAAAGCATATTATGCTTGCCAGTTTTATCTATCGCGAGCGGTGTTGGGGGCGGGGGCTTGGCTTTTTGCCCGGGATCGACCTGTTTAACCATAACACTAAAAGTTTACTGGCCCCGCAGCGCACGAACATTGAAGGCGAAGACTGCGTCGTATTGATTGCGGATAAAACCATCGAGGCAGGAGAAGAAATCAAGATTTCATACGGCAAAAAAGATATGTATAAATTTGCCTTTAATTATGATTTTTTTGACCCGGAAGACTTTCATGTCATCAGTTACAGTGCCAGGGTGACGCAGCCGATCGCAGATGGTTTTGTTGAGCAAGTCGCCAGGAACCTCGAAAAGCACTATCAGCTCAGTTACTTCAAAATGAACGGTCAAACACGCTTCGCAATCAATGAGAATCATGCGTTTTTTCTGGGTCAGGGCCCAAATAAGGCAATGGTAGATCTGGTATCGCGTCTTGCGGTCAATAATGCGCAGGCGCTTGCTCAAGGACAGGCTGACGAAAAAACCACGGCCAGGTATATGTTGTATATTCTTCAAACCTTTAGAGGCGCAAACAGGGTCCAGGAGATTAAGAAAGATTCCCTGCCCGAAAAGCTACGTTTTTATCACGATATGTTGACTGCCGAGTTAAAGCTCCTCGACGCAAATATAAGCGCTGTTAAGCCCCGCTGCGCCTAAACCGGGAATTGTTCAGGCTGAACAGGCTCACAGGCCGCAAGCGTAAATGCAGCCAGATTGATCGCACATAGCCTGGGTTTGCACTGATTATGTGTGCGCGCGGTAATCCACTTCATGGTCATCAGTGGTGATGCGTATCTGGTTTGGCTGGCTCAATAGAAGCGAGGCGCGCATGCCAAGCATTTTCTGAAAGGTGTGGGCAAAGTGTACGCCATCGGCAAAGCCGGCTTTGATAGAGGCCTCGGTCAGGCTGCTAGAGGTGGACATGAGGGCCGAGGTGACATAAAGCCTGTGCCATTTTCGGTAGCGGCGAATCGGCACTCCGGTTTGTGCCTTGAATACCTGTATCAGTCGAGGCACCGATAGATTGACGGCTTCTGCCAATGTTTTGATGGACAGGTTTTTATCAATGTTTTGTTTAATCAGATCGATCACCTTTACGACACGTTCGTCAACGCGGTGATTCAGCTTCGCCAGGCGTTCAGGCGGCGTCAGTAAAGCTTCCAGCCTGGTAGACGCTTCTAATGAGTCATACTGGTTTTGGTATATTTCCAGATAGGTTTCGCGATAAACCTCTTCATCTTTGATGGAAAATGAAACGTCACGTTTTGCGTCATTTCCGGGTGAGCGCATTTCCTTGTATAGCGCAGCATAGTCATAACCCAAAGCGTCCAGCATACAATTTGCGACAATGGTGTCACCGGCGTCTGCTGTGAATGACACGCCGGGTGGAATCAGGAAGCTGCTGCACTCGACTGTTCTCTGATCTTCGTTTACAAAAACGTTAAGCGGGCCATTTAATCCAATTGCCAGTGATGCTGCACCGTTGGTCATGGCGACAGGCTCGAATAGCGGTCCAATATAAAGTGTGCGTTTAGGCCACAGATAGAGCAGTGAAGGAATGCCAGGGTTAATCATTCAAATGTCCTTTCGGGAACACTCTTGTCTGCAGGATGAAGCGAAACGTGAGTCATGGATAGTAGCAGATCTGCTCCGTGTTTTGGCAGCAGTGCAATTAAGACGTTAGGTAATCCATTTCAGGATGCTGCATCTGTGCAAAAGGAATGCATTGGTTATTTTTTTATATCTCGAAAAACAGCGCGGGTCATCTTATTCGTTTTGCTTTATAGGTATGTGATCTGATTCACAGGGGAGGCAGTTCTATCAGTTCGAACAAGTAAAAGAGTGAAGGCAGGATTATCTTGCACCTTGTGTTTGAATTGTTGTGCCTGTCGAGGCCAGAGGTCACTTCATTCGCTAAAAGCAGCGCAGACACATGAAGGTTGTCGACCACACTGGATCGCGCTTACTAGAGCTTTTTCGTAAGGCGTTGTTGTGCTGATCGCGATCCGCTCTAAGTTGAGACGGTCTTATGGGTGTTGAAAAAGTACCTGCGCACACTTGATCACTTCTCAAAACTGGATTGAACGATGAAAATAAAACGAATAATTACATTTTGTGCTGTTGTTGCCATGCTCACCGGTGCCGGCTTCGCCGCTGCCAGCTGTAATCATCAGCCTGTGGTTATGATTCATGGCTATCTCGGATCTACCTCCAATTTTAATACCATGCAGAGTCGACTCAATAATGATGGTGTGCCGTCCTGCGCCTTGTATCGCTTTGGCTACAATAGTGTTGGTTCCAGCAATAAAACCAGTGCTTCAAGGTTGAAGTCATACGTTAATTCAGCTCTATCTTCTACCGGGCAATCAAAGGCCAAACTTATCGCCCATTCGAATGGAGGGCTTGTATCTCGCTGGTATCGCGTCTTTGAAGGCGGCTCAAAAAAGACCAGCCGATTGATCACCCTTGGTACTCCCCACAAGGGGACCACATGGGCCTATGGTTGCTTTAGCCCAGCATGCTTTGAGATGCGCCCGAATTCATCTTTCCTTCGATCCCTGGGGGGTAAAGGCTGCAACATTTCTTTATGGTCAAGCGCCGATGGCATTATTATTCCGAGCAGCAGTGCCAAGTGTGGTAAAAGTATTCGAACTGCGAGCGTTGGCCATAACACCTTGCTGACCAGTTCTTCTGTCTACAGGGATGTGATCAACAACCTCTAACGGCTGATTGAATCATTGTCTTGTTTAAGGGGCGACCTAATTTAGCGTTTTTGTGCTTTCGCCGCTTTTTTGTTCTCCAGCCCGAACCGCAATTTATGTTTCGGGCTTTTTTGTGAGTTCAAAAAGTGGTTTGTAAGATTCATTACGCGTCTTTCTTGATTTGAACTCCGCACACCCGAAGATATTCGTAAATACCTATGTGACGCGGTTCACAGGCAAACCCTGATCATCATTTCATACAAAGACATTAAGGCGTGTTCAAGCCTAATCTAAGCGCTGTTGACGAATCGTTGATAGCTATTCTATAAATTGGTTTCGAGGCATTTCCGTGCGAGGGAATTCTGTCTGTTGTCGATATCGCTCATCCGGTAGGAGGTCAGTAATATAGGCCTGCTATAGCGGTTAGGGGCATTCGGTGGCGGGCTTGTATCCCAGGGAACAGATAATAGTATCGGCACATTCAAAATAACAATTCTTTAAAGGTACAGAAAAATGAAAATAAAACAGTTCGTAACAATATTGGCAGCATTGACGCTCGCTCTGGGAGCGGGTTCGGTATTCGCAGCGAAAGGCGGTAAAGGCGGCGGTGGTGGCGGTGGCGGTGGTGACACCGGCGGTTCAGAAAGCTGTGGACAGGAACCCATTGTAATGGTTCACGGTTACAGCGGCTCTACATCAAACTTCAATACAATGGAGGGGCGTTTGGCAAATGATGGTGTGCCCGCTTGTGCATTGTACAAGTTTGGCTATAACAGTCTGGGTGCGAGCAATAAAACCAGCGCAGCGCAACTCAAATCTTTCGTTAGTTCAGCGCTCAGTGCGACCGGTCAATCCAAGGCCAAGTTAATCGCGCACTCCAATGGTGGGCTGGTTTCCCGCTGGTATCGCGTCTACGAAGGCGGTTCAAAGAAGACCAGCCGCTTGATTACGCTGGGGACGCCGCATAAGGGTACCACCTGGGCCTATGGCTGTATCAGTCCGGCCTGTTTTGAAATGCGCCCTAACTCTTCATTTCTGCAATCATTGGGCACCAAAGGGTGTGACGTCTCCCTCTGGTCCAGTGCTGATGGCATCATCATCCCGAACAGCAGTGCCAAGTGCGGCAAAAGCATTCAGACCGCAAGTGTGGGTCACAATACTTTGCTGACAAGTTCAGCGGTTTACACCGACGTTAAGAATAACCTTTAAATTTTTGCGAGGCGTAGCCTCTTTGGTGGAGTGTGCGGGGAAATATTTACTCCTGAATGCGGTACCTGCGCGCTCTGCCAGTTTTAACTTCAAGCGCTTTCCAGTGTTTGGATTTGGAACTAACGACCGCCTTTTTGTTTATTTCGATGGCTTGCGTCGTCACTGGTCAAAGTTTAAGGTCTGATTGTCAGCGTTTAAGGGCCAGGGATGGAGTTCCAGGGTGTGATTCATTGACTGGATAGATTTCATGGGTTGGATGTCACGTGTATGAATCGGATATTTATAGTGAGCAGTGTTGTTGGTGCCTTTCTGGCATTTTATGCACTCTATCCAGAGAAGATAGTAAGCAGTAAAACGGGCGCGCGAGCACTGTCCGGTCCGGCACCCGATGGCGTCTCAAGTGTTTTTCATGCCGATGAATCTGAATTAGCGCGTTCGACAGGGTATCAAGCTAGTCTGTATACCGAACGCAAAGGTCTCGCAAAGGTGGCTGGCCGAGAGGTCGAAGTTGCCGGTCACCGTCTTAGCAAAAACGCTAGCCATATTGATCTGGATGCCCTGTTTGTTTCGAGATTGAAACCCATTTTTGAATTTGGTTTTACGCTTGAAACAGATAGCATTGTCGCGCTGGAGATCTTTGTCGCTCAGCTGCCCATGTCTTTGGCAGACGAAGACTTGCAGAAGCTCAAAGAGGTCATTGGTCATCATGTTGTTGATGAAGTCGCGAAACCTTTAACTGATCTGGTTTTGAATCTCTATGGTCTTAGGCTGGCTGAAGATGCCTTGCATGCCGAACTGGGGCCACCAGATTCGATGGAAGAAATGGCCGGGTTTCAACGTCAATTGCAGGGCCTTCGTGTGTCATTTCTGGGGCAGGAATTAGCTGAGACATTATATGGTAGCGACAAAGCGGCCCCGGAGGGTGAACAAACCCTGGTGTTGCCGGATCCAGAGTCTGACCCGCTCGGACATCGCATTGCGCGTTTGACTGAAGAGGGTCTGTCCGCAACAGAAATTGCTCAGGCTCTGGCAGATGAGTTTGGTGTGGCGGTAGCTGATAATTACCTTGAGCTTTATGCCATAGAAGATCACTGGAAAACGCGCTACGCAGCATTCCTGGAACAAAAAAACGTGATTACGAGTGCGGGTCTCGACGCGCGGGAAAAGCAGCGACAGATTGATCTGTTGCTTCAAGAGCATTATCTGCCACAAGAGCTGCAGGCTGCGCGTCGTTATGATGAGGCAATGAGTGCGGCGAACTGACGTGCTTTCAATCGTATTTGGCGCACCATGTGATCGGATGCTGTCTAGCGGTAGATTCCGGTAATATGCTGCACTTTCAAGATGCTTTCGAGATATTCGGACTCGGCTTCAGAATCGGCCACAATCCCGCCACCTCCCCAGCAGAAGAGATTTCCGTGGTCGTGCACAATGCTTCGTATCAGAATATTGCTATCCAGCTCGTCCAGGTCGCTCCAATAAAACAGTGAGCCGCAGTAGGCGCTTCGCGGGTGCACTTCCAATTCCCGAATAATCTCCATGGCCCTTTTTTTGGGAGCGCCGGTAATTGAACCACCCGGAAAGCAGCTGTTTAGTGCCTCATAAGGCGTAATTCCGGGTCGTAATGTGCCCTGGATGGTGCTCACCATGTGAAACACGTCCCTGTGCCGTTCTATATTAAACAGTTCGGGCACTGAAACACTTTTTAACTGACTGATTTTGCTTATGTCGTTTCGGAGTAAATCCACGATCATCAAGTTTTCTGCGCGGTCTTTTGCGCTATTGACAAGTGTTTGCGCTGCATTGGGGATGTCTGAGGAGATAGTTCCTTTTATGGGCTTGCTGGTTATCCGCTTTTGGCGCACATGTATGAACTGTTCCGGAGAAAATGAAAGAATGTGCTGGTCGGGATTAATGCATAGAAGTGCACAGTATGGTGCCTGGGTCTGTTTTTGGATCTCAAAATAATAATCAATAATGTTTGAGCGCGCTTTCGCTTCGAACCTTTGCGTCAGGTTGGCCTGATATACGTCTCCGGCCAGGATGTAGTCCTGTAGCTTGCGAAAAGCATAATAATAGCGCTCGGCTGACTGTGATTTGGCCCAGCTTGGATTGACAATGTCGCAGTCAGCACTCTGAACCTTATCCGACTGTTGTATCGCATCAAGGACACGCCGCCTCGTTTTTTGAGGTGTTCCCGGCGAAAATGTCAGATAACCGGTATCGTCGTTGAGGTTGCGCACATAGGACCAGCTAAAGTAGCTGATATGGCAGCTCGGGAGTTTCGGGTGCACGGGAGAATCAGTGGATGGGTCGGGTTGAGCGGGATCCTGATCATAGGCGAGGTATCCGATGAAGCCACTTAAGAAAGGTAGTGGCTTCAAGTGTGCGGGCGGTGGAGCTTGTCTGAATCTGGACAGGCTGTCCGGGCCGACTGATCCTGAGCTGGTTTGTAGCGTCTCGCAGGGAAGGGCTGTAAATATGAGGTGATCGTTCTCAGGCGACCCCGGTTTTCCGTCCAGCAGAGCAGCCCGATCAAGCTGGCTCGCCAAAAAGTGCAGCTGCGTGCGTGACAGAGCCAGGCGGACCTGTTCCCATTCCTGTTTGCGGGAAGGGGCAGAAGCGTCGAATAATTGGGTCATATTCAAGGGTTCGAATAAATTAGATTGGAGGAGTTGCAGAATGTGATGCCAAGTAACTAGACATTTTTCTCAAGCCGCTATAATTTTACGCCCTCATTATAACGATTCACAGTTGGAGATTTCGATGTTCATTAAAAAAGCGCTCTTTTGCCTGCCTTTAATGCTGACTTTTTATACCGCCGGAGCGATTGCAGAAAACGACACGACCAGCAAAGCGGAGCAGCTTGCGGAAGCTCCCAGTGGTGAAAACATCGATCTGTCGACCATCAAAAGAGCGAGAGTGACAGAGGAGCAGGCGCAGGCTCAGCTCAAATACATGATCGTTCAGGGTTGGAAGCGAATGGAAGACGAGTTACTTGAGCGGGGCTCATTCAAGGCATTCGGTCTTACTTTGTCGCCACAAGGGGAGTTCAGGCCCCTGTATCTGGACGCACAGGAAGAGTTGCCTCAGGACGTGCAGTTGGGAGCGCTGGTCAAGAATCTTGAAGCCATTGCCCAGACCCGTTCCGTTTGGGGGGTGGGGCTGATGTATGTCACTGGCAGCGTGTTGGAGGATGGCACCATCGATAAGAGAATTGCTGTATTGGCTGAGCACATTGCCGGTTATGCGAAAGTCTGGTCTTATCCGTACCGGGTTATCGATGGAGAAGTGAAGTTGGGCAAGCCAAAAGAAGAGCCAATGAAGCCCGTTTACTTTGTTCGTAAGTAAGAACGCACACTGGTAGCTATGTCTCAAATGTTACAGCAGGTTAAAAAGGTGCGTGTTTCAAGCTCCTGACCACGTTTTGTGATTGTCATCACGGAAACATAAGCCTGCTTTTTCTTAACATGTTGTTACTGGCGAGACATACTTGCTAGGGAAAACGAAATCTAATAGCTATACGACGAAAATGTCCGATAGCTAAGAAATTAAAAAACAGTGAAGACGCTACCGGATTTCCGGAGTCGGATCTAAATTACCTAAAATGATTAGGAGAATAATATGAAAGGCCTGAAAAAAGTTGCATTGGCATCTGCAATCGCTGCAGTTTCAGCTGGCGCTCAAGCAGAGCTGAAAGCTCTTGATGATTCAACAATGGGCGAGATGACTGGTCAAGCTGGCTTGACTATCGACCTCGAAACCAAGTGGAGCATCTCGGAATTCATGTACAAGGATGCTGGTAGCGTTTTGATCACTGGTATCGAGCACGGTGGTAACACTGCTGCAACTGACTACGATGGTTCCGGTACTGCGATCCAGAACAGCTCTTACCTTGACAACATCCGTATGACTATCGACGTTGCTGGCGCTGGCGCTGTTGACGGTGGTGGTACACTGGGTACTGTTCCTTACACTACTTACGACAACAAACTGAACTACGGTTTCTCTGAAATCGGTCAATTGTCTGGTTACGTTGGATTCGAAGAAGCTAACACTTCAGCTTCTGCTGGAGCTTACGCAGCAGCTGCTGCTTCTAACTTCGATTCTGCTTCTAGCGAATACGCTGAAGGCAAAAAGACGTTCGGCGACGGCGACCTGGTTATTCACTGGGGATTCACCGATGCATTCGCAGCTGGTGGCGGTCTTCAAGCGTATAAAAACGGTACTGGTTGGGACGGTTCAGCCATGGCTGGTAGCTTGAACAACGTTGAGTACGGCGTTGCTCGTGACGTTGCTACTCGTTCAGTTGACTTCAACTTCTCTATCGATGCAATCGGTATCACTGATTCAAGCTATGTTCAAGGCACCAACGTATCTTACGATGCTTCTGGTAACCTGAACGAGTGGGAATCTACTGCCTTCACTACTGGTACTGATGCTGACGCTTCTGACACCATCCTGATTTCTCAGCTGGACATCCGCGGCTACCTTGGCCCTGCTGACCTGCACATCGAGAACAACGGTAATGGTTTCGGTGGTAACACTGGTTCTGGCGACGCTGATTCCAAGATCTATTGGGATTCTTACTTCCGTATCACAGACCTGGATATCTACATCGATATCGCTGGCCTGTACCTCGGCGACGTTCAATTCCACAACGATCGTGGTGACACAACTGGTCTGAACACTACTACTGACGTTTCAGGCAACACTGTTGGTGCACACTCTTTCGGTTTCGCACACTCCAAGCGTACTATCTACGCTGTTAAGGACACAGTTGTTAGGCTGGATTCTGACGCTAACGTAAATGGTTCAGGTAACCCTGAAGACTTCGTTGACGGTCTGGCTCTGAACACTGAGTTCAAAGGCGATATCGATATCGGTAGCCTGTCTTTCGGTGACACTGGTGATTCAATCGGTGAAATCTACATGACTGACGTCTACTCAGATACTCGTTGGACTATTTCTGCTAACTAAGTTAGTTAGTGAACAAGGATACCTAATCGTATCGTAGAATGAAGAGTCACCCCGGACAGCTGTTTGGGGTGACTTTTTCAGTATTCAAAGGTAAAAAATGAAGATTTGTTCAGGTTTTACTTTTGAGCATTGTTTGAAGTTGAGCAGCAAGCCCAGTAAAAGGAATTGAAAGGGGGTCAGGCTTGAGGGAAATCATCTAGCCTCATCAAAGACATAATTAGAATAGTAAGATCGAAGATAAGATAAACGATAATTGGCAAGGGTTTTGTGCCAAAAAATAAAGGAACAAGTATTGTTTCCCAGTAGATTCGGGAATCATACTTAGACAAAAATAAAATCAAAATGGAGTGCCGAAATGAAACAGTCGTTTGGATTAAAGGTCTGCCTCTCTCTGGGGCTACTGGCGACCGCCTTACAATCTTTTGCCGAGCTTAAGTCTGTCGATGACGAAGTTCTCTCCGGTGTTACGGGTAGAGAAGGTTTGACCATCGATATCGATATGGGTATCGAGATTGGCGAATTCATGTACAAGGATGCGGGCTCAATAGTCATGGGTGGTATGCGTCTTGGTGGTATGGATCATTCGGCCGAAGTAGGTACTAAATTCAACGCGCAGGACGGCATTGTCGCTGATCCGGATGATCCGGGCGGCGCAGGTTGTGGCACATTTGCCGGAAATTCGGCATACGGCTGTACCACTGGTTTGAATAATGTGCGTGTACTTGTTGATGTTGCGGGTGACGGTTCGACACAAGGTCGTCTGTTGATTGATGGAGGTGTGATTGACATTCCTCCTATCGGTCCTGGTCCAGAAGATATTGTCATACCGACTTCCTATATCAACGATAACCAGTTTTATTTTGCCTGGGGTAACGAAACCAGTTTGGGTTCCAGCGGTTCTACCGGTTGTGGCGATAATGGTAAGTGTTTGATACAGCTCAATGATGGTGACCTGTTCATTCATGGCGAGGCCTCTGATACCGGGTTGAGGGCTAGGCCTTTTGAATTGGCCGACTTTGGAATGGAACTGGATTATTTCAAACTGAAAGATTCGGGCTATATTGCGGGTGACGATATCAGCAATAAGAACGGGACTGCGGGTGTTAGCCAGGAAACCACCATTATGTCGAATTTGCGCATCGAAGGTTATTTCGGTGGATTCGACATGTTGCTGGAGAACAAGGGTAATGGCTTTGGTGAATATGACGAGCTGGGTACGTATACAGAAACCGGAATTGGAGATGCTGCAAGTCGCATCAAACTTCAGACGTTTTTTGAGATTACCGAAATGGAGTATGACTTTGACATTGTCGGTATTCGTTACGAGTCCATTCGGGTACATAACAAGCGCGGGCATGATCTGATGTTTGATTACATGACCCAGGAGAACTATGGGGATGAGGCCGCTCAGTTGGGAGGTTTTGTCAACTCGATCTCTACGACACAAGGTTTTGCTCAATCCAACACACAGATTTGGGCGGTGAAGGATAACGTCATCAAGTTGGATTCAGACAACAATGTGAATGGCAGCAATAATCGTGAAGATTATGTCGATGGTATCGTGCTTGACTCCAGATTTCGCGGAGACATGGATATTGGCCATCTGAGTTTTGGTGATACCGGTTCGTCCATTGGTGAACAGTATTGGACGGATATGGATATCAATACAGTGATGACGATTTCTGCAAACTGAAAAGTTTATACAGGCACAAAAAAAGCGAAGCATGACTTCGCTTTTTTTGTGCCTGTATAAAAAAGCATCGCTTTGTCGAATTCTTCGATTTTCGATGTTACTGGCCTCACAATACTGAGATTCGCCGCTAGAGCGCACTATTGCTGCGTGTTATAAATTCTTTTGGATTTTACCTTACTTATGATGTTTAAGGGCCGTTTAGGCCGGAGAGAATATGTGTGTGAATAAGGCGTTGATAATCGCTTTATGTTGTATGGTTTCGATTCTCGGAGCAGGTTGTGAGAGTAGTTCGCAAGCGCCTAAACTTGACACATCTGTTGTTGACAAGGATTCACCCAGAATTATCCAGTATTTTCCAATAGACAATGAGCAGTTATTGGAATCAGATCAGGAATTCGGAATTCTGTTCAGTGAAGAGATGGATATCGACTCATTACGTGACTCCATTCATATGTACGAGGTGCTCGAAAGTGAGCTCGGCGAACAGAATCGCAGGGAAGTTACGGTCAATATGGAGTTTCGCACGCTTCTGATGGAAGACTCAGACGAGTTAACCGGTTTGCCCAAATCAAAAAATGCCACCCGAGTCAGTTTGACGCTTCAGGATCGAAATTTGCCGCTTGGTCAAACTTTGTTTATGGAGGTCGAAGATACGGCTAAAGATGTCTCAACGTTCGAGACGAATCATCCGCTGACCGGCGATCTGGAGCCGGGAAATTTTATGGAGCGTTCCAGTAACGCCAATTATGAAATTCTTGGAGGTGATTGGAAGGAGCCAGCTCTGCAGACTGGGTTCAGTGAAGATATATATGCTCTGCGGGCGTTGTCCAATCGTCAGCAGAGGATCGTTGCTTACTGGATTACGGATAATAGTGGTTCCTCTGCTGACCAGATTCAAATGTCGCTTTACCAGCAGAATGATAAACGTTGGACCAGCTTGTCCGGTGCGGTCGCGCCTGCTTTTTCATCCGTGCCTGTACCTGCCAATGCTACCGGAGCGATCTTTCACATGGATGCCGCAATGGATCAGGAGGGGCGGATCGCGCTGGTCTGGGAGCAAACAGACTCCGACACCGGTTCTTCAGCGATATATTTCAACTACTTTGATGGCGTAGACTGGTTGCCGGTTTCGTCACGTGTAAACGATGCTGGCAGTTTTGATGCATCGGAAGTCAGAATTGCCGAGCTTCCTGACGTTGGCTTTTTCCTGGCGTGGGTTCAGCAAAGTGCCGGCGATGACCGTATTGATTTTCGCCTTTTGAATACACTTGCGGATACGCCGGTTCTTGGTAGCTTGATGAGCGAGGTCGCACTGAGCGCAAGTACAATTGACTCATTTGAGTTGACCGCCGCGCCAGAGTCTGTTTTGCTGACGCAAATTTCTGCGAGCTCTTCCGCCCTGTATTTGAGCGCATCTTTTTATCGTTCGATCGGAGAATGGTTGCATATCGGTAGGGTTTCACCGGAATACTATGCCAGTGGGCATTTATCTGGTGATGTCAGTACCCAGGATGTGGCAATCAATAGTGAAGGCTCCGGTTATATTGTATGGTCTCAGCTGAATGGTGGCAGAAAAGATATCTATCGTGCGCGCATTGATGACGAGACCGTAGACAGTATATCGTTAGCAGAATTCAATAACGTCGGTGATGCCTATTTGCCGGCAGTCAGTATGAGTGATTCGGGAAAAGCGAGTTTGCTTTGGTTGCTTGACGAGACCGTTTCTCTTTCAGTACGTGTAGCGATGTTAGATGATCCGGTTGAAGGGTGGACCGAAAGGGCGGAATCTCTAGGGGCACATACGGGGGCACAGGCTGTTCTGTCAGGCGCCTATGATCCATATGATAACTTTTATGTCATCTGGACCACTGGCGGTACCAGTAATTTTGTCTCCAGCCGCCGCTACGACAATGAACTTAAAGAGTGGGAATCCAGTGTCTTTATCGGGGAGAGTGTCTCAAAGAGTCGTGATGCCGTGATACGTCCGCTGGCAAATGACGGGCGTATGTTGCTGTTACAGTCCGTATTGAATGAGGGTGTTTACGGTTATGGTTCGACACTTTATGATCAGGTCGATTAGCTCTGAATAAGCCTCAGGGCCTGTGATTCGTGCCATTGGCGATGGAACAATTATCATTTGAGTCCTGAAGTTTGCCGAGCATCCCTTTTATTCGTCTATGTAATTTGTTGAAGCATAAAGCCAATCAGTATACTACTGATCGCAGTGGCGAGTATGATGTCTATCAAGCTGAGGCTTTTATTATCAGTTTTCATTTATCCATCTCTTCATCCCAAGTTGAGGTGATATTGTAACCAATCATTTCTACTCTGTTACGCACTGTATTTTAAACTTTGTAAAACCTCTTACTGATCATGTAAGGACAGAAATCTATGAGTTGGGATCGTGATCGACTTTTGATGGAGCTGAGTGCCTTTTCGTTTGGTACTCAATCGGAAGGCGAAGAGCTCAATCGCTATCGTGCCTTCTACAAACAGCGCTTTGACGATATCGAAGGCGTCGACAGCTCGTTGGGATGGGTGAATTCCGGAGACTTCAGGCTGGTGTTGCAGGTCTATCGAATCGCTGAATCCGTCGGAACCGTTTTTGTTTTTCATGGCTATTTTGATCATGCCGGTATTTATCGTCACCTGATACGCTTCTTGCTCGAACTTGGTTACAACGTGGTGGTTTATGACATGCCCGGGCATGGCCTGTCGAGTGGCAAACGGACATCCATTACTGACTTTAAGCAATATCAGGAAGCGTTGGACAGGGTGTTGGAGATCTGTGACGGACAGTTAACGGGGCCTTATCATGCAGTGGGGCAGAGCACGGGTGCTGCGGTGTTGATTGATCGTATGTCAGGGGTGCCGAAGAATGACTTGTTTGATAGGGTAATTCTGCTGGCCCCCTTGGTCAGACCTGCAGGTTGGGCGGGTGTGCAATTGTTACATTCTGCTGTTTCGCCTTTTTTCGAAGTATGGCGGCGGTCATTTTCGATCAACAGTACGGATCTCCATTTTACGGAATTTCTGAAGAAGGAGGATCCGCTCCAGAGCAAGACCCTGTCAGTAGATTGGGTTGGCGCGCTGAAAAAGTGGGTTCGAACGATCGAAACGAGAGCGTCGATCAGTAAGTCAGTGTCTGTCGTTCAGGGCACTGCCGATAAGACTGTTGAGTGGCGGCATAACATTTCGGTCGTTTGTCGATTGTTTAAACAGGTAAAAGTAAATTATATCGAAGGCGGGCATCATCATCTGGTGAATGAAAGTGAAGAAAAACGCAAGCAGGTGTTTAGGGCTATCCAGCAGGAGCTCGGCTGCTCCTAGTGGTGTCAAAGCCCCATCTGCTTGGCGATCACCTCATTCATGATTTCATAGGTGCCACCACCGATCGACAGTATCCGGTTGTCCCGTGACAGACGTTCAACAACCGATTCCCGCATGTAGCCCATGCCGCCAAAAATCTGAACGGCATCGTAGGTGATGCGGTCGCTTGTCCTGGTCGCGAAATTTTTGGCCATGGATATTTCTTTGATGACATCTTTTCCAGCTTCCATTTTGGCGGCCAGTCGATACGTGAAGTTCTTGCTTGCCTCAAGTTCGGTCGCCATTTCTGCCAGCTTGTGGCGTGTAACCTGAAATTTTCCGATGGGGCGCCCAAAGGCTTCGCGTTCCTTGACGTAACTGAGGCATTGCTCGAGCGCAATTTCGCTCGTCGTGTTTGCCATGATCGCCAGGTTCAGTCTTTCCATTGCAAAATTGGACATGATGGCAATAAAGCCGGCATTCTCGGCGCCGATCAGGTTTTCGCATGGCACTCGGCAATCCTCAAAGAACAGCTCTGCAGTGTCGCTGGCCCACCAGCCGGTCTTCTTAAGCTTCTTGCCGCGGGTGAAGCCCTCACGCTCGCGTTCAATAAGCAAAAGACTGATGCCTCCGTATCCCTCACTTCCTGTGCGCACGGCAACGGTGTAGTAGTCGGCACGATCGCCACTGGTAATAAAGGTTTTACTTCCGTTGACGATATAGTGATTGCCATCTTTAACTGCGCGTGTCTTTAAATTGGCGACATCAGAGCCTCCACCGGGTTCGGTGATGGCTAGTGCCGCGATCTTGTTTCCTGCAATAACATCCGGGACGATGCGTTCCTTTAGTGCCTCTGAACCCCATTTCCATACCGGTGGCAGGCCAATGTCGATCGAACCGATACTGGCGGCAAAACCTCCGGATGTTGAGCGCATCACCTCTTCCGAAGCCGCGATTTTGCTGAAAATGTCGGTTTCAGTGCCGCCATACTGTGCAGGGTGGCCAATACCAAGAATGCCTGCGGCTCCCGCTTTCCGATAGATGTCGCGTGGGAAGGTGTTTGCTTCCTCCCAGTCATTGATATGGGGCAGAACTTCTTGCGCTATAAATTTTCGGACGCTTTGGCGGATGATGTTTTGTGTCTCACCAAAATATTCCTGGAATGCAGTCATGTCGTTCTCGCATAAAAAACAGGGGTGTATCTTTTTTGATGGTAATCTGCTTTTCACGACAATACAAGGGTGTATGTTATATTGGATTCCTGAGGCGCCCTGTGCTCCGGCAATAGAAAAAATAATGAGGTAAACAAATGGCGACATTGCAGCGCAAGGATTGGGTGGATGCAGCGCAACAAGCATTGATAAAGTCAGGTCCTTCAGAGCTTTCTATTGTTAAGCTTTCAAGTCGTTTGGGAGTCACTCGAGGATCTTTCTATTATCACTTTAAGAGTCTAAATGATTTGATTGATGCGCTCATTTTACATTGGGAGCAGGAGGTAGTAGATAAGGGGTTTTCGGAGGCACAGGCCAAAGCGGCCAGTGTCGGTGAGGAGGTCAGGTACCTAATTGAGTTTGTGACCCATCTCT
Organism: Oleiphilus sp.; assembly: GCA_006212045.1. GTDB lineage: Bacteria > Pseudomonadota > Gammaproteobacteria > Pseudomonadales > Oleiphilaceae > PZPK01. The sequence continues at coordinate 45,955 of PZPK01000023.1, read as the reverse complement.
CCGATCGCCAGGATCTTGTATTGCGCCAATGGGCTTCGCAGAACACGCACGTCAAACGTCATATGGAGAGACTGGATCAGAAGCGCCTGGCAATCATGACCGAGTTGTTTCAGCGACTGGCGGGAGATAAAGGCAGGGGGGCCAGCTATGCCAAGGTGGCGTTCTATGGCTATATAGGCTGTTTGAATTCGTATCCAAGACCGAGTTCTGATATGCAGAAGGCTTTGTCTCTGGAAATCCTGAATCTTTTTGAGCGGGATCTCAAGCGCAATCGTACCTGAAGCGGATTGCGCCTGGTAAGGGCCGGAAGGTGTAAGCGCTCTAGAACAGAACGCGTGCCCGTATGGTGCCTTTGACCGACTTCAGCTTTTCCAGTGCGAGGTCGCTATATTCCTTGTCGACATCTATCACTACGTAGCCGATATCCTCATTGGTCTGCAGGTATTGACCGCTGATATTGATGTTGTTTTCCGAGAACACCTGGTTAATTTCGGACATGACTCCGGGCACATTCTCGTGCAGATGCAGCAGCCGGTGATTGTTGGGGTGCGCCGGTAAGGCAACTTCCGGGAAATTCACCGAGGTAACCGAGGTGCCGGTGTCGCTGTAGGTTGCCAGTTTTTCACCCACTTCCACGCCAATGTTTTCCTGTGCTTCCATTGTACTGCCTCCGACATGCGGTGTAAGGATGACATTGTCAAAGGCGCGCAGTGGCGAAACAAACTCTTCCTGGTTGGACTTGGGTTCGACAGGAAAGACATCGATGGCCGCACCGAGCAGGTGTTTGCTTTCAAGCGCGTTGGCCAAGGCATCGATATCAATCACGGTACCACGTGCGGCGTTGATCAGGATGCTGTCCTTTTTCATTGTGGCCAGCTCTTTTTCGCCGATCATGTTCTGGGTGGCTGCGGTTTCGGGTACATGCAGACTCACAATATCGGACTCCGCAAGGAGCGTGTCCAGCGAGTCCACCTGGTTGGCATTACCAAGAGGCAACTTCGTAACGACGTCATAGAATGCGACTTTCATCCCCATGGACTCGGCCAGGACACTGAGCTGACTACCAATACTGCCATAACCGATGATTCCCAGCTTTTTACCGCGAATTTCGTAACTGTTCGCTGCGGATTTTAGCCATTCACCACGGTGCGCTTTGGCATTTTTTTCAGGGACGCCCCTGAGCAATAGAATCGCCTGACCAATCACGAGTTCCGCCACACTGCGTGTATTGGAATAGGGCGCATTGAAAACAGCGACCCCGTGTGCGGTTGCGGCTTTAAGGTCAACCTGATTCGTTCCGATACAGAAGCAGCCGACCGCAATCAGTTTTTTGGCCGCGTCAAAAACTTCTGCCGTCAGCTGAGTGCGCGAACGTATACCAACGAAATGCGCATCCTTTATCTTTTCGATGAGCTCATCCTGCGCGAGCGATGTTTTCAGGTATTCAATGTTTGAATAACCTGCTTTTTTCAGCGTATCGACTGCAGATGGGTGCACACCTTCCAGCAACAAAAATTTGATTTTATCTTTGTCCAGAGACGTCGTGGTCATGTTACGGTTCTACCTCGTGAAATCGGCTGACAGGGCAGCCTTAGCCATAAAGGGCAGTGTGTGAAAAAGGCGCGTATGATAACATAATCCGCTTTTTAAACGCGCGTTAAATTTATAGTCAAATTAGTGTCACAAAAACAATGTGTTGCGGCTATAAATTGATGCAGTTTGGCAAGAACGTTGGCGTGGTAATGGCAGTGAGGTAAGCATGCAGTCGTCGAAAGATATCATCCTGGCCCTTGAGAAAGTGCTGGAGCCCGGAAAAATAAAGACTGACACCGAGTCTCTTGATAATTGGGGGCGGGATTGGACAAAAATATACGATGTCGCGCCATTGGCGATAGTCTTTCCCAAGACCACCGAGCAGGTGCAGGCTGTGGTCAGGCTCGCCAACGAGCTTGAGTTTGCGTTGGTGCCGTCTGGGGGGCGCACCGGACTCAGTGGTGGTGCGGTTGCCTCCAATGGCGAGGTGGTTGTTTCGTTCGATTATATGAATGACTTTCTCGAATTCAGCGCCAGTGACCGGTCGGTAAAGGTGCAGGCCGGAGTCGTGACCCAGCAGTTGCAGGATTATGCACGAGAGCGGGGATTATACTATCCGGTGGATTTTGCCTCCGCGGGCTCCAGCCAGATAGGCGGCAACCTTTCCACCAATGCTGGTGGGATCAAGGTGATCAAGTATGGCATGTCCAGAGACTGGGTGCTTGGCTTGAAAGTGGTGACAGGGGCCGGTGAGATTCTTGAGTTGAATCAGGACCTGCTGAAAAACAATACCGGCTATGATCTCAGGCATTTGTTCATCGGAGCAGAAGGGACGCTTGGATTTATAACTGAAGCGACGATGCGGCTGGCCAGATCTCCCAGGAATTTAACAGTTTTGGTGCTGGGCTTGAATGATATTACCAATACCATGGATGTTCTGAAGGCATTTCAGGCCAAGCTCGACCTGACCGCCTACGAATTCTTTTCGCATGAGGCGATGTCGCATGTGTTGGCACACAACGATGTGCCCAAGCCATTCGAAAGTGAGGCGCCATACTATGCGTTGCTGGAATTTGAAGCGGAAGCCCAGGCGCAGATGGACGATGCGATGGGCGTGTTTGAAGAATGTGTCGAAAATGCCTGGGTATTGGACGGAGTCATCAGCCAAAGTGAAACCCAGGCCAAAAATCTGTGGTGTCTACGAGAAGGTATTTCAGAGTCTATTTCTGTCAGAACACCCTACAAGAACGACATCTCGGTTGTTGTCTCTAAAGTTCCGGACTTTCTGAACGAGATTAACCGTGTGGTGACCGAGCATTATCCTGATTTTGAGCTGATCTGGTTCGGACATATCGGTGATGGCAATTTGCACCTGAACATACTTAAGCCTGAAAACCTGGAGAAAGACGAGTTCTTCCGAAAATGTGAGCAGGTCAACAAATGGGTGTTTGAAATTGTTGCGCGTTATCAGGGGAGTGTATCGGCAGAGCATGGTGTCGGGCTGGTAAAGAAACGCTATCTTGAGTACACGAAGTCTGCAGAAGAGATAACGTTAATGAAAGGGATTAAAGCCGTGTTCGATCCAAATGGCGTCATGAACCCAGGAAAAATCTTTGACTGATCATTTTGTCGTATTGATGGTGTTCCGTAGTACTTACATCTTGTAATCTGAATAATATACACGTAATTTGGGCCGCTTTCCGCTGAGCGTGACTGTACCAGTAGCGGGTCAAATTTACAGGGTGTTCAAGTGGTTGAGAAAATGATTTGCAGATTGTCCCTCAGGTGTGTGTCGGGCTATAAATTGCTGGCACTAGCCTTTCTGATTGTGTTCGGATCGGCGAGTAGTAGCCAGCAGGTAGTGGCCCAGCAGCTGACTCCCGTCAAATTCTGTGTTTGGGATCCGGTTGGCTCGACCGGGCCTTTTATCACGTTTCTCAAGCAGACGCGTCTCGAAGCGATCAATTGGGGTATTGATCTGCAGCTGGATGCCTATACCGACGAAAAGGTAGCGTCCAACGACTTTAAGTCAGAAATCTGCGATGCCGTTTTCCTGACCAATATATTGGCCAAGGATTTTGTGCCTTTTTCGGCAGCTTTTGGTGCGCCGGGAGGTATTCGCTCCCTGGATGGCCTGAAAACCCTTTCTGCCACTCTGAACCACCCCAAAGCCGTCAACCTTGTCCGGCACGATAAGTACGAAGTGAGTGGCCTTTTTCCGATTGGGGAGATCTATCCCTTTCTCCGGGATAAATCCAATGTCAGTATTTCCAGCATTAGCGGCAAGAAAGTCGCGATCCTCAATGGAGATGCTGCGAGCATCAAATTTGTAGAAACGGTGGGTGCTTCCCCTGTGCACACCTCGCTGGCAACATGGGCAGGTCAGTTCAATAATGGCAACCTGGACGTCATGTTTGGTCCGGCGCTGGCTTATAATACCTTTGAATTATACAAGGGTCTGGGAGAAAAAGGCGGCATAGTGCGCTTCAATATCCTTTATGCCGTCATGCAAATGGTGGTCAATATTGAACGTGTGCCTGCAGATTTTGCCAGCCAGATGCGTTCGCATGCACTGACGCGTTTTGGCGAGCTTGAGAATACTGTCAAACAGGCTGAAAGCGAGATACCGGACAAATACTGGGTAGATCTCGGCCCGGAACTTGTCAAAGAGTACGAGTCGATGGTCAAGCGCGTGCGGCTTGCTCTGCGGGATGAAGCGACTTACGACCGGAAAGCCATTACCTTGCTATGGAAAATTCGCTGCAAATTCGATCCGGGCGCTTCGGAATGTTCTGTACCGGAATAATCACAAAGCTGTTCTGATGATCTCATCAAACGTTCCGGTATTCGTGGTAACAGTTACGCAGTAACAGGGCGTGGTACTTTTTATGTTTCCGCCCTTACAATACCGGTTGCTGCGTGCGCCGTTTCGATACATTAAAGGCAAATGGGTACCCCAAAAAAATCGTGGGTAGGTGCTGTAGCCGAATTGCGTTGGTTCCTGATTGTATATTGCAAGCCCGCTCGTTTACTCTACAGCCGTCTAATCATAAGGTGGGATCAGAATGCTTGAGCATTTCCAGACACATTCCGGCGTGGCACTGCCCACGCTCAAGCCAGGAAAAATCGTGTGTGTAGGTCGCAATTATGCGGCGCATGCCAAAGAACTAAGCAATCCGGTACCCGTTGAGCCGGTGCTTTTTATCAAGCCCAGCACTGCGCTAATCCCTTTTACGGCACCTATAAAACTGCCTTCAGATGAGGCCATCCACTACGAGACGGAATTGGCTGTGGTTATTGGCGAGTCACTGTGTCAGGCTGGCGATGATCAGGTGCTGCAAGCGATTTCGGGCATTGGTCTGGCGCTCGATTTGACCAAGCGAGAATTGCAGAGCCGGTTAAAGGAAAAGGGCTTGCCTTGGGAGTTATCCAAGGCTTTTGATGGCGCCTGTCCTCTGACGCCCATATTGGATCGATCCAGCTTTGGTGACCTGACAAGCGTGAAGTTTACATTGTCGATTGATGGGTTAGTCAGGCAAAAGGGTAGCGCCGGGGATATGCTGTTTCCGGTTTTGCCTTTGATACGACACATCAGCAAGCATTTCACCCTGTTGCCGGGTGATGTCGTGCTCACCGGAACGCCTGAAGGTGTTGGTGTGCTAAAACCGGGGATGAAACTAACATTGTCGCTGGACGATAAAGCGCAGTTTGAGACCCAAGTTCTTGCGCAATAATTGCCCTGAATTGGCGGATAAATGGTAGTCACACTATGGCTAAAAATAGGCAGACCAGCAAGACCGGGCGGTTTCTGAAACTCGCGGGCATGACCGCATCCGTCGCAGGACGCTATGCCTCCGATAAAGTGCAGTCAGTGTTCAGGTCTGAAGAGGGCGCGGAGCAAGCAAAACGCAATACCTACCAGCGAATGGCGAGTGACGTTGCGGATACACTTGGCGAGTTGAAGGGGGCCGTTATGAAAATCGGCCAGATTGCCTCCCAGACTCAGGATTTTCTGCCTCAGGAATTTTCCTCGGCGTTGCAGAAACTGCAAAAAGAAGCCCCGCCGGTAGCGTACGAGGTGATCAGGCAGCAAGTGCTGGCAGAGCTCGGGGAAGAGCCCGACAAACTGTTTGCGGAATTTGAACGTGAGCCATACGCCGCCGCCTCGATCGGACAGGTGCACAGAGCGACCACGCACGATGGCCGGGAAGTGATCGTCAAGGTACAGTACCCCGGCGTTGACGAGTCGGTCAATTCGGATCTGGTTCATCTCAAGGTCACACTAAAGCTTGGTGGCCTGCTGAAGATGCCAAAGAAAAGTGTAGACGAGCTGTTTCGCGAGATTCAGGCGCGTTTGCATGAAGAGCTTGATTACGTCCAGGAAGCGCGCAATCTTTCCATGTTCAGGGAGTTTCACAAACATGATGAGCAGTTACTGATCCCCGAGGTATTGCCCGAGCTGTCAACCGCCCGTGTCTTAACGCTTGAGTATCTCGAAGGTGATCATCTGGATTCGGAGGCAATCAATGCTTACGATCAGGATACGCTAAACCGGATTGGGCAGCGCATATTCTCGATGCTGGCCAGTCAGTTGTTTGAGCACCATGTGATTCATGGTGACCCGCACCCAGGTAATTTCGCGTTTCGCCCGGATGGTACTGTGATTGTGTATGACTTTGGGTGCGTCAAGGTTTTGAAGCCCGAGATTGTTGCCGCCTACGCAGATGCGATCCGCGCCAGCATTCACGAGGATTATGCCAGCGTAGATGATGCTCTTCGCCGCCTGGGCGCGCGCGTTCCACGCCTTCCGAGTCCGGGAGCGGATTATTACAAAGTCTGGCGGGATATTTTTTTTGAACCGTTCAGTGGTATTGCCCATTACGATTTTGCGGCATCGGACATCCATATGCGTGCCGTCAGGAATACCCCGCTGTTTTTCAAGCACATCGAGCATTTCAAACCACCTGTGGACAGTTTGTATATTGATCGCATGGTGAGTGGCCACTTCTGGATCATGAAAAGTCTGGGCGTAAGGCAGGATTTCAGGCCCATGCTGGATCAATACCTGTTGTCACACTCAAACTAATCAAGATGCCGTGATTGTTATGCGGGCCGGTGGCTATTTGTCAGGTGAACGGCTCTTTTCAAAGCGTGCTTTGAGATACTCGTAGCGAGGGTATTCATAATGGTGCGGAGGGATATGCCTGACCTTATGCATGTAACGTTCGATCTCAGCGCGACTGGCCGAGTTTTTTGAGGTCTGGTCCAGCTTCAATAGCACCTGAATCAGATTGAGGTTGAGGGAGATATGACGAGGCGTCAACGGCACGGCCATACGAAGCTCTTTGGCCGCTTCTTCAATTTTACCGTCGTTGTAAAGACGTATACCATTTTTGTTGAATGCCGCTGCCCGTTGCCGGGTTTCAGAAGTGATGTCCTGGTTTAACTGGTCATAAATGTCAGAAACCGTATCGCTGTCATTGGAAGCGAGATCTGCAGCCTGTTCGAGCATTTCCTCTGCTTCTTCATCCCGGCCAACCGCTTTAAGTGCTTTGGCAGCCACCTGAAGCGTGTCAGCATCAAACGGCGAGTCCGGATCAGCACTTTGTTCCAGTATCCGGTTTAGCTCCTCCGATGCCTTGGATTCGTCGCCCAAAGCGGCTGTCAGACAGGTGCTGACAAGCCTGGTTTGTGTCTCGATCTGGGCTTGACTGGAAAAACGCTTTTTGGCCTTTTCCAGAAGCTTGAATGCTTCACTGGCATGTGATTGCGCATCTTTTTCATCGTCTGAGTGTGTGGACTCATCGGCCAGAAACTCGGCAAAGTCATAGTACTGTTCTGGTTTTGCATACACAGACTGATCGCCAAGTTTGATGACCTGCTTGAAAGCCTCTGTTGCCCCCTCGGTATCTTTATTCTCAATACAAAGGTCCGCCAGCTGCTTTTGCCTAAGCAGGGAGTTGGGTGAGCGTTCCAGCGCCTGCTTCACCAGGTTCTGCGCATCCTTGGGCTTGCCGCGCAACTGATACAATTCGGCAAGCTGGTCCATTGCCTCAATATAATCCGGGTTATTGTCAATGATGTGCTTTAGCAGAACCTCGGCTTCATCGTATTTGCGTGCCTTGATCTGTACCTTGGCCAGCCCGTACTCAGCCCAGGTGTAATCGTTGTCGGCCAGAATGTTTTTGTAGAAGTTTTCAGCTTCGGATAGTTTGCCGAGCTTGGTCAGAAGCCAGGCGCGAGTTTTACTGCAGGTGGCGGCGTAAGGAAGTTTGTCCGCCAGACGTTTGTCACAATAGGCAAGAGCGCTCCGATAATCGCCGTCGTCTATGGCCTCATTGATCAGGCGCATGGCTTCCTTGACTTCCAGGGAGCGTCCGAGGCGTTGTTTCAGATCATTGGGTGTGACAGGTTTTACCAGGTAACCGTCGGGTTCGTTTTCCAGCGTTCCCATGACCTTGCCACGTTCAACTTCGGCAGAAATGATAAAAAACAGCCCGGTAAACTTGAGCAGCTTTTTGTAGCGCAACTCTTCCAGCAGTTGCTGGCCGTTCTTGCCTTTGCCCAAGTCGTAATTACACAGAACAATGTCGTAATTCACATTCTGAAATCCGGACACCACGGACTGCGCGGTGCTTGCGGTATCCACCAGTTTCATACCCAGTGACATGAGAGCCTGTTTGGTCGAGAAACGGAATGCATCCAGCTCATCAACGATCAACACCCGCTTTTTAGAAAACTTTTCCAGTGACATATACCAACAAGACTATTCATGTAAAATGATTGTATTCCATTGAGTATAGGCAAGTTTTTTCGATTTTTATTCGGGTTTTTCAAACGCGCCCCATACTCCTACTTATAACGATAAAAGCAAGCAGTTTTTCTATGTCTATTATCTGGTTATTGCTCGCGTTTGGGCTGGGTCTGGCTGCCAAACAGTTCAGGCTGCCTCCGATGCTTGGCTACCTGTTTGCCGGTTTTCTTTTGCATGCGCTGGGTTACCAAAAAAATGATGCGATTGATACGCTGGCAGACACCGGTATCACCTTGATGTTGTTTACCATCGGTTTGAAGGTCAATCTCAAAGAGCTGATGCGGCCAGCGATCTGGGGAACCACCTCCGTCAACATGCTGGGCTGGTTCGTTGTAGTAGTGCCCCTGATGTTGTTCGCCGGAGCTTATCTGGGGGTTCAGCTTTTTGATCTTGACCTTGAGTCTGTGGCGCTGGTGGTGTTTGCCCTCAGTTTCAGCAGTACGGTCTGCGTGATTAAAGTATTGGAAGACAACTCGGAATTAAAAACAAAACACAGCGATCTCAGTATCAGTGTTTTAATCATTCAGGACCTGGTTGCGGTGCTGTTTCTTTTCGCGGCGACAGGAAAAACCCCAAGTCCCTGGTCTGTACTGTTGATATTGTGTGTGTTTCTAAGGCCTTTGATAAACCATGTTTATGGGCGTGTTGGACATGGAGAGCTGGTGCCGCTTTCAGGCATCGTGATGGCTTTTGGCGGGGCTGCCGTGTTTGAAGCGCTTGGCCTGAAAGGAGACCTTGGCGCATTGGCGGCAGGCATGCTGCTGGCAGGACTGCCCCATACCTCCGAAGTGTATAAATCACTGATCAGTTTCAAGGATATTTTCCTGATAGGTTTCTTTCTTTCTATTGGTTTCACCGCACTACCGACGCTCGAAATGTGGGGGGCGGCGCTACTCGTTTGTGGAGCATTGATGGCTAAATTTGTGCTCTTTTTCTTCGTCATTGCGGCATTGGGCTTCCGCATACGAACGGCTTTTCTTTCCGGAATTATCCTGTCAAATTTCAGCGAGTTCGGGCTCATTGTCGCGAGCCTCAGCGTTGACAAGGGCTGGTTGAGCAAGGAGTGGTTGGTCATTATAGCGCTGGCCACCGCAATATCTTTTCTGGTAACAAGTATCACTTATCAGTATGCGCATCGTATCTATGCAAAGTACAAGAAATTCATGTTGCGATTTGAACGCAGCAGCGCTGCCCGCCCACCAGGGCAATGTCCCTCGGGTGTCGAGATTCTGATTGTTGGAATGGGTCGCGTCGGGTTGGGTGCCTACAATTCACTTTCCAAAGATTATGGTGACAGGGTCTGGGGGCTTGAGGTCGACCCAGGTCGGACGGTTAATCTCCGGAATGAAGGCTACCAGATAATGACCGGTGACGGTGACGATATCGAATTTTGGGAAACCGTCCCGTTTGCCGAGCTCAAACTGGTGATGCTGGCGTTGCCGTCGCCGGTTGAAATGAAGAATATTATTCAGCAACTTCAGGCAGCCGGTTATCGCGGCAAGTTGTCCGTCGTTGCACGCTATCCCGATGAGCAGGATGAGTTGATTGCTCTGGGGGCGGATGTGGCCTTTAACTATTACTCCGAGGTCGGCACCGGCTTTGCCGATGAAAGTCGGCACTTGCTCGCCAAGTGATGTTGTCCGGAATACGGAATTTCAGTCTGCTGTTCCTGTGCTTACTGGCATTAAATGCCGGTGGGACCGAAGAGCGCGTAAATCGTCTTGGCGTGTTGAGTATTAATGCTGAGTGGCTTTGGACGCCCAACGACGGAAATGTAGACGGTGAAGTCGTTCGTGTGCGTGAGCCTGGGCCAGAACGGTATCAGGCGGAGCTGATCTTTTATAAGGATTTGATTCGGCGTACAGGTGCCGGGATTGTCGCCCTGAGTGAAATCGAGAACGAGCAGGTCGCGACGGACCTTGCTCAATTGTTGGGATCACCATGGCGGGCCTATTTCAAGCAGGGCAGGGATACCGCAACCGGGCAGGATGTCGCAATACTGACTTCCCTGCCGGTACCGCCAGAATCCGTGACAGACTTTGGTTTTCCCGCAGGCCGTTTGCCGGGTGATCGCAAGGGAAAGCGCTTGAGCAAAGTGCTTGGTCTCCAAGTCGTGCTGCAGGACAAAGAACGGAATCAGGAAAAAATCCATATTGATATTCTGACTGCACATCTGCTGTCCAAGCGCAACGACAGCGTCTCCAAACGTCGGAATCGGCTCAGGCAAAGTCACGCGCTACTGAGCATCCTTTCAGGCTTGTCTGATCGTGTCTTGCTCGTGGGTGATCTGAATGATTTTCTCGACTCACCGGTCCTGCAGCTTCTGCTGCAAAAAGGAGAGATGGAGTCGGTTTTGGCGGTCTGCCCCAAGCGGCCGGCGAATGGTCACGACTATATTGACCACATTCTTTTCAGGGGAGTGCGCTGTCTTAACAGCCGAATGATTCCCCTTAAGCCCTATTCGGATCATCCGGCTGCCTATGCTGAATTCGCTTTCTGAATTCAGCGGTTGCCCGCCTTGCTGTTTTGCACCTGTTCAGCCTGAACAGCGGTCAAGGCGATGGTAAATACGATATCGTCTATCAGGGCGCCGCGTGACAGATCATTGACAGGCTTACGCAAGCCCTGAAGCATCGGACCGACACTAATCACGTTAGCACTGCGTTGAACAGCCTTATAGGTGGTGTTGCCGGTATTAAGATCCGGGAAGATAAACACAGTAGCCTGACCGGCAACCGGGCTGTCCGGTGCTTTTTTGCGCGCAACACTGGCGGTAGATGCCGCGTCATACTGCAGTGGACCGTCAATCAGAAGGTCCGGGCGCTTTTCCTGTGCCAGGCGGGTGGCCTCGCGGACCTTGTCGACATCACTGCCACTGCCACTACTGCCGGTACTGTAGCTGATCATGGCAATTTTCGGTTCGATGCCGAACGCGGCTGCCGAGTCAGCACTTTGAATTGCAATGTCGGCCAGTTCCTCTGCATTCGGATCAGGGTTGATCGCGCAATCGCCGTATACCAATACCTGTTCGGGCAAGCACATAAAAAACACTGAAGAAACGACTTTTGCGCTTGGGTTGGTTTTTATCAGCTGTAATGCCGGTCGCACGGTATTCGCTGTCGTATGAACCGCGCCTGAGACCAGTCCGTCGACCTCGTCGAGTGCCACCATCATCGTGGCAAGTACAACATTGTCTTCGAGCATTGCCAGCGCCATCTGGGGGGTGACGCCTTTATGCTTTCTTAGCTCCACCATCGGTGAAACGTAATTTTCACGCACGGTTTCGGGGTCGATGATTTTCAGGTCGTCGGGCAGGGTAACGCCTTGCAGGGCCGCGACACTTCTGACTTCGTTCGGGTTTCCGACAAGGATGCAGCTGGCCAGTCTTCGTTCATGGCATTTCACCGCAGCGCAAATAGTGCGCGGTTCATTCCCTTCGGGCAATACGATCGTTTTACCTGCGGCGCGCGCTTTTTCGGATAGCAGATAGCGAAAGGCCGGCGGCGAGAGGCGTTTGGCGCGCGGTACCTGGCACTGCTTGTCAAGCCATTTGAGGTCGAGATGTTCGCTGACCAATGACATTGCTGCATCCATGCGTCCCAGATCATCAGTCTGGACTTCGCGGTTCAGATTAATCAGGGAGTGGATAGTATGAAAAGTATCCATGCCGGTACCAAGCAGGGGCAGGCCGGTCAGCAAAGCCTGACTGCATAAGGTCAGAAATGCCTGCGAAGGCTGGTGCCGATTACTGAGCAGTATCCCTGCCAATTCAACGCCACTAATGGCAGCCATCGCCGCAGCAAGAATTACATCCAGCCGATCGCCGGAGGTGACCACCAACGTACCGGGTGTAAGTTTGGGAAGAATGTCCTGCACATTGGCGGATACGGCTAATATTCGTTTTACCCTGCGCTGCTCGATTTGCCCGGTATGAATGACATCCAGCGCCAGTTGCGCTGCGACATCGCATACCCGCGGCGATAGCAGGTCGATCTTCCAGGGTACTGTGCCGATGAGTTTGAACTGATCGGTGATAACCGCGCATTCAGCCTGATAATCGTAACGCAAGGCACTTTCGGGCATGCTGTCGGCAAACAGTTGCGGCGTGGTTTGAGACTCTGCCACGACAGTGGGGTCTCCTACCTTGTTCAGTATTACGCCCAGCACGTCGGGGTCGTCTGGAGAGGAAAACAGTCCGGCGATGACTTTCAGGTGATGGTCCAGTTCGGCCGGGGAGCGCTGGCTGGGCGCTGCGACCAGTATGATTTCGGAGTCCAGGTTGGAAGCGATATCGATATTCAGTCGCGTTGTATACGGTTGATTCTGATTGGCCACCAGCCCTTCGACAACGATGATGTCGTAGCTATCCTTTATCTTCAGGTAGTGTTCGACAACCTGTTCCATCAGTAATCCCTTGTCACCTCTGCTGATCCGTGTCTGTGCCTCGGTCAGTGTGATGGCAGCAGGCGGGTCAACGCGCACAATCTCGCGCGCAAAGGTGATCGAGCGGTCCTCGTTCTCTTCCGATTGCGTAATCGGTTTAAAGAAGCCTGCATTCAGTCCAATAGTCTGTAGCGCCCGGACCAGACCCAGGCTGACAGAAGTGAGACCTGAATGTTCGGCCGTGGGGGCAATGAAAAATGTTTTACTCATGGGCTTGGCTCATCTCTGTGATAATTGAGAGCGTGTCTTCTGCAATCATTTTTTCCTCATCGGTTTGAATGACCAGTGTCGTGAACGTGTTTTGCTGATGTATCGCAAACGGCGATGTTCCTTTGGCCGAGCCGTTCAATTCCTCGTCGACTCCGAAGCCCAGCAAGGCTAGTCTGGCAAGCGTTTTTGCTCGAACTGCAGGTGCGTTTTCACCGATGCCTCCAGTAAAGATCAGTGCGTCCAGAGAGTCCAGTGACGCCATCATTGCGCCGATATATTTGGCTAAGCGATAGCAGAAGATATCAATGGCTAATTGGCATTGCTGGTCGCCGCTCTTGGCGTGTTCTGAAATGGTACGCATATCATTACTGAGACCGGACAATCCTTTCAGGCCGCTTTCCCGGTTCAGCAGTGAGTTGATGTCATCCGCGGAATAGCCATTCTGTATCAGGTGATCAAATATTCCCGGGTCGATATCGCCACTGCGGGTTCCCATGACTAGACCTTCGAGCGGCGTCATCCCCATGCTGGTGTCGACACTCCTACCGTTCCTGATTGCACAAATGCTGGCTCCATTGCCAAGATGGGCACTGATAAAATTGCCTTTGCCGGGCGATAGACCAAGAAAGGTTTCTGCTTCGCGCGCGACGTAGCGGTGGCTTGAGCCATGAAATCCATAGCGACGTATGCCAAGATCCTTGTATAGTCGAAAAGGCAGTGCGTAGATGTAGGCATGCGCTGGCATGCTCTGGTGGAAAGCGGTATCAAATACCGCAACCTGGGCTACGTCTGGCAGATGTTTAGAACATAAGCTAATACCCTCGATGTTTGCGGGGTTATGCAAGGGCGCCAAAGGGACGCATGCTTCGATTTGTGACAGCACCTGTTCGTCTATCAGTGTTGAGGCCTGAAAACGCTCCCCGCCATGTACAATCCGGTGTCCAATGCCAAGTATGTCCTGGTTGAGGTCATGGAATTCGGCAAGATAATCGAGAATTTGGCCCAGTGCGTCCTGGTGGTTTTGGCAGGCACGGGTTACCACCGTTTGGGATGCCAGGTGTTCAATTTTCAGTTTGGGTTCTGATGAGTTCAGGGCGCTGGCCAGACCCTCATACAACAGGTGCATGTTGGGGGTCTCGAACAGACCGAACTTTAGTGACGAGCTGCCACAATTGATAACAAGAATGAGTTTGCTGGCCTGTGCCACGAGTGTTTCCTTAACTTCGTATAACGAGTTGACAGTATCCCGTCGCGAGATGACTGATATCAGATAAAGCGGATAATTATCGTGCTTTTGCTAACTGTAACAGGCTTTCACGGATCACGTGAAGAGGCCGGGAAAAGTTCAACAAACTGATCTTTAAGGCGTTGCTGAAAAGTGTGGTTTGCAACCAAAAAAAAAGGTTGTGCAAAGCACAACCTTTTGAAAATAGTCGACGAAATTGGCGTCCCCTAGGGGAGTCGAACCCCTGTTACCGCCGTGAAAGGGCGGTGTCCTAGGCCTCTAGACGAAGGGGACGCTATGGGTACTCCGTCGAAGTGGCGCGTATAATAGAGAAGGGGTTTATCGAAGTCAACAACACAATGACGACAGTATGAAAAAAAATGAAACGTAGGCTAGGGAACTGTCTGCAGGTTGTTTAAACAGGCTTTGAGATTATTGGCTGTAAAGTCAAAAGCGGCCAATAAGCCTTTGTTTTCTATTAATTTAAAGTACTCAATGGCGACCTTCATATGCGTTTCAGGTGTTTTCTGAAGGACCCGGTCGAGATTCATGTAACGGTCTGTGTGAAGCAGAATTTCGTAGCGGATTTTGTTTTCGCCAGCACAGTAGTAGTAACCGTAGTTCAGTTCATCAAGAATGGGTTTTCCCTGCTGCTTGTATACCTGTGTCGAACAACGCGCATAATTAGTGTTGATATCGGCATAGGCATTCAAAATGCCTATGCCGTCAGCAAGCCGGTAAATGTATCGTACCCGTTTTTGTCCATTGCGCGTGATGCGTGGCAAGGACTCGAGCGCAGTTTCAAGTGTTACCCCGCGTTGGTATAGCTGCAGGGTCGTCAAGTGTTCGCTGGTGATGATAGAGCAGGAGACATAGTCCTGTTCTATCTGTTCGGTCGAAACCTCATTACACCAGCCCTGAATACTCAAGGTGCATCCGAGCAACAGCATGAAACCGATTTGGAGGGCATTATTATTTTGGCAGGACAGTAACATCGCTAATTCTGGACCGTTTCCTCGATGATGCTGACAAGCGCTTGCGACAGTGCAGGATGCTCACCAATGGGTGGCAGCAGGCGGGTTTGAATGTCATAGGTTTTAGCGTAGTTTTCCAGCATGGCCGGGACGTCCTTTTTTAAATGTTTGCCCTTTGCCAAAAACAGCGGTAAGACCGTGACGCATTCGTAGGCTTCTTTGCTCGCCTCGGCGACACAGGATTCCAGGGACGGTGAACTGAGCTCCATAAAGCCAAGGGTGACATGGGCGTGCGTTGCGCAGGCCTTTTCTGTCAAGCGAACAAAAGTATCGGACCAATTACTGTCGCTGCTGCCGTGTGCGAGCAGGATTATTTTCTCTTTCATAGAATCTTAATCGTGTAATAAATGGATTGCATGAGGCATAGCATAGACAGCTTGCACATCAGGGTGCAATAAATTCTTGAAGGGCCGTAATCAGAGCGCCAAAAGCACAGACTCGCGGGATATGCTGGCAGGGCTGGAAAATTGTGTTTCAAGCAACATTGTGCAATGTTGGCTTCTTTGCATTAGAATGCGCTTCTAATTTAGACATCGACGGGTGTTTTTCAGTCACCCAAGCAGGAATGATTATGACTTTCAAAGGTACCAACGAATACGTCGCCACCGATGACTTGCAGATGGCCGTTAATGCCGCCATCGCGCTGGAGAAACCCTTGCTGATCAAGGGTGAGCCCGGCACTGGTAAAACTATGTTGGCAGAACAGCTTGCCAGTTCCCTGGGGACCAGACTCATTCAATGGCATATCAAATCGACGACCAAGGCGCAGCAAGGGCTCTATGAGTATGATGCTGTTTCACGCCTGCGAGATTCGCAGCTGGGCGACGACAAAGTGCATTACATTTCCAACTACATCGTGAAGGGAAAACTCTGGGAAGCCTTTGAGGCCGATGAGCGCGTTGTGCTATTGATTGATGAAATTGACAAGGCAGACATCGAATTCCCGAATGACCTGCTGCTTGAAATCGACAAAATGGAGTTCTTTGTCTACGAAACACAGGAGCGAGTCGTTGCAAAACAACGCCCGATTGTACTGATCACCAGTAATAATGAAAAAGAACTGCCCGACGCTTTTTTGCGTCGTTGCTTCTTTCACTACATCAACTTCCCTGACAGCGACACTATGGAGCAGATTGTTGAGGTGCATTATCCGGGTATCAAGAAAAACTTGCTGAGGGATGCGCTGGATGTGTTTTTTGATGTGCGCAAGGTGCCGGGTCTTAAAAAGAAACCCTCTACCAGCGAACTGATTGACTGGCTGAAATTGCTGATGGCTGACGAGCTATCGGAAAAGCTGTTGCAGGAGCGTGACCCGAGCAAAGCCATACCGCCACTTTACGGTGCTCTGATCAAAAACGAGCAGGACGTTCAGTTGTTGCAACGTTTGGCGTTTATGGCGCGCAGAAAAGGTTGATCCGAGCGGAGACTTACCATGCTAATTGATTTTTTCCAGGAGGTACGGGCTGCCCGGGTACCGGTTTCCCTGAAAGAGTTTCTGGACCTGATGGAAGCGCTGGAAAAGAAACTGGTCTTTGCCGACATAGAGGAGTTCTATTATCTGAGTCGCCTTTGTCTGGTGAAGGATGAAAAGCACTTCGATAAGTTTGACCGGGCCTACGACAAGTATTTCAAAGGTATCGAGACACTGGATAACCTCTTCGCAGAAGCCATTCCTGAAGACTGGCTTAAATCCGAATTTCAGCGCAACCTGACGGAAGAGCAAAAAGCCCAGATCGAAGCCATGGGTGGTTTGGAAGAGCTGATGAAGGCTTTCAAGGAACGCATGGAAGAGCAGGAGAAAAAGCATCAGGGCGGTAACCGAATGATCGGTACCGGCGGTACCTCGCCATTTGGTGCCGATGGCTATAATCCTGAAGGTTTCCGTATCGGGCAGAAGTCCGGACGGCAGGGGCGGGCGGTCAAGGTATGGGAGAAGCGCGGTTACAAGGATCTGGATGGTGACATTACCCTTGGCATTCGCAACATCAAGATCGCGTTGCGGCGCCTGCGGAAGTTTGCTCGGGAAGGCGCAGCGGATGAGCTGGATCTTGATGACACGATTCGGTCGACTGCCCGCAATGCCGGTTATCTTGATCTGAAAATGGTGCCGGAGCGACACAACAGTATCAAAGTCCTGCTGTTCTTTGATATCGGGGGTTCGATGGACCCGCATGTTAAGGTGTGTGAAGAGCTGTTCTCCGCGGCGCGGGTCGAATTCAAGCATATGGAGTATTTTTACTTCCACAACTTTATCTACGAAAGTGTCTGGAAGAACAATCTGCGCCGAAGCAACGAAACCACGTCCACCTGGGATGTCATGCATAAGTATACGCCCGACTATAAAGTGATATTTGTGGGCGATGCTTCCATGGCGCCTTATGAAATTACGCAGCCGGGTGGCAGTATCGAACACTGGAACGAAGAAGCAGGCGCCACCTGGATGCAACGAATGACAGAGCACTTCGAAAAAGTTATCTGGATCAATCCGCTTGCAGAGCGCTATTGGGGCGAAGGTGGCTCGCTTGGCATTACCCGACAGCTGGTGGAAGAGCATATGTATCCGATGACCATCGAGGGCCTGGAGGCAGGCATGCGGTATTTGAGCCGCTGATTGTTGGTCGCGAGTGCCGGGCATGACTCCTCGGCTCGTGATACAGAATACGCTTCTAAGGAACAAAAAAAGGCAAATTGGCTTAGGGTGAATTGGTCCTTATTTTTTCCTTGGCGGATGATGTTAGAATCCTGATCCGTTTTTTTTCAGGAAACGCGCTTCCATGACCATATGGCCGAAATCGCCGTCGCTTTTCAGTATCGTACTTGTTTTCCTTCTTTCTCTGTCATGTTCGGCCTGGGCCCAAACCCCGGCCAGCGGGTCTTCAACGGACGACAAAAATGAAACCTCGGCCGCCAGTGCCGAAGCCATCCAGCTTGCGAAAGACACCCTAGCGCTGAAACAGGAGATCATTGATCTTAATCGGCAGTTATATCAGTTCGAAGAAGATCTTTTGCACCCGGTCAATACCCAGATAGCCATATTCCTTGGTCTGGCACCCGATACACGCTTTGTCCTGGATTCAATTGAACTGCAACTGGATAATACCTTGATCTCCTCCTATCTCTATCAGGAAAAGGAGATCAGTGCCCTGAAGGCGGGGGGGATTCAGAAGCTATATGTCGGTAGCCTGGCCGATGGCAAGCACAAGCTTACCGCCAGTTTCAACGGTCAGGGTTCCAGCTCCCGCTACTTCCGGCGTAAAAAAGCGATGACCTTCGTCAAGGAACAAAAGGCAAAGTATATTCAATTGATTGTCAGTGAAGACAAACGAACAGGTGATCCCCTTTTTAAAGTCAAGCAATGGTGAGCATGCAACACGTGCAAGGATGTAATTCGGGAACGGTTCAATTGGCATGGCAGCATCGTCTGGCTTTTATCCTTGGCCTCTGCCTGCTCGTCGGACTCAGCACTACTTCCTATGCCGAGACATCCGATGTACAAGCGTCGGGCCTTCCGGCCGAGCTCAGGCACGGGGTTATTCGTTTTGAAGTCGAACGAGGCAATGCGCTTGGGGCTCTGGCTTTGCTGGATAAACAGGACCGGGATTCGCTGCCGGTTGCCTACGCCAGTGCGCTAAATGGTTTCGGAATGGATAAGGATGAGATCTACACCTTACTGGAGCGAGCGCGCAAGGATGCCAGCGCGCTCAGGCCGGAAGATCTGTTTCAGCTGGGCAAAATTTATTATTCCCGTGGCGACTGTATTCCAGCACTTAAAGCCTTCAAGCATCTGGCAAACAAGCTTTCACTGGAAGCGAAGCAGGAGTGGGCCTTTTATCGGGCCAATTGTTCGATCAAGCTCGGTAGCCCAAAAAGAGCTGCTCAGGTACTCAGTGACCTGTTGAACGGCTTGTGGGTGTCGCATGCTTACTACAATCTGGCGATGGCCTATAACGAAGCCAGCACCAACAAAACCAGGGCACTGGTTGCGTTGAGAGTTGCAGCGTCCTTGAACCCGGGTAAAACACGACTCGAAAAGGAACTGCATGACCGGATTTATTATGCCGCGGGTTCATTCTATCTTGAAAGTGAAAAAGCCAGACAGGCGAGTGACTTTCTCAAGAAAATACATCTCGATTCCTTGATTGCGCCCCAGGCCCTTTATCTGCATGGGGTAGCACTGTTGGAACAGAAAGATTTTCGTGCCGCAACACAATCCTGGTTCAGCGTACGGAAGTACCCGACCATACAACAGGGCGTTCCCGAGTCCTTGTTGGCAATTCCCTATGCTTATGAAGGCTCCGGTTATGTCAGTCAGGCTTTGGAGGCTTATCTTGAAGCGAGTGACAGTTTTGAAAAGGAACTGAACAAGATCCGTAAACTGAGCGAACTCATCGCAAAGCATGGCGTTCAGGATGTGTTGATTGAAGAAAAGAAACTCAAGGATCTGGAATGGTTTTTAAGCAAGGATGTGGCGACCAATACACAACGGGCGGCCTATTATACGCACCTGATTGAAGACGAATCGATTTACCAGGCGGTAGCGCAACTCACTGAACTGCGACAGCTCCATGACCGGCTAAAGTTGTGGCAAAGTAAATTGACCGTATTCGATACCAGTCTGAAACGGAAGACCCGGGAATTCAAAAGCAAGGCATCCAACTTTAATAAACTCAAGCTTTCCCGTCAGGTGTCATCATTACCCAAAAAACTGGGCCGCTTGTCGGCGCTCGATGGCAGTGACCAACAGGTGCTTCAGTCGGCGATAAAGGACCTACAGCATCGTTTGGCTGAAGTCGAAGAAAAGGTAAATAAAGGTAGCGCCCGACTGCAAGCGCACAGGGCAGAGATCAAACGCTTCCAAAGCGCACTCAAATCCCAGGTCTCGAAACTCAAGCAATTGCTTGAGCGATACGACAGTTATATCACCGGCCTTGCCATTGAAAGATTGGCCTTGCTGGAGAAATCCATGCTGGCGAACTATGAGCGCGCCGAGCAGGGCCTGGTACATATGCTGGAGACCATCGCCGAGGCAAACCAGCCGGTCAGAAATCGTTTGGATGGGCGGTACCAGTGATGATGCGCCTATTATTTATTTTACTTGCATGCGGGTCAGCCTGGGTTTCTGCCCAGGAAATGCTGGTTTTTGATCTGGCGGGGGAGCAGAAAACGATTGGTGATATCAAGCCGGCATTTATCGTGTACAAGGAGCGCGAGCTGCCTGATGTCTCTATCGAACACGTAATGAAACGCTATGTGAAACTGTTCGAAGCATCGACCTCTCCGGATGTCAAAATCGATGCGCTCAACCGTATCAATAACCTGAGCGCCAAATACGGAATCTCAAGTAAAAAACTAACCATCGACAAGGTGATACAAAGCCAGGTACTGCTGGAGAGTTACGACTCGATCGTGGACTCCGGCATCTTCTATGACCGTATGGACGAACTGCTATATCAAACGGCAAAGGCAACCTCATTCACGGGTAACAGGGAAGATGCCATCAAGCGTCTGAAGTTGCTGGTTGGTCTTTATCCCAACTCACCGTTGGTCGACGAAAGTACCTTCAGAATGGGGGAAGCCTATTTCAGTTTGGGGGAATACGCCAAGGCTGAAGCACAGTATAAAAAACTGCTGGCCTTTGCCAGCAGTGAAACCTTCCATTCACGGGCCTTATTCAAGTTGGGCTGGAGCGTTTTCAGGCAGGATCGCTTCGAAGAAGCCACTGAGCAGGCTTTCAAGGTGCTTGATCGCTTTCCTGAACTTGAAGACCAAACACAGCTGGTCGCAGATTCAGAAGAGGAGATGGCGCTAATCGAGGATACTTTGCGACTGCTGGCCATTCAGTTTTCGAAGCAGAAAGGTGCTGACAGTATTATGGCGGCGCAGCAAAGACTTAACAACGAGCGCTACGCCTACCTGCTGCATGATGCCCTGTTTCGTTTTCACTTGAAGCAGGACAGATTTGAAGAGGCCGCTGTTGTTGCTGCGCACTATGCCGGCGCTTACAACAGCCGTTACGATGCGTATACCATGGCGCTGAAAACCATTCGCGCTTACCGGGAAGGCGAGTTTGATATTCAGGAGTGGAATGCCAAGGAAGATTTTGTCGCCAACTTTGGCGTCGAAAGTCATTACTGGAGCACCCTCAAACGCGCAAAACGAGATACGGTCAGACCGCATTTAATTAAATACGGTGAAGAGTTGGCTCACCTCTACTTTGTCAGGATGCAACAGGCAAGAGGCAAGCGACCGGAGCAGCACCTGGCACACGCAGAGCAGGCTGCCCATTACTATTTGCAGCTAACCGAGACTGATCCTGCGGACGAACGCAACGGCGAGTTTGTGTACCTGGCGGCGGAAGCCATGCGCGATATTGGAAACTATACGCGTTCGATTGCACTGTATGAGCGTGCGGCCTATGACGAAGCGGACCATGACAAAGCCAATACTGCAGCCTATGCCGCAATTCTGACATTCGATGAGCAGGCGCGAGCGCAGGGCGAATTGACAGAAGAAAGCATACTGCAGAAACACACCAACATCCTGCGTTATGCTGACAAGTATCCGGAGGATTCGCATTCACCGGATTTGTTGAATTATCTGGCCAATGCCTTATTCGAACGCGGCGATATGGATGGCGCCCGAATGCAGGCCGAGCGGGTAATGGCCTTTGAACAGGCCAGCGATGCTACGCGATATTCGAGTATTCTGGTCGCAGCGCATAGCTATTTTGAGCTCGAAAACTTTGCCCAGGCTGAGCATTATTACGACAAGGCGGTGCGCCACCCGCTCGGAAAAGCATCGCGTAGCGATCTGCATGAGCGCTTGGCTCTCAGTATCTATCGTCAGGCCGAAAATGAGCAAGACATGCTGAAAAGTGCGGCGGCCTATCTGAGATTGGTGGACCGCGTTCCTGATTCCACCATTGTTCCTCAAGCCTTGTATGACGCCTCTGCGCAGTTTCTTGCAGCGAATGCCTGGACGCAGGCAATTGCAAGCCTGACTCATCTTCAACAGGCCTTTCCCAAGCATGAACTTTATGCCGCCTCAACAGAAAAACTTATCTATGCCTACCAGGAAAATGGCGAATGGGTCGAGGCTGCGGACAAGTTGATGGAGCTGGCCGCTACGAGTCCGGATGCGACTCTGGCGGCCAGCTCATTATTTCAAGCCGCGGAATACTATCAAACCAGTGAGTTGAGCTTGCAGGCCTTGGATGCGTATCAAGGCTTTGTGGCCGCGTATCCAGCTGAATTTGAGCTTTCCATTGAAGCCTACGACCGTATTGCCGCTTACTACACAGAGCATGATCAGCGCAAGGCGCAAACCTGGTTGCGAAAGCTGGTGCAATACGAAGCCCAAAACCGGAAAGCGCGAACACCGCGATCGGCCAGCCTTGCCGCTCAGGCTTCTTTCGCTCTAGCGCAAACGGAGATCCTTGCGTTTAGGCAGCAGCAGCTGACCGCGCCCCTCAAACAATCACTGGCACGCAAAAAGAAAGGCATGGATGACGCCATAGAAGCCTTGCAGGCGGTAGCTGCCTACCATATTCAGGAGTGGCAATCTGCCGCGACTTTTGAAATCGCCTCTTTATACAGGGCTTTGGCCAAAGATCTGCTTGCGTCGGAAAGGCCTGACTCTCTCGATGCCCTGCAACTGGAACAATATGACATTTTGCTGGAAGAGCAGGCCTACCCCTTTGAGGAAAAAGCTCTTGAAGTTTACCAGCTGAATATACAGAAGGTTCCGGACGGTCTGTATGACGCATGGATTGCGAAAAGTTATCGCGCGCTTGCCGAAATGAACCCGACCGCCTATCTTCGCGAGCCAAAGGAGCCAGTGTATGCTGAATCTGTGTTTTAGCTTTAGCTGTTCAGTCTTGCTACTCCTGACATTGGTAGGCTGTGGCAGCAAGCCGGTCAGTCAAAAACCCGTTCCAAAACCGCTTGCCGACAGGGCTGTCGTGGCACCTGCACTGAGTCCTGAGCAGGACGCTATGTTTCAGGAGGCTATTCAGGCGCTGCAATCCAACCGGATTGAAATGGCGCAGCAGGGATTTTTAGCCTTGCTGGAGGTGCATCCCAATCTCGCAGGTGCTTCTGTTAATCTGGGTCTGATTGCGCGACAGTTGGGTCGCGAAGACGAAGCGATCATGCATTTTGAACGTGCGCTCGACAGCAATCCATCAAATGTTGATGCATTAGTGTTGCTTGCGCTGGTGGATCTAGACAAAGGCGATTTCTGGGATGCTGAGGCGAAGTTGCAGAAGAGTGTCAGGATCAGGCCCGAGTCGTACATGGCGCATTTCAATCTGGGTGTACTTTACGAGCTGTATCTGCAGGAGCCGGAAAAGGCTGTGATGCATTATCAGCGGTATGTCGATCTAAAGCAGGGCGATGATATCGATACGGTCGCCCGATGGATCAAGTTGCTGGAGTTAAGATAAGTGATCAAATACACGCGTATTGTTGTATGGTTGGCGCTGTCGAATTTCAGTGCCAGTGGCCTGTTGGCTCAGGATAAATCTACCGATAAGCAGGAGAATACCATTTCGGAAGTCTCCATTATTGGTAATACAGAGCTACCCAATGTCAGTTTTGATCTGCCATGGAAGCTTCCCTCGGTGACACGCAGGGAAGAGCAAAAGCCTGTAGCGCGTCTGGAAGGAATGCTGGACCCGATAGAACCCGAAACCCACCGCAAACGACTGTTTTTCAGTCAGCATTTAAAACTGGATGTACCAAAATACTGAGAGGGTAGACAAAATCGATCCCGGCATCTGTTTGGCAGTAGCCGACGGAAAATCGCGCCTATACTTGTAAATTCAGGTAAATTTGCGTTGGAGTGTCTTGAGGCTCGCATTACCCCGAATAGTTTGCGCTTACCATTTGTCGGGATTGGCATGGTATTGATGTTGTAGGGTAAACAAGGGCCATGCCCGGTGTCTTTAAGGGCAGCAGGAACAAGAAGTTATTTTTTACATAGTCAGGAGAAAAAGTCATGTTCGAATCCGTAGTGCGATTTTTCCAGGATGGGGGATTTTTCATGTATCCCATTGCACTCGTATTGATTTTTGGGATCGCCATCGCGATAGAGCGCTATGTTTATCTGACCGTCGCCAAACGATCCAATCGTGATGCCTTTGATCGTGGTCTGTTGCCCATTCTTCGTAAAAAAGACTATAAAGCCGCACTCAAATTTGCCAACGATTCGAACACGCCAATCGCTGCTATTATGGGAGCCGGTATCAGTCGGCATATCAACAACCGAAGTCGGGATGAAGTCGAGTTTGCGATGGAAGAAGGCTTGATGGAAACGCTCCCCAGACTCGAGAAACGGACCCAGTATCTGGCCACTCTGGCCAATATTTCGACCTTGCTTGGATTGCTCGGCACCATTATCGGACTCATCGCGGCATTTACTGCGGTCGCCAATGCCGACCCTGCCGAAAAGGCTTCTCTGTTATCGCAAAGTATTTCTGTCGCCATGAACACCACTGCGTTCGGACTGATGTCTGCGATACCCCTGCTGCTGATCCATGCGGTACTGCAAACAAAAACAAATGAGATCGTCGATAGCCTGGAAATGGCCGGTGTGAAAGTACTGAACCTTATGTCAGATCAATCCCGTTAGTCATCCTGTACCCGATAAGGCGCATTAGTCATGGCGAGAAGAAAACACAGACGGTTGCAGAAAGACGCTGAGCTCGACATTACCGCGTTCATGAATCTGATGATCGTTCTGGTTCCGGTGTTGTTGCTGAGCATGGTGTTTGAGCATACCAAAGTACTGGAGCTTAATTTTCCGAAAACTGCACAGAATGAAAGTCCGGTCGATCTCGAGAATGAACAACTCCAATTGATCCTCCGTTCAGGCGGGCTGGAAATCGCGACCTCCAAAGCGGGAGTTCTGCGACAGATCCCGAAGAAGGAAGGTGAATACGACTTCAAAGCCTTGTCTGAGTTTTTGCAAAGTGTGAAGAGTCGTGTGCCGGACAAAACTGAAATATCTATTCTGCTTGAATCTGAAGTGCCTTATCAGGCCCTCGTAACAGCAATGGATACGGCGCGATCCTATGAAGCAGTTGTGGTCGCCAACGTGGTGGAGGCGGAACTGTTTCCTGATATTTCTATTGGAGATGCACCGGGCGTGGCCAAGGCCGCAAGCGGCATTACGCCCTGATCGACTTAGTTATGATCTTCGCCCCGAATACGGATTTTGTTGTGAGCTTAACAGTTGCCAGATACGTTACGTAGTACGGTATTAAAGGAATCGCCGGTAAAGGTATTGAATGCAAGCCACTAGTCAGAACCTCATGTTGCCATGGACAGACGAAAGCGCCGAAAACAAGCGTTTTCGGCGTATACTGGCATTTCTGTTCCTGCTTGCCTTGCTGATTGGTATCTGGATTCCATGGATCAGTCTGCCTGAGCCGGAGCGCGAAGAGTTGGAGCGACTCCCGCCACAATTAGCGCGCCTACTCGTTGAGAAACCAAAGCCCGTCGTGCCGGCGCCGGTTCCTGTGCCCGAACTGAAGCCGGAACCCAAGCCTGAACCAAAGCCGGAGCCCAAACCCGACGTTAAACCACCGCCCGAGCCTGCCCCCAAACCGGTTAAACCCGCAGCGGAAAAAGCGCCCAAGCCTAAACCGAATCAAGCGCGCTTAGTCAAGGAGGCGCGGGAAGTCGCGAAGAAAACCGGCCTGCTTGCACTGCAAAGTGAGTTGGCCGATTTACGCACAAGTCTGGATGTGTCCAGTCTGGCGGCGCCGGTGGCGAAACAGGCGACAGCCAAAGCAGCCAAAGCCAGTGCGATCAATGAACAAAAGGTTTTGGCGCGCAGCAAAGGTGTCGCGTCTTCGACAGCGCCTGCGCCTGTTGCCAGACAGTCACTTAACGCTTTAGCGAAAGAGAGCCTGACGGAAACCGCCGATGAAAAAGCCTTGGCATTGGCAGAAGCCGAAGCGGCGCTTGGTGAGCGTGAGCGTAGTGAAGAAAGCATCAGGCTGGGTATCGAGAAGCTGAAACAGTCTTTCTATGCCCTGTATAACAGGGAACTTCGAAAAGATCCCTTCCTTGAAGGTACTCTGGTTCTGGAGATTGTGTTCGAGCCTTCAGGTGAAGTGTCATCCTGTCGGGTCGTCTCCAGTGAGTTGAATCATAAAGCGCTTGAGTCCAAGATTGTCAGCCGCATGAAACTGGCGAATTTCGGTGCTGAAAACGTTTCGCGAACGACGCGCACCATCCCATTCAATTTTCAGCCCAGGTAAGGCCCAGGTCAGGCTCAGCGACGACTCCGGAAACGCAAATCATGGCGAACAAAAAACGCAGAAAACAGTCCCATGCCAAAACCAACAAAACCTCGAAGGGGCGTGTAAAGCTCAGTCACGAAGACCAGATCAAAGTGAATGGCGCATTGCAGCAGGCCGCTCAGGCCATGGCGCAGGGTCAGTTGGATCGGGCCGTACAGCTTTATCAGTTTGTACTCCAGCTCGATCCGGGTCAGGGCGTGGCGCTCGAGCAGCTGGGCATGCTGATGTACAAGGCGGGGCGCATGGATGTCGCACAGCAGTTATTGAGCGATGCTGTCGCGCGAGACCCTCGCAATGTCAGAGCCTGGTACATGCTGGCTTGTGTTTTATCAGAATCCCATCAGTCCTCTGAAGCGATAACAGCCTATGAACGTTGCATCGCACTTAAACCGGAGCTGGTCGAAGCGCATAATAATCTTGGTGTGATCTACAAGAACACGGAGCAGTTTGAGCTGGCCGCGAAAAGTTTCAAAGAGGTGGTCAAGCGTCAGCCCAAATCAGCCTTTGCGCTCAGTAACCTCGGTAATGTTCTGAAAGATGCCGGTTATATGGAAAAAGCGCTTGGTGTGCTTCAGCAGGCGATTGCTGCGGATCCCTATCTGGCCTCAGCCTATTCTAACCTCCTGATCACCCTTAATTATCTGGATCATGTTTCGGCCGCTGAGATATATGACATGCATCGTGCATGGCAAGCACATGTTCCAAGGTCGATTGAGCCCAACCGCTTTGACTTCGAGCGGGAAACAGCACGTGCACAAAGTCCCGAAAAGGGACAGAAAATCCGTCTTGGGCTGGTGTCCCCGGATTTGCATTTGCACTCCGTCGCGTTTTTTATTGCGCCGATGTTCGAGAAGCTCAATCGACAACACTTCGAACTCTATGTCTATTACAACAACAATCGCCACGATGAAGTACAGCAGCGTTTTTCTTCACTCTCCGACCAGTGGCTGCAGGTCGACAATATGACTGAAGCGGAGTTGGCAAACCGGATATTCTCTGATCAGGTGGATGTGCTGATCGATCTTGCCGGACATACTGCCAATAACCTCCTCGCGGTGTTTTATCAAAAACCGGCACCGGTGCAGATCAGCTGGATTGGCTATCCAAATACCACGGGTCTTTCACAGATGGATTATCGACTGGTGGATGCGGTCACGGATCCACCTGGTGTAAGCGATGATCTGGCCTCGGAACAGCTGGTTCGTCTGGAGCATGCTTTTCTTTGTTATGACCCCATGATGTCTTCATCCGAAGCACTGGCGGTCGGTAAATTACCGGCGATCGATAACGGTTATGTCACCTTTGGCAGCTTTAAT
This sequence comes from Oleiphilus sp., assembly GCA_006212045.1. GTDB lineage: Bacteria > Pseudomonadota > Gammaproteobacteria > Pseudomonadales > Oleiphilaceae > PZPK01. The sequence goes on along the minus strand of PZPK01000023.1, from coordinate 18,072 downwards.
AATCTCCTCAAGATCACCGATGGCGTGATTAAAACCTGGGCTGACGTGCTGAACGCTGTCAAAGACTCCCGGCTGTTGATCAAATCCAGGCAGTTAGGCAATCAAATGACACGAGACCGGGTGCTTAAGCGCTTCGAGCAATGTGGTATTCAGCCGGATCGCCTGCTGCTGCACGAGATGGTGCCCGACCGAGTGGCGCACCTGCGGCTCTACCATCAGGTGGATATCGCGCTTGATACGTTTCCCTACAATGGCACAACAACGACCTGTGAAGCGCTATGGATGGGCGTCCCGGTATTAACGCTCGCCGGGGCAACCCATGCCTCGCGTGTTGGCGCCAGCTTGTTGGGCTGCCTGTCCCTGCACGATTTTATCGCAAGTGATTGCGACGATTACGTTGACAAGGCGGCTCGGCATGCGGCTGATCTAGGAGGACTCGCTGAAAAGCGCAGCCATATGCGACCCCAAATGGAGCGCTCGGTTCTTTGCGACCAAGTGGGCTTTATGAAACGCTTTGAAGCGGCTTTCGAATCGCTGTGGCAGGCATATACCAACAAGAAGTAATTGCAGGCATGCACCATAGGGGTGCCATAGTTCCAGAATGGTGCCCAGTGAAGCCTCTGTCTGGTGCGTCAGGCCTGAAGACAATTCTCCCGGCGACCTAAAGCAGCCAGCTTGTTGACGCAGGCGCTGCTGGCAGAGGCGCTGATCTGCGTGCATTGAGGGCTGACAAAGGCCCTACGAAAAAACATCGCTGTTTCATCTGGTTGGTACAGAGTGTGCTATATAAGTGCTATTCGGTGAGTGGATGGTGAGTGTCTCCGGGGAGATCCGTCCGAAGGAGTGCTAACCCCCGCCATTGACCGCTTTTATTTGGTACATGACAAGAGGCCTGTGTTTGGAACAGCACGACTACAATAAGGCACTGCAAAGGTTTCTGTCGGACCATGGCTTAGCCGGACAGTATCTTGCGCAGGCGATAACTAGCTTCCTGCCGGTCGCCGATCTGATCGCAGCGCGTAAAAAGGCGCTTGCGGAGTCTCGACCGCTGCTTATCTCGCTGGTAGGCAGCCAGGGCTCGGGGAAAACAACCCTGAGTGAGCTGCTGGCTTTAAGTTTGCGTCAGTCCGGTTTTCGGGTTGAATGTTTTTCGTTGGATGACTTTTATCTGCGCCGCAGCGAGCGCATCAGACTGGCGCAAGAAGTACACCCTTTATTGGCAACACGCGGTGTTCCCGGTACCCATGATATGGGCTTGCTGCGTGAGGTCATGGAGGGTCTCCTGGCCGGCGAGTCAGTCACCATCCCCCGCTTCGACAAATCCCGCGATGATCGCTTCCCGGCGGAGATGCATACGCATGTCAACGGTACGCTTGATATTATCCTGCTGGAAGGCTGGTGCTGGGGAGCGTTGAGCCAATCCCAAACGGCGCTGCAGCGCCCGATTAATGCTCTGGAGCAGGCCGAGGATGCGGAGAGGGTCTGGCGAAGTTATTCCAATCAGGTGCTTCGGAGCGATTTTGAGCCGCTGTATCGTAAGGTGGACAGCTGGCTGATGCTGAAAGCGCCGTCATTCAACTGTGTATACAGATGGCGCCTGGAACAGGAACAGAAATTGGCGCGGTCAAGGTCTGACGATTCCGGCTCCGAAATCATGGACGCCGCTGGTATTCGCCGTTTTATCAGCTTCTTTCAGCGTATTACCGAACAGCTGTTGGAGGAATTGCCAGAGCGCGCAGATCTCGTCTGGCACCTGGATAGCCATCGCCAGGTTCAAGACATGACAGGCCCATGGCTGTCGTTGTTGTCGATTGATTCAGCTATTGATCAGCCCTACGGCCCAATCAGGTAAGCCGATGCGTGAACCACATTCCAATACGATAATATTCACCGATCTGGACGGCACGCTGCTGGATCACGACAGCTACTGTTTTGATGCTGCGGTGCCTCAGCTCCGGAAACTCGAAGAGCTCGGCGTTCCGGTCATTCCTGTCAGCAGTAAAACGGATGCCGAAATCGGGCAGTTGCGCTCGGCGCTGGGGCTAAAAACTCCGTATATCGTCGAGAACGGTGCAGCGGTATTTATGCCAGAGGCTTGGTTGGAAAGGGCGAGTGCTGTGTCAGCATCGGACCTTAGCGCGACAGAGGTGGTTCAGAATGATCTGGCCCATCGTTCCGGCTGTTATCTGAAAGAGTTTTCCCGTTCGCGTGCAGATTGGCGGCGAATTCTGGCAAAAGAACTCTCCGAATTCAGCCATTGCTTCCAAAGTTTTACCGAGTTGGGTGTACAAGGAATTGTACAGAGCACCGGTTTGAGTCTGGAACATGCCCGACAAGCGAACCAGAGGGACTATTCTGAACCGCTCCTCTGGCAGGGTACACCGGAACAGAAACATCTTTTTTCCGAAGCGGTGTCAGCTTTGGGGTTTACCTTACTTGAGGGTGGGCGTTTTTTGCATCTGACGGACGGCTATGACAAGGGGCTGGCCCTGCGCTGGTTACTTGATTTTTATCAGACGTATATTTTCGGAAATGCCTGCCATAGCGTCGCGTTGGGTGACAGTCAGAATGACGTCGCAATGCTGGAGGTTGCCGAAAAGGCCCTGCTGGTCCGTTCACCTGTGCACGATTGGCCGCAGTTGCAACGCACTGCCAGCGTATATCAAAGCCACTCCTGTGGACCACAAGGGTGGTCTGAACTGATCACACAACATGTCATCCCATACCTTAAACAAGGCTGAATCATGACCGATTTTTACCAGAATGGCATCATCACAACGCTGCATAATCTCACGGAACGCACGCATGAAGAGCTGGAAACCGAACTGCTGCGCTTTTCAGAAGACCGGCCTATGGCCCTGATACTTCCATCGCTGTATTCCGAATTGGAGGGTGAGGCGCTGCCCAAGATCATCTCGGATCTGAAGCAGGTGCAGTATCTATCCGAGATCGTCATTGGGCTGGATCGGGCCGACGAGGCGCAGTACCGAAGTGCGCTCGAGTTTTTCTCGGTACTGCCGCAGAATTTTCGTGTGTTGTGGAATGACGGCCCGCGACTGCGTGCACTGGATGCCGAATTGCAGTCGCTGGGCGTGGCACCCAGAGAAATGGGAAAAGGTCGCAATGTCTGGTATTGCATGGGCTATGTGCTGGCATCCAATCGGGCTGAATCGGTTGCTTTGCATGACTGCGATATCGTGACTTACGACCGCGAACTGTTGGCGCGACTGATTTATCCGGTCGCCAACCCCTTGTTCAATTACGAATTCTGTAAAGGATTCTATGCGCGTATAGCCAACGGCAAACTGAATGGTCGTGTCAGTCGTTTGTTGGTCACGCCGTTATTGCGCTCTTTCAAGACGGTGCTCGGCTATCGTGATTATCTGGAGTATATGGATAGTTTTCGTTATCCCCTGGCTGGAGAATTTTCTTTTCGCAGAGATGTGCTGAAGGACATCCGCATTCCCAGTGACTGGGGGCTTGAAATTGGCGTGCTTTCGGAAATGTACCGCAACTATGCCCATAATCGCTTGTGTCAGGTTGATATCACCAAATGCTATGACCACAAGCATCAGGATCTTTCGCTGAATGACGACCAGGGCGGCCTTTCCAAGATGTCTATTGATATTACCAAGGCATTGTTCAGGAAACTGGCGACACAGGGTGAAACCTTTACTTCAGAAAGTATTCGCTCGCTTAAGGCGACCTACTACCGGATTGCCCTGGATTTTATCGAGACCTATTACAATGATGCGATGATGAACGGACTGACCCTCGATATTCATCAGGAAGAAAAAGCCGTCGAGATGTTTGCCTCGAACATTATGAAGGCGGGACACCATTTTCTTGAGAACCCGATGGAGCGGCCGTTTATTCCCAGTTGGAATCGCGTAATCAGCGCAATGCCGGACGTATTAAAACGACTGAAGGCCGCGGTTGAAGCGGATCAGGAGGAGTTTAGCCGGAAGGAGGGCGTATGATCCAAAACCGCAAGGAATTGGTGTCGCGCCTTCATAGCCAGTTGGTGTTTGTTTATGCCGGGCTCTATCACGAGACAGACTTGCTAGACCATGCCATCGATCTTTTGGCCCTGATGGGCCTGGAAAGTGGAGAGCAGATATCGTGGCCAGAGCCGTTCAGGAATCATTGGAGCGAGCAGGATGTCGTTGTCATTACTTATGGCGATACGCTTGAAAAACACACGCAGCCGCATGAAGGCGAGCATGATAAGGTGCTGGTCGAAGCGCCGCTCAGAACTCTGAAAGGTTTCCTTGATGCGCAGATGCAGGGCTTGATTAACAGTGTGCATATCTTGCCTTTTTATCCTTACAGCTCTGATGACGGTTTTTCCGTCATAAACTATATGGCTGTCAATGATGCCCTGGGGGACTGGAGTGACATTAACGCTATTGCAGGCAGTTATCGCCTGATGGCTGACCTGGTCATCAATCATTGTTCCTCCCGGAGTCTCTGGTTCGAAAACTTCCTGAAGGGAACAGGTGCCGGTGCTGATTATTTTTTTACCGCCTCGCCCGATGAGGATCTGAGTCAGGTCGTCCGACCCCGAACCTCGCCCTTACTGAAAGAGGTTGAAACTTCCAGAGGCATGCAGCACGTCTGGTGCACCTTTAGTCACGACCAGGTTGATTTCGATTTTCGCAACATCGAGGTGTTAAAAGAGTTTGTAAAAATTATACGCTGTTATCTCGATGCCGGTGTTCGGATCTTTCGACTGGATGCGATTGCATTCCTATGGAAAGTTCCGGGTACCTCCTGTCTTAATCTGGCGCAGACACACGAAATCGTCCGGCTGTTAAGAAGCCTGATCGAACATGCTGTACCGGATGCCATTATCATTACCGAAACCAATATTCCGAATCGTGAAAACCTGTCGTATTTTGGCAATGCCAATGAGGCTCATTGTGTCTATAACTTTTCGCTGCCGCCCTTGCTGATCAACACCTTGCTCACCGGAGATTGCTATTATCTCAAGCAGTGGATGATGAGCATGCCACCTGCGCAACAGGGCACGACCTATTTTAATTTTATTGCGTCTCATGATGGTATCGGCTTGCGTCCGGCAGAAGGTTTGCTGACGGAAACCGAAATCAACACGCTCGTTAGTACCATGCAGGGATTTGGAGGTCGTGTTTCAATGCGGGCACTGGATGACGGTCTCAGCAAACCCTACGAGATTAATATTTCCCTGTTTGATGCCTTGCAGGGAACAGTGGACGGTCCTGACAAATGGAATGTAGAGCGTTTCGTCTGCGCGCACGCAATCATGTTTGCTTTGGAAGGCATCCCCGGCGTCTATATTCACAGTCTGTTCGGTACCCATAACGATTATGAGAAACTCAAACATACGGGGCACAACCGGGCGATTAACCGTCATCGTTGGGATGTGGACGCACTGTTGTCTGAGCTGGATGACCCGCATTCAAGCCACAGCAAGGTGTTTGCGCAACTCAAACGCCTGCTTTCCATCCGGATAAGCCAGCCGGCTTTTCACCCAAACGCCACGCAGTTTACCTTACATTTGGGAAAGCAGCTGTTTGGTTTCTGGCGTCAGAGCACAGACCGTAAACAGAGCATATTCTGTATCTATAATATTTCCCAGGATGTTCAGGTGCTGGATCTGGGGGAAATCAACCTGGTGAATTTGGACCAATGGCAGGACCTTATCAGCCAAAAAGTACTGGAAAACCTGCAGGCAGAGATTCTTATTCAACCTTATCAGGCCCTGTGGCTTAGCAATACGGCCTGACTACCAGAAGTCTGCTGAGCCGTGCTGCACTTCAAGCGGTTCGAGCAGCTTTTGGGCGATGAGTTTTTCATAGGACTGCGCCTGATTGCGCCCATTCTGCTTGGAGTAATACAGCGCTTTGTCGGCTTTCGAAAGTGAATCACTCGGGTGTTCTGCGGTATTCAGATTGGCATAACCAATGCTTACCGTAACCAGACCAACCTGTGGAAATCGGCGCGATTCAATCGCTTTACGGCAACGTTCCACAATCAGGCTGTTCTGAGTTGGTTCCGTCTCCTTGACGAATATGACAAACTCCTCACCGCCATACCTGAAAAACAGGTCTTCCTGACGGAGGATTGAACGAATGGTCTGTGCGAACAGCACCAGAGTTTCGTCCCCAATTGCGTGTCCGTATTGATCATTGATTGTTTTGAAATGATCAATGTCCAGAATGGCAATGGTACTGAAAGATTTTGTGACGCCTTTGATCAGTTGTGATTTTTTTGAAGAGTAGGCAATGTTGGTCACAATCTGGTCATATGCCTGCCGGTTCAAAATTCGTGTCAGCGGGTCATATCCCTTTTCGTGAATGTTGCGGAAAATGTCTGTAAAAATCCGGAGCAAGCCCTGAAGCAGGTCAAGGGCATTGCCTTCTTTATACGGGTGGCTGGCTACGATCAGATGAGACACCGTCCGGTCATACAACTCTACAGGGATTACCAGGTGCTTGAGTCCGCTTTGGTCTGACCAGTTCAGCTCTTCTTTGGACTGGTAAGCTTCGAGGTATTGTGCTTCTTCATGCAGATACACTGAGGGACTCATTTGCAGGCAATCCAACCCGACAATGCAATTGCGTTTCGAATCCTCGGTTCTGCCGCCTTGAATTTCGTAGACGACGACATGGACGCCTGAAAAATTGGCAACCATCAGTTCTGATAGCGCCAAGGCCAGATCCTTGATCGATGTTTGGCTGGTCAAATGCCCGAGCAGGCCAAAAATAGTTTTTATATCCATGAGAGTCGTGTTCACGCTTGTCGACTTGAGGCAAAGCATGCCATGGCCAATGTCCTTTAGTAAGAGTATGGCCCCAATATGTCAAAAAAACAGTTTAACTGAACAGAATCCTATAGAAAATAAACATGAAGTGGCTGGTATTCGGGGCGTTAGCTGGCTATTCTTTTTTTAGGAAACAATCTAAGCAGCACCGCACCAAGGAAGTGTCATTTGTCTATTCCGCAGTATCAGTTACTCGCCAAACAAGCTATCTATAACAAACAAAAAGATTGTGTCGGGCACGAGCTGCTGTTTCGCAGCCCTCTGAATATCGAAGCCAGTGATGTAGGCGGGGATCTTGCCACTCAGCAGGTTTTGGTAAATTACTGTTCCAGCATTACGGCCTCACTGGAACAAACCGTCGGGCCGGTATTTTTGAATGTTGATGTTGCCTTTTTGCTGGATCATGACAGCCTGCCCGTTGATCCCGAGTCGGTCTATATCGAAGTCAACGATTTCAGCGCCTTGAATGATGCCTTGACCACAGCGCTTTTGGCGTGGCGATCTCACGGCTTCAAACTTGGCCTCACAAATTTTGATTTCTCTCCGGCTCATAGCGCAGCGCTGGAATATTTTGATTTCGTGAAAGTCGACATGCTGATTGACCCACGGCACAAACTGGAACAAATGGACGCTTTCCGAAAGGCGGCACAGCATCTCTGGATCGCTGAGCGAATAGAAACAGACGAAGTGTTTAATTTCTGCGTCGAAGCCGGCTTCGATATGTTTCAGGGCTATTTTCTCGCCAGACCCCGGGATATGATGGGGGCAGCGATCAGACCCGGAAACGAGGTCACGATTCAAATCGTTAAAGAACTGGATCGCAGTGACATTTCCATGGATCAGATTGCCGAACTGGTAGCACGGGATCCAAAGCTGGCGGTGCAGATGTTGAAGATTATCAATAGCCCGCTGTTCGCGTTACCAAAAGTCGTAGACGACCTTAAGGATGCTTTGGTGTTCCTGGGTGTCGACATGCTGCGTCACTGGGCCATGATACTGGCATTTCTTTCAAATGGCTCAGCGCATATCGAAGCTTCACGGATTATCCTGAATCGGGCAAAGACTTGTGAAATTTTATGCCATAAAGTCCCGGAAAACAGTCGTCTTGGTTCGACGGCTTTCCTGGTGGGGCTGGTTTCCGGTGTCGATGTTCTTGTGAGTGTCACGCCAAAGCATTTTCTGCAGCAGGTGGAATTGTCAGAGATTGCCGTCAAGGCCATCTTGAATCAGGAAGGTGTGGTAGGCCGGGAACTGAGAAAAGTACTGGATCTGGAGCATACCATTAGCCAACAGCATTTTAAGCTGGATGCGCTGGATGAAGCTCTGATTGATGCCTATCGGGAAGCCGATGCCTGGGTTGATCAGGTGGTCAGTGTGCTAAATGCCTGATCGAGGCTTCGGGCTGTTAGCGCGCAGCAACCGTTAGTGAAGTGCCTGGCTGGTAAATGTCGAATAGAGACGTGGCACCGAGGGCGATCAGTACGCCGAGCAAGGCGCCGATAATGACATCGCTGGGGTAATGTAGTCCCAGTACCATTCTGGATATCGCGATCAGGGTTGTGAAAGGCAGTAGCAACAATGCAAATTCCGGGAAGTACCACAAAACAATGGTGGTAAAGCAACAGGCATGCATGGTGTGACCCGAGGGGAAACTGCACACATCGAGCGGAGCACAACCTTTGATCACCTCCCTGGAGTTGACAAAGGGTCTGGCCCGATAAAAGCGGGCCTTGAGAGTTTTGTAAAGACATAAGCAGGCCAGTCCTGTAGCGAGAAAGAGCAGGGTGATGGCTAGTCCCTTGAGGCCATACAGAAAGGGAAGGACTGCCGCCAGACTGTACCAGAATACCCCATCTCCCAGTCTGGAGACGGTGCTGAAGAAACGATTCACAGAGACCCTGCGACAGTACTTGTTAAGGTACAGGCAGCCACTTAGATCCCATTGTTGAAATCGGTTAGCAAGCGTGGATGTTTTCTGTGCGGTCATGATTCTTTCCTCTCTCGGCAGTGGAGGTTTTAGAAAGCAGGGTAGAAATAAACTGGTCAACAATGGTCTGCCACGATATGGACTGCGCTATTGACAGGCTTTTGGCTTGAATGCGACGAAGCATTGCAGTGTCGGACAACGCCCGCTCCAGCTTGACTGTGAAATCCTCTTCTGAAGAAAGATCCGCCAGATAGCCAGATTCTCCATTTTGAAGGTGTTCCCGGGCAGCAGCATCGTCAAAAGCAACGATGCCAAGGCCGCTGGCCATTGCTTCTGTGACAACATTACCAAAGGTGTCCGTCCGGCTGGGAAACAGGAAAATATCTGCAGAAGCGTAGTGACGGGCGAGATCATCGCCTCGTCGGGTTCCAGCAAATATGGCATCCGGCAGTTCCTCTTCAAGTGACGCACGTGCCGGGCCATCGCCGACAAATACCAGACGGAGGTTTCTGTTTTCGGATGCAAGCTTTTTGAAACTGCGGCTAATCAGGGAAACATTTTTCTCATTTGCCAAGCGTCCGACATAGAGACACACAAGTTCATCCTGTTCCACGCCCCATTCGGCGCGCAAGGCCGTGCAGCGCTTGTTCGGGTTAAACAGTGTGCAATCGACGCCACGGCTCAGGATCTCCACGTTCCGGAACCCTTTGGAGACTAAATAATCGCTCTGGGTTTTGGTGGGAGTAAGTGTTTTGTCGGTCTGGTTATGGAAATGCCGGAGGTATCGCAGGATGATACGTTCCAGCCAGCCAAAGCCATAGAACTGACTGTAGGACTGAAAGTTGGTATGGAAACCACTGATCACCGGAATGCCAAGCTTGTTTGCAACCCGCATTGCTGACCATCCAAGAGGACCTTCAGTAGCCACATAGACCGCTTTTGGGCGCTGCTTGCGCCAGAGCTTGTCAAATAAACCGGAAGAAGGGAGCCCGAATTTAAGCTCCGGGTATTTTGGAATGGGTAGGCCGAAGGTTGTAATCTGGGTTTCCTGTTCGGTCGCTGAGCCTGCATCTTTGCTATTCTGGCGCGGCCGTATGATCTGAACCTGGTGATTTCGGTCGATGAGGCCATCAACCCAGTAGCCGAGCGTGTTCGATACACCATTGATTTCAGGTCGATAGGTCTCGGTAACAATGGCGATTAAGGAAGAACTCATGTTCAGACAGTGCCCTTTAAAATAGCAATGTCTGCACTATGGGAGTAGAAGATGACGGTTAAAAGACAGTTTATTGACAGTTTGATGAATGCAAAAACAGTAGGGATCTCAGGCCAATGTGCCCTTCCTGTGATTTTTGGGTAACGCAGCAGCTTGTCAGCCTGCCATCAGGTAGACGATAACAAGGCAGATGCTATAGTTGAAAGACTGGGGAGATTTATTAGATGAATACGAAGTACCTGAAGCATTTCCATGTTCAGCTCAAGCGGTTCAGAGAGCGCCAGCATCTCGGTGTGCAGAAAGTCGCCGAGTTTTGTCTGGTTGATCCTACTGTTGTCGAGGCCTGGGAGACGGAAAATCTTAGTCAGCGATGCTATCCTTCGCTTGATAATCTGCTTGATCTCTGTTTTAAAACCGGAGCATCCCTCGAATACTTTATCGACCTGCCAGACAGCAAGCAGCCTGAACAGCTTGACCTGCCGGGGCTTACCGAGATGGAGGAGGGTGACCTGAACGAAACGCTTTCGTTGTTGGACGAACAGTTGGATAAACTGATTCCCGATCCGGACGAAATGGAACTGATCAGGAAGTACCGCAAAAGTAATCAACAGAACCGCGAACTGATTCTTCAGTTGATCGGGCATTAGCCCTCGCTGAGCCATCGTTCAAGACAGATAGCGGGACAAGGCAATCAGCGGAACCGCTATTGCTTTGACCGCTTTCGAAAGCACGTATCCAGATAATCCGTGCTATATCGCGCGGTTTCGTGCTTTTAATCGTGCTTGTACAGATTCGAATAAACGTGATTGGTTGCCTCAACAAAACCATCAATACTACCACAGTCGAAGCGGGTTCCCTGAAACTTGTATGCCAGCACGCAGCCGTTCCGAGCCTGTGTCATCAGGGCGTCGGTAATTTGAACCTCGCCATTTTTGCCGGGCGGTGTATTCTCGATGATCTCGAAAATATCCGGTGTCAGAATGTAGCGTCCGATGATCGCCAGATTGCTGGGTGCATCTTCGGGAGCTGGCTTTTCCACCATATCGGTAATTCGGTACAGGCCTTCTTTCATCGAGTCACCGGCAATCACACCATATTTGTGTGTCTGATCTGCCGGAACTTCCTGAATCGCTACAATGCTACAGCGAAACTGATTGTATAGCTGCGACATCTGTTTCAGTACACCATTGCCTGCTTCGTTCCCGACGCACAGGTCATCCGCAAGAAGTACCGCGAAAGGATTGTCGCCCACCAGCGTTCTTCCGGAAAGTATGGCATGGCCAAGGCCTTTCATCTCATTCTGGCGTGTGAAGGAGAAGGTGTTGTTGTTGATCAGATTGCGAATGTCAGACAGCAATTCTTCCTTGCCGGTGCCCTTAATCTGGTGTTCCAGCTCATAGCTGGTATCAAAGTGGTCTGCAATGGCCCGTTTACCCCGGCCGGTCACAAAGCCAAAATTGTTCATACCCGCTTCCTGCGCTTCTTCGACCCCATATTGCACCAGAGGCTTGTTGACGATGGGAAGCATTTCCTTGGGCATCGCTTTGGTAGCGGGAAGAAACCGTGTACCGTACCCGGCAACAGGGAAGAGGCATTTCTTGATCATGAACATTCCTTATATCATTTCTGACGGTGATAATTGTATCTGCTTTATGGCAGCGCAACTTATCAGTGAAATATGAATAAATAAAGACAAAAAACGCTCCTTTCTGAACGGTTCTCTGCGATGACGGACAATCTTTTCCGCCAGATTATACAATTTTAGATTTCGGTCCAGCAAAGATATGTCTTGTATTATCTATTCAGTGTGTTCAGTTGATAGCAAAAAATAGTCCAGATAGGTCCTGTTTGGCAGATTTAGGGTTTATTTTCTGGGAAACTGCGGCCTTTGTGACAGTTTGGCGCGGGTTTTGTATGATAAACGGTATAAGCGGGCGCTTCATTTTGGTGCTGACTGAAACCACGTGACTGAACTGGATGAATCAGGTGCAAACCCGGTGACTAAAAAACACGAAGATCTGACATTGCTTTCTGTTCGTTCTGCATTTGACCATTTGCAGTCGACGATTAATCGTGCCTTGCAGCGTATTGATCGACAGGAACAGCTGAAGCATGCAGAGGTTTTCAGTGAAATCAAAGAGCGCAGAAAGCTCGCCAAGGTATTGATGCTGGATCAGCGAATTCTTCATCTCTATAAGACCCTGGTGGAGTCACCCTCCCTTAGCATCGAAAAAGAACAGGGTCTGATTCACGCCGAACTCGGTAATGCCATTGTCACGCAGGAAGGCGGTTCAACCTGCGTTCAGTTCACGATTGACCAGAACAACTACTTTCTTGAGCTGTCGGACGTGGGGGGTGGTTGCATCTCTTATTATGGCGAGACCTTCAAAAGCTCGCATTTGAGCCTGCGCGATGCCTCACGGAAAATTGTTTTGACGGTGCATCTGAACCTTAAGTCGGTACAGGAAGAAGAAATCGTCAGCGAATCACAAATCACCGCTTTCATCCCTGATAAGTGGATCTATGACATTATCCATGCATACGAAACCATGGTGACGTCTGAAAAGTTGAATGAAATTTCCCAGATGTACAGCGAAGAAAAGATCGAGCAGTTAAAGCAGAAGTTTGGTATTTGATCTCGCACACTTTGCCATGAGCAAGGCGGATGATGTAATCACGACCCTTGCGGCCGTTCGAAATAATCAGTCGCCCTAAAGAGGGCGACTGTCACTGTTCACAGCGTTAGCCGCACTTGCTGTCGCCGCAGTTCAGACAGGTATTGCATCCGTCCATCACGATCACGGCTTTGGTGTTGCATTTCTGACATAGACTCGCGTTCGCGGGGAAGGGGCTGGATTCAGCGCTGTTTCCTGAAGTCGGAACGTCTTTTTGCACAGCTTCAAATTGTGCTCGTTTCTCGGCCAGAATCTGCTTGGTGGTTTCGCTCATTTCCTCATGCTCGATCAGGCCGATCGACTTCATGTGTTTCTCAATGACGGCCCCAATTTCGGCCACCAGCGAAGGCATGAACACGCCACCTTTCTTGTAATAACCGCCATTGGGGTCATAGACCGAAGACAGTTCTTCAACCAGAAACGTTATGTCGCCACCTTTGCGGAATACCGCCGAGATAACACGCGTCAAGGCGATGACCCATTGAAAGTGTTCCATTGACTTGGAGTTAATGAACACCTCATAAGGGCGCCGCACTTCGTGGTCTGTATCCTGATTCAGGATAATGTCGTTGATGGTAATGTAGAGTGAATGTTCGGACACCGGCGTCTTGACCTTATAGGTCGAGCCCAGCAGAAATTCCGGACGTTCAATAAACTCGTTCATCTCCAGTGGTTTAGGCGTGCTGTTTTCTACCGCCTCAATCGTGGGTGCAGCGTTTTTATGGACCTGATACCCGACGATTTTCTTTTCAATTTTAATAGTCATAACTTGTTACCTTTATTTCTCGGGATCAATACTTTCCGTAGGTGCCTTCTTTCAACGCATCGAACAGGTTGGCGGCGCTGTGGACTTCGCCATCATATTCGATTTCCTCATTGCCTTTTACTTTGACCTTGGAGCCGTCGTCAAGCGTAAACTCGTAAAGAGTATTTTCAAGGTCGGCTTCCTTCACCAGTACGCCCTGGAATGCTTCCGGATTGAAACGGAATGTCGTACAGCCCTTGAGGCCTTTCTCATAGGCATACATGTAGATGTCCTTGAATTCTTCGTATGGAAATTCTGTCGGCACATTGGCTGTTTTCGAGATTGAAGAATCTACCCATTTCTGCGCTGCGGCCTGTATATCGACATGCTGGCGAGGCGTCACTTCATCTGCCGAGATAAAGTAATCAGGCAGCTTGGCGTCTTCATCTTCAGAAAACGGCATGGCGTTGGGGTTGACGTAGTGGCGGTAAGCCAGCAGCTCATAGGAGAACACGTCGACTTTTTCTTTGGTTTTGCGCCCTTCGCGTATCACATTACGTGCATAATGATGCGCAAAGCTGGGCTCAATGCCGTTACTGGCATTGTTGGCCAGCGACAGGGAAATCGTGCCGGTCGGCGCAATCGAAGTATGGTGCGTAAAACGGGCACCTTTTTCGGCCAGCGCAGCTACCAGTTCCGGTTCGTATTCCGCGACTTTCTGCATATAACGGCTGTATTTGGCATGCAAAACCTTGCCTTTTACTTCGTCGCCTACCTGATAGCCTTCCGCACGCATCTCGGGACGCTTCAGCAGCATTTCTTCAGTGACCTTGAATGACTCATCCATAATCGGAGCCGGGCCTTTTTCTTCTGCCAGTGCCAAAGCCTGACGCCAGCCTTCTATCGCCATCTCCCGATTGACTTTTTCGGTAAATTCGATGGATTCTTCCGACCCGTAGGGCGTCTTCATCATGGTCAAGGTAGAGCCCAGGCCCAGAATACCCATGCCATGACGGCGCTTGGAGTGAATCTCGTTACGTTGGCCAATCAGTGGCAAGCCATTGATCTCTACAACGTTATCCAGCATCCGGGTAAAGATTCGGACCGCTTTACGATACTTCTCAAAGTCGAAATTTGCCTTGTCGCTGAAGGGCTTATCCACGAACTTGGTAAGATTGATCGAACCGAGCAGACAGCTGCCATACGGTGGTAATGGCTGTTCGCCACACGGATTGGTTGCGCGAATATTCTCGCAGAACCAGTTGTTGTTCATTTCATTGACTTTGTCGATCAGGATAAAACCGGGCTCGGCGAAGTCATAGGTCGAGGTCATAATGCTGTCCCAAATATAGCGCGCTTTGACACGCTCATAGATGCGACAGGCAACGCGGCCGTGTTCGTTGGTAACGTAGCCGTTTTTGACCGGAAAGGTTCTGAAGACAAATTGTTCCTTGTCTTCCAGGTCAAGACCTTCCTCTTCCACTTCTTCTGCCGTTACCGGGAACGAGAGCAGCCAGTCTTCATCATGCTTGACCGCCTCGATAAAGTCCTCTGTGATCAGCAGTGACAGATTGAACTGACGAAGACGTCCGTCTTCCCGTTTGGCGCGAATAAAATCCAGGACATCCGGGTGATGTACGTCAAATGTCGCCATTTGTGCGCCGCGTCGGCCGCCCGCAGAGGAGACGGTGAAACACATCTTGTCGAAGATATCCATAAAAGACAAAGGGCCGGAGGTGGTTGCGCCAGCACCTGCGACATAAGCCCCTTTGGGGCGCAGGGTCGAGAATTCGTAGCCGATGCCGCAGCCGGCTTTAAGGGTCAGGCCCGCTTCATGATTTTTAAGCAGAATGTCGTCCATCGAGTCGTAAACAGTGCCTGATACCGTACAGTTGATGGTGGACGTGGCGGGTTTGTGTTCACCGGCACCCGCATTTGAAATAATGCGGCCGGCCGGAATCACGCCATTTTCCAAAGCCCACTTGAAATCCTCCATCACTTCAGCGCGTTTGCTTTCAGCTTCTACCGAAGCCAAAGCCTTGGCAACGCGTGCATAGGTCTGGCTGATGTCCTGATCTACGGCCTCACCGCTTTTGGTCTTGAGTTGATATTTGGTACTCCAGATGTCCAGAGACGCATCTTGCATTTTAAGTGGGGATATAAGCGGTTCAACTTTTGCGTTCATCAGCAACCTCGAATGGAAAATTGTCCAAAAGACCTGTGTTGAGTCTTTTGTCTGTTTTTATTCAGGATATAGCGTCTGCATCTTGGATGTGCCGTACTACTATATCTTGTGTTTGCGAAACCCTGTTGGTTTGTTGTTTCTATGCTTTGAATCTGGCGTATTTTCTGAGTATGCGGCGCAGAAACTCCCGGAAAAGCCTGTATGAAACAGGAATCGCGCAAAGTGGTCTGGCTGAAAGTCCTTTTAATTACTGTCAAAAAACGTGCAGAAGCAGGCGTTTCAATAAGGTGAAGCGTGTATCGTATTGGTGCGTGCCAATCTCTTCAAAACACCATATATAGCGCCACTGGAAAAAAGTATAACACTATATTGTGTTGTGTGAAGCTGTGTTAAGAAAAATATTTGGACGGTTACAGGATGCAGACAAGCGCATAATCGTCAAGTTACAGCGCTTTATTTTTCAGTAATATTTCAAGGATTCGATGCTGGCGGGCACTGCTTTGTTAGTATCCGCTAACAAGGTGCGTGAAAACACTCTATGTAGTGTTTTCAATTGCTGACATTTTTCTCATAAACCGTCCATGCGTTAGTTGGTTTTTCGCTTTATAATGCGCCCGCAATTATTCGCACTGGAATTACGTTCCAGCACGCAGAGGATAACAATCTAATGAACACTACGAAACCAATTACGGTATGCGCGATGTACCGTTTTGTCGAACTGCCGCACTTCGCGGATCTCAAACAGCCCTTGCTGGAGCAAATGCTGGCGCTCGATATCAAGGGAACATTATTGCTGGCTCAAGAAGGCATTAATGGAACCGTTGCCGGATCAGGACAGGCGATCGAGGCTCTGCTGGATTGGCTGAGGCAGGAAGAACGCCTGCGCGATATTGACTACAAGCTTTCATTTGATGAGCAGCAACCCTTCTACCGCACCAAAGTGAAGCTTAAAAAGGAAATTGTCACCATGGGCGTAGAGGGGATTGATCCAAAGCGCGTGGTCGGTACCTATGTCAAACCGAAAGACTGGAATGCGCTGATCTCGGACCCCGAGGTCTTGCTCATAGACACCCGCAACAATTACGAAGTAGAGATAGGGTCGTTTAAAGGCGCCGTTAATCCTGAAACAGCGACATTTCGGGAATTTCCGGACTATGTCGCGAAAAACCTCGACCCGGCCAAACACAAAAAAGTGGCGATGTTCTGTACCGGAGGTATCCGTTGCGAAAAATCGACCGCCTATCTGAAAGAGCAAGGTTTCGATGAGGTCTACCACCTGGAAGGCGGCATACTGAAATATCTGGAAGAAGTGGAGCCTGACGAGACTTTGTGGGAAGGCGACTGTTTTGTGTTCGATAATCGTGTTTCGGTTGACCACTCCCTGGAAAAAGGGCATTACGACCAATGCCACGCTTGCAGAATGCCGATTACCGAAGAAGACAAACGCAGTGAACATTATCAGCAGGGCGTCAGCTGCCCGAAATGTATCGGTAAACATAGCCGCCGGCAATTGCAGCGCTTTAAAGAACGTGAAAAACAAATGCGCCTTGCTGAGGTGAGGGGGCAAGAGCATATCGGCACCGATATGAATGAAGTGATCGCCCTGAACAAGGCGCGCAAGGCCGCGCTGAAGGAAGCCCAGCGGGAAAAAGAGCAGGCCGGTGGGGTGAAAAACTGAGTTTAAACCCGTTGCCGGGCTTGATGTGAATTGGGAGGCGCTATTTGTTTGGTGCCCGCGCTTGAGCTTTCGAGTGTTGTCCTGATTTTGCGTCGCGACTGGCGTCAGACGCGATTCTCCTGACGCCCCGGATACTAGTTTGTCAGCTTGTGTCTACGCTGTTTGCAGCGACTGCATTCCAGCACCGTTACCAGCTTGCCTTCCTTCACATCGAACTGATTATCTTTGATGGTCACCCATTTATGGTGGCCATTCTTGCAGAGGGTTTTTCCCTTGTGCTTTTCTTTTGTCGTCTTTCTTTTGAAAAC
The DNA here is from genome assembly GCA_006212045.1 of Oleiphilus sp. Taxonomy (GTDB): domain Bacteria; phylum Pseudomonadota; class Gammaproteobacteria; order Pseudomonadales; family Oleiphilaceae; genus PZPK01. The sequence continues at coordinate 533 of PZPK01000023.1, read as the reverse complement.
AATGACGTCGCCCATTCGAGTAGTCCCGAGAATTAGTGCTGTTTGATCGCCTGCGGAAACAGGATATGATCAACCCCTGTTGCCATGCGATGATTGTTGATCGCACGCATGTGTGTATATACCGGACCTTAAAACCACCATTATGCTACCAAAAGATTACCGCAGACGTTATGCCGTCGTCCTGCTGCTGAGCTTGCTAGTGCATGTGTCCATGCTGGTGTTGGTATATCTGCAGCCTGCAAAAGAAAAGGCGGAAGAAAAGCGTGATGCGCCCGTACAGATCAAACTGAAGACCAAGCAACCGCCAGAGGCGCTTAAAAAAACGGAGCCAAAAAAGGTAGAGCCCAAAAAAGCTGAACCCAAAAAGTCAGAGCCCAAAAAGTCAGAACCCAAAAAGTCAGAACCCAAAAAGTCAGAACCCAAGAAGTCAGAACCCAAGAAGTCAGAACCCAAAAAGTCAGAACCCAAAAAGTCAGAACCCAAAAAGTCAGAACCCAAAAAGTCAGAACCCAAAAAGTCAGAACCCAAAAAGT
>PZPK01000056.1 GCA_006212045.1 Oleiphilus sp. | reverse complement strand
CTTCCGGGTGCAAGCGGCTGATCCCCAGATGCTTGATACGATACCCGAGTTCGTCGGCATTATTTACATCGACGGTGGATAGATTGCTGATTCCTTCCGTGTAGGCTTTTTCAAACTGCAAGGGCACACCAAAAGCCGCGGACGCAAGAATCGTCAGCTTGTGTGCCGCATCAATCCCCTCCACATCAAAGGTTGGGTCGGCTTCGGCATATCCGAGATCCTGCGCTTCAGCAAGCACACCGGCAAATTCGCGCCCTTTGTCTTTCATTTCGGTCAGAATGAAATTTCCGGTGCCGTTAATGATGCCCGCCAACCAGTTGATACGGTTAGCTACCAGACCTTCCCGAATGGCTTTGATTATCGGAATGCCACCAGCAACGCCAGCTTCATAAGCGACAATGACGCCGTGTTCGCGAGCCAGTTCAAATATTTCGTTGCCATGCTCGGCAATCAGCGCCTTATTGGCCGTGACCACATGCTTACCGTTACGGATCGCCGCGCATACCAGTTCTTTGGCCAGTTCATACCCGCCAATCAACTCAAGGACCACGTCGATCTCCGGATTGTTCACCAGATCCATCAGATCGGTAGTAAAAGCGATGCCGCTGAGATCACAATTATCACGCATACGGCGTGAGGCCACCTGCACAATTTCAATACCACAGCCCGCGCGTGCAGCAATGTCATGCTGGTTTCGGCGTACTACATTCACTACACCACTCGCTACGGTTCCCAAACCGCAAATGCCGACTTTCAGGGACGCCAATGGACTTACCTCTCAATACGGAAATTCGTGTTCGAGCCAATTAAGGTCTCGCATTATTTTGCGGCGCATAGTATACCGTTTCAGGCTAGAAAAAAAACGAAACAGCACGCCTTTTAAGATGTGGTTGAAGGTGCTAGGCTTTCGAGCCAAACTATTCCAATAATCACAGCCGGAACGTGAGCAATCACCTGCCCTATGAATAAACTTTTCCCTCTTTGCGCATCTTTGATCTCCGTCCTTACACTCAGCGCCTGTAGCGGCCCATTCGCCGATTACAGCAACAGCGATCTGCGAAGCGAGTTTCGTAAATGCAACTACGACCGCCTTTCACCCGCTGGTGCGCAGCGCTGCAACAATATAAAGAAAGAGTGCGACAAACGACTTGAAGACAGTGGTTTCCGCTGCTGACCCTCAAAGAAAAAGCCCGCTCATTGCGTGAGCGGGCTTATTGTTCCGTCATTACATCTACGTTCGTGGCTACAGTATGCCCAAGCCTTTCGCCAAGCGCTCGGCCGGCATGTAACCGGGAATCAGGGTTCCGTCTTCCAGAAAGATTGCCGGTGTGCCGTTCACTCCCATTTGCTGCCCCAGCTCAAATTGCGCGGCAACAGGATTAGCGCAAGTCAGTTCAGGTATTGCCTTACCGGCTTTCGCATCTGTCATCGCCTGCAACCGGTCATCAGCACACCAGGCTGAAACTATTTTGTTGTAGGAACCACTGCCAATGCCAGCACGAGGATAAGCCAGATAACTTACTTCGATACCTAGTTCATTCATACGCGGTACTTCCTGATGCAGCTTGCGGCAATAGCCACAGTCAATATCGGTGAACACAGCAATTTTAGCCTTGGTCTCACCTTTCGCGGGAAAGACAATTTTTTCTTTTGCAGAAATGTCTGCCAGCTGCTGGGCGCGCACTTTTTCGCGCCTTACTTCGGTCAGATTAACTAACTGACCTCCACCGGTACTGTACATCTCACCCGCCACAAAAAAGCTGCCATCCGCATTGGTAAACAAAACCTGATTATTGTTGGATTCCAGGCGGTACAAACCCGCTATCTCACTTTCTTCCACCGATGAGACCTGCAGACTGGGAATGGCCTTGGCCAGACTGGCTCGGATTTCAGCCTCTCCTCCGTGAACAGAAGCAGCTGCGCCCAATGCGAGCATGGTGAGTAGTATTCGCTTACCGAATTGCATGACTTGTCCTCAATAAGGGGTTCAAACTCCGGAGACAATCATGCGCTCCAGACAATGGTGAGACACGCTAACCCGATTTAAGTTCGACGGCAAGCCCGAAGAGATTACGCTTTTCTCAGAAAAGCTCAGGCACGGGGATGGAACTGCTGATGCAATGTAGTAAGACGATGCTTGGCAACGTGTGTATAAATCTGGGTTGTGGAGAGATTGCTGTGACCGAGAAGCAGCTGCACCACTCTCAGATCGGCGCCATGATTCAGCAGATGTGTCGCAAATGCATGCCGAAGCGTATGGGGTGAAATAGAATGGTTGATGCCTGCCCTCAACGCGTACAGCTTCACACGATGCCAGAAGGTCTGCCGCGTCATTTGCTGACCACGCAGACTGGGGAAAAGCGCCTCACACTGTCGCCCTTTCGTCAGTACCGCCCTGCTCTCAGCAAGATATCGCTCCAGCCAGTCGAGCGTTTCCTCCCCCATGGGCACGACGCGCTCCTTCCCACCTTTGCCGAACAAGCGCACCAGCCCCTGCTCGAGACCCAACTGCTCATAGCGCACCCCGACCAGTTCTGATACCCGCAAGCCGGAACCGTACATCAATTCAAGCATTGCGCGATCGCGCAGCTCTACCACATCCGTTACATCTGGCGCCTCCAGCAGAGCGGCCACATCCGACTCGGACAAATATTTAGGCAACAAACGGGGCAGTTTCGGATTTGAAACGTTGAGAGTCGGGTCCAGCTGAATGCGCTTTTCGCGCAAGTGAAAACGATAGAACCGGCGCAAACACGACAGGCTCCGCGCG
>PZPK01000067.1 GCA_006212045.1 Oleiphilus sp. | reverse complement strand
CCCTCCCGCAGGGGCGTGGATTGAAACGCCCACACATACGACCCCTTTGGGCGCGTCTGGCGGTCGCCCCTCCCGCAGGGGCGTGGATTGAAACTTCCAAGACTGCCGTGCTGCCGGATAAGGACAGGGTCGCCCCTCCCGCAGGGGCGTGGATTGAAACCCGCCGTCCGCGTCGAGATCAACGCGGAAAAAGCGGTCGCCCCTCCCGCAGGGGCGTGGATTGAAACTATACTCCACTCATCACAACAATTAGGCGAAGCGTCGCCCCTCCCGCAGGGGCGTGGATTGAAACACGCTTGCCATGGCTATGCGTCAGTATGCGAGCGTCGCCCCTCCCGCAGGGGCGTGGATTGAAACATAAGTCAGGTTATCGAAGCACAAATAATGTTGCGTCGCCCCTCCCGCAGGGGCGTGGATTGAAACTGCTTCGAGGTTCGTGATTTGTGACCAGCAGATGTCGCCCCTCCCGCAGGGGCGTGGATTGAAACACACTCGCGCTCTTCAACTTCTGCGCAACATGAAGTCGCCCCTCCCGCAGGGGCGTGGATTGAAACAAGCCTGTTGATTCTCCATTCTGATCATAGAAGGGGTCGCCCCTCCCGCAGGGGCGTGGATTGAAACGTATGACTCGAAGCCGCTCTCGATTAATGAATGGGTCGCCCCTCCCGCAGGGGCGTGGATTGAAACATCAAAATGCTTGCGCCGGATGTTGATACTCCGGGTCGCCCCTCCCGCAGGGGCGTGGATTGAAACCAGAACAGCCAATACGCGCTTCAAGCAATCAATCTGTCGCCCCTCCCGCAGGGGCGTGGATTGAAACCTCCAGTCGTTTTGCGAGGCGAGCAGATACCGAGTCGCCCCTCCCGCAGGGGCGTGGATTGAAACATCGTACTCTATGTGACCATCTGGCCAATGTGTTGTCGCCCCTCCCGCAGGGGCGTGGATTGAAACCTCTGTCTCCACTTGTCTCTCATATATCGCTGAAGTCGCCCCTCCCGCAGGGGCGTGGATTGAAACATTGTCATCGCTGCAATCCTCGTCGCAAATGCAAGTCGCCCCTCCCGCAGGGGCGTGGATTGAAACTCAGGAAACAGTGCGGAACCCACTACCTTAGAGCGTCGCCCCTCCCGCAGGGGCGTGGATTGAAACTCTAAGTCCAGATCGTCTAAGTCATCCGCACTAAAGTCGCCCCTCCCGCAGGGGCGTGGATTGAAACAGATCACTCATCATCACACCCTCTCACTCTTCCGTCGCCCCTCCCGCAGGGGCGTGGATTGAAACGCTCTCATCTCTACAGCACTGGATATGCGGCCTAGTCGCCCCTCCCGCAGGGGCGTGGATTGAAACGCAATATCAACAACGTCTTTTCCAAGGTCTAAAGTCGCCCCTCCCGCAGGGGCGTGGATTGAAACTTCACATTCAAAACTGATTGCTGGGTTTGCTACGTCGCCCCTCCCGCAGGGGCGTGGATTGAAACTGAAGCTGGAAGGCGGGGATGATGAAGTTGAATAGTCGCCCCTCCCGCAGGGGCGTGGATTGAAACCGCTTGCCAATGCGCGAAACGAACAAGATCAGAAGTCGCCCCTCCCGCAGGGGCGTGGATTGAAACCTCGATACGTCACGAACTGCAAATGAAGATTTGCGTCGCCCCTCCCGCAGGGGCGTGGATTGAAACTTCGAGGGTCGTAACCCTTCGCAGCACAGCCAGCGTCGCCCCTCCCGCAGGGGCGTGGATTGAAACACTGAGCGATTCACTGTGCTGATCTTGGGAGGCCGTCGCCCCTCCCGCAGGGGCGTGGATTGAAACATTTGGCTAAGTTACTTCGTTTGTACGAAGGGTGTCGCCCCTCCCGCAGGGGCGTGGATTGAAACACGCCCATCTGTGCCTGTATCACCATGTCCTGCAGGTCGCCCCTCCCGCAGGGGCGTGGATTGAAACGCGTACTCTTTGACCTGTGCTTTTATGAACGCGGTCGCCCCTCCCGCAGGGGCGTGGATTGAAACTCGTCTGGCTATCAGAACATGCGCGTCCATACAGTCGCCCCTCCCGCAGGGGCGTGGATTGAAACTGTCAATTCAGAAATGGACTTTGTTGGCAGCAAAGTCGCCCCTCCCGCAGGGGCGTGGATTGAAACAGCAGTATTACCTACTGCTCCACCATTGCGCATGTCGCCCCTCCCGCAGGGGCGTGGATTGAAACGTCTCACCACTGGCCATGTAGCCCTTGAAATGTGCCCCCTCCCGCAGGGGCGTGGATTGAAACCGATTTTAGGCTGTATCATTTGAGTATTGATATTGTCGCCCCTCCCGCAGGGGCGTGGATTGAAACAGCACAGACAAACCCTGCACAGCCTGACCGTCTCGTCGCCCCTCCCGCAGGGGCGTGGATTGAAACCTGCAACTGAACGGGAAAATTGACGGTAAAGGGGTCGCCCCTCCCGCAGGGGCGTGGATTGAAACACACGCCGCGATTGCCGACTCTTTTTGATACTCGTCGCCCCTCCCGCAGGGGCGTGGATTGAAACCCTGAAATGGAAAAAGCGATCTTGGCCAGCACAGTCGCCCCTCCCGCAGGGGCGTGGATTGAAACAAAAAAACACTAATGCACCAAGCGATAGTGGCAGGTCGCCCCTCCCGCAGGGGCGTGGATTGAAACGCTAATTTCAATTGGGGCAGCATCTTCCAATCGTTGTCGCCCCTCCCGCAGGGGCGTGGATTGAAACACCAGACGCAAACTGGGAGCGCGCAGAATATCCATGTCGCCCCTCCCGCAGGGGCGTGGATTGAAACGGCTCAGCGGTTTTTGTCGCGGCCCCTTTCGCCGGTCGCCCCTCCCGCAGGGGCGTGGATTGAAACATCAATTGAACAGGCCTGTCAGCGCTGGGTATCCGTGTCGCCCCTCCCGCAGGGGCGTGGATTGAAACTGAACACATGATGACGTCCAAATCGCCATCCAGAGTCGCCCCTCCCGCAGGGGCGTGGATTGAAACAAAGCATACACGGAATCTATTCCCTGAAATGAAGTCGCCCCTCCCGCAGGGGCGTGGATTGAAACCTACACTATCATTAAGTACCACTTTGATGCTGTTGTCCCCCTCCCGCAGGGGCGTGGATTGAAACCGATTTTAGGCTGTATCATTTGAGTATTGATATTGTCGCCCCTCCCGCAGGGGCGTGGATTGAAACGAGACATTCAACATTATCTGCTACGCGCCAAATAGTCGCCCCTCCCGCAGGGGCGTGGATTGAAACTGTAGCTCTTCCAGAATATCAAGCGGCTTACCGTGTCGCCCCTCCCGCAGGGGCGTGGATTGAAACTTCAGCGTATCGGCGCAACACCAGCGTTTTGGACGTCGCCCCTCCCGCAGGGGCGTGGATTGAAACTCAGGAACAAGGAGAATGACACATGTCCCTCTTTGTCGCCCCTCCCGCAGGGGCGTGGATTGAAACGCCTGCAATATGATAAAAAGCTGTTCAAAAAAGGTCGCCCCTCCCGCAGGGGCGTGGATTGAAACGAAATGAAACGAGGGCTTTTACACCCTCGCCAAAGGTCGCCCCTCCCGCAGGGGCGTGGATTGAAACTCTGTAGTCGGCCCTCAACAGCTTGAGCCACCCTTGTCGCCCCTCCCGCAGGGGCGTGGATTGAAACCTGATGGCCAAGGTTTCCAGCGGGAAGGGAGTTGTCGCCCCTCCCGCAGGGGCGTGGATTGAAACCTCGCGATGGAGGGTCAAATCAACTCTCAGCGCAGTCGCCCCTCCCGCAGGGGCGTGGATTGAAACTCCCCTGAAGGGAACATGCAATACACATCGTTCGTCGCCCCTCCCGCAGGGGCGTGGATTGAAAGAGCCAAAGGGGTCAAAGCCCTTTAGCCTAAAAGCTTACACCACAAAAATATCAATGCCGCGTCTGGCGATAGCGTGCTTGCCAGTCGCCTGCATGGTGTTTGTCGCAGGCTTCTTCACTGTCAAATCGGACCTGTTTTTCAATGGCGTTGAGATGAATATTCTCTGCCTTGAGCTGCTCGCTGATGAGGCGATACACGGTCTTGTCTTTGCCCGCATTCAAGGCATTCAAACGCTCTTGTGAGCGGCCAAACACCACGACAATCAGCAGTGAGTCCGGGAAGTCATGGTATTGAACAAAATGCGTAATCCATTCGAAGCCCTTGAGTGCGTGCTCGCCTGTCGCGAATTTGACCGTTTCGCAGACTTCGGTGAGCGCACGTGTGATGGCTTGCTCCAGCTTTTTATGTGTTTTTGTCATGGCGCCTGTTCATACTTCGTTTGAGGGTTGCCGTGTTTGGGCGGTTTTTTTGCCATTACCTGCACAAAAAGAGGGGAGGTCAGTAAGTCATTTAGCCAGTTTCTTAGCGCGGGATAATGGCACTGATCAAACCACTTTTGATCGACCATTGAGAACTGCCGGACAAAAGGAAATATGGCGATATCTGCGAGCGTGACCTTGTCCGAAATTAAGCCGCCCTTGGCCGTGATGCGCTGTTCAAGTTTGGCGAGAAAGGTCTCGCATTGGGCGCGATACTCGCTGGCACTGTGTTCAGGGAAGCGGTCGGCATATTTGTAGCGATCCAGCCAGGTCTTGAAGTCACTGTCGTTCTCGTGGATGAGCGCCATGGCGTCTGCCTTTTCCGTTTCCGAATAGTTCGAAAGCCATGCCTCGGGGTCATGGATATTGAGCGCCCACAGCATAATGTCGAGGCTTTCATCCATCACGATCGTCGCGCCATCGTCGCGCGTGTGATCGGGCAAACAAAGCACCGGCACGGTTCCTTTACGCGATGCGTCCAGCATGGCTTGAGGCTTATCCTTGAGTGACACTTCGTGCAGTGTAACGGCAATGTGCGCCCCAACGATCGCCATTCTTGCCCGGATGGCATAGGGGCAGCGGCGAAAACTATAGAGAATCGGTAAAGCTGTTTGAGGCATATCAGGTGGCACTGTCGCGTAGTACATGTGTTGCGTTGGGTGAGCGATTCTACACGTTTTGTGACTGTAGTTCTTTCCAATAGGGGTCAAAGCCCTTTAAGCGAGTTTGTATTTGTCCCGTGAAGCTTTTAGGCTAGTAGCTGTTTCAAATGCATTTATTTCAAGGATGAAATCATGCCACGTAAACCCCGATTTTATTTGCCCTGTGTGCCCGTTCATTTTGTTCATCGCGGGCACTCTCGATCCCCTGTCTTTCTTGAAGACGAAGACTACACCTGCTATCTGCATTGGCTGAAGGAGGCTTCCGAAAAGTACAATCTGCCTGTGCATGCTTTTGTTTTGATGACCAATCACGTGCATATACTGGGAACACCCCAGAGCGGTTCGGATGCCAGTTTGTTTATGCAGTATTTGGGGCGACGCTATGTTCCTTTTTTTAATCGCAAATATGGACAGAGTGGGTCCATTTGGGAAGGGAGATACAAGGCGAGCGTTGTGCAGGAAGAGCACTACTTTTTTTCGGTGATGCGCTACATAGAACTGAATCCTGTTCGGGCAAATATGGTGGATTCGCCTTCACATTATCGTTGGTCGAGCTTTTGCCACAATGCAGGGTTACGGTCCATTCAAATGTTGACGCCACACGCGATTTACAATTCGCTGGGTCGCGACAAAGAAGAGAGGGCTGGGGCATATAAAGGGCTTTTCAACACGAAGCTGGATGCCGCATCGATCAAAAGGATCAATGATGCCTGGTTAACCGGCACGCCACTTGGTAATGATCGGTTTAAGGCAACGGTTGAAGAGAAACTTAGGCGTAAAGTGGGTCAAGATAGGCGTGGCCGCCCGAAAAGCCTAGCTGGCCGCGAAAAAGCGTAAATAAGGGCTCTGACCCGAATGGCACTTACTTAAGCATTAAGGGTGTCCATTTGTAAGCGCCCGGTAATACCACCTAGTTATCCCAGGTCGCACCCGCTTCAATAGTGTCCACTTATTTTTAGTGGACACTATTATGATGGACTCTC
>PZPK01000022.1 GCA_006212045.1 Oleiphilus sp. | reverse complement strand
AGAGTCCATCATAATAGTGTCCACTAAAAATAAGTGGACACTATTGAAGCGGGTGCGACCTGGGATAACTAGGTGGTATTACCGGGCGCTTACTAAAGTTCGACATATCGGCTTTTTAAACAAGCATGTTGAGGAGGATTGGTCAGGTTCCCAACGGCGCATGGCAGATAAAGCAGTAGGCGTTACTCGCAACACGAACAGATGACCGGGAAACCCAAATGGCGTTGATATGCCCGATAGGTTTTCGCAGTTATTTACTATCAATACCTGGTGCGATTTGCTGGTAAGATTCCAAAATGTACATCTGGACAATCATGAAGTTGGTACAGGCAAGCAGCATCCAGAAGAGATAGAGAACCGGCCGGGTTTTTATCGAAATGTTGAGTTCTCGCAACACCAATATCGTAGTCACCATGGGAACAACAGCGAACGCGAACCCTCTAGCATGATCAATAAAATAGGCGATGGTGGAAATAAGGCAGCCTAGCACTACGTAAACGATCGCACCTGAATATGAGATGGCGTCCTGTGCGTCTTCAGTCGCTGTAGGTTCTTTTTGTGTGTGTGCCATAGATTTAAACTCGTTCACAATAATTAAAGTATCCGCCATCAAGCGCCTGTCACAATAAGCCGCTCATCATGAGATAGACATAAAGTAAAGAGAACCATCCGATTGCGATAGGTGGTATGCATTTTTTAAATTCCTTAAAGGTTACTGCTTTAAACATCAAAGTTAAACCTAGGATTAACGCTATTGCTAATATATAAAAGGCATTACTTTCTAGAATGGTTGTGTTCATTTGGCGGGCGAGTATTCGTTCATTGGGCTGAACGACACTAAATCGCCCTGAACTCCGGAGAGAGGCATTTGATATCGCAACATAATCGATATCGCTGATGCCACCTTCGACCTCCCAACCCAGCCTGTACATTTTGTTTCTAACCACTTTATATGTGGCTGAATGCTCTACAAATTCCTGTTCATCATCCCAAAGTTTTTGTGTTAGTTGCTGTTCGTGCAATTCTTTCTTCGCTACTGGCACAGTGAACGTCACATCGACCAGGTACGCCCCTCCGCCGACAGCTGTCGCATCATTTATTTCCCATTTCGTATGAAAACGCAAATAGTTGATGCCTTCGTCAATGGATCCGGTATCTTTGTAATAGTGGTTATACAACTCTTTTTTTAATGCCAGTTCAGGTGTGCCGGCGATAGATGGATAATGGATCAATATATACAAACCGAGGGACACGATTGCCAAGCATATGGAGAGCCACTTAAAAACGATCGGGTAACCAAACTGTGCCTGTGAGCGCTCAGCCTCTTGATGACCAGACTGTATTTCAGCTGACTTACTCATTGCGTTTCCTCTGGGTTTCAATGGCGGAAAGGATGGTTGTTCGTTCAATACAATGCTTATCAAAAGGGCATGCCGACCCTTTGAGCCGGCATGCGTGGCGTACTGTTAAAACTTCACTCCCAATGTTAGCCCAACCGTATCAAGCTCAATATCAGCACTGACGCCATCCAGATCGCCATCCAGAGTCACGTCGTACTCTGCCAACGTGTACTCGAGCCCGATGAGGAGTTCACTGATAGGAGAAAAGTGCACGCCGATGCCGTAGTACAAATCGTTACCGGAGTCGCTGCCTGTTGCCGGGGTGCTAGGAGCTAATGAAGAACTCACTTCTACATCAGCTTTCCAAAACGCCAATCCAAGGCGAGCGTGTAAGCCAAACGTCTCGTTTACAGGAATGATACCTTTTACACCCAGGTTCAATGCGCGGGTCTCTGTCGATTCAGTTATCTCTCCAAATCCGCTTAACGGGTAGCTATAGGAGGCCTCCCCATTAAATTGATAGCCTGCTTCAATCGCAACATTAGCATTTGGCAGGTAGGCGCCGCGAATACCGATCGAAGTATCATCTCCGTCATCGCCTTCTATCTCTTGAGTTGTTTTACCGACCAACAATTCAGCCGAGAAAGTGCTTTGATCTGATGCGGCCGCGGAGACTGCAGAGAGCCCCAGTAGTGAACCGAGTAATAGTTTTTTCATTGATGAAATATTCCTTAGTACTTAACCCCGTAGCTTGCACGTTAGAACTGGGGGAGGTTCCTAACGCGTTGAATTGGAAATTATTTGGCCGTCCCCTGTTTCAGAAGGCTCATTCTTGCAAGCGATATCAGTGCAGCCAAGAGCTGGTACCGGCCACCGCAGCTTGGTATCAATGTAAATCGTATGGTGAATCTTGAAACCCTCCGGGATTTCGTTGACATCATTACCCTGCGCGTAAAACATCTCCCCGTCCTTCTCAAGCAAGGCATGGAAAACGCCATTCATCTGGTGCACGTTTATTGGTTTGATACTTAGCATGGCCAGCTCCTTAGGTAAGCGGCTCTCTGAGCAACTTATCGATGATCAATCGTGTAGTCGCTTCAGCTCGGTCTTCGGCATGCAATGCATGTTCGTAGGCGCTCAACTTTCGCATACGCATGCCACCCTTGTCGTCCCGAAAAATAACGCCTGCAGCAATGGTCCTGGATACAAAGATATCGCGAATCCTGTCTGCGTCATTCTTGTAGAATCCTTGCATTTATCCAACCCTCTGCGTTCGACATAATATGCACACTATGCAAATATACGCTTAAATGTATTATATGCAATAGTTTTATTGGTTTGCCTTTTATCGATGTTGCATAGCTGTTACGATCGGCCTGTACCCATCGGTACGTTCTAAAACCTCCGATAGGAATGCTGCTCGTTAGAGGAACATTCCGTTCTACTCCCTTTCGGGATTTCTCATCGAAAATCGATTCGATTTTGGAGGTTACTTATGAAAACTCTAATTTATATCTTGACCATTGGTATTGTGGGCTCTCAAGCAACAAACGTTGCTGAGAGATTGCTGGCTTCCGGGGTCAAACCGGAGCTCCTGATTCAACAGGACTATGACCCTGCTTCAGGGAAGTACCAAATAACGTGCGCTAACCTAGGCACAGATCAAGGTGGTTTCAGTGAAAGCTGGCAAACAACTGAATGCTACAAGGCTGTTGGACGAAAATTTTCCGGCAGGCTGGCATTCTATGATTGCACCCAAGAGGGACTTACCCTCTGGTGTCCTCAGCCATACTGAAAATTAAAAAGCGGCTTGCCGCTTTTTTCTTTATACCGTACTATGCATACATATTCCTAATAGTTAGAGTTCTGCTTATGTTTAGTCGCAAAACGCTCCACATCAGGATTTACCGCAATCAGTTTCATGTTGTTCACGACGATGGCAGTACAGCTAAGTACGAGTCACCACTTCCATTCTCCAGCGAGAGGCTATTAATCGCTGACTTTGATTTGGCCCAGCACAAGTTGGGTCAACTCTTGAAGGCGCACTGTGGCCATGTGTTACTGGCACCCAGCATTATATTCTATCCGATGGAGTGCCTCTCCGGAGGGTTTTCAAAAGTAGAGAAAACACTGCTGATTCAGCTCGGCTCCACAGTCGGTGCGAAGGTGGAGAAAATCAACGTCAGTGCATCCGAGATCGATCCCTTCGCCAGTTCAAACCCATTGATCAAGCGCATCGCCTGATATTTTCTGAGTATCCTGATTTAGTTCAGCTGTGTAATATCCAACCCGTGAGATTGGCACTTTCTTACTAGGTAAGCGAGTACCCTTTGTCCGTATTCAGCATGAAGCCGGCCCACTATATCGTAGAAGGCACGATTATGGACGGAACCCCGAGTACGATGACCCTCGATCGTTTGAATCGCATGTCCGAATTCATGAATCACCGTGTGACCTATTAGGTGCAGAAATGTCGGGGTACCGCCATAGAAACCATACTTTTGAATTTCTTTAAACGTTAGCCAAAAGCACGCTCGTTCTGCCGAAATCTTATCCTCGATCATTTTCCGGCCATAAATTATCAAGTGCTTGTTCTTCGCCTTGCACCGGTGCGTTGTCGCCCGGCCACTGCCGACCCGGCTCACTAGCTCGCGCCCTTGAAACAGGGCTTTGTGCTGAATACCCAAGTGCGTTGTGCATACCACCATGGCTTGCCCGACAATCTCGGTATCTGTGCTCAATTGAAGCTGTTGTGCCATTTTTCCCGAGCCTGCTTGGCTCCTCCTGCGTACGGTTCCAAATCATTTAACCACCCTATCCGGTGGATCCAAGTCTGACCAACTATTGACTATGCATTAATACTATAACGAGTCACAAAAATAAATTAGTAACAAGTCCAAAACCATTAACAAGGCTTAACAATCAAAAGTTTCTATTGAACATCCACTTTTTTTCCGTATTGTCTGCAACATAACACTCGAGAGGAGAAGTCTATATGAAACAGTTTATTGTCAGTACAGCTATCGTGTTGTGCTTGGCGGCGTGCTCGGGTATGTCCACCAAAGACAAAGTGATCGAGCAGGCAGCTGAGTACAAAGAGCAGCAACAGGCCCGCGTTGAGCAGGTGGTAGATGAAGCACCTGATTGGTACTTTGAACCACCAGAACCGACGCAAGGCATTATCGGTGTTGGTTATGGCAAATCCAGCGACCCTCAAATGGCAATGGAAATCGCCAAGATGGAAGCTGCCGGCAATATTGCGCAGACCTATAATGCAGAGGTCTCCAAACTGGTGAAGAACTACAAGGCTCAGAACCAGGGTAGCGAACCTGTGTTGCGCGGTACACTGAGCTCGACAACTGATTTGTTCGTCAATGCGACCGACATTTCCGGAGCCCAGTCAGTTGACTCCAAGCACTTTGTTGCTGACGGTTATGTGCACTACTATGTGCAGATGTTTATGCCGTTTGATAGCGCCAACCTGATCAAACTTGAGCGTGCCAATGCGGAGGCTGAAAAAGCCGTTAAAGCGAGTGCCGCTGCGGCGCATCAGGAGCTACGCGATCGCGTCGAGGGATCTGCAATCGCAGCACAAAAGCCGGAAGCACCAAGCAGTACCAACTAATCATCGGGGCGCAACAGAGCTCAGCCTCTGTTGCAGCCCTTTGGCACTAACCAGGAAGTCGCGGGCTTCTCATCTTTTAAATAATCGGCGACAGGTAATGTTATCCCTGTCTTCTTCTCCAGATCCTTCACAGTAACCAGGTAAGCATCCAATTGATCCGCTTTTGCAGCCTCGTCATTCGGCATTATCCATGCGATGACGCGCTCGTCTCGGATAATCACTTTCCAAAAAGCGTCCGGCGTTGCCACGCCATGGGACTCGAGAAAATAGTCATCGGATGAATCATTTCCCCACAGCGTTCCACCAATAACGAGCAGCTCATCAATGTCCCGCAGACACTCAATAATTTCTTCCGTCCGGAGATAAGCGCCTCTGTTAAGGTTGGCCCTCATTGGGAGCATGTTCGTCACGTAATTGCTCTGTCGAATCGCATTCTCACTGAAGTCCATGTGGTTGGCCGGAACCAGATGGCCACGATCAAAGCGCCCGGCCTCTGTCCGGTATGCGTGTGTAGCCTTTTGTTGACACTCACTGGGTACGTCCGGATCAAGATAGAATTGGCTCTTGCGCTTATGATTTCCCGTATCGCGCTGTGCATTGTAGCGAAACATCACCGCGCCACGCCGCTCACAGTCTAGCCACACCGTGAATCCCTCATAATCCAAACGCAGTATGGTATCACCAACGCTCGAGACACCTGCAGAACTCACTGAAGATACGAGCAGACACAATGTAAGCAAGAAGTAGGGTAGAGCGCTCATGGATTTCCTTTGGCAGCGATGCGCGTGATTAGTGTTGTGCTCAGGATTCTTCGCAAGAACCAGGCAATTTGTGTCCCTATATTCATTCGATAGACCGTATTATTGGTTGCGGCAATCATCTTTTCGACTTTCAACGCGGCCTGTTTGGCTTCCAGCGCCGTTCTATCCCAGTGCCGCGAGGCGAGCCGGCCACGCATTTTCTCATAGTCCGAAGCATAACGGGTGCTGGGTTGGATATGATCTTCGAATTCCTTAAGACTCCGTTGCCGAAACCGCGTCTTGATCGGGCCAGGCTGAAGAGAATGTACCAGAACTTTAGAATTTGTTTTTTGTAGCTCTGCGCGAAGGGCACCAAGCATACCTTCCAGCGCAAATTTTGAGGCACAGTAAGCACCACGATACGGCGCTGGAAAAAACCCCAGAACTGAACTATTCACGATTATCCGGCCGACCCGGTCGTGCCCATTCATCGCTAAATATGAGCGGATCAACTGCTGCTGAGAAAAGAAATTGCATTGGAACTGATGGCGCAGCGCTTCGCCCGTCAGGTCTTCCACGGCGCCAGGCAAGCCAAAACCTGCATTGAGGAACAGGACGTCCAGTTGATGAGCAAAGAATGCGCCACACGTGTTCCACCCATCTGATACGCTCTGGCTGTCATCCATATCCATCAGCACATACTTGACACCAGGCAACCTGCGTATCGGGAAACGTCTCACGGTTCCCACTACATTGTGTCCCATTCCGGCCAGTAATTTGGCTGTTTCATAACCGATACCGGAACTGATACCGGTAATCATCACGTTCATCGAGGGCTCCGCTTGTATTATTGATAATATGGATGCATAGTATTACAAAGTTCAACCGGGGTGGAACATGTTTCGAGTATTATTTTTGGGTGCGCTCTTACTTGCTGCAACCGCAAACGCTAGTGATCTAAAACCAGAGCACATCAGACTGTTGGAAAAGCTAACCAAGGTGGATCTCTACCTGGATCTGATTCCTCAATACCTGGCAGACCGGAACAACTCTCAGGACCCTCTCCAAGAGTTGTATTCAGAATTAAACAACGTGTTGTTCGAGAGTATTGTTCATATCGACCAGCAGAGCCTAATGCATCAATATTTCTCGCGACAATCATCGCCTCAGCAGGTTGCAGCCCTCCTAGAGCGCGTAAACCAATCCAATTTTGTCGAGATTATAGGAGCTGAGCGCCAAGCGCTGACCATTTCAGACGAGCAAATTCAGGCTTATCTAGTGAGCAACCGGGACAATGTTCAGATGCAAATGCGCAGACCATTGCTCGTCCGGATTGCCGAGGTACACCAATCGTACTATGTGCAGCTTCAAGCGCTGCAGTACTGGATTAACTATCTGGCGTATGGCGTAGAGCATTTGGCCACTTTCAATGCTGCATTTGACCGTTCAGGCGTCTCGCAGAAGCTCAACCAGGCGTTGCAACCGTACCTTATCGTGCTACCGGAGCAGGCGGTACATCGAGCGGCGTTTATCTACCGAGATTTTACCAACGAGCAACTCTCCAGCTATTTGAAACTGATTGAGTCGCCTGCCTTTGCGCATACCATAGAATTGAGGACCGGCCTCGTGGACATGTACTTGAGTCAGTTGTTCCAGATTGCGCGCACCAATATATTCTCGATCGGCACCGATGCAGAGTCTTAGTAAACCGTTACCGCGTTAATGCGAGCGACAAGATACATTCGAGTCCCAGAGTGGGTTCATCTTGATCGCGCCTCATACAGACCCTGTTAGACAGGGCTAACACGAGCCACCTACCATTGATGCTCTGCACGCATCACAGACTGTCCCGATCCAATCTTTCGCTCCGTTTCGTTTTGCTATATAACGGTGCATTCTTCAACAATAACGAAAAACGGATTAGAACATCATGATTAGAATGACGGCCGGCCTGGTTGTATGGCTTCTATGTGCTTACACCAATGCAGAACCCCTAGTAGACAAAGGGTTGGAGTGTTTGGATAGAGATGATTTCCAATGTGCACTAGCAAACTTCGAGAGCGCTGCAGAGCAGGGCAATTCGAAGGCCCATTATGTTGTTGGAGTGATGTACCGTGATGGCCGCGGTGTAAAGCAAGACCTATCCAAAGCCTTTGAACATTTCAAACGTGCAGCGGATCAAGGCAATGTTCCGGCACAGTACTCCGTTGCTCAAATGTACATTGATGGTGAGGGCGTGAAAGAGGATGCCGCCAATGCGTTCAAGTATTTCAAGCTTGCAGCGGATCAAGGTGATGAAACTTCGCAAAGTTACGTCGGCCTAATGTATCTGAATGGTCTGGGTGTAAAGAAAAACAACTTTGACGCTTTTGATTACTTCAAACGTGCAGCGGATCAAGGAGAGGCGAAAGCACAGTACAATCTCGGCATTATGTATGCCGATGGGCTTGGTGTAAGGCAAGACGCCTCAAAATCTTTCGAGTACTTGCAACTCTCGGCAGATCAGGGTGATGCGGATGCGCAATTTCTAACAGGCGTTATGTATCGTGATGGAAATGGCGTCGAGCAAGATATGGGTAAAGCTCTGGAGTACTTCACTCTCTCTGCAGACCAAGGTAATCCCAACGCACAATTAGAGCTTGGCGTGATGTATGCCTACGGGAAAAGTGTTAAGCAAGATCTTAGTAAGGCCTTTGAGTATTACGATAGCGCTTCAGAGCAGGGTAATTTAACGGCGAAAGTACATCTCGGAATCTTGTACGAACTGGGTGCCGGCGTTGACCAGGATACCTCAAAAGCGAAAGCATTGTTCGGTGAGGCCTGTGACAATAGGTCAGATGACGGGTGTGAACAGTACCGCCGTTTAAATGGGCAAGAGCTCTGAATTTCCCGGATGCAGCTGCTGGAGCAGCTAAATGGAATCCGGGGATTCAGCAGTCGAAGCTGGGAGTTTCGAGCTTGAGTTTGCGTACAGGTAATCTGTGCGCGGCCACTCTTTGATTTCGATGCCGTTGATAATGGATCCACCTTTTTCCGGACCATTGCCACCCCATTGTTTAAACCAGATCGGCACTGCGACTCGCCGGCACTGGGCGACTGCATCCTCAGCCCACTCGCTCTTCATAGTGCGGTGCCCTGGTCCTGATTCACCGCCAATGATGACCCAATTGATGCCACCTAATCGAGAGGCAAAACCATCCAGCCGTGCAAGCAATGGTTCAGCACTCAAGAATTTGACTTCGGCGGGAATCCTTTGCAAGGCCTCGATCCTTGGGTACCCAAACTCAGGGTTCTCGACAGTTACCCCCAGCCAAACATTTGGATAACCTTCCCCCCAATCTGATGGCAAGCACCGCTCTATCAACGTGGCCCGTTTTGTCAGTAATTGCCAATCCAGCCATGGAGTATTCCGAATGAGGGCAAACAGGTCATCACGAGCACCTGCCGGCGCGTCTTTGTCGCACCAGTCCATCATAGAGCCACAGAACACTTTCCTGCGAACCCCTTGCGACTCGGCTTTATGATTCCAAGTCTGTACCTTGTTCCAGTTAGACGGATTCGTCCTTCTAGGCGCCTGTTTGAGATCCCAGTAATTCCCACCTGTGCGTTGATCAAGCGTTGCTGCGTAACAGTTATCGCACCCTGGAGCGATTTTGGTGCAGCCCCACCACGGATTAAACGTATGATCAGTCCAGCTTATTCCTGTCGTTTCGGCCATTCTTATCTCCTGGGGTTCTGGGCCCTTCGCAATGCGCACATATGGTTATGCCGTTGTTGAAGAGGTATCCGCCCTCTGCGGACCTTCAAGCTACTGAGGAAGCAGCGCCTGCTGGCTTTCAATCACTGAGAGTAGCTTGTCCTGATCCCCTGCAAAGTATTGAATCTTTCGAGATAATTCAGCCATTCCAAGCATCAGATTATGGAAAAATCTCGCTGCTTCATCGGTATATGCGATCTCCCCAGCTGATTCAGGGAGAGAAAAGCTAGTCCAATCATTTAGGCGCTGTGCGTCTTCGGTTTCCGTATAGTACTCGTACTTAACTTTCTCGGACTTGCCATATCGATAGGTAACCTTGCGAAACGCTTTGGCCCCAATGACCAGGCTGTAGCCATTCTTGGAAGGGTTAGTCGCGTGATGACCACCGTACAATTGCTCTTTGGATTCGAGACTCGGCCATTCTGCCCCAGGGTAGCCAGCATTCGGAAAGATTTGACCACCGGGCGCTTCAGCGAAAGAGACGTGAGATTCGATGTTATACCGAATGACGATCCGTTCTGTGACCTCTGGCGAAAGTAGTGTTTTAATCGATGCTCTAATGCCCTCAACAAGACGATCGAGAGAGGAGGCAAACAGCTGTACCGTTTCACCACGATGTCCAAAATAAAACTCGCTGCCATCAACAACACTCTTCACACTATCTCTCAGAATGTCTGGACAGTTTGTATAGAATTGGCCCTTGGCATTGACCGAGATCTTTACCACTACGCTGTCGCTGATGCCGGATTTCCTGCACGTATGGCTAATTGTCTCAGTTTTTAAGTAAGGCATTGGTCGGCTCTCCCCAGTTTATGCACTGATCGCAAGATAGGCGCAATTTCATGGACCACACACATAGCATGAGCAGAAGGTCACTCTCGCGTCACGGCACATCAAGTAATGCAATTGTCCTTTGCGTACTCAAAAATATTTCTCTTTGGGCTAACGATTTAAAATGGCATGAGGCAACTTGCTTGCTTATCACTCTTTAGCCTCAAACTACTTTGTTGCTTAAGAATCAGGAAAAGTGAGCGACAAACCCATTAGTAAATTCGACGCTAATCTTTCCAATCTTCCGCACCACAATGCGGGCATTTGCAATCATTCGCCCAAATGACATCGTCTTTGAAGATTCGTTTACATGCGTTACATAGTGATGAGAACATTTGGGCCTCCTTAGCTAATGAGTTTATCCCTACAATATCCGGTTGTGAGAGTGTCAATCTTTTAGCGAGTGCTGCGAACGCATCAATAGCCAACGGCTTGTGTAATCGTTCTGGCTCGCTTAGGCGCGTTACAGTGTAACAAGCGTGATCTTTGTTAAACTGCTTCACCTCCCTTCGAATGTCTGGAACTGCCATTTAAGTCACTCCTTTTCGACATATCCGGTTATTGTTTAACAAATGTCATCTGGCAAAACTGGTCGCTAGGTAAGCCGGCTTCGCATTGTGCTTTCGCTTTCACCGCTTGATTACCCAGTTTCCAGTACGGTGATTTGCCCATCAAATTACCTGCTATAAGTAGTCCGGCTATAAAGCACAGCACGCCCACGAATATTGATTGCATAACTCTAACTCCGGACAGAATGGGTTGATGGTGAATACAAATGCTCGTACTTCTCGCCATCTTTCTCGGTAGTGATCAGAACAGTCACCGGCCCTGAATTATCTTCCTCAGTGATGCGGTAGCTGGCTTTGTAGCCATGTTTCTTAAGCCAATTCACAATGTTTGTCACTTCCAGCATAGGGGTGGCGTTTCTTACCGCTTCCCAATCAATGATTTCTTCAAGTGTTTTTTGCTTGCCGATTACGCGAACCTCCTCCGCCCGATCTATCGCTTCAGCCGCGGCTAAAGCCAGTGCTGCGATTTGAATATAGCGTCGCCTGGCTTTATCAGGCGAATTCATGGCCGCCATGCGCCTTGCCCAACCGTTGTAATCCGATATCATTTCATGCCAGTCGAAAGCTGAATGCTTGTCGTCGACTTCAGAGGCAGGCCCCCATTTAGCGATTTGACGTTGGCGTTCTTTTGCAATGTCATTAAGCGCGTTTTTCATCAGTGATCACCTTTGCCCTATAATTTTCTAACCACATGTTGAATGCACAGAAAAAGGCATTTGCAACTCGCCTAACCCCACACCCAGCTTTTCAACAGCACGGCCGAACTCTTTATTTTCTTTGTCTTGAATCTCAGCAATCCGATCGTCAAAATTACAGTCATAGAGATACAAATTTGGATCGCCAACTGTGAATGCTGCCATTCTTCTGCTCGGGCATTCATCCAGCACTTGTTGCAATTTCTTTACCCAAGCATGTTCTTGCTTCGTTAACTTTGTCATCAGGCAAATCCCGGAAATTATTGGTCCTTGGGTGGTAGGGTACCGTGCCGAGCTGTGTGCTTTGCCCCGCATTCGCAACGCTTACCGCAGCCATTCAGCGACCATACAAACGCGGTTGTGATTGCAGAGCAAAACGGGCACTTGATATCTACTGATGATCGGCCATGCTCTGATCGTTTCCCAACAATTTCGTATTCACGCATAGCCCGATCCTCTATCAATTCTTACCACTAAGCCTTGCTTGCCAACTCAGCACGCAGCTCCATAAGTAAAAGTCCCATCATATTGACGCCATCGCCAGCTTTCCCATACCCCCAAAATGAATCGGTAGGTGAGGCCTCGACAAGGCGTGCATTCCCGGTCCCAAGCAGAGCAAATCGCAGCAAAGGGTTTTGTGTGAACTTTGCCTTGATTGCTTCACGCATCACCTTGACCTTTTGTCGATCAGTCCAGCTACAGGCTACTGATCGTGCCATTGCTTTAGCGGCTTTGGGGGTAGGTTGGTCCCAAATTTGATCATATAGATCAGTCCCTTCATGCTTCATGGCCTGGTAATAGTGCTCGGTTGTCTTCCAGTAGCGGCCACCAATAAATACTTTGGACTCATAAAAATTAGACAGGAAACCATTTTCATCTTTGTGATCCCAAAACTCGATTTCATTACTCACGCTGGTATCTCCTTATTCGATACATCCGGTCCGAACCTACTGGTACCGACATTGATGTTGGCACTAAAACGGGTTTGTACGACACTACCAACCACTAAAATTACGAAACATCCGGTCGGTCACGTGTCCCCTAGGAAAGATACGTCGTTGCCTGGAAATTAATTTATGATCTTTGTACTGTTGGTTAGGCACATCCAAATAGATTGTTCGTAACCCTTGCACGCGGGTAACTTTGCGTTTCGAATAGGCAACTTTCTCAAATCTATTGCGCAAAACCTGGCTGTGCTTGATATGCTCGCTAAACATGTAATCAGTTCTCTTCTCGATACTAGTTAATTTCAAACGGATAAGCGTTGCGCCGATCTTTCGATTCAATATCCCCGCCACACTGCTTACACAAGCCGTTATCTTTTGCGCAGCTTAAACACAGAGGATCGGTCGCAGTGGAGCAGAAGTTCATCTCCGTATCACATAGCCCACACGCCCGGCTAGTCATCATTGCGCCACCAATTCGGCTTTTGAAAAAGTAAAAACACGATTTACACAGATGTTTTTCAAGGCGCTCTTTCTTTTGCGCATCCCCTCGAAAGTTGTCAACGCTCTCCATATAGCCTTTAGCATAACGGCGGGCATTGCCGTTTGCGTGCGCTATGCTCACTCGATCTATTTTGGCTTTACGTTGCTTCATCTGTGGCCTCCTGTACCTGGCAAAAATCGTCAGACGCAGCAACTTCAGCTTTAAAGAGTGCTTTGATTTCGTTCTTCCAATCGTCGATATTGTCGTAAGCCATAGGCGAATCTTCTATCCATTAGACCTCTGCCGGTAACGGCGAGTGTTTGGGTTTTGCGGCCTGCTTGGCGCGAATTTTCTCTACCGCCGTCCAGATTCGCGCTAGTTCAGTTTCACCGCATTCGAACATGTCCAGGCCATGGGCTAAACAAAGAGCGGCCAAAGTAACCATGACGCCGCCCACTTCCTGGGGCTTCTCGCCTACATCTCGTCCATAAACATAATTGACCAGCTGATGCGCTTCGGATGCTGTGCAGCCGCACGCCTGCACTAGTTCCAACGACTCTTCCAGAAAGCGATGATTCCTTTCTTGCGTGTCCCGGGAAATTACTGGGCCAAAGCACTCTTGCATCCATGGCTCGACGCGCGTCTGGAACGTATTCCTCTCATACGTGCGGCCACTGTGCTTTATGCTGCTTTCTTCGTAGGATTGTCCGGAAGAGTTTGGAGGCGACACTTGTAGGCGTTGAGCATCAACAGATTCAACAGAAGAGCACGATTTCACCTGTAGTTTTTGATAATTCATTTCTGCATCATCATCACTGCCTGTCCACCATGTAGACCCAGTAATCACATAGGTTCCAGGCCCCTCAATACCCACTTCTGACTTAATGCTGTACTCAAACCAATCTTCTAAACTACACGCTACGATATCATCCATAAGTGCACGATGAGCAGTGTAATTAGGATCTCTAAAGGGTTGTGATCCTTCCTGTAACTCTGCTTTGAGAGAGGTCAATGCTATCCCCTCTATGCCTATTGTCAGTGCTATTTCGAAATCAATCATTTTCATACCCCGGATCCGCATACGTAGCAGAATCAGTCGCTAGTTGAGAGTAAAAGTAGTTCTAGAACCTGTTTAATGTGTGGATGACATTCGGGTACATCAAACGTACCATCAGTCTGCTGAAAATAATATTTAGCGCGATCCTGAGCTTCTTTCAGAGCATCGTCTTTACCGCGATTACCATAATTTTTCGCTAATGCTTCCATAGTAACTAGCATGGAAAACCCTCCTGTCCTTTCCCTGAAATCCCAAAAGTTCCAATGGGAGGTTTTTCAATTACCCGCTCGGCGAAAAGCAGCGCCTTTGACGTCCATTGGTCGAACCATGGCAATCTGGCCAATTCCACAATGCAGATCCTATTCAGCGCTATCAGCAAATAGCTTTCTGAACTCCTTGATCGCTAAACACGCTCCAGGCGAGAGATAGGCGATAATGCAAAGTTGGTATATCTCCACAACAAAACTCCTGTATGAATTAACGGCTCGGACCAGTTTCGGAGTCCCACCATCAGCTGTCACTATCTTCTAACGCCAATTCTTCAGCGTATTCGAAGTGGTACATGCTCCCTTGATGCTCAAACGTCTCGTCATCCGGGTAGAGCGTTTCGTCACAATGATGGCAATTATCCATGAGTAATTTCTCAGAATGATTCCGTTCAGGCCTTTATAGCCTGGTCAAGTTCATTGACCTTAGCCTTGCGCCAGACAATCTCAGATCCTCTGATCTATCGCCCCCTCAAACATCGAAACGTTGCTTAGTACGCTTCCAGTGCGCAACACATTGAGTCAGGCGAGACCAGTCATCATCACTCACCTCTAGTTTGTCATCCAAGTAGAGCTCATCAATTTCATTCAGCAGCTTTGAAACCTGACCGGCCGTTTCAGCGCCATCGATCTTGGCCAGATAGTGATCAATTCCCATCTATATGCTCCCAGCTAAGGTCCTACCAGTGCTTCAATTTCTTCTACCGGAACGTTCTTAAATGCATTCAATGAGGCCCTTATCCGGCGAGCCAACTGATGCTGCTCAGCTTTGGTCATCGAGAAGTTATACGTGCAAGTGCAGCATGCTGTTCCGTTACTGAACCGCAAGGTCGACCCTCCCTTCCAATCATCTGACTTGGTGATGACGGTTAACCCGGAAATGTGCTTGTCGAAATCACTCATACATAGACGCCTGCTTCGCAACTAACCCTCATTGGCTACCAGTCCAGTTTATCTGCTTGAGCCAAAATTCTTTTTAAAGCTTCTTGGTTCTGCCGTTTCTCAGAAGCTGCCTTTCTTTTCGCACGCTCGCAGCGCATGCATTCGCTCTTGTCCAAAAAGACCCCGTGTTCGCATTTACGCATAGCAATAGCCCCGCAAGTTAAGTCCCTGAAGCGATCAGGCGATGCATGTGTCGGTGATTTGGAGCAGCGACAGAGCATATCCTTCGCAAAACTCAGTCCCATCCAGTTCGTTTAAAGCGACAACCACAAGGCCCCCGGACTCACGAGGCTCGCTTGCGATAATAAATTCCGTCCCTTGGTATTGTTGGCCCTCAATGGTTTCCGGATTAATTCTGGCTTTCATGCCGGGCCGCACGTTCACGCGGATAGTGCCTGAAAATTTAGTCATACTCTCTCTCCAGCCTTACAAGATTGAAGCCGGCGGTTTAGCTGTGCCTGGTCGCCAAACCCAGAGGCCTCGGCTTTCGGCCCAGAAAATATATTCACCTCGTTTACGAAGCCGTTGTGCTCGAGCCGGGTTTGCGACATAGCGAAACCCTCTAAAACCTTTTGGCTTGCTCATCAAACAATCTCCAGAGTAGCGTTATTTTCTGTTCAATCATGCTGAGCAACCGCTCGCCTCAATATGTTGCGCAAGACCGATCCGTTTTACCGTCTTTGAGCAATGGTGACACTTAACCGTCTCATGCCGTGCGACCCATGCTTGATGCTCACGCGCCTCTACAGCCGCTGCTTTGCTTCTTGCTGTGCCAACTGTTGCTCCACATGTGCGTTCTGCTGGATGATTCGTGTCCATTCCTCCCCCAGTGCTTGACGCGCTAGCAACATTGCACATTCAGCATCATGCTCCGACGACTCCATATTCTCATGACAGTAACAACAAAATAGCTCGATGCGCCCAGCGTACTCACGTTCATACTGATCGCCTTCGGCAACCATCAAGAGCACATCTTTCGCTTGTGCTATGTTCATTTCGAGCTCCCATACCGACATTGAGTGTGGATTGTTCTCTAGAAGAGGCATATCCACATTATCGGCGCGGCGCGAACTTTTCTTTTTCTATCCCAATACCCACTGAGGGCCGGGGCAGATCAATGCATAAGCGCAACTCAAGCTGCTGATTGCTGAAGGGCAAAGCGTCGTCCGACTGCAAGGCAAAGCATCCATGAACTGACATACAGCACAACAGCGCAGGTAATCAGAACAATTGCCAGTGCGGCAAACGTCACCTGGGTAATTTCCATCCAGTAGCGCAGCCACGCTAACCAGTCGAGCAGAAAAATAGGGGTTTCATCGCGTGACAAGAGTAAGACACCAAAGGTTATAAGGATCCAAACAAAAATGGCGGCGCTCGCTCCCTCGCGTGCACCTTGCATGTCAACCTTGCTTGGCCCGGCATGCAATATGATCGACAAGAGAAGATATCCAATCAGCCAGTTCAACAGACTTTGCCAGGAGAGGGTAGTGAGAGCCGCCTGCAGGCTTACAATGGTATGCTCGGCGGTCAACCATGCGTAGCGGTAGTTCTCATCGAGATCTCGTTCAATAAGCCGCTTTCCGTCAGATAAAGCCATGACCTGATGGAGATCCATTACGCCCATTGACCAAAGCAAAAGAAAAACCACGACCGCGCCCATCAAAAATGGGGCAATACCGATAAAGAAGTTGCCACTTAGATGAAAAATGCTATTGGGGTTCCAGGCGTGATTCACATAGCCCAGCTGACGTGTCTGAGGGTTTGGATCAAAGAATCGAACTTCGGTGATTCGGTGAGAGAAAACCACACACATTAAGGCGTGCGATAGTTCATGTAAGACCACGCCCGGGAAGCTGCAGTACATCAAACCACGATAACCAATCGCACTTGCGATATTTTCCTGAGCGCGAATGCAGAGCCATCGTAGTATGTAGGCCCCAATAAATAACACCCCGAAAAAGATCAGGGTGTCCATCACCGTGTGTGTTAGTAGGCTTGTCATCTAGGCAACCTTAAATAAAAAAAAGCCAAAGCAGGGCCTTGGCTAAAGTTTACCTTCAGGGACAAAAGTAAATTTAAAGTGAGCTGGCTTTTGAAAGCACCTGGTAGAATTCATTGTTCGTCATCATCCGTTTCCCGGCACACTCATCGTCAATTTTCTTGAGCAAGCGTTTTCTTTTCCGATCTGCGAGCTTTGAGCACTCAACTCGCGATTTCAGCTCGTGGTTGATCACTTCCATTTCATCAAGGTGGACAAGCTTGCAGTAATCTTTTTTCACCGCCACGCTGTACAGCGTCAGCAGGAAAAACCATATCACCGAGCAAATAGACGCGAGTATGATTGAGTTGATCAGGTGCTCGGATGGTTGTTCAGCCATCGCTACCGTATGGAAAAACATCCCTACCGTGCAGCCAATTAGTGCGCTGATCGCAAGCCGGCGAATTGGGCTTCCGAAGAATCCACCCCGAAATTCAGGGTGTGAACACACTTGCTCGATGCGTTGGGCTTGGACGCCGTTATAGTTTTGATTGGATTGCATGGTCGCCTCCTTCACTAAAAGCTTGTTGTAGCGTTTCCGGTTCTTCTTGTGATGCAGCTCCACTGGCAGCCATGGTCTTGTCGACCAACATGAATGTTTCACCAGAGGATAAAAATCCTTCCTTCTCGAACTTCTCTACCCAGAGATCGATGAGCCGATGGCCTTCAACATCGTCCCGTAGTTCACGAAATAGAGCGATAAAACTCGGCAGTACGTCCGCGCCCAGTTTCTCCGAAATGTACCGCGCCCGGGTTCTGGCAATATAGGCCCCTGTCCCGACATAGGCACCAAAAAGGCCTAGCAGTGTCCACACCACCGAATTGCCACCTGTGGCACGCGCTACCAAAAGACAACTGATGCCGACAGACAGACAGCAAAGCAGGCGAATATATTGCTGGCCGAATAGTCCGCCTTGGAAGCGCGAATCGGCACAGATGGATTTCATTTCTTCAAGAGATAGTTGTTGCACATCAGACATCTGAACAGCACCTTTTGTTGTAGTTATCGCCAGTATATTTGCATAGTAATTCGGGATGCAACTGTTAAATTGGGATCTAATGCTAATCAGGCAGGATATTGTATAGTTCAGAAATCAGAGAGGCGGGTTTGGCCGAGGCGCCTGCACAATCGCACCAAAGGCGCAAAAAAAAGGAATCCGAAGATTCCTTTTTCAAGCGATCATTAAGCCACTAAAGCTAGAGCTTTTTTAAACGCTTTGTTTTTAATAGACTCACCGGTGCCGAAGTAGGCGCTAGTGGTTCTATTCTCGTCTTTGGTCGCAAGATGAGACCCACGAGAATTAATGACATGGTCATAGTAGTGCGTCACAGCTGACAAAGCACCGTACACCGTGCCACGTCGAGCACGCAACTTTTGGCCTGGACCATCGAGATTCACTTGCATCAAACGATGCATGTGCTTCTCAGCTGCTGGGCTAGCGTCATCATACTTATCACCATACAGTGACAAGAAAAAACGAACGGTTTGCTCAGTATCAATGGGCGTGTTTGCCAGCTCATCGATGTGGTCCAGAAAGTTGTTGTAGTACTTAGGTAACTTCTCCAATTCTGCACCTATACGATCAAAATTCGGCTCCGAAGAGTGTGGAATTTTGTACAGGTAGTCGAGCTTGTCGAAGTCATGATAACCCGCCAATGCGGCATTTAGCATGTTGTCGCATGCTAAAGACTTATTGATGAGTTTGATCATGAAACTCCCAGTACCATCATTGGGCGTGTGCAGAAGCACATACCCGCGCTGCTCGTCCTGGCCCATTGTGCGACCATGGAGCGTGGTTTCAGCAAGCGCCCAAATGGCTTTGCCACCTTTCAGACAACCCAGCTTATCCATTCGAAAATCGTGAGATTTACAAATGCGCTGATACAGTTCAACAACCTGTTCGGGTTGTGTGGGAACGAATCTGTCTGAAACGTGCGCAATCGCCTGGCGATTGTCATCTCTATAGATAACTTTCGCCTTTGGATACGTGCGATGGACGGCTTCACCTGGTGCCAAGTATTGAATATCGGCACGTTCGTACCGAAAATTCATGTTGGCGGCTTTAAGCCATTCCTCAACAGAACCATCTGGATCCAAATCACCTTTCATGAAAGGGGTGGGAGAGACAGAAACAGATGTGTTCGCGAAGTTGCCGAATTGTTGCTGAAAAACGTTTGAATGAAACATAGGTATTCTCCAAAAATAAATTTAAGAAAAAGAATGATCCCGAATAGGGACATGAACACGGATGCGTTCTCTGAGAAGAACAGACCGTTTTGGAGAATAACCCGGAAGGTATGGCCGAAAGGCTCAATTGGAGCTTAGCACGCCTTCGCGGATGTTGCCAAGCGTACTATGCAAAAAAATAATGTAAGCCCAGTAGTAGGGCTTACATAAATGCGCAGTCAGGCTTCCTTAGGCTCAAAGGTTCCATGGCCCTCTTTCAAAGACTGGAATACCGTTTGGGCTAGGGAGGCATTGGTGCGCGTACTAGTGAGCCCCTTATTTTTTTCAAACAAGTGACCAAAGCACCAGTAAAAACGTCGACCATCTTCAAGCCGATAATAGAGTGCCGGCTCAAACAGCCGCCATTGTTCCCATTGCTCGCGCGCTGGGAGTGTTTTGCTAATCATAGTTGTCTCCTGATAGAACATTGAGAAATCCCGAAAGGGATAGAACACGAGTGTTCTTTGGAAGATAAAAAAGAGGACTCGTGATAAAAAAAGACCTCACTAAGTGAGGTCAGTCAATCGATCAAGCGCTAGCAGAGATTGCGTCCTGATGCGCATAGTATTCGCCCCATGATTTGAACAAATCAACGAGCTCTACCATTGCCTGTACATCAAGGTCACAGTACTCGATTTGATCGCGAATCATCTTAAGTTTTGCAACTCGATCAGACTCTTGTATCAAAGCGCGCCAGTGGATCTGTGCTTGCAGACCGTTTTGGACTTCCAGGTCACCATAACTCAGATGAGGCAACAGTACCGGCAGTACTGACTTCAGCGAGTAGGATCCACCCATCTCGAAGTGACGGATGTTTCTTTTGACGACTTGCAAGAGATCTTCCGAACGATCAGCGGTCGATAAGAAGCGTGTGGCGTACTTCGGATACAGGCTTGCCAGTTTCCGCAGTACAGAGCGCTCAAAGCTATCGTAGTAACTGACGAGCGATCCAACCACCTCCAAATCCTCGAACAATCGCGCTGCCAAACCAGGCCGCGGGTCATCTTCGCTATCATGGAGGTACCACTTCTTCTCAACGCTACCGTCTTGGTGCTCGATGGTGATCGAGTACTGAAACGGTATCTTCTCGTACGGTTTGACACCATCAAAGACCGGTATCGCACGCGCATCCGTCTCGAAGTCCAGATAGACCAAGGGGAAACTCCAGCAATCAACGTCTGCTGCAGCCCCACGCATATCGATATCGATACGCTTATTGATCATCGTTGCCACGAACTGCTCCTGCTTTTCGGTCAGATCGAGTTCAGCAAGATCAGCAGTACTGATCTGATCCAGGTATTGAATACCCCGGTCCAGAAACTGCTGTTCTTTCTTGGCGCTAAGAAAAGGAATATCCCAGATAGATAATCCTTCATCCCAGCACTGATCCCGATAAGCACAGGGTGTTTTACCACCACAATGCCTTCCGATCTGACACTCCGGCGCTTCAGCGTCCGACAAAACCGAAATCAATCGATTTGCCTTTGCGTCAGCCTGAGCTGCCAGTGATATGACCTCTTTAAACACGTCGACTTCCTTGAAGACATGTTTGCCGCGGTACTCGGCACTGGTATCGATCAGATGCAAGCGTATGCCCGCCAGATGAACACCTTTGCTTTTCAGTACAGTGTACTTGAAAGCAATTTCATCCAGGTAGACATCAGTCACCTTGGTCCCAGCCCGAACCTCAGCCAGGATCCAGCTCTGCGCTTCCCCATATGGCAGCAGAAAGTCACACGTGACTTCCCGATCACCATCCGAAAACCGAGCAAAAGCCATTGGGTTACGAAGGGAGGTCGCCAGCATGCTCTGCATGAGATCACCGATAAAACCGGGTGATCGGACAGATTTGGCTTCAGGGTATAAGTGTTTCCACGCGTAGTCCTTTACCTCTGAGCTCTGGTCAATCAAAGATTGGACCATCTCGCTCTGAGGCTTCTTCATATTGAGGTGGAAGTACAGCTGTTTTGGGCACTGAGCGCCCAGTTTATATTGATATTGAGTCAACATAGTATGTCTCCGACGTTAAAACGTTAATGTGAAAAGAGAATTTCCGATAGGAAATAGAACGTGATCGTTCCCGTGAAAGCCGGGACTCATCACTTCACATCACTGACAGCAGGGCGCTGTCAGACGGACGGAATGTCGAAGGACAGATTGACTCTAGCACGCCGATCACCAAAAGTACAAGTGCGTAAATACTAATGCAGAGTATTTGTGTCGCATTGGATCCTGTTTGCCAATGTAATGCGTACCGCTCACAAATCATCGGTGGATTCCAAAGAGTACAAAAAGTTGCACGGTTAGAAATTAAAACATACTATGCAAACATATTACGAATAGTTCTAGGTGCTATATGTCCGATTACGCTGAGTTTACGAAACTTGCCCCGTTCAAACTGACTTACCCGGTGATCAATGTGCGAACCCATGAGGTGGGGCGTGCGGAAATCTATTGCAAGGAGATCGCCAAACGAGTGAATAAGGCCTTCACCAAGATGCCCTTCAAGGCGGTGGCGTCGACCAATACCTTGGAAGAATTGGCCAAAACCGCCCTGGCTGACGAAGGCAGGTCCCGTCACAAAGAGTATGATGGCGTCATTATTTTCGACCCGCACTTTCACGAACGACAACTGACACAGCCGCATAACTTAAGCACACTGCGAGATTCCACCTTCTATATGGAAAACAAGGGTATTAACTATGTGATCGCGGGCCGGGAAGCACTCAAGCATGAGTTTGTGTACCACCTTGAGCTACCGAGTATGCCGGTAGGTGAAGTGGTGGAACTGGTGAAGGAGAGCGAACAGGTAATTGATGATCGCAATGCGATCTTTAGCGAGCAGGAACGCAATACCATTGCCCATCGGGCCCTTGGCCTAAGCCGCAACCAGATGAAGAATCTGTTTGTCGGATCAGCCTATCTTAAGAAAAACGGGATGGACTACCTTGAGGATATTGACCGGATGAAGGCGCATATTCTCTCTGACTCGGGGCTGGAAATCATGCAGCCGTGTCCGCTTGAGGCGATTGGAGGTCTCCACCTGCTCAAAGACTTCTTGGTACAACGCCAGGCTGGGGTGGAACTCGATATACCCATGAAAGGTATTCTGCTTGCCGGCGCCCCAGGTTGCGGTAAAACCCTCAGTGCCAAAGCGGCTGCCAGCATATTTGGTGTCGGACTGATCAACCTCGACATGGCCCGGTTTTATTCGAAACATCTGGGAGAAACTGAGCAGCGCTTCTATCAGGCCCTAAAGGTGATCGAGCAGGTCAGTCCCTGTGTCGTCCTGATCGATGAGGTCGAGAAGTACTTTGGCCAAACCCAAGGTGAGCATGAAACCACGCGCAGGCTGCTCGCGATGTTTCTCCATTGGCTCCAGGAGCGCAAGAGCAGGACCTATATTGTGGCGACATGCAATCGCGTGAGCGCCTTGCCGCCAGAACTGATGCGGTCAGGCCGATGGGATCGCTCTTTCTTTGTCGATCTGCCGACCAGTGAAGAGCGCGAGAAAATCTTTCAGATACACCTCGAGAAACATCAAATCGACTATGACGGTTTCAACATGAGCCGGCTGATCCGAGCCTCAGACGAATACAGCGGTGCTGATATCGAGCAAGCCGTCGTCGATGCCCGATTCCTGGCCCACGCACAGCAAAAAGATGTGGATGAAGAAACCGTTCTGCAGGCGCTGAAAGACATTACGCCGGTGAGCGAAACCCGCCGGGAAGATATTGAGGCCATTCGAGCTTTGCGCAATCAAGGATTTTACTGCGCCAATGAAAATGGCTCGTCGTATGCACTGCACTCCCGCAGAAAAGTATCAGGAGAATAACCTTATGAGCCATATCGTCCGTGCCCAACTCAAATACGCCTATTCCTGCCGCCAGACACTGCTCAAAGCAATGGAAGGGCTAGGGCAGATTTGTGAGAAGGAAAAATTGTATCAAGTTGGCGCAGGAATGACGCGAAACACCTATGACCTAGTGTTGATCGGACCGAGCCAAAAAGCTGACCGGCTGGGATTCAGTCTGCACAATGGTCGCTATCTCCAATATCAAGAAGCAATGAGCAGCGCTTGGCAGCGAACCGCGTCTGCAAAGATACAGGATCGTTACTGTGCGTTCGTCTACCAGGAACAGTTGGCGGAGCAGGGCTTCGACACAGAGCTTGTCGAGCTGGACAACGGAATGATCCAAATTCAAGCAGTGGAGGCCGCGTAAGATGAAGCAGATCACCATCGAAATACACAACGGCTCAGTACAACTTGATTTCAAGGGCTTTGAAGGCAAAAGTTGCACGGAGCTTGAAGAAAAAATTCGCCCGGAAAACCTCCTGATCCAGGAGGTGACATTAAAGCCAGAGTATGAACTTGAGCCACTCGATAGCCAGGTGAACACCAGCTGTATCGACGCGTAGTGCAATTGACTCGAGGTCCGCTATGAAAGCGTTCAATCTTGCACTCGTCCTGATGTTGCTGATCACTGCAGATGCCACTGCGCAAGAGACAGAAGGCGAGCCACACTATGACGGACCAATGAAGTCGATCT
Source organism: Oleiphilus sp. (assembly GCA_006212045.1). Classification (GTDB taxonomy): domain Bacteria; phylum Pseudomonadota; class Gammaproteobacteria; order Pseudomonadales; family Oleiphilaceae; genus PZPK01. Next base: position 52,766 of record PZPK01000022.1, on the reverse strand, counting down.
CGTTCTTTGTGTACCGCCATGTGGTGAAGCGAGAGGGTGATGAAACACTGATCTGCAATGCCTATCCAGATGATTCCCGGATCGTGTCAGGTGACTGCAGCTCGACCGGCACCACGACTGCGAAGTGGGAGACCCCGCAAGACTACGTCGCCAGTGTCCTTGGAGAATATGCGGTGTTGAAAGAGATCGAATCGGTCAACAAGAACCTGAAGCTCACCGTTCAAGCTCCCCCAGAGTCCATCGAGGCCTTGCAGCAATACTGGGAGAAAGACCGTCCCGCTGCATACCTGACCGAAAATCTTGCTTGGAAGTTCATCGGTTTGTTGCTTGTACTGGTCATAGCGATCGGCTACACGTTTTTACCGTACCCCCCCGTAAGGGCGACGCGCGATACGACACCTGAGCCGGATGTCGATGCACTGATTCGTGAGGTTCAGACCCGGCGTCAAGCCCTAAGCCCGGCCAAAAAGAACCTAAAGCCCACGCCCATCGCAAAAGTGGTGAAGCCGGCGAAGAAGCCGGAAATCAGCTATACGAAACGGCGCGTCAATCTGGACTAATCTATGCAGAGTGAATCAGCTCCCAGAGTGTTTTATATCAAGGATGGTACGCTTTCTTGTTTCAAGGATGAGCTCCTGGATGGTCAGCCTTGTGAAACCATTGAATCGCGTCGTGTATCCCACGTGGTGCCTCAGAACCCCTTGCTGCGAGTGGTCTTTGTGAGTCTCCGTTGGCTGGTGAGCGATAACAGTCGAGTAGCGCAATGGACACGCCATTGGCCCGTGACCTGGATGGTGCTGCTTGAAGGGCAGTGCCACCGGGGTTTTCGTGACCGTGCCAAAGCGATCGCGTTCGAAAAACGCCACATCCATGCCCATCACTCCCATTTATTTTATGGCCGTGAATTGAGTGCCAATTTGGACAGCTGTGCGCCGACAGATACAACCCATGCTCAAGGGGTATGTGAACAATGCCAGCAGCCCGACTAAGTGACACGTCCCTCCAGTCAATCCGGTGCGATACATGGCGTTCATAAAATCAACACCCGCAGTAAAGCACTTCTCGCCGCCACCCGAGAAAAAACCATCTGAACACACCTTGCTCTGTCATCGGGCAGAACAGTTTTTGAAAAAACAGCACTGTGCAGTGGTCATTCGAGAACCGTTTAAAGCCGCTACGCGTGAACAGCCAGATGCGATTGGATGGCGGGATGGGGTATCGATACTCATCGAGTGCAAAGCGACACGATCAGATTTTCTTGCAGACAAGTACAAACCTTTTCGTAATGATAGCGGTGAGGGAATGGGAGACTGGAGATTCTATCTGTGTCCCAAAGGGGTAATCGATAAAAGCGAACTGCCACCCGGGTGGGGCTTGCTCTATGCCACCGCCAAGACCATTCAGAAAATCCATGGATTTCCGCCCAATACCTTATGGCACCACAAGCCATTTCAAGGCAATAAAACCGCAGAGAATATCATGCTCACCTCGGCCTTGAGGCGACTCTCGATTCGAGGTTACTTGCCGGAGATCTACCACGGTTATCCGGTCAGATGTCAAGATTGTGGAGAGCTGGTTCGGTAAGCCCTGTTCTGTATCGTGGGAGGCACCCGATTCAACTGGCGGGTGTTGCGCAAAGAACAGGGCCCAAAAAAACCTCCCGAAGGAGGTGTATAGAAACCCTGAGAACGACTAAATGCCAGGGGACGCCTGAGAATCTGCGCAGTTGTACCGGTTGACCAGTGCAGCACGCAGTGCTTGCCGGACTTGTTGGTCATCATTCGGATCAAAATCAAAGCGCTCTGCCAGCGATCTTCGTTCGTCTTCGCTTAAGGTCATGGTCAGGCGAGGTTGATCATGATCGACTTTGATTGGCAGCTGAAATAGGGCACGCAAATAGTGTGGTAAGAAAGCCCCTGTCCGGATCGCTTGCAACCGGTGCCACCGGGCAATCTCGGGTTTCAGGTAAATGGCGTACTGTTTGCGTGTTGATGTCATATGTTGTTCCTTATTTTTCGTGTAGTATTGCATAGTAAGAACATCGAAACAATGTGCAGGGTCAGAAATTGATGTATACTTTTGCTCGACGCAAGAACACTGACCGTACAGTCGGTACGCATAGGCCGCCTGTATTGAACGTCGACGACAAGAGGAAGCACGCACAATGAATAAATCGGATATGATCAACGCCATTGCCGATAGCGCAGATATATCAAAAGCCGCCGCCGGAAGAGCCCTTGACGGGTTTCTCGAGACGCTCTCAAGTGGGCTTGCCAAGGGCGATAGTCTGCAGCTGATGGGGTTTGGCACCTTTAGTGTCGCAGATCGCGCCAGTCGGACCGGGCGTAACCCGAAGACCGGTGAGGAAATGATCATCGCGGCATCCAAGGTTGTAAAATTCAAACCTGGACGCGCGCTGAAAGACGCCGTCAATTAATCACATAATGGGCGACTAATGGTGGCCATCCGGTGAGAGACCCCAGGCGCGCGGGTCTCTCTCGATTCGGATGCATCGAAGCCATGCCCTTACCACCAAGCGCCCACCAGTCTGCCTCTCGGCACTCCTCTTTGTATGTAATCTCTGAACATCAACGCAGTGTAATCCATGCACCGATGGCGACTTTACGGCTCTGGTAAATGCCCGGTGACAGCCACATCACACCTACCTCAAAGGTTGCCTTGCTGATAGTCCGCTATGCAGAAACGCAATCGTTTCAATCCCCTGCGGGATTTCTCATGGACTTATTAAGTTGAGGTAAGTATGAATAATGTTAGAAAGTTAAAACGTAAGTATGCCCGGACCATGGTTTGGGCGAAATCCGCAAAGTACGCTGCCGGTTTTGCTGTCGGCACCGTGGTGATTAACCTCTCTGAGGAGGCCGCTGGTGCGCTCAGTGTAATGGCGTTCGGGCTTTGCGTAGGTGGTATTTGGTTAGAAGAGTACTCCGCCCGCGAGATTCAGTCTGAGATTGATGAGTTGGAAGATCGTCCCCCTTAAGTAGTGCTGTGGGGACCTTTAAAAAATTCTTCAATCCACTATAATTAGGAGCAAACCATGAATACGGTCTTGAGTATTATGGATATCCCTCAAATGTTACTGATTATCGCGTATGCTATCTGCCTGGTGGTAGGTGCAGGAGTGATACATTTCTACCTGACTGAACTTAGTCCTTCTGTTCGCAGAAAGGATCGAGAAGATGCTGGGTTAGATGAGTAATCAAATGCATAGAAAAACTAGACCTTTGGTCTAGTTTTTTTTTGCCTCAAAAAAAAAGACTCCGGTAAAAACCAGAGTCCAGGGGCAGGGTACCGTTACGGTAACTCTGCCGTTGAGACAATTCCATCTTTAACCAATGCCGGTATGGCACTGATCGCAAATGGTGCGTCAATCGGCTGCCAGCCTTTTTCAATAAGGTCGTTGCTGTAGACCGGTTTGACCCCGTCTTTCACGCTGACCGTGATGTGGAATGTTCCACCACTTTTTCGCTCAGTGGTGCCATCGATCTCACAAACCAGTGCCTGACACTGATAATCTACTGCAATGCCGACGACTTTGGCGGATACCCATTCAGGAAACGCTGAAGTCCTTGGGATGCCGTACGCCACCGTGATGTGGTGGCAGTACATGACGGGATGGACCGCAGGTATCTTCGGCAGTATCTCGGCATGGTCAACTAAATAGCAGCTATAAATGCTCATAATAAATTCTCCAAATAGTGGTAATGAAAGGTCCCGAGGGGGAATAGAACGGTTGCGTTCTTGCGTGCTGACGAGCAGGCAGGAGCACAATGCATTGGAGAGTCAATCAGAGACGATGCCGGAGGGCGTAGGATCACTATGCAATACTAGTATACAACAATACGTACATCTTCCAAGTACCGTGTAGGCCTGCCCATCGCGATCGGCGGGCAGGCATCACATGCCCATCACTGGCGCGGCCCGCCATCGCCGTGCCCGTCGTTACGACACATGCGCCAATACCTTCACAGACCACCTTGTGTCAGCGCTCACGCATGTACAGGTGATAGTACGACGAGATCAGGTGATAGCGGGCCTGGTTGGCACGCGGTTTTCGTTTTTGGCGACCGGGATCGTAATCCTTGAGCGGCGACACTTTAAAAGGAGGCTCCGCGTTCAGCAAGATAATCGGCAGATAACCGTCGCGCTGAAACGCCTGGCGATCCTGTGTGCGCAGATTACACATCGGCCGGGGCCTTAAGGTGCGTCGCAGGACAAACTGGGCAGTACTTGGCACCTTCGACAACGCCTCGAGCTCCTGCTCCCGGGCCACGTGCCAGCCGGCGTTTTGGGTCGGCCCGTGGATCCGGATCGAGTCATGAATCTTTTTCTGCACCTCGGCATAACTTAAGGGTGTGCTGCTGCGTTTTTGCACCCAGCTGAATCCCACGCTGTATACGGGTTGGTCAAAAAACAACACGCTGCGCGTACACTGCAGTGCAATCCGGTAGTCTTTGCCCGTGTGGAAACTGTCCCAACGCATATTGCGGTCGGTGATGGATAACGCCCGCTTCTCGAGGTGGGCCCGCAGCGTATTGACCCCTCGTATGGTTTCCAGAATCTCGCCCTTGGCATCGCGCACCGCGATGTAACCGGGCAGGCGATACACGAAGCGCCCACTCAAATCCGGATCACCATGGAACCGACCATAACTTTGGGCGGCTTGCGCAATCGCATCGTCCCCGGTCACCGGCGTGACCGCGGTATAGGGGTAATCCCCGCGCGCCTCGTTGGTCAGAAATGCCGCTTCCTCATCGCGCGAGACCCGGGGCAGGGTGAAGACCTGGGCATCGTACGCATGGCGGCGCAACAGCGTACTCAGCAGCGCCGTTGCGTCTTCGACGCGCCCGATAATATCGTGCAACTCGCTCGCTTGCGCCGGCGCAGCCGCCGCATTGACCTCGCTTGTCATGGGCTTCTCCTGATAAAGGCGTTAAAGTTAGGACATCATACACCCACTAACCGTTCTGAAAAACCAATCGGCCACATCGCGGGGCGCTAAAAAAGAAAAAAAAGAGAAAAAAGTAAATAAAAAGGTCGCTGCCCGGGGGTGGGATAGCGTCAGCTTAGTGTATGATGTCCTAACTTTGTTAGGGTGGGGTGTTTAGTAGGGCAGGCCGGCGGCCTTGGCGGCAGGTGGCGATACGGCGCTTTCGCGGGAATACCGGCGCAGGCGGGCAGTTGGCCACATTATGCTTTCACACAGTGGCCACATTATGGTTTCGCCCCGCGGGCGGGGTGTGCGCCGGATTTACAGCGTAAATGAGGCGATATACTGCTCGATGGTTTGACCCTCCGCCAGCTCAACGGGGAACCACAAGCCTCGGCTTTCGCTGGTCTCATACCTGCGATCCGCGCCAAGGCGCACGCCAATTTCAAAGCCTTCGACCTCATCCAGATCCAGGTTCTGCCGTGCGCAGACCGTGGCGTACATCTGTTCCGGGTTCTCAAACACGCTGCAATTGTTCAGCTGCGCGCAATCAATCGATGGCTGACCCTGTGGATCGGGCAGCACCTTAAAGTAGTACCCCGAGGCATTAACGATGTAGAGCATGATGACCCCCTCACGTGAAAAATGGATGGCAACAGGGGCAGGCAATGCTGCAACCTGATCCGGCAGACCCTCAGTATAAAAGGCGTGGTTAAAAACTATTTTTTACGCCGGCGCCGCCACACCGGCTAGCGCGTCCGGTATTCGTGCGCCAGCAAGCTTAAGGCCGTTTGCGGATTGACGCCCTGGTTACGGGCCAACTGGCCCAGCGCAAGGCCCTGCCAATAGACGCGATCTTCGCGGTTGAGAAAGATCGACAGATGGCGCTCGCGATCGGACATCCAGAGCTGACAGACCGCGTCCGTGTCCCGCGTTTGCCAATGCAGGCGCGACTGGATACCGCCGGCCCCCCCATGCCGGTCACGCACATCCTCACACCATCCCATCAAGCCTGCGACCAATTCCGGCAATTCAAGCCAGTTGACCGACTGCTTTAGTTTGATGTGATGGAGCACCTTGCCTTGCTCGCGCGGACTCATTTCAATGACCACGGTATGCATGTTGGCCTTCTCATGCGTCGCGGCAGTCATTTGCGCATAGACATTGCCGCGATAGACCGCATAGGACCGGTGCAATTGTGTCACGTCTCTCTCCTTTGACTGAGCAGGCCTTGGGGGTGCCCCAAGGCCATGCTAACTAGGCGCTCTCGGCGACCTGAGCTTCCGGTTCCGCCTGCAGGTGCGGCAAATAATGCGCCCGCACCGCAAGTTCGAGTGCCGCCGCGGCATGGTCGTTTGCTTGCAGCCATTGCTTGGCCTGCTGCTTGCCCTGACCAATCTTTTCGCCATTGTAGGCATACCAGGCGCCGCTCTTGTCGACCAGCCCGGCTTGCACACCCAGACTCAACAATTCCGCCCAACGATCGATGCCGAGACCGAAGGTGAGATCGAACTCGGCAGTCTTGAACGGTGGCGCCACCTTGTTCTTGACCACCTTGACCCGGGTGGCATTGGCCACGATGTCCTCGCCGTCCTTCACCGCCCCCGTGCGGCGGATATCCAGGCGCACAGAAGAGTAGAATTTAAGCGAGTTACCGCCACTCGTAGTCTCAGGGTTCCCAAAAAGTACGTTTATACGCATGCGGATCTGGTTGATAAACAGCACCAGACAGTTGGCTTCTTTGATATGCCCGGTCAGCTTGCGCAATGCCTGTGACATCAGGCGTGCTTGCAAGCCCACATGCGCATCCCCCATTGCCCCTTCAATTTCGGCCTTGGGGGTCAGCGCTGCCACCGAATCGATCACGACAACATCCACTGCGTGCGAGCGTACCAGCATATCGGTGATTTCCAGTGCCTGCTCACCGGTATCGGGCTGAGACACCAGCAGGTCATCCACATTCACACCCAGCTTCTCTGCATAAATCGGATCCAGCGCGTGCTCGGCATCAATAAAGGCGCAGGTCATATTCTTGCGCTGGGCCTGCGCAATGATCTGCAGGGTTAAGGTGGTCTTCCCACTACTTTCCGGACCATAGATTTCCGCCACGCGCCCCAAGGGTAATCCGCCTACGCCCAGCGCAATATCCAGCCCCAAGGAACCGGTAGAGACCGCCTCGATATCCAAATCCGTCCGCTCGCCCATCCGCATGACCGAACCGGTACCAAACTGTTTTTCAATTTGTGCCAGCGCATTTTTCAGCGCATCTTCTCGTTTGCTCATCGTCATCTCCCCTTGGTTGACGTCTGATCCAGTGTATCGAAGCTTCTAAAAAGTATTTTCTTGCACGCGGTCCTTGCAATTACCTTCGAAACCTTTAAACATATTCCATTATCTATTTGCATAGTATGCGCATGAAAGTACCTTTTTATTTATTTTTTGCATTTGTCGTGTCAAGCACTGGTTGCGGTAGCGGCGGGTCAAGCCCGAGCGATCCACAGGTCAAGAGCGCACAACAGAGCCGGGAGCTGATCGACGATCATGTATTGATTGCACCGGGGCACAGTGCGGTCACCCTGTTTCCGTTGGAGAATGATGAGCTTGGCAGTCTGGCCTCGGTGCGTATCGAGCTGATCACATCACCGACGGCAGGAAAGGCGCGCATCGAGCCCGGGCAACCGCCCAGCCTTCGCTACCAGATCACGGCCTCTGACTGGCATCAGGATCAGTTCCGCTATGCAGTGTTTGCCGGTGAACAGCGCGTGGGTCAAGCCAACATCTACCTGCAACGTGACACTGCGGCCCAGCCGCTGCGGGCAAAGGATGATCAACTCACCCTCGTCCGCCCGGACACAGTCGCCTCCGTGCAACCGTTTCTGAATGACACACTGCCCGAGGGTACCCGGCTACACGCCCTCAGCGCCCCGCGCTATGGCACGTTCGCCGGCCAGGTGGAGGTGGGCGACGTAATCGATGCCCAGAGCACATTTAACTACGAACCCAGCCCCGGGTTTGCTGGCGCGGATCGGGTGCAGTACACCCTGATCGGAGAGTCCGGACAGCGCAGTGACGCGTCGATCACGCTGCGCGTAGAAGATCCTCAGCCGCGGCCGGTCGCAAGCTCGGATGCCCGCGTACTGCGCCCACCTGCCGATGTGCTGTTGGCGGTGCTCGACAATGACCGGTTTGACGTTCCCGGCGCGATCTTGTCCGCGCTAGCGATCGAAACACCCGCACAATTAGGGCAGGTGTCGGTCGATACGGGCGTAGACCCGCTAGACCCGCGAGATGACCGAATTCGCTACCAGGTCAGCGCAGGTATACGCGGCACCGACCAGTTCCAATATCGTCTAACCGATGAGGATGGCGATTTTACGGTCACGGACGTATTCATCATCCTGACAAACGATGCCAACGCGCAGCGCTATTCGGTGTCCGGTGAGATACGGATTCAATCAGGCAGTCAGGTGGATCTCACCACTAACCAGTCGTCCACAGGGGCGAAAAACAATCACTTTGAGCAGGCACAGCTGCTACGTAATCCGGTCACACTGGGGGGCTATCTCAACGAGGCAGGTCTGGGCGCTGCCGGCGCCAGTTTCCAACAAGGCGATTTGAGTGATGTGTATCGCGTCGACTTGCGCAAAGACCAGGTTATACGCACACACAGCGCGATGGGCCCCCAGCATGACCTGGATCTCTACCTATTCCCTGCCTCCTGCACCGATACCAGTTGCCAATTGTCCAACTGCGACCCTCAGCGCGCCAGCGGTGATGTGCAACGCGCACTCAGTTTGGGTGCTGTCGAAAGCCTCACTGTCGCGCAATCGGGCGAGTACCTGCTGGAAGTCTGTCTTAATCAAGGGGCAAGCAACTATACCTTAACGATCGCCGACTTTACGCCCCTGCAGGCATCGCTTTACACGCTTGAGCAGGAGTTTGTCCCCGATGAGATCCTGGTGCGCTATGCGCCGGGGGCGGGTCTGATGGCGTCCACACCCTTGCCTGCAGGACTGACATCCGTCCCCCACAAACAGCCCCATCTTCAGCGCGTACGCCTGAATCAGTGGCAACCCCCCAGCCATCCCAAACAGCGCTACTTTCATGCACTGTCCGGCGAGCATGCCAGCAAATACAACACCCTCTACGCGCTTAGCACGCTGCAGTCACGTCCCGACATACGCTATGCCGAACCCAACTACCGACGATATCCACTGCGCATTCCTAACGACCCGCTGTACCCCCTGCAATGGCATTACAGCATGCTTGGCTTACCCGACGCCTGGGAGATCACAACGGGCTCATCGGATGTCACCGTGGCCGTGATTGATACTGGGATTCGTTCAGACCATGAAGATTTCGCCGCCAGTGATATCATCGGCTACGACTTTATTTCCGACCCCTTTATGTCGCTTGATGGCGACGGGCTGGATCCTGACCCCTTTGATCCGGGTGACGGGCTTGGCTTGCTGCCTGACTCCTACCACGGAACCCATGTGGCCGGCACCATCGCGGCGAATACCGACAACCAGATCGGGGTGGCCGGTACCAGCTGGGAGACACAATTAATGCACTTACGGGTCCTTGGCCTATTCGGGTCAGGCACCGACTACGATATCGCTCAGGCCTTGCTCTATGCAGGAGGCTTACCCAACGACTCCGGCACCTTGCCTTCGCGACCGGCAGATATCATCAATCTCTCGCTTGGCGGGACCCAGTACTCCGCCTCGACACAGGATGTCATCAATCAACTGGCTGAGAAAGGGATTCTGGTTGTTGCCGCCGCGGGAAACTCCGGTACTGAACAGACGTACTATCCGGCAGGGTATGAACATGTCATCAGCGTGGGTGCGGTGGGACCTGACGCTGTGCACACCGCGTATTCCAGTTTTGGTGCGCATCTCGATGTGGCCGCTCCAGGGGGCGACACCCAAACCGATACCGATGCAGATGGCTACCCCGATGGCGTGCTCAGTACCCTCTGGGATACCCCGTCCAGCCTAAGCGTCTATCGCCACTATGAGGGCACGTCGATGGCGGCGCCCCATGTCAGCGGCGTGCTAGCGCTGATGAAAGCCATCCACCCCAGCATGCAACCCGATCAGTTCGATGCCTGGCTAAGCCTGGGCGCCTTGAGTCAGGATTTAGGTGAAAGCGGGCATGATCCGTATTACGGCCACGGCCTGATCCAAGCCGAAAGAGCGGTGCGTCAGGCACAGGGTGCCTCGGATCTACCACCGGCTCTCGCGGTATCACCGGGGCGCCTCAACTTTGGCGCTGAACGGCGCACACTCAGCGTGACAGCACGCAACCAGGGGGGAGGGCAGCTGGGTCAACTGACCGTGACAAGTCCTGCACCATGGCTGTCCATAGACACCCAGCATGTGCGTTCGAACGGCCAGGGGCGTTATCTGATCCATGTCGATCGCGCCGCCCTCGATGCTGGAGACTACGAGTCCGAGTTGGTCATTCACACCGACAGTGAGCAGATCAGCTTGCCGGTCACGCTGCAGGTGATTCCGCCCGCCCTGCAGAACAACACCGGTGCCATGCGTGTCATGCTGATCGACCCCGAGCTCAATGTGGTGGTACGCCAAAGCCCTGCGCGCTTCGATTCCGGCAGGTACCACTTTGCGATCGACCAGGTGCCCCCGGGCGAGTATTTCTTAATGGCCAGCTCAGATCTGGATAATGATCAAATGCTCTGTGATGCAGGCGAGGCGTGCGCGGTATACCCGAATGCCTTCGCCAGTAAAGAGACCTTGAAAGTCCATGCAGATGTGCACCAGCTTGAAATGACCAGCGCGTTTGAGATTAATCTCTCTAGCCCTTAGCACTCTGCAATAGTACTGGTCAAAGTGCGTATTAGGTGCTACATTGGCAAGGCAAGCTCATTGCAGTATGCCCAATTCTGGGTGCCTTACAGACCTCAGCTGTGATCAGATCCGTTCTTGTCAGAGAACGCATCCGTGTTCAATTCCTTTCGGAATTTCTCATCACAAATCGTAAGATTTTGGAGGTCTGTCATGATTGATATCAATGGCATCATTCATTTTGCGTCTGAAAAGGCGTATGCCATCGCAATCCAGCGATTGGCGGAGCAGTATCACCCGGAATTCCTACGTTACTTCCGGGGCGAATACCCAACGATTACCATTCAACATGGAAATCCGCAGGTATTTCGCGCTATCGAGTTTGTGTACAACCAGATGCTCGATATAGCGGATTTGAGTAGGTCCTGGTATTTGTTTTTTGATACCGAGACGGATTACCGCGGCAACGCGTCCGATCTCAATCTGCGCGCGTACTTTGGGAATCAGCATGTCATCTATGATGGCGAGTCTGTTCTTCAACGTTACGCAATTCCGGTCGATGTCTACCGGGATCAAGAAAAGCTTTCAGAGTGGGTAGGCTATGTCCCGGCGTCAATTGCGCACCAGGACATTCGCCAGACTGCGATGGAAGATATTTACAAAGAAATCAGAGCTCGATGAGCTCTGATCTTCTTTGCTAACTGGCGACGCGCTGCTCAGATGAATCGAGCTTCGCCATCCCTTCGATATAGAATGCCAGGGTCGTTGCTCGCACACTGGCTGCAATTTCCGGACTGTGATTGACCAGGCGCCACAACGGGTACAGATCAATCGCATCAGGTGGCGACTTCTCCAGTTTCTCCCGGTTCACGCGAAATAAGGTCACCGGCATCAACTTTTGATGCGTATCGGCCGCCGGGTAGTCCAGGCGCATATAGGCCGCAAACACGATATCCGTTTCAGTACGACTCGCAAACAGAATAAAGTCATAGGGAATGCCCTTTTCGCTGATGCGAGCACGCAGCACCAACGGCGCCATTTTGTTGCCCGTGCCTGGAGCCATTGGCATGTCGAAGGTGGCAAGCAGCCGTGACTTAGAATAGGTCAAGGCGGTCTGGTCGATCTCACCCAGATCCAGCTCACTGCATCCCTTCGCCACCAGGCGCGTCAATTCAAAAACTTTATTCTTACTGCCGGCCTCGACCATCACATTGGCGATCTTTGCCACCAGAGTGCTCTCCAAGGCGACGTCTTCTCCCAGCATACAGATAAATACTTCATCGCTGGGTTCAATTTGCAGGTCAGACAGGCCCAAACTTTGAAGGCCCTTAAGCTTCTCGAAATCCATGTTCTCTCCAATAGCGGTTAGATTGAATCCGCATCTTACACTATGCATTTATATTTTGCATATTATGCGAGCGGTTAGCATCCATGATTTGGAGTCTCGTTTGATCCGCTAAGCCGGCAGCGCGTATACTGCCGCAAAAAAGAATTCAGGGATAAAAGGATGGAACCATCTGCGGCACAGCGAAAGGCTCTGGCTCTGATGCATGCCGAGAATCTCGTGATCAAACGACTCATTGCAGGCTACTTCAGCGATGTCGGCTCTATCATGCCCAATACCTTGCAGTCATTGGTACATAGAGGGTGGATTCACAAACGATTACCCGGGCAACCCCTTGCGGCCAAAGGCAATGGTTACGTGATTTCGCCGGAGGGAGAACGCATATTAAGCTTGCCAGAAAAACCGAAGCGTCAAGCGCCTGCTCTGAAGGCCACATCCAAACAATGTCCCGGGTGCCAAACCGAAAAAAGCATTGATCACTTTGTCACCGTCTATGGTTACGCAAACCCCCGGGGCAAATACTGTCGCAGCTGCTTTGACGAACACCAACGCCAACATGCGCGTGAATTACTGGATGGGCGCGACTTTTGCCCGTACTGCGGAGTGGCTATTCCAAAGGCATATGACTATACCGAGACGGGTCGCTCATTGAAGACCTATGTGCATCGTGACCATATGGATCCACTCAGTCTTGGCGGAATTGATGCAGACAGCAATACCCTTTATTGCTGTGTGGGCTGTAATCGGTCTAAAGCAGACCAGCCCTTTACACGCTGGTTGGCATCATTAGAAGAGCCATATAAAACCATTTCCAGGGAAATTTACGTGCGCAAACATGGGCATCCTCCCGAGCAGTTCAAACCCACGAAACAAGCTCAAATCTATGAGTACTTTATTCGACCACCCACACACTAATGCGACAAGATCGACAAGAGGTATTGTATGGACCTACTCCTGACAATTCTGGGGCATCTACTCACATTGGTCGGCGCAATTGTAGCTGTGCTGGGCGACACCTACCGCAGTGGCCAGAGCGGTCTGCGTAGGGTTACACGGGTAGGGTGGATAGCCGCCGGTGTTGCCACTGTCGGTATTGGCATTAACATCTATCAGTCGATCGACGATCACTTAACCAAGCAGGTCTATCGTGACATCGCGATCAAAGACATCCGTATGGGCTGGAGAATGGCAGCCACCCCTTTTATGCTGATGGATTGGGTGCAGCAGGGCAAGAAAAGCCCACGCAACACTGAGGAGCTACAACGGTTAAATACCGAAACCAGACTTGCTGAACTGGCCAAGATTGACTTTCTGCAGCCCACGCCGGTCGAGCAGCAAAAGAAGCTCAGCTTAGCGTCGGTGGTCTGTAAGTCGACCTCCCAGGGATTCCGCATCATGGAGCGCGCGGCATTGCATCACACCGAAATCGTGTCACGCGAGATTCCACAGATCATTGAACAAATGCGCCAATCAAAAATATTCGGAGGATTATTGGCGGCTGGATGTGGGGACAGTTGGACAAAGGAACCCAGACCGGAATTATTTGCCGAGCTCCTGCAAGATCAGGCCATGCGCCATTACCTGGATAACCTGGCCACATTGGGCAAAATGTTAGGCGAATAAGCAAGGCGCCCGCGTGCTGCGGGCCCATTACATCGAATCAGGCGCTCTGCGTATCTGAGGCGCTGACTAAGGCCTCATAGCGCGATTTAGAAAACACCAGCCGGCCGTATTTCACTGATGTCGAAAGGTCCGCCACAAACTGTTCAGTTTTCAGGCAAAACAGCATCGTCTGACCCGAACGCTCTCGATAGACCAGGTCCATCAATTCCAGATTGTCTGCCGTCTCTACATCGCCGTAGCAAGCCAAATATTGGCCTTCCTCGGCAGGTTGCTCCCATGACCAATTACACACTAAGTTCAACATACGTTCACCACCTTCTAAATCGTTGTACCATCCATGATAAACGCAGTGAACGTATCTTTTTTTATCGGATACCCTGCAGGATTATCGGATGATGATTCGGTTGATAGACCATCATCCGTTCACCAGAGCACTAGTGTAAGGTGAACACCGGAAGATCAAACGCGAGTGAGACAAACCACGATTTCATTAACTTCATCTGCTCACCCCTCGGCCCGGGCAAGGGGATATCCTCTTGCATGCCTATCAGGAACGCTGCGGGGTAACGGTTAAGGGTATACGACAAAAACACACTCGGACTCTTGATGTCATCCAGTTTGGGCTCGTACGAGTCTCCCTGCAGCTCATTATTGATGTAGGTGCCGATATCCAGCGGAGAATAGTTCACCAATAGGCTGCCTTCAGGTAGATACGCCAGTTCATCGAACTGCATCAGCTTGAGCTCTATACCGACCGGCCCAAAAGGGCGGTAATCGTTGCTGTACTCGCCCTTCTCCGGTTTAGTGGTTCGTTCGTACGAAAAGGCAACCCCGAAATAAGAGCTCACAAACACCATATTGTCGCATAGCTTCTCGAGACACCCATCCTGCAACTCATGCTCGTCCTCTGCTCGATTCGTTGCGCGATAAACACCATACGCATCATTGCTTCGCTTGGCCCTGTAGGCCCCCTGGTCGTCGACAAAATCATCCAGTACCCCTGCCACGGCTTCAGCACCATTAACGGAGTTTGAAGCATCCGCGATCGAGGCAAAAAACATCGAATACTTCCGTACCCAGTTATATCCCTTATGATCGCGCTCACCAATATCTGAGTATCGATCTATGAGCGTCAACAGCGAATGGACTCTGACCACGTAGGGTACGTTGTCGCTGCCCGGGTCAGGGCGAAACGCTTTATAGGCCTTGATTGCTTGATTAACCTTCTTGTAAACCCCGTATAGATAGTTGGGGTCCATAAACTGATCGAGTGATTCGGGCAGCGCGCCATATTGAGGGGCTATTTTGGCCATCTCTTCTGCCTTAGCTTTCAGTTGTGATTTGATAAAATCCCCTACCGCTTTGCTTTTCAGAAATGCCTCAAGTTGCAGAGCGGTAGCTCCTTTGGCCTTGTTGGCAGCAATCAAGGCCTTAAACCCATCACCAAACAGCACCTTTGCGAGCGGCTCTGATTTGTTGATCAGCGCTTTGACCTGAGGGTTGGCAAAGAAGGTTTCCGGCGTTGAGTTTTTTAATCGCTCCAGCAAATCTTCAAACACAGCATTGCCAAACACTTTAACTACTTCAATCTGGCGCGCGATCAATTCTTTGAAGACCTTGTCATCAGGTAGCGTGATGGCCACCGAAGAATCCCCAAAACTCTCTGGTGC
This sequence comes from Oleiphilus sp., assembly GCA_006212045.1. Taxonomy (GTDB): domain Bacteria; phylum Pseudomonadota; class Gammaproteobacteria; order Pseudomonadales; family Oleiphilaceae; genus PZPK01. The sequence goes on along the minus strand of PZPK01000022.1, from coordinate 37,367 downwards.
AAGGCCAGGACACACGCTTTCCATGAAATCAATCATCGTGTCTTCACTCTCGGCATGCTTGAATGTAATGATCTTACGCAGATTCTGATAAAGGGCTTTCGGCTTGTTCCTCAATTCCAGCAGATCCGATGATTCGCTCCAGGCGTTGATATTCATTGTAATACATTGATGAATTGCCGCCTCGAACCGCTTCAGGTCATTCTCAATTGCGATCGTGACAAGGCCCGCCAAGCCAGCCCCGCCAATGTCGTACTGCATGCCGACAACATCAGAGGTTGTCGGGAAGTATTTGATGACATAGCTGTTGTCTTTGATCTTCAGAAGCGCATTCTCGAGCAAAATCTTCTCAACACGTGACGCGTTCCATTTAGCGAAGCCACTGATAATCGTGTCAGTCTTCACCGCGTATACATTGACGGCAAACAGTTGACTCAGCGTGATACAGCACAAAATAACCCATTGTTTAAGCTTAAACATGTCTGATTCATCCTTAATGAAATTGTTGTTCTACTGCTTCTCATGATTACCGCTATGAGCTTGCGCCATACTAAGTGGGCTGTCACCATCGCGCAACGTGTTCACAACCGTCGCTTGGCGCCACTGCCACGCACTTTCACTCTTTCAATCCACCATCCACAGCGTACTTAGGTAAGGGGTGGATGTTTGACACAGTTTATCCGGTGTAATAGCCTCATCGTGGCTGAGGTGTTGACCATCAGCAGTTTGAACTCGTCTGATTTTCTGTGTATTGGTTTTGACCAGTTGCTAGAAGGAAGGGCCTGTGTTTTGGTGTTGATATTCTGACAGTTGTCGTGTCTGTGTTTTGGTGTTGACATCAGAAAATTCGACATAGCCTGATTTTGGTGTTGACTAAAAGTATGTGCACTCACCCTGATGATTTGGTGCACCAGCAGTAACGTTTACTTTCAATTATTGAACAGCAATGCAGATTGATTCTCTACTGTCCCAGCCTCGGCAGGATGTTTTAAAGCAACTGCCGGGCTACCTTGATCGTTTCTTTAGCGAGTCTGACCTACCCAAGTTAGTCAGCTGGGCCATTGATCAGGACCAGATATCTGAAGTTTCACTGATGGTTAGTATCAAGAGATCCGATCTCGCCACGCCTTTTAGTGAAGAATTGGTGTACCAGTCGGATGAATTCCCCTAAGCGAGGTTATTGTGCTGCGCCTGTGCGCGCTGTATCTGACTGAACACGGCCTCGTAGAACGGCTTATAGTAGGGTTTGTGGGCTTCCCAAAATTCCTCATAACCATTAGAAGCATCCACTTGATCCCACAGCGCATCAAAGCTTGTGAACTCCGCCAGCTCCTGAGCGTCATACAGCACCTCCAGGTCCTTTGCGATTGTGAAGGGAAGCTCAACGAGAAACGCAATGTACTCGCGCAACATACTCATACGCTCGTCGTAAGTGCCGACATTCCACTTGCGTTGTCGCGCCTCCTCGAAGAACACACGATGGCAGCCCTCTAGTACCCCTAATGCCGCATCGAGTTTCGACATTTCAGTGATCGTTAATTGCGAATCGCAGCAGAACTTCTCCTCGGACAAGCCTGCGCTGTGCATCAAACCAAACAAAACACTCATTGAACGCTCCTTTTGTCTACTGGCAATCAGTGTATGACGCTCACCAAAAATTGGTTTTTAAATCGGATGCTCGAGGGTAATCACAGCCGAGCGTCGCAGCCCTTTAAGGGCGTTGTGCGCCCAACACTGCTCATGCTCACCTGCGACCCATAAGGCGCTCGATACGCTTTGTCGTCACTAGGTAATTCCGCCATACGTCACCCCAATCATTGCACTTGTCCGGAGCACACTTCGCCTGTTTTAGCGCATAGAAAATGACTTTTGCGGATGAGACAACCGCCAGACGTGCTTGCGGTGTAGCAGCTTCAATAAAGTCTTCGCGAGTCAGATGTGGCAACGCATCATCGCAGTTCAAACCGCCATCTGTCCCAAAGGCATCAGACCCGCAGTGATATTCGCCAAAGCCTTTGTCAGTATGTGCGAAGGTCCAATGCTTTCCCCACTTCGGGACTTCACCTTCTAGCATCCCAATCCTTTCCAAGGTCGTTAAGCGATTATCTTCAAGAATCGTTGCAATCGAACGCGTAGCCTTCACCGCATTGCAATCGGCGGAAGAAAACTGGAAATCATGGAATATCGACCAATCATCAAACCCATCCGACTTCAGGGTGAAGCCCGCCGGATGAAACACCGGGATCGCATGTGCTGGCACCACCATGTCCTGAACAAAATGTAAAAGCGCACCTGCTGCGGACAGAATGTCCGGATCATCGGTGGCGTTTTCGATCGTGCTGTGCAAATAGTCGGTCCACAGTCCGAAATCGGTACGCAGTACCAGCCACGATGCGAAGGGGCGACTCCAACTCTTTGCCCTTGCAGACTCGTCCAAACGGTCATTGCGTATGGGTGGCGGGAAGTGCCATAGGATCGGCTTACGGTGCAAGTCATCCTGCTTGACGTTCATCTTGACCAGGTGATCCTCCAGAGCCTGATGGATGGGTACCGCGCAATACTCCAGTAAATCGACAGCCGATCGGGTGAGCCTCTCATGATTACTAATTGAGTAAGCACTGGTAGTAGCTGATCCGAATATGGCAATGCATAACCAAATCGTCCTGACAATGAATGGCTTGATGATGTTCATGCATCCGTTTCCTCAATTGTTGTTATTCACCGACACCGTAACGCTTGCCAATAGCGACCACTTCATTGCGCACCGCAATATCAATGTCATGTTGGCACAGGGATGTTAACACTATCCTTTTAACACCACCCTCCCCATACGTTTTGTCGCTTTGCAGCACAGGCCCTTCAATATCCCGATTGATTGTAAAGCGACACCCGATATCTGATGTTAAGAACGCACGCTTATTGCCAACCGGTCGATAGGGAATATGACATTCCAGCAGCGATACCATGTCTCCTGCAATATCAAACGCACTTGTTGCACTGCCCAGTCGATGATTCTCGTCGCGAAAAACGGGATTGAAGAGCGATTGTACGGCTGTGTGAAATGAGCGCGTGACGACGTCATCGAGCAACTGTTCAAGATAGTAAAGCGAGGCTTTGTCCCACTCCAACTCTGTGCCACTAGACGAGCGCATCGTGTCAGATAGACGCTCGAACTGGACCAGCATCGAGCGTTTCTCAAAACGTTCTGCAGCGGGCTTCGCATCACGAAGCAGTCGGTAAGAACGCCCCGAAAGTGTAAACCAGTCTGCATGCGAGTTTAGCCGACTAATCATGCCCCCCATCTCCCTATAGTAGGGGTGGTACAAGCGATAGCGCTGGCCCTGCGGATCTGATCTATCCTTACGCCAAGCGATATCCATTGAGCTGAAGGATTTGTTCATCCAGCACTCTGCAACCGGATCATTCGATAATGCCCGCGAACGTGATGGGGTGTGAGCAGCTATTGATTCGTGCATGTGGTTCTCCAAGCTTAAGCCAGTGTTGTACGCGTCCAATCTCAGTGGTTAGAAAGGTTGCGTAAACCCGAAATCACTATAACCTCCGTCGCGTTGTTTTTTTTCCAATGTCGCGTTCAAATACTCGAGCGTAACGTGTGAGCCGGCTTGCTGAATGTTCCATGGAACGGTGATGGTAATCTCACACTCTTCGCCGTTCGCAGCGATCATCCAGGCATCAACGATATCATCCTTGATACGCACGGGCGCATATTGCTCCTCCAACGCCGCCAGTTGACGCAGGCCCTCTTCCAAACGCTTCTTTAGCGCTGAAATGGCCTCGGGCAGGGTAGAGCCGACTTCAGTGAACCCCTCGGGACGGCCCGCATCGAAGCCAACCACCCACTCCTCATCGCGATAATGGGACACTGACACGCCATCATTGAATGAAGTGGCGACTTTCTTGTCGTACAAATTGTTCTCGTCGACCTGTAAATTGCCGTTAACTGTGGTCAATACTCCGCTCCTTTTGAGGGCACCCAAGCCCTGCATCAGTGAATGTGAAGTCATGATCCCTCAGTCGTGAAGAACGATTTTTTAACGATGCTAGCCGGGCCTTGTGATCCGGTTTTCGTTACGCGCAAGGATTCGCGCCAGGTAGGGCTAGAACTATTTTTTCAATATTCTATACTTTGGCATGTGTTGGCAGTGGCACAGCGAGGTAAATTTGACACCGACAGTCCACTCTCACTGTGCCCCTGCCGATTCTTCTTCCTAAGAACGACCCAACAAGTTGGCACACAAACACTCATTGGTAGGCTAAACCGGTATCTTTCTGCGTACTTTCTGCCAGCCGACGATTCCCAAACCTAGCCCCAGCAGTAACAATGATCCTGGCTCTGGTACATTGTTGACGACAGTCGGACGGTAGAGGGCGTGGCCGATCGTGTATTCGCTGCTTTTAAGTGCAAAGGCATCGGAGAAGCGACTGTAGCCGCTCGCATAAATAATCAGGCCACTACCTTGAATGGATGGGTGGCGCGGAGGATCTGCAAGATGTGCCCAAATAGCGTTTCCTCGGTTGTTATCTGAACCAGCACCCCATGAAGCTACCAAAGCATTATAAACACCTTGATGGCCAGAACTGTTGCGATAAGGCCCCGTTCCGCCGGCCGCATCGAATAGCGTCGTGACCTCGTCAAAGGTGGCCAAGGTCCAGCCATACAGATCGCCGCCCAGCTGCAGATTCGAATAGATATCATTTGCTGAACGATTGACTGTTTCAGATAAATACAGCCAGTCCAGACCTGAGGCAGTGTCGCTCAGGTAGTTTGTTTTATAAATTAACCCGGCATGCGCACTGAGGTGTACCAAACTTAAAACAGCAGTGAGCAACAACTTTTTCATGATCATTCCTTGGGCCCTTCATTATTTTCCAGCCAGTTTATTCTATTCTTCTTTGGTACTCATGGATCGACGTTGCATTTTACCGAGTGGGTCACGTTATACGTGACGGCCACAGCGTTACTACCTGGTCACGATGCCAAGCGCCAACGTTCAACCCACGCGCTGCAGTCGCTATTCGATTGCCTTCGCTCGTTGCACCATCGTATCCCATGATATACGCCCTGCATTGTAATCATCCCTGATCGCCTGGAAGGCCATACCTTTGCGCCAGGTCTCTGTCGCCGCTAAGCGATCCAGTGCGCCATGATCCAGAATGCGAAAGCCGCTTGTGAACGCGTCATCAAACGCTTGGCGAAGTGAGGGGTGGGTGCTGTGATAGGCAAACCCCTTGGCATCGAACACCTGATACCTAAACTGACCGGATTGCGAGGCATCTGCCAGCAAGATCGCCCAGCTTGTTCCATCACGGTTGCAAAGGGTCATCCCAATTTCTAGTCGCTCTGCAAGCCGTTGTCGCTCAACATTCTGTTGTTGAATATTGAGCCGCATACGCTCGCGTTTGGTGATCTGGCTGGTGGTGTTCATATTCATGGCATCGCTCCTCGAATACTGTCTTACTAGTATCAAGGTGCGAACCAGAATGATTATTTTATTTCAGCCCAATCAGTGCGTGCAGGCTCGGATCGGAATTGGGTTATCCTGCATATTTTGGGCATCAACATACACACCATGGTAGCGCATTTTCCCTTGGCGAAGCAGTTGCCAGATCAGGTTGATCGCATTATCCGCGACCCGTGAGTTGATACACAAATCCTGACGCAGCAAGGATTCCGCCGCGGAGCAACTGGGTCGATCCGGCGTGTCCTCGGTTTTGAGTATTTCGGGGTAGAGATCCACCACATGAGGCACGCGATCAGCCTGGTTACTCAAATGACCCATTACCACCTGACCATGCCCCTGACCATTGCCGCAATCCAGCCAGAACGGTGCAAACTCCCTATTGCCAGAGTTGTTATCTTTGGCCTGCTTGTGGATCAATCGGCGCGTTTCGTAATTGTCAACGCAACTGATCACCAGATCGGCCTCTTTCACTAACGAGGCAGACAGTGGTTCAGGAATGGCCATCCAGTTTGTTCCCATCAACATGTTGGCACGGTGCACCAGCGTAATGGCCTTATTTGTACCCACATCATTTGCCCAAAAGCCCTGACGCACAAGATTCGAGGGGGATACAGAGTCCGGGTCGACCACGGTGACATCCAAGCCCTCGCAACCAAGCGCCTGCATACCAAAGTGCAGTTTTGTTAACCCTGCAAACACCGCCGAGCCATTACCGCCTGCGCCGACTAACAACACCCGAATCCTTCTGCTACGCCATTGATTTGGCCAAACCAGCTCCGGTATCCCTGAATCAGGGGCTATTTCTACTGACATAGGCTGAACACCTCTTCCAACATCATTTCCTGCTTCCCATCAAAACCGCACATGCGTAAGCGCCTTGTTGGGAAACATTTGGCACCGACTAAGCCTTGGTAGAACGCAACCATAGCATCGTAGTTATCGACACCCTTAATCGGACTTGAACCATGCACCTCGCTGAACTCACTTTGAAAAAACATCTCCTCAACACGCTCGATCTCAGCGATGTCTGGAAACTCAGGAAGGTGATTTGCCCCAACACACATAAAGCCATGGTCATTAATGTTTCCAAACGGCGCACGGTAGAGCGGCGTGTCAAGATCAGGCGCCCCCCGTCCCTTGTAGGCAAACACCCAAAGACGTCCTGCATGCAGGCAGAACAATAAATTCGGGACAGCAACGGACAGGTCGATTGCACCGGTCTTACCACCCAAAAAACGAATCTCGGTATTTGCCGAAGCCTTTCTGTACCAGATCAAGGTATTGGCCGATTTTGCGATCAGCCTGCGTGGCAGAAACACCAGCTCGCTCGTCTGACCTTCAACGAGAATATCCAAGATTCCACGTAACGCTTGCTTGTCCAAGACTTTCCCCGCACCAATGGTCGTACGCTCTTCGCCGACCAGCGGATGACAAGTGACATGCACACAACTGCGTGCATCCAAACCCTGATGCTGCTCCAGCAGCAATGCCATTCTTTGCGTCATATAGTCACTCCTCGATACTTGAGATCATTATGCAGCTTCATCGAGTTCTTCATTTTTAATCGCTGCCTGATCCAGTAATCTCAGACCCTCTGTCAGGCGCGATAAATGCGCATCCATGGCAAAAAGCGCGTCAGGCGATGTCAGTGCAAAAGACATCACGCCTATTTCATCGGGGTCACTCATCCAAGCTTCATATTCCATTTGAACCATATCTTTGAAGCGGACGCCCTCGTTCTGACAGCCCACTATTGCGAAGTCGCAATGTTTGCGTGGCCGATGATTGTACCGAGCCAGCCAGTCGGACTGGGTTGGGTACGCTGAGAGAGTGCTGGCGACCACATCCAGTATCCATTGATCAATTGAAGAGCTATTGATTGGGATGTCCAGCAATCGTTGTTGCGCCCAGACATACAACTCATCGTTCGAGAGTGTATCCTCACCGTAATTCATTAATACGCGACCCAAGCAAGAGAGCTCTTCCAGAATATCCTCTGGCTCACCTGATCCATCCAACCACGGCAGAATGCGCTCTAAATCAATCTCGGCAACCTCTTCGCCCAATTCAACATCGCAATCACCTGCCATTTCCTGACTGCTCTCATAGAACTTTTCGAGATAATTCCATGGTAAATTCAATCCGCAGAAACCCGTGTCGATAAGTCTCAGACAACGTTGAATATCCACTGGGTTGCGGCTTTTTGCGAATAGATTACTGACATCAGAATAACCGTAGTCCCCAGTCCCTGTTTCAAGCACGAGAGCACCCTCATCATCAAGACTCACGGTACAATCACGGACATACCAATTGCCCGATAATTCCGAAAGCACGCTCTCAATTTTCTGATCTAGATGTGCTGCCATCCGAGCGAACAACTCTCGACACTTTTCAAAGTCCGGCGATGCGCGAAAGCCTCTCAACCAATCCGCTTCAACACGATTCTCTCGCAGCAAGTACAACGCCATGCTGGCCCATTGGCGAGGATTCACTGATTTCCTCAACAGCAGGCTTTCCGATTTCCCGATATTGGCAACCGCTTGTGCGTGCAGAGAGGGGATAGAAAGGCGTCGATCTAGCGCAACGGCAGCGTAGTCGTGTTCTGCATGACGCTGCCTTGGCATTGCGCCAAGAAGTTCCATAGTCTCACTGCCTGTTGTTCGCTGATGCATAATGCATCCTCCCTAGCCTGATGATCCCCCAACAAAGGCTCCCAACTATCCTGCTCAACGCAGGATAGCAATAGCGCCTCCCACTCCTTATCCATCGGGCTGGAACTTCGCGCGTGTTAACTCGAAAACCAAACGATCACCTTCTTCAGCAATCTGCTCGACCTTGCCTCTGCGCAATTCGGGATATTGTGAATTGGCATAATGGAGTAGGACATCCTCCTTACTCAACGCCGGGTCTGGATCGGGCAATTCGGTGCCACAGTACTGAAATACTCGTGTTTGTTCGATGATGCGTACCATACCGGCCTCCTAAAGCTCCAAGCCATCGTTAGATTCAACCGAGTGTTCAGTTGATTCGGTGTTGTCGCTCGCAACGGACTCCCCCAAGTCAGCATGTATACTGGCCAACTTTGCCTGCCACTCATTGCGATACGACAAATAGTCGCGAACGCGTTCAACCACGGCAGCCTCGATCTCCTCCAACCGACCTTCGAGCTTCAACGGCACCGACAGCGCACCGTAGAGTTTGCGCTCCTGCTCGGTCGCATCTTCGCGCACCTTGCCAACGATGGGTGTGATGCGCATGCACACACCGTCACCGGTTCCCGCCACTGAAAAATCCAGCCTTTGTGTCGACTTGGATAACAGGGGAATAATTGTTTCCAGTAAACTCATTTTGTCTCTCCACTTGAATGACAGGGTTAGTATGAGCGTCCTTGCCCAAAGTATTTTTTAATGCAGCTTGATACTGTTTGGCAGATAGCCAGACCAATCAAAGGCCTCTTTCCCAACCGCATCCAACAAGTCGCTCTTTTTCATCGCCAACAAGGCTTTCAGCCCCTGCTCACCATGCTTTGCCTTGTACGCATCTGAGAAACCCGACTCCTCCAGCATGTGGTGGATGACGGGTTTGGTATGAGGCGATAAGTAGTCCACCGAGAGCGAAAAATGGCCTTCCAGCGGCAGTTTCTGATCCCGACAGATAGCCACTGCCAGGCCACCAAACGCATCTTTTTCCGGTGCTTTTTCGTTCCATGCATTGCTTCTTGACTGATGAATACCGGCACTGGCCACCTGCACTATGGCTTCATCCACTTTTGACTCATCCCAGCTCAAAAACAGATTCAACCATTGCTGGCGATGTTCAAGATCAAACGTAAAACCTTTGATGGATGTCTCACCCAGACAGGTCAGATCCAAATTCGATCCACTTCGGGTGAGATCCGCCATCATCGAGATCAAAGCGAGTGCTTTGGCCATATGCGATGACTGCCCAACGAATTGGGCCGCAGCGGCACGATGAACCTCGTGATTCAGCAGCACAATCTTACCTGGTACGGCATTGGCACTCGCTTTTTTAGCCGGTTTGGCGGCTGTTGGCTTCGTGGACTTACCAGCAGGCGAATTCGGTTTGGATTTGGAGCTTGCGTTCGCACCGTCCCCGACAATTTCCGACGGGTTGTCTGCATCCGTCGCAATCAGCGAAGCCTGATGAAGCTTCACCTTCTCGCCATGGCACTTCAGATTAAAACAGACACCCTCTGTCACGCGTCCGTTTGATCCAAGTTGATCCGAAATCACCGCGCCATAGGTGGTACAGTTTCGACAGGCTTCTCGCTGTTCAGCCCCCACACCCTGAGCCCCTGACACCTGAAGAATAGTTTCCGTGCCCTTGGCAACCTCTGAGGACATCTTCACCATGTGGAAAGACTCTTTGAGTTCGTCCTTCTTGATAGCCAGCGCGGCATCGCTTTTAGTTTTGAAGCAGTCAGGATTCAAGCAACGCCCCTTGTCGTAGGCGGTCTCAAATAGCGAGGCCTGCGTATTGGTGGAATGCTCACATCCATTACAGCCACTGGTATCGAACGCAGCGAGCTGAAACTGCAAGCTACGCGCCTGAATTCGGGCTTTCAGCGCCTCCACACTCAACTGCTCGTCCAGTACCAACCTGAGCCCACCAGGCTGCGCCTGTTCGCGCAGGGAGCACAGGAGTTCGGCATGGCCCAGATTAATCCTGCCATCGATCAAGGCATCCCTGACGGCAGGAATCGCATACGACAACTGCAATCGGGACTTCATTTTCTTAGCTGACCAGCCGAGGATTCGCTGCACTTCCGCTTCGTTGTTCTCATGCATTACGAGCAGCCGTTTGCAGCATTCACCCTCGTCAATGGGTGACATATCCTGCCTTTGCACGTTCTCCATCACGGCGAGTTCATCCATCTCCTCGTCCGATAGCAACTTAATCACGGCAGGAATCTTTTCCACCTCCGCTATTTCTGCGGCCTCATGGCGTGAATACCCAGCAGCGACTTCATACTCACCGACAATCTCGGGATGTGGGCGTACCAAAATAGACTGCATTACGCCTTTAGCTCTCACAGACTCAACAAAGCGCGCGAAGTCGTCGGCGTTGCGTGCCTTTCGTGGGTTTCGACCTGGCGTTCTGTGTATATTTGCCGTTGGCAGCAAACAGACTTCGTCATCTTGAATATGCGTGTTTTCTTGCATGGTTCTCTCCTATCAGTAGTGTGACAACACCATTGTCTCGAATGTGACTCGAATGTTTTTTGAATTCAGAGGTGACTAGGTATCGCCAACAACGCGAATACCGGACTCATAGAAATACAACTTTGGTACGGGACTGCTTTCTGGATACAGAGCGTTCAACGCCTGCGTTTGCGTCTTATCAGGCAAGAATGGTTGTTCGCAGAAACGAAAATACCGGGTCTTGTAGGGGTCATACGCGATGTACTGATCAATTGGCGCAGCCATCAGGGTGTGATGTCGCTGCGCATCATCATTGGCAAGCACCTCCGATATGGTGCCCTCTAGCCACGCATGGGGCTTCTTAGAGAAGTTCCGAATGACATTTTCATAACCCTTGGGGTCATAGACGGCACGAACATTGGTTAAGCAAAACCGTGAGGCATGCCCCAGCAGCTTTGTTTTTCGCAGCGAATACACGCGAGTGAGTAGCTTTTTATAACGCCGCCCATCTGGGCGTTGCATTGAGACGGTTTCACTCGTGTTCAAACAGGTGATGACCCGTACGCGCTGACCCAAACAAGCGTGCTGGTGCAAAGGCCGAAAACTGGCGTGACTGGGTGCAAACAATATGCGACCCGCTTGATCAACACTTGGCTGAAATTTTTTCATCTACTGACCCTTGCAACGGTATGATGTGAATGGCTAGACGCCCTGACCGAACACCCATATTTTCTCAGACAGCCTCAGAATCATTTTTTGATGGCGTGATCCCCGCACCGGTATCCGGTACGGGGTTCAAACGCTCCCTCAGAAGTAACGGCCTCTTTTTGCATTGATGCCATAAACATCACGCCTGTCAGGATCACAAGGCCCATATTCAGTTAAATACTCATCGGTGTAGAGCACTTCACCGCCTGTCTGGCCTCGCCACTTTACAGAGCCAAGTACCGAGAATAGCCATTTCCCAGCGAAGGACTCCCGCGCTCGGTCAACGCTGCGATTATTGTTATCAACACGCCAGATGATTCTGCAATCCTGATCAGAGAAACCTAATTGCCACTCCAACCCACTTATGGAAGTGGAAAAACCGCTCAAATCGCGTTTTTGATGTTGTTTGAGCACTGATTGCAACGGTTTTTTGAGCCGACCGGCCGCGCCCTCAACCACATAGTGCTGGATCACAAAATCTGTGCAGAGATCATCCAACGTGGCATTAATCAAATGGCGCACGTAGTTCACTCTGGTGCATTCGCGATAATCGCCCAAGGCATCCGCTATTTGTTTTTTGCTGGCCTTATTGGCCTTCTCGATGGCGCTCAGTGCAGTGAGATACATGCGTTTGCACTCCTTCAGCCAAAGCACAACGAATGCTTTTTTAAGCCGCTTAAACTCCCCGACCGGTAACACATAAGAACCCGCTTCCTCGCAATAACAAGACATAATAAAAGCTCCTTCAACAGCCAAAACTAGATGCATATCTGAGCGCGTTGCGCGATCAGAACGAGTACCTATTATTGCCGCGTTGGTCAAAAGTATTATTGAAAGAGAGGGGGCTGGAACTGCTTGAGCATTCACCCTCACAGGCAGTGAAGGTGAATGCTACATGGAGCTCTATGGCCTTGGAGCGGGAGGGTGTTCAGTCAAGCATGCCTTGCTGTCCCAGATATGATCTTTAAAGACCAGTTCAAGCGAAAATGTCTTGCCTTCCAGCTTCTCTCTGGCTGTATGAAGTTCACGCATCGAACGACCCAGTATGGCTTCTAGCAATGAGCCCGCATCATCATGGCGGTGCATCTCAATGGCGGCACTGATCTGCTCAACCACACGCTCAAAATAGCCCTCATCCAAAGCAGATGAGTAATCATCATCGGTTTCAGTGTAGAGTTGCTGTCTGACCACATCCTCACAACAATGCGTGCTTTTTGGAATATATAGCGTCTGCGCATGGAGCCACATTGCGTCATCAACCGTGGCAACCGGCAGCGGAACATCGCCCTTATGCCCCTGTACTTTGAACTCATCGCAAAACACCAAGGCGACACAACCCAAGTTAGGGAGTGTGACATTAGCAACCTCACGTGCATTCACCGCATTGACCGAGAGGTCGATCTGATCACTCTCGTTCTCAATATTCAACACCGAGTCAGCGATTTTGCCAGCACCCACAACGCCCGTAAGCATGGGAATACGCGCAAAATAGCAATAGGTGGCGACATCCAATGTACGCGCTTCATCCTGATGCATATTCTCTGCGTACTCATAGATATCAGGATAATCCACGATCAATTCGGGGAGTTCCTCTTGAAACAATGCCACACCGAGCTCTTTGTCATCATCGAATGGGGTGTGTGAGTCCCCCTCGTAATCCATCAGTTTGTAGGGCATCTCGGATTTGATGCCGAGTTTTTTTCTCGGCAAGGGCAAGTCACTGATACTGTCTGGATCGATGCACCTGAGCACATCGTAGAATTCAGCGCTAAATGCGCGAATATCCATCGATTGCCGCACTTGTGCGATGCCTTGCAATATCAACTCTTTGACAAACGCCTCCACCTTTTCACTCTTTTGCCGAGAAGCCTCGTCATCGATCAACACGTTGCGATCAGGCACGCGTGCAGAAAATTGACGACTATCAAGATGCACGATGATTTTAGTGCGATTTTTACTGAATGGTGAGATAGCAACAGGATACCCCTGCAAGTAATAATCCACGCCCCGTTTGTGCCCGTCTTTCAAAAACGAGTCATTGAGTTGCACCCCAACTTTCCCGATCCCCATCTCAAACCATGTATAGACTTCGGTGTTGCCCACGCTGCGCGGCTGCGAAACCGCCTTACCATTGACATAAACTGGGATTGGGAAGGCTTCAAACAGCTCCTTCTTGGCCTTCTGCAGCACGCGATCAAGATTGACTGACTCCCTGATGCGCAATCCAATCATTGCGCCTTCATGGGTCACCGCACATGCCACAGGCGAGACCGGCTTACCGGTTTCAATAAATTGCTGTGAGTCAATCACGAACTCGATACCGTTGGACAGGATGACCAATTCAGTAGATGCATACAAACAGGCCGCTGACCCGATGCCAAATGGCAGTTGTTCCGCCATCACTTCGTCAGACCATTTAGAATCGCACCCTGCGGTAAAAAACGCTTCCAAGCGTTCTTCATCACCCAATCCGCAGCCATAATCAGTCACGATCACAATGCGCTTTTCCGTATCAATGTCGATCTCAACCCGATCCGAGCCTGCCCGTTCCGCGTTTTGTACGAGCTCAGTCAGGAACGAGGTTTCGTTAGTGAAGGTGTTTTTTAAGGTGCGCTTGATACCCTCGGCATTCACGCTAAAACGAATCGGTTTCATGGTGGTGTTCCCCTTTGAAGAATTAAAGTCAGTCAAACTTGGCTGACTTAACACCATCATAAAACGCTGTAGGATAAATCAATTTCAATACGAGAGAGTGAGGGCAGGGGAGTGCATAGCAATGGTGTTAAACAAGACACCAGCAGGATTGAAAGACGTCCCTGAAGCGCACCAGGTGCGCCACAGGGCATAAGGCGATTAGATGCTGCTAAGCACAAACACATGGCTCATCTGCACATTGTGCCGTGAAATAGCCTTGTAGTGGACAATGCTCGGAGCCTAGCAAGCGCTCATAGCTCGCGTGGCGATCAAAACTGAATTTGAGTGGGTACTGAGTCACCACAAGATCAGAGACCTGCAACGACTCAAAACGCCCCGTTATACGCAGGTCATTGGCAGACATGCCAAACTCAGGCAATACCGCATCGTATCTCCCTGAAAAGTAGTATCCACCCACCAGCGTTTGGTAGTTCTGAAATATACTCCACACATCACCCGTTTCTTTATCCCGACATACAGTGCCGACATCCAGCCCTATCCCCAAAGAGCGCAAGTCTTCGACAGAGCATTTGGAAACATCTATGCCCAGCGTTGGCAAGTTCCATCGCGCAAACAGTGTGTATGCATCGAAGCCACCAAATACGCCGTACCCTTCGTACGCATCTTCCCGAATAGAGGCCGCACCATGCGGTCGAAGAAGATACACTGCGCGTGTGGGTTCTCCTGAGAAGATGTTATAGATGCTTTCTTTGGTGTCGGCGGTCTTCCAGCTAAAAAACCCATATGTTTTTCCTCTTGAAATAGTATGAATGAGCTTGGACCGAATGCTCATCGGAATTGAGATGTTAGGGTGAGCCGCCCGAATCATTTTTTTAGGCTCGTGCAGAGATATCTGGTTCGGCAGGCTAACGCACGCAGCAGAGGCGGCGAACTAAGCATTCATTCCAAGCCCTTTAATCGGCTTTGCTGTCGTCATTGTGCACATCAGGCGCGCGTAACAGCCGTGTTCGCCAATCTCGCGTATCGTGATAATGCAACATTCGCCAACCGGCAGTGCCTTTAAATTCGAATCGTCCAAAACTATTTCCGTTGCATGGAATGGGACCCTGTTCGGCCCCTTGCTGAGCAATCTTTTCCAACGCACTTTGCAAATTGGTGGTCGCCATGACGCCTCCTGGTAGATGGTTGAAGCATCATTGTGCAATGCGCATGGGTATTTATTTTTGAATTGTCAGAAACCGAGGAAATCGCGGATGAAAGGGTGTTAGTGAGTGCCACACTATGCGCTCACCTGATGCAAATTAGCTCTATTGCGAAGCGAAGGTTAGGAAAACGTCAGTTTGCGGCCCGCGTCAAACCTTTGTATGTCAGCGCGGTTCACAACCCAGTCTCTCTCCCGCGGTTGGTCATTGGATTCAACAACCAGATAATCAGCGCCACAACATTGGCAAGTCACATTAGATGGGTCAATCCCAAAAATACGCTCGAACAACATAACGGCCTCAGCCTCGCTCGCCTCTAGAAAAACGCGCTTCGCGCCCAGTTTTACCGTGCCACCACTTTTGATATCAACGAATTGTGTATACATTGTTTCGCCCGTTCATCGAGAAGTCGTTGCCGTGCCGAGTCTTGGCGATTGCCAACCCCAGTAATTTTATAGCGCTATAAAAACCATCGCGCCCCACGCTAACAACCATTCTAAGCCATATCACAGACCTCGAGAAGTCCGGCTATTGAACGGGTCGAGGTTTGTCGACCAACATCTGTGCCTCCCGAATTACCAAGTAGACATGATACTCACCTTCTCGCGATACCAACCCCATGAACTCGTCGAGCTCCTCAACAGTCAGATTACCACTCAAGCCTTTGTTGAGCAGATGTTCATACGTAAACATCTTGACCCCTGGCTTCGGTTTCCAGTCATATTGGTCGAACACCTCAAGGCAATCACTCGCTTCTTTCTCCAAGTCTAATAACGAGCTATCGAGTAATTCAGATAAAATGCGATGCAGCTCTTCAACATCTTGTTCAATTATTTTGGACATGCCTTCCTCCTTTTAAAGCTGGTAATTAAAGCCGATCCAGCGCGGCTTCCATCACATCATGGAGCGCCTCGAAGAAATCACAGTCCTGATACCTTGCTTCCCATTCCTCACTTTGCATTGTGAGAACATCGAGATCGCCCTGATCCTCTGTACGCGCTACTTTGACGATTAGCTCTGGACTATCAATGAGCGTTTGACGGCCATCGCTCCACGCCCTCAGATAATAATCACCATCAGTCGAGTACCACTTCAACTGCCCATCCGTCGCCTTTGCCAACACTGCATCAAGCACGCGCGAAACATTGCGATAACTCGAATACGGAAACACAATCGAACAGTCCTCCATGCTCACAGCATTTTCATCCAACACGAGCTGTTCAGCCTCGTCACGCCAGAGATACTGCCCATCCTCACAAGATAGCCATCCTCCCTTTACCAGCGGATCAATGCTTGCCAGAAGATCGTTTTTATTCGCGTAGCTCAGAGAACCGGTAGCCGTGATATAGTGCGACATGTCCTGCTTCCTTTTGTGGTTGAAGTAGAAGAAACATTATCGCCCCGCAAGCAATAATGTTTTTCTCTTATCCCTGATTTACTGCGGCGCAGTTCGGCCTTACGGGGGTGTTGTAGAACCACTTATGCCTGAAGATTGGTGATTCGAACCATGATGTGGAACCCTGTTGAAGGGCGGAAGTGCTCGCTACACAGCGCCACAATGGCGTTCCAGTATTGATCTGGCATGTCATGCTGATCAGAACCTTCTCCACTTAAACCAGGGTCAACAAACACTACAATATCGCTATATTCATTGGCTGGCTCTCCCCGCTGATGCCACGTCATCAACGGCACGCTGCTATTGAGCCAGTCCAGAAAACTTTGTTCGGTAAACCACTGTGGTACGTTCAGAGAAAGTACCGGGCTTAATCGAGCATCTACGTGCATGAAATCTCCTTGAGTAAGTACCGTAAGGTCAACCAATCGTACTCGTATCCCAAGAAAGAGTTTTAATTGCCCTTCATCGTCCACTGTTTTTAAATACACCTACTACCAAAAGGAGAGTCTCAGCGCATATGCGCCTGTATCGAAGGCTTCATGTATGAGCGAAAAAAAACGCGTTAGTACCGCAACTGAAGATCCCACCATTGCACGGTGTGTCATTGAGCCAACCATCGCCGAAAGCGCCTTAAACACCTGCGTGATTGAGCGCGCGCCGGTCACACTGGGGGCCTTGGAAAGCTTGATGTTGTTTACAGACGCCATCCTGTTGTTTGATGAGGTTATCTACCCTCGCGCAGAACCTGTAGAATTTCGTTATGAACCACCCCCCTATACCGGTTGCATCACCGATCAACTTGAATGGGACTTCTTCGATCTTAACCAGAATATTCGGTCGTTTGGGTATTCCCCATGGCTCGTTCAGGTGCTTCGCTCACGCCCTAAAGAAGATTTCCGCTCCACCATCCTGAGCAAAGGAAAGAACATCGTGGTCAGCAGGCGTGAAAAAGTCCCTCATCCGATCGTGGGCCTAGAGGATCTGAACGAACTCCGCTACCTCGATAAAGTCACCAGTGCCGCGGCACACAATCAGGCAACTGTCATACATCGGCATAACAGTGCCGCCGGGCTATTGCAAAAGTACGTCCACACACAGCCATCCCTTGCGCCGGACTTGGTCCAGCAGTATGACCAAGCGTTGGCACGCCGAAATGCGATTTCCAATCTGTCCAAGTACCGAGAACTGCATTGTTATGCACCACTGTTTCTAGCCCATGCACTTGCCGAGACGGCCGACAATAACCCGCGACAGGTCCTGTCAGTTGTTAAACAAATGCGAGATCACGTCACGGCAGAGTATCGCGCCTTGTGCAATGAGCTGCTCATCGCCAAGCAAGGCGAGGCAGTCGGGTTATTGGAGAAAATAGAAATCTTGCTCAGTCAGCTGGGCGGGGAAGGGAAGTTGATCCCGCGCGTCCATGGCCCGGCGGCCCAATCGTTAATCAGTATGACGAAGCCCTTCAGCAAGCTCCTCAAACTGATGACGGGCGATGAAGAAACGCTTGATGAAATTGTTAGTTCAGCGGGCGAAGCCCTGGAGGGCAGTGACGAAGTGATTGATGATTTACAAGTACTCGGCGAAGCCGAGGTTTACCGGGGCTTGACGTTTTTCAATCGGTTGCACGCCCAACGTCCTACCTCGGACAAATTCTATCAGGACCTCAAGCGGGTGTTCGGGGTGCACTTCACACACGAACAACTCGATGCCTTTCTTCGCGGCACTCCAGCAAGACAGGTCCTGAAACTCTGATTGCGTGCCCGCATCACCTCACACGCTCTGTGACTCGCCACGCGCTTGCGACACGCCCTAGGCGCTGACAAGCGATATAAAACCAGATAGAGTCCTTGCAATGAATTCACTCAACAAGGAAAACACATGGCGGAGTTATCGCACGAGCAACTACAGGAGTTTGCCGATGGTGTCGCCCAGCTATGCGAGCAAATGCAACTAAGCGAGACCCAAATGCTTGAAGCAATTGGGTCGACACTGATGGGGGCTGCCGTATCCTTTGGCACCCAATCATTAAAGACGGAGGTACCTGGCGTGGCGACTGTCCTGGTAGAAACCTTCCGCCAAACCGCAGAAAACTGACTCTCAGGCGAGAAAGGCTCGCTTTGCAATCATGCCCATCAAATCAAGGAGCGATACTTGGTGAACTACCTAAAGCGACATTGGCAAGGCGAGCTTTCACTTGCCCAATCTTTTTGGGTCAATCTATTTCTGCTCAATTTGGTAATTCGCGGCCTGACGTTCTCTCTCACTAATGATGGACTGATTGCCAACCCGGCTACCATGGCGCAGGTGGCGCTCACTATTGAAGCATTCGCTTTGTTGGTCATTTACCCTTGGCAAATCGTTGGGCTTTGGCGAGCAGCGCAACGGCATATTGCCATCTCAACTAGAACGTTCTTGCCGCGGCTGGTCATGCTCCTGATCGTTTTCAGCATGATTGGGACCATTAATCAAGTGCGAGAGGGCTGGCCGGAATATCGGGATCTCTACCAGATAGCTTTTGGCATCGAGGTCATCAGTGATTACAGCCTTGAGTTGACCAGTGATAGCCGGCTCATTCATTTGAACGGTGGGTTGGCATTTGGTGTAAGCAGCGACGTACGCGCCATGTTGCTGCGCCATCCTGAAGTCGAAGGCATTATCCTCAATAGTATCGGCGGACGCATTTATGAGGGTCGCGAGCTGGCGCAGTTAATTGCCCAGCGCCAGCTTAACACCTATACGACTGAAGGTTGTTATTCCGCCTGTGGGACTGCGTTTATCAGCGGTACGCAACGTTTTTTAGCGAGAGGGGCAAACCTTGGATTCCACCAGTATCAATCAGGCTTGCTGTCCAACCCTGCGCATGTTGATTTATCATTCGAGCAAGAGAAAGACCGTGCCGTGTTCCACAAGCAAGGTGTCACCAAAGAGTTCATCGATCGCATGTTTCAAACGTCGCATGACGATATGTGGATACCGTCCGTTAATCAATTGCTAAAGTCGGGTGTAGTTCACCATCTCGTTGACGCGTCAGACGTTCTGCCCGTGCAGCATTCTGATCATCAGATTGAGGAAATACGTGCAGCTATTCAGGATTTTCCAGCCTTTCAAATGATCAAGCAACACGAACCGGCCATCTATGAAGACATGATTAATGAATTGAACGCCAATCTCTCTGCCGGGGCAAATACGCTGCAGATCCAAGAGGCTCTGGGCCAGTACGTTCAGAAAGTTGCGCAAAAACTACTGCCAAAAACGAGTGACACCGCGATTCGCAATTTTGTGCGCCAAACTATCTACATCCTTGAGTCACTCGCGCAAGTTGACCCCGTTCTGTGTATTAAGAACCTATACCCGGAGCAGTTCGGATCAATTGACATCAGCGATCATCTAACCACTTCCCAAATGGCACCCATGCTAAGCGCAATTGACCAGGTCATTATCCAGAGTATGGAAACTACCGTGCCATCTGTGGATAGGCCCTCAGCACAAGCATATATGGATACGGTCATTCGGGAGCTTGGGGAAGACGTTCACTTTATTACATCGCATGACTACCAGAACAAACAAGACTATGCCAAAGCATGCAATGCGGCCATACGCTTCTACGAACTTATTCTGAACAATCAGGACCAGTCGGCCAATACACTCCGCTTGATATTTAGCGAGGTATAGCGCTACACCCTTAACCTAAGACCTCGCGCCGCATTACCTAAGCACTGCAAGACCCGGTATCACGTGTCGAGCTACCCGGAATTCTCTGGCGCAGTGTTGAGGAGTTCGTCCCGTATAATATGCACATCACGAGGTGCTTGTATGTTCAGTCTAACTTGTTTTCGAAAAACTCTCGTGACAGACAGGCGAATTTCTTGCAAATCGCCATTTACATCTTTGTACTCAAAAACGAGCGTTTGATTTAGGTTCCTAGATAAAGAGAGGCTGGTGTGATCCATCATAACGTCCTGTGTCATTGGATTGAGACCGCACTTTAACGGTGAACCTGGGTACCATTCTGCCTACTGGTTCATACCGGGCAAAAAAGACCGGTAGGGCGCTGAGAATGGCTTGCTAATAGGCAATCAGCTGCTGGTCGAAAATTGGAACATAGAATCCGTCATGCGATCCGCTCTTCACAGCGATGACCGCTTGTCCTGCAGGTATGTCAAGCCACCCCCCCAGGCCATCATCGTCTAACGTAAACGCTTCTACATTAATCGCTGGTACATACTCATAGCCATCCAGTTCCTCCAATCTGTTAAGCGTCATAAATCCTTTAAATGGGACGAACTTATCATCCGGTGAGCGCTCGATTAAGATTGCGTTCCCGACCACTGCTGGCGCACCCATCCGACACTCTCCCGAGTTGAGTACGTACTTCCGATGATTCAATCGACACCTAATTGCCGGCATATCTAATCTCTCAACAAACTGTATGGATGAACAGCATTATAGACATGAATTCCCCTTAGACAAAACCCTTCTGCCTACCATCGACCTAGATTAATTGATAAAGTCACACGCACAATAGCAGTGCCTTACGGCACTCCGTAGTTCATTGCTCAAAGGGATGACCATGAACGCTGCACAAAAGAATATCCTGATCGCCGCTATGTGTTTTATGACGGCCATGATGCTATACCCACCGTTTTTTATCATTGCAAACGGATCAGAACTGAATATGGGCTACGCCTTCCTGTTTGATCCACCGACGCGCCGATCCATCGTCGCATCGGTCAATATTCCACTGCTTTGCGCTCAGTGGTTCCTGGTGGCATTTGTCTCCGCAGGCTGTTCGCTACTGACTAAATACAAAGATAGCTCTGACCCGGCGCAACCCATTGATGTACCTGCCACACCAAATCACCATCGACCTAGCACATCGGAGCAAGGCCAAGCCGAAATCGCGTCTGTATCGTTCGATGACAATGTAGATCAAGAATCTGGGCCATACTATACCCTTACCAAGCATCTTTCTTTCATCGTCTTGAGGGCGTCCCGAGTTGGTGTCGCGTTGGTGATGGCCTGGCAAGTTATTGGCTTGTTGCCTTCTCTCACCTGGATAGCTGATTTATCAGCTATCGACCCCAACATGATCGCAATATTGGTTCTCAAACTCGCTGTCATAGCTGTTTCTGCAGCTGTATTCATAGCAATCCGCAAGCTAATCCACTTTCTGCATCGAAAATGGTATGCCATCGAACATCCTGCACTGGTTGAGCCGTGGTCGGTGTAGTCCGGGTTGGGCCATTCGCCAACTCAAGCCTTCAAGAAAAAGTGGACTATACTCATATTAATCACCCTGACCATTTATCCTGGGTGCGCCTTATCGAAACCGATCAATCAACATGCGGAAAGCTCAACATGTCTCGCCTTCGAGGACTCATTGAACAAGAACGAAGCCGACGAGTCGTCCCCCAGTTACTCTCCGTAGTCACGCACGTTCAGTCTGTAGCCGCGCACGAGGAACGCTGTCTGGCCAGACGACTGGATGAATTGGCAGATCTTGTTGGCCCAGAACGCATACACAATCACTATCATCGACAAGTTGTCATTGGAGAGCTTCAGCTATTGGCAGAGTCGATCTAGCATACGCTACCCCTGCTTTGTCACCACACCAAACCGACAGCAACGTCCTGTCTACTTCAATTGTTCCTCGAGCAACCCAAGATCTCGAATATAGAGCCGTTTCGCGGCTCGCAAGGCATCGCCATAGTGAGCGACATCCTTCGAGGTCAGTTGATAAGCTTCTTTCCAGGTTTCCTTCAGCCAGCACCACAACTCACTAAAACACCCGTTATACCTTGTCTCTACGACACGTTGCTGGCGGAATGGGCCGGTCGCCACTTTTCCAATAATGACTGGCTCCCGCCCTTCACGTTTATAAAGAGTGATGCGACACCCTTTCATGCGCCCGCACGACGAAAACACAGGTCGCCCCCTGAGTTTGCTTAATGCTTCAAATTCCGCCTGTTTTTTCTCAGCACTTGCCAGATCCCTTGAGTAATATTGGAATTCTTTACCCCCTATCTTCTTATAAGCGCGATAGCCTCCAGTCGGGTGTGGATGTAATGCCATTATTTAGTCCTTTACGTACTTCATGGTTACGAATTTGCCTGTATGAGACACATTATCACCTTCGTTGTGGGGTCAGTTATCGGATGATGAGGATTGCCCAAATACATCGAACGCGGCATAGCCTAGTTTGATTGCCCGGCAACATGCTTCTTCACTTCCGAATAAAAGTACCAGCCCGTTACAGTACTCACTGCACTGTGACTGATCAATCCCCGCAACGATTTTGTTGCCCGCCACAATCATATTGCCCCGCGCCCAGGTGCTTGGCGCAAACAATTGGCTATCAACCGGTTGTTCCAACAGCCGCGCAGCCTCGCGTCGAATGTTTTCAATCTCTACCAGAAAATCATCATCAATATCCTGTGACGCAGCAAGCTTTCTTAAGTCTGATCTCAGCTTTGTGAGGCGATCGGCATCAACCGGTGTGGTCTCAGAGCATTGGTTCATGGCGCTTTCCTCAATATTCGAATGCGTAATGCGGCGGGTTACCATCCCTCTCCGCGCGCATCGTGAAACGCCTGGACGCCGGCTTCAGTCGCCACATAGCGGGGCGGTCGCTCGCCTGGTACCGCCTCAACTAAACACTTACGCTGCAGGGCAACCAAAGCCATCCCATGCAAATGAGGGCGACCTTTAACGATCGGTGCGAGGCGCTCTAACTGGGAATGGGTCAATCGATGTTGCGTGTAGGTCATCTTCATTATGGTCTCTCTCGCCGATGAAACGAAAAGGTTGCTTCAGCTAACGCGCCTAATCGCGGCGGGGGCACGTAGTCCTGGAAATTTGTCTCGATGGGTAAGGGCGATTTTACTGATCAATATTTTGATCGTTTTCAGGTCATGAGAGTCCTGATCGCGGATGCCATACAAACAGGCTTCGTCCGGGCTGAATGCCTGAATCAAAAAAGATGGTCTGAGATCCAAATACTGGTCCGCGATTCGGCACAGCACGCCCGCGATAAACCCTTCCACATTTTCCCTGCCAAGATAGAAACGACGATAAAGCCATTCCACCCGTTTGAGCTGATGACTTCTGGACTTGCATGCACGAATGAAAAGTTGATCGATTTCGCTGACGTCTTTTGACATGGCGCGTTCTCCCGTTTCAAAGTAATCCTGACTCACCTTGTTTAATTGAAGTGTCTTCTGACTGCAGGCTCTAACTGATCAAGCAAGGGCTAATCCATGTATTTTGTACAGGTGTCGGATATAGCAGGCCTAATACAATAAACTATTACATATATTTTTGCATAGTGTTTATTAATTAGCTAGGCAATCGTGATATTCCCGTTCACCCCAGCATACCCATTACCGGTTTCAAAACACTATGCCAGCTTGAATCGTCGCTTCAGCTCCTCGCCATCACGCTTACAGATACGAACAAAAAAGTATTCGATGTCCTCAAACATCTTCGGGCGCGAGTCACTCTTAAACACACCAACGTCTACGATTTCTCCGTTTGGTAGCTTCGGCCGCCAATGCGGTATAGGAGCCTTAAAGCGCACCGCTTCAATTTGAACGCCACCAATGACAACAGTATTACTGTTTATTCTTTCCATGGTATTCCCCGATTTGGTCATTTTGAAGTACTCGTCCGGTGTCACCCGTACAATCGAAACAAGTATTTCATACACGACAAAAATAATTTTGTATTGATCATCTCGCAGTCAAAAGGAGAAGCAAAATAACTGAGAAGCGGTTAGTTTGAGGTGTTGTATGAGTATTGAGGACGCAAACAAAATAACAATTACCATGACGGCAGGCGGTAATGGCACTTCAAAGCTTTAGCCGCATTTTCTTAAAGAACAGGGCTACAAAGTGGTCTTTGCTGATCTAGATAAGCAAACAAGTATTGTATCTGAATACTTATCTCAAGAGGAATCCAGGAAGAAAGCGCTCTGATTAAAAATAGGCGCGAAAGTGTTACGGTGAATAGGTTATTCTCGGCTCACTGAGCTTTTTGGAGTGTTCTGGCCAGGCGCGCTGTGCAGGAGGCTCACGTCTGACTGCTTCTATTACACTATTATTAGTCACGCCCTCGAACAAATCTAGGGTAAGCCCACCATGATTCGATAGAATAGTCGTCAATTCCTTTGGCCTCAGACCAAGGTTGAAAAAACGCGTCTAATAATGCTCGTGACTGGTTTGGGTTAGATACTGCATCGTCACACAGTTTGACTATTTGTTTGTAGAAAGTGGGCTTCACTTCAATGCAACCTTCAAACCCAAGCAAGTCGCTCTCACCTCCTAGTGTGTCATTTTTATTCAAAGCGGTTGTAGATGGCCACGTCCTATCAAGTCTAAAAACATAATATGTGTAGTATGATTCGATAATTACATATCGATAGTCAGCGTTCTCGTTCGTACACACAATTTCATAAGCAACATCATGGTCCCCACCTCGGGTAACGCAGTTATATGCCTCAATAAACACTCTTTTGGACTTGGGAGCTAGCAACAGTGGGCCAAAGCGATCTACACGAGGCGAAAATTCCTCATCTTCTTCTTCGAACCTCAACCTTAAATAGTAGGTTAGCAATGAAAATGCATTCTTACTAAGAGGTGCTCGCCCATTAAGAAAGTTCTCCCAACGTTCTGTCGATGTACCCAGCAGCTTGGCTATCGTTGACGCTGAATAGGGTAAAGATTTCAGCAAGCCAAGGAACCACCAGTCATCTCGTATGAGCTCTCTTTGCAAAGCACTAAATTCTTTTCGCCTAACCTCAAAATATGGGATGTTCCCGTAATTTTTTCCGGATTTTTCAATTGTGTTGATATCTGAATCTCTGACTTTAGGCGATCGAAGTATTGTTGAACTGATCGCTACAGAGCCAGGTGCGATATCACATGCGATTCGAGGGCGCTTTAATAGTTTTTTATACTCAACCCTTCTTTCCTTATTGTCCCGAATGTCCTGATATACGTCTAACAGGCCTTGATTGCATGCTGCAAGAGATGGCCTCTCGTCCTCATTAATCATGAAATATGGGACCCTGGCAGCGGTCACATTGGAAGTGTGTCGGCGATCTTTCCCATCTACTATTTGTATCGAAACGCTTTCATTACCAACAAAATTCGCCAGACGCTCTTCAATATCTGACAAGTGATTACTCAGCTTTATGACATCTGGGAGGCCAAGAAGCGCGTCACATGAACTCCAAAGTCTGCGCAGTGTTGGACCAACATCCATGCACTCTTGGTAAGGGACAAATTGCACGCCTCGTGCACCCGAACCTTCAGCCGTTAAAGATATGATAACTAAGGGCCTGAAACCAAGCTGCGCGCCAACACTGATACTCAAAGGCTCTGACACTGTTATAACAGAATCTGGGTCGCCAAACCCTTTCCCGCCTGAAAGGAAATATCTTGCGGAAACCTCGATTCCAAGAGAATGCACAAGCTGGGGTATTCCCCTTTCAGCCACAGCTTCCTCAATGAGCTTTTGATCTCGAAGATCACTAAGGGCGGCATGCCACCCCACGTCCATTCCGTTGGCCCGTGACTCGTCATCGAGGGCCTGCCATAAAGGGATTGACCGTTCTTGAGCTCGCTTCGTTGCGTCGTCATACACGTCCGCAATGAGTCGGCCAGTAGGGAAAACAAGGTTGGCATCTTCAGGAGTAAATTTCATCTGACCCCCTTATTGGCTTCGAGATCGTTATTTTTATCTTCGCGCTATCAGCGTCTATCACCCGTTAAACAAGACGACACGCGATGATCAACCTTGCACTGCTGATGTCTACCAGCCTGCGCCAGAACGAAAAAAGGCACCCCAAATAACGCTATCGGAAATCCTGTAGAATAATCCCCGCTGACAACACATAGAACGGCCTTGACTAGAAACGCTATCCCCAGAAGTAGAGGAGCACAGAATGTGTAATAGCCACTCTCTAGTCCCGTCAGTACGGCGCTTTCTGAAACTATCTCGTTAGACCTTGCCCGTCGCTCCATCATGTCCATCGTTCCTGTTCCTCTTCTATGACTCGACGTCGATTATACTTCGCGACCCTTGTAGCTTCGAGGTTGTCTTTTCCCGTAAAACCTCCACAAGAGTTTCAGCATCTCTGAGGGCATCGAGTGGGTCTCGTTTTTGGAGTACTTCAAGTTGCTCCTTCAGCCAGTATGATACGGATGGATCGTTAAGCAACGACCGCTCCCTTGAATTCAAACTACTTTGAGCGTCTACGTCCATTCGCTGTCCCTTTCACATACTAAGTAATTTATGGCATCAACCGACAATAGCACACCGAGTTGTCGAATGTCTTCACGCTACCCAACCGGGTCAGCCCACCTGCTTAATCTCTTTTCATGACCCCAGATACCGGTTTTACCCCCAAGCCAGTCTAGCGCACCAGCAATGAACCAACAAAATGACTTGCCATTTGGCGGTACTGATAAATTGGTTAATACTAGGGGGGTATCACCCACCTGCAAACGAATAGACTCCAAAATGAAGCTGGGGTAGAGTAAATTAGTGCATCACACCCCATCTAACCCTAACTCTCCCGTTTCGGTGCAGACGGATCGTTGCACAGTCGCCTGATGTGAGCATATGTTCTTAGTAACAAAACGATCTCAGATACATGACAGCAGAGATATGACCAGATTGAATACCTCCCTCTCGCCTGCGCAGGCAAAATACGCGCTCTGGATAGAAGAGCAACTTCCTTTCTTGATGCCACTTTTCGATTTTGATGCTCAATCCTATAGGCCTCAAGAAGTTGAGAAGTTCCTAAGCGTTGCGTCTCACGGAGAAGCGATAATGGCAGCATTTGCACTCGGTATCTGGCGACACGATAATGAATTTCATTTTGACTTCATCGACGCGGCGCAAACACTTGACGCCGGCAATATGAAAATAGTCACTGACTGGCTTCAGAAACCTTTTTGGCCATAAACGTAATAGATTATGAAGAAGGTTTTGTTTTTCCTCTTAGCAATTGTCGCATTCTCTGGTGTTGCCGCCGAAGAAGAGCGACAGACTGCTTTCAATACTGTCGAACAGTTTTCCATACATATCGGTAAGTACTGTGTTGATGACACCACAGCAGCACTTTGTGAAAGCATGATTAGCAAAATTGGCGCACTATTTTCACAATACTGCCAACACCACAATTTCGATGGCCAGGCATGTGCAACTGCTAGCAGAGAAAGCTTCTTAGAGTGGTTAAAAAGAAACCAAGAGTAGTTAATTAAACTCCAACAGATACAGTAGCAAAGTATATGAAACCTAATTGGTAGCGCATCCGACCCTTTCAATACGTACATATTCATACATATCATTGCATAGTACTATAGCTTCAGCTATTGTTGATGTGC
Organism: Oleiphilus sp.; assembly: GCA_006212045.1. Classification (GTDB taxonomy): domain Bacteria; phylum Pseudomonadota; class Gammaproteobacteria; order Pseudomonadales; family Oleiphilaceae; genus PZPK01. Next base: position 9,374 of record PZPK01000022.1, on the reverse strand, counting down.
ATTTGAATCCTGGTAAAAAGCAACGGCATTACTTGAACCGGCGAACAAATGTCCATCAGTACCTGACGAGTGTACGTTATGAGAACAATGTGATGCTGAGTAAAATTGCACCGAGCAAGAATGAAACGATCTCCCCGACTAAGAAAGACATATACCTGATTATAGCGGTGTGCAGCATTACCGTTTGTGCCTGCGTACTTATAAACAGCGTTCTGCCTATCGAAGTCCGAGCGAAAAAATACGCGTTTGGGTTGTTCTCGAGATTAGACTTCGTCGGTTACGGATTAATCGCTACAGCGGGAGCATTGGCATTCGAAAAACGACTTCGACAAGCCGCTATGGGTGTAATTTTTGCAATATTAATCTTTATCTGGTCATACTATTTTGCGTTTGAACTCGCAAAAAACTCTTCACCTGAAACGTTCTCATTATCTGTTCACCAAGAGCTGGGCTGTTTCCCAGATCAATGGGTATTCATGCTAGAGAAGCACGAACTGAAACTGTGGGACAAAGCGATTTTGTGCTCTAAAAAGAGCGGTTCATAGAGGAATATATAACCATGGATAAAACAAGAAGCAAATGGTTGGAAGAAGTCGATAAAGGGTTGTTCATCGTCGGCTTTTTTACGCCATTTATTAGTATCGTAGCGCTTATGGATGTGCTGGGTCTTTCCATCTGGTTGAAGGCAGGTATACTCGGTTACATTATTACAGGTTTAGGTGCAGTCTATATCGCAAATCTATTCCCACGAATAAACCAGAATGGGCTAGTGTGCGCCTCCGTCATGTTTGGGATATCGGTAATTTGGCCGATTTGGATGATAGCGAAGAGGAAGGCAGTCGAGCCAGGCGTAATCAAGACCTCCATTCAGGTTATGGTTGCCGGTTTAGGCATTATGGTTCTTTGCATATATTGTCTTGCATCATTGCTCTCTGCGCTCTCATAGGGTCTGAATACGGAACTACTTTGAACTCAAACACCAACAGCGGCCTAAACCCGATTAATGGCGTTCAATGCCTTTGTAGTTTGCTACTGCGCGACAGGTGGCCAATCTCTTGGCCTACCACGCGCAGCAGAGGAATATACTGTTTGGTTGTTCTTAGATGAACAGTTACATCCTCAAGCAAGACATATCATCCGTGAAGCCGTATCGGATCTTCGCCGCTTTGGCTCATTCAGATTCATTTCCACTTAAATAGAACGTAAACTCCAGGGAGGCACGTATAAGGTGCGCTAACCCCGAGGGAATAGGAGGACATCTCAATGTTTCGTGAAACCTGCAATAACCAAGAGTGTATGAAAGAGTTTAATGTCACAATGATGGGCGTTGACGTGCCGGGAGGTAAAGATAAAGAACCTGTTATTTGTCCTTACTGCAATACTATCGTTAGGACTGAAATGATAAGCCAGACATTTTCAACTTCGAAACTAGAAGACCTAAAGAAATAGCGCACAGGGCGCGACCCAGCAGATATATTGAAGGACAGAGTAATGGTACAAGTATCAATCGCCGCGGTAGCGCTTATTTCTTTCTTTACTATTTTCGCAGAGCACCAGGTGAGTAGAGCCCTTATCGGCGACACGGCCGACGCGTATCCGTCAGGCATGTTGATTGCCGCTGGAATCTTCGGTTTGACGACATCAAGCGTTGTAATCGGATTGATCGCGCTCTGCTTTGCGGCCTTAGGGCACTATCTAAGCGTGTACCTCTGCCGAAAATATGGATGGCATCATCGCGAAAAAAGCGAATAAGGAAGTGACCATTCCGCACCTCTCCCTTTACCGCGCACGTTTAGAATCAGTTTCCCAAAATCAAGGAATGGTGTACCAGCGGGTTTAAATCGACGTACGTACTGCTGCGCGCAATCGCTTAAGTGGTGACTACCTGCACAATGAAGAGTCGCCCCTGGCGAGCCCGGAGAGCTTTTTAGCTCCTGACTATACGAAATGAAAATTGTCGCATACGATTTAACAAAGATTTTACATTCTGAATGAATTTGTGCGGAAGCTTCGGAATAATAATGGGTGCACGTCGGATATAGTAAACACTTTTAGGTCTTCTCATTCAGAAGCCGGCGGCACCAACCAGAGACAATGAACATTCACTGCTGTAACGGAATGTCGAAAATGCACAAGGAAATTGGAAGCAAAGCGCTGTTTAGCTTGCTCTTACTGCTAGGCACCACACTCTCTCAAGCCGAACTTAAAGCCATTGATGACGATCAATTGTCAGGTGTCACCGGGCGTGAGGGCCTGACGATCGATATCGACATGGGTATCGAGATTGGTGAGTTCATGTATAAAGATGCGGGTTCCATTGTCATGGGCGGCATGCGGCTGGGTGGTATGGACCACACATCAGAAGTAGGTACCAGTTTCAACGCGCAAGACGGCATAGTTGTTGATCCGAATGATCCTGGGGGTGCCGGATGCGGGCCCTTTGCAGGCAATTCCAGCTACGGGTGTTCTACCGGCTTAAATAACGTTCGTGTGCATGTAGACATCGCCGGAGACGGTTCAACAAATGGGCGACTGCTTCAGAACGGTGGCACGATTGACATTCCGCCGCTTGGCCCAGGCCCCGAAGATATTGTCATTCCCACCTATTATCTGACCGATAACCAGTTTTATTATGCTTGGGGCAACGAGACCACCTTGGGATCGAGCGGTTCAACCGGCTGCGGGGATAACGGAAAATGCCTGATGCAGCTGCAGGATGGTGACCTGTTTATACACGGAGAGGCCTCAGATACGCGATTACGGTCACGTCCTTATGAGTTGGCCGATTTTGGGATGGAGCTGGATTACTTCAAACTAAAAGATTCAGGTTACAAGCCTGGTGACGATATCAACAATCTAAACGGTACCGCAGGTGTAAGCCAGGAGACAACTATCATGTCGAACCTGCGGATCGAGGGTTATTTCGGCGGCTTTGACATGCTGCTAGAGAATCGTGGTAATGGTTTCGGGGAGTTTGACGAATTCGGTACCTTTACCGAAACGGGTATAGGTGATGCCGCCAGTAAGATCAAAATTCAGTCATTTTTTGAGATTACTGAAATGGAATATGATTTTGACATCGTCGGCCTCCGTTACGAATCCATGCGCGTACACAACAATCGTGGCCACACCCTGATGTTCGATTATCTGACCCAGGAAAACTACGCAGCAGAAGCGGCGCAACTCGGTGGTAGCGCAAGCAGTATCTCGACCACACAAGGATTTGCGCAAGCGAATACGCAGATTTGGGCGGTGAAGGATAATGTCATCAAGCTTGATTCCGAGAGCGGGGTTAACGGGAGTAATAACCGGGAAGACTTCGTCGACGCCATCGTGCTCAAATCCCGCTTCCGTGGCGACATGGACCTGGGACATCTCAGTTTTGGCGACACGCGCGAATCAATCGGTGAGCAGTATTGGACCGATATCGATAACAGAACCCGCATGACGATCTCGGCTCATTAGCGTTAGCGCTGATGATGATAGGTGCAACGACGCTTGCCAAAGGGGCCTACTCTGCATATGGCTAGTTAGTGGATATTATGGAATACACACAGAGGTGCTTTATTAACCTCCGCGTTTTCTCGCAAAGTTTAATATTGTGCCCACCCCATCCAGATACGAATCACGAAAGTATCTGAACATTCCCCACGGTTCTCTCGAAACAATACTCGAAACCAATACGCAGAGAATACCCATCAACCCCAACCACATTAGTGCTTTTGCCAACCCAAACTTAACCGTCATTCCAACAAATATGGCTATATTTAGGTTCAAAAGCAAAAACATAAAAAATCTCCAACATTCAATTTTCTCACTATTTACCTCTCGCAGGGTGATTCGTTAATGTCCCACATCACACCGACTGACCATCTGCTTTGCCCTAAATTGCGCCAGTGCTGGTGAGCCATCATTACTTCTTTAGGTTGAAATAGTGATGAAGCTTAATCGCACTTTGGGTTCCAATTCCCTTTACACTCTTCAGCTCGTCTACCGACATACTTACAATTTCAGCAAAACTTCTACCTGTTTTTGCCAGCTCCTTTGCGACATTACTTTTTATCCCTGGAAAAACAGAAAGCATTTGTTCCAGCCCTTGCGTAGATATCACCACACCGTGATTGCTATCAGACTGATCCGGTAAGCCAGATATCGCGTGCCGTTGTGACTTGGTCTTATCGATCCGAATGTCGTTGACTTTCACCGGATAGAAAAGCGACTCCTCGATAAAGGCCTGAGCAAACTTCGCTATCAAATACGCGGTATGGTTTTCACCGTAAGACTGCACCACAGACTGCCTATTAATCACGGTAAGATAAGATACCATCCCGTCAATCTGTTTAACCTCTGGCAAAGTGTTGTATAGCAGCCTTTTCCCTTGGTTTTCAGCCTCTATCACCCAGATTACCTGAATATATACACCTTCCTTTGCTCGCTCTTGAGCGTAGCTAAAATACCTTTCGGCTTGCTCGTGACAATGGCGGTCGTCCCTTACAATACCGGTATAGAAGTCTGTTATCGTCTTTCGCTCGACGATTAACTCTCGTGTTGGGTTCTTTCGATCGCCAATCACAAAATCACCATTTGGGAGTGATGCGGAAAACGTTTCCAACGGAATGCTTTCGACAAGGCTCTTAAGGCCCTCCGGCTCCCGGTGATCCATACCGATGAAACCATTTTTCAACGTCGATGCTTTGAATGGCGCCTTTGATGGGACGAGCGTCAGAGAATCCTCGAACAGCTCTTCTGGTGTTTTGTTCGCAAACGAGAAACTGTGACCATCATCAGTGACTGCGGGCTTGGCTACTGAGCTTCTAGTGTTTTGTTTCCCTCCACCCCTTTGAAATACTAACAGGCTGTTTTGTTTTAGTGCCTGATGCAGCTCTGCCATCCCTATTAGATCAACGTCAATTCCATGACTACGTAAGAAATTTCCGATTTCTACTTTTCGTATCTGGGACGCAGCAGTGATCTCGAGCCCGCCACCCTTCTTTCCGATAAAGTCCCCATCCCCATGCTCTACGTAAAAACGGATATAAAAATCCGAGCCCTTGGGTTTCCATGGCCTAAACAGCATATTATTGATCTCCTGATGGAAGGTGATGATACCGAAGATTATTTCAGTAAAAAGGCCACAGAGGTAAGTTACAAATTAACGGGTACAAGACATAGCTTATGCAACCTTTGAATGGCGTTCCCTTTTGAGGATTACTAGACACCCAACAAGCCCCAGTGTGCACATACACAGGCTAAATATTTTAAACTCCCACATCTCGGCGAGGTCATGTGTATCAGGATTGAATTCGCTGTAGACGACATGAACTAGTGCCAACGAATAGCACCCTTATACAGTATGCATAATAGGTTTGCATAGTACAATAGAATATTGATGATGCTTATCTCGGTTGCAAGGAAGGGCGACCACATGAATTTACGCGCAAGCACACCTAAAACAGCTCTTCAACTCCTTATGAAGAGCCATCGACAACCAACGAACTGGCGCAACAACGCTCATACGTCAGCGACCAGAAGGTCACTGCACATCTGATTCTTCAGCGGGCACATTCACTACTTTGGCTGCGTCGATAGACTTGGCTACGGCGGTCTTGAAAGGCAACCCTGCCTTTTCGCATTTGTTAAAGTAAAGCTTCGTCAGCTTAACGGCCAAGCCGGACGTATTTAGCTCGAATAGGCAGTCATGAAAGCGTTTTAAAAATTCTTCGCCATGCGCATGTTCCTTATTCGAGCTATCGGTATGACAATACTCATGCACCAGCAGCTTAATCAGGTATTCTGCTCCCACAACCCCCTGATTCATGTTTCTAGTCAGTACACCCCTCTCAATGAAGATATGCTTAGTGCCGTCTGTCCAGCCATCAGCGATATCTGACTCGCCGAGTCGAACTTGACGCATCGCTTGGCGCACGTTGAATGCCCGAAGGCATGCTTGAAGGATGGTAAGGTGAAAGTCCTGATTAAAGACCGACAAAGCAAGCCGCTCCTGCTTGGTCTGATCTTCTTTGCGCACAGCCATGTACTGACCGTCATACAGCGCAGAGAACTCACGAAAGGAGCGCGGTTGAGGCAATCTACGCGAGATTGGATTCTGGTTAAGAACAGACATGTGCTGCAGAATGTGGATGGAATCAAGCTTTTCTAGCCATTCCTCGAGTGTTTCGGCACCGAACCAAGATAAACATTCAGGGCATAACGCAAAAGCGATGCGATCTTTAATTAAATTTTCGCCCAACTGCGATCGTTTGGACTCAGGCACAGTCATTTCGCTGAAACGCATGATGTTTTCAAGCGAATACCACTTTCCATCTGCGCCACGAAGCACTTTCCTTCGTCGAAACTCGTCTAAAGACATTGCACCTGCCATTGCTTGATTGATCAGATACTGGCGGTCCGCGATCGTCAATGACTTCGACCGTTTCACGAGGCTTCCGCCATAGGATTCCAGCAGCTTTTTCCCCTCCCTGTACAATGGACACTTCACTTCCAGCCAAGAGTTTCGCGCCATATTGAGTTCCAGCGTTTGCTTGGAGACCAGCTCTCCGGACACGCCATACCTGCTGTGAGGTATTGTTTCGACGAAGACACCCATATTGTAAAGGTCTACACCTTGAGTACTGCAAGAAGTTCGGAATAAAAAGGCATCATCTTCGTGAGTCCACTTGACCGTTGACCGCTTCGTATTCATCAGCTTTCCGTTGAAGTAGACATCCATATCCTCCACGTATTTCAGATGTGACTTGAGCATAGCGCTGATTGAGTGCAGGTCCATCAGCGAAATTGGCGAATAAAAGACACCTTCGATCTTACAGCCTTGATGCGCCACCTCGTTGAGTGTCTCGAAAGTGTAAGCTGCATCTTCTGAATCATCATGCAAGTCCACTGACATGCGAAATTGATTGGTCGTCCACACACTTCGACAAAAATTGAAAATCTGACCACGCCCAAGCCCAAATCGCCCCAGCTTGCGGCCTCGTTTCTGTTCAGCCTCAACACTATGGTCGAACCCAAAGTCACCGAAACACGATTCGATTTCCTGCTCTGATACGAATCCCAATCCATCGTCTGTAATCACGAAGCCGTGTTCATCGATGTTAATGTCGATACGCTTTGACTTCGCATCCAAAGAATTGCTGACAAGCTCCTCAATGGCCTTGGTCAGACTGCCCGCCTGGCTGCTTATCAGACTGCGTATGATCGCCTTGTTAACAGTGAATGCTTTCGTGGTTTTCATCTTATCGCCCCTTGCTCACACAAATGAAAAAGCATGGTAGCGTGCGGGTCTAAAATGAAATTGTAATTGGTGCTGTGGTGAACAGCCGGGCGTCAGCCGGCCAAAAAAAAAGCACCGAAGTGCTTTTTATAGTTAGGCTGCAATTGCGCTCACAAAAAGGCGGGAGTAGTGAGTGTCCGCAAGATGCACTGATTAAGCATTAGTCGAAAATATCAAAAGCAGAGGAAACATCAAAATCAGGCTATTCTAACCACGATAGGTCAAAGTCGAACCATGACGTAGACGCTCCATCAGTTAAAGCCAATGCCATTTCAGTCTTCATAGCCACGTAATCGCACGTTTCACCAATAGAATCATGATATGCCTTGAAGTCTCCTGGTGACGAGAATAAACACATAGCCCAACAATGCCAATCGATGTCGTACTTCGTTTGGCGTGATGCCATCTTTACTCGATGAGGACTGTACTACTTTTGCTTTCCATACTTTTTAACGAGAATTTTTCCTACGCCTGTTGCGTAGGTTTTTTTATCACTCGGTGAAAGAGAACATGCAGTCATCGACATCTCTTTGAATTGCTTAACGCCCGGCTAAACGCGCAATTATTTAGCCGGTTGAGCTGATTGTTAGGGGTTTAACCTTTTTGAAGATCATTTATAAATCTCGCTAAGCTTTTCTTGGCTGCTTCGCTTTTGTCCCTAATTGACACCAATAATTCATAGTCTGGGTTTGCCATCCTAATGATTTGTTCGTTATCTCGGTCAAGCCAGCCATTTGGAAGCGATAATGAACGCTCAATTTCTCTAGCAGTTTCATCTGATATTGGCTTATCACCAGTAGCCATCTTAGAAACATAGTTAGCATTTAATACATGAGCTAACTTTTCTGCAGTTGGTTTCTGACCACCTTTCAACCATCTAATTAGGTCAAGATTAATAGATCGAATTGTTCTTGGCATTTGTAACTCCGTTTTATTCGTTATCTTTTTTGCTCCAGGGGGCTACCCCGTTTCTGCGGACAGATTACTCAGCGCAGTGTTGAGGGGCCACGGCTAGCTGCCCACCTTTTTCCATGCCTGAACGTCCGCTACAGTAAGCAAAATAACGTTGATCACTAGTGACCGCTTTTCGCATAAATCAATCATCCTGACCTTGGTCATTTTCTACTCGAGCCAAAGGACCGGTATCAATGCATCCTAACGCCCTTGTGTCTCGCCAACAACAAAAACGATTTAGTGCACTTAATTCTGCTTCAAGTAGGCTGGATTTTTTCAGTTTATTGACCCGTGACGCGTTGTTAGATGAATGAAAATCGCACTTCCTGAACACAGAGAGTGGTTTTGCCCCCTTTTATTTCTTTAATTTTTACTCTGACCTCAAAAATCTCTCAATCGCAAACACGTGCTCGTCCACTTCATTCAATGAACGTAAGGCCTCTGCCAACCGCAAAACATATTCCCGGTTGCTGCCGCTAGGGCCGCGACATTGGGCAATCTGTCGAGCTATTTTCTCCTCAGTAGCCTCCCCCAAGTAAGCGGCATTATCCTCGTTAGCGACATACATTAAGCCCTCGGCTCTGGTGTTGTTCTGGAAGATCATCGGCACACGGTAGCGCAGATAGCCATTTTTCTCGCGATGATCCAGGTGAGCGAACGCTTTCGGCGTAATCAGATAAGCTATTCCTTCACAGACTGCTTCGGGCCGCTGAAACAGGGTTACCACTCTGCCCGGTGATTCCGGTGTGCCGCGGTGATCATGGGATCCTTGCCAGAAGCGCCTCACCCAGCCTTCAATCCGCGCCGGCCGCCGTTCGATATATGGAAAGTCCGCCTTGTAGATCAACGACCCGTAGCCAAACAGCCAGACACTGTCCTGCTGCTCAAATTCAGTCATTGCCTGGTTCAGGGATTGGGTATCTGCCACCATGGTAAGATTCTGAATAGTTGGGGGAGTATCGACATCAAATTTCTGGTTACGACTCTGCGAGCTGCGTTAACAGTTTAACCATCTCGGGGTTATTGTTAAGTTGGATCAAAGGGGTCACCCATAAGTCGCTCTCTGTCAATGGCACATAGTTGATCGAAGTACTCATTGGGTACCCTTTTTCTTAGCTCTTTTATTTCAGTC
>PZPK01000021.1 GCA_006212045.1 Oleiphilus sp. | reverse complement strand
TCCCCGGCCACAAATCACAGATTTGTGTCGTTCGTATGGCGCAAAGCGATGCTTTGCTAAAAGCGCCATTCTCACCCAACTGAGCTAAGGGGGCTGAAAATGAAGCGGGCGCATTATAATGCACCCGCAAAACTGATACTAGGGTTTACTCGTCCAGGAAACTTCTCAGGTGATCGGAGCGGCTGGGGTGGCGTAGCTTTCGCAGGGCCTTGGCTTCGATCTGTCGAATCCTTTCTCGGGTAACATCGAACTGCTTGCCGACTTCTTCCAGAGTGTGGTCGGTGTTCATTTCGATGCCGAAACGCATACGCAATACTTTCGCTTCGCGGGCGGTCAGGCCGGCAAGTACGGATCGCGTGGTTTCTTTCAGGCCCTGGCCGGTCGCGGTATCGATTGGCGATTCCGCCATGTTGTCTTCGATAAAATCGCCCAGGTGCGAGTCTTCATCATCACCGATCGGCGTCTCCATGGAGATCGGTTCTTTGGCGATCTTGAGGACTTTACGTACTTTATCTTCCGGCATTTCCATACGCTCACCCAATTCTTCCGGCGTGGGCTCGCGCCCCATTTCCTGAAGCATCTGACGGGAAATACGGTTGAGTTTGTTGATCGTTTCGATCATGTGCACCGGAATACGGATGGTTCTGGCCTGATCCGCGATAGAGCGCGTAATGGCCTGACGAATCCACCAGGTGGCGTAGGTCGAAAACTTGTAACCGCGACGATATTCGAACTTGTCGACGGCCTTCATCAGGCCGATGTTGCCTTCCTGAATCAGATCGAGGAACTGCAAACCGCGGTTGGTATATTTTTTGGCGATCGAAATAACCAGTCGCAGGTTGGCCTCGACCATTTCTTTCTTGGCACGTCTGGCTTTCGCTTCACCGATTGAGATACGACGGTTGACGTCTTTGATCTCGGCAATGGTCAGGCCCGTTGCATCCGCCATGGCACCAATCTTACGCTGCGCACGCAGAATTTCGTCGCGGAATTCGACCAGCTTTTGTGAATAGCTGTGACCTTCTTCGATCAATTCGTCAACCCATTCCAGATTGGCTTCATTGGTCGGGAAGCGTTTGATGAACTCCTTACGGTCCATGCCACATTTGCGCGAGCACAGATTCAGAATTTGGCGTTCATTCAGACGCACAATTTCATTGGTCGCTCGCACTTCGATAACCAGCGCGTCAAATTGCTTGGCATTCAGCTTGAATGGGGCAAATAGTTCGCCCAGCGCATTGAGTTCCTTGATCGCCTGCTTGGAGGTGCGGCCATGCTTATCAATCGCCTTTTCAGCCTTGACCAATTGCTTGCGAAGCGCAGTGAAGCGCTCACGGGCAATTTCCGGATCCGGTCCTTTATCGCCCTCTTCTTCATCGTCGTCGTCACTGTCGCCATCAGCAGCGCCCGCGCTATTGTCATTCTGGGCAGAACTGTCGATTGGTGTCGCGGGCGTGACATCGTCTTCCGGGTCCAGGTAGCCGGTCAGCAGATCGCTTAGTCGACCTTCTTCTTCAACAATTTCGTCGTAGGTGTTGAGCACGCGCTCGACAGAACCGGGGAAATACACCAGTGATGCCATCACATCGCGCAAACCTTCCTCGATGCGCTTGGCAATACGGATTTCGCCGTCACGGGTAAGCAGTTCCACGGTACCCATCTCACGCATATACATGCGCACAGGGTCGGTGGTGCGGCCGGCTTCGGTCTCTACCGCGGCCAGTGCGGCGGCGGCTTCGGCGGCGGCAACTTCATCGGTGGAGTCACCGTCTGCCATCAGCAGGGAATCGGAATCGGGAGCAACTTCAACAACCTGGATACCCATGTCGTTGATCATACGAATGATGTCTTCGACCTGATCCGGATCGGCGATGTCCTCAGGTAAGTGATCGTTTACTTCTGAATAGGTCAGGTAACCTTGTTCTTTACCGCGTGCAATGAGATCTTTTAAACGAGACTGTTGAGTATTGCCTGACATATTCACCCTATCAGTTAGAGGCCGAAAAAATGGTCGGCCATTATACGGAAATATTGATTTTCAACCAACTCAATATGGGCCTAAATGCTACAAAATCAACCCTTGAGGCAAAATTCTGCAAATTAATACTATTTGAGAGTCGATATCGATTTAAGTGCCTGCTTTTCAGCGTCAGACATCTGACTCGGCAATTTGTTGCTGCGAGCATGCTGCAGGGCAGTGTCACGCTTTGATTCACTGCGCTGGCGCTCCAGCATCGCTTGCAGTTCCTGCTCGGCCTCGTCGGCATTGGGGACCCAGTCCAGACGATCAAACATATCCCAGAACTGTGAACGCATGCCCTGGCTGTCGGTCGCCAATGCGAACATCAGCGCTTCGGTGCTGTCGGCTCCCACAGAAGCGATATAACGCGCAAAGGCGTATGCCGTGGACGCGCGGTCAATATTCTCCAGTTCTTGCATCACTTCTGCCGCTCGCTCCGGTCTGTAAAGCAAGGCCAGGCAAAACGCAGTGCCCAGATCGCGAACAACCCTGACGTCGGACAGGTCCTGCTGATGGGAGCTCCGCTTTGGTCCTTGCGACTTGCCCTTGCCATGGTTTGCCGAGTACTGGAAGGAAATCTGATTGAGGCGCTTACGAAGTGCCGACTTCAGCACTGCCGACTGGATTTTCTCGATGTGCGGTTCCGTGCGCTGCTTCAGCACACCGCGGTTTTCGGCCAGACTCAGATCCAGTCCTTTCGAGTAAATCTGAAAGAAAAACTCCGAAAGCGGCTTGGCCCGGCGCACGCGCTCTGAAAAGGCCTCTTTGCCTTCTTTTCTCACCAGGGTGTCCGGATCTTCGCCTTCGGGCAGTAACAGGAAAGACAGACGCATCCCGTCTTCAAATATCGGCAGGGCGTTTTCCATGGCTTTGCGCGCCGCCTGCAGACCCGCCGCATCGCCATCAAAGCAAAATACCAGATCCGGGCAACGTGACAGCAGTGCCGTTAGATTATCTGTATTGGTGGCGGTGCCGAGTGTCGCGACAGCATTATTCAGGCCGTACTGCGCCAACGCCACCACGTCCATATAGCCTTCCACGATCAGCAATTGATCCAGTTGCCGATTGGCCTGCATGGCTTCATACAAGCCATACACCTCATGACTTTTGTGAAAAACCTCGGACTCGGGGGAGTTAATATACTTGGCCTTGTCACCACTCAGGGTTCTGCCACCAAAGGCCACAACACGACCACGCGGATTGCGGATCGGAAACATCAGTCGATCCTGAAACAGCTCAAAGGGATTATCGTAACGGTCCGAGATCAGACGCGTTTTGACCAGTGCAGAGCGGATATCGGGCCTGGCTCCCTGCCATAAATAGTCACGTTGTGCCGGCGCAAAGCCGATACCAAAACGCTCGATTACTTCTGCAGAAAGACCTCGACCAGCCAGATAATCTTCTGCCCGCCCCTTGTCAGCGTGGCTGCTTAAGGCCTGCCGATACTGGTGCTGGGCATATTCCAAGGCATCGAGCATCGCGCGCTGGGCACTGAATTGCGCCTGTACCCGTTCATCTCTGGGCACTTCAACGCCGGCGATTTTGGCCAACTCCTCGACGGCTTCGGTAAAACTCAGATTATCAAATTCACGCAAAAAGTTGATGGCGTTGCCGTTGGCGCCGCAGCCAAAGCAGTGGTAGAAGTTTTTCTGGGCATTAACGTGAAATGAGGGTGTTTTTTCGTTGTGAAAGGGGCAACAGGCTTTGTAGGTAGTTCCGCTTTTCTTGAGCTCGATACGCGCGCGAACGATTTCCGCTACCGGAACCCGCTCCAATAGGTCGTCAATAAAACCCTGCGGAATCAATCCTGCCATTTAGCGCGCTCAACATTGAAGAGTTCGGTCACTGAAGAAGGTCAGCGGGTGAGCCGTCAAAACGACCCAAAGAAGAGATTAACTGGATAGACGCTGTTTTACCAGCTGGCTGACGCTGCCAACATCCGCTCGGCCCTGCACTTGCGGCTTGACGATCGCCATCACTTTTCCCATGTCACGGACCGATTCGGCTCCGGACTCTGCGATCGCCTGATCCAGCAAGTCGGCGATTTCCTGCTCGCTGAGAGCGGCAGGCAGGAAGCTTTCGATCACGGTGACTTCAGCAGCCTCGACATCGGCCAGATCCTGTCGATCGGCACTTTCGTATTGCTGTATCGAGTCGCGACGCTGTTTCAGCATCTTGTCCAGCACCGCCAGAACACGGGCGTCGTCCAGCTCAATGCGTTCATCCACTTCGATTTTCTTTATCTCAGACAAGATAAGACGCACCGTACCCAGGCGATCTTTATCGCGGGCACGCATAGCGTCTTTCATGGCTGACGTGATCTCAGCTTTTAAACTGCTTCCGGACATAGCGGGCTTTCCCTAAAGGGGAAAACTTAGTACAGGCGCTCGAAACGTCGCTGTTCGCGCTGCACTTTCTTGGCGTGGCGCTTAACGGCCGCTGCGGCTTTACGCTTACGTACTGAAGTCGGCTTCTCGTAGAACTCGCGTCGACGAACTTCAGACAATACACCGGCTTTTTCACAAGAACGCTTGAAGCGGCGAAGCGCAATATCAAAGGGCTCGTTTTCTTTAATTTTTACTGAAGGCATTTAAATTACCATTGCTTGTCAAACAAAAAACCGCCTTACCTTGAATAAATAGAAGACGGTTTGATTCAGGGGCGCGAATTTTAATTGGATTGACCAAACATGTAAAGGACCTTATTCAAGTTTATCCCTGCGCCTCTTGCTTAAAGGGCAGTGCAGCATGTGCTTGCTCGATATAGGCCTCCACATGCCGTGATTCCTCTTGCAGAAAGTCACTGATCGCCGCTTTAAATGCAGGGTGCGCTATATGGTGGTAAGAGCAGGTCTCGACCGGCTCAAAGCCTCGGATCAGCTTGTGTTCGCCCTGCGCCCCGGCATCGAAACGGGCAAGGCCCTCCTGAATGCACCATTCGATCCCCCGGTAATAGCAGGTTTCGAAATGCAGCGCGTCATATTCTTCCAGACAGCCCCAGTAGCGACCATACAGGGTCTTTTCGCCCTGAAAAAACAGCGCGCCGGCCACGGTACGTTCGCCATCATGCACAAACAGGAACAGCATCGTCTCCGCCATGTCCTGCAATAGCGTCTGGAAGAAAGTCGGGCTCAAGTAAGCCTGCTGGCCTCTTTTTTCATAGGTGGACTGATAAAGCCGGTAAAAAACATCGAGCTGCTCCCCGCTCAGTGATTTGCCCGGACACCATTCAAAGCGCAATGCCGCCGCTGCAATCCGGGCCCGCTCTTTACGAATATTCTTGCGCTTGCGCGACACCAGCCGGTCCAGAAAATCACCGAACGAGGCATAGTCTCGATTAAACCAGTGGTACTGCACGCCAATACGTTTCAGCAAGTCCGGATAGGGTTCAGTATGATTCGGGAAAAGCACATGCCATGAAGACAAACGTCCGGAATCACAGGCGGTCATGCACTGTTTTAGATAGTCCGACCTGAGCGAGGCATGCAGGTCGGCACCAATTTGGTTCGCTTCGGCGCTTAACAGGCGCGAACTTTGACAGGGCGTAAACGGAATCGCACTGACGAGCTTGGGGTAATAAGGCAAGCCATGTCGCTGATAGGCGTCCGCCCAACTCCAGTCAAACACATATTCTCCGTAGGAATGGTGCTTGATATATTGCGGTGCGACCGCGAGCACATGCCCGTCCAGGCCCCTGCAAACATAGTGTGAAGGCTCCCAGCCGCTGGCTTGGGACACACAGCCACTGGACTCCAGTGCCGACAAAAACTCATGCCGCAGAAACGGGACATCCGAATCTGCCAGCGCATTCCATTCGGCTTGTCCGACATCGGAAATCGCACCAAGCAAGACGCTGTTTACTTTATGGTCTGTTAATTGCTTCATCGGACTAATTAATCAATCTGTGAACCTGAATCACCTGTGAACGTAGCATGACAATAAAAATCGACCTAGAATCCCACTCTAATGTCCCGCTGATGGCCTGGAGCATGAATAACAATAATGCGGCCCCACATATAAGAAAAGCTTACCGGGAACACCTGTTTCGTCGGCAGGGGCTGGCATTATGCAAACAGTTGATCCAACTTGCCATCGAATTACAGAAACACCGCGGCTGCACACTGGCGATCCTGTCTGGCGACCACTTTTTTGAAACCCAGCTCTATGGCATTCAACGCGACATTACAGACCAACTGAATACCGTCGAAGAGCATCGACGGGAATTTCTGTCACTGGATGAAAGCATGCATATCATTCAGGAATGGATTTGTATCCGGCGACAGTGGAGTAATGACTCGCCTGAACAGAATTTTCTGCTGCACAGCAACCTGATTGCCGAGTTGCTAAAGTTGATCCGGCAAGTCGTGAAGCGTGCACAACTGTTAAGCACCAACCCGGAAGGCAGCGCACTGGCTTCGTTCTGCTTTGCCGCCTGGTTGAACATGATCGAAACCGCAGCACAGGCACGAGGGCTCGCCACTCACTGCGCCGTGCAGGGGCATAGCCCCGCGGAACTCAGATCGCGACTACAATTTTTACACAGACAGCTGCTGGATCTGGACCAGCAGTTCAGCGACACACTGGAATCCATTGCACCGGCGCAGGCACGTAATATTCGCAACAAGGCGGAACGTATGGAGTATCAGGCGCATCTGAAACGTTTTCTGGCCATGCTGGAGCTGGATTTCTGCAAAAAACCAAGGCCGGAAACCGATGCGGACGCAGCATATACAGCAGGCAGCCATGTCGTCAGCGCATGTCAGCAGATACTGGTCAGCATCCTTAAAATCATCGAAACCAAACCCGCACCGGATCTGGAAGACTGGATCAATGGCAAAGTCGGTGGCAGACTGGATGAAAAGCAGGGTACAAGCTCACTTGCCAGTCCTGAACATACGCCTGCCAATGAACAGACCAGTGACTCCAAACTTGAGAAAGACTCCTGCTTCGCTGCAAAATAGATACATGATGTCGTGTTATGCTCCCGGGGCTGGCACTACAGCAATGTAACTATGCGATGAGCACCAATGAATCAAAACAAAGCTCAAGGACGATATCCATGCCTTTAAGAAGCACCCTTTGCACCACTCTATTCTGTCTGTTCTTTACCACTGGCGCACTGGCTCTGGAAGCCGAAAAGCGCGAGCCGATTGACGAGCTTCTGGATATTATGGAGTCACGCAAGCTCAGCGATCTGATGGCGCGCAATCTGACCTTTACCATGGTGAAGGCACTGGCCGGGAAATACGGCAATCTGGACCGTGCGGTGGCAGACATAATCTATCAGGAAGCCCAGGCCATCATGTATGAGCAATATATCCTGAGCGGCAAACTGAATGATATTTTCTATGACCTGTATGACGAGTATTACACGGCAGAAGAACTGCAGGCACTGGTCAGATTCTACAAATCACCCGCCGGCCGGCGCATGCTTGAAGTAGGCGACAGAATATCAACCCGCAGTATTGATGCCGCCAGAGAACATGCCATGAGTTTTGGACCGATGGCACAGAAAAGGATTCAGAAAAAACTGGAAGAGGCCAGCAGTGCATTGGCCGAATCTGCGGCTCAAGCCGAGCTGGAAAAACAAAAGGCCAGCCGGTCCGAAGCGACAGGCTCTGACAAGAAAAATTCTGAGTAGCCTGCAACTAACACCGCGTTATGCCACGACAGCAGGCCGGGTGCAGTTTCTTCCCTGCGCTTTGGCTTCATACAAGCTGACATCTGCCGCCTTGATCAGATCGCCAAAATCACTGAAAAACCGTGTCGAACAAATGCCACAACTGATGGTCATCTGCAGTTCCAGACCATCCAGTACCAAAGGGTTTGAAGCGACTTTCTGGCGCACTCGCTCAATCAGCTGATAACCTTCATTCAAACTGGTATTGGGCAGCATAATCAGAAACTCTTCACCGCCCCAGCGCCCTACCATATCCGTCACTCGTACAGTGTCGCCCAGGATGCGTGAAATGTGCTGCAGGGCCTGATCGCCTATGTCATGACCGTATTGGTCATTGATGCGCTTGAAGAAATCCACATCACACAAGACCAGACTCATCTCGCTACGGTCCCGTACAACCCGATGCAATTCTTCGCGCACTTTTGCTTCTATGCCACGGCGGTTGAAGGTGCCCGTAAGCTCGTCGCTTCGCGCCAATTGGGCCAGATTCGCCCGTGCAATATCGTTTTCCTGTTGCGCCATCAGACGCGCCCTTTCCATGTAGAAAGCCACAAAAGACAGGAAGCCTATCGATCCGATAAAGCGGTGCTTGATATCCGTTGAGTAATGATGGGTGGACCAGGACCATTCCGGAAAATAAAGAATCACAGCGGAAACCAGCAACATTGCGCTCACCAACCACTTACCCTGCTGCGGGCCGATAATGGAAAAAATCACGAGCGGGTAGACATAGCACCAGAACAGGCCGGTATTGTTTTCTCCACCCGAAGCCAGCAAATACAGATAAAGAAAGGAAAGGCTGCTGGTCACCAACGCCCGGTGTCTGGACCAGTTGCCAGTATATTTATAAAGCGCAAACAGTCCCACGGTGAGTGCCAAAAAAATAAATAGCGTCGTGGAATAGTTCACCATGCCTGAGTATCTGGCTTTCAAGCCATATACAAGCAGACAAAGGCTACCGTAGATACAGAGCAGGTCACAGGTCTTCCTTGCCAAACTGTCGCGTTGCAGTTTACCTGCCTCTAGATATTCCGTTTCTGATGACATTTAAGCTCGTCTGGGTCTGAGTGGGAGCGTCGCACCTGGCCCTGAGAATCCATCCGGACCCGTGATGCAGCTCTTGTAATGTTCACTTTATTATCGTGAGGAACATGCCATTTGGGCAAGGAGCGATTGGTAGCATTATGTAAATCCAATGCAAACGTTTCAAAAACCGCGTTTAAGTGTCGACCGGGTCAATTGACTCAATCTGTTCGCCGATCTCGAACCATTCAGATTCCAGCGTGTCCAGACGTCCTTTGGCAGTTGCCTGCTGCTCAAGCAGCTGCCTGAGCGCATCCTTATTGCGTTCTTCATAGATGCTCGCATCACTCAGATCCGCTTCAAGTTGCTCCAGCGTTGCCTGAACCGATTGCATGTCCTTCTCGATTTTCTGTAAGGCGTTTTTCAACGGGCTCAGGCGGGCACGCGCTTCGGCTTCCCTTCGTTTGCGCTCTTTTTTATCCTCTGCAGACTCGCGACCCGGTGTCGAAACGGCTGGCTTTTCAACGCCCGAATCACCTGTCGCACCCTGCTTTTGATAATCCAGCAACCAGCGCTCATAGTCGGCCAGATCGCCCCGAAACTCTTCCACCTTGCCATCCGCAACCAGACAAAACTGGTCAACCGTATTCTTCAACAAGTGACGATCGTGTGACACCACAATGACGGCACCTTCAAAGCCCTGTAGGGCGACGGTCAAGGCATGGCGCATTTCCAGATCCAGGTGGTTGGTTGGCTCATCGAGTAATAACAAATTCGGCTTCCCGAAGGCAATCATGGCCAGCACCAGCCGGGCCTTTTCACCACCGGAGAAATGCGTGATGGGATCCAGAGCCTTGTCGCCCCTGAAATCAAAACCACCCAGAAAGTTTCTTATCTCCTGATCACTGGCTTTGGGGCTAATCCGCTGCAGATGCAACAGCGGACTCGCCTGATAATCCAGCGCTTCGAGCTGATGCTGGGCAAAGTATCCGATGTTCAGATGCTCACCGGGGACCCGCTTACCTGACAACAGATCCAGCTTGCCGGTCAGACTCTTCACCAGTGTCGATTTTCCCGCACCATTGGGGCCGAGCAGACCAATCCGGGCACCCGGTAGAATACTCATGGAAAAGTCGCGAAGTACCGGACTCCCCTGTGTATAACCCAGATCACAGGCACTGAGATTCAACAGTGGGCTGGAAATTTTATCCGAGGATGGAAATACAAAGGAGAAGGGAGAGTCAACATGCGCCGGCGCAATCAACTCCATTCGCTCAAGTTCCTTGACCCGGCTCTGCGCCTGTTTGGCTTTGGTGGCCTTCGCTTTAAAACGACTGACAAAGGCATGAATCTCTGCCACTCGCTGCTGTTGTTTCTCGAATTGCGCCTGCTGCTGTGCCAGCTTTTGAGCGCGCAGACCTTCGAAACTGCTGTAGCCACCGGCGTATTGATTCAATTTCGCCTGTTCAATATGGATGGTGTGCGTCGCCACGGCATCGATAAAATCGCGGTCGTGCGAGATGAACAGCAGCGTGCCCGAATACTGCTTCAACCAGCGTTCCAGCCAGAGCATCGCATCCAGGTCAAGGTGGTTGGTCGGCTCATCCAGTAACAACAGGTCGGACGGACACATCAGAGCCTGCGCCAGATTCAGGCGTATACGCCAGCCTCCGGAAAAATCACTGACCGGACGTTCCATTTCCGATTGTCTGAATCCCAAACCGTGCAGTAATTTTTCGGCCTGGGCCGGCGCTTCGTAGGCATGAATGGCTTCCAGCTCGCCATGTGTATGCGCGATGGCATGATCATCCTGCTGTTGTTCAGCCTGCGACAAGCGTGCTTCAAGACGTCTGAGTTCGGCATGGCCGTCCAGCACGAAATCCCGCGCACTTAGCGAACTGGCATCGACTTCCTGCGCCATATAGGCAACGCGGCACTGTCCCGACAGATGCCACTCGCCAGCATCCACACTGAGCTCGCCACGAATCAGTTTGAACAAACTGGTTTTACCGGCGCCATTCGCCCCGATGATCGCCACGCGTTGAGACGCATGGATCAGGGCACTGGTATCCTGCAACAGGGCGTTGGGGCCGCGTCGCAAAGTAATCGAATCAAATTTGAGCATGAATGGTATGATAGGCGCATTAACAATCGGGCCCGAAAGGTAACCGATTATCCCGGCCAACTCAATTGCAAGCAGTGCGACTGAAAGCACCGACGATGATGAAGACAAGCGACAATGCACTTTGGCGTTTTGCCTGCGAACAATGGGAAAATGCCGCGCTGAGAAACCTGCTGCTGCGTTTGCAGGATGAACAGGGCTACAGGGTCAATATGCTGCTCTTCGCCTGCTGGTGCGCTAAAAACGGCATCCGTCTGCAAGCGCACATCACACAGGCGGCGGCACAGACTGCAGCGTGGCACGAGAGGATGATCATTCCGCTGCGAGACCTGCGACGAAGTGCCAGTGAAGCGTTTTCTGCACAGGAAGTCGGGCAAGTATTGCAGGAAGCCGAGCTGTTGGCTGAAAAAGCAGAGATCACTCTGCTGCACGATCTGGTCGCCTTGCAAGGCACACGCGATATTCACGGCGAGGGTGAAATAAAAGAGGCTTCACTTTGTGTCGACAATCTGCTCTCAGTCGCGGAACATTTCGGGCTGGATTGTCAGGCTGAAGATATCGCAAATATCTGCCGGCTCACGGTATCATGCACATATGCAAAGGCTCTGGAACTGACACAAGGAAAACTTGCGCAATGAAATGGGTATTCAGATTCATGACAGCCCTGGTGCTGGTGGCGGCCATTGGTTTTCCCTTCTTTATGGAAAATCACAAAGGCGAACCGATGTTGTCCTTACCGGGCAAGGCGGACTTGATGCCCGATTCTGATGCCGCCAGCAGCATCGGGTTACCCGCAACCACCACGCAAGTATACAAATGGCAGGACAAGGACGGGGTTTGGCATTATGGCGATGTTCCCCCTGCCGGATTAAAGTCAGTCGAAACCGTTGAAGTCGATTCCAGAACCAACGTCATTCAGAGCTTCAAATCGCCCGGGCAGTCGAATTCCGAAGATCTTCAGGAAGCTGCTGGCACGCAAATGACGCCACCGGATTCAGACATCTTGAGCCTGGATCGGGCCATGAATGTGATGAAGGATGCCAAGCTCGCGGCCGACATGATGGAGCAGCGTAATCAGCATTTGAACAAGATCGTAGGCGAACAGGAACCATAGGCGCAAGCAGTCGCCGGCATTATGTATCAAGTGAAAGAGATGTTTTACAGCCTTCAGGGTGAAGGTGCCCGGGCTGGCCGTGCTGCGGTGTTCTGTCGCTTCAGCAAGTGCAATCTGTGGAATGGTCGTGAGAAGGACCGTGCCACGTCTGTCTGCCGGTTTTGTGATACCGATATCGTGGGTACAGACGGGCAGAATGGCGGCAGCTTCGATTCAGCCCAACAACTTTCCGGAGCCATTGCGTCACTGTGGCGGCGTGCCGCGAACGAATCGTCGAGGGCCAGACCCTATGTGGTGTTTACCGGCGGAGAACCCTTGCTGCAACTGGATTCGGCGCTGCTGCATTGCATGCATGAGACCGGCTTCGAAGTTGCCGTTGAAACCAATGGTACGCTCGAGGCTCCGGACGGGATCGACTGGATCTGCATGAGCCCGAAATCGAACGCCAAGATCGTCCTCACCCGATGTGATGAGCTGAAGCTGGTGTACCCGCAAGAAGATGCGCCGCCAGAACGCTTCAGCGCGTTTCAGGCCGAACACTTTTTCCTGTCGCCGATGGCTGATCCACAAGTCCGCTTTGGCGATGACCCGGTCAAAGCCCGCAATACCCGGAAAGCGCTCGAATACTGTCTGTCGCATCCGCAATGGCGCCTGACCATGCAGATGCACAAACTACTCGGCATCGATTAGTGCCTGAACGTTAGAAGGACGACCCGGGCTGCGCCAGAAAAGCCAGCTCCTCGGGGCTTGAGTCACGGCCAAGAATGGCATTTCGATGCGGGTATCGTCCGAACCTGTTGATGATATCCATATGCTTGAGCTCAAACTCGTAATTGTCCTCCATGCCCGGCTGGGCAAAAAGTTTCAGCGCTTCCTGATGCACCAGCAGCGATTCACTATGCATATACGGCATATATAAAAAGCTGCACTGCTCCGTTGAAAGCCGCTGATCGGCACCAGACAGCACCGCCTCCTGTGCCAGCACCAATGCCAGAGCATCAGAAGCAAAGCTTTGCGGCTGATTACGATAGATATTTCTGGAAAACTGGTCCAGCACGATAATCTCGGCCAAACGCCCTTCCGGATGTTGGCGCCAAGCCCAGAGCTCACCAAGGTTCGCAGCCGCGTGGCAGTCGCCAAACCGGGTTCGAATATCCTCGTCGAGTTGCGCATCCTTCACCCAGTGCTGTTTCGGCGCCAGTTCCTCGAACCAGAATTTGATAACGGCCTGATATTCCATGCTCACTCTCCTCTAATTCGCCAGGTCCCGGCATTCCTGCCATTGCGGGCAGGTTTGCAAATGGTCATTGACCAGCCCCACGGCCTGCATAAAAGCGTAACAGATCGTCGGACCAACAAAACTGAACCCCATACTCTTCAGGGCTTTGGACATCGCCTCTGACTCCGGCGTCAGAGCCGGGACGTCCTCAATCGTTTCAAAGTAATTCTGGATTGGCGTGCCGCCCACAAACTGCCATAAAAAGTCGCTGAAGGATTTACCCGAGTCACGGTAGTTCAGATAACTGCGGGCGTTTTTGATAATGGACTGGACTTTCAGCTTGTTGCGGATGATGCCGGGGTCCTGCATCAGACTGTCTATTTTCTGCTGATCAAAGCCAACGATTTTTTCCGCATCAAAATTCGCGTAGGCACGCTCGTAACTGGCCTGTTTTTTCAGAATCGTTATCCAGCTCAGACCCGCCTGCTGTCCGTCCAGACAGAGTTTTTCAAATAACACCTGATCATCTCGCACCGGTCGCCCCCATACCTGATCGTGGTACTGCTGATAAATCGGGTCGGTTCCGCACCAGGGGCAGCGCTCCAATTCCTTTGTCATTTATGGTTTACTCCTGTCATCAGTGAGACGCCTTGCTGTTTATTGCACAGGCGCCCGCGCTTCGCAAATTTTTCAATATTGAAGGGACCTGTATGCCGGCGATCAGTCACTTTTTTGCCTACATCAATCGTTTACGGTGGATCAAGCGCTGGAGCCTGATGCGCAATGCCATTGAAGAGGATGTCGCTGTCCACTCGTGGGAGGTTGCGACCATTGCCCATGCGCTGGGCGTCATCCATAACCAGTTAAATGACGACAAGATAGATGCTAATCGTCTGGCCACGGCGGCGATCTACCATGATGCCACCGAAGTCATCACCGGCGATATGCCGACGCCAGTCAAATACCATTCGGAATCCATGAAGGCCGCATACAAGGGCGTCGAACGGCAGGCCGAGCAGGAACTGCTGGCGCTGGTCCCTGAGGCGATGCGAAGTGAATTTGCGCAGGTGCTGCTCGAAGAGCAGTTGCCCGATGTCTATCGCCGCCTACTGAAAGCCGCAGATCGTTTATCTGCCCTGTTGAAATGTCGTGCCGAACTCAGGGCCGGCAACCAGGAGTTTGAGCATGCCGAAAAGGAAATTACCCGACGCCTGAAAGAAAATGCGCAACCCGAGGTCGATTATTTTATTGAGGTCTTTGCTCCCGGCTACGAGCTCACGCTGGATCATTTGCTCAAGTAAAAGCACTTTACCCTTCTAAAAATCAAACTTTGTATTTTGGCGACACATGTTGTCGCTTCAGTCCTTATTCTTACTCCTGTGCTTGATAAACACATGGCCTTACCGGCCATTTCAACCGTTCAAGATTCAGGAGATAGACATGTTTAGAGTGAATGCGTTTACCCAACGAGGCACTAAATTCCGTTTTCGCGTACGTGGCGAGTCCATTCATGATGTGCGGGAAACCATCAACACGATCTTTGCTGGACGCGATATGCGCTTGATTCTGGTTGAGCCGCTGTAGCGCGGTTCGGGCAGGTAAGACCGTTTAGGGATAATTCGCGCGCATCCGGTCCAGATGCGCTATCAGATCCTGCTTTAGTATGGCGGGGGCCTGCACTTTGGCTTGTGGCCCGAGACTCAGGAGCCAGTTGCGGATCTGAACCGTTCGCCGCACGGTGGCGTTCAGAGTCCAGCTTCCATTCCCGGCGGACGTTAGCACCTGATCCTTGCTGACCGGACTATCCTGAAGATCCTGCGCCAGGTTCGAATGAGGCGGTAAATTCAACTGCAACTCGAGCTGATACATCCCGCGATCATTCGGGTCGATCAGCACATCCATGTAACCCTGTTCCAGATAGTACTTGAGTTCAAAGGTATTGGGCACGTGATTTGAGAATGGGCTAATCAGTACCGACTCGATCCTGTGAATCAGAAAGCTTCGGAACCCGGCATCGGAATATGGGTTTTCCGACGCTTCATCCAGATCCGGGGCGTCTGTTTTTCGGGCGATCAAATAGAGTTTTGGCAGCATGATCGCCACGCCATAGGGGTGCAGATTGTAGTCTTTCAAGCCGTCCCGCGTTTGATACCGAATATCGATGCGCCGCCCCAACAGGATGGCCTGGTATATCTGGTCCAACACGGCCGGTTGGTATTCCGGGGCCTGCAAACTTTGCCCGCGCTGATAGAATTCAACGGCATTCGTTAAGCGACGATAGTGCTTCTTGCTCAGCTTTTTTTCGGTTTTCTGCAGCTTGGATTCTGCACCATCGAACAATAAAGCCAATTCCTGCCGGGCCTGTCGAGGTATAACCTGCTTAAGGTGTTTCTGTGAAATGTGCATTGCCAACGCCATATACGCCGGCATACGCTCAAAGTCATAGTGCAGCGCCTGGTAGGGTTCCAGCGACCACAATAGGCTTTTACCGTCACCGCGCTCTGCCTGCAATCCGAAGTCATTTTCGGCTTCGCCGTCGAACTCCTCCCCTAACAGAAACTGCATGTCCCGCTGGACCAGACGAAACTGGCTGCGTCTTTGTTCGCTGCTGGCTTCCAGATACCCGGCATCACGCAAATGCTCAACGATCACTTCAGTGCCTACCGCTGTGCGCTTGGCTGCACGCTGTGCAGCCAGAAAATTAAGGATCTCCAGTCTTCTGAGAAAGGTTTGCATGCCTGTCCTGTTCAACAGCGTTGGATAACACCTGCCATAGGCCGCTTTGACGACGCTTGCCCGCAATGGTTCCTTGCGTCGTGAATGACGGCTTACTTACGGCCTTGCGCTTTTTCCTCTTCTGCCGCTCTTTTGGCTTCCAGCATGGCTTTAAGCGCTGTCAGTTCCTGCTCCATAACGGCGGGTGTTTCCAGTGTCATTGCGCCGATCTTGCCACTGCGTATATCCTGCAGAACGATCGTTGCCGCCTGATACAGATCGACCACACCTCCGGATCTCAAACAGCCACGTTTGGCGCCAATATTTTCCAGCAGCGTAAGATCGTCAACATCGGTCGACTCAAGACGGTAGCGCGTTTTCAAAAAGTCGGGATAATCGTGTTTCAGAAACGCTAACGCATACAACGCCACATCTTCGTACTCCATGGCGGTATCCCGAATGGCTCCCGTCACGGCCAGACGATAACCACAGCTTTCCGGTTCCAGCTTTGGCCAGAGAATTCCCGGCGTGTCCATAATGGCCAGGCCATTGCCCAGATTGATTTTCTGCTGTCGCTTGGTCACGGCCGGTTCATTCCCGACCTTGGCGATGGCTCTCCCTGCCAGACCATTGATCAGGGTGGATTTACCTACATTAGGTATACCGACAATCATGGCCACTATAGGCTTGTCCTGATGCTTGTCCGGCACCAGTTTGCGACATAATTCGGCAATGGTTTTGGCGCGTACATCCTGGCTGGCATTCAATGCCAGTGTTTTTACTTGTTGATCCTGTTCCAGGTACGCCTGCCATTCCTGTGTCCGCGCTGTGTCGGCCAAATCCGATTTGTTCAGAATTTTGATGTGAGGCTTGTCCACCGACAACTTGGCTATCAGCGGGTTGGCACTGCTGAAGGGAATGCGCGCGTCCAATACTTCAATCATGACATCGACGTCGGACAGGACTTTGTTTATTTCCTTGCGGGCCTTGTGCATGTGCCCGGGGAACCAGTTAATGGCCATAGAAAAATCGTTATTTGCTGTGGTAGGAAGTCGCGGGGTGAAGTGGTTGTCGGTAAAGATAGATACTTGCAACAATACCACAGACAGAGAGCAGTCCCACCGCCCATAGTTTGGCGATAATCGCCATCGATAAGACCATGCTTCCCCACATAATCAATAGAATTCGGCGACGCAGCGTCCGGTCAAAGCCCTCTCCTGTTTTCCAGGCCCGCACGACAGGGCCGAGATGGCGATGCTGCATTAACCAGAGATGAAATCGCTCTGATGAGCGCGAGAAAAACCAGGCCGCCAGGGCGAGAAACACCGCTCCGGGCATCATCGGCATCACCAGGCCAATAATCCCCAGAATGACGCAGAGCCATCCCATTATCAGCAGGGTATAGCGGGCCCATGGCCGGGAATGAAGATCGAGCATTACCTGATTTCCACCTCTAGTGTCTGGCCGATCGCGAGTGTCCTGAATTCCTGACTGTCTATATTACTCTCTGCCAGCGCCAGCGCCAGTCTTTCTTTGGGTTGCATAATGCTCTCTGCTGTGAGCTGAAAGGTGCCCCAGTGCATGCCCAGGCTCATGCGCGCACCGATGTCCTGATGAATCCGGACCGCTTCTTCCGGGTTCACATGCTGAGGCCCCATAAACCATCGCGGAGCATAGGCCCCAATCGGTATCAATCCAAGATCAATTTTGCTGAAACGCTGCCCTACTTCCTTGAACTGGATGTCGTTGTACCCGGTATCGCCAGCAAACCAGAACGAAAAATCCCCGATCTCGACATGCCAGGCCGCCCACAGGGTTCTGTTCCGGTCAAAGGGGCTGCGAGCCGACCAGTGCTGGGAAGGCGTGGCCGTCAGCGTCAAATCACCAAAGCTGTGCTGATCCCACCAGTCAAATTCATGTATTTTGTCTGCCGCAACGCCAAGATCCTTAAACCACTCCCCGAGTTTCAGTGGAACGATGAAATCGCTCTGTGAAGCGAAAGCCTCGATTGAGCCGACATCAAGATGGTCATAATGGTTGTGAGAAATGACAATGAAATGAATTTCAGGCAGGTCTTCGATCGGTAATGGCAGCTCGACCAGCCGTTTAGGGCCCGCAAAACTGATGGGAGATACCCGGTCACTAAACACCGGATCGGTCAGTATATTGATACCCTGATACTGAATCAGAAATGTCGAATGGCCAATCCAGGTCACCACTGGCCTCTGTTTCGGCGACGCAATCAGGTCAAGATCGGGGCCGGTCACCTCGACCAGATGCGCCTCTTTTTCCTGGTCTGCGAAGGGCTCGTCTCCGAAATACTTCATGCGGACGAATTCGAAGGCCCCCTTGCCAATCGGACCAATATGCGGGTTTTTGAATCCCGTTTCAGTATGGTGGGCGGGTCTTTTACCATCGGTTGGCGTTGCCACTGATTTCACCATTTCGCAAGCACTCAATCCAGACAACATGAACAACAGAAGAACAATCCGGCATGATTTTATCATAGCGACCAAATAACTATTTCGTTAGACAGGTTTTAACGCAGTCAGGATAATAGCAGCTTTTTAGCGGAGTACACCCATGGCCATTTCCAAAGACGATGTTGTCACGTTTCATTACCGACTGAGCAATGCCGATGGACAAGAGCTTGAGTCTTCACACGGTGGCGATCCGATGGCCTATCTGCACGGACACCAAAACATTATTTCGAGTCTGGAGAACGCCATGACCGAACACAGAGCCGGCGATGTCTTCACAGTGACTGTCGCTGCCGCGGAGGCCTATGGCCCCCGGCAGGAAGGCGCGACACAACGGGTTCCGATCAAACATCTGGTCGGCGATAAAAAGTCTTTGGCCCGACTGCGGCCGGGAGACATCGCGACCATGAATACGGAACAGGGGCCAAGGCAGGTGATTGTGGTCAAGCCGGGCAAGTTCAATATTGATGTCGATACCAACCACCCACTGGCGGGTAAGGACCTGACTTTTGACATTGAGATACAGGAGGTAAGAGAAGCCACCAGTGAGGAGATTGCGCACGGACATGCCCATGGCGTGGGTGGCCATCACCATTAACAAGTCGCAATGTTTGAATCTGGCCCATGCTCCGAAAACCAAGTAAGGTGTGGGCCACGTGATAACAACTCATCGCCTGGAACAATTTTATGAAGAAAACAATTCTTGCACTGGCACTCGCCGGGACAACCACCATCGCAACGGCTCATGACCCGGTCAAAACGCTGGATAATCGCGACCAGAAAGTCAGCTATGGCTTTGGTCTGATGCTGGGCAAGCGCATGACCAATGACCTCCCCGATCTGAATGTCGATACCTTTATTAAAGGCGTCAAGGATGCCGTAGAAGGTAAGGCTGCGATGATGACCGACGAAGAGATTGGTCAGCTTCTGAACGAATATCAGCGTGAGCAGCAACAGAAGCAGATGGAACAGGTGCAACAACTCAGCGAAGAAAACAAAAAGACCGGTACCGCGTTTTTAGAAGAAAACAAAAACAAGGAAGGTGTCGTGACACTCGAAAGCGGTCTGCAATACAAGATCATTAAGGAAGGCAAAGGCATTCAGCCCGGGCCAAGCGATACTGTCCGAGTTCACTATACGGGTTCATTGATCAACGGTACGGTGTTCGACAGCTCAGTAGATCGCGGCGAACCTGTGAGCTTCCCGGTGAATGGCGTAATTCAGGGCTGGACCGAAGCCTTGCAACTGATGCCTCAGGGCTCAAAATGGCAGCTGTTTATTCCAGCCGATCTGGCTTATGGCCCAAATGGCAACCGTTCAATCGGACCCAACGAAACCTTGCTGTTTGATGTGGAATTGCTGGAAGTGATCAAGTAACAGCGCACTCCCGAAAGCACTGCAAAAGGCCGCCACATTTGTCGGCCTTTTTTTTTATTCCTCGATGAAAGCACCTGAAATGGTGACCTGCTCATCGCCAATCTTCAAATAGAAACAACTGCGTCTGTGGGTATGGCAGGCCGCGCCTCTCTGCGACACTTTTGCCAGCAGGACGTCGCCATCGCAATCTGTGGACAGGGTGTGCAGCTTCTGGGTATGCCCGGAACTTTCGCCTTTACGCCACAAACTGCGGCGAGAGCGTGACCAGTAACACATGCGCCCGGTGTTCAGGGTTTCGAGCAGCGCATCGTGATTCATCCAGGCAAACATCAGTACCGCCAGAGAATCTGCGTCCTGAGCGATCACCGGAATCAATCCCTGATCATTAAAATTCAGCTCTTCTAACAGACGTGCGAGCGGAAAAGCGCTTCCCTCGGGAGCATTCTCAATATTCTTAAACCATTCTTTCATTCTTTAGGCGCTCAAATGCTTGTGTTTCTGTGTCGCCATACGCCGCATCAGACTCCCCTTCGGCCCGACAACAAATGACACGATATAGACGGCCCCCAGGGTGAGGATAATCGCCGAACCCGTTGGCCAGGCGGCATGGTATGACGCCAGCAATCCAATATAACAAGCAAGAACGGCCATGACTATGGATAGCAGAATCATGGTATCCAGGCGCGAAGACCAGTAACGGGCAATCGCCGGTGGCAGGATCATCATTCCGACAGACATCAAGGTACCAAGGGCATTGAAACCGCCAACGAGATTCAGCACGACCAGAACCAAAAAGCTCATGTGCGCATAGATACTCAGCTGACTCACCGAGCGCAGGAAAGAAGAATCCATGCACTCCATCACCAGTGGCCTGAACATCACCGCCAGCGCAATCAGTGTGACTGAAGCGATTGAACCCAGCAGAAGCAGGGCCTCATTGTTCAATGCCAAGGCAGATCCAAACAGCACATGGAGCAGATCAATCTGGCTCCCGTTGACCGAAATAATGAGAACGCCCAGTGCCAGTGAGATCAGATAGAAAGACGCCATACTGGAATCTTCGCCTACTTCAGTGAAGCGGGAAACCAGTCCGGACAGCAGCGCCACCGCACAACCGGCAACAATGCCGCCGATCGTCATTGCCCCAATCGAAAAACCGGCCAGCATAAAGCCGACGGCGGCGCCCGGAAGAATCGCATGCGCCATGGCATCTCCGGTCAGGCTCATGCGCCGTAACATCAGAAACACGCCCACAGGGGTTGCGCTTACGGCAATCGTAATACAACCGATCATCGCCCGCTGCATAAAGGAAAATTCGACAAAAGGAGCGATCAGCCATTCATACATGTTCAGAAATTTTCCATGAATAGTCAGACATAGGAACAAAACTCGGCATTTTCATCAAACGCTTCATTCAGCTGCCTGGCCTTCTCCAAATTTTCAGGACTGAGCACTTCATTGGTCGAACCGTAGGCAATCGGCTGTCGAGAAAGCAGCAATGTCAGCGGAAAATATCGCCGTACCTGGTCCAGTTCGTGGAGTACCGCAACGATGGTCTTACCTTGCCTGTGCCATTCTCCGATCTGTACGAGCAGGTCCTGGGTGGTTTTGCTGTCGACTCCGGTAAAAGGCTCATCCAGCAAGATCAGCCTGGCTTCCTGAAGCAACAGTCGCGCAAATAGTACGCGTTGCATCTGTCCTCCGGACAATGACGAAATCATGCGCTTTTCAAATCCTGACAAGCCCAGTTTGGCAAGTGCCTCAGTGACGCGGCTCTTGTGCCGCATACGCAAACGTCCGAATGCTCCCGTCTGCTTCCAGGCACCCAGAGAGACCAACTCCTCGACGGTAATTGGAAAAGCGCGGTCCACCTGACTCTGTTGCGGCAAATAGGCGATTTCATTGCGTGAAACTGAGGGGTGCAGGATACTGCCATCCAGAGGCTTGAGTTGGCCCATGATGCCTTTCAGTAGCGTGGATTTCCCGGCACCGTTTGGGCCGACTAGAGCCACCAGGGAGCCGTCATCTATGACGAGATTGAGATGATGAACCGCCGGATGCAAGTCATAGCCCAGCGTCAGATTCCGGAATTCAAGCATCAGCGGCTTACCCAGAGAATCATCATCCATACGGGGACAAGCAGCATACTCGCTACGACCAAGCGCTGGGCCACACCCATTTCGAGTAAGGATCGACGAAACATGTCTTTCAGACTTCAATCAAGTTAAATTGTTATGTTATAACAAGCTACTATTTTTTAGTAGCGCCCGAGCCACATGCCCGAAAAAACTCTGACAGAAAACAGACAAGCCGTGTTGGACGTGCTAAGCGAACGCCACGAAGCCATGAGCGCCTACGATATTCTGGACTCACTGCATGCCGGCGATCGAAAGTGGAAGCCTGCCACCGTTTACCGGGCCCTCAACTATCTGATTGAATCCAAACTCATACATCGCATTGAATCAGAGCAAAAATTCATTTGTTGCGGCCATAGCCACAAAAGCCATGAACAGCTTTTTATGATCTGTGAGATATGTGGTCAGGTCGCAGAGCTGTCACTCGAAGAAAATTTGCTGGCGCAATTTTTTACACTTGCTCAGGCCAAGCAGTTTGCCTTGAAGTCACCTTATCTTGAATTTAGAGGGCTGTGTGATCGTTGTCAGAAAGCGGAATCCGCCGGCAGTGAATAAGTTCACAGTTTGTCTGATTTTTGGGCGTATAGTAAGAATTCAGCGCCGGAAATGAAAAATATTGAAACAGAAGCGACTTAATGCCAGTCAGGACTGGATTTAAGCTCCCATTCGGGTTAAGTATGTCAGTAGCCAGAGGGAAGATTCAGCGCTGAAAATCACTATGGAAATAGCATCAGGTGTCCGTTTCAGAATGCTGCCACCCGCAAACCACGGTGGCGATGCAGAAGGGCAAAGCTTGAACTAAGCTTAGACAAGGTAGACACGATATTACTCTTAGTGAAGTCACCAAAAACAACAACAAACAGATACTGGAGATCAAAGAATGAGTTTAATGCATACCCTCGGTATTTTGACCCACCCCGACCGGGAGTGGGAAACGATTCGAGAAGAACATGAATCAACTTCCAAGCTGTATTTGAGCCATGTGATACTGCTTGCCCTTATTCCCGCTGCAGCAGCCTTCTACGGTACGACGGTAGTGGGCTGGCAAATTGGCGATGGTGATGTCGTCAGGCTCAGTCAAAGCAGTGCCGCCCAGTTATGTATTCTGTTCTACGCGGCGATGCTAGCCGGCATTTATCTGATCGGTAAATTTATAGACTTTTTCTCCATGACCTATGGTGTTGAATCAAGCGAACACAGAGGCATAGTGTTGGCCGCATACACGGCAACACCGCTGTTTTTAACGGGTATCATCGCGGTCTATCCGGTCCTTTGGGTGAACATGCTGGCGGGGATCATTGCGGTATGCTGGTCAGTCTATTTACTGTATGAAGGCCTGCCGATCCTGATGAAGATACCCGAAGAAAGAGGCTTTATGTTCGCAACTTCGATACTAACAGTTGGGCTGGTAATGCTGGTTGGACTGTTGGCCATTAGTGTGGTTATCTGGAGCATCGGCATTGGTCCTGAATACATCAGCTAGCGAATAATCTGTCACTCTCTACAAGAAAAAGCCTCCTTACGAGGCTTTTTTTTATACCTCTTGCGTGGCCGCTTCAATCACCAGCTTGGCAACACGCCTGGCCAGACTCTTGCGATCATTGATGTAAGGACTGAGATCCGGTAATACGGAGGTGATCAGATGGCCATTCAGGCCAAACATATCCAGCAAACCCACCATCGTAACTACCCCCAACTCGACTTCCGGCGCGGTCGCCGGTTTGTTTACAAGTTGCGCGATAATACCGGTGACAACGGAAGACTGGAACTTGAAATGCTCTTCCACGATTTGATCGAACATATGAGAAGGAAACTGGCACTCGCGTTTGATCAGCATATAGGGCCAATTCTGATCAATGCCTTGACTGCAGATTAACAAGGCCTCTTCGATCAGAAATACCAACTGCTCAAAAGGCTCCAGTGTTTCGAGATTTACCGGATCAATTCGGTCACTTTCACAGGCTTGCCGAAGCACTTCACCATACAGACATTCCTTGGTACCGAAGTGATAGTTCAGCGCGCCAAGATTGGCACTGGCGGCATCGATAATATCCCGCACGGTGACCTGATCATAACCTCGTTCCGCAAACATCACGCCCGCGACCTGAACCAGTTTCTGTTTTGTTTGAAGAGAATCTTTTACGGTGCCCAATGTATGTAGCCATTTTTATTGTTGCTTTTATGGATAATACATTTGTATGAAATGGAACTGAAACAAATATCTGGCTCATAAAGAGTATTTATGAGCCAGATCTCATTTTATCTCAGATCTGCCTAGTGCAGTTTTACGACCTGTCTGGGTGCAGAGACGCGAGGAGAACCTTTGAAGGCTCCCCAACTGACCAGCGCATACTTGGTACCTGACTGAATCGGCAAAGACTCATGCGAAAACACATGGTTGGATGGAAAGAGCACCAGATCGCCGGCTTTGGGCTGATAACTGAAATTCAGACCCTTGAATTTCAGCCCCCCCCCAATGTAATCGTCATTCAGGTAGATCAGAATGCTGAAATCCCGGTCAATAAAACGGTAAAAGCTATTCTTCTCATGGCAATAGTTATCTGAGTCGGAATGCATGGCATATTTACCGCCCCGACCATAACGTAGCAATTGCGGCGTTTCGAACCACTCCGGCGGAGATACATGCGCCGGTAAATGTTCCCGGCATGCCCGCTCCATCAGCTCGGAAACATAGGCCTGTTTTTCGGCCAGCTGTACTACTTGGGTGACCCGGTTTGGATGACGTTTGACCTTTTTTTTACCGGTCGCCTTGTCAATATCAACGACCGTTAACCAGTCTCTTTTCTGACGCTCGGCGAAGGCCAGCAACTGGTCGCATTCCTGTTTAGCCAGGAAATTGTTGACCACCTTGATAGAACTGGGAAGCCCTCGGGCAGGGTCATTGGAGGCGCAGCATGTACCAAAGGGTTTCATGGACCCACAATAACATGGCCCGGCAGTGTTGAAGTGAAATGAAGGAACGTAATACCTGTTATACATAACAACCTATCCTGATCACGACAAATACAAGTGCGTGATACTTTACAATCGACTTTCATACACTTGTATCATACATACGTATCATACATTTGTATTGAACCGATTTCAGGATAGTTTGTTCCATCAAGCTCGCCAATGTGCCGGCCAGGCGCTGTATAGGGTTAAAACTGGAACAAAACGATCAGAACTGGTCAATGGCCAGTCTAGTGTTGACCCTCCCCGGGCTATCTCGCCTTCATCTCAACAAGCATCCGCTTTAACTCCAGCAGTTCTCGATGCAAATCATCAATCTCAATAACACCGTCTTCCTTGTCTTTAACCGCTTTGACCCGCTGGTTTTCTTCCTCAAGTACACTGACCACGATACCTATCACCATATTAAGAAACGCAAAGGTCGTGAAAAAGATAAAGGTTATGAAATAAATCCAGCTGAAACTGTAGTGCTCCATGACCTCGTACATAACGTCTGTCCAGTCTTCAAAGGTCATGACTCGAAAAAGCGTCAGCATCGAGATGGCGATATCCCCCCACAGAACCGGATTGATCTGGGCGAAAAACGTCGTTCCAACCGCAGCATAGATATAAAAAATGATGAACATCAGCAGCACCACGTAGCCAAGTTGGGGCATGGCTTTCAGTAGCGAGTTAAGCAAAAGGCGCAGTTCCGGAATGATTGAAATCATTCTCAGGACACGGAAGATTCTGATCAGACGACCGATCAGTGCAAGATCCGAATTCTCGATCGGTATCAGACTCACAACCACGATAAGCGTATCGAATATATTCCACCCACTTCGAAAAAAGTCGCGTTTGTTCGCTTCACCGAGAAAACGAACAATGATCTCGAACAGAAAAACAAAGGTAATTGCCCAGTCAAGCCAGATCATCAATGACAGCAGGTTTTCTGGAATATGGTAGGTTTTTGCACCAATGATCAGTGCCGAAAAAACAATGACCGTCACCACAAATAGTTCAAAACCTTTGTGACTTCTGATCGCTAGAAACTTCTGTTGTAACTTGTTTGTATTCATGGCTTGTCTGTTTGACTCTGATAAATTCGGGGCCGGAACGTAATTGGCGCTCAATTTTATTACACAAAAATGAAATAGGTAGCTTTGCAGGCCAACAGGCTATAGAATTTTTGTGACTTTCAGTCATAAATCAGATTTTTAAACGGAGACAGCGAAAATGCCCGCAGGCGGCACACCCTTTATCAGCAAAAAACAGGCAGAGTTTGCTCGGCGCGAGCAGGAAATCCTGAACGCAGCACTCAGTCTGTTTGAGGGTCCACACTGGGAACAGGTCACCGTTGAACAGATTTCGCGAAAAGCC
This sequence comes from Oleiphilus sp., assembly GCA_006212045.1. Lineage (GTDB taxonomy): Bacteria > Pseudomonadota > Gammaproteobacteria > Pseudomonadales > Oleiphilaceae > PZPK01. The sequence continues at coordinate 55,162 of PZPK01000021.1, read as the reverse complement.
GAAATAGGCAAGGGTACGGTTTACAAACATTTTGCCAGCAAGGAAGAAATATATGCCTACATTACGCTGGCCTTTACCGACAAATTGCTCGAGAACTTTGAGACTGCGACGAGTTCCGAAGATGTGCTCGTTTGCCTGAAGAATATTATTCGTATCGCCTTTGACATGTTCCTCGCCAACCCAGCACAAGCACGCGTCTCGTTTTACTGTAAACGTGAAGACTACCGAAACCGCCTGCCCCAAGAGCTTAGAGAGCAGTTCGAAAAGCTGGATAGCCGTTTCGAAAATTTCATCGGTTCGATATTAACTTCCGGAATTGAGCAGGGCATTATTCCTGAAAAGCCGGTAGAACATTTGATGATGGGCTTGGAAGCGACGTTCGATGGTGCAATCAGCATGATCTGGAATACAGATGTCAGCCATCAACATACGATTGACCTCGATACTTACGTAACGATCATTAGTGAGTATATGCTGGCAGGTCTTGTAGGGCTAAAACAGTCGAGTGACTAAGGTGATTGACGGGAAAAGCAAAAGGGCATCGAATTCCTTTCGACACCCTTAAATCGAGCATCCTTTACTAATCCTTCAGAACTCAACGTCCTTGGGCTTCCTTGTCACACATCCAATGTGTAGCGTTCATCCTTAAGATCATTCTAGAGCGACACGGAAACTAAAAAAATAGGACATCACCCAAAGCCATGTGCGATATATCCTACACCGTGTGTCGCCTGATCAGGCATCGGTTTCACAGGGAATAAACATAATCTGTTTTCGAGACCAGTCGACCTGCTTTTTCTTGACCTTGAGAAGCTGATCCAGGCTAAAACTGTAGTCAGCACCTTTCAACTGCATCAGATCCTGGTTGTAGCTGAACTTACCGTCCAGATCACGCACCGAAATAAAACCTTCGACGCCATTTTCCAGCAATCTTATCTGACACCCCGAGGCATATACTCTCAGCACCTGAGCTTCAAAAATATTGGAGCGGGTATTCATAAACTGGCATTTCAGCCACTGTTCGACTTCAAAAACTGCAGCCCGAGTGTTCTGAAGCGAAACATCCAGAGACGATGCCAATGTCGAATCAATGGCTTTGATCTCGCCCTCTTTTAGCCAGGCATCCAGCTGACGATGCAACAGAAAATCACTGGCCTTTCGCAATGGCGAAGTAAATGTCGTATACGCGTCAAATCCCATCGCAAAATGCGGTGCCGGGCGACTCGATAATTCGGTTCGGGTCAACTGTCGGTTGATTAGGGTTACTAACTGTTTGTACTCGTCACTTTCCTGCAAAGTACGCATGCAACGGCCAAAGTCATTCAAATCAGCCAGGTCCACCTCTCCAAGATCCGGGGTGGCTTTTGCCAATACCGAAGCGAGCGGCTGACGTCGCTCTTCCCTGACGCCATCATGACGGACAAACAGACTGTCTACGTTATGAGACTGCAGCAGTTGCGCAATCGTGCGATTGGCCACAACCATACACTCTTCGACGATACGGTGGGCAACCGTTGGTTCCCGCGGCACGATACGCTCGATTTTCCGGTTATCATTAATCTCCAGATAAAATTCGGGCCTTCCTGCCTGGCAAACGGCCTTGTCCTTACGCCACGCCGAGAGCACATTTGAGAGCTCATTCAGCTCCCGAAGCATGGGCTGCAGCGGATCATCTGAACCCGTTGCGACCAGAGCTGAAGCTTCCTGGTAGCTTAACTTTCGCTGCGAGCAAACCCGGGCGTTAAATAACCTGCTTTCTATGACTTCGCCTTTGGCATCAATAACCAGTTCAAGGACCTTGGCCAATCTGAGCACGCCTTCACGCAGGGAACAAAGGTCACGAGACAGTTCTGCCGGCAACATAGGTACCGCCAAACCCGGAAAGTAGACAGATGCCACGCGACGACACAGCTCTTTTTCGAGGGCTGAATTTTCGGGAATGAGACTGGCCGGGTCGGCAATGGCAACACGCAAGACCCAAGCTTGATCACGCTTCTCGACCCAAATCGCATCATCCATATCCTGAGTCGAAGCAGAATCAATAGTGACAAACGGAACATCACTCAGGTCTTCCCTTTGTGAGGCGAGCTGTTCAACGGCAGCCTGATCCAGTGCCTCGACTTCCGACATGACCTGCTCTGGCCAGCCTTCCTGAATGCCATATTTGCGCATGGCATAGGTCCACTCAATGCCCGGATCACGCTCTGAACCAATCACTTCCAGAACGGCAGCCTGCGCTTTACCGTTACGAATCGGATGCTGGGTCAGTTTGCAGCGCACCAGATCTTTTGTTTTCGCATCTTTTCTCTTGGGCGGAGGAATAAAGAGCCATTGCGACAATCCGGAGATATCCGCTTCGACAAAGTGTGCGTTGCCCTTGGTGACATACTTTCCGAAGAATTCCTTGGTCGGCGATTCGATCAGCTTTTCCACCAGCGCGAACGTTTTGTTTTTGGGCTCTTTTTTTACTTCAACCTCAATCCTGTCTCCCGGCAGGACCCGCGCCATTTCGTCGGCAGGCAAAAAGATGTCCTTGCCACTGTCGAGGGTGACGAACCCGAACTTGTTACTCGTGCCTTTGACGATGCCCTGATGCAGATTTCGGCTCGCCTTGATCTCCTGTTTAAGCTGCTTGAGTTGGCTGAGCATTTCGGTTTTTAACATGATGAAGTCCTGGAAGGGTGTATCGCCGGTTTAGTTTTTTGAGGGGGAATGCGTCGCTTAGCGCGATTTTATCAGGGTCAGAAATTCACTGCGGGTTGCTTGCGACTCTCTAAAGCTACCAAGCATGACAGAGCTGTTCATGACAGAATTCTGCTTTTGGACACCACGCATCATCATACACATGTGTTGTGCTTCAATGACAACCGCGACACCCTTGGCCTGTGTTTCCTCGAGAACCGTTTCGGCTATCTGACGCGTGAGTTTTTCCTGAATCTGCAATCTGCGGGCAAACATATCCACGATGCGGGCAAACTTGGACAAGCCGAGCACCTTACCATTTGGCAAGTACGCGATGTGGCATTTACCGATAAATGGCAGCAAGTGGTGTTCGCACAGCGAATACAGTTCAATATCTTTGACAATCACCATCTGGTCGCTGTCGGACTCAAATATGGCGCCGTTTACAACGTCCTTGATATTCTGTTCATAACCCTGCGTCAAAAACTGCATGGCTTTCGCAGCGCGGACCGGTGTATCAGCTAATCCTTCTCTGCCGGGATCTTCCCCGAGAGAAGCGATGATTTCCTGGTAGTGCGCAGCAATTTTTTCCAACATTCAAAAGACCTTGGTTGTCGACAATAGCGTAATCGTTATTGCATCTGTCATAAGGCCGCACAATCTACCATGACTGAGTTAAACAGGAAATATCAAAAAAGAGACTTTTGGGTAAGATCTGCACGGACTTTGTGCAAAGTAACCGGTTCAGAAATTGGGGTTTACCGGACGGGTTTAACGGTGGGGTGTGGCCGAACTCAGTCGAAACACAACATTTGATCACTCGCAAAGCGGTGATGACGCTCCGCGCCCCGAATCAGGACGCGTCTTTGGGTCATCAGAACTGTGCATCAGTTCAAGCCGAAACGCCTGGAGATCAGACCATCTGTGCCAGTTTGTTTCTGAGTTGCTGGCAACTTTCAAGGCTGGCACCGGAATCACCACTGGATTCCCGCAGCTGGTTGACTGCCGACTCAAGTGACGCTTTCAGCGCTTCACCCGTCTGAACCTGTGCATTCAAACTGTCCTTAAGCGCATTTGCTGATTCGGCACTGCCATTGGCCGCCAACTCCATATTGCTCAGATTATTGAGCGTTTCCCCAGCAATCGTCACGCTGCTGTTGATGACTTCCGCCACTTCCTGTTGCTTAGAAATAACGGAGTTGGAAATTTCCGTAATTTTGGTGATTTCACGCTGGATTTCTTCAGCCGATTCGTTCGAGGTATTGGCCAATTGCCTGACTTCATCAGCCACAACCGCAAAGCCTCGGCCATGCTCGCCCGCTCTCGCGGCTTCAATGGCGGCATTCAATGCGAGCAGGTTAGTCTGGTCTGCAATGGCCTTGATCGATTCAAGCAACTTGCTGATCGTTTTATTGCTTTCATCAAGGCTTTCAAGCAGAGAAGTAAATTCGGAGATGTATTTTGAAGATGTTTCAACATTACTGGACAGCTGACGCATATCGGCATTGCACTGCTGCGAGGCTTCTGCAGTTTGGGTTGCTGACGCGCCTGACTGTTCCGACGCTTCCAGCACAGAAAAGCCCTGACTGACCAGCCCTTCGACCCCGTTGAGTGCCGACTCGACGGTTCCAATATCGTTTCTCAAACTCGATTGACCACCTTCTATCGATTGTGCAATTTCATCAATCACATTCAACGGTTGCTGAGATAAAAACTCTTCGAACAAGGCAACTTTCCGCTTCAGCTTTCCAGTTCGACTTTATCAATGGCGACCTGATGGTCATCTAGACTATTTTTTCCAATACCAAACATATCTCAATCCAGCACAGTTTCCTGACCTGCCATGGGCAGAGTTCGGGTCAAAACGTTAAAGGGAAATTCTGTCAATTCTTATCGGCCTGACGTCGCAAAGCTAAACCGAATTTTTTTCTTACTATGATTGTAGACTCTATCTTTGGAAAGTCATCACTCATTGGCCGGTAAAGTATTGTCCGGAGCGCGCACCAGCGCTGACAGCCAGTCTTCCCAGGTAGCGTGATCGATATTTGTCTCAATATGAAATGCCAGTTGCGCCTCTTTGACATGCGTAAATTCGTAGGCAGTACTGGCATGTTGGAGGTCCTTTAACAACGAATCAGCTGCGGCAACCGGCGTGCCCGGCAGAATCAGTACAAAGCAGTCGTCCCCATAGCGATACAGGCGGTCAGTATTTCGAATACGTGTTTGCCAGATGTTTACCAGTTCAACCAGCAGCTGATCAATTTTCGGATCACCATATTCAGACAATAGCTGTGCCAGCGAAGGCAGGCGTATACTGACCGCTGTCGCTTCCACTTTGTAACGTCGGTAAAATTCAAGCAATTCGTCCAGCTCTTCGACCAGAGCCGAACGGTTTCCGGTGCCGGTCGTCACATCGGAACGACTGTTATTCAGCGCTTCTTTTCTGGCAGACAACAGACGCTTGGCAATGGTGAATGCGAGCAATGTCATGGCAAACAAATAGGCATTGGATCGCAGAATACTGAAGTAGGCTTCCAATGTGCTTGCGACGGTCACTTGAACGACACAAAGCAAGGTCAGCATGATGAGTGAGTACCAGAGTGACCTTTGCCCCCTCAAAACCACGAAACCGGTTAACAGCAGCAGCGCGATACCAGCGGCCATAGGAACATTGAAGTAGGCAGAGACCAAAACAGCCAGCCAGACCAGACTCAGGAACACGACAAGGCGAATTTCATTTGAAAATCTGGAGGGAGAACGCAGGAAACCGAGGCCTGCCAGGAGTGCGGGTAAGAAAGCAAGGGCGACAGGAAATTGCCTTAACACCAGCATCGACAACATTTCCACTGCACAAAATGAGAGCAAGGCGAAGAGCGCAAATTTGGCCAGTATCTGGTCGAGTTTCCTGCCGGAATGTCTCAGCATGGCTATGCCTGAAGCATGGTTAGACTCTATCCGAGATCAGGGATTCAAGATAAGCCAAATCCGGAATACTGGCCTCTTCCCCGTCTATTCGTACTTTGGCGGCTTCTGCCGGCCCGGGCTTCTCGTCTGACGGTTCTATCGAATCTTCCGTAATTTTTACCAGCCTCGGAATACCCTGCGTGACAATGGAGAAGAATGGATGTCGTTCGCTGTGTTCCCCAACCGAATTGATGACCGCAATTCTGGATGTTTTGGAGATCGAAAAGCTTTGGCCATTGGCCAGTTCAAAGGAAATCAAGGGCACCTGAATGCCTCTCCAGCGGACCATTCCCAGAAGCGTTTCTGGCCCTTCTGCCGTTTCGGGTTTCTGGTACTCTACAACTTCCGCAACACTGACATTGGGAAGAAGCAACTTGCCAGCACAAATTGGCAAGTAAAAGCTCGATATGATTTCCAGGACTTCTGACATAGCTTACCTTCTTCCTGTTCTTTTCATTACGTTCTGCGTTGACAAGGCCATACGGTTCTAGTGTACATCTTGCCCATACCTGTCCAGTTTGACCAGGGCATCTGCGAGTTCCGCAGGTGTACCCGAGAACGCGCTGCAACCGAGGTCAATGACCGACTGAGGCATCGAATAATGTGCACATGATTCCGGCGACTGAGTCCAGATCCGGCAACCGGCCTTTTGCATCTCAGGTATGGTCAACGCGCCATCATTCCCCATCCCACTAAACACAATGACATGGCAGCGGGCACCGTAGTATTCAAATAAATTCGCCAACAACTGGTCGATTGAGGGTCCATACGGGCCGGGCCATGGACTGTTTTCAAACTGTACTCCAGCCTCCGAAAACCGGATTTGACGATCTACCGGTACGACCTGGATCTCGCCACTCATTAGCGCTGTATCCGGACGCATCCCCCGAAGTTCCAACTGCGCGTGCCGGCCAAGCACCTGTGTCAGAACATTCGAAAAGTGTGCGTCCACATGCTGAGCATAAAGAAAGCCAAACGACAGGTCAGCCGGCAGATGATCTATAAACTCTTTTACGGCTTCAGGGCCACCTAAGGATGCCGCCAATACCCAAACATCCCTTGCAACCACCGAAGCTTTCCCGCCGGGTTTCTCTTGACTGGCTCCGCTCTCCCACCGATGCTCGACACCGGTGTTCACCCATTTGGACAGCGACTCCGCATTTTCGATTTCTGCGATTGCTCCCAGATGATCTTCAAGCTTTGACATGAGCCGACGCTGCCAGGATATAAAGCTGACCTCTTGCTGGTGCGGTGCCATACCCAGACCAAACAATACCGGTACCGATTTTTCATCCAGCGTTTGCATTATTTCCATCATATCAGCGTGCTCGCTCTCCATCTCGACAAGCCAGCATTCCACGTTTTCGACGCGCGTTTCCTGCTGCGAGGCAAATTGTTGTGGTTCACAACTGACAAGCACCTCAACGCCATTCCGGCTCAAGGTGCTCTGCAGCATATGACGCTGGTAAGGCGAATCCGAAATCACTCCGATCTGCGGAACCGTTTTACTGGTCACTTTAACTCTGTCATTTTCTCAATCGTTTCCAGCAGCTCCTGCTCCTGGAAAGGTTTACCCAGATACTCGTTGACGCCAATGGCCATCGCCCTATCACGGTGCTTCTGGCCCGTCCTGGATGTGATCATAATAATCGGAACTTCTTTCAGCCGCTCATCGTGGCGAACCAGCGTGGCGACTTCAAAACCGTCCATCCTCGGCATTTCTATATCAAGCAACATGACATCCGGTTTGATGTCCTGCAATTGGGCAATGGCATCGACACCGTCTTTCGCCGTAACCACTTCCATACCATTGCGTTCCAGCAGTCTTGTGGTGACTTTTCTGACCGTCACTGAGTCGTCAATCACCATAACCAGTGGCGTATCGGCATCCTTCTCGACATGTACGCCGATTTCTTCGGCACTATCCAGAATGCCGGCGGACTCATCGCGAATCAGTGCCGGCAAGTCCAGAATCACGACAACACTACCATCACCCAGAATAGTCGCGCCCGATACCGCATGCACTCCACCAAACTGGGGTCCAAGGCTTTTCACTACAATTTCCCGGCTTCCCATCAGGCTATCGACTTGCAGGGCCATTGGACTGTCTGTACCACGAACAAGAATAACCGGCAGAGGCAGAGGCTGGCCCTGTAGTTTTGGCTGATGACCAGTATGGAGTAATTTACCCAGATACTTCAGCTTGTATTTACGCCCGGCATATTCGTACAGCGGTGCATTGGGCTTGTAGTACTCTTCAAGCTCAAATGGGCTTACCCGGACGATACCCTCGATGGTATTCAGCGGGATCGCATAAAAATCATCCCCGGTATTGACCATCAACGCCCGGTTGACTGACACCGTAAATGGCAGGCGCACCGTAAATTCTGTGCCTTGACCGATCGTCGAGTCGATTTCAATGCTGCCACCCATTTGTTTGATTTCACTGGCAACAACATCCATACCAACGCCCCGGCCCGAAATCTGGGTGACTTTCTCTGCCGTACTGAAACCCGGCAGCATAATGAACTGCAAGATGTCATGACGACTTGCGTGCGCATCCTGTTTCACAAGTCCCTGGCTGACGGCTTTTTCAAGAATCTTCTGGTCGTTGATCCCGCCACCATCGTCGGCCATGCGAATAACCACGTCTCCGCCCTCACGTGACAGAGATAATCTGACATTACCAATTTCCGATTTTCCGGCTTTGACACGCTCTTCACCGGACTCCAAACCATGGTCGAGCGCATTCCTGAGCATGTGCTCCAGCGGAGCGATCATGCGCTCCAGAATGGAACGATCCATCTCGCCTTCGGCATTGGAAACATCAAAATTGACCTGCTTGTCGAGCTCAGCGCTGATCTGGCGCGCAATGCGGCGCAGTCGGGGGACCATCGATGAAAACGGAATCATCCTCGTTTTCATCAGATTTTCCTGCAGCTCCGAGTTAATGCGCGACTGTTGCAATAACAGGGTTTCGGCGCCACGCGCACGATCAGCCAGCGACTCGCGCAGCTCCATCAAATCCGTGGTACTTTCTGTCAGTGATCGGGAAAGTTGCTGAATGGAGGAGTAGCGATCCATTTCGAGGGGATCAAAATCATCGTAATCCGTGCCGGCAAAGCCTTCTTTTTCAGCCCTGAACAGCACTTGCGCTTCAGTTTCCATCTCCATGCGTCGCAACTGCTCACGCAGACGCTCAATCGTTGCTGACATTTCCTCCAGTGTAAAACCAAAGTCACTGATCTGGGTTTCCAGACGCCCCCGTGAAATACTGGTTTCACCCGCCAGGTTGATCAGCTCTTCAATGACTCCGGACGACACACGAATGGTTTCCTGTGGTGTCACTTTGCCGGGTTCAACTTTTGCGGGCTCAGGAGCAGGTTTGGCAATTTCCGTTTCAACGGCTTTTTTGGCCTTCTCAGCCGGTTTGGCCGTTTTCTTTTTCGTTGTCTTCGCTGAAGCAGTTTTTGCGCTTTTCTTGCTGCTGTCCTTCTTCTCTGTCTTAGCCACTGGTGGCTCGACTTTCGCGGGCTCCGGCTCTATTTCTTTACCCTGTAATTTCAGTTGCAGCCCATCCACCAGCTTGAGGATGCGATCCTGCCGCTCAGTTACCTGCTGCTTTAACTCGCCTTCAAAATCAGCATTGTCATTGAGTGAAGAGACCAAAAGCGTTTCCAGATCATGGCTCTCATCTGCCAGTTCGCTCAAATCTGAAAGCCGCGCCCCCCCCTTGAGGGTATGCAGAATCCGCTGGATTTCCCGATTGATATCCTGATTTGCAGGCGTTTCTGCCCATGCGGCAATTTGTTCTTCCAAAGCTTCGCTAAGCTCTCTGGCTTCCTCGACAAAAATTTCGAGAACTTCCAGGTCCAGTTCGGCATCAGTAGGACCTGCCTGGGCAGACGAAGCGACGGCCGTTTCCTGCGCAGCATTGGGCAATCCTGCAAAACTAATACGGTGTGCCAGCTCGCCGTCAGCATTGACAACGTTCCCTTCGGAAAGCTGGCCAAGCATTGCGCTCAGACTCTCGTGAGCCTGATGCAACACTTCTATGATGGCTTCGCGGCCTGACTGGTCACCCGATATGTAAAGCGATAACCTGTTTTCAGAAGCCTCGGCAAGATCTGCAATCGCATCAATGTCCGCCAGCCGTGCCCCCCCTTTCAGGGTGTGAAACTCGCGCTGCAGTTCCAGTGCGATCGTATCACCACTCACCCCTTCGACCCATTGGTCAAGGAATTCGGAAATTGAAGTAAGTATGTCCTTACTCTCTTCCAAAAACAGACTCAGAAGGTCGCTTTCCATCTCCGAGTCCGGAACATCGTCAGCACTATCAGCTTCGATATCTGCAACTACAGGTGGCTGATAAGCCGCTTCAGACCCGCTGCCTTCACTTTGTCCGGTTTCCACGACAGCCTTGATTTGCTCCAGTAATTCAGTGGCGTCAGGGATGCCCCGACCTTCGGCCAAAGCCTCCACCATATTGGCAAGCGCATCATGACAACGCAGGCACAACTGGATCATTCCCGGCTGGACTTCAAAGCGACTGTCTACTATCCGTTCAAATAACGTTTCCAACTCGTGAGAAATGTCACCAATAAGCGACACTTCTGCCATACGAGCCCCACCCTTCAGGGTATGGAGTTCGCGCTGCAACTCCGCGACCAGATCCAGATTATGGGTGTCGCTCTCCCATTGATGCAGCAGACTTCCCGAGTTATCGATGATGTCACGTGCTTCTTCAAGGAAGATTTCCACCAGTTCAGGATCAAGATCCATTAAAGGCGATACAGATTGGAGTTCTGGTTCTGGTTCTGGTTCTGGTTCTGGCTCTAGCTCTGGTTCTTGAGCAACAGCGGGCGAATCAGCCTCTGCCGGCTCTTCAGTCAGAGTGGTTCCGTCATAAGCTTTCAACGCATTAACAAGTTCTTCGACATTTGCCAGTCCGGATTTTTGCTCCAGTGCCTGCAACAGATCCGCCAGCGTTGCCGCTGCCTCTTCCAATAGCGGGAACAGGCTTTGTGTTACTGGCAATTGTTTACACACCAGCTGATTGAACAAATTCTCTGCTGCATTGGCGAGATCTCCAACCGGGGCAATGGTTGCCATTCGGGCGCCGCCTTTGAGCGTATGAAAATCACGTTCCAACTGCTGCAGGGCCTGCTCCGAAGGGTCCGGTAGCTGAATCTGTGCGATCGCCGCCGGCAGGCCGGCCAGGATGTCCCGAGCCTCATCAAGAAATATTTCTATCAGCTCGTCGTCAAGCTCCTCAGAGATCGGCTCATCAGCGACGGCTTGTGCTGCATTTGATTCCGGAACCTGATCACCCGCTTGTTCAGGTACAAGATCGGATTCCTGTGCCGAAAGCGCGTCTTCTTTCTGGAGATCCGGAATGACATCGTCAAGTTCTTTCTGCAGTTCGTCGATACGGGTGTTTAGCGGATCTTCCGCTTTATCCTGAGCGGCGTGATGCGAGCGCAAGGCCTCAAGCAAGGCCTGATCGGGTACCGCACTTAAACCGGCCGCAACCTGATCCATCATATCAATCAGTACTTCATGGCCGCGTTTGACGTCAGAAAGTAAAGACCCTTCAGGCAACTGGCTGGTTTCGACACAGGCATAACAGCCTTCAATGGCATCACAGAGTTCTGCAATACTATCCAGGCCCGCTATTTTGGCACCCCGGTGAAGTGTTTTGACCTCGCCCACCAGTTTCTCAAGACTTTCGTCCGATACCGGGTTGTCCTGCCACTCACCCAAAATTTTCTCCGCATCCAGCAATATATCGAGACCTTCGGTCAGGAAAATATTGACCAGCTGCGGATCTTGTCCGGCAGCGCCTTCCAGTTCTTCATCTTCAGACAGGTCCGTAAACTCCGTATGTGACAGATCTGAAAGTCTGTTTAAATAATCTTCCGTACCACTCAGAGACTCTTTCGGAGAGGTCTTGAGTTTGTCGAGGCCTTCGCGGATCAGTTCGATCGCTTCGGACAGCAGTCCGGCAATGCTTTCATCAACTGGAATGAGCCTGGCCCGAGCCTCTTTGACAAATTTTTCGGTCGGAATCGCAACTTCCGCAATGCTATCAATACTGGCTGTTTTTGCGCTGCCTTTCAGCGTATGCAAGGCTCTGCTGAGAGCGTCATCTATCGACAACGCTTCATCACTGCTTTGTGCCTGCGCAATAAAGTTTTCGACGGTTTTAACGTGCCCTGACACTTCGGACTCGAATATATCAATCAGGGCTTCATCAATACCGAGTTCCGATTCATCTGACTGAGCTTCTGATTCCGGCGCTTCTCCAGAGTCGGAGCGCTTCAGTGTGAGCGTGCTAAGAGCTGGTACCAGGTCGCCTTTCGACAGTGCTTCAGCGTGTGCCTGAATTTTCTCCAAATCATACTCAGGCAAAGTTCTTTCTCGAAAATTGCCGACCAGCTCAGGAATGATGCCGGAAACATACTTGAGAATGTCAGCAATATCCTGACTCATCAGTATCGAGCCATCGATGACCCGATTCAGCATGTTCTCTATCGCCCAGGCGGTCTCACCGATATCGGAAGCTCCGACCATTCTTCCGCTGCCTTTAAGCGTATGGTAAGCGCGGCGCAATTCCGTCAAGGCTTCCTGATTTTCGAACTCATCCAGAAAACCGGGCAGGAAATTATCAATCGTTTCAGAGACTTCCTCGGCCTCTTCAATAAAGATTTCCAGAATCTCATCGTCAATCAGATCGTCTTCCGGTTCCTCGGGTAAAGGCTCTGGCGTATCTCTTTCGTCTGTTGGCTCGTCAAGCTGTTCAGCGTCAACCTGCGGGACTTCTTCAGGATCAGGTTCGGACTTCTGCTCCTGATTGTCTTCCTTCGCTGTTGGGGCTTCCTGCTGCGGAGAAGGGGTGCCCATCAACGCGGACAAACGACCTTCAGCAAGACGAATAATGTCTTCAAATTCGGTGTTCTGTGTCTGTTTCGAGAAATCTTCTACCAGCGCCGGTAAGCGAGCCTGCGCCAGATCAAGTAGGGACAAGTCCTCAAACTCCAGCCCCCGGTTCTGCTCAATGTATTTATTCAGCAGATTTTCAATAGCCCAGCCTGTTTCTCCGATGTCGATTGCACCTACAAGACGGCCACTGCCTTTCAAAGTATGGAAAGCGCGACGCAGCTCTTTCAGACTGTCGGACTCTTCCGGATCGTTTCGAAGTTTTTCCATTGCGTCGGAAACCGCATGCAAAACCTCGTCGACCTCCTCCACAAAAATTTCAAGTATTTCTTCATCGATCAGCGACTCATCACTGCTTTTCACGGTCGCTTCTGGAGATTCTGCGGCCACTTCTGCGGTGTGGTGTTCAGACATGACAGGTTCGGATTCTCCAGCAGAAAGATTCTGCGCTCCCAGTTTAGAGAGGCTTTCTTCCGCCATATCGAGAATTTTTTCGTTGCCTGAGGCGCCCGCCGTCAAACGTTCCATATAGTATTCAATACTGGTTATGGCATCTGCCAGGCGATCCAGTTGCTCCCAGTCGGGAACAGCCTTGCTTTCCAACAACTGATCACGAATAAATGCACTACAGTTGCCCAGTAACCGTGCTGCTCGATCAAGCGGAATGATTTGCAGTCCGCCGCGGATACTGTCCAGCAATTCCGGAACATCTTCGATCTCAGCGTGATCCCACTGAGATGCGATAAACCCGACAATACTGTTTTTGGCCTGTTCCAAGCCATTTTTAGACTCAACAATGACGGCATTGTGTGCACTCTGAAACTGCTCAGTCGGCACCACAAACTCATCAGGGTTATCGGAATCGCTTCCGGAATCACCGCGGCCCGCGGTACTTAAACTGGCTTCAACCTGAAGCAGAGCACCAGCAATATCCAGCAGAATCTGGTCATCCGGTTGTTCACCACTTGCGACGATATTTTCAATGCGCTCAATCTGAGCCAATACCTTGCCACGGTCACCGCCATGACCCAGGACCGCCAGCGTATTCGCTACCTGGTGCAGCGTTGGCACCAGTTCGGACAAGGATTCCTGATCCTGGTTTTTATTCCTGACAAAGAGGTCCAGCTGATCCTTAACCTGACTCAGTTCATCTCCAAGTGCGGTCACAACCGAACTCATCGTATCCTGATCAGGACCCTGGAGTTTCTGCCTTTCTGCATCCAGCTCTTCTTCACTGGGCAGGGCCTGCTCCAGATTGAATGCTGATCGCAGATCTTCAACACGCTTGGTGGAGTTGTTGGCTTTTGCGATGTAGTACAGCATGTTCTTAAGCAGGTCGACTGGCAACGGCCGGGACAAAATGTCTTCCGGGTGCTCAATCATTTCTTTCATCAAATGATCAAGGCCGCGCAGCAAATGCTTGGTTGCCGAGCCCAAACCGTCTTCATGACCCTGAATCGCATCGAGAAAACCCACCGACACCCACCAGATTTTTCCTATCGGGGTGTCGTGACAGAATTTTTCCAGTCTGGCGAGCACTTTGTAGAGATAAGAGAGGTTCTCGGCCAAATCCTGACCTCGAATTACGCCCACCAGCGAAATCTGGTACATCTGCCTGAGTTTACGCAGGTTTGCCACGACTTGAGGATCTTGCATGCGCGCATTATTCTTGTCGTCGGGCGCAATATCAGCAGGCGATAAATCAGGCGTAAACAGAGACGTGTCTGACAGTAATGGGCGCCCCTGCGCCGCCCGCAGATCATTGAGTGTAGGCAACAGAACAACCGGTAAATCCTTTTGGCCGGTCTGAATATGTTCGAGATAGTTTTCCAGCTGCAGGAGTGAGCCCATGAGCACTTCAAGCGATTCTTCACGATTGGGGACTTGCTCGTCGATCATGGACTGACAGAGATGCTCCATCTCTTCCGCCAGCAGCGCCGCGCCATAGAACTCCACCATTTGCAGCGTGCCATATACCTGATGGATATAATTCAGGCAGAAAGTCAGCTGCGTCGTGTCTTCAGCGGACTCAACGTAGGCTTCGAGCGCAGTTCTGGCTTGCGACAAAGTTTGTTCAATTTCTCCCCGAACCCAATCGAGGGCAACATAGTCATGGTTATCAGCCATAACTTCTCCAGTTAATGCGTGTTCTTTGTAGCATAAGGCTGCTCCCTGCGAACAAAAGCCAAGGTCAGATTGTCATCGACTTTATGTAGCAGATCGTTGTGCCACTTGCTCGTTTCACCCTGTGCGATGACCAGTAAGCCCCCTGGCGCGAGCCGGTCAGCAAGGTTATCAAGCACCAGATGTTTACGTTCTTCCCGGAAATAAACCAACACGTTCTGGCAGTAAATAACATCCAGGTTACGCAGAGGGTTACGCGCGATATCGACAATATTGGACATGGAAAAACACACCCGTTCCCTGATTTCCGGGCCAACGACAAACTGCCCGGCTTCCTGCTCAATAAAATAGCGCGAAATCCACTCCGGATTCATATTGGACATTTGGCGCCGGCTATAGCGGCCCTCGCGCGCAATTTGTAGCGCAGGCAGTGAAATATCAGTGCCTGACACACCGAATTTAGGTGCTCTGTCATTGGCCTCAAAAGCTTCATTACAGGTAATTGCCAATGAATAGGGCTCTTCCCCGGTACAGCAGCCTACGCTCCAGATATTAATGGGCCTTTCCTCAGCCATACCGGCAATGCGATGCTTGAGATAACGTTCAACCAGCTCAAGGGATTCGGAATTGCGACAAAAGCGTGTTTCCCTGACCATGATACGGTCGACCAGTGTCGCCCACTCTTTTACGCCGGCTGGCCTCTCCTGCACTCGCTTGAAATAGGCATCATAGTCATGACATTCGACTTCTCTCATGCGGATGGCCAAACTTGATTGCAGCAGCGATCGACGCTCATATGGGATATACATACCGGTGCGTTCTTCCAACATGGTTTGCCACGATTTAAACTGAACCTCATTCAGCGGAGGTATCTGTGATTGCCTCCAATTCATAGTCAAACCTTTTCGTCAGGGAATCGCGAGCAGCCTGGCCGAAGCCTGCTGCTGCACTCTATTTACAAATTCGCACGGCCCGCTAGACCATGCTTTCCTCGGCCTCATCTTCGGATCGATCAGAATCATCTGCCGGCAGTTTGAAGCCCGATACCGAGTCACGCAGCTGGCTGGCCATTTCTGCCAGATTACCGATCGATTTCGCCGTGGCGTTTGTACCGGAAGAAGTTTGCGATGTAATCTCCTGGATAACATTCATCGTATTCGAGATATGGCCCGCAGACAGCGATTGCTGTCTTGATGCATTGGAGATGTTCTGAATCAGGTCTGCAAGGTTCATCGAAACCGTCTCGATCTCTTCCAGTGCAACACCCGCATCCTGTGCCAGTCTGGCACCGCGCACAACCTCTGCAGTAGTATGTTCCATCGAGATAACGGCTTCGTTGGTATCTGTCTGGGTTGTTTTAACCAGCGCTTCGATCTGTTTGGTCGCCGCTGATGAACGTTCTGCGAGTCGCTGAACCTCGTCCGCAACTACCGCGAAGCCCCGACCTGCATCACCGGCCATCGATGCCTGTATTGCCGCATTCAATGACAGGATGTTGGTTTGGTCAGCAATGTCGTTGATCAGGGAGACGATATCACCGATCTCCTGAGAAGATTCACCCAGACGCTTGATCCTTTTGGATGTTTCCTGGATCTGTTCCCGAATCGTATCCATACCGTTGATCGTATTCTGTACTACCTCGGCACCTTTCTTCGCGATCGTTACCGATCGCTCAGCAACCGAAGCGGATTCAGCAGCGTTTGACGAGACCTGGTCAATCGATACGGCCATTTCATTAATAGCAGCGGAAGCTCCTGCAATTTCCTGCGCCTGGTGCTCGGATGAGTCTGCCAGATGCATCGCCGTGCTTTGCGTTTCCTGTGCGGAAGAGGCGACCTGCAATGCCGTATCCCGGATTGCCCTTACCAGGCCTCGCATCTGGTCGATTGCGAAGTTGATGGAGTCGGCAATCGCACCGGTAAAGTCCTCGGTGACCGTTGCTTCTGTGGTCAAGTCACCATCGGCGAGGTCGGCCAGTTCATCCAGTAAACGCAGGATCGCATTCTGGTTCTGCTCGTTCTGTTCTTCTGTTTGGCGGAGGCGATTCTGACTGTCCTGGAACAGCATCCAGCCGATGACAACGATCAAACCGATGATCAGGGCCAGAATCATATAGGCCAGTGACGGGCGTACAAAACGCTCATCTGCCTGTGACTGAACAACCGATGACAGGGTTGTGGTTTCCTGCAACAGGGCAATGGAGTTTTCGAAAATGGAGTTGGCGGCGTTGCGTACCTTGAACAATTCAGGCGATGTTTCCAGAATCGCACGTACATTACTGTCAACAAAATCAAATAGTTCGGCGATGGCTTCGAGACCGTAGATGGCATCCTCATCCGTCACCTGGGAAATTTCCATGGCTTCGTTGCCTTCGAACATGGAGTTCAATACCCGTCCAAACAGTGTCGCATCCTCACCGAAACGATTCGCCGCGATGGCCGCGTCTTCATCGCCTGTCAGGATGTTGTTGACGCTTCTTACAATTCGTTCAGCCCGCAGTGATTGCCTCTCTGCAACTGATATCTGATCAGCCGGTGCGTCATTCTCCAGCAGTATCATGACCACATCCTCATACTCTATCTGAAGCTGAGGAATGGTTTCATTCAAGGTTTCGGCAATCTGGTGGAGAGTCAGAACAGTCTCACGGTTGGCCAGTATCCGGTCGGCGTTCTGTTTCACCGTCTGCCAACGCTTCATGACCCCGGTTTCCTGCGGCAGATCCGAGGGCGGCAGACCTGTTTCGTCATTACCGTGCACAATCAGATTCAATTTGCGTTCAAAATCATCACGGGAGCGTTTCAGCTGTTCGAAAGCCTCTTCCTTACCGGAGGCGGCCTCCGTTGCGTTCTTTGCAATCTCCTGGGATAACACCCTCAGATCACTGGCGTAGCCGGCATACTCAATATCGTATGTGCTTTCCCTGACAATAATGTATGAGACTGCAAATAGAAAAAGTAACAGTACAACAAGGGCACCACCCAACCATATGATAACGGAGTCGTTACCCTGATCTGTGCTAAATTTTCCGGATATGATCTTCATTTCCTGGCTCCCGGCCTAAAATAAATTGTTGTTCGTCAATCTCGGCGCACTATCCCAACGCCACATCAATAAACTGCTCGTTTGCCGTTAAGGCTGAAGTACTGAACACGTTCCATTTGATATCTGCTTTCATAAAAGAGCCTTTCACAAAAGGCTTGATGCTTGCTGGCAGGTCTTTTGAAATTGTGTTTTCGAAGGTTTCTGCCGAGAAATACTGCATTCCCAGCACACCATCCACAATGACGCCACTCAATGCATCTGCATGTTCAACCACAAGTACCCGTTTATCGCGACTTTTTGAAGTGCCCGGCGGCAGATCGAAAAAGCGGCTCAAATCCATTATCGGCAACAATCGCCCCCGGACATTTGCGACACCTCGCATCCAGTTTTTGACGCCCGGAATCGCGGTGTACTTGGGCAAATGGAGGATTTCTGAAACGGTACCCATTTCGGCAACGTAGTGGGTACCTGAAATAGAGAACCCGATGCCATTCCACAACTCAACCGCTTCATCCTGTTGCGGCAAACCGGAAGCATGCCGGATGCTTTGCTGCGCAATCTCGTTGAGTATCTGGAAGGGTTTAGGCACCGAGGACATAGCAGGCTTAGCTTAGAAGTCCATTAATGGTGCTGATCAGACTGTCTTCAACAACCGGCTTTACGAGATACCCTTTGGCACCCTGTCTTGTTCCCCAGACGCGATCTGTTTCCTGGTCTTTGGTGGTCACAATGATTACCGGTATTTCTGCTGTTTCAGGCGTTCGGGTCAGCTGCCGCGTCGCCTGAAAGCCATTGAGGCCAGGCATCACGACGTCCATCAATATGACGTCTGGTTGCTCTGCGCGAGCGACTGCGACCCCATCCGCGCCATTGTCTGCGGTGATCACTTCATGATTGTTACGTTCAAGAATCGTCGAAATTTTGCGAATTTCAGTTGGTGAGTCATCCACAATTAGTATACGAGCCATGGGTCCTCCAAAATGTTCACTCCTACCCACGAAAGCGGTTGGATCAATGAGTCAGTTAGCTATCCGGACGGTGATTGCGAATAGTGTTTAATAGTTCATCTTTACTGAAGGGCTTGGTCAGGTATTGATCTGAGCCCACAATGCGACCTTTGGCCTTGTCAAAAAGGCCGTCCTTACTGGATAGCATAATCACCGGCGTGGACTTGAATGCACTGTTGTTCTTGATCAATGCACAGGTCTGGTAACCGTCCAGCCTCGGCATCATAATATCGACAAAAATAATATCCGGATGCGAATCCGCAATTTTTGCCAGCGCATCAAACCCGTCCGTTGCGGTAATAACGGTGCATCCGACTTTCTTCAGCAAGGTCT
This sequence comes from Oleiphilus sp., assembly GCA_006212045.1. Taxonomy (GTDB): domain Bacteria; phylum Pseudomonadota; class Gammaproteobacteria; order Pseudomonadales; family Oleiphilaceae; genus PZPK01. Next base: position 36,071 of record PZPK01000021.1, on the reverse strand, counting down.
CCGCGGTACGGCGAATGGTCTTACTGTCGTCGATGACCATTATTTTCAAATTCTCAAAATTTTCTTCCATTTTAATGACAGCCCAAGGCACTTGAAGAATGACTAAGCGTTGTTCATTTAGCGAACGTACTACCAAATACACCGATTTTCATCGGTGCATAAATTACTATAGACCAATATGTTAAAAGCGCTTTCTAATATAAATTCACGATACATTTTATAAGCTATTATTATTTATAGTGTAATTACAAATATCTGAAAAGCTTTTGTTGTATATAAAATGTAATGATTGTAAAGATCGTTTAGAATCTGGCGCAGAATCAGCTCCCCCCAACATTCACATTGAATACGCAAGCCAAGCTGAAGCAAAGCCGAACCGGTTCAATAGAGAATTGATATCCTAAGATTAGTACATATTTTTCGAATAGCAGGTAATTAATGCACATTAAATTGGGGATCGTCATGGATCCCATTGACCAGATCAATATCCGAAAGGACAGCTCTTTTGCCATGCTGCTGGCCGCTCAAAAACGTGGTTACGAATTGTACTATATGGAATTGTCGGACCTGTATCTGGACAACGGCAACGCCAGAGCCCGAATGCGACAAGTTTCGGTGGAAAGAAATACCGACATGTGGTTTTCACTCAGCGATGAAAAAGAGAGAGACCTGGCAGATCTGGACGTTATTCTGATGCGCAAGGACCCCCCGGTGGACGCCGAGTTCATTTACGCGACGCATATCCTCGAGTGTGCTGAACAACAAGGTACCTTGATCGTCAATCGCGCCAGGAGCCTGCGTGACTGTAATGAAAAGCTTTATGCAACCCGATTTCCGGAATGCTGTCCGCCAGTGCTGGTATCCCGCCGCGCTGAGCAGCTCAAGGCATTTGTCGGTCAGCACAAGAACGTGATTTTCAAACCGCTCGACGGAATGGGCGGCGCGTCGATATTTCAGGTCAAAGAGGGCGACCCAAATCTGGGCGTTATTATCGAGACACTGAGCGAGCATGGCGCTTGCCAGGTGATGGTACAAAAGTATATTCCCGAGATTAAAGAAGGGGATAAGCGCATCCTGATCATTGACGGAAAGGCCGTTGCACATGGGCTTGCGCGCATTCCGGGAAAAGGAGAACACCGAGGCAATCTGGCTGCGGGGGGCAGGGGGGAAGTCAAAGCCCTGAATGAACGCGACCACTGGATTGTCGACCAGATCAGAGATGATCTGCAGGCTCGGGGACTGCTGTTCGTAGGTATTGATGTTATCGGGGATTATCTGACCGAAATTAATGTCACGAGCCCTACCTGCATCCAGGAAATAGATCGCGAAACAGGGAGCGACATCGGTGACGAATTAATGCAGGCGATCGAAAACAAGCTCTCAAGTTCAGCTAGACTAATCAACTAACCGCTGCCAGGAGAAACAGCATTGGCCACAATCGCCGAGCCACGAATTGGCGCCAACGACAGGCTAGGGTTTACCGTATTTGTTGCCGTTTCGTTGCACGCAATGATCATGCTGACCGACTTTATACCCGAAGACCCGGAACCCAGTCCGAGGACCATGGAAATTACGCTGGCGCGCTATGAAGATGCGCAAAAACCAGAGCAGGCCGACTTTCTCGCGCAAAGCAATCAGCAGGGCAGCGGCACCGAACAGGAAAAATCGGAAATCACGGCACCAAGCCAGTCCAGCGAACAAAATATGCTGATTCAGGAATCATCCTCACCGGCACAGGAAACACAACGTCAAACACAACAGGAAAAACCGGTCATTGCCACTCAGGCGGCCAAACGACAAGCAGCCACTTTGTTTGAAATGCCCGTAAAACAGTCCCGGAACGAGCGCCCTGAACAGAACAAATCAATACTCGAGCGAAGTCTTGAAATCGCCCAGCTCGAAGCCAATCTGGATGACCAATTAAGAAACTATGCCAGACGACCCCGAGTCAAACGCCTGATCGCAGCATCCACCATGAAGGCCGTTGATGCGCACTATGTAAAGGGCGTCGTTTCAAAAATCGAACGCATCGGCAAACTCAATTTTCCAAACCAGAGCGGGCGCCCGCTGTACGGAAAACCACGGGTACTGATCAGCATCTATTCCGACGGTTCGATCAAAGACGTTAAGGTGCTTGAGAGTTCAGGAAGTCTGGTTCTGGATTCCAAAACCATTGATATTGTCAGACGTGCTGCCCCTTTCAGCCCCTTCCCCAAAGAGGTCCGAAAAGAACAGGACGTACTGGAGCTGATCCGGACCTTCTCATATAACAAAAAAGGCGTTTCCAGCTTCTAGTCATCACATACGGGCAGAGCCGCGGGTATGCTGACTGCCCGCAGGAGTCCTATCCAACTGCGAAATCTGAAGAAATATAAGGCTGCGAACTTGCCTTCGCTCCTTTGGCTGGCGATACTTGGCAAATGCCTAGACATCAAGACAGCTTGCAGAATAATTTTCTGATTGCCATGCCGCAGATGCACGATCCCAATTTTGCGGGCTCGCTCACCTACCTGTGTGAACACAATGAGCACGGAGCCATGGGTATTGTTGTTAACCGGCCAACCGGACTGGATCTGGAAGAGGTGCTAAGTCAGCTGGATATTCCCTGTCAAAATGGACACCATCAGGTTTATGCCGGCGGTCCTGTCCAGATAGAGCGGGGCTTCATCCTGCATACGGGCACACCAGACTGGGAATCCTCCATGCCGGTATCTTCGGCTCTTAGCCTGACCACATCGAAAGATATTCTTGAAGCCATTGCTGCCGGCAAGGGACCAGACAAATATCTTTTGGCGCTCGGCTATGCCGGATGGGGCGAAGGTCAGCTCGAGCGGGAGCTGAAAGAGAATGCATGGCTGACCTGTAGCGCTGACCTTCAGGTTTTGTTCGATATTCCGGACGAGTCAAAATTCAAGGCGGCAGTGTCGATTCTCGGCATCGGTACAGACCAGCTCAATGGGCAAATTGGTCACGCCTGAATGACTCGTAGCTTACAGTTTCTTTGCTTTGATTTCGGACTCAAGCGGTTTGGGGTCGCGACAGGTAACACCCTTCTTCAACAAGGTCAGCCACTGGACCCGATCAAGGCAAAGGATGGCATACCGGATTGGGACCGGATTGAACAACTGGTCGAAGAATGGAAACCCGAAGCCTTTATTGTTGGCCTGCCGCTAAATATGGATGGCTCTGAAAACGAAATGTGTCTCCGGGCAAAGAAATTCGGCAAGAGGCTAAAAGGGCGATTCAATCGTCAGGTACATCTGATGGATGAACGGCTCTCCAGTTATGAAGCCAAGTCACGGGTAATGGAAAGTAACAAAGGGGCTGTGGACTTTGGCCATTATTCGGTCGACGGCCAAGCCGCCTGTCTGATTCTTGAAACCTGGTTTTCAACACAGGAAATCGTATGACACCAGATATTGATGTCGATAATTTGATAGACAACATGGCCACTGAAATAGACGGATTCACTTCGGCGAATTCGATTGATGCGTATCAACTGGTCGGCATTCGAACCGGCGGCGTCTGGCTTGCAAGCCGTCTTCAGGAAAAACTGGGCAGAGCAGAGCCCATCGGTGAATTGAATATTAATTTTTACCGCGACGACTTTTCCCAGATCGGACTGCACCCGCAGGTCGAAGCCTCGCATTTACCCTTTGCGATTGATGGGCAACATATCGTTTTGATAGATGATGTATTGCTTTCAGGCCGGACTGTGCGCGCAGCCATGAATGAGATTTTTGACTATGGTAGGCCGGCCAGCATTGTTCTCGCCGTGCTTATTGATCTCGGCCGTCGCGACTTACCGATCAAGCCGGATATCACCGGCACCGAGTTGGCGCTGGTCAAATCTGAGCGCGTTAAACTCATCGGGCCGGATAACCTGCATATCCAGATTCAGCAAATCAATCCAAAATAAAGACTTATGGAACCTTCAATTCAACTCACCTCAAGCGGACGACTGAAACACTTTCTGAGTGTTTACGGGCTCGACAATGCGCTATTGACAGAAATCCTCGATACCGCCGACTCCTTTATTGAGGTCGGCGAACGCAATATACGAAAAGTCCCGTTGCTACGAGGCAAAACTGTCGTAAACCTTTTCTTCGAGCACAGCACCCGTACACGCAGCACCTTTGAGTTGGCGGCCAAACGGCTTTCAGCAGATGTACTTAATCTGGACATCAGTACCTCGGCAACCTCCAAAGGTGAAAGTCTTTCGGACATGCTGAAAAATCTGGAAGCGATGGCCAGCGACATGTTTGTCGTTCGCCATTCACAAAGTGGTGCTGCCCACTTCATTGCCAATTCTGTCACTCCCGGTGTCGCGATCATTAATGCCGGAGACGGCTGGCATGCACATCCGACTCAGGCCATGCTGGATATGCTGACGATCCGGCAGAAACTGGGACGGTTTGAAGGTCTCAAGGTTGCGATCGTCGGCGATATTCTGCACTCGCGCGTTGCGCGCTCCCAGATTCGGGCGCTTAACACCCTGGGTGTCGAAGAAGTACGTGTGATCGCTCCGGATACCTTGCTGCCCCAGCATGTGGAATGTCTTGGAGTAAAGGTGTTTCGCCAAATGGCCAAAGGCCTGAAGGATGTCGATGTCATCATTATGTTAAGGCTGCAGAAAGAACGCATGGAAGGGGGTCTGTTGCCGAGCGAACAGGAATATTTCCGCCTGTATGGTTTGGACAGGGACAAATTGGCACTGGCCAAGCCCGGCGCCATTGTCATGCACCCCGGGCCCATCAACAGAGGGGTGGAAATTTCTTCTGACGTCGCCGATGGGAGTCAGTCTGTCATTCTTAATCAGGTGACCAACGGAATCGCAATCAGAATGGCAGTCATGTCGATGGCCATGGGTGGGCAGAACGAATGCAAGTCTGCCATCAGGGAGGCTGCTGAATGAAACCCGCTTCGCTCGTGATCAGAAATGGTCAGTATTTAAACAAAGATCTGAACTGGATTCCTTTTGAATCCATTCGAGTCGAGCACGGCATGATCGCCGCAATCGACGGAAAGGACGAGCCATCCTCAGATCAACTCATCATCGATGCCAAAGGCGGCCATGTAATACCCGGCCTGGTGGATCTGAATGCTTCATTGCGAGAGCCCGGCGACAGCCGCAGTGGCACGATTGAATCAGAAACGCGAGCGGCGGCAGCGGGAGGCGTTACGCATTTGTGCTGCACACCCGACACCCAACCCATAAACGACTCTAAAGCTGTCACCAAACTGATCAAGGAAATCTCTGAAGTAAGTGCCCACTGCCAGGTACTCCCCCTGGGAGCAATGACAAAGCAGTTGGAGGGCCGCCAGATTTCAAGTTATGCCGCGCTTGGAGAAGCCGGCTGCATCGGACTCAGCAATGGCACGACCGCGCTCAATGACCTATTGACCATGCAGCGCTGTTTTGAGTACGCAAACACACAAGATATCCGCCTGTTTGTCACGCCCATGGTGCCCGAACTCTATCAAGGCTGCATGCACGAAGGCACCGTTAGTACATCGATCGGACTAAAAGGAATTCCCGCGCTTGCAGAAACCATTGCAGTGGCGCAGATGATCCAATTGGCAGATCAAACCGGCGTCAGGCTGCACCTGTCCCAAATTTCGTGCGCCGGGTCGGTCAGTCTGATTCAACAAGCGAAAGAAGCGGGCCTTAACATCAGCGCTGATGTCACCTTATCCAATCTGTTGTATACGCATCATGAGGTCGAGGGTTTTGACAGTCTTTTTCACTGCCATCCGCCGTTGCGCAGTGATTCAGACCGTCAAGCCTTGCTCGAAGGCATCAAACATGGCACCATCGATGCGATTACCAGTGCCCATCGGCCCTTGGAAGAAGCCGCAAAGCAAAGACCCTTCGCGGAAACAGAACCGGGGATCAGTAGTCTAGAAACCTTATTGCCTGGAGCGCAATTGCTGGACGCAAAAGGCGAACTGGATTTCATCACCTTCATTGATGCCATGACACGGCGTCCTCGAAAGATTCTGGGTCTGACTGTCAACGAGATTCAGGAAAATGAACCGGCAAACCTGACGATCTATGATGGCTCGGAGGAGCGGTTACTGCTGCCCGAGCACTTTTACTCACGAGGGAAAAATTCTCCCTGGATGAAGCAGAAGATCAAAGGCAGGGTATTGGGCACGATTTGTGAGGGTAAACTGACACATTGGCCGGAAACACATCCTTCCGCCTAGTTTGGTTCCAGCTTATCGAAGATCAGGACCTCAACGCGAAACCGTTGAGGTCTTTTAAGGTGATGAACTAATTCACTGCATCCTTTAGCGCTTTGCCAGCCTTGAATCCCACCGTATTACTTGCAGGTATCTGGATAGCCGCGCCAGTCTGCGGGTTTTTACCAGTACGGGCACTGCGTGCCCGGCGTGAAAACGTCCCGAATCCAACGAGAGATACAGCATCATCCTGACTAACAGCATTGGTGATCTCATCGGTAATGATGTTCAGAATTTCTCCAGCTTTTTCCTTGCTAACATCCGCTTTTGAAGCGATTGCAGCGGCCAGTTCCGGTTTTTTCATCCTCTTTCCCCTTGGTGTAGCTTGTCATTATGAATGACGCCGATTTTTTGTGGCGCCTTGGCAAAGATAGTTCATTCACTCCCGCTTTCAACTCCGATGCGGGTTTCTGTCTGGTTTGTAAGAATTGAGCGCAGCTCAGACCAGAGCCGTATTTCCGGCCCACAAACCGATCACAGCCTGAGTCAATACAGGAGACCGGCCTGAACGAAGATTTTACGTTTTGTTGCACCGGAAATTTTTATTCTTGTGGGCTTTATCTCACAATAACGAGAGGGGTTCGTGGATAATTCGCTGGTTCGTGTACCTGTCTGTTTTTTATACTGAATATCTCTCCGGGAGCGCATAGTGGATTTTCACCAGATTAGTAAAGGCCAAACGCATTCCGCGTCCAGCAGCCGATTGAAATGGATTACTCTTTCGCTGTTGTTGGCTTTTTTCCTCGGTGGTTGTAAAGCCATAAACCAATTTCTCGTAAAACCATTCATTAAACCGACCGGTGATACAGTCACTCTGCTTGGTGAAGCGCACGTTGTGCCATATCTGCTCACAACTGACGACGTTGAAGCCGGGTGCACAGGAGCTGAAGCACTGTCCTCAATGGTCATGTCACTGAGCCGAATTACGGAAGAGCCACATGAACTGGCCATACTTCTGCACCTTGGTGCAGGCGGCTGTGAAGAATCAAAGGCCTTTGAATCCGAGCTTTCTTACCTGCGCTCCATTCGGGACCAAAAGCCCGATATGGCACAGGACGCACTGATCACACAGAAGAGACACCACTTGAAAGCTGCCAAGCGATACCTGGTCGCATGGAACCAGCTGATCGCATTCAATGGCGGCAAGGAAATTGGTGGCGAGTGCCCTGATCTGGAACAGGAATTTGACCAGATCGTATGGATTGCCGGGTTGGCTGGCGGCCTGCTTGCACTCAATAACGATATACAGTCCGGTACGGGTATCGGGGTACCCAAAAATATCGCGGCACAAGCCGAACGGGCTGCTGGCTGTCTCGATAACAGAAAGTGGTTTGGCGTACCAATGGCACTGAAAGCCGCAATCTGGTCACTGTTGCCCGGTGCACTTCCTGAAGGCGAAAATGCCTGGGAGCGACTTGAGCAGGCCGACATTCTTGGCGAGAAAGCCCGGGTTCGACTACCGCACGTATTTCACTTGATAGCCGCGTATTCGAAAGGTGATATGGAGCGTGTCCGTACGGTGATCAAACGCCATGCAGAGCACATTGAAAACCATGACTCCAACGCGCAGTATCGCCTGTTCGATGCCACTGCGACCGAAGTGATCACGCGAATCTCTGACAAAATGTGGACAGAAGCCGTAGGGCACCGGACCCCGATGGGGGGGCTGGGTACATTCTGGGATGAGAATGCTGCCGACGATATCGAAACGGTCGAACTTGACGACCTGTTCTAACAATGTGACGCACGTCACACTGTGGCTATTGGTCAATGAATGGGGCGGCAGCCGCTGATGCTATTGCTAGTTTGTTGAATGAAAGAGCCGGTATAATCTACCGGCTTTTTTGTGTTCAATACTAACTCGATAAAATAAGGGGAAGGAGATTTTGGTTTCCGAAACAATAAAATCCCGTACTTCAATAGAATGGTTGTCCTCTCTACCGGCCTGTGTCCTGCTGCTTCTCGTGGTCATTTTCAGCACCAGCAGCGATATCCATAACCAGATCCTGCGTGTTGGAGAACACTATTGGCCTGGCTACTACAAACTCCGGGTTGACCCTGTCACACCAAGCTGTAACCCCAATATTGATGTCGAAGCCCAGCTGCAGAAACGCTTGTCTGAAAGTGCCGAAGACGACGGACTGGGCCTTGGGTTGTTTGAAGCCGAACCTGTTGATCCAGAGCTGATTCGCTCCTCAATCCTCAACGCGCAACAGGATTGCAAAGAGAAGTTTCAAACCTATGAGGAAACCAAATCGAAAATTACGCCCGCTGTAGAAGTTTTCAGGGCGGTTGAACTATTCGTATCGGATGCCATCGGGATCGGACTCGTATCCCAGAAGTTTATTCTGGTTATCCTGCTTTTGCTATGTGCCATGACCGCAACCTTCAAACGACACCATATTGCAATGCGGCCGGTGTTGTCCCGACTTGACCACTATGTGGCCGGTAGCGCGCAGGTCATTGGTAACTCCATTCTTTTGATCTCTTCCTGGTCTTTCAGAGAGCTTGCACATTCGGACGGCTCTAAGATTACGGATGACGTCGCTTTCCTCCATGAAGTCTGGGTCTATGGCTTTGCGATGCTGCTCATCGTCAGTATTATCAATCTGATCCGAGTACCTGAACACCTTAAACCTGGCGGCAGCTTCGGCCATGCAGGGCTGGCGATGCCGATGTATTCGGTCATGGCCATGATTTCTGCCGCATTCTTCTTCTCCAGTGGGCATACAGCCGGTATCGGCATCTATCTGGACAAGCTGCTGGATTTATCCGACATGTTTCTGAATGTCGGCCTGTTTGTCTGGATCGGCATGATGCTCAAGCAAACGCGCTTTGCTGATCTGGTACTGGCCCTGTTCAAACCCTGGAAGCTGCCACCGGAACTGCTCTCCGTACTGGTCGTTATCGTAGCCGCAATTCCAACGGCCTACACCGGAGCCTCCGGTATCTTCGTCATTGCTGCAGGTGCCGTGATCTATCACGAATTGCGTAATGCCGGCGCCCGAAGAAATCTGGCGCTCGCAGCCACCGCCATGTCAGGCAGTATGGGTGTTGTGCTTCGACCCTGCCTGTTGGTAGTTGTGATTGCTTTTATGAACCGCGAAGTCACCACTGACCAGCTCTTTGGCTGGGGGATCTGGGTATTCCTGCTGAGTGCTATCCTGTTCCTGATCGTTGCGATGACCTTTAACAGACAAAACAAACTGGAGCTTGCCTCGGTGTCTGACGCTCTACCTCAGACCCTGTCAGCAATCAGACCTCTGGTTCCCTACATCATCTGTATCGTTGGTGTCGTGATGTTCTATCGTTACGCCGTGAACGTTCGACTGGATGAGTTCTCTGCCGCCCGTATCCTGCCTGTCATGATGCTCGCCATTTTGGCCTATGAACACTTCACCAAGAAGGTCGTTCTCAGTAGCGATGGCAAGAGCACGTCTGCACACCCGGGTATTGAAAACTGTATTCGTAACGCGACCAATCAAACCACCGCCGAAATTGGTGCATTGTTACTGCTGATCGGTTGCAGCATCTGCTTCGGTGGCATGATCGAGCGAAGTGGCATCGTACATTCCTTCCCAAGCGAGTTTGCCAGCACCTGGACAGCAATGACTCTGATTGTTGTCGTTCTGGTGATTATGGGCATGATCATGGAAGCCTTTGGGGCCGTGATACTCGTGAGCCAGACCATCGCGATGGTTGCCTACCAGGCAGGTATCGACCCGATCCATTTCTGGATGGTCACACTGGTTGCCTTTGAGCTTGGCTATTTGAGTCCTCCTGTTGCACTGAACCACTTATTGGCCAGACAGGTTGTTGGTGAAGAAGAAGTGCTGAAAGCAGATGCAGACGTCGCAGATGGCACCTTCTATCAGCGCTACGAGAAGATCCTGATGCCGATCATTACGATGGGAGCCGCCCTGTTGATTGTTGCCTTCGGGCCATTGATCTATCAATCGTTTTAAATCAACGTGAAGAAAAACCCGCTCCGGCGGGTTTTTTTTGCTCTCTGGAAAAGGGCACTATACACGATGCCCTTTTAATACACCGTCGACAGGATCAGTAACGCCAGGACGAACAGGCACTTGACTGACAGAAGACCTAAGCCGGACAGAATCCGAGTGACCACAACACGTGTAATCGGCATTCACCCAACGGCGACCAGAAAACTCCTGTGACACCACAGCACACGCCATTAGACAGGCTCTCTTTCCTGCAGGCATAAAAAAACCCGATTGCGATCGCGCAACCGGGTTTTGTTTTGAGCATCGTCTAGCTGGCGACGGGGCCTGCATTCACGATGGCTTCTGAGACATCAAACTTCTTGAAGTTCTCAACAAACTGGGAAATCAGATCCTTGGCCTTCTCATCGTAGGCATTTGCATCATCCCAAGTATTGCGAGGGTTCAACAAAGCAGCGTCAACGCCCGGCACTTGCTTGGGAATATCCAGATTCAACATTGGCAGATGCTCTGTTTCCACATCAATCAGATCACCATTCTGGATGGCTGCAATCACTGCGCGTGTAGTGGGAATCGAGAAGCGCTGGCCAATACCATAGGGGCCACCAGTCCAACCGGTATTTACGAGGTAAACCTTGCTACCGAATTCTTCCATACGTTTCATCAACAACTCGGCATATTCGCCAGCTGGACGGGGGAAGAATGGGGCACCAAAACAGGTAGAGAATGTCGATTTCAAGCCTTTGCCTGCGCCCATTTCGGTTGAGCCAACCAGAGCGGTGTAGCCACTCAGGAAATGATAAGCAGCGCTTTCCTTGGTAAGGAGAGAGACTGGCGGCAACACGCCGGTCATGTCACAGGTAAGGAATACAATCGCATTGGGCTCACCGGCACGATTTTCCAGAACACGCTTTTCAACGTGCTCAAGCGGATAAGCACACCGTCCGTTTTCGGTCAGGCTCGTGTCGCTATAGTCCGGAAGACGTGTTTCATCGTCAATTTTGACGTTTTCAACAATCGCACCAAAGCGAATCGCGTCCCAGATGATGGGCTCGTTTTTCTGTGAAAGATCGATCGTCTTGGCATAACAACCGCCCTCGATATTAAAGACTGTTCCTTTGCCCCAACCGTGCTCATCATCGCCAATCAGGAAGCGTGCCGGATCTGCTGAAAGCGTCGTCTTGCCTGTACCTGACAAACCGAAAAACAGTGTTGTTTCGCCATCTTCGCCAACATTTGCAGAGCAGTGCATCGGCAGTACATCTTTTTCAGGCAACAGGAAGTTCTGCACCGAAAACATCGCCTTTTTCATTTCGCCGGCATAACGCATTCCGGCCAGCAGGACGCGGCGCTTGGCAAAATTAATGATGACCGCGCCATCGCTATTGGTACCATCCCGTTCAGGTTGGCACTCGAAGCTGGCGACATTGAGAATTTCCCAGCCTTGCTTGTCGGCAGGATTAAACTGCTCAGGACGAATAAAAAGATTACGGCCAAACAGATTTTGCCACGCTGTTTCTGTCGTTACCTGCACTGGAATGTAATGATCCGGATCCGCACCGACGTGCAGATGGGAGACATAGCTGTCTTTTTCAGCCAGATATGATTCCACACGCTCCCACAAGGCATCAAAATTGGACGCATCAAAAGGGCGATTCACTTTCCCCCATGCGATTGCATCCGATGTGCTTGGCTCATCAACGATGAACCTGTCCATAGGTGAGCGCCCCGTTCTTTTACCGGTTGTAACGACAAGAGAACCGTTGGCAGCCAACCTGCCTTCTTCGCGCTCAAGTGCATGTTCAACCAGTACGGCTGAACTCAGATCAACATAAGTGTTACTCACTTCGACCTCACTTGAATTAGGTTTTGACCAGTGCTGGCCTCAAAATTTTGGGGCGCCATTATGCCAAAAGGTTGTACAAAAAACGACTTCTTTTGTCAGTTCATACAATCCATCTCATGAAATCGCGGATCTGGCTCACAACTCTGTTGAAATCATGGGTTGTGTCGGGCCTTCGAAAGCGCAGGAGGGACTATGCCGCGCTGGGTAGTGACCTTCCTAATGCGTTGGGCCAATGCCAAACAGATGATGAATCTCACTGCGATCAAATTCGTAGTGCGCGTTGCAAAACTGGCAATCTATACCAATCACCGGCTCCGACTCGAGTATGTCGAGCGCTTCGTCTTTCCCCAGCGAACGGATGGATGCCAGCGAACGTTCCCGAGAACAGGTACAGGCAAACGAGACTGTCTCGGGATCAAACAGCGTCACATCTTCCTGATGAAACAGGCGATGACTCAGAGTGGCATTGTCATTGTCTGCAAATTCCCGGGGCCCCAGGGTTTCGGCGAGTTTGACAATCCTTTCCCAGGCATCCTGATCTTCTATCTCTCTGTAACCGGGAAGCTTCTGCAACATCAAACCATAAGCGGCATGTTCGTTCGTCGCGAACATAAAGAAACTGTCAAGTTGCTCGGACAGCTCAAAATAATGTGCCAGACAGTCGGTTAAACGGTGCCGCTCAAGCGGCACAATGCCTTGATAACGCTGCCCATTGACCGGATCAATCGTAATCGCCAGCTGCGCCTGGCCCAAAAGCTCCTGTAGATCATTGCTGTCTGGCAGATCGCTCTGATAGTGGGAAAGACAGCGAAAGGTTTTCTGATGCGAGGCCTCGGCTGTCAACAGTGTCACCGGGCCTGCTCCCCGGGCATGGATCGACAGACGCCCCTCAAACTTGAGCGTTCCGGTTAACAACACCGATGCCACCGCAGTTTCGCCCAATAGGGACTCAATCAGTGGAGGGTAATTCTTGTCTTTTACCGCCTGTGAGAAACTGTCATTCAGTCTGACCCACTCGCCCCTGATATGAAGCGCATCAAACAAAAATTTCTGAAAACTGTCTTTATCTTGCATCTGCTTGTACTTGCTGCCGTTGGTTAAGTATCCGAATTCTGGTTTTTGAAACGATGAATCATTCTCCGATCTCGCTTGTTAGGGCGTTTCAAAGGCATTGGGCGTGTCGCGGCCAAGGCCTTGCGCTCCTGCAGTTGTTGCTCCCTGCTGGCAATGCTTTCAGGAGTTTCCTCATACAGGGTCTGTGCGATACTCGCGGTTTGACGCTTGTCACTGAGCGACCTTACGATGACCACCTTGTCAAACCAGCCTTGTCTGACCTTGATTGTGGCGCCAACTTCCACCAGTTTCCCAGGTTTACTGCGCTGACCGTTGTAGTGGGCTTTACCGCCTTCAATCGCATCCTTTGCCAACGTACGGGTTTTGAAAAAACGCGCGGCCCACAACCACTTATCCAAACGAACCTTTACGGTATCATTCATACGGGCTTAGCGTCCGGGAAGCACATCGGCAAAATCGTGTAGCAATGGAAACTCACTGGTTTCCAGCGCGGCTTTTCGGCTGTCAGGAGACGCAATAGCGAACAGATGCTGCAAACCGGCTTTTCTGGCAGCGCTCAATACCGCAAGATTATCGTCTATAAATACGGTGGATTTATGGCGAAAAGGCTTATCCTGATGAAAGGCCTGCCAAAAATGCTGGTCCTCTTTGGGAGAACGGTAATCGTGAGAGCACACGATATCGTGCAGATACTTTTCAAGATCCGTGTACTGGAATTTGATGGCAATACTGTCCTGGTGCGCATTGGTCACCAGCACCACCCGGTAATCATTGGCATGCAAGGCAGCCAGAAAATTCTCCGCGTTCGGTCGATAGCCGATTTTGCCCGCCACCTCATGCTTCAAGGCCATGAGATCGATATCCAGAGAGTCCGCCCAGAAATCAAGACAGTACCAATTCAACGAACCGTGATGACGCTCAAACATACTGTGCAGACGCTTCTCTGCCTCGGAACGCTCGATACTTTTTAGCTCCGCCAGGCGCTGCGGCAAGTGCGTCAACCAGAAATAGTTGTCATAGTGCAGATCCAGCAGCGTGCCGTCCATATCCAGGAACACGGTATCGATGTTATTCCAGTTAATCATGATTCACTCTATAATGCTTCGCTTTTAATGGTCCGCGATAATCCTGCATTCTAACGATTACCCACCAGCTACTCTAGTTGATTATTGTTGCAGCCTCCGGCCACTACCTCAATTTCACCTTATCGGAATTCTCTATGTCTGATCTTGAAAGTCTGATCGCTCCGCTCAAACACATCATATTCGATGCCGGCAAAGCAATACTCGAAGTCTATGAATCTTCCGAACCACTTGAAATTGACAATAAAGAAGATGATTCACCGGTCACAAAAGCGGATCTTGCTGCGCATCATGTCATCGCCAATGGTTTGCAAAAGCTGGATACGAAATATCCTGTGCTGTCCGAAGAGGATGGCGTTCCCGATTTCGCAGAACGCCAGAGCTGGAGCCGCTATTGGCTGGTAGATCCGCTGGATGGTACCAAGGAGTTCATCAACCGCAATGGTGAATTCACCGTCAACATCGCACTGATCGAAAACGGGACCGCCATTCTGGGTATGGTGTATGTGCCGGTCACAGGAACACTTTATTACGGTGCCGAAGCGCTGGGCAGTTGGAAAGAACAGGACGGCAACAGGCAGTCACTTCAAACGAAAACGCTCAATTACAGTCGCACCATCAATATTGTAGGCAGTCGTCGCCATGGTGCCGAGGCGCTGGACGCGATGCTGGCTGAAGTCACCCCCCGCTTTACCGGCGCCGAACTGGTCAGTATGGGCAGTTCACTCAAAATATGCGCCATAGCAGAAGGGAAGGCTGACTGGTATCCACGTTTGGCACTCACCAGTGAGTGGGATACCGCAGCGGCGCATGCTGTGCTTTCTGCCGCTGGCGGCAAGATCGTGGATACGGATTTGAAGGCATTGAAGTACAACCAGAAGGATTCTCTACTGAATCCCTTCTTTCATGCCATGGGAGATTGTGCTTTTAACTGGTCAGAAATAATAAAGCCCGGGCATCACTGACCGGGCTTTGATATTTGAGAAATAGCCTTACTTGGTATCGCTTTCTTCTGTCTGTTCCACAACATCCGACACTTTGCGGCCATTCATGGTACATCCGAGGCAGCGCACAAATGTTGTCTCAAATGGCCCCTTCACTAACACGTCAAATGCCTCACCAACATTGCCACCCAGCGCAGAAAAGGGCGACGATACGATAAAGATACCGGCCCCTATCAGTGTCGTCGCCAACATCACGGGACGCACTACAATGGCATCACCTGTCATCGCCAGCGCAGAAGGGGTCTCTTCAATTGTTCTGGACCAACCCGTTGCCGGTACCATGATGCAGGCGCAAAGTGCCACCATTTGTATGAATTTTGCCAAATTGAAGTGCATAAATGTTCTCCCGATTTGCACCAGATTAAATCTCTTCCAACCATTTTTCCGGTTAGTTTATAAATTAACTATAGCCGCTAAATCCTTAGTGTCTAATCAAAAAAGTGTCGAATAGCGCTTATTTCTGGCACTGCGGACAGTACACGGTAGAGCGGTTATTCTGCCGAATTTCCTTGAGACTGGAGCCACAATTCTTACAGGGCAGTCCCGCGCGTCCATACACAAAAAGCTGCTGCTGAAAGTAACCCGGCGTGCCATTGCCGTTGATAAAATCGCGTAGTGTTGTGCCGCCTTGCGCGATGGCCCTGGAAAGCACTTGACGAATATTCTCTGCCAGATATTTCAAACGCGATCGCGAAACCCTTCCGACAGCACGCTTGGGAGAAATACCACTGAGGAACAGCGCCTCGTTGGCATAGATGTTTCCGATCCCCACCTGTATGGATGCGTCCATCAGAAACTGTTTGATCGCGGTTTTCCGGCCCCGACTCTTTTGAAAAAGGAAGTCTCCATTAAACTCATCTGATAAAGGTTCTATCCCGAGATTGGAAATCAGCTTGTGCTGCTGCCACTTTTCAGTCCAAAGCACGCAGCCAAAACGGCGTGGGTCATGAAAACGCAATTGCCAACCCGTCGAAAGATACAAAACAAGATGGTCATGTTTTTTCAGGGGCTCGGACTGCTGAGCCAAGCGCAAGCTGCCCGACATCCCGAGGTGAACGATCATCGCGCCATGCTCAAATTCGAAAATCAGATACTTGGCCCGTCGTTGCAGGTTTTTGACCGGGGCGTCCTTCAACGCATAGATTTCCGGCGAAACGGGCCAGCGAAGCTTGCCGCAATTCACCACCACCCGATCAATACTTTGATCAAGCAAATGGGGCGCAATTCCGTTTCGGGTCGTTTCTACTTCGGGTAATTCTGGCACAATAGCCTCTGTAATCTGCAATCCAACAATGGGGCGAAAATTGTCTGCTATTACGCAATCGAAAATCAATTATCTGGGCGTCGACACCGGAGGCACATTTACCGATTTCGTGTTATTTGACGGACAACACTGGAGAATTCATAAAGTTCTGTCAACGCCGAACAATCCCGCTCTGGCCATCCTCCAGGGAATTGAAGAGCTTGGATTGCAGGAAGCGGTTAACAAGCAATTGCTGACCATCGTACATGGCAGTACCGTCGCCACCAACGCTGTTCTGGAGAACAAAGGGGCTAAAACAGTCTACATAGGCAACAAGGGCTTTAAGGATCTGTTGACGATTGGCCGACAGGCCAGAGAAGAAATCTACACTCTGAAAGCCGGTATACAGCCGACACCTGTGCCTGCCGATCTGTGCCTTGAAGTCGATACGCGTCGCGATGCCAAAGGATCGCTGGTTTCACCTCTTACCGATGAACAACTGCAGATCCTGAAACGCCAAGTCGACCAATGCCAGCCCGAAGCCATCGCCATCAACCTGCTGTTTTCATTTTTGGATGATCGGGAAGAACAAACCATTGCATCCCTGTTTCAGGGAGACTATTTCACGTCCAGATCCTCCTATGTTCTGCCCAAATACAAGGAATATGAGCGCGGTATTGCTACTTGGCTCAATGCCAGCCTCGGACCACGCGTCCAACGCTATATGGAACACCTGCAGTCGGGACTCAATCATTGCCCGGTATCCGTCATGCAATCCTCCGGGGGCACGCTGACCATAGAACAGGCGGCCAACCGGGCGGTAAATCTTTTACTGTCAGGGCCCGCAGGAGGCCTGGCCGCCGTGAAGCGCATCGGAAAACAGTGCGGTATCGACAAGCTGATCAGTTTCGATATGGGCGGTACATCCACCGATGTCGCCCTTATGGATGGCGATTTTCCGCTCACTGAAGAGGGGCGTATTGCGCAATGGCCGGTTGCCATTCCAATGCTCAATATTGAAACGATTGGCGCGGGAGGCGGCTCTATCGCCTGGGTGGATCCTGGCGGAATGCTGCATGTCGGGCCACAGTCTGCCGGATCGGACCCGGGGCCTGCCTGCTACGGCCTGGGCGGAACCGACCCCTGCGTCACAGATGCAAATGTGTTTCTGGGCCGCTTGCTGCCTGAAGCCTTTCTCGGGGGCAGAATGCAGCTTGATAAAGCCGCGTCGTGTGCAAGCTTGACAAGCCTGGCCAGCAAACTCGGCCTGAACACCACCGAAACCGCTCTCGGTATCATTCAGCTGGCAGAGCATGAAATGATCCAGGCGATACATCGCATCTCCGTCAAGAAAGGGCATAATCCGGGCGATTTTGTACTTTGCTGCTTTGGTGGCGCGGGCGGTTTACATGTTTGCTCACTGGCGGAACAATTGAACATGAAAGCTGCGATCGTGCCACAGAACAGTGGCGTACTCTCGGCCCTTGGTATGTTAGTCGCGCCCGTCAAGAGACAACTGACACGCACCTTTCTGGGTCTTTGGCAATCGCTCGATCAGCAAACACTTAACACTGCATTTGCAGATCTGGAAAACGAGGCCATGTACTCCCTTCAGGCCGAGCACGCCGATCTCTCGCGAGTAAAGATTCATTACAATATGGACATGCGGTATCAGGGGCAAAGCTATACGCTCGATATTGCTTACCACGAGGATGCCGAGCACCGCTTTATCGAAAAACACAAGTCACAATACGGGCATACCCTGAATCACCCGGTGGAACTGGTTAATATCAGCGTTGATCTGGAAGTACCATCAACGCTGAACTTTGGCGCACAACCTACAGGCACTGACGCGCAGCCCAAACCGGAATCTTACACAAGGGTAATAGGTCATGATGCCCCGCTTCCGGTTTACGCGCGAGAGCAATTGGAAGTCGGCCATCTGATCACCGGGCCTGCACTGATTACTGAGCTGGTTTCGACCACCTGGCTGAAAGAATCCTGGCAGGCACACATTGATACATATGGAAACCTGCGGTTAATACAAAATTAATATTATTTTGTTATGCTTGTAGTTTTATCTGGAGACCTTCTGTCCACTTACAGGAAGCTCCGTACAAGACCTTGATATGGAGCGAATAATGTTTGAGTACAATTGGTGGATCAACGGCATTCTTGATCTTTCCGTTGGATATAAAGTCCTTGCCGTGCTGTTGATGACCCAGATAACCATCCTCAGTGTCACGCTTTACCTACATCGTCATTCAGCGCATAACTCTCTTGACCTGCACCCCGTACTCAAACACTTTTTCCGATTCTGGCTGTGGCTAACGACCGCTCAAAATACAAAAGAGTGGACGGCCATTCATCGAAAACACCACGCCAAATGCGAAACCGAAGATGACCCTCACAGCCCGGTGGTCAAAGGCCTGAAAACCGTACTTTGGCAAGGAGCAGAACTGTACCGGAATGAAGCGGAGAATACCGAAACGCTGAACCGTTATGGCCAGAGAACACCCGAAGACTGGATAGAACGCAATCTTTACAGCCGCTTTCGCATGTCCGGCATTGCCATTATGGCGGTCATCGATCTGCTCTTTTTTGGCTTGGCCGGTATCACTATCTGGGCCATCCAGATGCTATGGATTCCACTCTTTGCTGCAGGTGTTATCAATGGCCTTGGTCACGCATGGGGTTACCGAAATTTTGAATGCAAGGATGCCGCAACGAATATCAGTCCCTGGGGTGTATTTATCGGCGGAGAAGAGCTGCACAACAATCATCATACCTACCCGAATTCGGCCAAGCTTTCCGTCAAGCCCTGGGAATTTGATATCGGCTGGTTCTGGATTCGGGTGTTCAGCACGCTGGGACTGGCCAAAGCCCGGCACGTAGCGCCCATTGCAGTCAAAGACAGCAATAAGCAGGAATTGGATATGGAATCGATCAAGGCGATTATCCACCACCGCTTCCATGTACTTTCGGAATACCATCAGAATGTGATGCTTCCGGTCATCAAGGAACAGAAAGCCAAAATGCAATTGCAGGAACGCCGCCAATTCAAACGGGCAAGAAAACTTTTGACACGTGAGCCCCGTCTGGTGAAAAGCTGTGAAAGCAATCGAATCGCACTCATGCTAGAGCAAAACGCGATGATCAAAACCATCTATGAAAAATCGCATGAATTACAGGAGATCTGGAAAAATCACCCGGGCAGCCGCATACCGGAAAAACTCAACGCAATGATGGAATGGTGCCGTGAAGCCGAACAAAGTGGCATTGCAGCGCTGGAAGACTTTGCTGCCCAGCTGAAATCCTACTCGCTGACATCGGCCCGATAAAGCCGGTAAGCCACCTGACCTGCCTCTTTCTCTTTTAGCTGCCGCCAGTTCGCTGGCACCGAAGGTGCCGGCGCCTCCTTTTCCTGTTCGATATAGATGTAAGCCCCTGGGCTCAATAGCGCCTGATCGGACACCTTGGCGATGGCTGCTGCAACAAGACCCTGTCGAAACGGAGGATCAATAAACACCAGATCAAAGCTGTCGCCGCTCTTTCCAGGCCAATCCAGGGCATTGCACTGGTGAATCGCCGCCATCGCATTCAAGAGCTCCCGGTTTTCCTGCAGCATACGTACCGCGCGAATGTCCAGTTCAGTAGCATCAAGACTCGCAGCCCCACGGGATAAGGCCTCAAACCCAAGTGATCCACTGCCGGCAAACATGTCCAACACTTTCGCGCCAGACAGGCAGGGTGCAAGCCAATTGAATACTGTTTCACGCACTCGATCCGTTGTTGGCCTGAGCCCCTCAGCTTCAGGAAACATCAGTCGTCGTCCTCGCCACTGTCCGCCGATGATTCGGTAGCTTCCAAGCGGAATTTTTTCCGCTTTCCGGTTTTTTTTAGCATTGGCTCGCATTAGAATTCTCCACGGTTTCGGCCATTAGTGCCCAAGGAACCTCTGATTAATCAATCTTTCCTGACGACCGACGATTCGGACCCGGTCATGTTATAGTTAATCAGCGTTTCCCTGATACTGCACATTTTCGCGGAATAGTGATACAAACTGTTCGAGCAAACATCAACCCACTTTTCAGAGCCCGTGTTCAATCTACCCGAATCACGTGCCAAGCAAACAACAAATAGCAGACCTTATGCAAAGTACCTTACTGTTTTCCCTGGTAGCCCTCGGCCTGATCATTCTTGTCGTTATCATAGACCTGCTTGGGAACCGGACCCGACGCCCCAAGCCTGAGCAAGTAGAACAAAAACCGCATCAGAAGACACAAGCCGAGCCACTAAAGTCTCTGGCACCTCTCCCCGAGACGGATAAAATTTCAGATGTTGTGCCTTCGAAGCCGACACCTGAGTCGGTTGTAGAGGAAAAACAAGCCGAAACACCCGCGATTGAAGAAAGTACGCCTGCCAGCCTGTTTGGTCGCTTGAAATCCGGACTGTCACGCACCCGGAATCAACTCACCGCCGGTTTGAGTGATCTGGTACTGGGTAAAAAAGAAATCGATGAAGAACTGTTTGAAGAAATAGAAACGTTGCTGCTGACGGCAGATATCGGAATCGATGCAACGACGCGGATCGTGAATGCCGTCACGGAGAAGTCCAATCGGAATGAACTGAAAGATAGCGAAAGCCTCTATCAGGCACTGAAACAGGAACTGTCAGCACTGCTGAGCGGTCATCAGGCTTCGCTTGAAATCGATACCTCAAAAACACCTTACGTGATTCTGGTCGTTGGGGTAAACGGTGTCGGCAAAACCACAACCATCGGTAAAATGGCAAAGCGATTCCAGACTCAGGGACATTCCGTCATGCTCGCCGCAGGCGATACATTCCGGGCCGCAGCGGTGGAGCAATTGCAAGTGTGGGGCGATCGAAATGATGTACCTGTTGTAGCGCAGCACACAGGTGCAGACAGTGCATCGGTCATCTTTGATGCGGTCGAGTCAGCAAAATCTCGAGGCATTGACATCGTCATTGCCGACACCGCCGGCCGACTGCAGAACAAAGACAACCTGATGAACGAATTGTCCAAAGTTGTCCGCGTCATGCAAAAGCTGGACGATACCGCGCCACATGAAGTGATGTTGGTACTGGATGCCGGCACCGGACAAAATGCCATAAGCCAGGCGCAGGTATTCAGAGAAGCCGTTGGTGTGACCGGACTCAGCCTGACGAAACTGGACGGCACTGCCAAAGGCGGAATTATTTTCGCCATTGCAGAAAAACATAAGCTCCCGATTCGGTTTATCGGCGTGGGAGAACAGATTGATGATCTGCGGCCTTTCGATGCCGATGATTTTGTCAACGCACTATTCGACGCCTAAGCGTAAGGGCCTGATATCTGTATGCTTCAGTTCAGCACCGTTGATAAACGCTATCCGGACGGGCACGAAGCCCTGAAACAGGTGTCTTTTTCTCTTGAACGCGGCGAAATGGCCTTTCTGACAGGACACTCCGGTGCTGGAAAAAGCACCCTGCTGAAGCTGATTATGCTGATGGAGCGCGCAACGCGTGGCCAGGTAATCGTCGGAGGACAAAACCTAAGCGCCATTCACCGACGCCAGATCCCGTATTTCAGAAGGCATGTTGGCGTTGTCTTCCAGAACCACCGCTTACTGTTCGACCGCAGTGTGTATGACAATGTCGCTCTACCGCTGGAAGTTGCGGGCAGCAATCCACGCGAAATTGGCAAGCGGGTCAGGGCAGCGCTGGACAAGGTCGGCCTGCTTAGTAAGGAAAAACTCACCCCCATCCAGTTATCCGGCGGTGAGCAACAGCGTATAGGGATCGCACGTGCGGTGGTCAATAAGCCACCTTTATTGCTGGCGGACGAGCCCACCGGAAACCTGGATCCGGCCTTGTCGCAGGAAATCATGAAACTGTTCGCGGACTTCAACCGCGTCGGTGTCACGGTTCTCATTGCAAGCCATGATCTGGAGTTGATCTCGCAAATGCCATACCGTGTAATTGAACTCAACCAGGGGCGGATCGTCGACCCCGGGTATAGTGATTAGTATGTCTTCCAAACGTCCGGCAAGCCCGGTAAAAAAGAAAGTGGCTTCAGGCGCCCAGGCCAGCGGCCCGTCTAGCGCGCTTAAAGGCTATTTCAGCAACCACCTCAAGGTATCCAAGTTAAGTTTTAAGGAGCAAACAGATCGCCCTGTCGCGACCTTGCTGACCTGTTCCGTCATTGGTATTGCCCTAGTGCTGCCAACCTTGCTTATGATTCTGCTGTCCAATATCCATGCCGCAAATTTTGACTGGGATGGTTCAGCCCAAATTACGCTCTTCCTGGAACAGAAGGTCACCTCAAAGGAAGCCGTTGAGCTCACCCGGAAGCTCGAAAATCGTGTAGATGTCAGCAGAATTGAATTTCTTGATAAGGACAAGGCGCTGGACGACTTTAAAACACAGTTTCAATTGGAGAGTGTCGTCGACTTTCTGGATCAGAATCCTTTGCCCCATGCCCTGCTGGTTACGCCTTCATCTACTCTGAAAGGTGTCCCGGCGATTGAACAGCTAATGCAGCAACTTGAAGCGTTGCCGGAAGTGGAATCCGGTTTGCTGGACGCCTTGTGGATTCAGCGACTTAAGTCCATTACCAGTTTTCTTGAGCGGGTAGTCGTACTGATCGCTCTGATGTTGGCGCTGGCAGTGTTGCTGATACTGGGGAATACGATTCGCCTGGCGATAGAAAACCGAAAAGAGGAAATTGCCGTATTAAAGCTGGTAGGGGGCACGCGGCCGTTTGTCTGTCGACCGTTCCTGTATATGGGCATGCTTTATGGACTGGGTGGAAGCCTGATTGCGGTCATTCTGACGCATATTGTACTGGCCATACTTTATGCTCCGATTGAAGCGCTTGCGCTGTCCTATCAGAGCAATTTTAATTTGAAAGGTCTGGGCTTCGACTCTACACTTTTGTTAATTGTTTTCGGGACCGCCCTGGGCTGGCTCGGGGCCTGGCTGGCAGTGCGTCGGCATCTTGATGAAATCGAGCCGACCTGAAACATCAGAGCCCATATCGAAGCAGTCATTTTTTGATGATCGGGACTTGAAAATCCGAAAACACTCCACAATATTGAACTTTCGGGGGTATTGCTGGTCCAAGTTGAGCAGTGTTAGAATCCACGTCCATTTAATTAGAGGTTCACTTTATGGGTACGAGCTTACAGCCGATTGATATGCTGACACCGGGCGCAAACCTGGAATCATATATCCAGGCCGTTAACGGTATCCCTATTTTGTCTGTAGAGGAAGAACGTAAACTCGCGTTGCGTCTGCATGATGAAAATGATCTCGAAGCGGCCAGACATATGGTCATGTCGCACCTTCGTTTCGTTGTGCATATTGCCAAAAGTTATGCGGGTTACGGATTGTCTCAGGCTGATCTGATTCAGGAAGGTAACGTTGGACTGATGAAAGCCGTCAAGCGCTTCAACCCTGAATATGGTGTGCGCCTTGTTTCCTTCGCTGTGCACTGGATTAAAGCCGAGATTCACGAATTTATTCTGCGCAACTGGCGCATTGTGAAGATTGCAACCACCAAAGCCCAACGCAAGATGTTCTTTAATCTGCGTAGTTCCAAAAAACGGCTTGCCTGGTTTACCCACGATGAAGTGAATTCCGTGGCTGAAGACCTGGGTGTAGAGCCCAAGGTGGTACGCGAAATGGAGGGCCGGTTGAGTGCCCACGATACGGCCTTCGATGCGGCTACAGACGAAGATGATGATAATGCCTATCAGGCGCCGGCCAACTATCTCGAAGATCACAGTAATGACCCTGCCCGGCGCTTGGAAAAGCTTGATTGGACTCAGGATTCCAACACCCGCTTACATGAAGCTCTGAAAACACTGGATGAACGCAGTCTGGATATTCTGAACAAACGCTGGTTAAGCGAGAAAAAATCCACACTGCATGATCTGGCTGCGGAATATAATGTGTCTGCTGAGCGTATCCGTCAGTTGGAAAAAAATGCCATGAAAAAGGTCAAATCCCTGATGGAAGCGTAGTCTCAACGCGCGATAAAAAACCGCCTGCCAAGGCGGTTTTTTTATGTCCGTTATTGTTGCTGAAAGGAAGGAAAATAACAGGTGAAAATCAGTTTTATCGGCGTCGGCCTCATGGGGCAGCCTATGGTAGAGCGCCTGCTCGATAGCGGACACAGCTTAACCCTTTGGAACAGAACCCGTGCCAAACTGGAACCATTCTCCGAGCGGGCTCGCCTCGCAGACAGTGTCGAAGACGCGTTAGCCACTTCCGATGTCATTATCACCATGCTCGAGAACGGCGAAGTGGTTGATCAACTGCTTTATCAATCCGAACACTATCGCTCAATACAACCTGGCGCTACGGTCATTGATATGAGCTCGGTTCCGCCCTCTCTCGCCCGAAAACACGCCGCATGCCTGCGCACTGGACAGGCTTTTTACCTCGACGCGCCAGTGTCAGGTGGAACCGTCGGTGCACGCGCAGGGACCTTATCAGTCATGGTCGGTGGTGAACCGGAACAGTTCCATCGTTTTTCGGAATTGTTTGGAGTATTCGGCAAAGCCACCTACATTGGTCCACATGGCAGCGGACAGCTCTGCAAACTGGCCAATCAGGCCATCGTAGGGATTACCATCGGTGCCGTTTCCGAGGCATTATTACTGGCATCTGCTGGTGGTGCGGACCCAAGTGCCGTCAAAGAAGCTCTGAGTGGCGGATTTGCGGCAAGCCGCATTCTGGAATTGCACGGACAGCGCATGCTTGACCGGGATTTCGCTCCCGGCGCGACCAGCCGCGTGCAACTCAAAGACATGCGCACAATCCTGGATACAGCCCGGCAGGAAGAGCTGACACTCCCCCTTTCTGAACAGGTCCATCAACTGTACCAGTCTCATATCGCGAACGGACATGAGCAACTGGATCACAGCAGCCTGCTACTTGAGCTTGAACAAATCAATCATCAGAAACTGTCAGACAAGCATTGATCCATGCCCAAATTTGCCGCCAATCTCACCATGTTGTTTCAGGAAGCTGAATTCATGGAACGTTTCGGACTCGCCAGACGCGCCGGATTCCAATATGTTGAGTATCTGTTCCCTTACGCCTGGGATGCAAGACAGCTGAAACAACAACTCGACCAACATGCGCTCAAGCAAGTGCTCTTCAATTTGCCTCCGGGCGACTGGAAGGCCGGGGAACGTGGCATTGGCTGTCATCCGGATCGCGTCGGCGAGTTCAGAGAGGGCGTCGCACAGGCAATAGAATACGCTCAAATGCTGGAAGTCCGGCAGATCAATTGCCTCGCAGGACTGCGTCCAGACGGAATAAACGAAACCAGACTAAGGGATACGTTTCAGAACAATCTGAATTATGCGGCAGAACAATGCGCACAACATCAACTGACGTTATTGATTGAACCGATCAACAGTCGCATCGATATGCCCGGCTTTTTTCTGGATACCCTTGATAAGGCGATTGAGATTCAGGAAAGCCTGCAGCTTCCCAATCTGAAGATTCAGTTTGATATTTATCATATGCAGATTATGCATGGTGATCCTGATCGCCGCCTAAGACAACATATAGACCGGATCGGCCATATACAGTTTGCTGACAGTCCCGGACGCCATGAGCCCGGTACCGGTGAAATCCCTTTCGAGTATTTGTTTTCACTGCTGGATGAGCTGAACTATCAGGCGTGGGTCAGCGCAGAATACATACCAAAGACAGATACTTCTGCATCCCTTTCATGGTTACAAACATTTAATTAGTTCATATTTTGAGCCCTATGTTACAACCTTTGGGTTTTGTAGTCGTCTTTTAAGAACGAGAACCTGGATTAATACACATGAGTTGGTGGGGAAAAGTCATTGGCGGTGCCTTCGGCTTTGCATTGGGTGGCCCGATCGGTGCGCTGCTTGGAGCCAGTATCGGCCACGGATTCGATAAGGGTCTGTCTGGTATAGATGAAGGTGCCATATTGGGCTCACAGGCAGACCAGGAAAGAATTCAGGCCGCTTTTTTCACCGCCACATTCTCCATCATGGGCCGCATTGCCAAGGCAGATGGGCAGGTATCAAAGCAGGAAATCGAAGTCGCCCAGCAGGTCATGGCCCGCATGCAACTCGATCCCGAACAAATGCAGGCAGCCCGGAACCTGTTCTCGGAAGGAAAATCTCCTGAGTTCGACTATCGAACCATTGCACAACAATTACGACGGGAATGTGGTCGGCGTAAAAGTCTCCTGCAGATGTTCATGGAAATCCAGCTCTCGACAGCCCTGGCGGATCAGGAGCTGCATCCAAATGAACAGGAGATACTGCTCGATATTGCCCAGATCCTGGGCTTTAAGAAACAGCAATTTGAACAACTGATCGCCATGGTCGCCGCACAACAACGTTTCGGACACGAAACCGGACAAACGAGCTTTCAACAGACGAATAAAGTCGAAGAAGCCTACCATGTGCTGGGTCTGGATAGCAGTTGCAGTGATGCGGAGCTCAAAAAAGCCTATCGAAAGTTGCTTAGTCAGCATCATCCAGACAAACTCGTCTCCAAGGGGCTGCCGGAAGAAATGATGAAGATAGCGACCGAGAAAACAAGAGAAATCAAAGAAGCCTATGAGCTTATCAAGCAACACCGATCAAAAAACGATTGAGGTATGAATCATGCGCGTATTAGTGATAGAAGACGATAAAGATGTAGCTGCGTATCTGGTCAATGGTCTCAAGGAAAGTGATCACGTTGTTGACCACGCTGCCGACGGCAAGGACGGATTGTTACTGGCTGCCAGCGAAACCTACGATGTCATGATTATCGACCGTATGCTGCCCAGTATGGACGGCCTTTCAATCATCAAAACCATCCGTGCTACGGATAACCATACACCTGTACTTATCCTGAGTGCTCTCGGAGACGTGGATGATCGCGTCGAAGGGCTTCGCGGTGGTGGAGATGATTATCTGACCAAGCCCTTTTCATTCACCGAACTGCTGGCAAGGCTGGAAGCTCTGGTTCGCCGTGGCGCGAGTTCCGGCAATGAGCAGGTGACTCATCTCAGTGTTGCCGATCTGGAGATGGATTTGCTGGCGCGGACCGTCAAAAGGGGCAATGAAAAAATCGACCTGCAACCCCGGGAGTTCCGGCTGCTGGAATACCTGATGAAACATGCCGGTCAGGTGGTCACACGTACCATGCTCCTTGAACAGGTCTGGGACTATCATTTTGATCCACAGACCAACGTCATAGACGTACATATCAGTCGCTTGCGTTCGAAAATCGACAAAGACTTTCCAAAACAGCTTTTGCAGACCGTACGCGGCGCCGGATATATTCTGAGTGAAGATCCTTAGACTACTCCGTACTTCCACCTTTCAGCTGGCGATCATGTACATGGTACTGTTCGCCACATCGGTTTTCATTCTGATGGGCTTCATTTACTGGGCCACCGCAGGCTACATGTCGAGTCAGACCGATGAGACGATCGAAGCTGAGATCATAGGTCTTGCCGAACAATATCAGCGCCAGGGGCTCAACGGCCTTATCAGCGTTATCCGGGAACGGGTAGCGCGGGACCCCAATGGCAAAGCCATCTACCTGTTTACTGCGCGGGATTTCATCAAACTGGCCGGTAACATCGACAAATGGCCCGAAGGTGGCGACGTGCAGGAGGGCTGGCTCAATTTCAGTCTAAGCCAGGAGCTTGGCTGGAAAGTCGAGGAAACCCATCCGGCCAGAGCCCGGGTGTTTATTGTGCCGGGCGGACTCCGCTTGCTGGTTGGGCGCGATGTCAGTGAATTTATGGCTGTAAAACAGTTGGTCGAACGCGCCATCAACTTTGGGATGGCCATTACTTTTGCCTTGGCCATGATCGGCGGGATCATGATGAGTCGAAGTACAGCCCGTCGCGTCGAACTGATTAATCAGGTCAGCCAGAAGATCATGGCGGGCAATCTGGCACTGCGTATCCCGGATCGTGGCACCAATGATGAATTCGACCAGCTTTCCCGTAATCTGAACAGAATGCTTGATCGGATTGTGACACTGATGGAGGGGATTCGTCACGTATCAGACAATATTGCCCATGATCTCAGAACCCCGCTGACACGCCTGAGAAATCAGCTGGAAAGTACGTTGATGAAGGTTGAAAGGGAGCAGGAGAGGGAACAGGTCGCGTCAGCCGTAGCTGAAGCAGATCAGTTGTTGGCCACTTTCAATGCCCTGCTGCGTATTGCCCGTTTGGAGATGGGCGGGAGGGTTGGTAACTTTACAGCATTCAATCTCTCGGATCTGGTGATGGATGCCGCCGAACTTTATGAAGCGGTCGCCGAAGACAAGAATCAGCTGTTAACCCTCGATATCAAGGAGGGCATCGAGTATCACGGCGACAAAGACCTTTTGTTTCAAACCCTGTCCAATCTGGTCGATAACGCCATCAAATACACCCCTGATGGCGGAAAAATACGACTACAATTGATTGAAACGGAATCCGTCGTTCAACTCACAGTCGCAGACTCGGGCATCGGTATTCCCGAAGAAGAAATGGAGAAAGTTTTCGATCGTTTTTATCGGGTCACCAAGAGTCGATCGCTACCGGGGAACGGCTTGGGACTAAGCCTGGTAAATGCAGTGATCGAACTGCATAAGGGAACGATTGCCCTTTATGACAATAACCCGGGCTTGCGTGTTGAGATTGCCTTGCCCCAACACGCGCAACTTGCTGTGGCGGAGTAAGCTTATGCTTCGCCTTGCAATCTTTCCAGGGCATAAGTAGCCGGATAAGCCGCCAGATCAACACCACTTTTCACGTATTTCTGAAACAGACCAATCACGGATTCCACTTGCGCAATTCTGGATTCTACGCGCGCAGTCAGACTGTCAACTTCACCCTCGATTCTTTTCTGACCAAACATCATCATTGCAATCAAATTATGTCGGTTGACCTGGTTTTCAACCCCCATTGCATCAAGCTGGTAACCCAGATTATCTACCTGTCCAAGCAGTTGTTCGGCGATGGACATCAGTTTTTTATCAATTTTCATTGAACGCTCCTAGTAAGATCCAATTTTCGGCGTACCATACGTTTTTTATTTAGGTGACACAACCTAAGCGAAGGAGGAAAAACATGGGTCGCTATCGCGCACCAGCACCTAAAAGTACGGCAATCATTACGCCGGAAGGGGAAGCCAAGTTGAGAAGCGAGCTGAACTACCTATGGAAGGACAAAAGACCCAAGGTCACACAAGCGGTTTCCGAAGCGGCCGCGCTGGGTGATCGCTCTGAAAATGCAGAATATATATACGGCAAAAAACAGCTACGCGAGATTGATCGCAGGGTTCGCTTTCTCACGAAACGACTGGAGGCTTTAAAGGTCGTCCACACACACCCGGACGATCAAAGCCGCATTTACTTTGGCGCCTGGATCGAGATAGAGGATATGCAGGGAATCACTTCCCGTTATCGCATTGTTGGTCCGGATGAGTTTGATTTGAAACGTGGTTATATCAGTATCGACTCTCCAATGGCGAAGGCCTTGCTTGGCAAAACTCTGGATGACGAAATCACGGTTAAAGTTGGTGAGAAAACCAATACTTTCTATGTCACCGGAATCGAATACCTGTGAACAAGCCGAAGGAATGGCGCTGCCAGAGGTGATAGAGTTGTGTGTGATGTGACCAGTATCAAACTGAACCGGAGCCTTACCATGTCTGTGCTTTTCAGAGTTTGGATCGTGTTCATGTTAAGTTCATTTGCGATGGCAGAGGAAGAACTTGACTGGGAGCTTGATTGGGAACTCGATTTCGAAATTAAACAAAAATCGACCTTATCCGACTTCCCCCTAAAGGAAATTGGCCAGGAAGAGCTTTCCAATGCAGCCATTGCGGGTGCCTTGCAAAAGAACCAAACTATTCAGCAGGAAAGCACGAGCGGAAAACCTGCATATCAACAGGAACAAGAGGCATCAAACAAGAACAACGTCGAGCGTGTCGAGAAGCGGCAGCTGGATGAGAATATCGATGCCACTACCTTCCTTCAAAACCTACCGGAAATTCCTCCGAGTATAGATTTCCAGCCGGAAACCTACAAAATCCCTGACGGCCGAACTTATGAACATTGGGAAAATCACACCGTCGATGTGAGAGAGTAATAAAGTTGTTAACTGAATCCTTTGTATGTCGTTGTTTTATTTACACCCATAAACTGGCGAAAATAAATAAAGTTGTTAACTCGACTATCTGTACCAGCAAATACAAGCCAAATAGTGAGTAATAAAGTTGTTAACTAACTTCTTCTGCATCAAAGAAGCGGAATATACACAGGCTTGCTCTTTGCATTGACCTCTAGACAGAAAGAGATCTTAAGATCTTGCTCAAACATGAAATTCTGAGCATTGCCTTTGTTCGGAAAGCGGACGTCAAATATCTCAAATTTAGCTATATTTTTTCACGCCTTATAAAAGAGTAAAAGCCCCGATTAACTTAAATCCAGTACCTGCAAGATAGTGTAAATACTTTTCATTGATATATTCCGATAACAAGCTTCCTGCCAATACACCCATAGCAGAAGGAGCAATGAAAACAGCTGAGGCATATACAAACACCTTATTTCTGTTAACTCCCTAATTCGAGACGAGCAGCAGTTTCGACAATAGCCACAGGTTGGGGGCTAATAGACAACCAAGCTAACCTCAACGTTCTATTATCTAGAAACAACAAATACAGCCCTTAAATATTACCAAACGTTAACAAACAAAGTTCTTTTGTTCAGTTTGGTTTCAGCTTCGATTGTTTAAATAGATTCTAAGGTGGTCACACGAAGTAAGACTTACCGAAACTACTACTAAACAAAATGAGGTTAACTATGAACATTTCAAAAACATTCGGAATTTTGCTTGTATCTTCAGCTCTAGCACAGGGTGCATTTGCAGGTCAGACTAACTCTAACCCATATGATGTAAGAGGGATAATTGGTGACTCACATGCGGAAAGAATGCGCATCAAAGCAGAGCAAATAGCCAATGAAA
The DNA here is from genome assembly GCA_006212045.1 of Oleiphilus sp. GTDB lineage: Bacteria > Pseudomonadota > Gammaproteobacteria > Pseudomonadales > Oleiphilaceae > PZPK01. The sequence continues at coordinate 4,589 of PZPK01000021.1, read as the reverse complement.
CTCGTTCTCAACAAGCACCGGTATCTAAATTTTCTCAAGTCCCAAACCCGCACGATGTTAGGGGCTACCAGGGTGACTCTCATGCCGAACGCATGCGTGTTAAAGCAGACAAGTTCGCTAAGCCCCGCATGATGAAACATCACGCGGTAACCAAAGATTCAGGTGACAATCCATATGATGTTAGAGGTTACCAAGGAGACTCCCATGCTGAAAGAATGCGTATTAAAGCAGACGAAAATTCCTAAAGTGAATTGAAGGGAGAAATGCAAACTTGCTTGATGTACCGCTGCGCTCTATGGGTAATACCTATAGAGCCCTGCGGATAACTCGACTTCGTCCACGGTAATTTCACTAACTAAGGTGCTGGTTTTATGGCCAAAGTAACGTTAACTAATAAACCAGAAGGCTCATTTTGGCGAAACAAGAACTCACCTTTATATTGTTGCACAATCTCTCTAACGATTGATAAACCAATACCGTGGCCAGGAGTTTGCTCGTCGAGTCGAATCCCTCTTTGTCCAAGTTTGTCTATCTGATCAAGTGCTACGCCAGGCCCATCGTCAACTACACACAGAGAGATTATATCCGGGCTTGACTCTAAAATAATCTTGACTTGTTTTTGAGCCCATTTACCTGCATTGTCCAGAAGATTACCCATTATTTCATTTAAGTCATGCTCTTCAATTGGCCAAGACTGTCCCTCTGAAAAATTCGCCGTCCACTCAAAGGATTTTTCTGGGTATAACTTCCCAAACATCCATATCAACTCTGCGACTTGCTTGATTGGGTTCGATGTCTTTCCGATTTGGGGGCCGGCAAAACGGCTACGCCGCATTTCTGATTCCAGCTGGTAATTGATGTCGTTTAACTTATCAACTAACTGTTGCCTCATTACTAGATCTATTGGGCGATCGCCGTCTTCCAATATTTGCTTAACTGCTGCAATGGGCGTTTTTACACTGTGCGAAAGGTTGGCCAACGCATTTCGAGATTTTTCTAAGCGCTTATCAAGAGAATCGATAAGGTAGTTTAGTTGCGATATTAGCGGTTTGAACTCACTCGGCGCGTCCAATTCAATACGTGTGGTGGCGCCTTGCCTAAGCTTGGCTAATGACCCTTTTATGGCTGAAACCGGCCGCAATGCCAAGTTGACACCCAATAAAATGAAACAGGCTGAAAGCAGGATTAAAACGACAAGCAATCCTGCCGTCCAAATATGCAGGTTCTCTTGGCTAGTCGCTAAATCTGAGACATCCTCTGCAACAACAATAATCATTTCCCGATCGTTTATTGAAAACTTCTTGCGATACACTTGGATCGTTTCATTGGCTGTTACATCTATCAGTCCCGAGCGTTCTATTGCAATATAATTGACGAGCGGATCGCTTAACCTTTCTGGAAAAACCAAAATATTACCATCTACGCTCAGCGCAAAAGGGTGGTGAAAGAACTCACCTAACTCGCCAATCTCATTCAACATGCCAACATTGCCTTTTGCGACTCGAATACTATGTTCTAGAAAACCAGCTTCGTCTTTCAACCTGTTCGCCAAATACGTTTGTGACATTTTTTCTAAAAGCGAACCATGACTAATCCACGCAATCAATAATATCGCCAAACTCGATGGGATTAGGAGTAAAAGGAGTGTCCGCTTGATTGAACGTATTTTAAGTTGCCTGGCCAATGAAGGTATATCCTTGTCCGCGTCTTGTCACAATCGTTTTAGCACCGACTATTTTACGTAACCTCAAAATATAGGCCTCTATTACATTATCACCCGGATTTTCCTGCAAATTGTATAGTTGTTCTTTCAGTTGATTCTTAGAGAACACCTGGCCTGGATGATCCATTAAACAACGTAAAAGGCGATATTCAGTGCCTGTTAGGCTATATTCTTCTCCATCCATGATTTGAAGTACCTGCCTATCTTCATCTAGTGTAAATCGACCCACTTCAATGGTTGCTAGGCTTCTGCCCTGATAACGTCTGATGATGGCATTTAATCGTGCCAGCAATTCTTCGGTCTGAAAAGGTTTCGCTAAGTAATCGTCAGCTCCAGCTTTTAGGCCTGCTACTTTATCTTGCCAATCCCCCCGTGCTGTCAAAATCAGAACGGGAAAGTTCAAACCGTTTGCGCGCCATTTTTCTAGTACTTGCAAACCGCTGCCATCTGGCAAACCCAAGTCTAGGACGGATGCGTGTATATCCTCTTGTGCAGCCAATGCAAGTGCTTCACTAGCCGACGTAGTCCATTCAACACTGTAACCCACTCTTTTTAATTTTGTTGAAAGCGCATCCGCCAGCAAAATATCGTCTTCGACAAGCAATAAACGCATTATTATGTTCCATATTTATCTATCATTTGATTTGTAAATCGCCCTACTGAAGATCGGGATCCATCATTAAGATATACCAACTAAAAACAAAACGCTTGCATATAAACGCTATAGCTTGTTGTGCTATCTGGGGTTCTACCCAGATTTCTCGGACGGTTTTATAAAGGTTTAAATCTGTTGTCCTGATTCGCTAGTCTACGTCTCATTCTTGGGTTATGGAACCGTTCGATATAATCAAACAGATCTGCACGCGCTTGATCCCTGGTCCGGTAACGACGATGGTGTACACGCTCACGCTTGAGCATTCCAAAGAAGCCCTCGCAAGCCGCATTATCACCGCAGTGACCAACAGCACTCATACTGCTAGTTAACTGATTTCGTTTTAGCATTCGTTGGTAGTCACCACTGGTATATTGAGTGCCTCGGTCCGAATGCAGAATAACCTCGTGTTCACCTTGGCGCTGCCATACAGCCATCTCAACAGCGCGTGTGACCATGTGACGATCCTGGCGGTGATGCATAGACCAACCGATGACAAGCTTGCTAAACAGGTCGAGCACGACACAGAGGTAGAGCTTGCCTTCCAGCGTGGCGACTTCCGTGATGTCTGTAACCCATTTGCTCTCAGGTTCAGTTGCAACGAAGTCACGATCTAAGTGGTTTTTTATACCATCTGGACGAACAGATTTTCGTTTTGATCCTCGGCCTTTCTTGCGTGGCCAGCCTTGAATGCCGTTTATCGACATCAGCCTCGCAATGCGATTTAAGCTGGCTTGCTTACCTTCATCCTGAAGGTCTTCTTGCATCCTTGGAGCGCCGATAATGCCGCCGCTATCCTCGTGAATTTCACGAATGCGCTGTAATAGTTGTGTATTCTCTAACTCGCGAGCACTTGGAATTCGCTCCACCCAAGCGTAATAACCACTGGGTGAAACCTTCAATTATTTAGTTCACAAAACCCCTGCGGCTCCACATCGAAAGTCGCGTTAAATTTACTAGACATATTCCGAAACGAAATAATAGTGATCAGCTCTATAATCATTACAAATCAAGTTGAATACTCAGATCATCTTTTCACAAGCTAATACGTTCAGGAAATTAGCCCTACGACATTAACTTGTAAATTCAAGCGCTACTTTACAAGTTATTACTAATTAAAAACTGTTCCAGCTCAATTAAATCTCATTTCAAAATCAACGGATTAGCTTCTAGACGATTAAGGCTTGACTAACTTTTTAATTCATACAACACTTTTAAATTTGAAAAACGTTTTTTTAATGAACTGCTTAGAATACGGCTTTACTAAAAGCTACCGCACTGCAATATAGCTTCAAGGACTTTACATTGTGCCAATGTCTAAAATGCGGTGGGGATCTTTAAAAATACCAAAAGTTAATACTTTACTCGTTTTTGTTCAGTTTGAGTTCAGCTTCGATTGTTTAAATTAATTCCGAAGTGGTTACCTGCAGTAAAACACTCCCAAGCTAACATCAAACAGAATGAGATTAACGTGAACATTCCAAAAACATTAGAAATTTTACTTGTACCTTCACCTTCGATGACACATGCAGGTCACCAACAATGATGTTACAAGCTTCAAACGCGAATCCCTGTCAGGAAATATTGCTATATGAATAAAAAAAACGAATACACAGCGACACATATCAATCGGCGACAATTTGTTCAGGGTCTGGCTGCCGGTGGTGTTCTGGCCGCTACACCGTCCTGGTTGCAGGCTGCTGTAAAAAGCGCGACTACTCTCGGCTCAGCGCCCGTGCTTAGCGGCCGTGAAATTGACCTGGTCATCGCTGAGACACCAGTCAATTTTACCGGTGTCACACGAATGGCCACGACCATCAATGGATCAATCCCCGCCCCGACCCTGCGCTTGAGCGAAGGTGATGAGGTCACAATCCGTGTGACCAATCGCCTGCCTGAGGCAACCTCGATACACTGGCACGGTATCCTGTTGCCATATCAGATGGATGGAGTCCCCGGCATCAGTTTCAACGGTATCGCACCAGGTGAAACCTTTACCTACCGCTTTACACTGCGCCAGAGTGGCACCTACTGGTACCACAGCCATTCCGGCTTTCAAGAAATGACGGGGATGTACGGCGCTTTGATCGTTGAGCCTCGCTCTGGTGAAAGACACCCTGCCGATCAGGATCACGTGGTGCAGCTCTCTGACTGGACAGACGAGAACCCTATGCATGCTTTTAGCAAACTAAAAGTACAAAGCGATATATACAA
>PZPK01000065.1 GCA_006212045.1 Oleiphilus sp. | reverse complement strand
TTGAAGAAAATAGTCGAATTATTGAACAGCAAAATGCTGATATTAAGCAAAAAAATGATGAAATTTTAAGCAAAGATAAGAAGATCGATTATCAAAATAAAGTCATTTCTGCTCTTAGTGATAAAGTCACTAAGCATAAGAAAATACTAGCAAAATGGATGAATAGCTGTATTAACAAGGCTCATTCTGTTGCTGAAAAAATGGCTGTGAGACTGGCTAAAGACGTATCTTTACTGCCAGAACAGCAGAGAGAAGCAGAACGCAAAATGTTTGAAGATATTGAAAAGAACATAAAAGCCAGAAATGCTGAAAAAGTGTCAAATAAGATAAAACCACCAAAAAAATCATAATTAGATAAAAAATTAAAAAAATTTTGTCATTAGAAAAAAAATAAAACCCTTTAAAAATCAGTGTGTATCATTTTTGATAATCGAAGTGTATCGTTATTGATACTAACAGGTTATCATTTTTGATACATCTATATGTATCAATTATGATACTCAATGTGTATCATTTTTGATATTGACATATGTATCAGCCATGATACAGTTAGTGTATCATTTTTGATAAAGGGGTATTTTATGAATGATTTTGACACAGATTTACTAGATTCTGTCATTAGAGCAGATCTGACTAAAACAGAGCTTAATGCTGTTGTTATGATGCTGAAAAGCAATGAAAAAACTATTACTGCTACAAATTCTGATATGGCAGAGAAGTTAGGTATTGCACGACCTAACTATCAGAGATTGATAAAAAGTCTTATACAGAAAAACGTTCTCGGAAAGAGAACGAATGGTATTTTTGTTAAGTCTAAAAATTCATGGGGAAGGAAAAAAGGATGATAGCCGGGCACTTGTGCCAGGCTACTTATAATTTTCTATCACATTTATCACAGGTAGTTGCTACGCTTCGTGTCCATTCCGCACACCAGCTACATACTTCCATACCTTCACGTTCAAAACTTTGTGCTATTTGTCCTTCCATATATTCAACTTCAGCTTGTTTTGTATCTCTGGCATGTTCTAAGTAATGTTCAAGCTCTTTTAGTGTATCTAGATGTCCATCTAGACCTTCGTTATGCATCATTTCCATGCTTTTGTTTAAGCTAAGTACAAACTCATCGATCTGTTTGATTTCGTCACATACTGTTATTATTTTAGTTTTACTCACTTTCTTCTCCTAAGTCTAAATCTTGTTGTTTTTCTTCTATTTTTTCACCTAGTGATGATGATACTTTTCTTGTACCTTTTGCGGTGTACTCGACTTTAAGCCAAGCTTCTCTCTGTTTGTATATTTCTCTCCAATCACCTCTGCCAAACAGGTGCGGATTGGGCTGGTATACACCTCTCCCGATGTTTCTGAAAACGCCTGTTTTAACCAGCGTATTAAGATAGTTTTTTAATGTTTGATATTTGTAACCAACCTTCTCACAGATTATATTTTTTACTGTCGAATTCAGATTGATAAGACCGTCATAATCCATCTTTCTAAGAAGCTCATACAGCACTGGTGATGATGAGTTCGGCAAGCCGTATATCTTTTCTACATCTTCAAGATAAAGCTTCACGTATGGCGGCTCCTTGGGGAATGTATAAACATTTTCTCTTGTTTCGCTCGTTACTTCGCCAGTCTGACGGTCTGTTGTTATTTTTTCTGATTGTTGTACAACTCTTTTAGTGGACATATTTTTTTTCCATTGTTCGATATAATCAAAGTATCGTACTTTTGTGAATGATCAATAGGTACTTTAAAAAAAGTACGAAAAAAATAAAAAAAAAGGTAGTTAGTACTTTCTCTGAGTACCGTTAGTACTTTCTCTGAGTACCGTTAGTACTCTCAGAAAGTACCGTTTTTCTCTCTAGACCTTGCCAGCACTGGATCTCCCCTTCTATTATTTTAAGGCGATCAAAAGTTAGTCATTAATGATTTCTCTAGTTACAGCCATCAAAATTGTTTTCAGTGGATAGATGGCTGTATCCGATCTCGCTTGTACTCCTGACGGAAGATGTAGGCTTTGCCTCCATCAAATTGAAGAGCCTACGCCTCCCGTTGGTCGTTGTTACTCACAAAAGCAACTCAAACAAGTTTGAGCCACTTTTGTCGAGTTCCATTTGTACAAGTGAGATTTATACATTTGTACAAGAAAATTTATACAAGCTGAAATCCTAACCCTGTCAGTTAGGATTTATGATTTTGATGTTTAGCCAGGTGGTGAGATTACATCGAATCCATTCCTGCTAAACCTGTGAGGAACGCAGTGACGAATGCTTTTGCTTTTAGCTCCATGCAATGGCCCAGAAGTTTACGAAGTAAACCGTTGCTTCACTTGTGATGCTTTAGTGGGCTAAAGCATTAGAATTATGCAGATGCTTACATTTCAATTTTTTATGTTATGATTACTGTATAGAAATACAGTTTTTCAATGTCTAAATACATATCTGTCAAAACAAAATATTACAAGCATTCCAATGCTTCTGGCGAAATGGGCCATGTTGATCGGCTCTTTGCTGAAAATGTAAATTCCTTCCCTGAATACACAAAGAACAATTTTGGCTCTGATTTTGCCCTTCTAAGCCGTTATAACGAGCTTAACGATAGAAGGGTAGGGATTACTGGTAAAAACGTCCGTAAGGACGCAAATACGTTCTTTGATGCTGTTGTGGTGTTCTCGTTAGAGCAGTTCGAAGAACTTGAGAGAACACACCCAACGGCAGATCTTCAAGAAAAACTGTCATTAATGATGAATGACTATATGCAAAAGATGAAAGATGAATATGGCTTTGAACCTATCGGCTTTAAATTTCATCTGGATGAAGGGCATATAAAGCAATATGAAGCGTATCAGAATCAGCAAGAACGGTTGAAAAAAGGGCTTGTTCCTGATGATGAAAAGATGATTGAAAAGGCTGATCTGACGCGAAATATTCATGCTCATGTACTGTTCTATAACTTCGATTTTGAAAAGAAAATATCGCCTTGGAGAGGCTTAAAAAAGAAGGATTTTGAGCGTTTCCAAGATTTAGCAGCTTTGAGCTTTGAAAAGCTTGGTTTTGTTCGTGGTATTTCTAAAAAAATAACTAAGAAAAAAGGCTTAGAAAGGGATGATTTTATTAATCAAAAGCAAGCTGAACAGGCTCGTATTATTGAAGAAAATAGTCGAATTATTGAACAGCAAAATGCTGATATTAAGCAAAAAA
>PZPK01000042.1 GCA_006212045.1 Oleiphilus sp. | reverse complement strand
GTCTCCCGTCAAGCAAAGCGCGCATCGAGCAAAATAGGCTCCCGCCTTCGCGGGAGCGACGCGTAGGTTAAGGTCACGGCGCGAAATGTTCGCCATGCGCGCTGGGTTTTTTTCGTCCGACGTCGGACGGCAGACGCTGAACGGAAGACGGGAGATGCAACCATCGGCATAAAAATGCCACGCTCTTGCGTCTCCCGTCAAGGAAAGCGCGCCTCTAGCTAAACTGGGCATGAAAATGCCCAAGCCCTTGCGTCTCCCGTCTTACGTCTCCCGTCCGACCTCCGACATCCGACTTTCCAACAGGCACAAAAAAACCGGCAACCCTATCGAGCCACCGGTTTCGGGACGGTTTCAGAAAATCGTGCGAAGCGTTTTTCGTTTTCCGTCTAGCGTCTTCCGCTCAATCTCTTACAGTGCAGCATCCAGCTCTGGTACCGCTTCAAACAGGTCGGCAACCAGTCCGTAGTCCGCAACCTGGAAGATTGGTGCTTCTTCGTCTTTGTTGATCGCTACAATCACCTTGGATCCGGACATACCGGCCAAGTGCTGAATGGCGCCAGAGATACCGACGGCGATATAAAGATTTGGCGCAACAATTTTACCGGTTTGACCAACCTGCATATCGTTTGGAACGAAACCGGCATCAACTGCAGCACGGGACGCACCCACAGCGGCGCCAAGCTTATCTGCAACTGACTCCAGAATCTTGAAGTTGTCACCGTTCTGCATGCCACGACCACCAGAGATGACGATATCAGCAGCGGTCAGCTCAGGACGATCAGACTTGGCCATTTCTTCGCTCACAAAGCTTGAAATACCGGCATCCTGAACATTGTCGATAGATTCAACAGAAGCCGAACCACCCTCAGCTGAAACAGGATCAAATGCCGTTCCACGCACAGTGATTACTTTGATCGCATCACTGGACTGAACAGTTGCAATGGCATTACCAGCATAGATCGGGCGCACAAAAGTGTCGGCAGATTCCACTTTGATAATGTCGGAAATCTGGGCAACATCCAGCAGTGCTGCAACACGGGGCAGGAAATCCTTGCCAGTGGTGCCGGCAGAGGTCAGCACATGGCTGTAGCCTTTACCCAGATCAGCAACGAGCAACGAGAGGTTCTCAGCCAATTGGTGTCCATAAGCGGCATTGTCAGCAACCAGCACCTTAGCAACGCCATCAGCCTTGGCAACCACCTCGGCAACGGCACTACAGCCTTCACCGGCAACCAGCACATCAATGTCACCACCGATGGCCTTAGCTGCACTCAATACGTTCAGTGTAACGGGCTTCAGACTGCCGTTATCATGATCTGCAATAACCAGAATACTCATTTAGATCACCTTCGCTTCGTTTTTCAGTTTGTCGACCAGCTCGGCAACGTCCGCGACTTTGACACCGGCAGAACGTACAGGTGGCTCTTCAACCTTCGTAATTTTGAGAGTGTTCGCGATATCTACGCCCAGATCTGCCGGAGATTTGGTATCCAAAGGCTTTTTCTTGGCCTTCATGATATTGGGCAGAGACGCATAGCGTGGCTCATTCAATCGCAAATCGGTTGTGACAACAGCAGGCAGACTCAGGCCAACGGTCATTAATCCACCGTCAATTTCCCGTGTCACATTCACTTTGTCGCCTTCAACCACAACTTCCGACGCGAATGTACCTTGCGCCATACCAGCCAATGCAGCCAGCATCTGACCGGTCTGGTTGTTATCGGTATCGATCGATTGCTTACCCAGAATGACCAGCTGAGGCTGCTCTTCATCCACAATTGCTTTCAGCAACTTGGCGGCTTGCAGGGACTGAACTTCTTCGTCGGTTTCAACCAGAATACCGCGATCTGCACCCAGTGCCAGCGCAGTCCGGATTTGCTCTTGAGCAACTTTAGGGCCAATAGAAACCACTACAATTTCTGTTGCCACACCTTTTTCTTTCAAACGCACAGCTTCTTCCACTGCGATTTCACAAAATGGATTCATCGCCATTTTGATGTTTGTCAAATCGACGCCCGTATTATCAGCTTTAACACGAACTTTGACGTTGTAGTCGATTACTCGTTTAACAGCGACCAGAACCTTCATAGATTCCTCGTTATTTAGCAATTAATGGATAGAACGGACTACTCAGCATCATCTATGGAGAAGCCCCTAGCAATGCGAAAAGCAATAAAAAGCATAAAAATCAACAGGTTACTGAAGTTAAAGCTCATTTGCAGAGTTCGCGGAGCGCATAATACTGCCGAGAAACGACTTTCAGGTCAATACTTGCGCAAAAAATCAGACCAGCCAAACCCATATCCGGAACCCGAGATTTATCATTGGCGTTAAATGCGTTAACATTCAAACACCCGTTTGAAATTAAGTAATTCAGGATGCGCCGGAGTATTTTGCTCTGTATAATCTGCGCCCTTCAAAAGCCGAGCCCTCGAGGCACGGCAAAATAAAGTCAGAGATTGAGGAGACCGATAGTGGAACGTGAATCGATGGAGTTTGATGTACTCATTGTTGGTGGCGGACCTGCTGGTTTATCCGCTGCTTGCCGATTGCGTCAGCTTGCAGAAGAAAGCGGAAACGAGATTAGTGTGTGCGTCGTCGAAAAAGGTTCCGAAGTCGGTGCTCACATTCTTTCAGGCGCAGTGCTGGAGCCTACAGCGCTTAACGAGCTTTTCCCCAACTGGAAAGAGATGGGTGCCCCCCTCAACACAGCTGTGACCGGTGACGAATTCTACTTTCTGACCGGACAGGAAAAATCCATCAAGCTGCCCAACGCGTTTATCCCCAAGCCTACCCACAACGATGGTAATTACATTGTCAGTCTGGGTAATGTCTGCCGCTGGCTCGCAGAACAGGCCGAAGCACTGGGTGTAGAAGTGTATCCTGGCTTCGCTGCTGCTGAAGTTTTGTTCCATGATGATGGCCGCGTTAAAGGTATTGCAACCGGCGACATGGGCGTTGGCGTCGATGGCGAACCGAAAGATTCCTATATGCCTGGGATGGAGCTGCATGCAAAATACACGCTCTTTGCTGAAGGCTGCCGCGGTCATTTGGGCAAAGAACTGATTGCACATTTTAATCTGAATGATGGCAAAGACCCCCAGCATTATGGCATCGGCATCAAGGAATTGTGGGATATTGATCCCGCAAAACACCGCGAAGGCACCGTGATGCATGGTCTGGGCTGGCCGTTAAGTGAATCTTCATCAACCGGTGGCTGGTTCCTCTATCACATCGAGAACAATCAGGTGGTACTCGGATTGATCACCGACCTGAGCTACAGCAACCCGCATGTGAGTCCTTTTGAAGAAATGCAGCGTTGCAAGCTCAACCCGGTATTGAAGGATGTCCTTGATGGCGGTAAGCGCGTCAGCTACGGTGCTCGCGCACTGATCAAGGGTGGCATAAATGCACTGCCCAAAATGACGTTCCCGGGCGGCATGCTGATTGGCTGTGATGCGGGCACCATGAACCCGCTTAAAATCAAAGGCTCTCACACTGCAATGAAGAGTGGCTTACTGGCTGCCGAAGCAGTGGCCGCCAAGCTTGCGGAAGGCGCCGTGGGTGAAGAAGCCACTAACTTCGATGCACTGTTCGAGAAAAGCTGGCTCTATGACGAACTCTACAACGTCCGAAATTTCGTCGGCGTCATGCACAAGCTGGGCACCTATATGGGCGCAGCCTATACATTCCTCGATCAGAACATATTTGGCGGCAAACTGCCGTTCAGCTTCAGGGATACCACGCACGACTACGCAGCCCTGAAACCGGCAGCCGAGTGCAAGAAAATAGACTATCCCAAGCCGGACAATAAAATCACGTTTGACCGTTTGTCTTCAGTATTTCTGTCCAATACCAACCACGAAGAAGATCAGAAATGTCACCTGCAACTGAAAGATCCGGACATTCCGATCAAGCAGAACCTGCCTATGTACGATGAACCGGCGCAGCGCTATTGCCCGGCAGGAGTTTATGAAGTGGTTGAAAGCGAGGAAGACGGCTCGAAACGCTTCCAGATCAATGCGCAGAACTGCGTCCATTGTAAAACCTGCGATATCAAAGACCCCGCCCAGAATATCAACTGGGTGACACCGGAAGGTGGTGGCGGTCCCAACTATCCAAACATGTAGAAACAAACAGTACCAAGCAGAGCCGAACCCGCCAGCCCGGGTTCGGCCTTCCCTTCTTCAGCGCAGTTCTCTCACTGCGGCTCGTCATTCCCCTTTAAAACCGTTTCGTAGAAAGACTCGAGCTCGCCTGCAATCGCTGGCCCGGAAGTCAATGTAGAACCCTCCATACGGGCGCGGTTGCCCTTGCGCAAAGAAATAACGGATTCTGGCTGGCGCGCGAATGCGACCGCTTTGTCGATATAATCATCCAGCGACTCCGCCACCAGCTCATTGAGTCCGACCCGCTTCATAATACTGGCTGACACTCTGGCCCGGTGACTATCTCCAGCCAGACAGAGTGTCGGCACTCCCATCCAAAGGGCATCGCAGGTGGTGGTCGTACCGTTGTATGGATGGGTATCAAGATGGATATCAATCTGCCCATAAGCCTCCAGGTGTTCCTGATAGCTTGCAGATCGGCCAAGAAACAGCAATTGCTCCTTTGCTACACCTCTATCAATAAAAAAACGGCTGACCGAATCCCGCCACGAAGGCTCAGAAAACGGTTTTGCCTTGATGAGTAGCCTCGCCCCTGGAACCTGGCTAAGTATGCGCGCCCATGCCTCTCGCACAGGGGTTTGAATCTTGGGATAGACGTTGAAGGAACCAAAGGTCACATAGCCATTGTCAGCACAAGGAGCGTCTGTCTCGGGCAGCTCTTCATCCAGACATCGGTAACAGAGAAAACCTTGCGACTGCCGAACCAGGGATTCGGTGTAAAAACGACCATTCTCCTCAATGGGGTCACACAGGACATCCGTAATTCGATAATCCATACTTTTCAGCCCCGAGGTATTCGGATAGCCCAGATAACTCATCTGGACCGGCGCCGAGCGCATGGCAAACACCGGCACCCGGCTCCCGCCCGCATAACCGGCCAGATCAACCAGTACATCGACGCCATCCTGCCTGATTCTTTCGGACAGCTGGCGGTCGTTCATGTCGACAACATTGACCCAGTGTTCGCTTAAGGCCCGGATTTTTTCGCTGATACCATCCGGTTTTGCGACATCTGCATAACAGAATACTTCTACTTTTCTGCGGTCATGCGCCGCCACAAGCGGAAGGAAGAAAGAGGCCACTGCGTGCGACCTGAAATCCCTCGAAAGATAGCCGACACGAATACGTCGCCCAGCTCTGTCCGGCGGGGCTAATTTCCTTTCGGGATACAGACCTTCAACGTGGCGCGCAAAATCGACGTGCGCGTCAAACAATGATGATTCCGACTGGTCTATCAGATAATTGGAAATATACAGCCACAAGATACGGGCACTAAGCTTCGAGGGGTCGAGTGAAACGACTTGCTCCAGACTATGGAGCGCTTCCCTGATCTGCCCCAAATGCACATATACCTGAGCCAATTGCTCCCAATACACTGCGTTATTCGGCGAGGCCTTAACGGCCTGTTGCATCAAGTCCAACGCTTCCTTGTCTTTCTGGCAGTGCCAGGCGAAATACCCTGCCTTGAATAAGGACTCTGCCGATGGTTTGGCAAGTGACAGAAGATGCCTGGCCGCCTGATATCCCAGATCATACAAGCCCGCCTCCTGACACATATCGGTCGCCATTTGCAGCGCATGCAGTCTGACCGAGCTGGGTTTCTCGGCAGCTTTCAAATAGGCAATGGCGGAGTCGCGCTGTTTGTCCAACGCCATTTCGATCTGGGCATAGGCATACCAAAGCTCCATATCGCCCGGCAATTGCGATAACATATGACGCGCCAGATTTTCAGCCTCAGCAAAGCGCTTTGCCTTGCCTAGCGCCATTAGCTGACGTTTTAACTTGAGCTCCTGATCTTTATTCATACAGCCCTGACTGATCTCCGAAACATTAAAAAAGCAAGCAGGGAGCTTGCCTAATTCATCCGCAAAAGTAACCTGAACAAATCACATATCATGAATATATTGCTTCTTTCTCCCTACGATGCCAAAAGCCATCAATACTGGAGGAACGCGCTGGTAGATCAGTTTCCCGAGCACCACTGGGTAGTCAAGAGTATGGCTCCCCGACATTTTGCCTGGCGTGTTCGTGGCAACAGTCTTTCCTACGCCTTCGAAGAACAAAAAAGCATGGCGCAGGCGCATGATCTGGTAATTGCCACCTCCATGACAGACCTGTCAGCACTGCGCGGTATGTGCCCCCGACTTACCAGCATTCCCACTCTCGTCTACTTTCACGAAAACCAGTTTGCCTACCCTGAATCCGACAAGGCTTTCAGCAGCATTGAGCCCAGAATCCTCAATCTGTACACGGCATTAAGTGCAGACCATATCGCTTTCAATTCACAGTACAACAAAGATAGTTTTCTGCAAGGGGCTCAACAGTTGCTCAACAAGCTACCGGACCATGCCCCTCGCGAATGCCTGATGCAGATAGAACGGCAAAGCGAAGTCCTACCTGTGCCACTACCGGAAATAACAGCAACCGGACAGAAGCGCCGGGATGCGCCCTTAAGCATTGTATGGAATCACCGTTGGGAATATGACAAGGGCCCGGACATTCTTCTGGCCTGCGTCCGTCAACTGGCAGCACACAGTCAACCATTCCGCATACACATTGTTGGACAACAATTTCGCTCGCAGCCTGAAGGTTTCAGCCAGATCAAAGCACTATTGGGGGACCGACTCGGACACTGGGGCCATATCCAAGAACAACAGGATTATCAGCGCCTGTTGCTGCAATGCGATGTCGTATTATCTACCGCGATACACGACTTTCAGGGGATTGCCGTGCTGGAAGCGGTCGCGGCCGGATGCATCCCGCTGGTTCCTGACCGGCTTGCGTATACCGAGCTATTTCCGTCCCGGTTCCGCTACCCCGACACCCTGGAAACAGAAAACGGCGTATGGCACACCTGCCCAGACAAAGAAGGAGCATCGATCGCAACAAAACTCTTTCACTATATGGAGCAAAAATCCCGCGGTGAGTTGCCAGCGCCGCCCAACCTTGACGGACTGCGTTGGCGACAACTCAAACCGGCTTATCAAACGGCCTTTGCTACCACTCTTCGTCGCTTTCAGAAGCGTGACATCCATATGCATCCAGACCAAACGTCAAAAGGGACACTATGATTTCCGAACAACAGATACAACACGTTATCGATCATAAAACCAAACCTGTAGGAGCCCTGGGACAACTGGAACAAATTGCGTTTCAGATTTGCCGGGCACAAGACACCCTTCAACCCAGACTGAATACGCCCCACATGATTGTGTTTGCCGGCGACCACGGGCTGGCCAACGCAGGTGTGAGCGCCTATCCGCAAGCCGTCACCGCGCAAATGGTGCATAATTTTGTCTCAGGTGGCGCAGCCATTAACGTTTTCTGCCGTCAGCACGGGCTGACGCTCAAGGTCGTGGACGCCGGCGTTGCAACGGACTTTGATCCGGCGCTGGACATCATTCATCACAAGGTCGCAAAAGGCACATGCAATGCGCTTGAAGGTCCGGCCATGTCGACTATACAGCTGGAACAATGTTTTCGGCATGGGGCAGCCGTCGTAAAAGACGCTCATGCCACGGGTTGCAATATCATTGGCTTCGGCGAAATGGGCATCGGCAATACCAGTGCCGCCGCGCTGATTGAGCATTATCTTTTAAAGATCCCCCTGGCCGACTGTATCGGGCCGGGAACAGGCCTGGACAAACCGGGACTGCAAAAGAAATTATCGCTATTGCAACAAGTGGTAGAGGCTCACGGCACACTGCGCTCTGCGGAGGCCGTATTACAGCATGTTGGTGGTTTTGAGATTGCGATGATGACACAAGCCATCATTGAGGCCGCCGCACGCGATATGCTGGTAATGATTGACGGCTTCATTGCCAGTGCCGCTGCGCTGTGCGCCTGTCGAATCCGACCAGAAACGCGCGCAAACCTGCTGTTTTGCCACCAATCCGGGGAGCCGGGGCATCTGGCAATGCTGCAACATCTTGACGCCCGGGCCATACTGAACCTGGAAATGCGACTGGGAGAGGGCAGCGGCTGCGCTCTGGCCTTTCCAATCATTCAGTCTGCGGTCGCTTTTGTGAACGAAATGGCAAGTTTTGAATCTGCCGCCGTTTCGGGCAGGACATTGGATTGACAGCACCATCGGACACGAATAACATGAATATTTTTCATATTATTCGAGAGCAAGATCGACATGGCCGACAAGCAGCCTGCACGACATTCATCTGGCGATTCAGATAGGGTCGCCATCATTGGCGCCGGGCCGGCTGGCCTGGCAACCGCCAGAGCCCTCAAAGCGCTGGAGATTCCTTTCGATGTATATGAGAAACACAAGGATGTCGGAGGAATCTGGAATGCGGATAACCCCGGTTCTCCGATGTATCGCTCGGCTCATTTCATCTCATCCAAGACACAATCAGGCCACTTGGGTTTCCCCATGCCCGATGAATATCCTGATTACCCGGCGAACCAGCAGATTCTTGCCTACATACGAAATTTTGCAGAATACTTCGGGCTGTCAGAACACATACGCTTTGAACACACGGTAATCGAGGTCAGCAAGGAAGATAACAGCTGGCGAGTGCACTACAGGAATGCGCGAGGAGATACGGAGACGTCCAGATATCGCTGGCTGGTCTGTGCCAATGGTACCAACTGGCACCCCAATAAACCGACTCTGGAAGGCCAGGATTCTTTTCAAGGGACATTGATGCATTCCGTGGAGTATCAGGATGCCCGACAACTTGAAAACAAACGTGTTCTGGTGGTTGGCGCCGGCAATTCCGGAGTGGATATCGCCTGTGATGCTGCCTTTTCGGCCAAACAAGCCTATATCAGCCTGCGTCGAGGTTACCATTTCGTGCCGAAGCATGTATTCGGTCAGCCAGCCGACGTATTCGGAAGCCGGTCCAAATGGCTCCCGATCTCGCTTCAACAACGAATTTTCGGGACGCTCCTGCGCATTCTGGAGGGTGATTTGACCAGACTCGGACTCCAAAAGCCGGATCACAAAATATTTTCCAGCCACCCGATTCTCAACACCCAGATTTTGCATTATCTGCAGCACGGTGACCTGGTCGCCAAACCTGACATCGCTCGCCTGGACGGAAAACTCGCGATCTTCGAGGACGGCAGTCAGGAGGAAATCGACTTGGTCATTCTCGCGACCGGTTACCGCTGGCAACTCCCCTATCTGCCAGAAGGCATATTCGACTATCAAAACGGCCGGCCAACGACCTATCTGAAAGTGTTCAATCGCAAGGATACCAGCCTGTTCATCAATGGTTTTATAGAAACGGATGGCGGCGCCTATAAGCTGTTCGATGAAATGGCCTGTCTGATCGCCCAGGCAATTCGAGACCAACAAATCAGCCCATCCGCAGCCGCCAGACTCGAAAGACAATTGCGCAAGCCGGAGCCGGCTTTGGGTGGCAAAGTTCAGTATCTCGACTCCGATCGCCATACCGGCTACACGCGCTCGCTCAACTACAGGAAGGCAATGGCGCGCTTTATACGGGAGATGCACTGGGAAACACCTGAGCAGATTCTGCTCGGCAGGCTGCCTGCAATGCAGAACACGAGCGCAAAAAAAAGCGCCTGACCCAAAGGGTGCGGCGCATTCGGCAGCTTGGTTTTATAAGCAGGGCGCCGCTCCAAGTCGGCACCTCTGATTCCCCAACGAAAACGGGAAACATCAAAGTATAAACATAATCCGATCCATTCTGCGGAAAGGTATTTCATTTCAATCGCTTACCTTTCGTGCAAGGGATGATTTTCGGTATACCTGTAAAACTTTCTGACACTTCTCAAGCGGAATGTGAGACAAGCCGCATGATGTCCGAATTTATCAATACAAAAGTGTGCCACGACTGGCATAAAACCTGGTCTCCCTTAAGATAGACCACCGTTCAGACCGAAACACAGCATCCAACGAGCCAACACAACAAGAAAAGGTTGCAAATCGTGATTCAAACATTCGATGTCGTCATTATCGGAGCTGGCGTGTCCGGGATTGGTGCCGCCTGCCATCTGAAAACGAAAACGCCCGGTAAATCGTTTCAGATTCTAGAAAGCCGGGGCAGACCGGGAGGGACCTGGGACTTGTTTCGCTATCCTGGCATTCGTTCGGATTCGGACATGTATACCTTTGGCTACAAATTCAAACCCTGGACCGAAGGAAAGGACATCGCGGACGGAAGCGCCATTCTGAATTACCTCAAGGAAACCCTGTCACAGTTCGATCTGGAAAAGCAGATACGCTTCAACTGCCCAGTACAGAAAGTCCAGTGGGACTCGACGCTAAAACGATGGCACATCACTGCAATGGATCAGGGCACCCAAACGATAGTGCACTATCAATGCCGCTTTCTGTTGAGTTGCACCGGTTACTATCGCTACGCCGAGGGCTATGTGCCCCCTTTCGAAGGCATGAACAATTTCCGGGGCGACATTGCGCACCCCCAGCATTGGCCAGAGGACCTGGATTACAGCAACAAAAATGTCATCGTCATTGGCAGTGGCGCCACCGCCATTACCCTGGTGCCCTCGCTGGCAGAAAAAGCCAGGCATGTAACGATGTTACAGCGCTCGCCGAGTTATATCTTCAGTCGGCCTGCTGTAGACGCAATTGCCAAATGGACAAATCGCCTGCTTCCAACACGATTGGCCTATCAATTGTTGCGTGCCAAAAATATTTTACTGAGCCTTTTTGTATACAGTTTCTCCAGAAAAAGACCGGAAGCCATGCGGGCGTTTCTTCGCAATCATACGCTCAAGCACCTGGGATCCCAGGAGGATGTCGACAAGCACTTCAATCCGCATTACCAGCCCTGGGATCAGCGCATGTGCCTTATTCCGGATGCTGACCTGTTCAAGGCCTTGCGCAACAACCAGGCCAGCATCGTCACCGATCATATCAAGCGCTTTACTGAAACGGGCATTGAACTGACATCCGGTAAACATCTGGAGGCAGATATCATCGTGCCCGCCACAGGATTACAGGTACAGTTTATGGATGGCATCGAGCTGATGATTGATGACAGGGTCCTGAACTTTGGTGAGCTGTTGAACTACCGGGGGATGATGTTCGATGGCATTCCCAACATGGCTGCGGTTTTCGGGTACACCAACGCCTCGTGGACACTCAAAGCGGATCTGACGGCGGAATATGTCTGCCGGCTTATCAACTACATGGATGCGCATCAGTTTGAAGTCGCCACCCCTTCTCTGGAAAAAAGTACAGAGCCGGAATCAGGCAGTGTTGAAAACCGGGAACCGATTGTAAATCTGAGCGCCGGCTACATTCTCAGAGCACTCGACAGCATCCCTAAACAGGGTCGAAAAGTCCCCTGGCGCAATCATGACAATTACATCAAGGACCGCTTGTCTCTGACTTACGGCAAGCTGGACGACGGCGTGATGCAATTCAGCTGAACGAAATACCGTTTGCCAAGATCGCTCAGTCAGTATGAATCACGTAGCAATTTCGGCCATTGTCCTTGGCAAGGTACAAGGCCTTGTCTGCCGCTTCGATCAGTTCCGCAGCGCTTTGGCCGGGGGCCAGTTCTGCAATCCCGCTACTCATCGTTATGCGATCGGATACCTTTGAACGACCATGCGGAATATTCTCCTTCTGCAGACCGGACATAACCCGTTCCAGTACAATTTCAGCATGGACCGGCGAGGTGCCGGGTAAGATCATACAAAACTCTTCGCCGCCGTAACGGGCAACAATATCTCTTGGCCGACAAGCGCCCTTCTTCAAAACCTCTGCCACCTCTTGCAGGCACTCATCCCCGCGCTGGTGTCCGTAGTGATCGTTATAATCCTTGAAGTGATCTATATCCATCAGGATCAGTGTCAACGGGGATTTTTCGCGCCGGGCCTGCCGAATATCCAGATCAATCGCGTTATCGAAACCTCTGCGATTGACCAGCCCCGTCAGTGCATCCTGATGGGCCAGTAATTCCATTTGCAATTTCGTATCGTGCAACTCATCCTGGATGCGGGCAATCCTGTGCATCGCATTAATCATGGACTCCAGCACTTCCTTGATAATGGGTTTGAACAGATAAATATCACCGCCGGAACGAATACCCTCAGCGAAAAAACTGCTGTCTGTCATGGCACTGACAAAAATGATGGGAAACCAGACGGATGACTGCGAACGAATGGCTTTCGTGGTTTCAAACCCATTCATGCCCGGCATTTCCACGTCCATCAGGATCAGATCTATTTTCTGCCCCTGACAAATCTCGATAGCCTCCTGACCAGAGCTCACTTCTATCACATCGTGACCCAAGCCCTTTACGATCGAGGAAGAAACAATTCGCATTGAACGCTGGTCATCTACGATGAGTACCTTCATAAGCCCCTTTTTCTATTCATTATTACTACAGACGTGCTGACAACAAGTGTGGTCGAGCGTAAAGCAAACTGCAAGCCAGATCAGTCACACCCTATCGATTCGACTCTGCCCTGCCCGGTCAATCCGCTGTAGCTCTGCCCCGATTTAGGGTAAGCTACGCGCCAGATTTACGGGGTTAACACTGGACTCTTATGCTTGATATTTCATTTTTCAAACACCTGTCAGATAAAAAGATGCTGGTGGTCGGCGATGTCATGCTCGACCGATACTGGCATGGCGACTCGCAGCGTATTTCACCCGAAGCCCCCGTACCGGTGGTTAAAATTTCGGGGCACGATGACAAAGTCGGCGGCGCAGCCAATGTCGCGCGCAATATCGCCCACCTCGACGGCAGAGTGACACTGATGGGTATTGTCGGTGACGATGAAAATGCCACATTACTTGATCAGCTTCTGGCGCAGGAATCGATAAACTCGGCGCTCATTCGGCAGTCACAACAGCCCACCATTACCAAACTTCGTGTTATCAGCCGCCATCAGCAAGTGGTTCGGCTGGACTTCGAAGACCGCTTTATCAGCGAGCACGCACACAGCCTGAAGGAAGCCTTTGCCAAGTCCGTTCAGGACTACGATTTTGTCGTATTTTCCGATTACAACAAAGGCTCGCTGGATGAAGTCAGTGACATGATCCGGATAGCACGCCAACACAACAAACCGGTGCTGGTGGATCCCAAGTCCGATGACTTGAGCAAATACCGTGGCGCGACTGTCATCACGCCGAACCTGAAAGAATTCATCATGGCCGGAGGCAAGGTCGAATCGGAACAGGCGATCACCGAATCGGCGCGCCAGATTATGCAGGACTGCGATATTGAATCGATCCTGCTCACACGCAGTGAACAGGGTATGTCGATGATTACCCGCACCAGCAAGGTCGATATGCCGGCTCAGGTACTGGAAGTTTCCGATGTCACCGGTGCTGGCGATACCGTCATCGCTACCTTATCGATGATGCTGGCGGCCGGTTGCCCGGTCGATGAAGCGGCGAAAATTGCCAATCTCGCTGCCGGTATCGTGGTCGCCAAACTCGGCGCGGCCACGGTTTCTCCTGAAGAGCTTTACAAGGCCGCGAACAAGGCTTTATTCGCCTCTCGCCAAAGCCATTACCAAACCCCGGTTGAAGATGTTCTGAAACACATAGGCTTCGCCAAACTGTCCGGTGAAAAGATCGTCTTCACCAATGGCTGCTTCGACATTTTGCATGCCGGTCATGTGCATTATCTTGAGCAAGCCAAAGCCTTGGGAGACCGCCTCGTTGTGGGTCTGAATAACGATGCGTCAGTCAGCCGCCTCAAAGGCGCCAATCGCCCCGTTAACAGCTTTGAAAACCGTGCGACCGTGCTGACGGGGCTCGCCAGCGTCGATTGGGTCATTCCCTTTGGTGAACAAACAGGAGACCAATTTGATGACACGCCTTACCATCTGATTCAGCAGATTATGCCGGATATACTGGTAAAAGGCGGTGACTACCAAATTGAGCAAATCGTCGGCGCAGACCTGGTACAGGATAACGGTGGAGAAGTCGCCGTGATTGAATTTCTGGACGGTTGTTCAACCACACGCATCATTGAAAAAATACAACACAACAAGGAACAGGAAAACTAGCTCCGTTTGGCCTGACAGGATATTTGATTTTGAGCAATGCCATTGATTCCATTTGTGTGCTCCGCCTGTCTGCCATTGGAGACGTGTGCAACGCCGTGTCGGCAGTACAGGCCATTCAGGCGCAACACCCCGCGGCCAAAATCACCTGGGTGATCGGTGCCATCGAACACACATTGCTCGCTGACTTGCCCGGCATAGAGTTTATCGTTTTTGACAAGAAACGCGGCAAACAGGCCGAGAAAGAATTCAAAGCCATCATGAAAACGCGCCGTTTCGATGTCCTCCTGCTGATGCAAGTAGCCTTGCGTGCCAACCTCCTTTCAAGACACATCAAGGCCCGGCGCCGCATCGGTTTCGACCATGCCCGCAGCAAGGAGCTACACTCTCTGTTTATCAATGAAAGGATTGCCCCTCGGCGACATGCCCATGTGCTGGAAGGCTTTTATGATTTTGCCTTGAACCTTGGCGTTCACAAGGAAGTCATGCGCAAGCCCTGCTGGAACATTCCTCTCAGTGAATCAGATACGCAATTTGCGACACAAGCGCTAACAGGCGGGCAAAGCCATCTGGTCATTGTACCCGCCGCCAGCAATCCCGAACGCAATTGGCTGGCAGAGCGTTACGCCCTGGTTGCGGATCATGCCAACAGACTGGGCTTTCATGTCACGCTGTGTGGTGGACCGGGTCAGAATGAGCTGGATTTGGCTCAAAGTATCGAAGCTGAATGCGCTTTCCCGACAACGAACTTGGTCGGCAAGACGACACTGAAACAAATGCTGGCTTTGTTGCGACGAGCCAGTGTCGTGATCGCGCCGGACACCGGCCCGGCCCATATGGCTGTTTCTCAGCATACGCCGGTCATTGGCCTTTATGGGCATTCAAACCCGGAACGTACAGGTCCTTATTTATATCAACATTATGTCGTCGACGTTTACCATCAGTTTCTCAAGCAGCAGACCGGCAAGCATGTGGACGCGCTGCCTTGGGGTAAACGCGTAAAAGGACAGCATGTCATGGCCGCCATCACCACGGATGCTGTCATCAGAATGCTTGAGCGCGTCTGCTCGGATCTTGAGCTTTTTGAAGCCCGGTCCGGCCTGACCCGCAAATGATCGACTCCGGCGAATGGCTCATTGCCGCGCTGAGCCTGGCAATTGGTTGCTGGATTCAAACCGCGCTGGGTTTCGGGATGGCGGTGGTTGCCGCGCCTGTTATCGTGTTTTTTGCGCCGGAGTGGGTGCCGATACCGCTCACGGTCACAGCATTGGTCCTGAGTCTGTTCAACACACTCAATCAGTACCGGGCGCTGGAGTGGCAGGCGCTGAAAATCCCCTTTCTGACCCGCATACCGGGTACCATTGTAGGCGCCTGGCTGCTACTGCAAATCGACCAGAATGGTCTGCAGTTCGCTGTCGCATTCTGCGTATTACTGGCCGTGCTGGTGTCCTGGTTTGGCAAACAGTTCAGCTACACGCCACGCCGCCTTGGATTGGCCGCTTTTATCAGCGGTATTATGGGAACGACAACTTCCGTTGGCGGGCCGCCAATGGCGCTTGTCATGCAGCATGGTCGCCCTGCAACCGTTCGCGCCAACCTGTCTCTTTACTTCGGCTACTCCTGCACATTGAGCCTGATCAGCTATGCATGGATAGGGAAACTGAATGAACACATCCTGCTGGTGAGCGCGAGTTTTATCCCTGTCGCCGCGTTGGGATTTCTGCTGGGTATTCGCTCGCGTACTTATGTCGACACCGGTCGCTTTCGACCACTATTGCTGGTGTTGTGCAGTCTATCAGGCGCGATGGCCCTGGCGGGTGCAATCTGGGATAGCTGAGTTATCACCAATGAGCGGATCTGCGACCCGTACAACCCGGCACTACGTTCTAGACCCGAACCTGACGATATTCTTTGTAAACTGCCTTAGCCCACTGGAAGCTTGGCGCCACGACCTGCCCTTTAGCATCTCGCATTCCGATGAGTTCTGGGCCATCGCCTATGCGCTTGGCGCACCAAAGACGCTCAACCTCGGCCTTGATATCGAATTCCCCAAGGAGGGACGCAATATGCTCGGCATCGCGCAACGCTATTTCCACGAGGGCGAACAACAATTCCTCGCCGCCTGCGCGCCCAATGAAATTGAAAACCTCTTCCATGAGATATGGACAACCAAAGAAGCCCTCGCCAAGCTCAGCGGCGAAGGCCTCGCCGAAACGCTCAGCGCCATTGATCTATCAAAGCCTGAGACCATGCCGCAAGCCGCCATCATCAACTACGCCCTGACCCCGTCTGAGAATGAAGAGCTCTTCCTCGCCCTCGCCATCGAGGGCATTGACGGCGGCGCAGAGCTGCAGGAACCGCAAATCATTTTGCATGATTAAGCGCAAGCCACCCCAAGCGCCCTAACAATAACCAGCATGCATAGCATCAAGCTGCGCCCTGAATATAGCAGGGCGATAGCCAACGCACGCGCTCTAATACCAATTTTATAGACTCTTCTACCTTTTTTAATTTTCGTAATCTTAAATTAAAGTTGCGCACAATCGTAATCTTTGGTATGCATGGCGCGTATTTTAAACACTACTGTGTGCATAGATGGTGATTTTGCGAACGCGCTGCTAATCGGGAAGCCCCTGTAACCAGCGCCTCGCTTGGGAGACAGAGACATGATCAGCAATCCATTCAATAAAAAAGCTTTAGCCGCAGGCGCCCTAGCCACCGCACTGATTGCAACGCCTGTTCTTGCCGATGATAGCGCGAGCACCTCTAGCAGCTTCAACACGCAAAGCGTTTCTGCGCAGAGCGAAAACGCAAATCGCAACTATCTTAGCCAGGCTGTTACACATTCTGAACAAGAAGGCGCTATCAGTATTCTGGTTCTACTTGGCAGCAGAGACAAAGAGATGCTGCAAAACGCTGGCTACCCCGAGACAATCTTTGGCGATAAATTTGCGCAGGTCATGAACGAACGATATGATGTTAAAGTTAAAGGCTTCACTGATACTGAGTTCACAGGTGATACAACAGGGGTATCATTTTTTGTCAATGGTTTTGCATACCACGATGAAACCCTTAACACAGGATACTTCAATCGTGAGCAAGCAAAAACTATGATGATTGATGTAGTAAGGCTGTACAATTCAACCAAACCAGACCAAGGCATTGCGCAGCCCCCATTGGATGCCGAAACACAACAGTTAGCTGGTAACTAGAAACTGAGCATCGCAGAAACATTTTGCGCTTGCGGCTTCTCTTCAACAATTTGCTCGGCTGTTACACTGCGATGCGCACCCTGAGCTGCGTTTTCTAGCTCCAGATTCTGCGATTTACTTGTTTCCACAATGGTGTTGAGTGCCTCATTCGTCTCTGTTGCCACTTCCTCAAGCCTAGCTTCAATCTCGCCCTGGGTATAGGAAGTATAAATACCCTTTTCCCCTCAGAAAAGCCTTTTCCAAGTTCACACCCCGGCGGCGTTTAGGCGCTTACCGTCCATCAAAA
>PZPK01000020.1 GCA_006212045.1 Oleiphilus sp. | reverse complement strand
AGCGTCCAGCGTCCAGCGTCCAGCGTCCAGCGTCCAGCGTCCAGCGTCCAGCGTCCAGCGTCCAGCGTCCAGCGTCCAGCGTCCAGCGTCCAGCACAAAAAAACGGGAGTCCGCAATCTGCGTCTCCCGTTTTCCGTCAAGCGTCCTGCTTGCTTAGATATCGTAACCCTTCTCTTCGTGCAGGGCCAGATCCAGTCCACGATATTCATCTTCATCGTCGACACGCAGACCTGTGACTACATCCACGATCTTTAGAATGATCCAGGTAGCGATTGCTGTGTAGATGATAGTGCTAACGATTCCGATCAGCTGTGCACTCATCTGGCTGCCAATACTTGTATTGTCGCCACCGAAGCCAAATCCGCTGAATACGCCAAGGTCAGTTGCGCAGAAAACGCCAACCAGCAGCGTTCCCAGTATGCCGCCGATACCGTGCACCGGGAATACATCCAGGGAGTCGTCAATTTTGAGTTTCTGTTTCACGATAATCACGGCGTTAAAGCAGATAAAGCCGGCAAGCAGACCGATGACAATCGCTGCTGCAGGGCTGACAGATCCGGATGCCGGGGTGATTGTGCCAAGGCCGGCAACCATGCCGGTCACAATGCCCAGTACTGAGGGCTTTCCGAATTTTTTCCATTCGCACGCCATCCAGGAGAGCGAACCCATTGCGGCTGACAGATGTGTTGCAACCAGAGCCATTGCCGCGTTTTCGTCGGCGGCCAAAGCGCTGCCCGCATTAAAACCAAACCATCCGACCCAAAGCATTCCAGCGCCGGTGACGGTCATCGTCATGTTGTGCGGAGGCATGGCGGTTTGGGGCCAGTTTTTACGATTACCGATCACTACGGCCGCGACCAGAGCCGCAACACCTGCTGTGATATGAACAACAATCCCTCCGGCAAAATCGAGTACGCCCAAGTCACTCAACCAACCACCGCCCCAGACCCAGTGGCATACTGGAGCATAGACGACAAGCAACCAGATGCTGCTGAATAACAGCATGGCTGAGAATTTCATGCGCTCGGCAAATGCGCCTACAATCAGGGCTGGCGTAATGACTGCGAATGTCATCTGGAAACCTGCAAAGAGTGCTTCAGGAATGGTTCCTGACATCGATTCCTTGGTGACATTGGCCATAAAGAGGTTGCTGAAATCACCAACCCACTGATTGCCTTCGCCAAAGGCAAGAGAGTAGCCCGCAACATACCAAAGCACGGACATCAGGCACGTCAGGGTAAAGCATTGCATCAAAACAGACAGTACGTTCTTGCTTCGAACGAGACCGGCATAGAATAACGACAGACCGGGAATGGTCATAAACAGGACAAGCGCGGTTGCGGTGAGTATCCAGGCGGTATCCGCGCCACTGAGCGCATCATTTGCCATTGAAAGGGTAGGCGCCATAAGCAGTGAAGCGCCCCAGAGAAATTTTTTCATGTTGTTCTTTCCCAGAATAATTGTTGTTTTGTGCGGGGCTCAGATTGCGTCGTCGCCGGTTTCACCGGTACGGATTCGAATGGCCTGCTCTATAGAGGACACGAAAATCTTACCGTCGCCTATTTTTCCGCTGTTGGCGGCACTAACGATGGCTTCAGTGGCCTGATCCAGCATGTTGTCAGCCACGACGACTTCAAGTTTCAATTTGGGTACAAAGTCGATCACGTATTCGGCACCACGATATAGTTCAGTGTGGCCTTTTTGGCGGCCAAAACCTTTGACCTCTTCGATTGTCATTCCGGTAAGACCGATGTCGGTCAGTGCGGTGCGCACATCATCAAGCTTGAAAGGCTTGATTATCGCGGTGATAAGCTTCATTGGCTTTCTCCTGTTTGTCGCAAGTTTTAGTCCCGCCGCAACATGATTAACTCGATCATCGCTAGTACGGATTAGGACAACGTTCTTTTTTGTTTGGATCGATGCATCGAGCGCCCTTGTTATTGGTAGTTAAGCCGGACGCAGAAATACTCCACTGCCTTAATTTGGGGCAGGCTTAAGCTAATCAAAATGTGGTTCGGTTTCAACAATAATCGCGGAAAAAGCCGCTCAAACTGGAGGAATAGGAAGCATGACCATAGAATGGGGGCTGACAGTCCGGTGTTTTCAATGATGGAGCGCATTCCAGGCCATTGTATTTGTGAACGGTGGCACCTTGCTCCTGTGCTGTCCAGACAAGACTAGCAATGGATTTCCTGTGGTTCTGATACGACTTTCCAGTTTTTATTTCTTCTACTTTGCGTTGCTTGGTGTGATGGCACCATATATGGGGCTTTTTCTGGAATCAGAAGGTTTCAGTCTGCTTGAAATATCACAGCTGACATCGATTCTGATGCTCACCAAAGTGCTTGCTCCGAACATCTGGGGCGCGTTGGCAGACCGGCTCCAGAAACGTTTATGGCTGGTGCGTTGCGGTTCTTTGCTGACATTGCTTACCTTTCTGGCCTTTTTTACGGCCTCCGGGTTTTGGTATTACGCGGTAGTGATCATGTTGTTCAGTTTTTTCTGGAACGCTGTGTTGCCGCAATATGAAGTCTTGACACTGCATAATCTGGGCGCTGAAAAATCCCGCTATAGTCGCATTCGTCTGTGGGGCTCGATAGGCTTTATCGTATCCGTGGTTTGTATGGGCTCTATTTTTGACGCGTTCTCCATTGCGTTGTTTCCCGCGATCCTGCTGATCATTATTTGCTGTATTTTTTTATCCAGTCTGTGGCGCTTGTCCGAACCGCGCTGCGAAGAAGCAACAGATGGTCAGGCCTTTGGGGCTCAGCTAAAGCATCCTGTTGTGATCACTTTTTTTGCTGTTTGCTTTCTATTGCAGTTGTCGCATGGCGCCTACTACACCTATTACAGCATCTATCTGGAAACGCTCGGCTATACCAAAACCACGATTGGTCTGTTGTGGGCACTGGGAGTCATCGCTGAAGTGGTGCTCTTTATCGGTATGCACCTTTGGTTCCGGCGTGCCACGCTGGATAACATCATGTTTTGGGCCCTGATGCTGACTGCCTTGCGCTGGCTGATGATTGCAGTGGGCGCAGAGTATCAGCTGGTTCTTATCTTTGCCCAGGTTCTGCATGCACTGTCTTTTGGTGCCATGCATGCGGCCGCGATTTATTTTGTGCACCATTCCTTCGCCTCATCCAGTCAGGGCCGAGCTCAGGCACTGTACAGCAGTGCCGGATTCGGGCTGGGTGGTGCAGTCGGTGCTGTTTTGAGTGGACTCCTGGTTGAGTATTTCGGGTATTCGGCCGCGTTTATGGTGTCGTTCTTTCTGGCTGGAGCCGCCGCTTCAGTGATCTTTATCGCGCGCAAGTCATTCCGTGCAAGACTCGCGGAACACGAAGCTTTGAGCGAATCCTAGCAGCACGATAAGTCGGCCAAAAAAACTTGCATTCAATTGGTTGAATTCAGAATTAGCGTCTATGCTTTCCTAAACATGCATGGAATAGGTGCCGGTGTTTTGTGTGCACCCAAATCCCTGCCACAAAGATAAATTTTACTTTCTCGTTCTGTTCAGCTCTTCGGGATCTACTGGAGCGACTGCATGGGTAATGTCGCAAGACACGCATGGAGAGAACAGTGACATTTGTCTGTTTTTTGGCTAACCAGACAAATAAAAAATGAAAAGACGGAGTAGCGTTCGATGACAAAAAAAACACAGTGGTTGCGTCACTGCAATAAGTTGCCTTTGGCTTTGGCAGTTGCGGCCTCAGTATCGACACCGGTTGACGCGTTTCAATTCTACATGGGAGATGTAGAGGCCAGTATTGATACAACCCTGACTGCAGGTGCCAGTTGGCGTATGCAAAGTCCCAATGAATATCTGGTGGGCAAGGGGAATGGCGGTTCAGGAGGGTCTATCAACAATGATGATGGCAACCTGAACTTCAAGAAACATGAAACCTACTCGAAAATAGTCAAAGGTAATACAGAATTCCTGTTCAGCCTCGGAGATTTCGGGGCCTTTGCCAGAACCCGTTACTGGTACGATTTTGAACTCAAGGACGAAGACATGGCCACGGACTCCCTTGGTCAGCAGCGGCAATTGTCGGGTGCGGGAGATCGAAATGCTTCCGGTGGTGAATTCCTTGATGCTTATGTCTGGGGCGATTTTTGGCTGGGTGAAGTTCCCTTGAACCTGCGACTGGGTAAGCAGGTGGTCAGCTGGGGTGAGAGTACCTTTATCTTCAATGGTATCAACGTGATCAACCCGGTCGATGTTGGCGCCATCAGAGCACCAGGTGCGGAAGTCAAAGACGCTTTGCTTCCAGTGAATATGGTTTACGGCTCTCTTGGTTTGACGGATAACATTACTCTGGAAAGTTTCGTGCAGCTCGAGTACGAAAAATCCCGTGTAGGTGATTGTGGTACCTTCTTCTCCACAGTTGACTATGTTTCTGATGAGTGTGGTCCGGTGTACGCACTGAATTCCAACTCGGAAGACTTCAACAACCAGTTCAATACTCAGGTCGGCCGTATGGCAGACCAGGAACCCGATGATACCGACCAGTTTGGTGTCGCGATGCGCTGGTATGTGCCTGAACTGAATGAAACAGAGTTTGGTTTTTACTACATCCAGTATCACAGCCGGTTCCCGCTGGTTTCAGGTAAAACGGCTGAAGATACCAACAATGACGGTGCAATTACCTCGACGACAGAGGCCATTGATCCAGACACCGGAGCCAAGTACTTCATTGAGTATCCCGAGCAAATCAAATTGTTTGGTTTGAGCTTCAATACGACTACACCTAACGGTATTTCTGTTGGTGGTGAGTACAGTTACAAGAAAGATGTACCGATTCAGTTGAACTCTCCCGATCTGGTAGCTGCCGCACTGGGTCGAGCACCGACCGGGGGCAATGTCTACTCTCCAATATTTCAGGATCGCGTACCTGATTCGAACAATGATGGTGTAATAGATGTTTCGGACGCGGCTGCAGCAGGATTCCTGGGTTCGATTCAGAAAGGCTATGATCTTTACGACGTGTCCCAGCTGCAATTCACCGGTATCTCATTCATCGACCAGATTTGGGGCGCAAGCCGTCTTGCATTGGTGGGTGAAATCGGCGGTACCTATGTGCACGATTTACCTTCAGTAGATCAGATCCGTTATGGTCGATTCGATCAGGTGAGTTTCGGTCTGACGCCGGATTATTTTCCGGATGATGGCGTTTCGGCCCTGGAAGCCTGTGAGAACATTAACAGCATCGGTACTTGTGACAATGAAGGATATGTCACCGACTTTTCCTGGGGCTACAGAACGCGAGCGGCGTTAACCTATAACAACGTGGTGGCGGGCGTTAACCTGACCCCCCAACTTGCCTGGAGTCACGATGTGAGCGGCTATGCTCCTGGTCCCGGAGCGAATTTTGTGGAAGGCAGAAAGTCGATTGGCCTCTCGGTCAAAGCGGATTATCTGAACCAATACAGTGCTAATGTTGCCTATACCAGTTTCTTTGGCAACAAACGTCACAATGCCTTGCATGACCGTGACAATCTGGCACTTAGCGTATCTTATTCCTTCTAACATCCATTTTAACGCTCGGGTTTGACGAGGTAGTTTATGAACTTAATTAAAACAATATGCGCAATGGGTGTGATTTCAGCGGTATGCGGCGCTGGAACAGCCATGGCGAAAGTATCTGCTGAAGAAGCAGCCAAGCTGGGGAACGAATTGACGCCAATTGGTGCCGAAAAAGCCGGAAACGCGGCAGGCACCATTCCGGCTTGGGATGGTGGGTTGAAGGAAATTCCTGCAGGATTCAAGTCAGGCGAACCCTACATCGATCCCTTTGCAGGTGAAAAACCTTTGTTCACCATTACCAAAGAGAATATGGCGCAATACGCCGATAATCTGAGTGATGGTCAAAAGGCAATGTTAAATGCCTACGATACATACAAAATGCCGGTTTACAAAACGCATAGAATCGTCGGTTACAATGATGATATCGTCGAGTTCAGTAAAAAGAACGCATTAAACACGGAGATGATCGATGGCGGGAATGGTGTCAAGAACGTCGTCGGTGTTAACCCGTTCCCGATCCCGTCTGTCGGCCTGCATCTTGTCTGGAACCATATTATGCGTTTTCGCGGCGGAAGCTTTGAGCGGGTTTCGGTGCAGGTAACGCCAACACAGTCGGGTGAATATACACCGATTCGATTCTTTGAGGAGTTTTCCGAGCGTTACTATCTGAGGGATTTTGAAGCGAGTAAGGATCCCAACGTCATGTTTTACTTCAAGCAGATCGTTACGGCGCCAGCACGTTTGGCTGGTAACGTACTGCTGGTTCACGAGACGATTGATCAGGTCAAGGAGCCCCGCAGAGCTTGGATTTATAACGCTGGTCAACGTCGTGTACGTCGTGCACCTCAGGTGGGTTATGATGGTCCGGGTACGGCTTCCGATGGCCTGAGAACCACGGATAACTTCGATATGTACAATGGGGCGCCAGATCGATACAACTGGGAGCTTGTTGGCAAGCAGGAGCTGTATATCCCCTATAACTCTTACAAGCTGGACGACAAATCCTTAAGCTACGCTGATCTGGTAAAACCTGCGCATCTTGACCCCGAGCATACGCGTTATGAACTGCATCGTGTCTGGAAGGTTGTTGGCACACTTAAGGAAGGAATGCGTCATATTTATTCCAAGCGTGTCCTTTACGTTGATGAAGATACTTGGGCTGCCATGATTGCGGATCACTATGATGGTCGTGGCGAGTTATGGCGTTTCGTTGAGGCGCATAACAAGTACTTCTATGACGCCAAAGCGGTGTTCACAACGATTGAATCGTCGCATGACCTGCTTTCCGGGCGTTACTTGGCCAACGGCCTGGCAAATGAGGAGCCACTGCGATTTAACTTCGAGAAAACCTATTCCAGTCGGGACTTCACGCCTGCAGCCTTGCGTCGTTCAGGTAAGCGCTAGTTACGGTGATGGAGCATCAAAGAAGCCGACCCCTGGGTCGGCTTTTTCAGTTTCCAGGCTTAGCATTGAAAGTTAGAGTTGTTGCCTGAGCTCATCAATCAGAGCGTCCTTTTCCAGCCACAAATCATTGATCCATGATTGAAACTCGCGCTTGAAGCCTTCATCGTTTGCATAGTCTTTCCCGATAAAGTGCTTCGGGATGTCGATCGTTCTGATATGAATGCGCACCTTTTGAATTCGGCCACAAACCAGGTCCCAAGCGCTGTTTTGACCATCAGGATAAATGATCGTGATATCAAGCATGGTGTGCATCTGCTCACCCATACTGCCAAGTACAAAAGCCGCGCCACCAGCCTTGGGCTTTAATAGGTTTCTGAAAGGAGATTCCTGTTTTGCATGTTTCTCCGGGGTGTTGCGGGTGCCTTCCAGAAAGTTAAATACAGAAACCGGTGTGGTTTTGAACTTCTCACAGGCAGCTCTCGTTGTTTCCAGATCTTTGCCGGCCAATGAGGGGTTTTTCCGGATCTGTTCGGCACTGAAACGTTTCATGAATGGGAAGTCCAGTGCCCACCAGCACAAGCCCAGGAACGGTACCCAAATGAGTTCCTGTTTCAGGAAGAATTTCAGCATCGGCACCTTTCTGTTAAGTACTTTCTGTACGATAGGGATGTCTGCCCAGGACTGGTGATTACTATTGACCAGATACCATTCGTCGCGGCTTAGCCCCTCCAGCCCGGTTACATCCCACTCAATTCGGTGAAAGAGAACGAACATAAAACTGTTGATCGACACCCAGTTGGTTGCGGATGCAATGGATAGTCTGGTGGTGATTTTTCTGACTAGTGGTGCGGGGATGGCGAGCTTCAGCAGAGCGCCCACAACCAGGATAGGCATCCAGACTAATGTGTTAAGAATGACGATTAAAACAATGAGTGAACCTTTTAGTGGTCCCGGCAGAAAGCGCAGCATGCGTATAAACAACCTTTGGATAAAATGTGAGGGGAAGTCTAGCTTTTGGCCGAATGGTATTCAATAAGGGCAACTGGAACAAAGTGCTTCAGCGGTTTTCCGGAAACAGCCTGTCGGCATCCTGCTGCGCTTTGTCTTTTATTTCAGGGGTGACATGGGTCGAGATGGTGGCTAGTGTCGCGGCCATCAGGGCGACATCATCAGTGTAACCCAATACCGGTGTCAGATCCGGAATGCCATCAATCATACTGATGAAATACGCCAGCGCGCCCAATGCGACACTTTTACACCATGGCGGTGTATCCGGTGCACGCAAGGTATGGAACAGCACAAGTGCATGATAGACGGCTTCCCTGCCAACCAACCTGAAGGATTGCAGGATCTTGCGTACCAGTTTCTGCTTGGTGATGGTACGGTTCGAATCTGACATTGCTTATTCGTCGAACGCCGCAGCCAGGGCCTGATCCCTCTGTGCAAAGACCAGTCCCAGTGCGCCGGACTGAATCCACAGCAGATTCATCAGGTTTCCGGGGTCACTGCTTTCATCCGAAGATTGCGTGACGAAGCCTTTCAGTGTCAGGTCGAGGCCGTTTTCTAGGATATTATCAAAGCTGATTTCTATCTCACTGCCGTTGATCGAGCAACTTGCGCTGCTGGCGGACAGCAATGCTTCATCCAGGCCATCCTCTACATCCGAGTCCGATGTACTGTTTGAAATGGTATTGTTATCTCTATTATGGACAGACTTCAAATATTTCAGGCTGAGGCTGGCCTCGCAATCTTCAGTGCTGCTTTCCGATATTTCGATACTTGAGCCTGTGATATTGCGAAGTGTGTTCGCACTGGTACTCATCTCGAAAACATTGCCCTGAAGATTGAACTTGACTGGCGTGCTGTCAAAGTCGGGTGTCAGGTCGCGCAGCTCTGAGGCGAGTATCAGGCCTCGGCCTTTGCTATCAGTATTCATAGAGAAGGCCAGGTATTTGCCGTTGTCACTGGCGTGTCCCAAGGGTGCGTCTGCGCCACCATCCAGCCCCAGCAAGCCTCTATTCCTGCTGTCGTCAGTAGAGACTTCGGTTTCAATCAGAAAATACCCTCTCGAATTGGATGACGCATTGCTAGTTGGCCCGGTTTCAGACATCGTGCCCGCGACCGCGCGTTCAAGTGTTCTGGACTGATAGTGATCGTCCGGTTGTGTTTCGACCATTTGGGTGCTGCTGGCAGACCAGCGGAAGGTGTCTGCGTGAACCCGGATGGATGTCTCCACGTCGGCCAGTTCAATGCTGTAGCCGATAACGCCGTATTGCTTGCCGGTAATGGCATCAGTATCAAAACCTTCGTATGCCTCCTGGCCATGCACTTCCCAATGATAAAGGTTCAGTTCTTCCCGAATTTCGTCGGCACGAAATCCGCCGTTGCTGACATCCTGTAGCGTGAAAGATTTACCGCCGCCATAGTAAGCGGCTGTGAGCCAGGAGGGTTCCGAGAGCATATCGACCTCAATCCGTATACCGTCTACAAAATCGGCGGAGGTAAAGGTGGGTGTGACACTGTTGGATTGATAGAGCCTCGTATACACCGGGTCGTAGTTCCAGCCATAGGCAGGCAGGCCGCCATCGATGCCGCCTTCCGGAACCGGAATCTGCTGAGGGACATCACGATCCAGCAGTATATTGCTTTCCGTTGACAGGAAACGGCTGAAGATAGCACCGCTTAAACCATCGTCAGTGGTTAGAGAATCATCAATATCAACATCGCTGGGCAAGGCACTAAAGAACTTGATAGGTGTGTTGGTCAAAATATTATGCGTGCCGCCTCCGCTGATATAAAGGGGCGTTCGGGTGAAAGGGATTTGGGGAACAATGCCTTCACGCCGGATTTCCCTAACATCTGTGCTGGTGATCAGCTTCGGGTAGATCGGGAAGGTATTTCGAAGTTCGTCATCCTGCTTGGCAACCAGATCCGAGCTGGCGGCCGAAATGACCACTTCATTGCTGGGGTTCTCCGGTTCGAAATTGTTAAAGCCGATATTGAAATAGGCGCTGTTGTATTCGCGCGTCCATGGGGTCGCATCCAGGGGGTATTCGGATCTTCTGGTGCCCAGTGCAATCGGAGATTCAGTTCGTAGCAGTTCACTGATGGCGCTATCCACCGTCGTGGCAAATCCGGTGTTCTGCTCCAAAAGCGCAAGCGACTGGGAATAGGTCAGCAAGGAGTCAAACTCAATTTCATAAAGCCCGGCATTGGCGGCAATGCTCCTTAACATTTGCACCTTCGCCTGATGCTGTGTTTGACAATCTGCGAAGCGATTGGCACAGGGCAGATGTTGTTCCAGTTGCTCGCTGGTGGTAATCGACTCAAACAGTCTGGTAATGACGTAGGTCGTGCCGATGTTGATGTCGATCGGGTTCAGCGAAGCGCTTTCTGTCGCCCCCGTTTCGTAGAGTGGGCCATAGAAGAATCGCTCATTGGGCAGTCGCACTCTTACCACCAGATTAATTTGAGGTTCGAGCTTGTCTTTGAATTTAATGGCATAGCCGCCACCGGAATCAAGTTCTTCAACAAAATGTTCCGGTACGTTTGTTGATACCGGGTCTGTCAGATTCGGGCCGAGGGCAACAACGGATATTGCGCTCGTGGACAGTGACGTCACACGGTTCAAGCCTCTTAAAGCGTGGGCTTTGCGGGGGGTGATCCAGTCAAAAAAAACATCCCGGAAACTGGCGCTTGAAGCGACATCATCTGTTCTCAGCATGCCGCTTGTTGCTTCGATGTTCAGCACGATCGTGCTCTTGACGCCGTCTGAACGGCTGTCAGTGCTGGTACTGTCGCTACCACCAAGGCCCGGAACACCGCATCCGCTGATGAGGGTGATGACCAGACCAATGGAGAAAAGGGAAAAGATTGAGTCTCGGTAAAGCATGAAATCGCGGTGTCCAAATTAATATACAGGAATTCGTTGATCGACCAGGATCAGGGATTTTACTTGAATGTGCGCTGTATAATAGGAATTTGTCGTCAAAATGAGAGGCTGAAACTATTCGAGCGTCACCAATTCCCTGATGTGCGTCAGACGAGAGCCTTTCCTGCCGGAAGACTGATGACGCGATCAATCTCGGACAACAGCGTTTTACAGGATTGGTCGACATTGGCCGAGCGGGTTTTCAGTGCATGTTCTGCCTCCCGGGCGGCTTGCCGCAGGCGAGGGACTCCACAGTAATGGCAGGCGCCATGCAGCTTGTGCACGGCATCCTCCAAGGCGTCCCAATCTTCATTGTTCAGTAAGGTATCCAGCGCCTGTTTTTCCTCAGGCAGGCTGGTGATCAATTTGTCGAGAAACTCCTGTGCGAGCGCTTCATTTCCGTTACAGAGGTGGATGCCCTCTGGAATATCAATGACTGCCTTGTCCCCTTGTTCCGGCAGTTGCAATTGTTCTGGTGGCACCACATCGGGGAAATCGATGACCTTGCAGTCCGGCAAATATTTATTCAGCGTTTCGAACAGGTTCTGTTCGCGCACCGGTTTGGTGATCAGTGTGTCGAAGCCATGACCCAGAAAAGCCTGCTTTTCCTGTGGCAAGGCATAGGCCGTCAGGGCGATAATGGCGGACTCCTGATAGGCAGGTTGTTGGTTACGTAGTTTTTTCATGGTTTGTATGCCATCCATGCCAGGCATCTGAATATCCATATAGATAACCGGGTAGTGATATTCTTCGCACAAGCGCAATGCTTCGAAGCCGTCTTTTGCGCTGTCACAGCGGATTCCCAGGTCATCCAGAATTGAGCTGATCAGCGACAGGTTGATGTCATTGTCATCAACCACCAGCACCTTGTAGTCACTGCTTAGATGGCGGGTGGCCAAAACATCAGCGGCATCGGTGGTCGGGACCGCCTTCGAAAAGAGCTCGCAAAATCCGTTGTATGCCCGGTTGTATGTTAGCGGTTTGATAATGTGAACGGCTGCGAGATCAATGACTTCTGAACTGTAATCTTCCAGCGTTGGTGTTACCAGCGCGACTTTGTAATCAGCCTTTCGCAGGGCCTTCATCATTGCAACAGCTGGTTTTAACTTGAGCTGCTTTTTGTCCAGGGCCAGACAGATAAAATCAAAGTCCCCGGGCTGGTCGAAGGCCATTTGTTCGAGCCGCTCGAGTGTGTCACAGAAGGTATAGCTGACTTGCCAGCTGTTCAACAGATGCTGAAGGGCCAGCTTGGGCGCCCCATGCTGCTCAAAGCAGAGGCCGTGCATCCCGGCGAGCAGACTTTGATCGTGCACTTCTGCACTGCCAGCATTGGTCTCAATTGGTAGGGTGAACCAGAACGTAGAGCCTTGTCCCAGTTCGCTGTCAAAACCAATCACGCCGCCCATCTGCTCAATCAGTTTTTTACAGATGGTCAGGCCCAGGCCGGTACCGCCATAGTTTCGCGCCGTCGATGCATCGGCCTGAGAGAAGGCCTTAAAAATGGAGTGCTGTTGTGCTCTGGAGAGACCGACACCGGTATCCGAGATCGATATCTTGATGGCTTCCTGGGACTCATCAAAGTCGTGCTCATGGAGCATTACTCGAATCACTACTTCTCCAGATTGGGTAAACTTGACTGCGTTATTGACCAGATTTGTGACGACCTGTTTGATGCGCAGGGAATCACCGATAATGCTGTCGGGGACATCCTGATAATGCAGGTGCACCAGTTCCAGATTTTTGGCATGCGCGGTGGGCGCCATCATCATCACGACATCATCGATCAGGTCCCTTACTTCAACCTTACCCTTGTCCAGTAGAAGTTTTCCGGCTTCAATTTTTGAAAAGTCAAGGATGTCGTTGATGATCAGCAGCAGAATTTCGGACGATTTTTTTATCGTCGACAAGTGCTCTTTCTGGCGTCTGCGCAAGGGACTCTTCAATAGCAGATTGGTAAATCCAATGATGCCGTTCAGTGGGGTGCGTATTTCGTGGCTCATATTGGCCAGAAATTCCGATTTAGTGCGGTTTGCGAGTACAGCTTGCTTTCTCGCTATGTCCAGTTCTACATTCTGTACTTCGATCGTCTCGAGTGTTTCGCGTAAGTCTTCCGTGGTTTTTCGGATTTCGCTCTTCATGGCAGCCTCGGTCTGCCGCAAACGATTGGCCAGCTGATTGATGCCATTTTCCATGGCAATCAATTCGGCAGATTTTTTCGGGCTGACCCGCTGACTCAAATCACCCTGCATGATGATTTCAATGGTTTCGGATATTTGTCTGATGGGGGTACTGATACGATTAGCGAGATAACGCATAAACAGGATGATAAGGGCCGACACAAGAATGAAATAACCAACCGCTTCCTGAATGGCGCTGGCCTTGCTTTTTGCAAAATCACTGGTTTCCGGTTCAACCAGCATCCAGCCTTTCAGATCACCGGGCCCAGACTCCTGTGTCTGCCTGATTGGCACTATGAAAACAGCTTCCCGACCGGCATTAATCAGCGCCGAAGCCCGGGTCGGGAAGTCGCGAATGATCTGCTTCAGCCCAAAGCTTTCGCCTTTGCGCAACAGCAATGTCTTGTTCGCATTGAGTATGGTGACCGAGTTAACGAGTGGGGAATGCAGCAGGGCGCTGGCTATCTGTGACATTTCCGGGCCTGCATGCAGTTGATCCAGATTTCCAAGGCGGATGGCGCTCGAATGGCTCAGATAGTCTAGGTGACGGGTGAAATTTTGCTCGAGAAAATCCAGATGCCTGAGGCAAAGATGCCAGGTGACCAGCAATACCAGAAGCAGAGTAAGTGCGCTCGAAGGCACGAGAATACGGGTTTTAAGCGTATAAGGTTTCATGGCCCATATTTGACGTTGGTCGGCGCTTGCGCCCGTACTGTTGAAAATGACTTTTTCAGGTAATCCTGAGCGGCTCAGTGTATCATGCCGCTCAAACTCCAACCCATTACTGTTTCCTGAGAACCCGATAAAGGGGGGACAAATGTCATTTCCAACGATAGAAGATTATGTCGGTAATACGCCGCTGGTTAGACTGCAACGTCTTCCCGGTGATACCAGTAACACCATTCTATTAAAGCTTGAAGGCAATAATCCAGCAGGGTCTGTCAAGGATCGCCCGGCGATGAGCATGATTCAACAGGCTGAGGCACGGGGAGAAATCAGTCCTGGTGATACCCTGATTGAAGCAACCAGTGGCAATACAGGCATTGCACTTGCGATGGCGGCTGCGATCAAGGGCTACAAAATGATCCTGATTATGCCCGACAATATGAGTGCGGAACGTAAGGCTTCGATGGCCGCCTACGGTGCGGAAATTATTCACGTCACGCGCGAAGAGAGCATGGAAGGTGCGCGTGATCTTGCTCAGCAAATGCAGCGCGAAGGCAAAGGTAAAGTGCTGGACCAGTTTGGCAATGCCGACAACCCGCGTGCACATTATGTCGGTACCGGGCCGGAGATCTGGCGACAGTCAGAAGGAAAAATTACGCATTTTGTCAGTTCTATGGGGACCACGGGCACGATCATGGGCACCTCTGCGTATCTAAAGGAACAGAATCCGGAAATTCAGATCGTGGGCCTGCAACCGATTGAGGGTGCTTCCATTCCGGGGATTCGCCGCTGGCCTGAGGCTTATCTGCCAAGCATTTTCGATGCCTCACGTGTGGACCGGGTCATTGATATGGGGCAGGAAGAGGCCGAGAAGACGATGAAAGCACTGGCCATGCAGGAAGGTATATTCTGCGGCGTATCGTCTGGAGGTGCCGTGGCTGGCGCGCTTAGACTGTCACGTGAACTTGAAAATGCGGTGATCGTCGCCATTATTTGTGACCGCGGCGACCGTTATCTTTCCACTGGTGTATTTGACAGTTAGCCAATTCAGTAACTTGATCAGAAAGAGATGTAAAACAGGCTATGGCCAGACGCAGAAGAAAGAAGCTCCCTCAGGAACCCGTTCAGTGCAATATCATAAACTTAAGTCATGAAGGTCGGGGTATCGCCAAAAGTGATGGTAAAACCCAGTTTGTAGAAGGTGCTCTGCCGGGTGAAACTGTGCTTGCCCAGTTTACCGATAGCCGTGGAAAATTTGATGAGTTGAAAACGCTTGAGGTGCTGGACGCCTCAGCCGAGCGTGTTGAACCCCCGTGTCAGCACGCACAAATTTGTGGAGGCTGCAGTTTGCAGCATATGGCGAGTGATGCACAAATCCAGTTTAAGCAGGCGGTATTAAAAGAGCAGTTTGAGCATTTCGGCAACCTTGAGCCGGAGCACTGGGTAGAACCTATGCGCGGACCCTCTGCGGGTTATCGCACCAAGGCGCGTCTGGGTGCCCGCTATGTTGCCAAGCGTGAAGAAGTGCTGGTGGGTTTTCGGGAAAAGCGCAACAGCTTCATTGCGGATATCCAGCAATGTGAAGTACTGGATCCCAGAATAGGGCATGAATTGCTGGCGCTGCGCGAACTTGTGGCGTCTTTGAGTGTTTACCGTGAATTGCCCCAGTTTGAAGTCGCAATGGGCGAAGACCAGAAAGATCCGGAAAAGGATGGCGTTGCACTGGTGGTGCGGCATATGGCGCCATTGACGGATGAAGATCTTGAGAAGCTGAAAGTTTTTGGCAAGCAGCATGCATTCGCTATCTACCTGCAGCCCGGGGGGGTGTCTACGGTACACAAACTCTGGCCCGAATCAGGGGAAGAACGCCTGTACTATGATCTTGAGATCCTGAACAAAAACCGGAACTCCGATAAGGTTTCGATGGCATTTCACCCAATGGATTTCACTCAAGTGAATGTGGAGATCAATCGCAATATGGTGCAACGCGCGATCGATTGGCTGGATATCCAGCCGGAAGACCGGGTTCTGGATCTGTTTTGTGGTCTGGGCAATTTTACCCTGCCTTTGGCGACACAGGCGGGTACGGTCGTTGGTGTGGAAGGGGATGAGGCAATGGTCGAGCGGGGACGTGAGAACGCGCAACGCAATGGCTTGACCAATGTCCGTTTTTCCGCGGCCAATCTGCAGTCGGATTTCACCTCCGAAGACTGGGCACGC
This sequence comes from Oleiphilus sp., assembly GCA_006212045.1. GTDB lineage: Bacteria > Pseudomonadota > Gammaproteobacteria > Pseudomonadales > Oleiphilaceae > PZPK01. Next base: position 68,678 of record PZPK01000020.1, on the reverse strand, counting down.
GAGGGTTTCGACAAGATCCTGATAGACCCACCGCGTTCCGGCGCGCTTGATGTCGTCAGTTATCTGACCAAATTTGATGCCCAGAGGGTGGTGTATGTATCCTGTAACCCGGCGACGCTTGCACGTGATGCAGGGGTCCTGGTGGAGAAAGGCTATCGTATGCTCAAGGCCGGTGTGATGGATATGTTTCCGCATACCACACATGTCGAGTCGATCGCGTTATTTGAAAAAAACTGAACCCGAAATGGGGCTGTTATGGTCAAAGTAAGAGAAGACTACATTGCCAATGCTGTGGGCCGGGAAGGGGCCGAACAGTGGTTGGACAATATTAGTCAGGTCGCAGACTTTGAAGATATCGAACAAGTGCGTAAAGCCTGTTATACCGGTTTGGAGATTGAGTCCAATCCCCATTCCGAAGACCGACGCTGGGGCGGTGATCACAACAGTTTCAAGATTGGTCTCGAAATGGCGCAGATCCTTGTGGGACTGGAGCTGGATCAGGACGCCATCATTGCCGGCATTCTCTATCGCGCGGTGCGCGAAGAAAAAATGCCCATTGAACGTGTACGCAAAGAGTTTGGCGAGAATGTCGCCAAGCTGATTGAAGGGGTTGCCCAGATGGCGGCCATCTCTTCAACCCACCGGCATTATCGCGGTTCTGTGCTTGGCCAGAGCCAGGGGCAGATCGATAATGTGCGCAAAATGCTGGTCACCATGATTGATGACGTTCGTGTGGTGCTGATCAAACTCGCCGAGCGGACCTGTGCCATTCGAGCGGTGAAAAACGCCCGTGAGGAAAAACGCCAACGCGTCGCCCGTGAAGTTTTTGATATCTACGCACCGCTGGCACACCGGCTGGGGATTGGTTACATCAAATGGGAGCTGGAAGATCTCTCATTCAGGTATCTGCACGGCAGTGCTTACAAAAAAATCGCCAAGTTGCTGGATGAGCGCAGACTGGATCGCGATGAGTTTATCAAGCGTGTGACCGACAAAATAAAGTTGGAACTCGAGAATGCGCATATCAAGGGCGAGGTCGTCGGGCGCAGCAAGCATATCTACAGTATCTGGCGTAAGATGCGCCGCAAGAATCTCGACTTTTCCGAAATCTACGATATCCGGGCGTTTCGTGTGCTGGTGCCGAGTATTCCTGATTGTTATGCGGCACTCGGCGTCGTGCATTCGCTCTGGCGTCATATCCCCTACGAGTTTGATGATTATATCGCCAACCCCAAGGAAAATGGCTACCGCTCCTTGCATACGGCTGTGATCGGCCCGGAAGGCAAGGTGATGGAGGTGCAGATTCGTACCTACGATATGCATGAAGAGGCCGAATTGGGTGTCTGTGCGCACTGGCGATACAAAGGGACGGATACCCGCAACAAATCCAATTCCTACGAAGAGAAAATCAACTGGCTGCGCCAGGTATTGGAGTGGCAGGAAGAGGTGGGTGATGTTTCGGAGATTGCCAATCAGCTCAGTGCGGATGTCGGGGCGGATCGTATCTATGTATTTACGCCTGACGGTCATGTCGTGGACCTGCCGAATGGTGCGACGCCGGTGGACTTCGCTTATCGTGTGCATACAGAAGTGGGGCATGCCTGCCGGGGAGCCAAAGTCAATGGCCGCATTGTCCCGCTGACCTACCCACTGCGCACTGGCGAACAGGTTCAGATTCTGACATCGAACAATCCTGCGCCAAGTCGTGACTGGCTGAATCCTAGTCTTGGTTATATTCAGACGTCGCGGTCGCGAGCAAAGGTGGCACACTGGTTTAAACAGCAGGATCGGGGACAGAACATCGTCGATGGTCGTGCCCTGCTGGAAGACGAGTTCAAACGCCTCTCGATAGGCGACATCGCGTTTAAAGAACTGGCGGAACAAACCCACCATAAAAACCCGGACGATATGTTTGCGGCGATTGGTGCGGGAGACCTCAAACCCACACATGTTGCCCACGTGGCCCAGAAGATACTGCACCCGAAAGAACAGCAGCTTGATTTGAGGCTGGGCATGCCCAGACAGGCCAAAAAACAGCCTGACGCTTCGGAAGATATCAAGATCAAAGGGGTGGGGCGCCTGCTGACAACGATGGCGCATTGCTGCAATCCCGTGCCGGGTGACCCCATTGTCGGCTACATCACTGTTGGGCGGGGCGTTTCGATCCATCGACAGGACTGCATGAACGTTTTGCAGCTCGAGGATATGGAACCCAACCGTATCATCGAGGTTTCCTGGGGCCAGTCCCCGGAAGCCGTCTACAGTGTCACGATCGAAGTGCAGGCCTATGACCGGGAAGGCTTGTTGCGCGATATTACGACAGTGCTGGCGAATGAGCGGGTCAATGTTACCGGGGTGAATACCTTCTCTGATCCTCAGGAAAACACGGCCATGATTACGCTGATGATGGAGATCAGTTCTCTGGATGCCCTGGGGCGTGTGCTTGCCAAAGTGAAGCAGTTGCCCAATATCATTGATGTGCGGCGCAAGCGAAATGCATAAACAATGGGGCGGGCACGGTTCCGAAATGATTAAGGTTTAATTTATGTACCAGATTGATGACCTGCTCTATCTGATGAAGCGCTTGAGGACTCCGGAAACGGGCTGCCCCTGGGACCTGAAGCAGAGTTACAAAAGTATCGTGCCACATACTTTGGAAGAAGCCTATGAAGTGGCTGATGCCATTGAAAAGGGCGACCGAAACGAGCTTAAGGATGAACTGGGAGACCTTCTGTTTCAGGTCATCTTCTACGCCCAGCTGGGCAAGGAAGAAGATGCATTCGGTTTTGATGATATTGTGGACAATGTGGTGCGCAAGCTATTACGTCGTCACCCGCATGTCTTTCCTGATCAGCAATTAAAAGCATTCTTTCCCGAAGGTACTACCTTTAGCGAAGACGAGGTGAAGACACAGTGGGAGCAGATCAAGGCGGAAGAACGCCGGCTAAAAAATGAAAATGCGGTGGAGGATGAAGTGAAGGATGGCGCCTTTGTCCCTGCCCGAGATAGTTTGCTCAAAGATATTCCAGTTAACCTGCCAGCCTTGAACCGGGCTGAAAAATTGCAGCGGCGTGCCGCGCAACATGGCTTTGACTGGCCCGACATGCCCCCGGTTCTGGATAAACTTGAAGAAGAAATTGCGGAGCTCAAAACCGAAATAGCAAAGTTGCAGGAGCAGCATCTGCGTGATGAGGATGTCCATCAGCGTCTTACTGATGAGCTGGGTGATGTGCTTTTCTGTTGCGTGAATCTGGCGCGTTTTCTGAAAGTGAATCCCGATGAAGCACTGCGCAGCACCAACCGGAAGTTTACCGAGCGCTTTCAGTGTATCGAAGCCGGTTTGCATACGCAGGGTAAATCTGTTGACGAAACCAGTCTTGAGGAACTGGATGCTTTATGGGATCAGGCAAAACAGAATCTTAAGGTTGACTAGCATGCGATGTTCACGAACACCCTATCGTCAGAATAGCGGTATTCATTCCTAACTATGCTCAACTGAACATGAAGATTACCTTGAGCCTGCAAGGTGACGACGATGAACGCACGGGCAGATTTGCGCGTGATTTTCAGGGGCTGAGCGTATCGACTGGGTAAATTTACAAGGGTAATCAGACGTTCTTTGCGACCGTTGAAGCGAAAACCAAAACCAGGGAGATGTTATGGAGTTCAGTAGCCGCCGCTTGGTGATGTACCAACACTTGAATCCTGCCGGGCGTTTGTTTGGTGGCCAGGCATTGGCATGGATAGATGAAGAGGCCGCGAGCTTCGCCGTTCTGGAAACCAAATGCCCACGCCTCGTGACTAAAAAAATGAGTGAGGTTGAATTCAAGAGCCCCGGGTGTTTGGGCGACCTGGTTTCAATTGGCTGCAAAACGGTCAGGGTGGGCACAACTTCCATTACTGTCTCCTGTGAAATTCGAAATCAGACGACTAACAGGTTGGTGGTCGAGGTCAAGGAAATTGTCTTTGTCACGCTCGACGAAGACGGCAGGCCGATGCCTCATGGCATGCCAAAGTTGGTTTCGTCAACTTGAATTGTTGTGCTAAAACCCAAGCAATCCATGCGAAAATTTCGCATTCATCGTCTATAGTTAATGGTCAGCAAGGAGCTGCAGCTCGCTATCCGAATGAAAACGGCAGAGGTTCTCATGATCGATATGGATCAATTTAACGCGCGACTTGGCAATAATCAGGCGGTGATCGTGCAAATTCTGAAAATGTTTTCCGACCAGTTTGGTAAACAGCCTGACTTGATGCGTCCTTCCTTTACCCATGGCGATACTGATACGCTATTTCAATTGGCGCACTCGCTGAAAGGGGCTTTGGGTAACATGTGTGCGGAAGAGGATGCTGAGCTGGCTGGCCAGATTGAGTCGCTGGCCCGCAGCGGCGAGCTGCCTGCCGAGTCTCTGATGGCGGAAATGGAACTGCGCCTGTCTGAAATAGAAGCACAGATCCAGGCTGAATTGAACTAGGTCACTGCTTGACTAAATACTGAATTCAATTCGGGGCCTGCCATCTTCACGGCCGTCAATTTTTTCCTGACATACCAGCAATCGAGAGGATGCTACGCCGGATTTCCGGACCACCAAATCCTTGAACTGTTCGCCGCGTTGCTGCGCGATGGCTTGCAGTTTTGAGATAACATCCGGTTGTTCCATATCCGCACTGTCATCCTTCAGGTCACCTAAAGTCGCAATAGGGCAGACCTTGACCTGTAGCTTGGGTTTTTGCTCCAGCAAAGCCACGAAACCATCGATAAAGTCCTGCTGCGAGTCATCCAATGCCACTTGGCCTTCTGAATAGACCAGATCCTCGATACGTACCTTCAATGCATATTCACCTGCCATTCTGGTCAGGGATACGATATTTGCATAGGGAACGAAGGTATTGATGACGTAGCTTTCTGCCGCGGCCATCGCGGCTTTCTGAGACACGAGGTACAGGAAGCCTTTCAGGCCGAAGTCGGGGTCATTCACATTGCCCGACAGCGGAACTTCCATTTCAATGTTGCCGTCGCTGTCTTTGAGCGCGCCCAGCGCGAGGCTGAGCGGAATAAAGCTATGCTCGCTGAGATCACCCTGTTTAACGTCGGTGGCAGATTCCACTTCAAGACCACGCAAATTCAATTCGCTAAGGCCTTCAATCTCATTCTCTCGAATTGTCAGATTGATGACATTATCAAACTGTCCGGACAGCAAATCCAGGCCAGCGGCCTGACGCACATAGGGTGAAATCTTCGGGACCGGAAATTCTTTGATCGAGGCTTCGAGGTTCATGTTCAGCTTGTCAGAAAACAGGGCGATGTCGCCTTGGCCGTTTCCTTGTGCATATTTACCGGCTTTAAACGCAAGGGAAAAAGGCGTTGTTTGCTGTTTGTTTGTGCTATCCAGGGCACCGGTTTCGGCTTTGCTGAGGTAAAAGGTTTCCCTGAAAACCGGTTGCACGCTTTGGTCTTCGATGAATAACTCACTCTCGCCCTGCAGGGAAAATTGCCCCAATGAGAAGGCATAGTCAGTGGCTTGTGCATCCTGTTCTTTGGGGGTGGTTTGGGCCGTAGCCGCGTTTTGTTCATTCGCGGCTGTACGTTCCGGTACCACCAGATTTCGGACTGACTTGTCTGGCGCAACAAGTATTGCCGCTTGAAATGGCTTAAGCGTCAGCTGATCGAGGTGTCCTGCCTGCGCATTAATATGAAGGCCTTTGAGATCGATGCCGCCACTTTTGAATAGCGCGGGTAGCGCTTCGTCAGCTCCTGCCTGCTGTGAAAGTACCAGGTCGGTCAGTGTGATGTTTGTTGTGCTTGCTTGAGGTTGTGCGTTGTCATCCAGGGTGATTTCTACAGGATCGGTCACCAGGGTTGCCGTTGACAGTATCTGACTATCGTTGGTCGCATTGGCGAGTGCCAATTGCGACAACTGCAGGGTGGCCCGGGAATCTAGTTGCGCCAACTTTCCTTTATCCAGTGCGGCATGGTTATTCTGCATCTGTAAGGAGGCTTCAGGCAGCGTCAGACTCAGTCCCTGACTTCGTGCCTCGATGCCGGAAATTCGCAACAGCAGTTCATCCGCCCGCACTTCAAGTCCGGGTTGCGTGCCATAATCGACAGCGACTTGGCCTGCGGGTATCTCCAGGGTGAGTTCAGTGGATTGCAGTTGCGCTGCGTCAGCTTGCGTATTCAGGTCTTCGATCTGCAAAGCAAGCTGTTGCCATTGTACTCGCAGTCCTTCCTGTTTCAGCGTGATTTCGCTCTCTACTTTCAGGCTGACGCGTGCCTCGGCACGCGTAATGGCGCCATCGCTGAGATAGACCAGAGCGTCCGGATTGAAATTCTCGATTTCGACGCGGGTCGCAACAGTTCCGGTTTCCCTGCTCAGGGAGAATGCAATCCGGCTCGAAACAAGCGCGTCGTTGATGTTGGCTTCCAGTGACAGTTCGCCCTCCTGCTCGCGCATGCCCAATGCGACATCCTGAATCCGCAATTGCTTCAGCTGCGCTTCATGCGCAATGCCATGGTCGTTGATCTGTCCTTTCAGTTGCTCGATCAGCAGCTTCGATACTTCTATTCTCCATTCGAGGTCAGAGTCGGCCTCTGGTGCGTGCTCCTCTTCTTGTTGGTCCTCTTTGCCCAGTACCGGAAAACCCACAATTACCAGACTATCCTGATCCCGGGTAATGGTCAGATTGGCATCTGCCAACGATATTTCTTCAAAGCTAATCACCTTGTCAGCGAGCGCAAAGGCATTCAGATTGATTTCGCCGTAGTCGATGTTTAAATAGCTTTCGGAGCCGTCGAGGGATTCGAGGCCGGAATCTTTCAGCGACAGCGTGAAGGTAAAGGGGTTGAAGCGAATCTGTGTGCTTTCAGTCAGTTTGAACTTGAGTGATTCCAGCAATGGAGCAGACTGACTCTTGATCAGCCAGGGGCTGAGCAGCCAAAGCAACAGGTAAATGCCGAGCACCAGCACGGATAGTACGATGACCATTCTTCTGAAAATGCTTGCGAGCACTTGCGTCTTCCTTTCCGGTTCTTTGAGCTGGGTGTTGCCCGACATGATTGCGAGCGGAGGTCGCTCAGTTTAGCGGGCCGAAGCCTTGAATCCAATGCCTTTTGGCTAACGGTTCTCTAATCGATTGAAATCCAGAAGGCCGTATTCCAGTGGCGCGTTCTGTCGGTACCAGTCATGCAGGTCATCCGCGAATTGCCAGAAGCCGGAATCGCTCCGCCGCATGCCGAAGCGGGATTTCAGGGCGAAATAGTCGGCTTCACTCTTGAGTTTTCTTATCTGTTTTGAAAAGGCTTCCAGCTGATTGTGTTGAATATCAAAAAAAGCATTGGGATAAGTCCCGACAATGCCGGGAATCACTGAAAGTGTATCCTCTTCAGGTACCAGATTAAGCGCCTCAAGCAAGAGAGATGAAACATTGGTATGTCCGCGATTCACGACAAAACTGTAATAGTCCCGTTCGCCGTTCTCGCGCCGGATCCGCACATAGGCCAGCTCTGGCATCCATTGCAGGTGTGGGCCTTTTTGAGCGTGCAGGTGTTTGTCCATGAAACTGTGTTTTATCGGGACCGATTTGTCGGGTAAAACCGTTGTACCCAAATGGGCCTGTATCATTGAGAACAATTCTGCCTTTGGTTGCTGACTCTGATAGGGAATACCAGAGGGGCGAATACCACTTTCAGCAATAAGCCTCATATAGTCCTGCACCTTTTCTTCGGCGCCGCGGTACCAATGTTCAAATTCCGCGAGCGCCGCATCTTTAGGTAGCAGCATCAGAAAGTTGCTTTCCCCTTCCATGCGCAGAAAATCCATATACAGTCGTGTATTCAGCTGGTGTCCGACATTGCCATAGACATCGAAACCGGCAACCAGTAAATAGTGAATTCGTTCGAGCAGGCTGTAGGAGATCAGCCAGGCGGTTTTGGGTTGTCCACCCTGAAAGCCCTTCAAGACGGTTGCGGCATCGAAGTGCCGGAATACGGTTAGCGCAGCATTCTGATTGTGTCCATCGCCATCCCAGACCACATCAAGCGACGCTTCAACGCCTTCAGGATAGCGCTCCCTTAAATAACTGAAGCGGTCCTCAATATGTTTCGCCTGCAATTCCGAATACTTGGTCCATACCTCTGTTGGCAGCGCATTGCTTTCGGATTCAGCCGGTAGCCTCAGATTCTCCAGCGTGTCCTGACGCAGTTCGGATTCGTAGAGCATCTGTTCGACATCAGGATCAACAAACATGATCCAAAAGTGATCCTCAATGACATTGAGTGATACCTGTCCTCTGCATACCGGCCCCTTGATATAACTCATGATGGTGTACTGTGCTTCATCCAGCATAAACTGGTAGCGGGATTTGGCGGGCAGTGCCTGAAAAGCTTTGAAGGGGTTGGAGGCCACCTTGGGTGAATAGCTGGGCAGACTCAGGACGGTATATTCCGGTTCAAAAAACAGCGCCTTCCAACGTTTCATTCGTGCTCCGGAAAGCGCATAGGGCATATGTGTTTTGGCGACTCTGCTGCCGTGCACGGGCCGCAAGCGGTAGAAGAAGACATCGACGCCCGGATGATCATACGGTCTTCGGGTGGCGATCTCCTCAATCGGTTCGCCAGTGGGTGTGCGCGAACGTACCAGCTTAAAAAAGCGATCTTCATCAATGCCTGCAAAATAAAGGTTGGCCAGAAATAAATGCTCATACAGATAGCGGCTGACCAATTGCGATTTTGTATCCGCTTGATTGAAAAACTGTTCCCAGTGTTTGATCCGGACGACGAGTTCGTTGTCCAGAGGGGGCTGTGCGGTGACTGGCGAACCGGCTTCTATCCAGGCTTCAATGGTCTTGAAATCACCTTGATCAATTTGGGGCAGTCCATAGGGCATGCCCCAGAGCGGATAGTCTTCTTCAAACTGGCTGAATTCTTCGATTGTTGCACATTGCTGGTCACGTGCAAGCTTCAAGTCGAAACTGTCCGGCAGCAGAGCTTGCTCCGGAAGTGGATGTTTTTGCTTGAGCTTCAGCATCCGGTAAAGGCTGCTGCCCAGTTTATTCGCTTCGGGGTTTTGCTCTCGTTCGTTGAGTACCGGAAAGTAATCACGCTGGCGCCAGGCCAGTGTACTTTTAGCGTCGACAAACAGACGGCTGGGTTCGTCGGCCAGAAGCCGCGTGCCATTATATACAAGCTTTTTGCTGGCGCCTCTGTCCAGTCCTTCAAATGAAGAAAGCTTGAGTTGGCAGGGGGCGTCGTAACACGCGTGACAGACTACGCAGCGTGAGTCCAGAATGGGTTGAATATCCTGATGATAGTCCGGAACAGAATCACCTGGGGGCGAAGAAACCAGCCGCTGCTTGACGCTGGGCTCTCCCCACTGTTCATTCAGCTGTTGCTCGGCCAGAACAGCACAACCAATGATCGCGAGTATCAGACCTGCGACAGAAAGGGGGCGCAGCATTTTGGCGATGACTGACATAGGTTTTCCTGTGGCGCCACTTCGTCGTCTGGTTATTGTTTTGCTGTTTGCGGCCGCCTGTCATAGAGCGGCAAGCCCTGCATGCTAGCATAAAGCAGAGCTCCCTTGGGAATCCAATACTTTTGTTACTTGTCAATGCTGTCATCATTGACACTTTTTTGTCCCGTATAAGGGTCGATATTAAAGCGAAAAAACACGATACTGGAACAAATTTACCGGAGACGTCCAACTATGAAAGCCATTGCGCTGATGCGTTACCTGCCCGCAGAAGATCCCGAAAGTCTGATAGATATTGAGCTTGATATACCTGAGGCACAGGGGCGCGACTTGCTGGTGCGTGTAGAAGCGGTAAGCGTCAACCCTGTTGACACCAAAATCCGTTCGCCCAAACCGGAGGTGGAAGATGCGCCAAAAGTACTCGGCTGGGATGCCTGTGGCATCGTCGTGGCAACCGGGTCGGAAGTCTCTCTGATTAAAGAAGGTGATCGTGTTTATTATGCTGGCGATATCACGCGCCCCGGATGCAATGCCGAGTTTCACCTGGTAGACGAACGTATCGTGTCAATTGCACCCGAATCGCTTTCCGATGCCGAGGCGGCAGCCTTGCCATTAACCACGCTGACAGCTTGGGAAAGCCTTTTCGAGCGCATGCACATTAACCTGGACGGCGACAACAGCCAGTCAACATTGTTGGTGATTGGCGGGGCGGGTGGCGTTGGCTCGATGGCGATTCAACTGGCGAGTAAAATCGCTGGATTAAGAGTGATCGCGACCGCCTCCAGACCGGAAAGTACCGCCTGGTGTGAAAAAATGGGCGCCGATGAAGTGGTGAACCACCATCGGGATATTGCCTCCCAATTGAGTGAGCTGGGTTTGTCCGACGTTGACTATATCCTGTGCTGTAATGACACCGACATGCACTTTGACACCATGGTCGAAGTGATCAGGCCGCAAGGGGCAATCTGCTGCATTGTTGACAGCAAAGCTGAATTGCCGATGAACAAGCTTAAAGCGAAATCGGTTCGGTTTTCCTGGGAGTTTATGTTTACGCGCGCTAAATTTCAGACGGCCGATATGGTTGAGCAGCACCATATACTGAGCGAAGTCAGCCGGTTGGTGGATGAAGGCACATTGAGCGGAACCGCGAATCAGCAGCGCTCTCCGATCAATGCCGAAAACCTGCGTGCGGTGCATATGGAAATCGAAGAGGGCCGAACATTGGGCAAAATTGTTCTGTCGGGCTGGTAGATACCCCTTTGGTTAGTTGCCGCCTATCGCTTGTGCGGACGCGAAATCCATGTGACTGAATGAATAAGCCTGAGCGAAGCCCTGAACAAAGCGTCCGGATTTGGGCACAAGTTTCACCAGCCAAAAGTCCGGCAAGGTTCTAAGTAGCGCCACGGTCTTGCCATGCCGCTCCTCGAAAGCCTGCAACAGGGCGTCCCGCCCGGGGTCATTTTTGCCAACAAAAGTGCACTGACATTGCAGTATCAAACGTTTCCTGGTGAAGATGTTCTGACTTTCCGCTTCGTCTTCGATCACCATTAACTCTGCACTGGGGTTTTCACGCATATTTCGGGTGTGGTTGGCCAGTTCACTGACAAAGATGAAGAAGGCATCTTGCTGCATCAGATAAGGGGTATAGCTGACCCTGGCCTGACCCTCGGTGTCCATGGTCGCCAGTTGCAGGCTTTGTACCTTGTTGAGCAAGTGTCGGATCGATGCAGAGATATCTGTAGATTCAGTGTTGTTCATGCGTTTGTTGATCAATCTCTTTCAGATGCGCGCCCTGCATGGCTTTCGATGTCAGGACGCGGGTGCCGCTAAATTCTTCATTGGCGGCCAATATTAGAGCAGCCGCGACATCGCCGGCCGCGATGGTACGATAGTTGCCGGGCAGCCGGTCAGTAAAAAATTCACCTATCTTTTCCAGCGGTCTGAATTCGCCCCTATTGCCCTTCAGCATGCCGGGGCGCGCGATGGCCAGCTTGTCGAATTGTTGATTTTGCAGGCCTTCCTCCATCTCTCCCTTCATCCGGAAATAGCCAGACAGGGCGCGTTTGCTGGCGCCGTGCGCCGAAACCACACCACAGAAACAGGCGCCATGCTCAAGCCCGAGCTCGGCAAACAGCTGTGGATAGTCGACGTCGATGCGACGATAGGTGTCCGAATCGGGCGTTTTTTTGCGCGTTGTACCGAGGGCACAGAACACATCGTCGACATCAAAGCCCGGATCAGGGGCCTTGAGTTGTTCGTAGTCAACGACCCATTGTTCGACCTTGGTGTATTCGCTCCACTGCGCGCGACTTGGCTGGCGCACAAAGGCGATGACTTTGTCGTAGGCAGGGTGCGTGCATAGCTGGGTCACCAGATGACCGCCAACAAGTCCGCTTGCGCCAGAAACCCAGGCGACTTTGCCTTCTTTTTTTAATCCGCTCTGCACGAGATCTTCCTGTTGACTGAGGTACGAAGTGCTGATTCTCTTTGATCGCCACACGGCTTTCAAGCGATTGCTTACGCATGGCAGAGCGCTGAAAGCGAAACAGGAGGAGCTTATGTTGGATCTGTGCGTCAGTGACTCGCGCCGCATTGGTTGGCGTCTTCCATCTTCCCTCTCTGATCTCCCATCAAGCGTTCCCTGGCCGAAAGTGAGCTTAATCGACAGATTAGACAAAAAATACACAAAAATTTTGCTTAACTCGGCTTGAAATACTGTATACTGCGCCCGATTTTTTCCCTGGAGTCAGTTGCCGCAAAGTATCGTCCGGCAAGGGCCTCCCACAGACGAACCGAGTAATGCAATGACCGATCTAAGTAAATACAGAAATATAGGTATTTTCGCGCACGTAGATGCGGGGAAAACCACCAGTACAGAACGAATTCTCAAACTCACGGGTAAAATCCATAAAACCGGTGAGGTACATGATGGTGCTGCTACCACCGACTTCATGGAGCAGGAAGCTGAGCGTGGTATTACCATCCAGTCGGCGGCGACCACCTGTTTTTGGAAAGATCACCGTCTGAACATCATCGATACTCCCGGGCACGTTGACTTCACCGTAGAAGTATATCGTTCCCTGAAAGTTCTCGATGGTGGTGTGGGTGTTTTCTGCGGTTCCGGTGGTGTTGAGCCTCAGTCTGAAACGAACTGGCGCTATGCCAACGAATCGGAAGTTGCCCGTCTGATCTTCGTTAACAAGCTGGACCGTATGGGTGCAGATTTCTATCGTGTTGTCGATCAGGTCAAAAATGTTCTGGGCGCCAATCCTTTGGTCATGACTTTACCCATCGGTATTGAGGACGACTTCAAAGGTGTGGTCGACGTATTGAGCCAGAAAGCCTATATCTGGGATGATACCGGTCTGCCTGAAAACTACGAAATCGTCGATATTCCTGCCGACATGGTGGACGATGCGCAAATGTATCGTGAGCAGTTGATCGAAACGGCTGTTGAGCAAGACGAAGATCTGATGATGGCCTACCTCGAAGAAGGGACTGAGCCTACAGAAGAAGAGATCAAGCGTTGTATCCGTGAAGGTACGCGTAAACTGGACTTCTTCCCGACTTACTGTGGTTCGGCATTCAAAAACAAAGGTATTCAGCTGGTGCTGGATGCGGTTGTTGACTACTTGCCATCACCCACTGAAGTTGATCCTCAGGAACTGACTGACCCGGATACCGGTGAACTGACAGGCAAAGTGGCGACGGTTTCGATTGATGAGCCTTTCCGTGCGCTGGCATTCAAAATTATGGATGACCGTTTCGGCGCGTTGACCTTTATCCGTATCTACTCCGGTCAGTTGAACAAGGGGGACACCATCCTTAACTCCTTTACCGGTAAGACCGAGCGTATTGGTCGAATGGTAGAGATGCACGCTGACGACCGTACAGAACTGGATCATGCGCAGGCAGGTGACATTATCGCGGTTGTAGGCATGAAGAACGTACAGACGGGCCACACTCTGTGTGATCCCAAGCACGAATGTACACTTGAGCCGATGATCTTCCCAGAGCCCGTAATCTCCATTGCCGTCAAGCCGAAAGACAAAGGCTCGACTGAAAAAATGGGTGTTGCGATCGGTAAAATGGTGGCCGAAGATCCATCCTTCATCGTTGAAACAGATGAAGATTCCGGTGAAACCATCCTGAAAGGCATGGGTGAGCTTCACCTGGATATCAAAGTCGATATTCTGAAGCGTACCTATGGCGTCGAGCTTGAAGTGGGTCAGCCTCAGGTGGCTTATCGTGAGACGATCACGCAAGCGATCGAAGATTCTTACACGCACAAGAAACAGTCTGGTGGTTCTGGTCAGTTTGGTAAGATCGATTACCGTATCAAGCCGGGCGAGCCTGGTACCGGATTCAACTTCACCTCGACGGTTGTCGGTGGTAACGTTCCCAAGGAATTTTTCCCTGCGATCGAGAAAGGCTTTGCAGGCATGATGGAAACCGGTCCTTTGGCTGGCTTCCCTGTGCTGGATGTTGAGATTGAACTGTACGATGGTGGCTTCCACGCCGTTGACTCCTCGGCCGTTGCCTTTGAGATTGCCGCGAAAGGTGCTTATCGTCAGTCCATGCCTAAAGCGGGTCCACAACTGCTTGAGCCTGTGATGAAGGTTGACGTGTTTACACCGGAAGATCACGTAGGTGATGTCATTGGTGACCTGAACCGTCGTCGTGGCATGATCAAGGATCAGGAAGCGGGTGCCACTGGCGTGCGCGTTAAGGCAGATGTACCTCTGGCCGAAATGTTCGGTTATATCGGTCACCTGCGTACCATGACTTCTGGCCGTGGCCAGTTCTCCATGGAGTTCTCGCACTACATGCCTTGCCCTGCCAATGTTGCAGAAGAAGTGATTGCCGCTGTGAAAGAGCGCGAAGGCAAGTAGAACGCTTTCTTCTCGGTAGATAAAAAGCCCCGCAGGTCAGCCTGCGGGGCTTTTTTTATGCGCCGGGTTCAGTTTTCCTCTGGTTGATACCGGTAAATAGTGGTTTGTGGGTAAAAGGTATACCAGGCAAACCAGTAGGCTGAGGTGCTCACAATTACATTGTTTTTGGCATCAGTGGCATAGGCGCTGCGACTCTCTTCATCCCAGAAGATTTTGATGTTCTGGTTCCCGACCTGATCCACAATGACGGACCTGCCGGCCCGGCTGAGTTCCGCAAAAGGGTAAGCCCTGACAGACTTGTCCAGTTTGATTCCGAGTACCCATTCTTTCGGGTGATACGTGTCAGGGGCCTGATGGTCAACTTCAAAATAAAGCGCTTTGCTTTGGCCATATCCTCTGTAAGGATCTCGCGAATAGTCTCGCAGATAGCCAGTTTCCTGCGAAAGCACCTGGGTATTCGGGTGCTGCTCACGCCATTGTTGCCAGCTGAGATGGGCCAATGGCAGTTGCGTTAGTGTGTGTCCGGCTTTCGGGCCGCTCACGGCTTGCCCCATTATCTGGGACCAAAGGGACTGGCTCTGTCGATCATAGAGCAGCACATCGCTTTGATAGAGCAGCCCGGAAACACCAAAAGTCATCGTCGTACCATTCTGCTGCGCCTCGAAAGCCATGCCCGTCCCGCACAGGGGGCAATAGGTGATAACGAAGGGAAAGCCGTCGATATGGTCATTCACGATTTCGTGCCAGTTCAGCAGCCGGATGGGGTAGGCGCGTGCAACTTTCCCCAGGGTAAACCCGAGTATACGGTCCTCTGGCCTGAGATAGCTGGCCTGATCTGCGGGCACAAAAGAGGGGTGGTCGATGGCCGGAATGCCGTCCTTGGGAGGACCGCCATGATGGATTTTGGAGACTGGAATGGTGGCCGCAGCGAGATCAAAGCCATTTTTTGCCAGCGTATTAAAACTGGCAAAGAACAACAGCAGAACTGTGAGGTAGCCAAGTTTCCGAAATTGAGGGATGCAAGGCATAGCGGTCTCGCACGTTAGGTGATGTGCGCTTAGACCGCCTGCTTCAGGAACTGTTCACTTCCGGCGACGAGAATGTCGTTTATCTACTCGTAAAGGCTTGGCTCACCTTCCGGCCGGGTTTTGAATCGACGGTGCAACCACAGATACTGTTCCGGGTGAATTCGTATTCCGTCTTCCAGTCCTTGGTTTAAACGTGTGGCATTCTCAAGTTCATCATCACTCGGAAAGCCTTCCAGAATGGGAGAGAAATATACACTGTAGATACCGTTCTGTTCGCGGAACTGGCTGATTTGTAATACTGCGCAGCCGGTTTCTCTTGCGATCCATGCAGGTGTGGTCAGTGTCGCGGCTGGGACCCCAAAAAACGGTGCGAAGATGCCACGCTTGACGCCTACGTCCTGATCCGGCCCGTACCAGACCAGATTGCCCTGCATGATAAACGCATTCATGTCTTTCAATTCGCGTTTGGTAAAGCACACGCCGCTGTAGCGTCTGCGGGAGCGTTCCACAAAGGCATCCAGCAGTTTGTTGTTCTGGGGGCGATACATGTAATTAAAGGTGGTCACGTGATGCACCAATGGCCCGGCGAAATCCATAATGCTGAAGTGGCCGCCCACCAGCAGTACGCCCTTGCCACGCCGCTTGGCTTCTTCCAGATGCTCGCGGCCATGAACCTCCAGCGTTTCCAGAAAGGGGCTGAAATCGCCAAACCAGGCAATGGTGCTCTCGACGTAACCGATGGCATTGGAAATAAAGGTTTCGCGTATCATTTCTTCCTGCGCCTGCTCGCTTAATTCCGGAAAGCAGGCGCGAATATTTCCCCTCGCGGTTCTATAGCGGCTACCACCCAGCTTATAAAGTCGCAAGCCCAGCCATTTTCCAAGCGACTGTTTGCTTCGGTAAGGCAATAGAGACACCAGATACAGCAAACCCAATAAAAGCCAGGTCAACCAATAACGGGGATGGAGAAAGTTTCGGTAGTAGTATTTCGGGTCAATCGGCCGCACGTAAGGTATCCGCTGTGATTCATGGTTTGAGAGGCCGGTATTAGAACATGAAGTGAGAGCAGGGAGAATATTGACTTAGATTCCAGGCAAGCAGTTTTGTATTCAACATGATTGCTATCACAGCCAATCTTGATTCCCAGGGTGTTGAGATATGACCGTTATCTTTAACGATAAAATGGATGTCATGCTACTTCTTTATTTGCTTACGCAACTGAAATGCTGTCGCTGCGCGAGTGTCAGAATAAACAAGGCTGAGAATACCAGCTAGAGGTTAAAACCTGTTCAAGAGGGATCTGATCGATTTACGTTTTAATTTTTAAGAAGTGTAAAGCGCCACCTTTTCGCGCCTTCATTGACGGCTGAAGTGGCGACCCTGAGGGTAGGGCGCAGCACCCTTTTATTGACGCATGATTATGGGTTCGTTTGCATAAAAGCAAATGAACCCCCGATCGCCAGCGACTTGAGTGGGAATGGAAGCGAAAATATGCAGGCAAAAATCCGGGTCTTTGCTTCAATTCTGTGCTGCCTTGTACATCGGGATCACATCCGCACTTTCCTGATAGTGTTGGCTAAAGTATTCAGATGGATTGCAGAGTGCGGCATTGAGTTTCAGCAGGGATTCATTCATAAGCTGGGATAGCCGTATGCAAGTGCCAATGCCGGAATTGCTTTTCTGGCGCTCCATATTAATTTGAAACTGCAGGCCTTGCAGGCGTCTGCGTGAATGTATCGGGGCGCGCGCGATCAGTTGTTCACACAGTTCTATTCTCAGTGCTTCAAACTGCTCAGGGTGATGCTTGGCCAGGGAAACCAGTTCGTCAAACCCGGGGAGCGGAATGTCCTGTGGGGTTGGGACGCTTCGTTCGGCTGCCTGTTCGTTGTACTTTTCCATCTTTGTAACGACCTCTAACTGCTACAGTGTTGACCTCCGGTGTCCCGCGCGATGTTGCCGGTCAAGGCAAGCTTCGGGAGACACACCTCGTGTTTGTTGCTAAGGAGCTGTTTGGGTTCCTTCTCTTTGCAGATGCATATTTCGAGGCCGAATTCCCGGATGCCGACCTTTCTGAAATGTATCTTTATGTAATTCAATGTAATGAAACATTACCAATATGATTAAAAAATATCCAAGAACGGGTTCGCACCCCCCGGATAATTGACAATATTCGACGTTTTGGGGCGCAAAGCTGGAATAGGGCGGGAGTGTGACAGCCCTGTCATCCGGCTTTCATCGCGGCGTATGGGCATACACGCTATAATGCGTGGCACGTGAGTTTCTTTTTAATAAACTCCTCATTTTTCCAGCCTGGTCAATCATTTATGACAAAAAAACACGGATCTTCCGACGACAATTCCGGTCTTGATCCATTTGCTGATCGAGAAGCATCCAATTACGCCAAACCTATTCCTAGCCGTGAATTCATCCTGAAATTACTGGAGGAGGAAGAGAAGCCCTACACCCATCCGCAACTGGCGCATATGATGGAGCTGGAGTCACCTGAAGATTTTGAAGCCTTGCGTCGTCGTTTGATCGCCATGACGCGCGATGGTCAGTTGGTCTGCAATCGGCGCAACCAGTTTTTCCCAAAAACCCATGCCAAAACCAGTACCGGGACTGTGATTGGGCACCGGGACGGCTATGGTTTCTTTAAACCGGATGATGGTGGAGACGATACCTTTTTGTCTGCACGACAAATGCAATCGGTTTTTGATGGCGATCGTGTCGAAGTGCAGCAGGAACGCACAGACAGCCGTGGCCGAACCCACGGGACCATCGTAAAAATACTGGAGCGCAAGACCGAAGAAGTGGTCGGCCGACTTTTCAAGGAAGGTGGCGTTGCTTTTGTTGAGGTCGAAAATCCTAAAATTACCCAACAGATCGTGATTGCGCCTGAAGATACCCATGGCGCGGAACATGGTCAGTACGTGCTGGTGAAAATCACCCAGCAGCCTTCCAAACGCAGCCATTGTGTCGGCAAAGTGATCGAGATACTGGGTGACTTTATGGCGCCGGGCATGGAAATCGAAGTTGCGATTCGGGCCCATGGGATTCCCAATATCTGGAATGAGGCCGTTGCAAAAGAGGTCGCGACATTAAAGCCTGAAGTCGCGAAACAAGATAAGGCAGAGAGAATCGATATTCGTCATTTGCCTTTAGTGACAATTGATGGCGAAGACGCCAGAGACTTTGACGACGCGGTGTATTGTGAAGCCAATGGCAAGGGTTATCGCTTGTATGTCGCGATCGCTGATGTCAGCCATTATGTGCGTCCGGGTTCGGCATTGGATCAGGAAGCCCATCATCGCGGAACCTCGGTTTATTTCCCTGATCATGTGGTGCCGATGCTACCGGAAATCCTGTCGAATGGATTGTGTTCCCTGAATCCAAAAGTGGATCGTCTTTGTATGGTCTGCGAAATGGAAATTTCCGCTGAAGGTAAAGTGACAGGCAGCCGGTTTTATGAGGCGGTGATGCACAGTCATGCACGTCTGACCTACAACCAGGTCGGGGCGATGCTGGAGGAAGCGGATAGCCCGGAAGGTATTCAGTTATGTGAGGATTTTGCCGAGCAGTTGCCCCATCTGCATCAGCTGTATGCCTTATATCAGGTGCTGAAGGCGCGACGGGCCGAGCGCGGCGCGATCGATTTTGACACCGTAGAAACCCAGATCCTGTTTGATGAAACGCGTAAGATTGACCAGATCGTCCCGCGCGAGCGTAATGATGCGCACAAGCTGATAGAAGAATGCATGCTGTGTGCAAATGTGGCCACAGCCGAGTTTTTGAGCAGTCAGGAGATGCCTGCTCTGTACCGCATACACGAAGGGCCGGGCAGTGAAAAACAGGAGAATCTGCGCTCGTTTCTGAGTGAGCTGGGCTTACAGCTCATGGGTGGAGAGTCGCCCCAGCCGGCCGATTATCAGCAGCTGATGGCCCAGATCAAGGAGCGTCCCGATTTTAGAGTGATTCAGACCATGATGCTGCGATCCATGAGTCAGGCGGTTTATGGGCCGGAAGAAAAAGGACATTTTGGTCTGGCCTATGAGCACTACGCGCATTTTACCTCGCCGATCCGGCGCTATCCGGATTTGCTGACGCACCGCGCCCTGAAGTCCCTGATCTATTCGGACAAGAACATCCAGCAGGTGAAACGCCCCGAGAAGCTGGATATCGGCCGCCATCCCTATCGTTATGACATGGCAGCCATGGTGGCATTGGGTGAACACTGCTCAATGACGGAACGGCGCGCAGACGACGCTACGCGTGATGTGGAAAGCTGGTTGAAGTGCGAATACCTTCAGCAGCATCTCGGCGAGGTCTTTGAGGGCCTGATTTCAGGCGTGACTAATTTTGGCTTTTTCGTAGAACTGGCCGATCTCTATGTTGAAGGCCTGGTGCATGTGGCAACGCTGGAAGGCGACTATTTCCAGTTCGACACCCAGAAGCAGCGCCTGCTGGGGGAGCGCACGGGAACCCGCTATGGTCTGGGAGACCGGGTGATGGTGCAGGTCGCGGCGATTAGCCTTGAGGAGCGCAAGGTGGACTTGATGCTGGTGAGTGCCGAGCCGCGCGCGCGGGCCAAACAGCGATTGGGTAAGTCCCAGAAAGCGTCCGGGCGAAAGCAGGGCGCTGGTGCGAATAAGCAGCGCTCGCAAGCCTCGGGAAATGCCAAACGCAAGCATGCGCCAGGAGAAGAGCGGCCGCTCGATGGCAAGGCCAAAAAGAAGATTCGGGCCGCCTCCAAAAAGAACAAGGGTAAACCCAAAGAAGGCAAGAAAGAGGATAGGTCTGATAACTCTGGGGCAAAGAGTACAGAGACTCCGCGTGCACCAAGCAAGCCTCAAAGGGAATCGGCTTCTGGCCCCAAACCCCGGAAACGAAGACTGGCTAAAAAATGACGACCAACGAACAGGATACCGTGTTTGGGATTCATGCCGTTGAATCCCTGCTCCAGAAAGATCTCGAGTCAATCATTGCCATTAAATTTGCGGAAGGACGTGATGACAAACGCCTGACACGCCTGCGCCAGAATGCAGAGCGATCCGGCTTAGCCGTGCACAGAGTGCCGCGCAAGGAACTCGATACTTTGGTTCGAGGCCGTCATCAGGGGGTTGTCGCGTTGGTGCGGCCGGAGGTGACCAAGGATGAAGGCGATCTGGAAGGCCTGCTGAATACACTCAATGAGCCGCCCTTTCTATTGATTCTGGACGCGATCACTGATCCGCATAATCTCGGCGCCTGTTTGCGCTCGGCGGATGCGGCGGGTGTACATGCGGTGATCGTCCCCAAAGACAAGTCAGCCCCCCTGAATGCAGTGGCGAAAAATGTCGCCAGTGGCGCGGCCGAACACGTGCCTTTGATTCGTGTAACCAACCTTGCTCGCACCATGAAGTGGCTGCAGGAGCGTAGCATCTGGATTACCGGTGCGGCCGGAGAAGCCCAACAGGATATCTATCAGACGGATTTTACCGGCGCCTTTGCACTGGTGATGGGTGCTGAAGGTTCCGGCCTAAGAAGGCTGACCCGCGAGCACTGTGACCAGCTGACCCGAATTCCGATGGACGGTTCAGTGAGCAGCCTGAATGTTTCAGTCGCGACCGGAATCTGCTTGTTCGAGGCCGTTCGCCAGCGCCGCAGCATGGCTTGATTGCGCATTTTTGTCGCGTTCAGAGCCTGCTGTTTTCAACAGCAATGTCGTTTTCAGCTGTGTGTTTCCCTCCAAATTTGATCTGGGTCATTTGAGCCTGATTTAAAGCGGTCAGGAAGTAAAAAAACGGTGTATTGGATGTTAGGCTTTGAGCCAGATTTCTTGCACGGTGAACAGACGCTGAACAGCCGTGATGATCGAACAAAGCATCAATGCGATGAGGTAAAACGTCATGAGTCAATTCTTCAGCCAACTTCTTCGAATGAGCAGGCAGCAGGATCAGCCTCAACGCTTGCTGTTTCTGTTTGCGCGAACTGAGCTGGCGGGAAAGAATTCCAGTAAACACTTTCAGTCAGGTGCGTTATCACCGGTTATGTGTGTTGACAAGCTTCCGGGCGAATTGGACAAGTTTTCCAGGCTGGTCGAGGAAGCGGATGGCATCAGCAAAGACTGGGATATCGTTCTGATTGCCGGACTGGGTGGGCAGGATGGCAAAGCGCCATCATCCGATGATGCAGAAGTCTATCTGAATAAAATGACGAATGATGTTTCCGGCGGCGCTGACCTTTCCAGATACATGGTCTTGAATCGAGAAGAAGAGGTTCTGGAATTCCAGAGCCTGCAATAGCGATTTCGGACACCGGCCTTGCGGTGTTGTTTTTTTTGGCGAGTGGCTCTCCAAAAAACCTGAACGCTTGTCCTTTATTCTGGTCAGTAAAAAAGTTTGCCTTGACCGATGTCGAAGTCGGTTGACCCTAATCCATGCAATCAAGACAATGAGCCCGGGATTTGATTGTGATTCAGGTGAAGTTCCAAAGTGGGGGCTTCATTTTTCTGGAGTATGGAGGGAAGGGTGCAGATAGAAGAACAAATGCCGTATCTGGAAACCTTGTTGCTGCCTTGGAAAAAGGTGGTGGGGGGCGACTATCAAGGTTACCGAAACCACGTCTATCGCATGCTGAATTGCTGTTTTGCCTTGTACCCCTGTGGCCCCCCGGAACGACAGAAGTTGATGATCGCTGGCGCCTTTCATGATATCGGCCTGTGGACGGATAACACGCTCGACTATATCGCACCCTCTGTGCATCCGGCCTTGGCCTATCTGGAACAGGAAGCGTTGGCGGACTGGTCTGAAGAGATCAGTTTGATGATCAGCGAACATCATAAAATCACACCCTTTACAGACAAACGCTACCCCTTGGTTGAAGTGTTTCGAAAAGCCGATCTGGTAGATTTTTCCAAAGGGCTGGTGCGCTTCGGCTTATCGAAGCCGTTCTTGAATGCGCTGAATGCCAGCTTCCCGAGCGCGGGATTTCATGCAGGCTTGGTGCGTAAAGCCGGGCGTTGGTGTTTGAAACACCCTCTAAGACCGGCGCCCATGATGAAGTGGTAGCCTATTCAGGATAAACTTCGCCACGGGTTTATTAGGCAAAAGCCCGGCCGGCGTAAAACTGGCCCGGGTAAAAGCGCCTGGTAAACACCGGAAACAAGTAAAATAACAAAAGAAGGACGTATGAATGCAGCGCCTGGCCGCCTTGTTGGTAGAGCAACGTTATCTGTTTGCGTTGTTTAGCCTGTTGGTAATCAGTTTTTTCGGATTCGGCATGAAGTTTCTGTACTTCGAGACCGATTATTCCATCTTCTTCAGCGATGATAATCCGCAAATGCTGGCGCATCATCGCAATCAGGATATCTACATCAAGACCGACAATATCACCTTCGTGCTGGAGTTGAAGGATGAAAAGGTCTTTACGCAGAAAACCCTTTCTGCCATTGCCGAACTGACCGAGCAAAGCTGGCAGCTACCCTATTCCGGGCGCGTCGATTCCATCACCAACTTCCAGTATACCCGTGTTGCAGAGGATGACCTACAGGTAGAGGATCTGGTGCCCGACCCGGAAGCGCTCAATGAGACGGTGATTCAGGAGATCAGGGGTATTGCCTTGTCCGAGCCGATGCTGGTCAACCTGCTGGTTTCCGAGCGCGGGCATACGACTGCCGTGTCGGTAGATCTGAATCTGCCGGATGACCTACAGGAAGTCAGGGCCGCCAAGGTCGAAGTCGTCGAACGGGCGCGCGATTTAATACGCGAATTTGAAGCGAAGTATCCGAATCTCAGGATTCATCTGTTCGGACAAACCATGGTGAATCATACCTTCAACGAGCTGTCGCAACAGGACATCGAGTTGCTGATTCCGCTGATGTTCGTAGTGATCCTGTTTCTGCTGCAGGTGATCCTGAGAACCCTGTCCGGTTCGCTGGCGACCTTTGTGATTATCGCCGCGAGCGCAATCCTTGCCGAGGGTTTTATGGGTTGGGTCGGCTTTGCGATTAATCAGGTGAATGTTGGAATACCGATTATCGTAATGACCATCGCGGTTTGTGATTGTGTTCATATCCTGAATAACTATCTGTTTAATCTGGGGGCAGGGCGGCCACGTATCGAGGCCATGAAGGAAAGTCTGTCTACCAATCTGCAGCCAATATTCCTGACCAGCATTACCACCGCGATTGGTTTTATCAGTATGAATTTCAGCGACTCCCCTCCCTTCCGAGAGCTGGGTACGATCGCAGCCTTCGGCGTGATGTCGGCATTTTTCCTGAGTATGGCGCTGTTCCCGGCCATTGTCCTGATGCTGCCAATGAAGGCCAGAAAGCGGAAGAACGAGCACACGCTCATGCGCCGCTTCAGTGATTATGTGGTGCGGCAACCCAACTGGATGTTCTGGGGATTACTGGTCGTTGCAGTGATACTGATGTCGTTGATGTTCAGGAATGAATTGAACGATGACACCATCGGTTATTTTGACAAGGGTGTGCCGTTCAGAACTGCCGCTGATTTTACCCAGCAAAACCTGACCGGTTTCCACTATATTGCCTATTCCCTGGACAGCGGCGAAGCCAATGGTGTGACCGATCCGGAATTCTTGCGCAAGGTCGAGGCATTTCGGGAATGGTACCTGGCCCAGCCTGAGGTGGTCTTTGTCAGTTCGTTCACCAACATAATGAAGCGCCTGAACCAGAATATGCATCAGGACGACCCGGCCTACTACCGCATTCCGCAAAGCCGGGAGCTGGCGGCTCAGTATCTACTGCTGTATGAGATGTCCTTGCCCTTTGGTCTGGACCTGAACAACCTTCTGAATATCGACAAGTCGTCCACCCTGCTGACCGTGCGTGTGAAAGACCAGAAATCAAAGCAGCTGATTACACTGGATGAACGTGCGCAGGCCTGGCTGCAAGCCAATATGCCGGAGCTTGCGACCGAAGGTGCCAGCTTGTCGGTCATGTTCGCAAACATTGGCAAACGCAATATCGACAGTATGCTGACTGGATCGGTCTTCGCCCTGGTACTGGTGACCCTGACTCTACTGCTGGCTCTGCGGTCATGGAAATACGGGCTGATCAGCCTGTTACCCAATGCTTTTCCGGCCGGGATGGCGTTTGGTTTGTGGGCGGTGTTTGTGGGCGAAGTCAATCTGGCGGTGGCGGTCATTTTTGCCGTCACTCTTGGCATTGTTGTGGACGACACCGTGCACTTTCTCACCAAGTATCTGAAAGCGCGACGCCAGCATGGCAAAAGCGCCGAAGATGCCGTGCACTATGCCTTTCAGGTGGTTGGGCGTGCCATCGTTACAACCACAGTGGTGCTGGCCGCAGGCTTCTATATCCTGGCATTTTCGGATTTTTCGGTGAATTCAAACATGGGCATTATGGTGTCGCTGACCATCGTGTTGGCTCTGCTCTGGGACTTCCTCTTTCTGCCCGCCTTGCTGATCCGAATCGATCACAAACCGGAGCCCCAAGGCGCGATACAGCAAGGGTCTACCTCGGGCGAGCGCAAGCTTTCGTCATAAAGCGCTTTGATGGCTGCGCGATGTGCATTGTCCTTCGTTCCATTTACAAGGCATGTATTTGCACCTTGACAGCGGACACATCCATTGCGTGGGTGGCGCCTAAGGTTCCTTTTGTGTCGTATTTAGTCCTATTGGTTTCGACGGTTTATCGGTAAAGTTGGGTCTAATGATCATAACTCAGTTCTATAAAAGGCCAGAGCAATGAGCGCAGCTTCCCGAATGATCGACTGTGAATTGTGCGTTTTGGGCACCGGTATCGCCGGTTTGAATGCCCTGTATGCAGCATCCCATTACCTTCCCAAAAATACACGTGTGGCAGTGATTGACAAAAATGCTGCGGTTGGCGGAATGTGGCAAAACACCTATTCATACGTGCGCTTGCATCAGCCACACCAGTTTTTTACCGTGGGGGATATGAAGTGGAAGCTTAAAAAAGATCCGGGTTATCTGGCCACGCGCACAGAAATTATCGACCACCTCAGCGATTGTTATTCCCGGATCAAACAGCATTTTGATGTCATAGAGTTATTTTCCAGCGAGTTTGAAAAACACCAAGAATGTTCTGCCCGCGTGCAGGTTCATGTGCGCTCCAATGGACAAAGCATCCAGATCAATACCAGACAACTGATCAAAGCAACGGGCTTGAATGTGCGGCCAAATGACCCTTTGGGCTTTTCATCCGACAAAGTGGTTTCCAGTGTGCCGGAAGATCTCGACCTGGAGAAAAATCCGGACAATCCCGTTTATATCATTGGTGGCGGCAAGACGGCGATGGATACGGCACACGCGGTTGTTCGGCACTGTCCGGGGCGACCGGTCCACATGATCGTCGGTAAAGGTACATGGTTTATAGACCGTCAGGTCGTCGCGCCGGCAGGGCTTGATCGTTATTTCAAAGGCCTTACGCTGACCGGATTTATCAGCAAGATTGCCGAGAGATTCACTGGCAATAATGGCCGTGAGTGCATAGACGCGTTGAACGATCTTGGCGCGATAGGACTGCAGCAGGACTTTCAGGGATTTTTGTTGGGCATCCTGTCTCAGGAAGAAAACGAAGCGATTAAAAAGGGACTCAGCAGCGTTATCACCGATTACCTCGTTGATGTTGTCGATACGCCACAGGGGCCGGAACTTGTGCTGAAGAATAATCAGTCACGGCCGGTAGAGGAAGGCGCCATTTTCATCAATTGCACCGGTTATCTTGTAAGGGATATGCCTGATCACGAGCCCTATCTTTCAGCGGGAAAGCGGGTGCTCAGCATTCAGTCCACGTCTTCAACCCTGATTCTATCGACCTATGATTCCTATTTTCTGACCCATATGTTTTTCAGGAATCAACTTGAAGATAGTGGCCTGTACGCATTGAATTTCTACGCAGTGGATAAGAAGTGCAAGCATTTGGTCAGTTATGTCGCCTGTGCCCAAATGATTTACAACCTGATGATCTATGTGGAAAAGCTGCCTTTGAGCGTGCTGCTGGCATGTCAATTGAATATGGATTTATGGTTTCCGAAATACCGTCAGCTATTTACCCTGTGCAGACTGCTATTGAAGAAAAAAATGCTGAAGCAGCATTGTAAGCGAGGACTCGATAATTTTGAGTCAATATATCAGGTTCATTGCCAGCCGCTGCCCGGAAGGACTCTGTCTCCGGGCTCATTCATGCTTGAAGGAGGAGTAGGCTCATGAGCCTGTCGAATCGGGAAAAGGTGTATGCCGTACTAGCGATCATCGGGGCCATTGCAACGTGGAGCTTTAATCTACTGTTTATTGATCAATATGGTGGTTTCGAGCCGGGTCTGTTTGTGAGCGAAAACTATGTCAACTATGCATCCGCTTCCATTTCAAACGACATTATTGTTGTTTGTATTGCCTTTTTATTCTGGTCTTATACGGAAGCAAAACGCTTGGGTATGCAGCGCTGGTGGGTCTATATTCCTTTGACATTTCTGGTCGCTATCGCCTTTGCCATGCCGTTATTTTTGATGATGAGAGAGAAGCGCCTGCGTCAGTTGTCGAATGAACATTCAGCAAAGTGATTTTCGGTAGGTCGTCGGGGTGACCCCTTCCCATTTCAGAAATGCCCGCGTGAAGCTTCGTCGGTCAGAAAAGCAAAGCAGATCAGATATTTTTTCCAGCGGGCTTGAGCCTTCAAGTAGCTCTTTGGCGAGCACTCTTCGTACCGTGTCCCGAATTGTGCGGTAGGAGGTCCCGGCGTCGTGCAGTTGGCGTTGTAAAGTGCGTGGCGACAGGTATAGCCGGCTCGCACACTCCTCGATACCTTTCTCCATCAGGTAGGGGTGTTGCATCAGAAGTTCATGCACGCTTTGCTCAAGGTTTTTTTCTCCTTTCAAGCGTTTTAAACGTTGTTCAATCTGAAATCGGGACAGTGCTTTCAAGGCGGGAGAGGCTTGTGCCAATGGTTTATCGATATCCGCCAGGGAAAAACTGATTGAGTAGTTGCTCTGGGCAATGGCAATCGCGCAGCGAAAAAGATTCTGGTAAACCGGTATCGCCCCTTTGTCCTCGTGGGCAAAATTTATCTGGCTTATCCTGACGTCATTACCACTTCTTTGCAGGGCGAGTCTGGATAAGAGGGAGAAAGAGCACTCTGCAAATAGCCGGGCCACCCAGTACGGCGTATTGGCAATAAACTGCAGTTTGGCGGTGAACAGCTGGTCGTCTGTCTCAAACTTAATTGTAACGATTGAGTCAAACAATGCGGCCATCCAACGATAGGCAGGCATGGCTTCCCTGAGCGTGGCAACGCTAAGCAGGAATGTTTCTACTTCAGAGAAGGTAGTCAAAGCTGAAATGATGGGCGTAGGCAATGCCTAAAGCGGGGCTCTGCGTTTGCCGTACAAGGTGCTCAACAACGTCATTGAAGCGATCGGCAGGAATATTTCCCTTGTCCATTGAAATGCTGTGCGGGTCAATGCCATGATCTTTCAAAATGGATACGGCATCCACATCAAAGTCGAGCGCGGTCTTTAACAATGCTGGCAATAACAGTGCCGGGACGGTCGTGGATGGAGTTGTGCGTATGATGGCTTGCGCCTCCGTTGACTCGAAATCTTCACATAGTAAAGATACCCGAGGATGCTTCTTTGTGTCACGCAACGATCATGAGGTGCATTGTGGATCGAGCAGGGTGGCTGACCAATACTGCTAAGGGGCTATCCCCATATCATCCAGTTGCATCAGTATGGCGGTACGGCGTTCGCTGGCGATGTCTTTCCAGTCACGGTCTTCCTGCGCGCCGATCATGGCATAGAGCAGGTTCAGGCTGGTGTTGGGGTTGGCGGCTTTGAGTTTTCTGTAAATCTCGAAGGGGTCGGATTGCATGAATATTTCGACGTTTGAGATGCCGATAGAACGGATCATTGATTCGCTTGCGGGGCCGAGGCCTCTGAGCGCATGGATCTGTTCGGGTCGTTTCATCGTGCTTGTTCGCCGGACGCCGCCAGGCTAATGGTTTTGTCCTGAAGACAGTTTCGCCAGCTTGCGGGAGATGATCATCATGATGATGGTTGCCAGACGCGCGTAGATGTCGCTCATCACGGCCTGATTGGGCAGCGTGTTTCTGAGCCAGCTTTGCAGGGCTTCGAAGCGGCCTTCCTGTTGTGCGTTTTCCTGCAGATACTGCATGGCCTCTTTCATGAATCCGCCATAGTTGCTTTGGCCCAGATCTTTCAGAAGATCCCTGGCATGCTGTTCCATTTCCGTTAAGGGCATGGTTTTGAGTGCCTTGACCAGTGTTGCTTCGTCCATTCGGAGAATTTCAGAACTGTGCATTAGGGGGCTCCTGCTCAAGCGGATTCACTCGCGCGTTTATAGTTTTGTGATGGACTTGAATTTGCCACTGCTATCGAAATGAATTTCAAAGCTGCCGAGAACCCCGTCATGCGTGGTGTAACGGCTGAGAATATTGGCAGGAAACTGCAGAGAGCGGCCATCCCGGCTGACAGCATAAACCAGATTGGTTTGGCCCCGGTATATTTTCAGCCACTCGTCTTTTGGAATATGCAGGTCAACGATCACTTTATTCATGTTAGTCGAAGGGATTCAAACGTGTTTAACGAACCAGTATTTTTCCCAGAAGGTCAGTACTTTCGACGGATATTTGGTTTTGCCAAGGCTGCCATTATAACGCCCTAAAGCACGAATCAGGTTACCTTTTTCCTTGTCGATGTAGTGCTTGAGAATCGTGCAGCCGTATCGCAGGTTGGTGGCCATGTGGGTCAGGTTGTCTTCCGGGCGTCCGATTTCTTTCTTCCAGAACGGCATCACCTGCATCAGGCCCTGCGCGCCGACATAGGACACGGCGAAACGGTCGAAGGCGCTTTCAACATGAATCACGGACAAAACCAGCTCCGGCTCCAGACCGGCTCGCCGGGCTTCTGCATGCACCAGTTTGAGCAGCTGCAAGCGCTGGTGGTGATCAGGAATGTAACGCTTGAGGCGGTTTGACATGTCGACCAGCCAGACCTCCGCATCAAAACGGTCAACAAAACTTGAGGCATCATTGACCGTTTGTTTCAGCAGGGCGGTAAGTTCCGGATCTGCTTGTTGCTGGGCAAGTAAAGTGGGACAACTGAATGCCATGACACAACAAAGGGCAAGGGTTCTGATTAAACCCGAGCCAGTCTGTGATCTTATATCCGTCATGGGCTTGCTCTGTTGTTAAGCCAGTTTGTCACAGATAAACGCAAGTGCGTCTGCCAGCGGGATATCCTGACTGTCAGCATCAGACCGGCCTTTGTATTCGAGTGTACCGTTCTTGATGCCGCGCTCACTGATGACCAGACGGTGCGGGATGCCGATGAGTTCCATATCGGCAAACTTGAAGCCCGGACGCTCGTTTCTGTCATCCATCAGCACGTCGACCCCTTTTTCCGTCAGCGCCTGATAGAGTTCTTCTGTATGAGACGCCACGGTTTCCGATTTGTGCATATTCAGGGGCACCAGAGCCAACGCAAAGGGCGCAATTGCCAAGGGCCAGCTGATGCCGTTGTCGTCATGGTTCTGTTCAATGGCCGAGGCGACAATGCGTGAAACACCAATGCCATAGCAGCCCATTTCCATGATACGTGCTTTGCCGTTTTCGTCCAGCACGGTGGCATTCAAGGCCTCGCTGTACTTGTTTCCCAATTTGAAGATATGGCCGACTTCGATGCCGCGTTTGATTTCAATCACGCCTTTGCCATTCGGGCTGGGATCACCTTCGACCACATTTCTGAGGTCGGCGACTTCTGCCAGTGGCACATCGCGTTCCCAGTTAACATTCAGGTAGTGGTAGCCCGCCTTGTTGGCACCACAGACAAAATCGGCCAAATGGGCGGCACTGCGATCGACAATGGTGCGTAACTCGAGCCCGACCGGTCCGATGGAACCGGCGGGTGCTCCGCTGGCTTGTTCTACAAGGTCTTCGCTAATGAAGGTCAGCGGGCTGGCGATTCCGGCTATTTTTTCCGCCTTGATTTCGTTCAGAGTATGGTCACCACGCAACACCAAGGCGATGACTTCACGATTATCCTCGTCTTCCTGCTCGCCGAGGACCAGCAATGTCTTTACGGTTTGTTGTGGTGTTACTTTCAGAAAGCCCGCAACGTCGTCAATGGTTTTCTGGTCTGGTGTGGCCACCTCTTCCATTGCGGCGCCCGGAGCAGGGCGTTCACCTGCAGGGGCCAAGGCTTCCGCCATCTCGATATTGGCTGCAAACTGGCCCTCGGAACTGAATGCAATAGCATCTTCACCAGAATCCGCCAGTACATGGAACTCGTGCGAGGAGCTGCCACCGATACTGCCGGAATCCGCCTGTACAGCCCTGAAGTCGAGGCCCAGGCGTTCGAATATGCGCGAATAGGTCTGGTACATAAGCTGATAGGTTTCGTCCAGTGAGTCCTGGTCGACATGGAAAGAGTAGGCATCTTTCATCAGAAATTCGCGCGCACGCATGATGCCGAAACGCGGTCGGCGTTCATCTCTGAACTTGGTTTGTATCTGATAGAAGTTTGCGGGTAATTGCTTGTAGCTTTTCAGTTCGTTCCGAATCAGGTCGGTAATGACTTCCTCGTGTGTCGGGCCCAGGCAGAAGTCTCGCTCATGACGATCCTGTATACGCAGTAGTTCGCCGCCATATTGCTGCCAGCGGCCGGACTCCTGCCATAATTCAGAAGGCTGAACCACCGGCATCAGCAGCTCCTGTGCGCCGGAACGATCCATTTCCTCCCGAACAATGTTTTCAACCTTGCGCAGCACACGCAGCCCCATTGGCAACCAGTTGTAAAGTCCTGCGGCCAGCTTGCGAATCAATCCGGCGCGCAACATCAATTGGTGGCTGATGACTTCGGCATCGGCGGGAGTTTCTTTTTGGGTGGCGATCAAAAAACGACTGGCGCGCATGTGTGGGTGGTTTCCTGCTGATTGAATTGAAAGGCTCTTGCATTCGCCCGGCGCTACTTCTATCGTGACGCCTGACTTTGAAAGCGCTCATTCTAAAATTATGTCGACCAATGCACAACGACATGGGGCGTCTGCGAAGTAGAAAGTGGCACTGATAGAGGAAAGTATAGATGGCGTTGACCGCAACGGAAGTACAGGCACTGATTCGGGAATGGGTTCCGATGGCCGAAGATATCGATCTGAGAGTCGAAGAAATCCGACCGTCTTATGCCCGGGTTTGTGTGCCTTTTCGTGAGCAGAATCTGCGGCCGGGAGGCTCAATTTCAGGCCCGGTGATGATGGCTGCCGGTGATACCGCCATGTATGCCGCCATTCTGGGACGTCTGGGGCATGTCGCGATGGCCGTGACCAGCAATCTGAATATCAATTTCATGCAGCGCCCCGGGCAGGCCGACCTGCTTGCTGAGGCCACTATTCTGAAGATGGGAAAGCGCATCGCATTTTGCGAGGTGGGCGTAACATCGCGAGGCTCGGATGAGTTGGTTGCACATGTTACCGGCAGCTATTCATTGCCACCTTCGGACAAAAAAACAGGCGGATAGCTATTTATCGGGGTCTGACGGCTCTTAATTAAACTGTCTACCTGTCAATATTGACGGTTTTATTCTTCTGCGTCTCGTATAGAGTAATCAAAGGCTCAGGCCTGCCTGGGTCGAGAGGGAAAAGGCTTGCTCCGTATCCGTGCGCTTGTCTCTGGGAATACGCATCCTGGCTAGAGCGCGGAGACCACTCACCACGCAACGCATCACGGATCAAGTCTTGCTCTTTCGACCCGGGTTCTAATCTTCTGTTCTTCATCTGTGCGTCTCTGTTTCCCTCTGTTTGGAACGGCTTGTGGCTTCCAAATAGTTTAAGCTCGAAAATATTCTTTTCACGGTCCATTTTCCGTATTTCTGCAGCCACGGAGCGTGAGAATTGTATTATGCTCTCTTTAGTGAAATCCTTTTTCTACGGATTGGTACCATGTCTTTCAAGTTCTATTCGGTGCATGGTGAGATGGCTAAGTATGAATCAGGGTGTCCGATCGTTTGCCCGTCAACCGATTCGATACTGAGCCTACAATGCACGCGGGATCAGACATGAGCGCTGTCGTTGTGATCGCAACCTTGGTACTGTTTGTGGCAACGGTTCTGCCGCTATGGCGCCATCCCCATTGGTTGGTCAGGTCAATGGACTTTCCTCGCCTGCAACTGGCAATACTGGCGGCTATCGTGATTGTGTTGCAGACAATCAGCTTGGATAAAACGCTCGTTTGGTCGTGGCTGCTTTCGCTCGTAACGGCCTTGTGTCTGATCTGGCAATTATGGTGGATTCTGCCTTACTCTGTTTTCTGGCGGAAAGAAGTCAAGACAAGCACCTCAACGCCGGCTGAGAGAAAGCTCAGTATCCTTACAGCCAATGTGTTAACGCCGAACAGAAATGCGAATGCATTACTGGAACTGGTGCATCAATACGCCCCTGATGTGTTGGTTACGCTCGAGTCCGACCAATGGTGGCAGGCGCACCTGGATACCTTGCAGGACTGTATGCCATACAGTATCAAGTGCCCCTTGGATAATCTCTATGGCATGCATGTGTATTCCCGTTTGCCGCTGTTGGAAACAGAAATCGCTTATCTGGTGGAAGAGGATGTGCCCTCCATACATGCCTTGCTTCAATTGCGCTCCGGGATATCGGTGCGTATGCACTTCCTCCACCCGGCACCGCCCAGCCCGACTGAAAATACGGAGTCAGCAGAACGGGATTCGGAACTGGTGATCGTCGCGCGTAGTATTAAGGACAGCGACCAACCGGTGGTGGTCACCGGCGATCTGAATGATGTGGCCTGGTCCTCTACGACCCGACTGTTTCGCAAATTGAGCGGTTTGCTGGATCCGCGAGTCGGACGGGGTATGTTTAATACCTTCCATGCAAAATATCCCTTTCTGCGCTGGCCACTCGATCATTTATTTCACAGCGAAGATTTTACGGTAAAAGAAATTCGACGGCTTCCATACTTTGGTTCGGATCATTTCGCACTGCTCACAGAGTTGTACTTCAACTCCAGGAGAAGTACAGAGCGGGCCGGTTTGACTGCCGATAGTGAAGACCAAGACCTTGCAGACGACATCACGGACAATCAGCCGGCGAGCACGCGGGATGTGCCCGAACCCGGAGAATAACGCAGCGGGACAGTTTGACAATGATGCCCGTATGTCTGTGTGTTTTGCCAAGCACTTTGAGTGTTATGATGATCTTTCCCGATCAAGGAGTTCTGCATGCAGGACAAGCTAAGGTTTATTATCAATCGTTGGGCAGAGCGGCTTTGGGTCAAACCGCTATTGGTTTGCATACTTTCCGTTATCGTTGCCTTTCTGGCGCAGCTCGTTGACGAACTTGCGGTATTTCGGAACGTTCCCAAGGTCAATCCTGAATCCATTACGATGCTCTTGAAAGTGATTTCTTCAAGTATGTTGGTGATGGCTGTATTTGCAGTTGGTTCGATGCTGGCGGCTTATCAATCTGCAAGTAAATCAGGGACGCCTCGCTCCTTTGCATTGGTGGTTTCGGACGACGTTTCCCAGAACGCACTTTCTACCTTTATTGGTGCATTTATCTTCAGCATTGTGGCCCAGGTCGCAATGCTCAATGGCTATTACGAGAATGCCGGCAAGTTCTTCCTTTTCCTGATTACCATATTTGTGTTTGTGCTGGTGATTTTCAGTTTTATCAAATGGGTGGACAGTATTGCGCGGCTAGGTTTGCTTGGGACGGTGATCGAAAAGGTAGAGCATGCGACATGCGAAGCATTGATGCGCCGCAGGGATATGCCTTTTCTGGGAGGAGTGGCATCAGAAAATAGTATGGAAGGTGAGCCGATATGCCCAGAAGAGGTTGGTTATATTCAACGCATTGATATGCTGAAGTTGCAAACCATTGCCGAAAATGCCGCCTTGCGCATCGAGCTTGCCGTGTTGCCCGGCGTTTTTGTGACACCTGACCAGCCTCTGGCTTATGTCACCGCTGAGGATCAGTCGCGTGCCGAAATGGCATTGGAAACCAAGTCGCTTGTTGATGCCTTTGAAATTGGCCGCGACCGTACCTTTGACGATGATCCCCAGTTCGGCCTGATTGCCCTGTCCGAAATTGCCAGCCGCGCCTTGTCACCTGCAGTCAATGACCCGGGCACGGCGATTGAAATTACCGATATTTTTGTCAGGGTGTTTGTGCGCTTTTCTGATCAGGGCCAGAGCCAGCCAAAAATTGATTTTGACAGGGTTGCGGTTCCCGCTCTAGCCACGGATGAGCTGCTTCAGAATGCATTCAGTGCGATTAGTCGCGATGGGGCGGGCAGTATCGAGGTGGTTGTTCGTACGCTAAAGGCCTTGTCAACATTGACACGGCTGGGGCATGAAACGGTCGCAACATCCGCGCGCAAGGCTGCTTACCTTACCGTTGCTCATGCAGAAAAGGGTTTGCAATTGCCGTCTGAACTTGAACAGCTGAAAGAGGCATCGACCTTTTTGCAATCCAGTCCATCTGGTTAGAAACCGGCGCAACCCCCGATTACTCTACCGGGGGGCTGCGCCTCCTGGCGCTCTTTAGGGTTGAACCTTTCTGCGTGGTTCAGGATAAGCCAGGGAAATACGCGACCCTTAACAATCCTGGTCTTCCAGGGCAAGGCCTTCTTTCGCCTTCTCACAGGCGTCTTCGACGCTGTTCTCAAGATTGGTCATGGTTTCGTCAATCTGTTCACCAGCTTTTTCTGCGCTGCCTTCGCTGCAAGCTGTGCTGCCAAGGGTTGCCAGCGCCAATAACATTGCCATAAATAATGTCTTCATAGTGTTACTCCTGTTTTCCCGGGTTAGAGATCTTCTTAGCGTGAGAGTGGTTTCCCTTTGCTCAAGCCTGCGGGGGACGACCGCGAACGGCTTGTGCAACAACAGAAATGACCAGCAGGACCAGAAAAATCATAAAAATGATTTTTGCAATTTCGGTCGCCGCTCCGGCGATTCCCCCGAATCCGAGTACACCGGCAATCAGGGCAATGATAAGAAATGTCAGTGACCAGCGAAGCATAAATCCTCCTTAAATAAAAACTTGCAGAGTGGGCGGCATTGACCGAATGTCCCAATGGTCGAGAACTGTCTGCTACGGTTCGAATACCGTGCCCGGACTTGTTAATGCCAGGAACGTGCCAGTCAAGCCATAACGCGCTATATCAAAGGCCTTCGGGCAATCTAAGTTGCGAGTGTTATGGTTTTTACGGGGTCTCAAGGAAATTATTACAAAATACCCGGTAAGTGTTCCCTGCACGGAACCTGAATGATGGAGTCCGACATCGAAACTTGCCATAGCGCCGAATATGTCCGGACAAAGCGATAAAGTGGCCTACTGAAGTGCAGGCGTTTGCCGAGCATAACGAGGGGGCGGTTAGTGTTTCTTCAATTTCCGGCCTTGCCGGGCGGGCAAACAGATGCGGAAAAGCGGCTCACATTTATCTATATAAAACAATGCCTTGAACGAATTGCAAAG
The DNA here is from genome assembly GCA_006212045.1 of Oleiphilus sp. Classification (GTDB taxonomy): domain Bacteria; phylum Pseudomonadota; class Gammaproteobacteria; order Pseudomonadales; family Oleiphilaceae; genus PZPK01. Next base: position 32,798 of record PZPK01000020.1, on the reverse strand, counting down.
TGTCTCCCATGATTTGCACAGCATCAGGTATTGATGCCTAAGCTTGCAGTTCTGTAATATTTGTTTTTACAACCTCGAGTGTAGTGCTGAAGTCTCAGGTGTTTCGACGTGTCGCGAGTGCGCTCGTGAACGACAGACAGAAGGCGTTCATACTATGATGCATCCCTATGGGTATCGTTTCGACAAGGAAGACGAAGTCGTTGGTGTGTTTTTTCTCGGCTTGCTTAAAGTCATGCTTGAGGAGGAAGGCTTTTCGCTCAAGGGCTATCACGGCCCCGTGGCTGATCTGGAGAACTACAAGAAAAGGGTGAGTCTTAGCCAGATCTTTAATTGTCTGGCCTTATCCTTGAACGACGTGCCTCCGGGATTCGGATTGCGCTACGGGAAACTGATACAGATTGCTTCGGCTGATACGCTGGGACAATTGGTGATGTCATCTCCCTCAGTGGGTAAGGCGATGGAGTATCTGTGTCGCTATCGCCTGCTGATGGCGATGTCATTTGATGTCGATTTGGTGTGCACCGAGTCAGTAGCGACTTTGCGCTCAGTACACTTCGGTTCCAAACGATTGCCATTACCTTTGCAGTATTTTCTGTCCGAAGCGCTCTATTCCTGCTTTGTCAGTCAGGCTACCTGGCTGACCGGCCAGGCCCTCAGACCGATCCGGCTCAGTTTCCCCTATGCACGGCCGGCCCATTTCAAACAATATGCGCAGCACTTTGGCTGCTCTATCATCTTTGATGCTCCGTGCCATGAGGTGGCTTTTGAACGGTGCTACCTTGATTTGCCCATTCCATCCGCAAACGCTGCGCTGGAAAAGTTGAAAGCAGATCATTGCGAATCGGTACTGGAACGTTGGAAACGCCGTTTTTGTATTATTCAGCAAGTAAATGACATTCTGGCCCAGTCGTTTCCGGATTTTCCGCCGATCGAAAGTGTCGCAGAACAGCTCGGGGTGTCGCGCAGCAGTTTGTATCGCAAGTTGCACGAGCGTGATACCAGCTATCAGTGCCTGATCAATGCCTTTAAGCGCAAGCAGTCGATCATCATGCTGAAGGACACCATGCTGAGTGTTGAAGAGGTGGCCGAGCACCTGGGATTCAGCGACGCCTCCAGTTTTCGGCGCGCGTTCAAGGGCTGGACCGGTCAGAAGCCCTCAGTGGTGAGAGCGAGCGGGCAAACCTTGCAGTAAATACCTTCGCATAAGGCGAGGTAACAACCATGCGAGCAGCAGAAGCAGGGACGACACGCCAACCCAGTCTCCAAAGCGAGAATATAGCGTATCTGCCTGTCTGGCTTGGACGCTTGCTGTCAGCGTTTCGGCACTGAACAGCCCTGTTTGTGCCTCGATCTCACCGCGCGGATTGATAATGGCACTGATACCGCTATTGGTGGCGCGTACGACCCATAAGCCGTGCTCAATGGCGCGCAGGCGGGACAGTGCAAGATGGATCCAGGGTTCCTGAGACTCTCCGAACCAGGCATCGTTTGCAATGGATACGATCAGATTAGCTTTTTCCTTGTTTACCAGATCGCGCACGTAACCCGGCAGTATCATCTCATAGCAAATCGGTGTTGCGATGCGGAAATTGCCAAGTGTGATGACGCCGTTTTCCGGTCCTGCCTGAAAGCTTTGATGCCAGGGGAAGTAGCGTAGCAACAGCGCGAGGTAGTCACTGCGCAGCGTTTCCATATGCTCGATAAAGGGAACCGATTCGGCAAACGGGATCAGGTTTTGTTTGTCGTAGACCTGGGTGACGCTTCCACTGTCATCGACCAGAAAGATCGAGTTTGCTGTTGCGGCGCGACCCTGCCCTGGATGATGCCAGTTCGATGTACCGCCAAACAGCAAGGGCGTTGAAATGTCCTGCCGGATAAATTGTGCATCCAAAGGCAGCGGGCGGCGCAAGGCCCGGGTATAGGAAGACTCAGGCCATATCAGCAGGTCGACCGGCTGTTCGGCCAATAATGCGCGGCTAAGTTCCAGATTCCTTTGATGACTCAGGCGGTTTTGCTGGTGGGTCTCAAGTTTAACGACATTGTTTTGTATCAGTCCTACCCTGAGTGCGTTGTCTGTCTCGGTCTTGGTGGCCATCGGTGCCTGCATGCTGGTATAAGCGATACATAAGAGAAAGGGCAGCGGCATCTGGGCCAGAATCAAAACGCGTTGTTGTCGGTCTTTCGGAAAAACAGCCCGATAACACAGTACATTCAGCCACAAAGCAAAGGCACTCAACAGCAGCGGGCCGCCAAGGCTGGCCAATTGCGATAAGCTTGCCTGTTCAATCAGGCCCAGTCCAAGGTATGCGGGGAACAGATTGACCTGCCACCATTCGATGAGAAGCAACGGCAAACACAGCGCCGCCCAGATGGGTAAGGAAAAGCGTCGCAGAAAATGAATGGTGCAGGTATAAACCGCATAGCCGGAAGCAAAGAGAAGGCCGGTCAAGCCCCATAGGAAAAAAGCGACTGGCCCGCTCTCAACAAACTGGTCAGTCAGCGCAAATAGCCAATGAAAGCCGCTCAGATAAATGGCCAGTCCAAACACCATGCCACTCGCAAAAGCATGTCGCCACTGTGTCAGCTGAGATGTCAGCAGCACGCGCCACAAAGGCAGAAGGCAGATCAAAGCCAAGGGCCAAAGGCCATAGCCGATGTTACCCAGAGCATAGCAGATTCCGCCCAGCGCAGGCAGGCAAAGGCGCTGCCAGAGAGGCATGCCTTTGTTTGCGCACGTTACACTCTTCACATCAATACACTGCGCCTAGATCTTTCCCAGCTTTTTCAAAGCGGCATCGCGTTCCTGTCGCAGCTTCGCCTCATAAGCGTCCTTGTCAGCCAGCCATTCGGATTTGCGTGACAGGAAATTCTCACGGTTTTCCAGTGCTCTCGCCAACTGGCCCGGAATATCCTGAAGGCGAGCCAGGTGCAGTTTACGACCCAGGTTCTGCATCCCGTAGTCGGTCTCAGGCAGATCGGAGCCATGTTTGTTCAATAGAATGGTGGAGAACTCGACATAGTCGTTGGAGATTTTGTCCTGACGCGCGAAGTACTCTCTGATTTCCTCTTCAGTGGCGAGATTGGCCGAGATTTTGTTTTCTCGTGCTCGCCAGTATTCCTTCACCTCTTTACGGTGCTGTTTTAGCGCTTCATCCTGTGTGGGTGCGGCGAGTTCCCAGTAGCTGTTATTGGGGATTTCATCACGAATGGCCTGCAGATCGACCTTGGCCCAGGCCAGTGCTCGGTCATCTATTTCCAGCTTACTTAGCAGCTCGGAATCGCTAAGTGAACCCAGTAGATCTGTGCCTTTGGACACCTGTTCAAGCAGTGAAGCCTGGGGGCCAGCAATTCCGGACTCATTGCCTTCTTGCGCATTGGTCTGTGGCGAAGCCTGTTGCGCCATAGGAGGTACCTGAGTTGCCTGGTCGGGGTCAGAGCCCTGTCCGATCAATAAAATGCCGAGTGCACAAGTGCCGAGTAAACCGGTGCCGATCAATACTTTCCTGTTCATTGGAATACCTTGTTTAATATGTTCAGCGATTTAGGCGCGCATGACAATGCATTGTTGTCATGCGCGCCCAGTTCAGATCATTGAGACACTTGCTCTAGATTGCGCCATCAATAATCGGGCCGTAGATTTCCATACCCGGATCTTCAAGATTGTAGTTGTTTGGCGGCTCTTTCAATCTCAGGCGAGAACCATTCACCCACTGAGACAGGAAGCTCGCCATTCCAGTCATAGTACCCGGGCATTTCCAGGACTGTGACCAAGGCCATTGAAAGGCTTCATACCAGCGTTTCTTGCGAATGCTGGGGCATGCATGCGACCCGAGGAATGTGATGATCGTGGAGCAGTGGCTGTCGTTGATTGGACGGTGCCACGGGATGTGATAGCTGTAATTGCTGAGCTGGTTCATCTGCGCAACCAGATTGTCCTGATCCGCTTGCCACTTGGCCAGTATACCCGCCTGATCCAGACCGGGAAAAAACCGCTCGTAGGAAAAACGCGAGAAGTTATAGTCCGTACTGTAGCCGGTATACGCGAACTGGTCCTGAGGGAATTCGTTGGCCAGCATCGGGTTGATGGTGCCGACATCATTGGCATCGAAACCGGGAGGTAGCTGGTCAAAGACCGTATCCAGATCCCAGGCAAGCTTGATGGTGTCATGCAGCTGGCGCGAATTGTAGCTGGCGTCCGGAGCAGGGAACAGCGGGCCGGAATCATTCAGCATATAACCTTTGGTCGGGTTCAGCGTCGTGCGCGCCTCGTTATAGATGGCAGAAGAAGCAACACCACCGGCACTGAATCCTGTGATCATCATTTTATTGATGTTCGGGAACACGCCCGCAAGATGTTGCAGTGTCTGCTGCGAGTTATGGAAGCCGTAATGATAGAAGTTGAGCGGCGGGTTGACGCCGGTCGGATCGGTATAGGTGGCAACATTATTACCAACGTGAACATCACCGGTGCAATAGGGAATATAGACCGCATCCCAACCATTGGTCACTAGGTTTTCCTTGGAGCGGAAGGGTAGGCCGGGGTCGTTGCCGTTCATCACCGGCGCTACAAATTTGGCCTTGGTTTCGGTGATGTAGCTATCTGCCAGCCCATTGGGGTTGGCGGCGCCCAGGATGCCCAGCGCGCCGCTGCAGCTCTCGTAGTCCCAGCAGGCACCGCCGCCTTCATACATCAGGACGATATTGTTGGAATTCGGATTGTCGTGTACCCAAAATTTGTATTGGGAACCGTCGCTGCATTTGGTCCCTGGGATCTCTACTTTCTGCCAGGCAAAGTTATTGCCGCCATCGACGACATCCTCGATGCCGACTGCGTGCACGCCACTACTTAAACCGGCGGCAAGCGATAAACCTGCTGCCGAGAGAAGCAGGCGTCTGGATAATGAATCTGCTTTTATCATTGTTTTCACCCTAAAGTGTTAGTTTGACGTTCATCATGGCAAACAAAACAGCGAAGTCAGCCATTGCCGGAGGTTAGTGAGGCGAAGGCCGAATTAGGAGTGCAGAATGATTCGGATTGTGAGCGTAATGAATCAATCCGTCATGCCGAAGGCGGCAAAAGATGAAAAATGTGAACTAATGTCATGTTTTGGGTGGATGGAGGACTGCGTTTAATGATGTTTTTTTGGCAGTTCCCTCTTTTTATTGGTCAAGCGGATAAACGCCGCCGTACTTTTTTGAGAGTGCTTCGCCATAGAATTAATGGGATAGAAATAGCATTGCGTCGGTTTTGGGCGGCAAGTAGCATTTCCTTGCGCGCAATTTCATAAACGGCTTTCGTTGCTTTGCTGGGATGGCTCGAATTGACCGGTGGCATTGGGTCGTATTCGATAAGTAACTGAATTTTTTCAGCTAATTCTTTACCGTGCAAGCGTTGTGCAATGAACAGTGCCAAGTCGATGCCGGCAGAAACACCCGCTGCTGTAATAATCTTGCCGGACTCCACGATGCGTTCCTGCTTCTTGGGGGTTGCTCCAAATTGTTTAAGTAAAGGCTGTGCAAGCCAGTGGGATGTTGCCGGGTGGCCATCGAGCAATCCGGCAGCTGCCAGTACCAGTGAACCTGAGCACACGGATAAAGTTAATGTGCTGGTCTTGTGTGCTTGCTGAAGCCATGTGATCAGTTTGATGTTTGCCATCGCTGTTGTGGTGTCAGCCGTTGAGCCAGGCACAAGCATAATGTTCGGGGCAGGCGTTTCTTCATAAGTGTGAGTGGCTCCGATCACCAGTACGCCACTATCAGTAACGATTGGACCAATCTCGTCACTGACGAAACGAATCTCGGCATCAGGCATAGCACGCAGTACTTCGTAGGGCCCTATGGCGTCGAGCGCGGTCATTCCGGGATATACGACAATAGCAATTTGCATTTCGGTACTCCTTTTATTGAATCAAAAAGGCATTTCATAGCGAGTAGTATATCCCTCAGATAATTGGCGTAAATGACAAAAAACACCTATATTACGCCAATGCATGAACGTTCGGTCTTGTTTGCAATCTATCCTGGCTTTGAATTGTTGGACTTGAGTGGTCCGATGTCGGTGTTTTCAGCGGCGAATTCGTTGTCGAAAAGGACTCTCTACCATCAGCAATGTGTGTCTGTAGAAGGTGGATTGGTCACGGCGGAATCCGGTCTGACCATCATGAGCAACCCGTGCGGGGATTCCAACGTTTCACCACGCACGACCTTACTGGTGGTTGGAGCGCAAGCCAAACCGCTGCAACAAGCAATGGCGAATAAAATACTGACGGGGTGGCTCGCGAGCGAGTCCGGGAACTGCGAGCGTTATGGTTCTGTTTGTAGTGGGGCATTCCTTTTGCAAGCTGCAAATTTGTTGCGTGGTATGACGGTTACTACGCATTGGGCAGGATGTGAATCTCTAAGTCAGCTTGGTAAGGATATCAATGTGCTGAACGATGCGCTGTACCACGTTGACGGGTGTTGCTGGACATCGGCAGGCGTGACAACCGGAATCGACATGGCGCTCGAAATATTACGCCGGGATCATGGCGAGAAGCTGATGAAGGACGTTGCAAAAAATCTGGTGGTTTACGCGCACAGGCCAGGAAAACAATCCCAGTTCAGTCAGTTACTGGATTTAGGGGGAAAGCAGGATGACGATTTTGCAGGATTGATAAATTGGCTAAAGACGCAGCTTAGGCGTCCGGTTAGGGTATCGGAAATGGCTGCTTATTTGCCCATGTCCGAGCGCAGTTTTCAGCGCAGGTTTACGGCTCGACACCGAATTTCTCCGGCGCGCTATTTTGAAAGAATGCGTATGGAGTTTGCGCGTGATTATTTGCTGACACAGTTTTCGGTTGATCAGGCGGCACGAGAGCTGGGTTATCGTTCCGTTCCTGCTTTTCGAACCGCATTTCAAAAGCATTTTGGAATAAGCCCGTCTGTTTGCCGACAGATTCGTTAGCTTTCCGTCGCAGCGGGCGCATCATCGAAGCCGGAGATCAGGGCTTGATAGGGCGCATAATCATGCAATGGAATTAGTGCCTTATCCTGTCGAATACTGTCGCGATAGCTTTCCTTGTGCTCAAGCGCTTTGGAAAGATAGTGCACCGCATCCTCAAAAAGGTGCAGGGTGGTGTAGGCACAGCCCAACTGGAAGAATGCGTGGCAGTTGGACGGGTCGATTGCAAGGGCCTGATGGCACAGGTTACTGGCCCATTGAGGTTCATCGAGTTCCAGTACCGCATCTGCCTTGTAGGTGAGCGCCTCACAATCGTCAGGCTTCAGTTTGAGTATCTCGTCATATATCTCGATCTTGGTGGCCGGATTTGTTTCCTGCCCGGCTCTTAACCATAGTGACTGAATGTCCTGGGTCAGTTCTATTTCTTCCTTGTTTTCCTGAATATGCCGTGTTTTCTGGCTTAGCTGCTGCTCGATGTTCTGCAAACGTTTTTCATATTCATCGACCAGCTTGGACACTTCTTCGTCGGCCAAAGAATGCATTCTTTCACGTATTTCCCGCAGAGAGTTCCAGCCCACCAGCAGCAATATGGATGTGGCGCCGGCGATCAGATAGAAAAAATAAGTGATAGTGTCAGTGGCATAGGCAACGGCTCTATCTACGGCTTTGTGTTCCCGGTCCAGCACCTGTTGCATCAGTTCATGCTTTTGGTCGGCCAGATCGATCCTCAGCTTTTTCATTTCCTCGAGCACATAGAGCTCAACAAAAGGCGTGAACATCGGTTTTTTGAGGGTTTCGATCTTTTCCTCGAAATGTTTGTCCTGAGTTTCCTGATCGGCTGCATGCACGCCGGCCCCCCATAGCAGGATGGGGAGCAAGACGCTTAAGCTCAGGATGCGAGACATATTGCTCGCCCATGGTCGTGCACTTCGACCAGACACTGGTGCAGGCTTTGTACGGCCAAGGTGTAGTCCTCTTCTTCTACGATAAACTGCATGTCGACCTGACGCATTGACTGGTGAATGGCCAATACGCTGATGTTGGCATTCGCGAGCGCCCCGACGGTTTTTGCGAGTATACCCGGTACTTGCATGTCACTGCCAATTGCAGAAACAATCGCTACCTTGCGATAGGAGGCCTCTGCATCGGGGAAGGCTTCTTTCAGATTGACCAGCAAGCGCTTCAGGGTTTTCAGGTTGGTGCTCAAGTAATGCGTGATCGTGTTGGCATTGACATCTTTCGCCACGAAGTTGACCTTGTAGCGTTGCAGCAGGCTGGTGATGGCATGATCGACTTCGGTAATCTTGCCCGACATGTCCTGATCCCATAGCTCGATGGCATAGATGCCCTTGCGTCCGGCAATAATTTCAACACAGGGTTCGTCACTGACATAGTCGCCGGTTATCAGCGTGCCCAGGTGTTCCGGTTCGAAGGTGTTGCGCACACGCAGTGGTATTTCGTTCTGGCGCAGCCCTTTCGCTGCTTTCGGGTGGATCGCTTCCATACCGAGGTTGGCGAGTTGGTCGGCTACATCATAGTTGGTGCGCCCAATGGGCACCACACGCTCTTCGCCGACCAGGCGCGGATCGGCACTGCTCAAATGAAACTCTTTATGGATAATCGCTTCGCTGGCTTCGGTCAGCACGGCAATACGACTGAAAGTCATTTCGCTGTAACCGCGATCAAAACTGCTCATGAGGCCGTTTTCGCTATGCGCATAACCGGTAACGATCGGGATCTCCCTGCTCAGGTCAATGTCTGCAAAGGCCTGTTCGATGCGGGTGTCCAGCGGCAATACTTCCTGGCTGCGCCAGGCCGTCAGGTCTACAAAGCGGGCATTGATGCCGTCGCGTTTCAGTAACTTGGCGGTATTACGGGCACTGTGCGCTTCGCCAATACAGGCGAGCATTTCCCGTACAGAGTTCAGGTGGCTGCTGAGCGAGAAGTGGCCATGGCGGCACAAGCTCTGAAGATCACTGAGACAGTTGGCGGCACCTTCTAGGCGGTCGCGTATGAACTGATTGGCATCTTCAAGAAGAGGACCATCAACAAACAGGGATCGGTTGATCTCGAACATTTTTTCCTGCACGAGGGTCAGCATATCGCGCCAGCTATCGTCATCAATGTTGTCCGAAAACAGGGAAAATATGCCGGGTTCGCCCGATTTTTTATGCTCCAGAAGCAAGTCCGTGATGCCGCCATAAGCGGATACCACAAAAACGCGGTGGTATTTGTCGTCTCTGCCTTGAGGCTTGAGGATGATATTGTCTCGCACCGCTTCATAGTGGCTCATGGATGTGCCACCTATTTTCTCGACGGTATGATTAATCATTTAGGTCTCCAAGTTGTTGTTCCGTACAGGTGTCACAAAGTCGTGAAACCGGATTGCTTTTCATGCGTTCGAAGGACACGGCCTGTTTGCATCGCTCACAAAGCCCGACATGGGCGGACTCCAGCCAGGTCAGGGTGCGCGTCAGTTGTGTCAGCTCAATCTCACTCTGATCTATCACGCTGCTTTTCGGACCGCGTGTGCCGGCATCAAACATATTGACCGGCACCTGATTGTCGAGTACCGGGTGGGCATTGCCACAGGCGTTCGAATCAATCAGCACCAGCAGGAATTCGATGCGTTGCAGAATGATGGATTTAAGCTCTTCCCGTTCTTTATCTGTCATGCTTCGGGGTAAAGGTAGTTGCAGTGCGAGGTTGATTAAATCGTCTCCGCTTCAAGCTCGTATGCACCTTCCTTGTTGTGCACTTCCTTGCCGTTCAGCGGCGGATTGAAGACACAAGCCATGGTCATTTCTTCCTGCGCGCGCAGGATGTGCGGGTCGTGCTTGTCCAGGAGGTAAATGGTACCTGCGCTGATAGGGTGCACTTTGCCATCGTTCAGGTTTTCAATTTCGCCTTTCCCGGATATGCAGTACACAGACTCGAGATGGTTCTGGTAATGCATGCGAAAGTCCGCATCCTTGTAGATGGTGGTGATATGAAAGGAAAAGCCCATGCCATCATCTTTTAAAAGCAGGCGCGTGCTTTCCCAGTTGCCATCGGGGGATACAATACGGCGCCCTTCTTTTTGGGCGTCTTGCAGTTGACGTACGATCATACTTCCTCTCGTTTACTGATCTGTTGGGATATTGATTGATATTGGCTGAAAGCCCGGTCCATGCCGGGCGCCAGAGCCTTGTTAGCTCGCCATTCTGACATCGTCAAAGTAGCAATTGTCTTCCGGCATCTCGTCAATTTTGGCGCAAATCTCCCGGATCGTGTCTTCCACGATATCGATCCCTTTTTTCAGGTTCTCCTGACTGATCACCAAAGGGCACAGGAACTTGACGACCTGGTCGTCGGCGCCACTTGTTTCAATAATCAGACCTTTCTGGAACGCGCTCTTGGTGATTTTGGAAGCCAGCTCACCATTGACACAGTTAATGCCCTGGAACATGCCGCGGCCACAGGTGTTGAAGTTGCCCTCACCGTATTCCTCGACGATGGCGTCCAGACGTTTGGTGACGTATGCGCCCTTGGCCTTGATATCGTTTGAAAATGCATCATCCGACCAGTAATGGTCGATGGCTGCCTTGGCTGTCACGAAAGCAAAGTTGTTGCCCCGGAACGTTCCGTTGTGCTCGCCGGGTTTCCATTGATCCAGTTCAGGATGGAACAGTACGACTGCGAAGGGCAGACCATAGCCACCCAGGGATTTGGAAAGTGTGACAATGTCAGGTTTGATCCCGGCTTCTTCAAAGCTGAAAAATGTACCTGTGCGGCCACAACCGGCCTGAATATCATCAACGATCAGCAGAATATCGTGCTTGCGACAGACTTTCTCCAGATTGCGCAGCCACTCAAAGCTTGCAGCGTTGATGCCGCCTTCGCCCTGAACCGTTTCGACGATAACTGCGGCAGGGTGATCGATGCCACTGCTGGAATCACATAGAACCTTGTCCAGATATTCTGTGGTGTCGAGTGCATCACCCAGGTAGCCATCGTAGGGCATACGACTGGTGCCGCTCAGGCTGACGCCGGCTGCGCCACGGTGGTGAGAGTTGCCGGTAACAGCCAGTGAACCCATACTGACGCCATGAAAGCCATTGGTGAATGATATGACGTTTTCGCGGCCTGTGACGTTGCGCGCCAGCTTCAGTGCTGCCTCAACCGCGTTGGTGCCGGTTGGGCCTGTAAACTGCACCACATAGTCCAGCTTGCGAGGTTTCAGGATCTTCTCATTGAAGCTTTCCAGAAACTCGGCCTTGGCTTTGGTGTGGAGATCCAGTCCATGGGTGATGCCGTCATTCTGGATGTAATCCAGCAGATAAGGCTTGAAAATATCGTTGTTGTGGCCGTAATTGAGCGTGCCAGCGCCTGCCAGGAAATCCAGATATTCGGTGCCGTCTTCGTCATACAGGTATTCCATTTTGGCCCGGTTGAATACGCGGGGAAATGCGCGCGCGTAACTTTGTACTTCGGATTCGATTTCATCAAAAATCTTCATGGTGCCCTCCAGTAGGGGATGATCAATAGCAATAGATAAAGTGTTTTAAAGTTGGTCAGCTCTGTTTAAGCGCAGTCTTTTCTGTTGGATGCATGCTCAAAAGGACCGATACGGGCAAGCAATTCGGATGCATGCTGGCCGCCAAAATGCTGTTCCGAATCAAACAGCACACTGCGTGTCAGTGTCGTGTCCAGATCCCGGGTAAGACTTTCAAAAAGCGCCCAGGATGCTGCGTTGTCCGCGGTTACGGTGGTCTCAAGGTGAGTCACCTGAGCACAGGCATCACGGTCAAGAAGGTTTAACAGCATATCCTTGGCAAGCCCGTTTCCGCGTGCTTCATTGCCGACTGCGACCTGCCAGATAAATAAGGTGTCCGGCTGGCCCGGTTTAAGGTAAGCGGAAATGAACCCCACGACCTGGTCAGCCATTTTGGCAACGACCGAAGTGTCGGAAAAATGGGAGCACTGCAGCAGGTTGCAATAGCTTGAGTTCGTATCTAGAGGAGGGCATCTTTCAATGAGCCGATACACGGCATAGCCGTCCTGGCTATTGGGGTGATTCAATGTAATTGCTTGCATATTCCTGTTTATGTCTAAAGTTTAGTGAACTAACTAATCTTACTGCTAAGGCAAACCACTTTATTTGTCTGGTTTGAGACTATTTGCGCGCATATCAACCTAATGCGTCGATAAAACTGCTCCGTAGTCGAGATTGGTTAGTAGTTTTACTTGTTAATGTTTAGTTCTCTAAATATAGTACACTAAATAAATAATATTTCCAGACTTAAAGTAATTGCGTGCTTTCTTAAGAGCACAAATTCTTGGGTCATAAAGTGTCTGATGTGGAAGCTCCTGTTAACCCGTTTTGCGCCATTAGGTGGGTCACTGCTGACAAAGCGCATTACTGAACAGGGCAAATGTCGGGTAGTCACAGGGCCAGTAGTTGAACAGGGTAGGAGTAATGTTGTTAAGCGCGGATTATAATGACGAAATTGCCGGAATATTTGAGGATATTGAATTGGAACACATTGACCAGGTTTTGGTGGCGCTCAGGCGCGTCATACGCGCAACCGATTTACATTCCAAGCATTTGGCCAAAACGACCGGGCTGACAGCTCCCCAGATTCTGTTACTGCATACGATTCGCGAGCGAGGCGAAGTGACCATCGGGCAACTTGCGGAAGATATGAGTCTGAGTCAGGCGACGGTCACGACGATTCTGGATCGCCTGGAAAAGCGTCAACTGGTGTTCAGGGAACGTTCAAAAGAGGATAAGCGGAAAGTGCATGCCTATCTTACAGATGAAGCCCATGAAACGCTTAAAACAGCGCCAATGCCATTGCAGGATCAGTTTGCACGGCAATTTAATGACCTTCGTGACTGGGAGCAGACGATGATTATTTCAAGTTTGCAAAGGGTTGCGCAGATGATGGACGCTCAGCACATCGATGCTTCACCGGTATTGGATGTCGGGATGCTGGATCGTCAAGGCACCACGATAGATGCCCCTTCCGCCTACAGCGACAAGCCATCCTAGATGAAATAGGCAACGGTTCCGCGCTTGATGGCCGATCCGCTTAAGGGACGAATCTGTCCGTTCATTAGCGCTAGTGCCCGGGCCGGAGGTGTTTCTAGCCAGTACGACGAAACTCGGTTTTATGGCATTTCGGGCAGGGGGGTACCCGACCACTTTCCTTGAAGTGCAGGTCCGACTTACAGGCACTGCATTGCAACGTGGCGGGGCCGGTAACTTCTCCGGTATGCACCTCCACTTCCTTGTCAGCCCATTCTGCGAGCCGGTCAAACACGTCGGCGCTGTTGTGCGACAGGTAGGACAAAAGGTTATAGAAGCCCATTTTAATGGATGAAGGTTTGAAGTGCTCAACGGTGTAGGCTTCGATGCTTTGGATGTCCTTGGCCGTCTGTTCCAAATCACGCTTCAAAAAAGCTTTCAGGCGTTGTCCTTCCTCCTGGCTGATCTCTTCAGCTTTTTCAAGATTCTCCCGTGCCGCCTCCATGGCTTTCTCAAGTGCTTGTGCTGTTTTGTCCTGCGATTCTTCGAGCAAATCTCTGGTTTTCTGCGCGAAACGCTCGTATGCATCCACCAATTTGTTTGATTCTTCAGTCATCTGACGTCTCCTGCATTAGTCATAGTGCAATTAATCAGAGTTTCAGCGTTACCTGTATGGATCTTGAGGTATCCCGCACGATTTCAAGGGCGGAGTTACCTGTTAAAGGTAGTCCTGGTTTGGCAGATTGCCGCTCTTTTTTTGTAAACGGGCAATCAATGGGAGGGGGGACCTCGGGGCCGGATGCCATTTAGGGGGACTTATGCCCCCATTTCGGGCATCACGTTCTTTCCGAGGGGGATCTCCAGTCGATTGGATTCAGAGCGCACTGGCTGGCCAATCATTTCGTCGTAGGCACTTTGGTGACGCAGCACCAGGGACGCAATCGCGAACGGCGCCAGTAGCTCACGCAAATCATTCTGGTTGCGTTTGACCAAAGATGCGCCGTTCTTTTCGGTTACCAAGGCCTCTTCACCTTCGACCAGGACCAAAAGGCGGTACAGTGACGAATCCAGTGATTCAATAATCACTTTTTCCAGGCGATTGTGCTTTTCCAGCTGTTTTAGAGTCAGAGTCTTCATACGCAAGTCCCCCTAAACCTGAATCACAAAGACCGCGACCGAAATGTGGCTGGCCAGTACGATACGGCTCAACCAGTCGCGCAGCTGCTGGAACCATTCCGGGTAGTATTGATCGCAACAACTGCGTTCACTCTGGCGCAGAATCAGATAGGCCACACCGTTAACAGCGATGGAAATCGCCAGGCCAGATGCCAGGGTGGTGGACGGAATCATCGCCAGAATCAATGTTGCCCAAGACACGAGGCTGACAGCGATTGCAATATTCAACATGGCAGGGCCTTGCGGAGCAGTTTCTCTTTGCAATGCAGTCCCCCAAAGCACGCCACCAAGGAAAGATAGGATAACGGTGGAGTAGCATGCAAACACTTGACTGGCCGGCAGCGCATAGTGTTCCGGCAATATCCAGACCAGTGCGGCGCAAAGTACAAATGGAGTCAGACCTGCATTGCCATAGCGGCTTGCGGGTTGTTGATTGGAATCAGGCATAAGGTGGCTCAGTGGGTTATCGGATTCATGGTATTGATACGCAACTCGGGCAATTTCAGATGGCTTTGCTTTGTATTTTGAAGATCAAACGGAGCGGCTGGCTGGTCCTCAGTCTGCTTGTCCCTGAATCGGGAGCAACAATGGCTTGGCGGGACCTGAAAGGGCCGCGCTGCGACGCCATCGGTTTGATGGAATGTTGGTTCGTCTACCGCGTTGTATCACTAAGGTGAATTTGCCGCTGCGATCGCATTTCTGCCACTGTTTTTGGCTTGATAAAGCGCCTCATCAGCCCGTTCAATCATGCTTTCCCAGTGGTCCCCGGCGTGAGTTGCATAGCCGCCGCTAATGGTTAGAATGCCGTCTTTACCGTCCTGGTGTTCCAGCTGCAATGATTCGATGGTAGAGCGAACGCGCTCGGCGCAAATAGCCGCCTGTTCCTCGTTTGTATCCGGCATCAGAACCAGAATCTCTTCACCGCCATAGCGGTAGGTGCGGTCAGAGTCGCGAATGGATTGTTTAATGCCATCGGCAACCTTGCGCAGGGCCTCATCTCCCTCTAGGTGTCCATAGCGATCGTTATAGCGTTTGAAAAAATCGATATCGAACAGTGCCAGCGCATAGCTTCTTTGGTGTCGTTCGGCTTCTGCTGCCGTGTAGTTCAGGTCGACTTCCATGGCGCGACGGTTCCCGATTTTCATCAGCGGGTCTTCAAGCGAAAGCGCTCTGAGTTCCTCGAGGCTGGTTTCGAGTCTGGCCTGTTCGTTTAGCAGTGAAGCAAAGGCATTCATCAGGCTGGTTTGAGTCACGATACCGATTAAGCAGCCCTCGTTGTCAACGACTGGCAGATGTCTGAGGCTGCGACTGCGAGAGAGCGTGAGCGCATCCGGGCAGGACATTCCGGCGTCGATACACACCGGGTTAGAGGTCATAATATCCGACACGTGCTGAGAGAAGGCGTCTTTTAGCTTTTCGCAATCATCAAACGCGTCCGCAAATGCTTTGGCGATATCACGTTCGGTGATGATACCGCAGGGCTTTTCCTGTTCGATAACGACGATGCAGGAGTGACTGCTGTCGGTCATTTGCTGAATCGCGGGCCCGAGGCGTGCATTGCTGTTCACGCAGAGCGGGCGGGTATTCATGACTTCCTGAACGAGCATGCGGGCGATGACCTGTTTGAATCTGTGAAGCTATGTTAAGCATAGCCAGTGAGCGCAACTAAGCAAAGTGCGTCAGATCAACTAAGCTAAAAATTCTAACGAAGGAGTGTGAGCTATGTTTGAGCACGAGGACAGTTTTGGAGAATTGAATAAGCCTCAGTCTATTGAGGAGCGTCTCTCGTATTTACATCAAGCGCTCAGAGCTCGACACCCTTTTCTTGATCGTATTGCGGTCGCGCTCTACAACAAAGATACAGACATGCTTTGTACTTATGTGGCCAGCTCCGAACAGGCGCAAGAATTGGATCATTATGATGCGAAACTGTCCGATTGCAGTTCATTAATGGAAATACTGGAAAGGAATCAGCCGCGGGTGGTGAATGATTTGAGTGTCTTTGGGGCGGGAACCCAGGTCCATACCCAGCTGATTGATCAGGGTGGCTACCTGTCAAGCTATACCTTGCCGCTGTTTGCTGAAGGTTTGTTTTTGGGTTTTGTATTTTTCAATTCCAGGCAGAAAAATGTCTTTGTCGAACGCATTCTACGCGAGCTTGATATGGCGGGCCACCTCATGGCGTTTATGCTTTACGGAGAGCAGAGCCGCATCAAGACTCTGGTTGCGACAGTCAGATCGGCGCGCGAAATCAGTACGCATCGTGATCCCGAAACTGGCTCCCATCTGGAACGCATGGCGCACTATTCGCGTCTGATCGCTGCGGAGCTGGCTGAGCGCTACGGTTTTAGTGATTCCTATATCGAGCATGTCTTTCTATTTTCACCCCTGCATGACATTGGCAAGTTAACGATTCCGGATAATATTCTTCTCAAACCCGGCAAGCTTAGCAAAGAAGAGTTTGAAGTCATGCAGGAGCATTCCCGCAATGGCCGGGATATTATCGATAAGCTGCTAAGTAATTATGGGCTGGACGGTGTGGAATATATTGAGCTGCTTAAGAATATCGCGCTGTATCATCATGAGGCTGTAGACGGTTCCGGTTATCCGGAGCACCTCAAACAGCAGGATATCCCGATAGAGGCGCGTATCGTTTCGGTGGCAGATGTGTTTGATGCATTGACCAGTCAGCGTCCTTACAAGGCGGCCTGGAGTAACGAAGAGGCTTTTGCCAAGTTGAGGGAGATGGCCGGAACCAAGCTGGACAGGGAGTGTGTTGATGCCTTGCTCAAGCATTCCGACCGGATCGTTAAAATACAAAAAGCTTTTGTCGAGAATGTTTTCGGATGATGGAGTTTAAAAGTCTATTCTGGTAGATCGTCATTATTTTTCGAGCATGGTTTTGGCTTGCTGAACTGCTTGCATGACATCCAACTGATCTTCCTTACGTATACCGGCTTGTACCAATCGGCTTTTGAGTAAACGGGTGACCTTTCCGATATCCTGGCCGGTTCGATTGTGCGTCCGGAAAACCTCTGCAATTTCCTGAGCACTGGCGTGCGGTTTCTGTTTCAGGCACTGAACAACGGCTTTGGCGCAGCTCTCTGCTGCCGGGTCCTTATGGGCAAGGTTTCGAATGATCAGCCAGATCAAAATTGCTGCGATTCCGGCCAAAAGGAATGGATTCATAGTGATCGCCTATGGCACCCTGATTCGGAAAAAAGAGGGAGATAACATTGCCGGGCGACTCGCAAAGCCGCCCGGCCTGATTTCACTTTTGAGCGCCCATGCCAAAGTCCTGAGCACCAACCAGAATCGACATGTTGCCATGCGGGTGCTTGTTTTCGTACATCAGTTGGTGCGAGAGCGGAAGCTCCTCATAGCTGAAGGCCCGCGAAAGGCAGGGGTCAACCTTGCCTTCAATCACCAGATCATTGATGCCAATGGACTGTTCGTCATTGGCGAAGTGTGAGCCTTGCAGGCGCTTCTGTCGCATCCAAAGGTAACGAAGATCTACAGTCGCGTTGTAACCGGTAGTGCCGGCACATACAACGACCATACCACCGGTTTCACAGACGAAAATGGACGTCGGGATTGTGGTTTCGCCCGGATGTTCGAAGACCACATCTACGCCGCGTTTCTCACCCAGAATATCCCAGATGGCTTTCCCGAAAGCACGTGCGCCCTTGCTCCATTGGCCATAGGACTCATTGTCTTTCCAGTGTGGCAGCATACCCCAGTGGTCAAAGTCCCGGCGGTTAATACAACCGACGGCACCGAGCTGCTTGCAATAGTCGAATTTGCTGTCGTCGGAAACAACGGCAATTGGCTTTGCACCCATCGCTTTCGCGATCTGGATCGCCATACAGCCAAGGCCGCCGGCGCCACCCCAGACTAATACCACGTCATCTTTTTTGACCTGATTCGGAGCCCAGCCCATGAGCATACGGTAAGCCGTTGCGCCTACCAACATATAAGAAGCGGCTTCTTCCCAATTGAGGTGCTTGGGTTTTGGGAGGCACTGGTGGTCCTGTACTTTGGTGAACTGGGCGAAGCTGCCATAGTTGGTTTCATAGCCCCAGATTCTGAAGGTCGAATCGTACATGGGGTCTTTGCCGCGTTGTTCCATCTCACAGTTTTTTTGCCAGGTCCCGCAGTGCACGACCACTTCGTCACCAACCTTTACATTGCTGACGTCTTTACCGACTTTATACACAATACCGGAGGCGTCTGATCCCCCTATGTGGAACTTCTCTGGTTCGCCTGCCTTGTTGCGTATCCCGATCACATCAATAGGAACGCCCAGTCCGGCCCAGACATTGTTGTAGTTGACGCCCGCAGCCATCACATAGACCAGAACTTCGTCATCTTTGATTTCAGGTGTGTCGATAACTTCCTTTTGAAACGCCTGATTGGGTTCACCAAAACGCTCGGGTCGGATCAGCCAGCCATGCATCTTTGGTGGAACTTCGCCCAGAGGTGGAGTTTCTCCGATTTCATAGAGTTCTTTGCTCATATTTTCTTTCCTCTTGAATGTCATTTTTTATAGTTACTTGTCTTGGGTCTGTTTGTTCTTTTTTTAGTGCCAATAGGTGCTGTTCAATGGCTCGACCCTAGCATTGTTGAATGCCGCTTTACAGGTAGAATTTCTTATTTGAGCGTGCTATCGAAGGTTTCACTTCAGCTTTGTGAGAAAGTTCGCCATTAGCTGTTTGTATGCCAGTTCTTTTTCTTCGAATGTGCCACGTGACAGTTCCGCTTTGTCTTTAAAGTGTTCAAATACGCCAAGGCCAAATTCGCCATAAGCCTCTCGTATCCATTTATTTCTAAAGTAGACTTCCTGCTCATCGAAGTTGTCCGGTCTATCCACTGAACAGACCTTTAAAAGATACTCTGCGACTTCACGAATGCCTTTGCGCTGCGTGGCGCTGGTCATAAAAATGGCCTGTTCGGCTTCGTCCCCGGAAAGGTGGATTTGAGCCAGTTTCAGGCTGGCCTTCAGCAGGTGTCGGCTTTTCTTGGCCAGAGCGTCTTCATCACATTTATTGATCACGAAGGTATCAGGTACTTCCATAATGCCAGCTTTCATAAACTGGACCTGGTCACCAGCCAGAGGTTGCATCACGAGCATGGTGTGATCGCTCAATCGCTGCACCTCGATTTCGCTTTGGCCAATACCAACAGTTTCGATCATCACGACATCAAAAAATTTACGCAGCAATCGCATGACATGGAAGGTGGCTTTCCCCATCCCCCCTAGATCCAGATGGCTGGCTTGGGAGCGAAAGAACACCTGTTTGTTGTTGACAGGAAATTGCGTGCGCGTGCGGTCGCCCAGCAAAGCCCCCCCTGAGGATTGGCTGGAAGGGTCAATGGCCAGCACTGCAATACTGATATCGGGCTGTTGCTCGAGCAGGCTGAGGCATAGCTCGCCGATCAGGCTTGATTTTCCGGCGCCCGGTGTGCCGGTAACGCCGAAGATGCAGGCCTGCTTGCCGAAAAGGTCCGGGTGGGTGTCCATATAGCGCGTGATGGCATGGCGCTTGATCAGACTTTCGGTATTATTGCGCTCAAAGATGGAGATCAATTGAGCTATTGGCCATTTTTCAAGCTGCGCAGCCTGATGCAGAAGATCATGGGTTGTCGGGTCCAAGGGCGCATCCATGGCTTGATGGATGCTTTCAAGTTCCTGAAGAAGTGTATGCTGTTGACTGAGTGGCATAGCGTCTGAATCTGGGAGAGCGCGTCAGGCGCGCTTCTGTTCGTTGATGACATCGATGATTTCGCTCATCACGGACATCAGGTCAAAATCCTTCGGCGTGAAGATACGCTTGATACCCTTGTCATACAGCGCATCAAAATCCGGTGTCGGGATAATGCCACCCAGAATGACCGGGATGGCTTCTCTGGCACCATGTTTTTCAAGCTCTTCAAACAATTGGTCGGTAATTTCATTATGCGAGCCGGAAAGCAGAGAGATACCGATGACATCGACATTTTCTTCCAGAGCCGATTGCACGATGTCTACAGCGCTGAGACGTATGCCAAAATAAATGACGTCAAAGCCGGTATGGCGTGCGGCCACCGCGATCATTTCGGCACCATTGGAATGGCCATCCAGCCCCGGTTTGCCGACCACAATACGCGGGCGATAGCCGTGTGTTTCGATAAAGGTTTCGACCTTTTTACGGACAGCGGTGAGCGTGTCGTTTTCAATATTCAGGGCTTGGCCGTCCACGCCCGTGGGTGGACGAAACTCACCGAATGCGGCCCGCAGGGTATCGGACCACTCGCCGGTAGTGACGCGTGCCTTGGCACATTCAATCGAAGCTTCCATCAGGTTGACGCCTTGCGCGGCTTCTTCTGCAAGTCGCTTGAGTGCCGCTTCGGCCCGCGCCGGGTCACGCTCACTGCGTGTTTTATTGAGCGCGTCAATCGTACGTTGAGCTGCATCGGCATCTACCATGAAAATGCCGCCGTCGCTGCCTTTGACGAGAGGCGACTCGATACCTTCGGTCCATTTGTTCTTACCGACCACGACCTGCTCACCATTGACCAGTTTGGTCATGCGTTCGCCTTGCGAGGTCACCAATGAGGTTTTCATATAGCCCGTTTTCACGGCTTCTACACCACCGCCCATGTCCAGAATCTTGTTGATCTCGGCATAAGCCTGCTCTTTCAAATCATTGACTTTGGATTCGACAACATGTGAGCCTTCGAACAGGTCGGGATATTCCAGTAAGTCGGTTTCATAAGCCAGAATCTGTTGCAGTCGGATCGACCATTGCTGGTCCCACGGGCGCGGGAGCGACAAAGCTTCATTCCAGGCCGGTAGCTGCAGAGCCCGGCAGCGGGCATTTCGGCTGAGTGTGACGCCGAGTGTCTCGATCAGTATGCGCCAGGCGTTGTTTTCGGGCTGTTCTTCGGTCAGGCCCAGTGAATTCACCTGCACACCATAGCGGAAGCGACGATATTTCGGGTTTTTGACACCGTAACGCTCGGTGGTGATTTCGTCCCACATTTCGCAAAATGCGCGCATTTTGCAGACTTCTTCGACAAAGCGCATACCCGCATTGACGAAGTATGAGATGCGGCCGACGCAGCGCTCAAACTCTTCTTCGTTAAAGCAGCCCCGATCGCGAATAGCATCCAGAATCGTGATTGCGGTGGTCAGAGCAAACGCTAATTCCTGTACCGGTGTCGCGCCGGCTTCCTGCAAGTGGTAGGAGCATATGTTTGATGCGTTCCACGATGGGATGTTATGCAGGCAGTATTCATACATATCGACGATCAGACGAATTGAGTCTTCAGGCGGAAAGATATAGGTTCCTCGCGCGAGGTACTCTTTGATCAGGTCGTTCTGGGTCGTGCCCTTCAAGTCGGCAATGTCGACGCCCTGTTCTTCCGCCAATGCCACGTAGAGTGCCAGCAGCCACATGGATGTGCCATTGATGGTCATTGAGGTATTCATCTGGTCCAGAGGGATCTGGTCAAACAGGACTTTCATGTCATCAAGCGAATTGATCGGAACGCCTACTTTGCCGATTTCCGGGCGGGCAATGTCATGGTCCGAACTGTAGCCGCATTGGGTTGGCAGGTCCAGGGCGATACTCAGACCCGTCTGGCCTTTGCCCAGATTACTTCGGTATAACTCGTTCGAGGCCCAAACATTGGTATGCCCGGCGTAGGTCCTGAATATCCAGGGGCGATCCTTGATCGCTTTTCCTTCCTTGTCATATAGCTTATGCGCTTGCTTGTCACTGCTCATGCCGAGTTACTCCAAATGTTTTACAAGCGTCACCCGGCCGCTGCGGCCGGTGCGCTGTTTATTATTCTGTTTCAGGCTGCGTTTTCTATCAGTGATCGTGCGATCACTTTCAGCGCTAGCGTTTCTTCTGCGCCTTCAAAAATTGAAAGTACGCGCGCATCGATCCAGAAGCGACTGACGGCGGTTTCCTCTGCGTAGCCCATACCACCATGAATCTGCATGGCCTCGCGCGTCAGCCATTCCGACGTTTTACAGGCAAATAATTTTACCAGACTCGCTTCCATTTGCCCTTTGCCTTCGTCCATCAGACGACCGACAGCATAAGTAAATTGGCGTGATGCGGTCATCAGGGTTGCCATGCGCGCGAGTTTCACCAGCGTCAGCTGATAGTTCCCGACAGCCTGGCCGAATACCTTGCGCTCCTTGGAGTAGGCGATGGCTTTGTCGTAGGCCGCCTGCATCAGGCCATTGGCACGCGCTGCGGTCTGGATACGACCACCGGAAAATCCGGCCATCGTGTAATAGAAGCCTTTACCCAGTCCGGCTTCGCCACCGAGTAAGTGGCTGTCCGGAACGAAGATATTATCGAAAAAGACATCGAAAGAGTGCATGCCACGATACCCGATCGTCGGTATTGCTTTGCCACTCATCACTCCGCCATTTTCCTGCTCGAAGCGGAAATCATGTCCGTCAAAGGAAGGTTTTTCCACCAGAAACATGCTCAGGCCCTTATGGCCCAGGCTTGGATCGGGATCGGTTCGTGCCAGCGTCAGCAGCACACCTGCTTTGCCGCCAAAGGTGCACCATGTTTTGGCGCCATTGAGGATCCAGCCGCCCTCGACTTTCTCGGCCTTCAGTTTCATGCCTGCGACATCCGAGCCATAATCCGGTTCGGTAATCGCAACTGCGCAGAAGGGGTCAGCGCTGGCAAGTTTTGGCAGCCAATATTCTTTTTGCGCGTCGGTGCCGCCTGCCAATAGGGCCTTGGACAGGATTTCAGGGCGCGTGATCAGACTGCCTGCAGCTGCCAGAGATCCACGTGACAGTTCTTCTGTCACCACGATCATGCCCATGTTGTCTTCGTGGTCATCCGGTTGCAGACCACCGAAGCGCTCCGGAATGGAAAGGCCGAAGCAGCCCATTTCGGTGAGAGGTTCGAGGATTTCCTTGGGCACCATCAAATCTTCGCGATGGATATGTTCGGCCAGTGGAGCGACGACATCCGCAGCAAAGCGCTGGAAGGATTCGCGCATGATTTCCTTATCTTCATCTAGTTGATAGTCGCCGGTTCGGCCATTCTGCTCCAGCATCAACTGTCCAAGTTCCGAAAGGGAAGCGGCGCCCAGATACTGATCGCAGAACTGCAGCATGGCCTCATTGTCCATAACGTCGGAGAGCTGTGCCCGCTGCAGGCCGAATTCCGCCGGTCGCATGCTCAAGCGGTTTCTGCAGTTGCTGATGGCTTCAGCACAAAAGTGCAGCGCAAAGCGCTCTTCCATATAGAGCACGTCTGTATCGCCACTTTTGGCCCGGTGTTGCCGGGCATAATCGTTGGTGAATTTGGCGCCTGACAGCTCGGCTGCGCAGTAAGCCAGTTCATAGGACACGAGTTGGTACTCGTCCAGTCTGGTGCCGGACAGTCTGCCTGCCTCATTTAAACAGTGATGTTTGACGAAGCTGAGGGATTGATCGACCAGGTGCTGTACCGACGCTACATATGCCTGCGCCTGTTCGATAAGTTGAGATGCGTTCTGAGACAAGGGGCCTCCTGACTGTTCGGCTAAGTAAGCTGGGTCCAAGACAGCTGGCACCTGTTAGTGTGTCACTGTCGCGTTGTTTCTGTGTGTCGATCGCGACACTTTTTCCATGTTTTTTGCGCACCGTTCAGACCAGTGCTCCGGGAATTCAGGTCCGTCGTTGAACGCTGAGACCACCGTGGTAAAAGGCTTTCAAGGTCATCTGACTAAAAATGTGCGAAGCATCTTATAGTAAATACGGATGCAACAAAAGCGTTCAGCAAGCCGTTTCCCTGCGTATGTGCGGCACTGTGATTCAACTCAAATGCAGCGTTTATGGTTCAGCTGGTTCCTGTTGTTTCAGCCTGATATTGGTTTCGGCCGTTTTCCTTCGCCAGGTACAGCGCTGAATCTGCACGTCGAATCAGCAGGTTCTTTTCTTCGTTGACCGAAGGGATGGACGTTGCGCCACCAATGGAGATCGTCATGCTGACCGGGGTTCCTTTGTAGTCGACCTGTATCTTTTCGACAGCTCTGCGAATACGGTTGGCAATGGTTTTTGCACCCGCTTCGTTTGTTGTTGGCAGCAGTACCACAAACTCTTCACCACCGTAACGTGCCACGCAGTCAGTGGGCCGTTTGACCTCATCACGGATTGCCTTGGCAATAATTTTCAGACACTCATCGCCGAACACATGCCCGTAGGTGTCATTGATACGCTTAAAGTAGTCTATGTCGATCATAATGACGGAAAGTACGGATTTCAAACGCAGGCTGCGTTTCCATTCCTGGGAGTATTCGGAATCGAAGTACATGCGGTTGTGTATCTGTGTCAGAGGGTCAGTGACACTCAGTTTTTCCATCTGCTCTGCACGCTCTTCCGCAACCAGATAATTGGTGATCGCTTCCCAGTAGTCTTTATGCGAAGCCTTGGATGAACTGAAAATATAAAGCAGCATCAAACTGCTCAATACCGCCAGCAATATGCTTTCGGTGTCGCCGTTCAGAATAAAAATGGTAATAATCGGCGTAAACATCAAGGTTGGATAAAGTACACGTATTTCACTTGATATACTCAAGGTACAGGCTCCGCCCAATGCAAAGGCCGGAGTGATGATCATCATGATTGTTTCGAGATCAGACAATGAAGGGTCGTAGACGACGAAACCGACCATGCCTCCCCAATGTAGCGAACAAAGCAGAAGATTGGAGGTGAACCACTGGGTCATGGTCGTCACATTCCGGTTTCTGATATCCCGCATCAGCGCCATATGAAATGCCCTCAGGCATATGAGCGCGGCCAGAATAACGGTGTTTACCTGAAAGAAAAGCGGGTGTGAGACATGTACGTCCAGTGTGATGCTGATGGCGAGCCAGATCAGCATATACATCGGGATGCCACTCTTGGAGCGGTTACTTAAATCGCTGAGCGCCTGAACCTGGAGTTGTTCATGGTAACTTGCCATTATGAAAGGGATTCCGTGTCATTTTATTTATATGGAAAAAGCTGTCCCTTTTTGATGTGGAACAGAGCGTGTGCCAAGTATACTGATCAATTGTATGTGGTCAATTTGTATGCGTACAGCTAGCGCGGTCCTTCCCGAAACCCATGCGCGCGCAGTCGGATGTCAGGCTCAGGGGGTAATGAGTACCTTACCCAATTGTTGGTTTGATGCCAGAAATTCAAACGCTTTGGCCGCTTCTTCAAGCGAAAAGGTTCGCGCGATCATCGGGCGGGCGAGACCTTGCTCAAGAAGATTGCCAAGGTAGGCAATTGCCTTGGCTTTTTGCTCCGGTCGGCTTAGGGTAGCGTCCAGTGTATATCCCTTCAACGTTAACAGGCGTTTCATTAATACGCCCGGGTGCACATCCATCGGGCGGCGATCCAGATAGCCGTGAACCACTATCCTTCCGCCTCTCCGAGCCGCCCGAATTAGGGCTCGGAAGCCGGGACCCGTCACCGCATCAAAGCTCAGATCAATGCCTTCTGGCGCAAGTGACAGTAGCTGTGTTTCGAACTCGGGAAGGGCTTGTTGATCGCGTGGCTGAACCAGTACATCGTCGGCACCGGTTTCCAGCAAGAACGCGCACTTTTCTTCGGAGCTGCTAGTGGCAATCACCCGGGCGCCAATGGCTTTGGCGAGTTGGATGCAGGCAATCCCTACCGCGCTTGAGGCGGCTGTGATCAGGACGGTTTCTTTTGCCTGCAAAGCGCCTGCATCACACAGGCCCCCCCATGCCGTCAATAGCGCCATCCAGAGAGCGCCGCTGTGCGCATCGTCTATGCTGGCGGGGGTTGGGATTAGCTGGTCGGAACGGTAGATGCCGTAATCGGCCAGGCAACCCTGGGTGTGAACATCTATTGCCATTGGGCAGATTCCGACGCGGTCTCCGGGCTCGAATAAAGCATTGGGACCGGCTTCTTCGACAATGCCTGCCCCCTCGAAACCGAGGCGAGAGTCGAGGCGGGGTTTTTCAAAGTAGCGTTGCTGTTGATATAAAAGATCGGCCCTGTTCAACCCGATAGAGCACAGCCGCACCAGCACTTCATCGCCCTTTGGGACCGGTACGGTTTCGTTGTGCAGGGTCAGAACGATCTCGGGTGAGATTTGGCTCAGACGTAAGACGCGATTGTTTTTCATGGCTTATACAGCAATTTGTGATCAGGAACGCAGCCTGCAATATAACACGACACGCTCGTGGAAAGTGATTTGATCGAGGCTTACCCGTGGTTTATGCTTTGGCTCGTTTCAGAGCGGCGGGGCTTCACCGGGATGCTCGCTGGCATTCTGCTGTGGCGGCGTCAGGGAGCTGCTGTTCTCGCGCATGCTGACAAGCAAGCAGGTATCCGGGTAACAAAGACCAACAACAAAAAATTGGAAATAATAAGAGCTGGAAAGCTGAACACAGGGTAGCAGGCATGAAGGAAATTCTGACGGGCATGCGAGTTGTAGAGGCGTCGGCATTTGTCGCCGCACCGCTCGGTGGTATGACTCTGGCGCAACTGGGCGCTGAAGTCATTCGCATAGATAATATTGGTGGCGGTCTGGACTATCGTCGTTGGCCAGTGACCGACGATAATGTCAGTCTGTTTTGGGCCGGACTGAATAAATCCAAACAATCCGTCGCTCTGAACTTTCGGGATCCACAAGGTGCCGAATTGGCCAAGCAGATCATTACAGCGCCCGGTGACGATGCCGGTATGTTGCTGACCAATTTTCCGCCGAAAGGCTGGCTGGCCTACGAAGCGCTATCAGAACTCAGAACAGATTTGATTCAGTTGACCGTTCAGGGCGACCGGCATGGTGGTTCGGCCGTCGATTATACGGTTAACCCGGCGATTGGCCTGCCATTCCTGACGGGGCCTTCCGATAGCCAGTCACCAACCAATCATGTATTGCCCGCCTGGGATCTTGTTACCGGTCAAATGGCTGCCGTGGGTCTATTGGCGGCGGAGCGCCACCGGATGCGTCAGGGCAAGGGGCAGCATATCAAAATCGCGTTGGCGGATGCGGCCATGGCGGTCATGGGGCACCTCGGCTTTATTGCCGAAGCACAGTCCGGCAAGGAGCGGCCCCGTTACGGAAACTATCTGTATGGCGCTTTCGGGCGTGATTTTCAAACGCGTGATGGAGTGCGCGTGATGGTCATCGGTTTGACCTCCCGGCAATGGAAATCGCTCTGTGATGCGACCGAAGCGACGGATAAGATGGAAGCGTTGGCAAAACGTCTGGGACGTAATTTCAAACTTGAAGGTGAACGCTTCGAAGCCCGAGAAGAGATTGCGGCTGTGTTTGAAGCCTATATTGCTGCGCACAACTATGACGATATTTCAAAACGCTTCAATGAATTCAATGTGTGTTGGAGTCAATACCGAACCGTATCGGAACTGGTAACTGACGATCCGGATTGTTCTGAGCAGAATCCGATGTTCCGCGAAATCGAGCAGGCCGGAATAGGACGTTATCTGGCACCCGGTGCTCCCTGGGATTTTTCAGCCTTTGAGCGTCAGCCTCCTCGGCCCGCTCCCACACTGGGGCAGCATACGGATCAGGTTCTGTCAGAAGTGGTGGGGCTGACAGCGGCTCAAATCGGCAAGTTGCACGATCAGGGCGTTGTGGCAGGTCCGGAATAGCATTGGTCGATAGACAAGCCCCTGTAGCAGCGGGTTTGGGGCGAACACAGTCATGATAGATTGGAAAAGATAGGCACGTTTATGACGGATATTGATATTGCCTACCTGCAGCAGTGGGTAGGCAAACAGGAAACGCAGGAAGACGATCTTGCACTGTTTCCCGCGCGCGCGCTTGCGGCGGCACTGAATAATGAAAGTTTGCCCGGGAAAGGGGATGCTTTGCCACTTTTTTGGGAGTGGATGTATTTTCTGCCCACTCCGCGCGCGGAAGCCACTGGCATTGACGGTCACCCGGACAAGGGTGGGTTTCTTCCTCCGGTACCTTTGCCAAGACGCATGTGGGCGGCCGGTGAGGTAACCGCGCATCAGTCCCTTACGATTGGCAGTCCGGCGACGCGCATCTCGACCATTGAGTCAGTAGAGCTGAAGCAGGGCAGTACCGGTACCCTGGTGTTTGTGAACGTACGGCATGATATTCATCAGTTTGATAAGCTGTGTATCTCGCAAGTGCAGAATATCGTTTATCGTGAAGCGCCCCAGCAAAAAGGTATCGCGCCCCTGCCTCCGGGCAAGACTGCTCCGGGCAGTTGCGATTTCAGCCGTGTCATCAAGCCTGATCCGGTCTTGTTGTTCAGATATTCTGCCCTGACCTACAATGGACATCGTATTCACTATGATCGTGACTATGCGATGAAAGAGGAGCAATATCCTGCGCTGGTTGTGCATGGTCCTTTGCTGGTGACGCTTCTTCTGGAACTGCAACGTCAGCATTTGTCTGATCGAAATATCCGACAATTCCGTTTCCGTGCGATGCGCCCCACCTTCGACACCGTCCCGTTTCAGGTTGCGGCGCAGCTGGAGGAGAACGAATTATCACTATGGTCAGCCGATGAAGACAACTTCCTCTGTATGAGTATTCAGGCACAATTGGCAGATAAAGCTTGAAGCCAAGCCGCGCAAGGGTTTTGCAATATGATTGACACACTTAGCTATCCGGGGTGGCGTTCTGCGCTGTTTATTCCGGTGCACATCGAAAAGTTCGTTGCCAAGGCGCACACCCGGGGGGCGGATGCCTATATTCTTGATCTGGAAGACAGTGTACCGCTGGCTCAGAAAGCAGAGGCACGTGAGTGTGTAGTGAAAGCTGCCCAAACGGTGGCACAAGGTGGTGCCGATGCCTTGGTGCGTATCAATCTCGATGAAGAGCTTGCCCTGCTTGATCTTGAGGCATCCATTGATCCGTCGGTGAAAGCGATTGTTGTCCCGAAAGTTGAATCGGCTGCCCAGATCGCACGTCTGGCAGAACGGATCGATATGCTGGAAAGAAAGCGAGGCATGAAGCACGGCTGTACCGCGATGATTGCCATGATTGAATCGGTTGATGCGTTGCCTGTGCTGGATGAAATTGCCAGTTGTCACCCTCGTCTGGTCGCGATGACGCTGGGCTCGGAAGACTTTTCTGCGACAGCCGGTATGCAGCCATTGCCTCAGACATTATTATTGCCAAATCAGATGCTGGCGTTCGCTTGTCGGCGTGCCAATATCATCCCGCTGGGCTTTCCAGGGTCGATTGCCGACTACAGCGATATCGAGGCCTTTCGTAGCACGATTGTATTTGCCAAACAGCTGGGGTTTGCAGGTGCATTCTGTATACACCCAAAGCAGGTCGAGATACTCAATGCTGTCCTGACGCCCAGTCAGGAAGAGATCGCTGATGCACGCGGTTTGCTTGAAGCCTTTGAGGCCGGATTGGCCGCAGGTAAGGGCGCTGTGGAATTCAAAGGCAAGATGATCGATCTTCCGGTAGTCCATCGTGCCCGAGAGCTTTTGGGCAACGCCAAAAAGCTGGGTTTGCTATCCTAGCCTTTCTTTCGCGTTCAGTTTCGAGGGCTGTCCCATGATCCGTATTGTTGGCATTGTTGCTTCCCTGATATTGCTGTACGTATTGCTGAGTTATTTCAGGCAGCTGGATGGTCCCGGTCGGAAGAGATTCTGGATCTGGATGCTGTTTTCCTTGTTTTTTGCTCTGGTGATCTATTTGACCATCACTGGGCGCCTGCACTTTATTGCCGCCATAGTGACTGCAGTACTGCCGTTTGCGAAAAAACTGGTCCCTCTGATTCGCTATGTACCTGTGTTGCGGCGCCTGTATAAGGAACGCCAGCAGAACAAGACGCAGGATCAGCCTTCCTCAGCCGGAGCTGGCGCTCTTAGCCTTGAAGAGGCCTACCAGGTATTGGGTCTGCAAACGGACGCCTCGAAAGAGGATGTAATCGAGGCGCATCGCAAGTTGATGCAAAAGCTCCATCCTGATCGTGGAGGGAATGATTATCTGGCAGCACGCCTTAATCAGGCCAAGGACGCCTTGCTGAAGCATCTGTCCTGATGCTTCGAGCGCTGGTTTTACCTACTATTTCATCCATAGAGCCTTTCAAGCAGGCTGATTCTAGAACGGTTGTGGCCCGAGAAAGTCAAGCTTCCCAAGTTCTACGCCGTTGTGCCTGAGTATGTTGTAGGCCGTGGTCATGTGGAAATAGAAATTGGGCAGTACAAAGCCGGAAAGGTATTGCGAACCTTTGAATTCAACCGTGTAGGGGCCAAGCTTCAGCACAACGTCGCGCTCTTCAGCGCCTTCAAATAAGCTCGGCTCCAGTTCTCTAAGATAGGCGACGGTCTTTTCGATGCGTGCGTTGAGATCTTCAAAGTTGGTTTCTGTATCTTCGTAAGAGGGCGGATTCTCTCCCGCCAGACGCGCACCACAGCCCTTTGCCGTATCCGTGGCGATATGGATTTGGCGAGCCAGTGGCAGCATATCCGGGAACAGCCGGGCGCCTGTGAGTACTTCTTGGTCTATTTTTTTTGCCTCGGCATGCGCCGCCGCTTTCTTCAGAATATGCTGCAGCTGTTGTAAGCCGCGAAGGAGTGCAGGTATGGAGGCCTGATACATTGTGTGTTCCATGAGAGCACCTCTGTGCCGTTGGTAGTGGATTGGATCGGGACAACGCAACGAGTATAGCGCTCCACGTTGCGTAAATACCGGTGAAGATTGGGTTTCAGCGTTCCATTTCCCGGGCTCGGTGTTTACGGTTTAGTCTTAAGACGCCTCCCAGGTCGTCACGCAGATTTCGCGGGGAACGAATCAAAGGTTCTTTCTTTTTTGCAGGACGAGAAGAATCGCTGAGGGTAAAGCGGGACATAACATCAACCATCATTTCTTGTGCGCGATGGGTGGCCTTGTTCGATAAAAGCTTAACAAACGCCAGCCTCTGCTACTATTAATGCAGTAAAAATCTGTAATCAAGAGCTGGCTTTGGTGGAAGTCGACAGCCAAAGCAGGCCAGCAAACGATGCCCAACACTTCAGGAGCGGGTGGGATTATGGTCAAGCAAGTGACATTTCAGGAGCGAATCAGCAAAGCGAAAGCGCTGTTTCACAGTCATTTACCGGAAAAGATCTCCGACCTGGAGAAAGCCTGGCACCATTTGCGCTATATCCAGTGGTCATCCAAGCCTCTTACCACCATGAATCGTATCGCCCACACCCTGGCCGGAAGTGCGGGAACGCTTGGTTATCAAACCCTGGCTGAACATCTCAGAGAGCTCGACCATGCCCTCATGCAGATGACGGACAAGGGAGGGGCGCCGGACAGCGAAATCTGTCAGCATATCGATCAATTGATTGGCAAGTTGGAGCGTTTGGCCGAAGGTCATTTAAACTCTGGGGAATCAAGTGCGCAGCGCGCGAATGAGGTGCGGGCTCGGGATGCCGATCATTCGCTGGTGTACCTGGTCGACGATGATCCTGTTGTATTGCAGGTGCTCGATGCGCATCTGAATCAGGCGGGCTATGTGACAAGGGCCTTCGCTTCGTTAAAAGATCTGTACGAGCAGCTTACACACGAAACACCCTCGCTGATTATTCTGGATATTGTTTTTCCCCAGGGACCGTTAGCTGGTGTAGAAGCTTTGCAATCACTGCAGATGAAAACCGGCTTTCAGATTCCGGTCATTTTTGTTTCTGCCCGCGGCGATATTGTGGCCAGGCTGAAAGCCCTGCGGGCAGGAGGGACTGCTTTTTTTACCAAGCCTGTCGATATAGATGCCCTGCTGGCTACTTGCAGGAAGTTAACGCTCAAAGGCGAGGAAAAATACCGGGTGCTGCTGGTCGATGATGACCAGGTCTGTTTGCTAATGCACCAGAATTTTCTGGAGGAGGCCAATTTTACGGTTGCGTGTGTCAATGATCCGCTGCAAGTGCTAAAGGAAATTCACCGGTTTAATCCGGACGTGCTGGTACTCGACCTGAAAATGCCGAATTGTGACGGGACCGAAGTTGCGCATATTCTGCGACAGGAGGAAGAGTTCAAGTTCTTGCCCATTCTTTTTCTTAGCGGTACTGACGATCCTCAAGAGCAGAAGGAAATGTCAGAACTGGCAAACTGTGAGTTTTTAGGCAAGCCGATTGAACGCGACGCTTTGATCACTTGGGCGTTACGCCGCGCACGCGAATATCATTATCTGCAGAACAAGCTCATCGAGCTGGAAGGTGTTGAGTCAAACGCATTTGTGGTTTCCCGCTACGAGTTTATCGGGCGACTCGAAGAGAAACTGATTCACATGGCGGCTACGCAGGAGTCGGATCCTGCTTACCTGATGTATCTGGTACTGGATGAGCTTGACGAAGTTCGAAAAAATACCGGTGCGCGTAGCCAGGGACAGGTGAATCTTCAGTTGTTTGGCAGGTTGAAAGAAGGGCTGAAAGCCAATGAATTTGTCGCGGGACAGTCAGACGGTATTGTACTGATACTCAAGCATGGCCATACAGCTGAACTGACACAATACGCCGATAATTTGTTGCATCGTCTCGAGACCTTTCAGCTCGATTGCCCAGGCGAGAAAATCAGCGCCACAGCCAGTATTGGTGTGGTTCCCCTGCATTCCGCACTGCTGTCCGGAATAAATTTAGATGGGGTCCGCGAAAGGGTTGCAGCACCTGACCTAGACAGGTACAAAGTTAAGATCCGACTCAAAACT